>CAWFJL010000010.1:0-753230 GCA_963816165.1 uncultured beta proteobacterium
GAGGGGCGAGCCAGCCGATTGACCCAGTAGCCGGTAAGGCCATACCATTGGAGTATGGCCACCCAGACGGTCAAGACCACGTACTCGCTCGACGTGGAGACCCTCCGCGCCCTGGAGGAGCTGGCCCGACGTTGGAGCACCTCGAGGTCCGAGGCGCTGCGCCGCGCCATCCGGGCGTCCTGGGTCCAGGCTGACACTCCGTCCCTCACGCCGATTCGAGCCCTCGACCGCCTCCAGGGGGGCCTCGATCTCGGGCAGAGCGCGGCGGGTCGCTGGGCCCGCGCGGTTCGCGCGCAACGCAAGGCCAGCTCGCGGCGCCAGACGCGCCGCGGGTGATTCACCTCGATACGAGCTTTCTGGTTCACGCCCTCGCGGCGGGAACGTTTCAGGACCAACGTCTGCGCGAGTGGTTGGCGGCGGGCGAGACACTCGGCATGAGCGCGGTGGCGTGGGCGGAGTTTCTCTCTGGGCCGGTGGAGCCGGCTGCCCTGGAGCTGCTCGACAAGGTCGTGACCGAGCGAGCGGCTTTTGGCGAAGGCGAGGCGATGCTCGCGGCACGCCTGTTCAACGAGTCCGGCCGGCGCCGCGGCTCGTTCGCCGATTGCATGATCGCCGCCGCGGCGATCCGCGCCGGCGTGCCACTGGCCACGGACAACCCGAAGGACTTTCGACGCTTCGCGGCGGCGGGCCTTACGCTCACCTCGGGCGTTGGCGGGCCGAGCGCCATGCAGATGACCCGGAGCATGTCGGCGCCGTTCTCCTTGACCGCCTGGACGATCGGCGCCTGCGGCACCTCGCCGTGGACTTCCTCCTCCTGGAACGCCGGCGTCTAGTCGACCAGTCGACGGATGATGTAACCCGCAAAAACCACGACCGCGCTGAGCAGGAACGGGATTCGCCAGCCCCAGCTTTGAAAGGCGTCCTCGGACAGTAGCCAGGACAACGGCAGGAAGACCGCTGCGGCCAGGATCTGTCCGGCCTGCACGCCTTGCAGGGTGAAGCTGGTGAAGTAGCCGCGCCTACCGAATGGTGCGTGCTCGAGGGTCATTGAGCCGGCCCCGGCGAGTTCACCACCGACGGCAAAGCCCTGGATCAATCGCAGGGCGACCAGCAGGATCGGCGCGAAGATCCCGATTGCGGCATATGTCGGAAGCAGCGCGACGCAGAACGTGGAGAGTCCCATCATCATCATGCACAGAACGAGGACGTTCTTCCGGCCGTGCTTGTCGCCCCAATGCCCGAGGACGAACGCACCAATGGGTCGTGCCACGTAGCCGACGCCAAATGTGGCCAACGCGATGACGATATTCATCTTCGGGTTGTCCTGCTTGAAGAAGATGATCGGAAACACCAGCGCCGCGGCCTGGGCGTAGATGAAGAGTCGGTCGTCCTCCGGGCGCTGCCGATCCAGCCGCTCGCGGCGGCCTTCTTGGGCGTCTTGGCGAACTCGGTGGGTTCGTGCGAACCCGCGGCTTCAACGATCTGATCTGCCATTACTGATCTCCTCGCGAAGGTACCGAGCGCTCCGACGGCGGCTGTATTGGTAGTTGACCCGCGCGTGCTGCCGCGGTCGACGTTCCAGCCGGACGATTTCCGCTGGGCGGATACGGTCATCTTCGGCCTTGATTCGACGGGTCGGCGGCGGTGATTACTCCGGTATCTGCCGCCGCTCGCATCGCGGATGCGCGCAGTCACTTCGACCATGAACCGTGCGTTTTCGCCCGGTCTGCCGAACGCGGTGGCCTCGACTGCCGATCGGGCGGGGCGATGATCGCCGAAGGCTCGCTTCCACACCTCGTTCAGCGCCGGGCGATCGCGTTGCAGGTGGGTGGTGAAGATACCGACACGGACCACGTCGCCCAGCTCGCCGCCGGCGGCCCGCAAGATTGCCTTCAAGTTGGCGAAGAGTTGCTCGGCTTCCGCCTCAGCGGTGTCCGGTAGCCGCCCTGTCGCCGGATCGACACCGAAAAGAGCGGACACGAAAACCCACCCATCCACCTCGACGGCCTGTGGAACCGGGCCCGTCTGCGCGGGAGCGTCGGTGGTTTCGACCGTTCGCATATCAGGGTTCCTCCCGGCTGAGTTCTCCAACGCGTTCTGACGGCCCGCTGCGGGTCCAACACTCGCACGCACCGTCATGTTGTGAAGCGTTGTCCCGGCGAGTGGAAAATCTCGCCTGCCGCTTTTGCTCCGGCCCCCGATGAGCGACTCTGATCATGTGGATTGTGTGTCCAATGCCCGCGGAGGTTGCGCGTGAGCCTTTATCAATTACAGCAGTGCGTGTACAACTACCTGCGCACCCTGGAGGCTGTCGAAGCCGGCAGCCCAGTGCCCACACTCTCGACGAGCGGCTATGACCTCAGCGAAGAGGAACAACGCGCTCTCAAGACGGGCGACGTGGGCGCGATGTACGCGATGGGCATTCACCCGGTGATCATCAACGGCTACTGCCGTGCCATGGGCTACCGCCGGGCCGACTACCGGGAACTGCTGGAGAACAAGAACACCGAGCCGAAAAGGAAGACGAGATGGCAGACATCGTGATGGCGTATGGCGCGTCGCACGCCCCCATGATGACAGCGGACCCAGAGTCGGCTCCGGATGCTCAAGCCGAGAACTTCTTCGGCGCGTTGGAGACAGTCCGTGAGAAGGCGGCCGCCGCGGGAGTACAGGCAGTCGTGATGATGAGCGGCGAGCACTTCTCGAACTTCTTCTACGACAACCTCCCTCAGATCGTGATCGGCCTCGGCGAAGGGCACGTGGGGCCCCGGGAGAAGTGGCTGAAAGTTCCCGAAGTGCTCGTGCCGGGCGAGCCGGGCCTGGCCTCCCATCTGCTTGCTGAGACGATCGCAGCGGGGTTTCAGCCCGCGCTTTCGCACAAGATGGTCGCCGATCACGGCTTCATGACCGTCTACTACAAACTCGATCCACAGATGCGTCTGCCGATGGTCCCGATCGTGATGAACTGCACGCAGCCACCGCTGATGACACTGCGCCACGCGTACGACTTCGGCGTAGCGGTCGGCGACTGCGATTCGCAGCTATCCCGGCCTGGAGCGGGTCGCCCTGTGCGCGGCGGGAGGCCTTTCCCATTTCGTCGGCGAGCCACGTGTGGGTGATATCGACGAGGAGTTCGACAGGTGGTTCCTGAAGCAGCTGGAAAGCGACGCTCCACCTGAATTACTCGACATGCCGAACGACGAACTGGTGATGGAGGCGGGCAACGGCCCGGCGAGGTCCGGTCCTGGGTGGCGCTGGCCGGTGCGATGCGCGGTCACGCGGCGAAAGCTCTTGTGTATGAACCGATCTACGAGTGGATCAACGGCATGGGGGTCGTCACCTATGACCCGGACCCGGTCGGAGCGCCGCGTGATCTCGGGCAGGACGACGCTGATTGCCCACATCGGTTATCCGACCGAGGCGTTCAAGGCGCCGATGATCTACAACCCGTATTTCGAGAAGGCTGGCATTGACGCGGTGGTCGTGCCAATGGGAGTCCAGGCGCCCGACTACCCGAACTTCCTGCGTGAGTTGTTCAAGGTCACCAACATCCGTGGCGCGCTGGTGACGATGCCGCACAAGAAGACCACGATCGAGCTTGCCGATGAGGTGAGCCCGACCGCGCGAATTGCGGGCGCGGCCAACGCCCTGTTGAAACGAGAGGACGGAAGCCTGCTCGCCGACATGTTCGACGGCGAGGGTTTCGTCCGGGGCGTAAGTCGCAAGGGACGCAAGCTGAACCACGCCAGCGCACTGGTCATCGGTTCCGGTGGTGTCGGGTCGGCGATCGCGGCGTCGCTGGCGGCCGCGGGGGTGACGCGGATGGGTCTGGTCGACGCGGTGGCCGAGGCGGCCGAGTCGCTCGGCAGTCGACTGTCCGCGCATTACCCCGAACTGGATGTGAAGACCGGGTCTGCCGATCCCACCGGCTATGACCTTGTCGTGAACGCGACGCCGCTCGGTATGAACGAGGGCGATCCACTGCCGATCGATATGAGCCTGGTCGCCCCGACCACGTTCGTCGGCGAGGTCGTGATGAAAACGGCGGTCACGCCGTTTCTGAGGGCGGCACAGGAACGCGGCTGTGAGACTCAGGTCGGTACCGACATGCTGTTCGAGCAGATCCCGGCGTACCTGGAATTCTTCGGATTCGGCACGGCGACCCCCGACGAGTTACGCGACGTAGCGCAAATCCAGTACTGACAGCCAGACGGCGCGGATCCGCGCGACAAGGTACGGTCGCAGCTAAACGTGGCGCCGGCGCGCTCGACGATGCGGAGCTCTTTCGCAACGACCCCATCAGATTCCCCCGCTGCGGCGCCGCAGCGTGTCAACTGGAAGGCAGAGAACGAATGGTCAACGCCGTAGGAGTTGTCGGTGGCGGCATCATGGGGTCCGGCATCGCGGAGGTCGCCGCGCGCAGCGGCTGCGATGTCGTCTTGCGTGAGGTGAACGAGGCCGCGGTCGAGGGCGCACAGCGGCGCCTCGGCGGTTCTCTCGACAAGGCCGTCCGCAACGGCAAACTCGCAGTCGGCGAGCGCAATGACATCATCAACCGGGTGCGGTTCACCGACACATTGGACGACCTGTCCGAGTGTGACCTGGTCGCCGAGGCCGCGATCGAGGACGAGGACGCCAAGACCGCCGATTTTCGCCGCCCTGGGCAAGGTGGTACGGCCGGATGCGCTGCTCACCAGCAATACGTCCTCGATACCGATCATGAAACTCGCCGCGGTGACGCCCAGCCCCCAACGCGTCGTGGGCATGCATTTCTTCAACCCGGCGACGGTGCTGCCGTTGGTCGAAGTCATTCCATGTGAGCTGACATCGGATGAGACCGTGCAGCGGGTACACGAGTTCGCACACGACAGGCTCGGTAAGACCATCATCACCGCCAAGGACCGCGCCGGGTTCGTCGTCAACGCGCTGCTGATCCCCTACCTGCTGGCCGCCATCCGGATGGTCGACGCCGGACTGGCCTCCGCGGAAGACATCGACACCGCAATGGTCGCCGGCTGCGCACACCCGATGGGCCCGCTGGCCCTGGCCGACCTGATCGGACTCGATACCACTGCGGCGGTCGCGGTATCGATGTACGAGGAAACCAAGGAACAGTTGTACGCACCGCCGGCCTTGTTGCTGCGCAAGGTGGAGGCCGGAGACCTCGGTCGCAAGACCGGGCGGGGATTCTTCCCCTATCAGTAGCTTCACCCCGGGCACTTCCCACTCAGTAGCGAACGGCTTTACCTCCCCTTACGCAGGGGAAATAGTGGTGATCACCGCAGGGGCGCAATGAGGCGCGATGGAGGATCCGGAGATGTCGACACCACCTGGTCACGACCGCGGCATCCGACGAGCCATTGCCACCGTGTGCCTGTCGGGGATGCTGGAAGACAAACTCGACGCGGTCGCGGCGGCCGGCTTCGACGGAGTCGAGATCTTCGAGAACGACCTCATCGCATCGTCGTCGACACCGGCGGAAATGCGCAAGCGCTGCGCTGACCTCGGGCTTTCGATCGACCTTTACCAACCGTTCCGGGATTTCGACACGGTGCTGCCCGACCGGCTCGCCGCAAACCTGCGCCGGGCCGACCACAAGTTAGCAGTGATGGAAGAGCTCGGCACCGACACGATGTTGGTCTGCTCCTCGGTAGCCGGGGACGCCCTCGACGATCCGGCGCGGATTGCGGATCAGTTCCAAGAGCTGGCCGAACGCGCTAGCCGACGAGGGATGAGAATCGCCTACGAGGCCCTCGCGTGGGGCAGGCACGTCAATACGTGGAAACAGTCCTGGGACGTCGTGCGCCTTGGTGATCACCCGGCACTCGGGTTGTGCCTTGACAGCTTTCACGTGTTGTCGCGCACTCCCGAACCCGAAGCGATCTCGGCCATTTCGGAGATTCCTGGTGACAAGATCTTCTTCCTGCAGTTGGCAGATGCGCCGTTGATGAGCATGGACGTGCTGCAGTGGAGTCGTCACCATCGGCTCTTCCCCGGCCAGGGGGAGTTCGATCTGCCTCGCTTCGTTGACCACGTTCTGACGGCGGGCTACGCGGGCCCCTTGTCACTCGAGGTCTTCAACGACGTCTTCCGCCAATCGGCGCCCGTACACACCGCCGTCGACGCCTTGCGCTCCCTTCTCGTCCTCGAGGAGTCTGTCGCGCGTCGATCGCCGCCGCAAGACCGTGGCTTTCGGGCTCACCTGCCCGCCTCCCGCGCCGACACTGTCCGGTCACGCCTTCGTCGAACTGTCCGCGGACGCCGGGTCAGCGGGCGAGGTGGCCCGCGCACTGACCAGCTTCGGCTTCACCAAGACGGGTTCACACCGGTCGAGCGATACCCAGCTGTGGCAGCAAGGTGATGCGCGGATCCTGCTCAACGAATCCAGCAGCATGGCAACGGGCGTCGCCGAGATCACGTCGCTGGGAATCGATTCCGATTCGCAGCAACAACTCGCGGCACGCGCGGCGGCGTTTCTCGCTCCCGCGTCGCCACGCGACGGCTCCGGAACGACAGTCAGCGCACCCGACGGCACCACATTGCAGTTCTGCGATTCAGCCGGCCAGGAACCGTGGACGTCTCAGTACGACCCAGTAGCGGAGGACGTCTGGGCCGGGACTGGCTTGACGCGAATCGATCATGTCGCCCTCACCCAGCCGTTCGACTACTTCGAAGAAGCCGCATTGTTCTATCGGGCTGTCCTCGGTCTGGCTCCCGCAAGCGACACGGAGTTCGCGGCCCCGTTCGGGCTCGTTCGTGGGCGAGCGCTCAGCGACCCGTCGGGACGCGTCCGGATAGTGCTGCAGCGGACGCTTCTACGTCGCGGAGAATGGGCCCCCGCGGTGCCGGAACCCCAGCACGTCGCCTTCGCGACCGCTGACATTTTCGCCACCGCGCGCGTCATGCGGGACCGCGGGGCGCCACTGCTCACCGTGTCGAACAACTACTACGAGGACCTTTACGCTCGCTTCGCGCTTCACCCCGGTCTCATCGACGCCATGCGCGAGTTCGGGATTCTCTACGATCGAGAGGAAGGCGGCGAGTTCTATCACCTCTACACACCCGTGTACGGTTTGCGCGTGTTCTTCGAGGTGGTCCAGCGGGTCGGCTCGTATGGGTCGTACGGAGCGGCGAATTCGGCCGTCCGCATGTCGGCGCAGCGTCGCGACAGAGAGAATCGGCTCACGTGAGCGACACCTGATTTAGGATGGCGCGGCCAGCACTCAGCACCCGGGGCGGCCGATGATTGGAAGCAAGAATGGGACGTGGCGTCCCGGTGACGTGGCCGCGTGCAACGCTGGCTCTGCCGCGGGGTGCGTCGATGGCGTATCGAGATAGTCTCGGTTTCCCTGCGGACGCGCCGTTGATGCTCTTGCACGGCATTGGCATTACGGCCGACCTCAACTGGGGCGCCGCCTACGCCGAACTATGCCGGTGTTTCCGCGTGGTCGCGCCAGATCTACCGGGCCACGGTCGCGGCATCCGGCCATGGCCGACATTCAGCCTCGAGAAGTGCGCCGACCACATCGTGGCGCTGGCCGATTGGCTCGGAATCGACAAGTTCATCGCGTGCGGTTATTCGATGGGAAGCCTAGTCGCCCAGCTGATCTGGCGCAGGCACCCGCATCGGGTCAGCGCGCTTGTTCTCGGTGCCACGTCCCGCAACTTCCTGGGCTCTCCGACTGAACGCCTGATCTCGTCGCTCTCACCGGCATTCGCTATCGCCGCCAAATCCAACCCTCTTCTGCGCTCACTGCACGCCGATGCCTTCGGCACCGGCTACCTGAACGACATCGATGCCGAAAGCCGCAGATATGTCCGTGCCGAAATGAGTCTGACCAGTATGTCGACAGTCGCTGCGGCACTCGTGGCCGTCGCGGACTTCGCCTCGCACACGTGGATCGGCGATGTCGACGTCCCGGTGTCGGTCCTGGTAACGACGAGGGACTCCGTTGTGCCGCCGGGCAGGCAGATGAAATTGGCCGACGCCATACCGCGCGCCACCGTCGTCACCGTCGAAGGCGACCACGGTGTGTTCGTCGAGTCGCCGAAGCTCTTCGCCCAGAAGCTACTCGAGGCGTGTCAGACGGTGACAGCAGCCCCGCCGGAAAGTCGCAGTGCGTTTCCTTGGCGCCGTTCGTAATTCACGCGCGGGATGTGGAGCCCGTCGCTGCAGAAGGTCACGAGACGACATCACCCGCCTCGGCCACCTTGATGGTCGTCGCCATAAGGGGTTCGTTTTCCAAGCACCGGGTTATGGTGAGCCTACTCAGAGGCGCAGGGAGGCAGACATGTCCGGAACGATGGCTGATCCGCCTTCAGGGGCCAATCCCTTTGGCGAACTGGCCAAGTTCGCGCTGGCGGCCACCGAACGAAACATGGCGCTGGCTCGGAACTGGTCGGACGCGCTGCTGACGACGCTCAAGGAGCAGTCGGAGGACGCGCGGGCGAACCTGACCACCCTGACCGCAGCGCTGGAGGCGATGGAGCGGACGCTGATCAGCCAGGAGGAGACGAACCGCGCCTTGCGGCAGAGCCTGGAGGGCTATCGGCAGCTCGTCGACCGCTACGCGGCCACGCAGGAGCGCACCGCCCGGCTGGTGCAGACCGCCGTCGACGACCTCAAGGCGGCTGGCGAGGGCCAGATGGAGGCGGCGAGGGCACTGCTGACGCCACCGACGGGGGCGACGGCGGCCACCGAGCCGTTCATGCAGATGATGCAGGCGTGGACCGACGCCTTCGCCCGCTTCAGCGGCGTCCGAACAGCAGATCCCCATTAATCCTGATCGGTCGCCGAGCTGCCGACGGATTCGGCGAGTTGTTCGGCATGTCTGATAGATCTCACTTGGATCGCCGGGGCGCGTACAGCCAGCCTTCCAGCAGGCGCGCCAGCCGCGGCTGCACGATCCAGGTCATCATCGCCGACACCGAGAACGAGATCATCGCGACCCGTGGAACGAGCGCGATGGGCGACGCACTGGCGCAGAACCAGGTTCAGCATCAGCTGGAGCACGAAGATCACGACCGCGGAGACCACGAACATCTTCCATCGCGGCGGCGCGGGCGCGGTCCGGCCGGGCAGTGCGAACCAGGTCTCGAGCCCGCTGACCCCGGTGCATGTCGTGGTCGTGCATCACCTGCTCCCCCGCGGCGAGCAGCGTCGGCCCTGCGTCGGGCGAGCGTCTCCCATCGGGCAAGTGCCGTCGGCCGTGTCGAAGCGGAACACGACGTGCCACAGCGTCGCCGACGTGACCCGGCCGCAGCAGCCCGGCGCCGAGGAAGCCGGGAAACCCGAGCGGCCCGGGTCAGCTCCTCGCCCCAGTCCTCGAACTCGACCTCCCGGCCCGGCGCGACGCGCCGGGCGACCACACGGTGACCGGTCCGACCGGCTCACCGGGCCGCGCCATCCCCGCCACCGGCGCTCAGCCGACCTCGGCCTCCCAGTCCCGCTGCTCCAAGCGAGTCGCGGATGTGCATCAGGAACATCGACGCGGTCGAGCCGTCGAACGCGCGGTGGTCGTAGACCAGTCCGATGATCCCGATCGGGTGGATGGCGATCGCGTCACCGACCGCGACCGGCCGCCGCTTCACGCCGTCGGTGCACAGGATCGCCGACGTTCGGCTGGTTGATGATCGGCGCGGAGGCGTAGCTGGCGAACGGGCCGGGGTTGGTGATGGTGAACGTCGAGCCCTGCATCGTCCTCGTTCGGCAGCTTCTTCGCCCGCGCCGCCGCCGCCATCTCGGCGATCTCGCTGGCGATGCCGCGCATGTTCAGCGAGTCGGCGTCCTTGACGACCGGCACGACCAGGCCCTGCTGGTCCAGATCGACCGCGATACCGAGGTTGACGTACGGGTGCAGCGTCATCGTCTTGGCCTCGATGTCGATCGAGGAGTTGACCGTCGGGAACGCGCGCAGCGCGTCGACACACCGCCCGGGAGACGAACGGCAGGTAGCGACAGCGACGCGCCGGTCTCCTTCTTGAACCGGTCCTTGTACTTGGCCCGGACCTTGTCGACGTTGTCGAAGTCGACCTCGACCGAGGTCCACACCGATGCCGCGAGCGTCTGCGACGCCTTCAGCCTGTCGGCGAGCAACCAGCCGCATCCGGGACAGCGGCACCACCTCGTCGCGCGGCCGTCGGCCGCCGGGCCTTGCGGCCGCGGTCGCCGCGGCCGCGGGGCGGCGGGGCGCGGCGGCCGCGGCCGGGGCGGCGGCGGCAGCCGGAGCGGCGGCGGCGCTGCGGCCCGGCGCCGCGATCGCCTTCTCGACGTCCTCGCGACGGATCCGCCCACCGACGCCCGGTACCCGGCGATCGCCGCGACGTCGAGGCCGTGCTCCGCGACGAGCCGGCGCACCAGCGGGGACAGCAGCCGGCCGTCCGCCGTTACCGCGGCTGGAGCGGCGGCGCGGCCGGTGCCGCCGAGCCGTCGACGGCACCGCGGACGCCGGTCGCGGCTGCCGGTCGACTGCCGCGGCCGCGGTCCGCCGCCGGCGCGCCGGCCGTCGCCGATGCGGGCGAGCACGGTGCCGACCGGCACCGTCTCGCCCGGCGCTGACGAGGATCTCCAGCAGCACGCCGTCGTACGGGCTCGGGATCTCCGAATCGACCTTGTCGGTGGACACCTCGAACAGCGGGTCGTCGAACGCGACGTCGTCGCCGACCTGCTTGAGCCAGCGTGCCGATCGTGCCCTCGGTGACCGTCTCGCCGAGCTTGGGCATGGTGATGTCGTGCACCTCGCCGTCGGCGGACGGCGAGACGTCGGCGTCCTCGGTCGCCGGCCCCTCCGATCCGCCCATCGACGGCGCCGACGGTTCGCCGAGCGCCCGACCACCGGCGGCCGCCACGCCGTGCGCGGCCGACGGCAGCCGGTTCGTCGACCGTGGCGGCCCTGCCCGCCGATCCGCACGCAGCGGCGGCACCGACCGGCACGGTCTCGCCCGGCTGCGCGAGGATCTCGAGGATCACCCCGTCGTACGGGCTGGGGATCTCCGAGTCGACCTTGTCGGTCGACACCTCGAACAGCGGGTCGTCGAACGCGACCGTCGTCACCGACCTGCTTGAAGCCAGTTGCCGATCACGCCCTCGGTCACCGTCTCGCCCAGCTTGGGCATCGTGACGACCCAGTCTCGTCGGACATTTCGCGTCGCCTCCTGGCGGTCTCAGCCGTGCAGCGAACGGCCGGAGAACGTGATCATGGTTTCGCCGATGGCCTCGGACAGGCTCGGGTGCGCGTGGATCAGCGCGGCCGACGTCGGACGGCAGCGCCTCCCAGTTCACCGCGAGGTAGCCCTCGTGCAGCAGCTCGCTGGCCCACGGCCCGACCAGGTGGAAGCCGAGGATCGGCCCGCCGCGCTGCCGCGACGATCTTCACCAGGCCGTCGGTCTCGCCGAGGATCATCGCCCGGCCGTTGCCGGCGAACGAGTGCTTGTGCACCTCGACGTCGTGGCCGGCGTCTCGCGCCTCGGCCTCGGTCATGCCCGACCCAGGCCACCTCCGGGTGGGTGTAGACCACCCACGGCACCTTGCCGTAGTCCACCGGCAGCGGGTTCTCACCGAGGAAGTGGCTCCACCGCGACGACCGCCTCGGCGTAGGCGACGTGCGCGAGTCCCGGTGTGTTGCACGCAGTCGCCGATCGCGTACACGCCGGGACGCGAGGTCAGCATCGTGCGGTGTCGACCTCGATGAATCCGCGGTCGGACACCGTCGACCCCGGCCTCGTCCAGCGCCCATGTCCTCGCTGACCGGGCGGCGCCCGATCGACGACCAGCACCTGGTCGACCTCGATCTTCTCCGAGCCCTTCGGGGTCTCGAACGGCACGAGGACCCCGTTGCTGGTGTGCTTCGACGGCGCCGACCCGGGCCTCGGCGTGGATGTCCGTGCCGCGCTTGGCGAGCGCCTTGGCCAGCACGTTGGCGATGTCGCGGTCCGGGCCGATCGGCAGCACGCCGTGCGGCAGCGCCTCCAGCAGCGTGTGTCTGGACACCCGAGGTCGGTGTAGACCGAGGCGAACTCGGCGCCGATCACGCCGCCGCCGATCACCGCCACCCGCTCCGGGAAGCTTCTCGGCGTCGCTGTTGGTCGCGTGGTCGGAGGTGACGATGCGCTCGCCGTCGATGTCCAGGCCCGGCAGCGACGCGCGGCACCGAACCGGCGCAGATGATCACGGCCTTGCCGGTGAGCGTCTGGCCGTCCACCGAGACCGCGCCGTCCGGCGGTCAGCGTGCCGAACCCGTCGACGACCGTGACCTTGCGCCGCTTGAGCAGGCCCGAGAGGCCCTTGTGCAGCGTGGTCGACGATGCCGCTCTTGCGCTTGTTACGCCGCGGCCAGTCCGCCGCCGGGCCCGCACCATCGGCGCAGCTTGACGCCGTGCTCGGCGGCATGGCCGACCGTCCGGAACACCTCGGCGGCGTGCAGCAGCGCCTTGGCCGGGATGCAGCCGCGGTGCAGGCAGGTGCCGCCCACCTTCTGCTTCTCGACCAGCGCCACCGTCAGCCCGGCGGACGCCGCGTAGAGCGCGGCCGCGTAGCCGCCGGGGCCGCCGCCGAGGACGACGATGTCGTAGTCGGCTCATCGCTCGCTCGCCACCTTCTCGCAGCGTCTCGCGCGATCTCCGCCGGCTGCGGGATCATCGCGTCCTCCAGCGGCGGGCTGGTCGGACGTCGGGGTGTTCTTCGCCGCGATCCGCACCACCGGCTGGTCCAGGTGCCAGAAGCACTCCTCCTGGACGTCGCGGCGATCTCGGCGCCGTAACCCAGTCCGCGTGGCGGCCTCGTGCAGCACCACCGCCCGGGACGGTCTTCTTGCACCGAGTTGACGATCGTCTCGACGTCCAGCGGCACCAGCGTGCGGATGTCGACGACCTCGACCGAGATGCCTTCCTTGTCCAGCTCGTCGGCGATCTCGACGCCCTGCGAGACGCCCGCCGAGTAGGTGATCAGCGTGACGTCGCGGCCCTCGCGGACGACCTTGGCCTGGCCCAGCGGGATCGGGTCGAGGTTGCAGCGGGCCGTCGCTGCGCAGCCGCCGGTAGAGGTACTTGTTCTCCAGGTACAGCATCGGGTTGTTGTCCCGGATCGAGCTGATCAGCAGACCGGCGGCGTCCTGCGGCGTGCCGGGCATCACGATCTTCAGCCCGGGCACGTGCGCGAAGTAGGACTCCACGCTCTGCGAGTGCGTGGGCCCGGCCCGCAGCCGGGCGCCGAACGGCGCGCGCATCGTCACCGGCATCGGGTCGCCGGTGCGGTAGTGGTGGCGCGCCAGCACGTTGATGATCGGGTCGAACGCGCACGAGATGAAGTCGGCGAACTGGAACTCGACGATCGGGCGCAGCCCGACCAGCGCGGCACCGGCCGCCAGTCCGGTGAACCCGGTCTCGGCGATCGGCGTGTCGACCACCCGCCGCGGGCCGAACTTGTCCAGGAAGCCCTTGGTCACCTTGAAGGCGCCGCCGAACTGGCCGACGTCCTCGCCGATCAGGAAGACGTCGGGATCGGCCTCCATCTCGGCCATCATCGCCTGGCCGACGGCCTCCAGGTAGGTGACCCCGTCCGTGTCGGTCTCAGTCGGCATAGACACCCTCCTCGACCGTGCTCGGATCCGGCATCGGGTCGGCGAGCGCCTTGCGCCGCGCGGCGATGGCATGCTGGCGGGCCTCTTCTCGGATCTCCTTCGCGGTGGCGTCGTCGATCACACCGCCCTCGAGCAGCCGTTCTCGAACAGCTCGACGGGGTCCTTCTTGCGCCACTCCTCGAACAGCTCGTGCGGCACGTAGTCCGCCGGGTCGTGCTCGGCGTGGCCGTGCATCCGCATCGTCACGGCCTCGACCATCGTGGGCCCGTCGCCCTGCCGGGCGCGCGCCACGCCCTCGGCGACCGCGTCGTACACGGCCAGCACGTCGGTGCCGTCCACCTTCACCCCGGGGAAGCCGTACGCCGCGGCCTTGCCGGCGAAGTCCTCCGACGCGGTCTGCATGCCGACCGGGGTGGAGTAGGCGAACTGGTTGTTCTCGATCACGAAAATGTACGGCAGCTTCAGCACGCCGGCCATGTTCAGCGCCTCGTGGAAGTCCGCCCGCGAGGTCGAGCCGTCACCGCAGAACGCCAGGCAGACCTTGTCCTCGCCGCGGTACTTCGCCGCGAACGCCATCCCGGTGGCCACCGGGAAGTTGGCCGGGATGTGGCTGGGCAGGTTGTAGATGCCCAGGTCGAGCCGCCCGTAGTGCAGCGTGCCGTCCCGGCCGCCGGTCGGCGAGGTGGCCTTGCCCATGAAGCTGGCCATCACCTGCCACGGCTCCATGCCGCGCCACAGGTGCGCACCGAGGTCGCGGTGGATCGGCGCCATGTAGTCGCCGGGCCGCAGGGCCGCCGCGGCCCCGACCGAGATCGCCTCGTGCCAGTGGCCGGTGTACAGCGAGCCGAGCAGGTCACCGCTCTTGTACATGGCGACCATCCGGTCCTCGACGGCCCGGGTCAGCACCATCATCTCGTAGATACGGATGAGCAGCTTCGGGTCGCGGTCGGCCAGCGCGTCATCGGCTGACTGTGGCTTGGCCTCGGTTGAGGTGGCCATCGATTCGTCCGGTTCTCAGCTCGAGAAGAACTCGCGCAGGCTGCGGTTGAAGTCGGCGGTGCGCTCGATCATCGACCAGTGCCCGCAGTGCGAGTACACCGACAGGTCGGCGTTGTCGATGAGCTCCATCAGCCGGAGCGAGGTCTGGACCGGAATGACCTGGTCCTCGCGGCCGTGCACGATCAGCGTCCGGTGCGGCAGTCGCGGATCTCCTCCTCCGGCGTGCACATCGCCTCGACCCAGCGCTGCCGCGGCGCGGGGAACATCGACGAGAACGACTCCTGGAATCCGGGCTGGATGCTGCCCTCGTAGCGCACCTGGGCGAGCTCGTCGTTGACCAGCTCGCGCGAGTAGGCGAAGAAGTCGAGCACCTTGCGCATGTTCTCGAACGAGGCCTCGTATCCCCACACGCGTTCGAGGCCCTCGGTGATCGGGAAAGGCACGCCCATGCTGCCCATCAGCACGAGCTTGTCGACGCGGTCGGGATGCTGGGTGGCGATGCGCAGTGCGATCGCGCCGCCGAAGCTGTTGCCGACCAGGCTCGCCTTCTCGATGCCGAGCGTATCCATCAGGCCGACGACCTGATCGGCCCATGTCTGCACCGTGTACTCGACGTTCTCCGGCCGGTCCGAGTAGCCGAACCCGACCATGTCCGGTGCGATGACGCGGAACTTCTTCGCCAAGGCCGGGATCACGAGACGCCAGTTGGCGTACGAAGTGACACCCGGGCCCGAACCGTGGATCAGCAACACGGTGTCGTCACCGGAGCCGTCCTCGAGGTAGTTCGTCTCGATCCCGTTGGCGATTGCGGTGGCGCCGATCTCCGGCTTCGCCGTGGTTGTCATGTTGCTCTCCGTCTCCAGTTTCGTTGTTCTGCAGTGTTTCTCGACCGCCGGTACAGGCATGGTCAGTCGTAGTAGCGAAAGACGAGGTCGGCCACGCAGCACGGCTTCGGCTCGTCTTCGATCTCGTAGGTCAGGCGGTAGATCGCTTCGGCCCCGCCCTCCAGTTCGTTCACCTCGGTCAGCTCGACATGCATGCGGATCCGCGAACCGACCTTCAGCGGCGCGGGGAAGCGCACCTTGTTGAGGCCGTAGTTCAGGATCACGTTGAAACCCTCGACCGTGCAGACCGACCAGAGCAGACCGGTGGCCGTCCCCAAGGTCAGGAAACCGTGCTGGACCGTGGTGCCGAACGGGCCCTTCGCCGCGCGTTCGGGATCGACGTGGATGTACTGCTCGTCGCCGGTCAGCTTGGCGAAGGTGTCGACGTTGTCCTGCGTGGTCTCGACCCAGTCGCTGACGCCGAGCACCGTGCCGACCCGTTCGTGAAGCCCGGCAAGACCCTCGATGACGAGCGGCTGCCGCGTTTCACCTGGTGCGGCATCAACACTCATTGATTTGATCCTTCGTCAGTCCGTGCGTGAACGCGCTCCGCCTGCGCTGTCGCGAGTCAAACACCCGTGGGGGTCGAGTCGCCAGCGCCAACGGGGCTCTTCCCATCCAGCGAAAGCGCAGCCCGGATGGCGGTCGGGATCGGCTTGGCAGCACGAACTCCGCCCCCGGCTCCGCCGCGGCTACGAAGGAGCCGTCGGCCGGAAACCGGCGCAATTCGGACGTGGGCCCGAAGACTCTGATCGAGGCCGCGCGGACTATTCCTCGATCGGTTGGGCCGAGACGCCGGCGTTGGCGTCGACGCCGGGTTCGGGATGGTCGCCACGCGTGAGGAGGACTGTTGCAAGCAGGGCGGCCACCGCTCCGCCCCCCCACTGTCCAGCTCGGATGCCGTGGTCCGGTTCGTCGCCCTCGGCTTCGGCTCGGCACTGGTCCCCTGCTCAGCGGCCACCACCCGGCCTGACGACGTCGCCGTCGTGGAGCTCGCCGACCCCGCGGCCAGGCACCCGATCAGCCTCGTCCACCGTCACCCCGCGCCGACGGCACCCAGCGCCCGATCCTTCCGAATGCAGCAGTAGGCGCGGTGAGCGCTTACCCGATGGTTAATTTCCGGCGAGTTGGCATGGAACAGGTGACATCATGGTGAAAGGTGGGTATGTGAGCTAGGTCACTATGGCATTTTGATTGTCAACTACAAGGGGAGCGTGTGGCGGGTAATTCGACCGAGCCGGGTCAGTCAGTCACGAGCAGAGTCTCCGCAATTTTGCTCGCCTTCACCGATTGCGATGAGCGGTCATTGACCGACATTGCCCGCCTTGCCGGGCTGCCCGTCTCCACCGCGCACCGGCTCGCGGTCGAGTTGGCGAGCTGGGACCTACTCGAGCGGGACGAGGATGGTCACTACCACGTTGGGTCGCCGCTCCGTCAAATCGGAACGTCCGAATGGCGAGCGCCGACCCTGGTTGAACGTGCATCGTGCGTTCTCGAGGACCTCACCGCGGCGCTTCACCGTCCCGCGCGCCTGGGCGTGCTGTCAGGCAGCGAGGTCAAGTACGTGGAGAAGAGACCGAACTGCCCGGTCACGAGTTTTGACGTTGATGCGACGTTGCCCGCGCACGCCACAGCCCTCGGCAAGGTGCTGCTGGCATTCTCGCCGACACGCATCACCGACGGCCTACTCGCGAAGGGACTCACGCAGTTCACGCGGTACACAATCGTGGCGCCCGAGAAGTTCCGTCATAACCTCGGCACCATTCGACAGGCGCACGTTGCGGTGTCATCGGGTGAACTCGAAATAGGAAACCACGGTGTCGCGATGCCAGTGTTCGCCGACGGTAAAGTGCTCGCAGCAATAGAAGTTCAGGTGGGAGATCCCCAGAACGATCTGGCCAGAGTCTCCCCCGCTCTGGCGGTGGCGTGCGGCGGACTGTCACGCGAACTCAGCGGAGTGACGAAAGGACGCGCAACGCTCGACCAGCTTGGTGCAGTCCATCCCTTACAAAACGGCGGCGCCCCGCCAAGGGCACCTGCGGCCTCGACCCGCTAACCATTCACAACGTCGCCGATGGTTGCCGCGCGCCCTTTTCAGATGAAGTGGTGCCGGCAGCCGCAGAACCCTGAACACCGATCTCGTCGATCGCCTGATCGAGCGTTATCGTGCGGTGCGCTCGATTCTTCGTAAACCAGAGCCAGCGCCCCCACGAGTAAGGGTGCCGCTTGGCCGAGTACCGCCTTGGTGTTCTTTTGTTTCTGCACAACGCGACGCAGTGCCGGTGCTATCAAGCCCAACCACCACGACTTTGGGGCGCAAACGTGTCGTCGGGCTCTCGTCCAACTGCAGGGCTACTTCAGGCGATCTTTGACTGCACTGAGGTAAGCCTGTGACGTCTCACGCATGAGGTCGGCTTGCGTTGTCACCAGCGTTTCGACCCAGTCGGAGCTGAGCTCCTTCGCGGTGTCCTCCTCGAGCTTGAGCACACCGTTCAGCATCTTCTCGTACGCCTCCAGCCATACGAGGCCGTTCTCTTTGCTCAATGCGAGCACCCGCTCACTAGTCTTTTTGATGCGCTCCGCTGCCGCCTCGACATCAGGGGCGAAGTTCGGCGTCTGAGCCATTGGGTCCTCCTTGGCTGTTTTCTTTTGTCGGTACAACTCCTTGACGCGGCAACGCTCGCGAACTTCGCACGTCGTCAGAGCGTGAGCGAGAGACCGCTCAATCGGAGCATGGCATGCCGCCAGAAGGCGACGATAGGGCTCAGCGGTCAAGTTCCACCCAGCAAGAAGCCGTAGCTCCAGAGAACCCGCGCGACCAACATGGACTTCGACCTACAGGACGTGGAGGAACTGGATGCGAGCAGACGAGTCCAACGACAGCCGACCGGCGGAAGCGGACGGCGTCGATGCCGCGGCGATCGACGTGCACAGCCACGCGATGCCTCTGCCGTTGCTCGAATGGCTGGAACGCGACGGCCTAGCGGACCTGTCGAGGATCGGAGACGACGTCGTCCTGCTCGATCCAACGGTGAGCGGAGTGACGAAGAACGCACCGCTGCCCCTCGCCCGCTCCCAGTACGACGCTGGCACCCGGCTGGCGGAGATGGACGACCTCGGGGTTCGAGCCCATGCGGTGTCCATGCCGCCGTTCCTGTACTGCTCGAACTCCGAAGACGAAGGGCTCGTCACCACAACGATTGCGCGAGGCAACGACGAGCTGGCCGGCTACATCGCCGAGGGCGGCGGACGGTTGTACGGTCTCGGGTCGATCCCCGTCGGATTCCCCGACGCCGCGAACGAGGCTCGTCGCTGTATCGAGGAACTGGGCTTCCAGGGAGTTGCGATCGGTACTCGCGGAGGTGGCAAAGAGCTCGATGACCCTGTGAATGACGACTTTTGGGCCCTGCTGGCCGAGCGCAACGTGTTTGTCTTCGTTCACCCGAGCGGGGTGCCCGACGGCCACCGCCAGCGCGATTACTGGCTCCCCCAGCTCGTTGGCTACCCGATGGAAACGGCGCTGAGCATCGCCCGCATGATCTACGGCCGGGTTTTCGAACGTTTCGACTTGGCCATGTGCCTGGCCCACGGCGGGGGCTGCCTGCCATGGCTGCGCGGTCGCCTCGACCTCGGCTGGGAACGCAAAGAGGTGGCTCACACAACCGAGATCCCACCGAGCGAATTCTGTAAACGGCTGTATTACGACACCGCGGTGTTTGACACCACACTGCTCTCTCATCTCGTGTCGGACATGGGCGCCGACCGCGTCCTACTCGGCACCGACCACCCCTTCGAACTGGGCGACAGGAACCCGGTGTCGACGGTGCATTCGCTCGGTCTCGGCGCCGAGGACACCGAGGCGATCCTCTGGCGCACAGCGGATTCTCTGCTCGGAACCCGACTCTCGGAGCAACCCGCGGTCCGTTCCGCGAAGCATCGGCGGTGACGGCGATGGACGGTCTGCTATTCGCGCGACTGCAGTTCGGATTGACGACGCTCTACCACTTCTTCTTCGTGCCGGTGTCGATCAGCCTGGCCGTATATCTCGCAATAATGCAGACGGCCTGGTACCGCACCGGTAAGCCCAAATACCTGAAAATGGTGAAGTTCTGGAGCAAGCCGTTCCTGATCTGCTTCGCGGTGGGTGTCGTGACAGGCATCGTCCTGGAGTTCGAGTTCGGGATGAATTGGAGCGAGTATTCGAGATTCGTCGGCGACGTTTTCGGCGCGCCACTTGCGATGGAGGCATTGCTCGCCTTCTTCCTTGAGGCGACATTCATCGGGCTGTGGATCTTTGGTTGGGATCGACTACCGAAAGGTGTTCACCTGGCGTGTATCTGGTGTGTAGCGATCGGCACGAACCTGTCCGCGTACTTCATTCTCACCGCCAACTCGTGGATGCAGAACCCCGTCGGCTTCACCGTCAACGCAGAATCGGGCCGCGCACAGCTCACCGACATCTGGGCCGTGCTGACCAATCCGGTTGCCGTGGTTGCGTATCCGCACATACTCGTCGGCGCATTGCTCGCAGGTGCGGCCGTCATCATCGGGATCTCGGCGTGGCACCTCGCGCGAGGACAGCACGTCGAGGTCATGCGTACCTCGCTTCGGTTCGGCTTGTTCATGGCACTGGCGGCCGGAATCGGCACCACCATCACCGGCGACATGCAGGGCAAGGTGATGACTGAAGTTCAGCCGATGAAGATGGCCGCGGCGGAAGCTCTCTGGGATTCGAAGTCGGACGCGTCGTTTTCGCTCTTCACCGTCGGAACCCGCGACGCCACGCGGGAGGTCTTCTCCGTGCGGGTTCCGTATCTGCTGTCCTATCTTGCCGACGGCGACATTCACGCGAAAGTCGAGGGCATCAACGACCTGCAAGCCGAGTATGCGCAGCGGTTCGGGCCCGGCGACTACACGCCGTATGTCCCGATCACCTATTGGAGCTTCCGCTACATGATCGGCCTGGGCGGCGTCACTACCGCGTTGGCGCTTCTCGGTATCTGGCTCACCCGACGCGGCAGGCTTCCCGGCAATCGCTGGGTCTGGCGCGCGTTCGTCTGGACCACACCGCTGGCCATCCTGGCGAACAGCTTCGGCTGGATCTTCACCGAGATGGGCCGTCAGCCGTGGGCCGTGTTCGGCGAAATGCTGACGCGCGAAGCACTTTCGCCGTCGGTTCCCGCGTGGCAGGTCATCAGCTCCCTTGGCGTGTTCGCAGTCCTGTACCTCGTCATCGCCACCATCGCGGTGCGCCTCATTTTTCGGTACGCGAAGGCCGGACCCCCGCCTGACGGCCCTGCTGCGACCTCGGAGGCCGAAACGCCGGCCCAGCAACTGACGTTCGCCTATTAGGACCATCCCGTGACATTGCCTGAATTCTGGTTCCTACTGATCGGCTTCATGTTCGCCTCGTATTTCGTGCTCGAGGGATTCGATTTCGGAGTCGGGGCTCTCCTTCCCGTCCTCGGTAAGGACGACACCGGCCGACGGGTCATGATCAACACGATCGGCCCGGTCTGGGATGCCAACGAAACGTGGCTGGTGCTCGCCGCGGGGGCGATGTTCGCGGCGTTCCCGTCCTGGTACGCCACTACGTTCAGCGCCTACTATCTGCCGCTGCTTGTCATCCTCGGGGCATTGATCGTGCGGGGTCTGGCTTTCGAGTTCCGTGGAAAGCAAGACGATGAGCAGTGGCGGCGCCGATGGGATCGCTGCATCGTTCTCGGTTCGACCGTCGTCCCCCTGCTCTGGGGCGCGTTCTTTGCAAACCTGGTCAGGGGACTGCCCATTGATGCCAGGGGCGACTACGCCGGCGGAATCCTCGACCTATTCTCGCCATACGCGATGCTAGGCGGACTGGTCGTCCTCTCGATGTTCGTCACCCACGGAGCCATCTTTCTCACGCTGAAGACCAGCGGCGGCATTCGCCACGACGCTTCCGAACTCGGCACCCGACTCGCCGTCGTGACAGCGATACTCTCGGCGGCGTTCCTGAGCTGGACCATCGCCTCGGACGGCGATGCGCTGTCGGCGACACTCGCGATCGCGGTCGTCGCCGCCTTGATTGGCGCAGTGGTGGCGAACGGGCGCGGCCGCGACGGCATCGCTTTCTTCCTCACGACCAGCGCTATCGGCCTGCTGGTCACGACTTACTTTGCGCTGCTGTACCCGAACGTGATGCCGTCGACAATCGACCCCGCCAACAACCTCACGATTGCAAACGCAAGTTCGTCGTCGTACACGCTGACGCTGATGAGCTGGGTCGCCATTCTCGTCGTTCCGTTCGTCCTGGCGTACCAGGCGTGGAGCTACTGGGTGTTCCGCAGGCGGTTGAGTCGAGACCATATTCCACTGATCCCGCAGCACGGCGCCGCCGCGGGCGGCAACCGATCGACATAATGCGTGCGATCGACCCACGCCTGCTGCGGCGCGCGCGCTCCAGTTCAGGATTCTTGCTGGTGTGCGTCGTGATCGGGCTTGCCATCGCAGCGTGCGTGTTCGGACAAGCCGTGACCCTCGCCATGGGCATCAGCCGAGTCTTCCTGGGCGGCGCCGACTTTCACGGCATCAGCATCCTTCTTGTCCTGCTTGCCGGCCTGACGTTGATGCGAGCCGCGCTGTCATATCTGCAGGAGACCGCAGCAGCGCGGGCAACTGCAGTCGTGAAATCGCAGCTGCGACAAGGCCTGATGTGCCGCTTCGTTGACGCCGGTCCGTCGTGGTCTTCCGAACATCGCACCGGAGAGATCACGCAACTGGCCACGCGCGGGTTGGACGCGCTCGATGCATACTTCTCGCGATACCTGCCACAGCTGGTGTTGACCGCGATCATCTCGCCACTATTCGTTGTGGTGGTCTGGGCGACAGACTGGATTTCAGGGGTCGTGCTGCTGCTGACCCTTCCCATTGTCCTGCTCTTCATGGTGCTCGCGGGACTGTCCGCCCAGCGCCGCACCAACGATCGATGGCGTGCGCTGGAGCGCATGTCCAACCATTTCCTCGATGTCGCAGAAGGGCTGACGACTCTTCGGGTATTCGGTCGGGCACGCGCGCAGCGCCGGGCAGTGCAGTCGGTGACACACGAGTACCGCCGAACCACCATGACGGTGCTGCGCGTGTCGTTCCTCTCGTCGTTCGTGCTCGAGCTTTTTGCAAGCCTGTCTGTGGCCATCGTTGCCGTCCAGGTCGGGCTGCGCCTCATCGGCGGCAGCATCGAATTGGAGGCCGCACTCATCGTCCTGCTGCTCGCCCCCGAAGCCTTCCAACCACTGCGCACCCTTGGTGCCAGCTATCACGCCGCCGCCGAGGGCCGGTCTGCGACGGAAAAGATCCTGGACATTCTCGACGAGCCCGCCCCGCCGCTGGGCACCCGCATAACGCCCAGCGCCGTGGAGTTCGTCGCCGTGCAGGATGTCACCGTCCACCGGGCCGACGCTTCGATCGCCACCTTTGCGCCAACGTCTTTCGGGTTGCGCAGGAGCGAGGTCGTATCACTGGTGGGCCCCAGCGGCTGCGGGAAGTCGACACTGCTGAGCGTGATGCTCGGCTTCCTCGAGCCGTTCGCAGGCACAGTACGGATGGACGGCGTGTCGGTGGCCGAAGCCGACCGCCAGAGCTGGCTCGGCCACATTGCCTGGATGCCGCAGCGGCCCACGCTGGTGGCCGGCACAGTCGCAGGAAACGTTCGACTCGGGGCACCGGATGCCACGGACACCGAAGTTGCAGCAGCTTTGGCGAAGGCTGCGTGCAAAGGCCTGGACCCTCGCCGCCCTATCGCGCAGAACGGTGCCGACCTCTCCGCAGGAGAGCGTCAACGCATCGCGCTCGCGCGTTGCTTCCTGCGCACCGAGCGCGGAGCGGATCTCCTCCTGCTGGACGAGCCCACCGCGCATCTCGACGCGCCGACAGAGCTGCACGCGCTTGGTGCGATACGCCAACTCAGTGTCGGCCGATTCGTGCTGATGGTTGCGCACCGTCGCGTCTGCGATCGATTTCGCCGATCGGACCGTCGAGCTTGGCGCAGGCATCCCGCAGCAGCGACCCATGACCAGCGCGGCGCTGTCGTGAGGTCTCCGTCCGAGGTCACCAGCCACGCCGGATCGTCGAGGAGGCTGCTGGCCCTGGCCGCCCCCGGACGGAGACGGTTCTTCACGGCATGTGGCCTCGGTGTGCTTGCCGTCGGCAGCGGTGTGGGTCTTATCGCCTGCGCTGCGTGGCTCATCAGCGCTGCCTCATTGCAGCCCCACATCGCCGCGCTCACGGTGGCGATCGTGGGCGTTCGGGTGTTCGCCCTCGCGAAGGCGGTGTTGCGCTATTCGGAGCGGCTCGTCTCTCACGATGTCGCCTTCCGCATGCTCGCCACCATCCGGATGCGTTTCGTCACTGCGCTGGAGCCGCTGTCGCCTGGCGCCCTGCCCGTCTACCACCGCGGTGATCTGCTTGCGCGCATGGTCTCCGACGTCGACGGACTGCAGGAGCTGCCGCTTCGGGTCCTACAACCGGTGGCTGTCGCGGCCGGAGCCGCCGCACTGGCTGTGAGTATCGTCGCGACGCTGCTCCCCTCCTCGGCCGCCGTTCTGGCTGCCACCCTTGTGGTCGCAGCGGTCGTGGCACCGGCGGCGACCTCTTGGGCCAATCGACATGCCGAGGCCCAGTTGGCCACGGTGCGAGCCGAACTGTCGACGAGCGTCGTCACGCTGCTGAACGCGAGAGCCGACCTGGTCGCATATGGTGCCGCCCCGCAGCATCTGGCCGAGCTCAGAGAACTCGACGCCCGTTTGACGCGGATCGCGCGGTCCTCAGCGCTGGCCACCGGTGTCGGTGCGGGACTGGCCGTCGTCTGTGCCGGGTGCGCGGTGTGGGCCGCGCTCGCCCTTGGCACATCCGCGGTGCGTGCCGGCGCCCTGAGCGGCGTCATGCTCGCCGTGGTGGTCTTGATTCCGCTTGCGGCCTTCGAGGCCGTGCAGATCCTTCCGACCGCGACGCTCGCGTACGGCAGATCACGGCAAAGTGGCGAGCGAGTCATCGAAGTGATGGACACACCCGCGCCGGTAATCGAGCCGTCCAACGTTGGACGGTTGGACCGTGCGAACCTGTGGCCGATTTCGTTGCAGGGTGCGGGAGCGCGCTGGTCCAACACGCATTCGTCGGCGCCCGCCGCGGTCACCGATGTCGACCTTGAACTGATGCCCGGGCGCACGGTCGCCGTGGTTGGCGAGAGCGGCGCGGGGAAGACAACGTTGTCGGCGATGCTCCTGCGTTTTGTCGAGCTGAGCTCAGGGCGCTATCGCATCGGTCCCGTGGATGCCCGAAACGTCGCTGGAGACGAGGTCCGTCGGATCGTTGGCCTCTGCGCGCAGGATGCCCACATATTCGATTCGACCATTCGGGAGAACCTTCGTCTCGCCCGCCCGGCCTGCGACGACGATGAACTGCGCGACGCTCTCCGGCGGGTCCGCCTGCTGGGGTGGGTCGAGCGACTACCGGACGGCTTGGACACCCACGTCGGGGAGGACGGTCAACGACTGTCGGAAGGAGAACGCCGGCGGCTATCTGTCGCCCGGGCGTTGTTGGCCGACTTCCCCGCGATTGTCTTCGACGAACCCACCGCCAATCTCGATCAACCCACCGCCGACGCGCTCGTGCGCGACCTCCTTGTGGCGACCGCCGATCGCGCGACAGTCCTGATAACCCATCGGCTTTCGGCCCTCGAACTCGTCGACGAGATCATCGTGCTGAAGAACGGCAGCGTGGCAGAGCGGGGCAGGCATGACCAGTTGATCCTCGCCGGCGGCCCCTACGCACACTCGTGGCGGTCCGAGCATGGCCGTACGGCGTCTGGACATTGGGAGCGATCCCGCAACGAGCGCTGACAAATCGTCCACGGCGCACGACCCGTCGGTCCCGTCGCCGCTAATGCCACACTCTCGTCAATAAGGGCTAGAATTCTCACTGAGCACTCTCAGACAGCCGGAGCGGATGCGGGGCATTCCCACCCTTAAATGCGAACCTCGTCTCACAGAGATGAGGGGCGTTCTGTGGCAGGAAATTCGACCGATGCGGGACGGTCTGTTACGAGCAAGGTGACCGCGATCTTGAAGGCGTTCGCCGACGATGGCGTGCATACGTTGACCGAGATCGCCGCCTCCGCGGACCTGCCGACGTCGACCGCGCACCGTCTGGCCTCGGAACTGGTTGCCTGGCGCCTCCTCGAGCGAACCGAGGAGCGTCACTACCGGATCGGTTTGCCGTTACGAATGATCGCCAGCGAGTACTCGGAGTCCGAAGTCTGCTCAACCACCCAGACCGTGATGCGGGCGCTGCCGGTGCTGCACGAACTGTCAAGGGCGACCCGCCGCGAGGTGCGGCTGGGCATCCTGCACGGCTCAGAGATCCTGACGCTGCAGCCGCGTACCAATCGGTTCTCCGAACGCGTGCACGCCGAGGGGCTCCTGCACGCTGTCGTACCGGCGCATGCGGCTGCCTCGGGCAAGGCACTGCTCGCCTTCTCCCCGCCATACGTCATCGACCGTGTCATCGCGGCCGGGTTGCCCGCGTTCACCCGTCATACCATCACCTCGCCGGACCTCCTGCGGCGGAAACTTTCGGTGATCAGACTGACGCAGATCGCGACGTCGCGCAACGAATTCGAGTGCGGCAAAGCCGCCATCGCGATGCCGATCTTCTACGGGGGAGGCCGCGTCGCCGCCGCCATCGAACTCGCCGTCCGAGATCTGAACACCGAATTGAAGCCTGCCGCCGGAGCGCTATCCGTTGCGTGTCACAGTCTCTCGCGCCAACTGGCCACTGAGTTTCACGTGACGGGACACCCGGACAGCCACGGGATCTACAGGCAAGAGGGTTAGGGGTAAATCTGCCAGTCTTGGACCAACCGACGATCCTCGGCAGAACGCGGGGCGGCCTCAGCCCGGACCAGGCGAAGGATTGCCTCACGCGCCACCGTCGACGTTGACAGTCCGCGACTGTCCGCGAGCCGCTCCAATTCCTCGTGCTCGTCGGGAGTGAGCAACACCTGCAATGTCTTAGTGAGTTCCGACATGTCGTTCCCCTCTGCGTGCGCGAACATCGCGTCAGTTTGATCACGGTCGAGCGCGGACAAACTCTCAGTCGCAACTCTACCGCCACCATTGATGCCCATCCCTTTCCTGCGGGTGTTCCGCTCTGCGGGACTTACTGCTCGCTTATACCCGCCACAGACTGGGAACCTTCTCTATAACAGATGAGGAGTGCCGCATGGCGGGAAATTCGACCGATCCCGGACGGTCGGTGACCAGCAAGGTCACCGCGATCTTGATGGTGTTCGCCGATGGTGACGTGCATTCGTTGACCGAGATCGCCGCATACGCGGACCTGCCGACGTCGACCGCGCACCGCCTGGCCTCCGAACTGGTTGCCTGGCGCCTTCTCGAACGCACCGAGGAACGCAGCTATCGGATCGGTTTGCCGTTACGAATGATTGCCAGCGAGTACTCCGAGTCGGAAGTCTGCTCAACCACGCAGACCGTGATGCGGGCGCTGCCGGTGCTGCACGAACTGTCAAGGGCGACCCGCAGCGAGGTGCGGCTGGGCATTCTGCGCGGCTCCGATGTCCTGACGTTGCAGCCGCGTACCAATCGGTTCTCCGAACGCGTGCACGCTGAGGGGCTCTTGCACGGTGTCGTACCGTCGCATGCGGCTGCCTCGGGCAAGGCACTGCTCGCCTTCTCCCCGCCATACGTCATCGACCATGTCATCGCGGCCGGGTTGCCCGCGTTCACATCCCATACCATCACCTCGCCGGACGTCCTGCGGCGCAAGCTTTCGGTGATCAGGCTGACGCAGATCGCGACGTCGCGCAACGAATTCCAGTGCGGCAAGGCGGCAATCGCGATGCCGGTCTTCTACGGGGGAGGCCGCGTCGCGGCCGCCATCGAACTCGCAGTCCGAGATATGGGCAGCGAATGGAAGCCTGCCGCCGGTGCGCTATCCGTTGCGTGCCGCAGTCTCTCGCGCCAACTGGCCACCGAGTTTCGCGTGACGGGAAGCCGAGACGGCCACGGGACCAATAACTTCGAACCCGCGCTGGACTAGCACGACCGATCTACCTGAATGCGCGGCAGTCAGCTCCGAACAATGTTCTAGTGCAGCGATTTTCAGGGATCTTCGAGGACTCTTCACAGAGAGTACGTCCGCACTTGTTCGGCCATCGCCGTCCAGTGCTCGGCCAGTGCGGCGCGGCCCATGAACAGGCCGAGGTGTCCGGCATCGACCAGCTCGCGCGATATGTGCTCGGCTGGAGTCGGGACCAGGTCGGCGAGTGCCCAGACCTGCTCTGGCGGTGTGATGTGCTCCTTGGTGCCTGCGAGCAGGAAGGTCGGACAATCGACGGCAGACAAGTTCACCCGCTTCCCGTCGACGACGAGCACGCCACGAGCCAGTTCGTTGTGGACGAACAGGTGCTCGATGATCCAGAGTCGAGCAGCGCCCAGCTCCAACAACTTGAACCCGGTAGGTTGGTGCTTCACGCGCTGCACGCAACCACCGACACGAACAAGTGTCCGGTACCGCGAGTTCGTTGCGCCGGGAAGCAGTCGAGTCCATTCCTGGATTGCGGACGGCCCGGCATGTGTGTCAATGGGTGCCCCCACCGATGATGAGCATGCTCACGTGCTCAGGGGTGTAGGCCCGCGCAGACCAGCGCGAGCCAGCCGCCTTGGCAATCGCCACGAGATTCACCCGCCCACCGAGGAACTGCGCCGCCTCCCTCAACACGGCGACGTACCCCTCGATCGACCAATCCGCGGTCTCATCCGTCGCCGGTAGCCCAATCGATGGCGAAAAGTCGGTCCAATCCGCCGTCGCGGAGCGTCATCATCTGGCTCTGGTCACGTCCTTAGTCGACGCTCGACGAGGCGTGCCGGCCTGCCGGTGGAAGCACGAGGGTCGGCACAGCCGTGGTACCTGACGGTGCCGAACAGTCCAGCAGCCGGGCGATGGGCCACGCCCGAACTTCGGGTGCGTCATATGCCCAGGTTGGTTTCTCTCGAAGCGTCGCGACACGGGCGAACTCCGCCAAGTCCTCGGCCATCCCCAGCGGCGTCCTGTTCCGGGCCACCGCCCGAGCGGCGTATTCGGTCACACCAGCGGTGGTCGACGCCCATGCTTTGATTGGCGCCCAAGCGAACTGGGCTGCGATTGTCGTTGGCAGACTGGCGGGCACGTGAAGTCCTTGCGTGGTGGACACAGACGAACACCGGCATCCGGCGGCTCTCAGAACAGGGTGCTCCTCAAGACCGCCGGAAGTGCCGGTGCACGTTCGATGGGATTACTTCAGCAGGTCGCGCGCAGCCTTGGTGTAGGCGTTCGTCACCTCGGTGATGTACGACGCCTGCGCCTTGGCGATCGCCGAAACCCAGTCCACGTTTGTGGAGTCGGCGGCCTTCTGGCTGAAATCCAGCACGCTGTTCACGGTCTGCTCATAGGTGTCGATCGACATGGTCCCAGTCTGCTTCGCCGCAGCGAGCACTTTCTCATTCAGCCCGCGAATCCGCTCGGTCGCCGCCTCGAAATCAACGTCGAACGGTGATGTGGTGGTAGCAGCTGATTTAGTTGTAGTCATTGTCATTCCTCCTGTTCGTACCACGGCCATCTGTGGCCCGGTTGCTAGCTACGTTAGCACAGATCTTGCTAACACAGCTATTTGTGACCAGGCTCACGCGGTACTCACCGGCGAATCGCTCGGCGCAACCGGATCGGCGCAGAAATTGCAAGGCACGAGATTCGTTGGGCGCGTTCGATTCTCGTTAGTCGGTGTCGTGATGCCCCGATGTCTTGCGCACTCGGTTTGCGTCAATGAAACTTCGGTGGATCTCCGCCATCGCGCGGCGCTGGGCCGCCGTGAGTTCGGGTGCCGCCGCGATAGCATCCGCGAGGTCGGAATGGGTGTGATCATCGGGTGAGGGCGCCGGCTCGACATAGCCCGCACGCCGGTACAGCTCTTCGACCGACAGATCCAGCGAGGCGGCCAGTGCCTCGACCACCGCCTCGGAGGGTGCCCTCAATCCCCGTTCGATCTGCGAGAGATACGGATTGGAAATTCCGACAGACTTGGCCAGCTGGCGCAGGGGCAGCGCCGCAAGCTCGCGTTGTTCGCGGATGATCGCCCCTAGCAGACTCTGTGGTCTGTCTTGGTCCACTTCGTGAGACTAGCTCATGTCTCCGTTCGGCTATTCAGCTCCGGCGCACCCGAACGTTCGCCGCTAGAACCAGCCCTTGCGCTTCGCCCAGACCAGCAGCGCCGTCGACATGGCCATCATGATGGCCAGTGTGATGGTCAGCAGTATCCAGTGCGTCTCATCGTTGACGATCAGGTTCATGCCCAGAACGGAGGACAGCGCCGTGATCGGCAGCGTGACTGCCGCGATCACCGCGAGTCGTTCGGCTGCGATGGTCATCTTCGTGTTGGTCCGCGCCTGGTAGAACTCGATCGTCCCCTGTAGATATGCCTTTTGGGTTTCCGCCATCTCCGATAGATGGTGGAACTGATCGACAGCGTCCAGAAGCAGCGATTGCCCGTGACCCGGGCCGCAGGCCGTGATGGTCGCCATCCGGCTGTATACCTCGCGGCTCAGCGCGGACATGGTGCTGACCGTGAGCAGACCGTGCCGCGCCCGGAACATCTCATCGAGAAACGATTCCGGATCGCCGAGGTGGTCTCCGGTGACGCGTTGCTCGAGCATCCAGACGTCCTTGGTCAGCTCCGCGGTGTATGTGCGCAGGCGCCCAGTCAATGCGGTGAGAAGGGCATAAGATAGCTCGAATCCCTTCTCCGGCTTGAGCTTTCCGCTTTCGAGCCGCGCTAGCACCGTATCCACCTCGACCATTGCCGCCGCCTGGTCGACCGCGGGGTTGAGTGGTCCGTGGATGGTGACAAGGTAACGGTCACCGATGAACTGGTCGAGCTCGATGTAGTGCACATGGCCGCCGGCGCCGGGCTGCGGCGCGTGCAGCACCAGGAACAGATGGTCGTCGTAACGATGGATCTTGGGCACCTGATTCCGATTCGCCGAATCCCGAATCGCGAGCGGATGGAACCCGAAGATCGTCGTCAAAGTCCGCTCGGCCTGCTCGTCCCACACCGGCACGTCGACCCAGACCAACCCGTCGGTGCGGGCTAGCAGGTTTGGAAGCTCGGCAGCGTGACACGACTCGACTCCCGCAGCAGTTACGAAACGGACGTGCATGTCGGCCTCCTGATGCGCCTTGGCATCCCTGTCCGTATTAGCACTTCTCGGTCCGCGCACCAGCACGATCGGAGATCCGATCCACTGGATGAACTCGATATACCCGAAGACTTCCAATGGTGCTCGGACAACGGAACACGCAGTGCGGCTCAGGTGTCGCGACTCGCGAGAATGCGGGACACACTCAGCGCAGCAGTGTGGACGGCGGGCGCGACTCGTCGAATGTCAACCTTCCCGGCCCACCCCGACGCCGAAATCGCCGCGACAGGAACGCCTTCGGAGTCGAGCACGGCGCTCGCGACACACACGACCCCGGCGGCGGACTCCTCTTGTTCGTAGGCGATCCCGTTGACTGCCGCCCGCCGGAGCTGCTGTCTCAGGACATCAGGATTCCGAATTGTCCGGGGCCCCACTGGCACCAGTCCGGCAGCGATCGCTTGATCGATCACATCGGGATCCGAGGCGGACAGCAGCGCCTTCCCCACTCCCGTTGCGTGTGCAGGCAGCCGGCCGCCGACCCTGGACGGCAGACGCGGGGCGCCTTCCTTATGCAATATCTCCACGTAGACCACCTCGGTGCCGTCCAGCACAGCAAGGTGGATCGTCTGGCGGGTCGCTTCACGCAAATCGGCCATGAACGGTAGCGCCACCTGGCGCAGTGAACGCCGCCGAGAGGCGCGCTCTCCCCATTCGAACATCTGCAGCCCCAGCCCGACTTTCTCGGCTTTGCGCTCGAGGAAACCCGCTTCGTGCATCTCCTTGACCAATCGCGACACCGTCGATTTCGGTAGATCGGTGCGGCGGGCGATTTCGTTGACGCCTAGATACACATCTCGGGCACGGAATGCGTCGAGCACGGCCGCGAGTCGGCGAACCACCGACGTCGACGAGTTGTCGTTCTGTAATGAGGTGTTCCGCACAGTGGAACTCACCCGTTGAGTATGTCGGCGAGAAGGCGCACGGTTCAAGCACGACATGCGAACGGTGCGATCGGCGAACGCCGACGTCCAGCGCAACCGAGTCAGGACAATGCGATGAGCACCCCAAAACTCACGGCCAGCTACGTCACCCTCGCCGGAGCCGGATTCGCCGAGCCACCCAGATTCACATTCCGACAACGGTGCGAGGCCGCCTCGGCAGTCGGATTCGCACGGATCGGTATCCATCTCAACGATCTCAAGACCCTCAAGAGCGCCGACGTGGCTGACATTCTGTCGGACAACAACCTGGAGCTCGGTGAGATCGAGTTCTTCGCCGGCTGGGCCGCTCCCGGGGCCGAATCGGCTACCCGGGCGACACTTGAGAAGGTGCGGGAGCTGGCCGCAACCACCGGCGGCGGTGATCATCTCAGTTCGGGTGACTTCGTTGGCGGTCCGCTGGATATCGACGGTGCCGCTACGCGCCTGAACGACGCGGCGGAGGCAGTTGCTGATGTTGGATTGGACATCGCAGTCGAGGCTTTCGCATGGTCTGCGATCAACTCGGTGCCGACAACGAGCGCTCTGCTGGCGCGCGCAGACGCGCGTAACGCCGGACATCTGCTCGATGTCTGGCACTTCTACAACACTGGGTCAACCGCTGATGCCATCACCAATCTGGACGTGACAACGGTGGCCGCTGTGCAACTGAACGACGGCCCGCGCGTACACGACAACTACCTGTGGAACGCCCGGAACACTCGGCTGCTGCCTGGCGAGGGCGATCTCGACGTCAGCGGGTTCCTCTCGGCTCTGAAGTCCATCGGCTACGACGGGCCCTTCGGCATCGAATCGAGTTATCCGGAATTCAGACAGCTCGATGTGGACGAAGCAGCCGCCCGGGCGTTCGACGCAACCATGAAATTCTTCTAACGCGAACGCCAGCCCCTTGTTAGCCCATTCAACCCGGGGGTCCGCAGACCCCGACCACAAACCCAACCCGTCGCTGGCCCCGATCGAGAAGGGGCCCTTCCACGCGATCAAACTGCTGCCCGGCAGTTTCGGAACCTTCGCCGGGCTCAAGACCGACCCGATGTCGCGCGTGCCCAACAGCGACGGCAAGCCCATCGCGGGCCTCTATGCCGCGGGCAGCGACCAGGCCAACGTGATGGGCGGGCACTACCTGTTGGGCGGCATCAACATCGGTCCCGCCATGACCTTTGGCTACATCGCCGGCCGACACGCAGCCGGTGTCACCGACGATGAAAACGCCACCCCCGCTCCGCCGAACGACGGGAACTGACGATGGCCGCTACACCGCCGCTCGTCGTCAGTTCCTACACGCTCGGCACCGAAGTCGAGTTCGGCGAGCGGGTACGCGCCGCCGCCGCCGCGGGGTACGACGGCATCGGGCTCCGCGCGGAGAACTACTGGGCCGCAGGCCTCGATGACGCCGCGATGCTGGCCATCGCAGAGCAGCACGGGGTGCGGATCCTGGAAGTCGAGTACCTCACCGGTTGGGGCAGCGCAGCCCACCGCGACGTGGCGCAACAGGCCAAGGAGCGATCCGTCTTCCACATGGCACGTGCTTTCGGCGTACGCCACCTCAACGCCGGGCTGCTCGAGAAGCTCCCGCTCGACGTCATCGGCGAGGAGTTCGCCGCCCTCTGTGAACGCGCAGGCCCCGACCTGACCGTCGCGCTGGAGTTCATGCCCTACAGCGGCCTTCCCGACCTCGCGACCGCCTGGCAGATCGTGCAGCCGGTACCCAACGCGGGCCTCATCATCGACGGCTGGCACTGGGCGCGGGCCGGCCAGCAGGTCGCCGACCTCGATGATGTGCCTGCGGAGCGGATCGTGTCGGTACAGCTATCTGACGTGCGGGCGCAGCCCATGGAACCGCTCCGCACCGAATCGCTCGGCCATCGGCTGCCGCCCGGGAAGGGCTACGGCGACACCGTCGGAATGGTTCAGGGATTGATCAAACACGGCGTCACGCCCGCCGTCATGGCGGTAGAGGTGATCTCCGACGAGTTAATGGCCCGCGGAGTCGACATCGCCGCGCAGGTATCGGCGGACGCGGCTCGCGACGTCCTCGCATCCGCCGCGAACTACCGGCTGTAGCTCAACTGAAATCGCCGTGACCGCTGGGAAGGCAAAGCTACAAGGGCTTCCAAGACCGCGACCGGCGGCTGCACGCGCAGCCGTTCACGGTCGTCTGCCGACAGCTCCGCCAACTTGGCATCCCACGCGGCCAGCACGTCCTTGGCAGCCACGCTGTTGAACCGGTTGATCGACAGCCTGAACCATCCGTGAAGCGCCCAGCACAAGCCGCCCACCACAGCAATCGACGCAACCACAGCCGCAATATCGGTGAGCATCTGAACCTTCCAGGCCGGACGAAGACTATACCTACATTCCATATCAGCAACCGCTGGTTAGCGAATTTTATTGCTGTCGTTTCCCTCACGCCCTGAGCCGACTGTGTCGCCCGTCATGGCCAGCCGCCCGTTCCCGGAGTGGTCGGCAATGCGATCGATCAGGCCACCAGCGCTTGGTAGACGAGCTGGCGCAATTGCTGGCGGATGGGATGGGTGCTGGAGGGCAGCAGCTGGGTGAAGAACATGGCCGTCAGCTCCTCGGCCGGGTCGACCCAGAAAGCGGTGCTGGCCGCCCCGCCCCAAGCAAACTCGCCCGCACTCGACAGCGTCTTCGCCTTCACCGCGTCCTTCAGCACCGAGAAGCCGAGCCCGAACCCAAAGCCGTTGAACGGCATCTCCGCGAACAGCGGCCGCCCATAGGCTTCCAGATCCACGTCGCCGGGAAGGTGGTTGCTCGTCATCAGCGCGACGGTGCGGGGGCTGAGCAACCTCACCCCATCGAACTCGCCGCGGCGCAACAGGAATTGGGTGAACCGGTGGTAGTCGGCCGCCGTGGACACCAAGCCGCCGCCGCCCGCCAGGCAGTCGGGCTGCCCGTGGCCGACCTCGCCGAACGCGTCGTGCCGGACCGCCTTTCTCGTCCCCGGCTGCGGCACGTACAGTGCCCGCGAGATTCTCGCGCTCGGTGGCGAACGATGTGTCGTTCATGCCGAGCGGGGCGAAGATCCGCTGTCTGAAGAACTCATCAAGCTGTTGCCCGGACACGACTTCGACCAGCCTGCCGAGCACGTCCGAAGAGACCGAATAGTTCCATTCGCCGCCAGGCTGGAACACCAGTGGCAACTGCGCCCATCGCTCGACGCACGCCGCCAGATCAAATCCTGGCGGCGTGCCCCATTCGAACCCGGCCGCGCGGTACATCTCGTCGACGGGATGTGCATGGTGGAACCCGTAGGTCAGGCCCGAGGTATGGGTGAGTAGGTGCCACAACCGGATCGGTTCGATCGCCGGCTCGGTGAGTGGATTGAGTGCGGAGCCCCTGACGTAGACCTTCGGTTGCGCGAACTCGGGCAACCAACGGGCGATCGGGTCGGTCAGGTCGAAGGCGCCCTCTTCGAAGAGCATCATCGCCGCGACCGAGGTGACCGGCTTGGTCATCGAGTAGATGCGCCACAGAGTGTCGACCTCGACCGGCCGCCCGGCCTCGACGTCGGCGTCCCCGCACCGTGCCAGGTGCGCGACTCTGCCGCGGCGGGTGACCACGATGAGCCAGCCCGGCAGTTGACCCTCCTCGACATACCGGGCGAAGTGTCGGTCGATCCTCTAGAGCCGGCCCGCGTCAAACCCGACTTCCTCCGCGTCCGTGTCCACCTTCAACTCCATCGCCATGGGGGGCATCATCGACTCGCGTCAACGCGACGTCAACGCATCAGCCCACAGGCCCCGTCCCGATCAGCGGAAAACAATCGGTATCGATGTCGACCGCAATACACGATGGACCCAGCGAGCCGACAACTCTCTTACATCTCAGGAGGTCACGATGGCGGTGCGGAAGTCCATCAACATCGCCGGATCAGGCCCCACCATCGAAGCATCCATCCACGAGGCCATAGACCGCGCCTACACCACGCTCGAGGGGATCACGCGGTTCGAGGTCACCAAGATCGGCGGTGACCTCACCGACACAGGCCCGGTGTTCGACGTTGAGGTCACGATATGGTTCACGCTCCTCGAGCGGATGCACGAGTGAGCCGAAAACGGTGACGACCGCGCCAGAACTGCGTGGCCAAATCCAACCCGACGGCATCGGATTGGCCACGATGCCCATCGGGATCAACCACATCGAGAGCGTCAACGTCTACATCGTCGAAGACGGCGACTCGGTGACCCTGGTGGACTGCGGCATGTGGCATCCAGGTGAGCCCGACGACGGGTTGTCCACACTGCGCCACGCGCTCAACTCCCGAGGCTACGTGCTCGACGACATCTCACGAATCATCGTCACCCACGCTCACATCGACCACTACGGTATGGCCGGCAGACTGATGGAACTGACCGGCGCCGAGCTGCTCATGCACGCCATGACCGATCTGGACTGCGAAAAATACCGGCATCCTGACACCGCTCAGGCGCGAAAGCGCGACACCTACAGTGACCACGGCGTGCCCAAGTCCGAGTTGCCCGCTTTCGCCGACACGCTCGTCGCCTGGCTGCCGTACCTCCATTCCGTGGTCGAAGCCTCCACCCGCCTGAACGGGGGCGAGGTCCTCGCTATCGGCACACGCCAGTGGGAGGTCCTGCACACTCCCGGTCACTCACTCGGTCATATCTGCCTGTGGTCGCCGACTGACAGACTCCTCTTCTCGGGCGACCACCTGCTACCGGCGGTCACTCCACCAGTCACATTCGAACGCGGATTCGACAAGGATCCACTCCGCAGCTATCTGGCATCTCTCAAGCTCGTCGCCGAGCGCGACCCAACGCTGGTGATGCCAGGACACGGCCGCGCATTCGCCGACGGCAGACGTCGAGTCGATGCGATAACGCGCAACAAACAACGCCGGCTCGACGCCATCCACACCATGATCCGCAGCCACCCCTGCACCGTCCGTGAGATCGCAGAAGTTCAGGTCGCCAAGGCCCTCCTGAAGTTTCAACGGAATCTGGCAATGGCCGAGACGCTCGCACATCTGGCCTACCTGCGGTGGCAGGGACTGATTGAGCGACGAACCCGCGAGGACGGGGTGTACGAGTGGTACTCGACCGATGAGGCCTCGCGCTGAGCTGACCCGGCCGGCGATCCGCCGATAGGCTCGGACTCCGTGCGCGCCGTGCTGATCGTGAACCCCAACGCGACGTCGACCACCCCGGCGGGGCGCGACCTGCTCGCCCACGCGCTGGAGAGCCGCGTCAAGCTGACCGTCGTCCACACCGACCACCGCGGCCATGCCATCGAGATCGGCCGCGACGCGGCCCGCGACGGCGTCGACGTGCTGATCGTGCACGGCGGCGACGGCACGGTGAACGAGGTGGTCAACGGGATCCTGGAGGTGAGGCGGTTCCCGGGCGGCCGGCCCCGGCTGTCGGAGTGGTGCCCGGCGGCTCGGCCAACGTCTTCGCCCGTGCGCTGGGCATCAGCCCGGACCCGATCGAGGCGACGAACCAGCTCGTCGACCTGCTGTCGGTTTACCGGCGCCGCAAGTCCTGGCGCCGCATCGGGCTGATGGACTGCGGCGAGCGCTGGTGCGTGTTCACCGCGGGAATGGGCGTGGACGGCGACGTGGTGGCCGCCGTCGAGGCCCAGCGCGACAAGGGCCGCAAGGTGACCGCTTCCCGCTACATCCGCGTCGCGATCCGCGAGATGCTGGCCAGCGCCCGCAAGGAGCCCGTCGCTGACGCTGCACCTGCCCGAACCGGGAGTCCGTTTCGGGTGTTCATTTCGCGTTCGTGTCGAACTCCAGCCCATGGACGTACGCCAACGCCCGGCCCGTGTGGACGAACCCCACCACCACGTTCGAGACCGGCCTTGGCGTGTTCGCGACACCAGCATGAACGTGTGGGCCAATTTGGGGCTGGTGCGACGGATGCTGTCAAAGAAACCGCGGATCGAAGCCAAGCATCTGATCCGCGACGACGACCTGCCGTGGGTGCGGGTGACGAGCGACACGCCGGTGGCGTGTCAGATCGACGGTGACTACCTGGGTCCGCGGCGATACGATGACGTTCACAGCGGTTCCTGATGCGTTGGGCGTGGTGGCACCACCCGCAAAAACAGCCCTCTGACCTGCATTAATGGCATTGGCTCGGCCGATTTAGGGCGCAGGTGCGTTGAGTGTAGTACAAACGAGTACGAGGGTTCTGCTAACGACCCTCGCTAGTGAGATTACCCACTTGTTAACTCACGAGTATTGACATCTGTTCAGCCTGTGAAAAACTCGGATGCAACAGTGCAGAAACATTTCGTGCGCACGCGTTAACAGCCGAAGAAAAGCTCGTGCGCCCTGCTGCGCACACAGTAAGGAGATTGGAGCTATGGATTGGCGCCACAAGGCGGTCTGTCGCGACGAGGATCCGGAGCTGTTCTTCCCGGTGGGAAACAGTGGACCGGCACTTGCCCAGATCGCTGACGCGAAGCTTGTCTGTAACCGCTGCCCGGTGACCACTGAGTGCCTCACCTGGGCGTTGGATTCCGGCCAGGACGCCGGCGTGTGGGGCGGCATGAGCGAGGACGAACGGCGCGCGCTGAAGCGGCGCAACGCTCGGACCAAGGCACGCAGCGGGGTCTAGCCGCAACCCAGCATTCCGAATTGAGCTTACGGCCCCGGCAAAAGTCGGGGCCGTAACTGTGTGCAAATTCAATTTCTGCGAGATTGCCGCACAGAATCGTCAATTTGCGAAATCGGTCACATTGCGACAGAAGTCAGTTACTGAGCTAGCCGCGCACTTGCCGCCCGATCGGCACCCGCAGCACCACATCCGTCCCGCCGGTCGGCCACCTCGTGCATGCCGAGCGAGCCGTCCAGCTCCGCCGACACCAGCGTCCGGACGATCTGCAGACCGAGCCGGTCGGACTTCTCCAGGCTGAAGCCGTCGGGCAGCCCACGGCCGTCGTCGTGAACGACGACGTCGAGCCAGCGCGCTGAGCGCTCGGCGCGGATCGTCACACAGCCCTGCTGCTCGGTGCCGTCGAAGGCGTGCTCGATGGCGTTCTGCACCAGCTCGGTGATCACCATGATCAGCGCGGTGGCACGGTCGGCGTCGAGTACACCCAGGTCGCCGACCCGGTTGATGCGGATCGGGGTGTCCACTGTCGCAACGTCATTCATGATCGGCAGGATCCGGTCGACCACCTCGTCGAGGTTGACCTCCTCGTCCACCGACATCGACAGCGCGTCGTGCACCAGCGCGATGGACGACACCCGCCGCACCGATTCGATCAACGCCTCGCGGCCCTCGGCGTTGTTCGTGCGCCGCGCCTGAAGCCGCAGCAGCGCGGCGACGGTCTGCAGGTTGTTCTTCACCCGGTGGTGGATCTCGCGGATGGTCGCGTCCTTGGACAGCAGCGCGCGGTCGCGGCGCTTCACCTCGGTGACGTCGCGGATCAGCACCGCGGCACCGACGGCCTCGCCGTGCACCACCAGCGGCAGCGTGCGCAGCAGCACCGCGGCGCCGCCCGCGTCGACCTCCATGCGCATGCTCGACCCGCCGGCCAGTGAGTCGCGGACGTGGTTGGCCAGCTCCTGCGCCTCGAACGGATCCGACGATCAGCGGCCGGGTGACGCGCGACCAGGTTGTGGCCCTCGAGTTCGGCCGTCAGGCCCATCCGGTGATAGGCCGAGATCGCGTTCGGGCTGGCGAAGGTGACGTCGCCGTCCTCGTTGAGGCGGATGAAACCGTCGCCGACGCGCGGGCTCGATCGTGACATCGCCAGATCGCCGACGTTGGGGAAGGTGCCGTCGGAGAGCATCAGCAACAGGTCACCGGCGCAGTCGAGATAGGCGCTCTCCAGGGGGCTGGCCTTGCGGGCGGCGGCAAGCGCCGTCTGATGCGTCAGCACCGCCACCACTTCGTTGTTGTATCGCACCGGCACGGCCTCCACTTTGAGACCGGCTGAATCCTCTTGTCCCCCAATGTTTTCCCGGCCTATCGTGCCGGACTCGAATGCCGCCGTCACCAGCGGCACGTGGTCGTCATCCTCCAGGGTGCCGACGGCATCGGCCAGCAGTACGGTCGGCGCGGTATTCGGCCGGACCTGCGCGACGCACACCAGCGCGCCGTCGTCGCGATGCACCCACATCAGGTAATCGGCGAACGACAGGTCGGCCAGCAGCTGCCACTCGCCCACCACGGCGTGCAGGTGATCGACGGCATTGCCGGGCAGCATCGTGTGCTCGGCGAGCAGGTCACCGAGGGTGGACATCGGCGCTCACTCCGGCGTGACGGCCGTCAGCTGATCACCGCGATGAGGTCGCCGGCCTGGATGACATCGCCAACCGACACACTCACCTTGCTGACGGTGCCTGCCACCTCGGCGAGCACCGGAATCTCCATCTTCATCGACTCCAGCAGCACCAGGGTGTCGCCCTCACCGATCTGGTCGCCCTCGTGAACCACGACCTCAAGCACACTGGCTACGATCTCGGCGCGAACGTCCTCGGCCATCTTCACCCCTTTCGGCTGCTTTACGCCGCTCTATCGAACCACAACGGCTCGCGGGAGGGTGGGGTGGCCGCGCCATGAGACAATGGACGCAAGCACAACCAAATGGAGGATCAGCATGGCCAAGCGAGGCCGCAAGAAACGCGACCGTAAGCACTCAAAGGCAAATCACGGAAAGCGCCCCAATTCCTAGGGGCGCTTTTCGTCTCAGCTGCCGCGGATGATCGTGGTGCGGCTGATCTCGATCCGCAGCCGTTCGCGAAGCCGATCCGGCGCCTTCTCGCCGCTGCACTTCTTGGCGATCAGCGACTTCACCCGCTCCTCGACGCCGTAGTAACGCAGGCATGTCGGGCATTCTTCGAGATGGTGCCGCAGCTTGTCGCGCGTCTCCGCCGTGCACTCACCGTCCAGCAGCGTCCATACCTCGGCGATGACTGCCGCGCACTCGGGATGCTCGGGATCGATCGGTCCGACCGGCGGGGACCAGCGCTCGTCATCGCTCATGAGGACACCTCCTCCGGCGTGTCGAGCTGCTGCTGTCCGCGAATGAAGCCGCGGTCCCTTGCGACGTCGGCCAACAGCTCGCGCAGTTGGCGCCTGCCGCGGTGCAACCGGGACATCACGGTCCCAATCGGCGTGTCCATGATCTCGGCGATCTCCTTGTAGGGGAAGCCCTCGACGTCGGCGTAGTACACCGCCATCCGGAATTCCTCGGGCAGTGCTTGTAGGGCTTCCTTGATCTCGCTGTCCGGCAGCGCCTCCAGCGCCTCCACCTCGGCCGACCGCAGGCCGGTCGAGCGTGTGCTCGGCATTCGCGGCAAGCTGCCAGTCGGTGATCTCGTCGGTCGGGTACTCCGACGGCTGGCGCTGCTTCTTGCGGTAGCTGTTGATGTAGGTGTTGGTCAGGATCCGGTACAGCCACGCCTTGAGGTTCGTGCCCTCGCGGAACGACCGGAAGCCGGCGTAGGCCTTCACCATGGTTTCCTGCAGCAGGTCCTCGGCGTCGGCGGGGTTGCGAGTCATTCGCAGCGCACCACCGTAGAGCTGGTCGAGCAGCGGAATCGCGTCGCGCTCGAACCGCGCCGTCAGCTCGGCATCGGTTTCCAGAGAAGATGAAGCCCTGTCGGATCCCGACGTCTCTGGCGCCGTATCCGGCGCCGACCCGTCGATGTCGGTCATTGTGGGGAACACCGTCCCTTCTGTTGCGGCGCCACCAAACAGGCCCGGTATATCCACCGGACGCTCCAGGCACATGGCAAGCACCAAAGACCCCTTCCTTCGATCCTAGAGGCTGAGACCGACATGACCCGTTTACGGGCCGAACTGCAAGCAATAACAGCACGGACAGCCGCGGTTGTTCCCGCATTACGCTGAGCCAGTGGTGCGCGCGGCAACCCCGGCAATCGCGGCCCTGCTGGCCGCGGAGGTCCCTCATGAGGTCATTCAGTACCATCACGACCCCCGAAACGAGTCGTTCGGCGAGGAGGCCGCCGAGGAGCTTGCGCAGGTCGAGGGCGTCAACCCCGAGCAGGTGTTCAAGACACTCGTCATCGCGCTGCCCAAGGGTCTGGCCGTCGCGGTGATCCCCGTGCCGTCGAAGCTGTCGCTGAAGGCCGCCGCGGCTGCGCTGGGCGTGCCGAAGGCGGCGATGGCCGACCCGGCAGCCGCGCAACGGTCCACGGGCTACGTCCTCGGCGGCATTTCGCCGTTCGGCCAGCGCAAGCCGTTGCCGACCGTGGTCGACGCCTCGGCGATGCACTGGGATCGCGTGCTGTGCAGCGCGGGCAAGCGCGGCTGGGATGTCGCGGTGCATCCGCAAGACCTGATCCGGCTGACCAACGCGGTCACGGCCGATATCCGCGCCTAGCGGCTAAGCCTTGATATCCGAAGGGTGTTTCGCCAATGGCGTCGTCTTGATGTCCATGTAGGGAAACAGCGGCAGGCCGGAAAGGATGTCGTGTAGTTCGTCGTTGGAGTCGACGTCGAATATCGAGAAGTTCGCGTATTCACCGACGATCCGCCAGATGTGCGGCCATTTGCCGGCCCGCTGCAGCTGCTGGCTGTAGGCCTTTTCCCTCGACACGAGGTGGGCCAGCGTGTCGGGTTCCAGGTCGTGAGGAATGCGGACATCCATCCGCACGTGAAACATCATCCGCCGATCAGCTCCGCACCGGATCGAGCACGAAGTCGTAACCCATGGCGTAGCCGCCGTCAGGCCCTTCCACTGGGTCGAGCATCAGCTCGGGCTTCACCGCGGTCGCGATGTCGTCCTCGTTGTGCGGGTCACCGGGGAAATAGAGCTGGGCGGTGAGCAATTCATGTCCCGGCGCCGACACCTTCACGTGCAGGTGCGCGGGGCGCCAGGCGTGCCAGCCCGCGGCGGAGATCAGCTTGCCGCACGATCCGTCGGTGGGTATCTGGTACGGCGCGGGGCGAATCGTCGTGATCTTGAACTTGCCGTCCGGTCCTGTCGAGAATGACCCGCGCAGGTTCCATTCGGGAATGCCAGGCGCGAACTGCGAATAGAAGCCGTCGGCGTCGGCGTGCCACAGCTCGACCATGCCCGCCAAGGGGTTTCCGTCGGTGGAGGTGATGGTGCCCGCCCAGACCAGCGGGGTGCCGCCCTGCTCGCCGTCGCGCATCGGCAGTCGTGCCGTCGGCGCCGAGCTCGGGTGCATTCGGCACGTAGTACGGGCCCTCGATGGTGCCCTTGTTGCCCTCGCGGTGCGACGGTGGCGACATCCTCGACGACGTGCTCGACCCACACGTCGAGGAACAGCGGCCACTCGCCGTCCTGGCCGACCTGGATCAGCCACGCCTTGAGCGCGTTGTACTCGTCGTAGGTGACCTTGTGCTTGCGGATCGTGTCGTGCACGGCGTCGAGCACCTCGCGGGCGAGCAGGTCGACGCGTTCCTTCGGGGTGTCCTTGACCGCTTCGAACGGCGATTTGTCGGTGTGGAACCGTTCGGTCGCCGACGCACCGGAGGCGGCGGCGGTGGCATGTTCGGTCGGGGTTTCGAATGTCGTCAATGTTGTTCTCCTCGTGGGATGTTGGGCTGTTCAGTTGTCGGTTCGGTAGCGCGCGAGCCTGTCTCGATCGATGTCGATGCCGAGGCCGGCGCCGGGCTGGGGTGCGCAGGAGACCGTCGCGGATCTGCAGTGGCTCGGTCAGCAGGTCGTCGCTCATGTCCAGGAAGTTCGACAGCTCGCCGGCCCGCCGGGAGGTGAGCTGGTACGCCGCGCCGAAGGCCACGGTGCACGCCGTGCCGACCTGGCCGTCGATCTGGTTGCCCATCACGACCTCCAGGCCGAGGCCCTCGGCGAGGTGGTGCACCCGCTGCGAGCCGGTGAAGCCGGTGCGGGCCGTCTTGATGCTGATCGCGGTCGCCGACCCGCCGAGCACCTCGCGGGTCACGTCGGCGGGCGTCGGGTACCGATTCGTCGGCGATGAACGGGACGTCGAGCTGCTCGACCAGCCAGCGCCGGCCCATCACGTCGTCGGCCGGGCACAAGCTCCTCGGCGAAGAGCAGGTCCAGGTCGGCCATCTCCTTCATGGCGCGCAGCGACTCCGACGCCGTCCAGCCGCGGTTGCCGTCGACGTACAGCTCGACCGCGTCGCCGAACCGCTCGCGCAGCGCGCGCACCACGGCCGTGTCCAGCGGGACCGGGCGCCGGCCGACCTTGACCTTGAAGGTGGTGATGCCGTAGGTGTCCCGCATCCGTTCCGCCTCGGCGACCATCTTGGCGGGTCGTCGAAGCCGAGCATGTGCCTGACCCGCATCCGGTCGGTGTAGCCGCCGAGCAGCGCGCTGACCGGCAGCCCGAGGGTGCGGCCGAGCGCGTCCCACACCGCCATGTCGACCGCGGCCTTGGCGGTGGGGTTGCCGACGGTGCGGCCCAGCCGGGTGCGATGACCTCGCGTTCCAGCAGCGTGCAGCCCGACGATCTGCGGGGCGAAGATCTGCTCGATGACCGCGACGATGCTGGCCTGGGTCTCGCCGTAGGTGAACGGCCGCGGCGGCGCTTCGGCGACGCCGACCACGCCGTCGTCGGTGTGCACGCGCACGAGCACGTGCTCGGCGGTGTGGACCTCGCCGGAGGCGAACCGCAGCGGTTTGCTGTACGGGATGGCGAAGGGGATCGCCTCGACCTGCGTGATTTTCACGGCGGTCCTCCAGTCGCGAGTGTGCTGGGAGAGAGGCGACGGAATGCTGCGTCGAGGACGCCGACGACGGCGTCGACGGCCGGGTTGTCCGCCCCGCGCGCCAGGCCAGCGCGAGATCGATGGTTCCCGCGTCGAGTAGGTCGCGGAAGACCAGGCCGTCGAGCGGCAGCGCGCGCACCGATTCAGGGACAACGGCGACGCCGAGGCCGGCGGCGACCAGGGCCAGCAGCACGGCGGTGCCCGGCGCCTCGTGCTCGCGGTGCGGGACGAACCCGGCCTGCCGGCAGCTGCGCAGTACCGCTTCGTTGACAGCGGAGTCGCGGCCCCGTAAGCCACGAACGGCTCGTTGCGCAGGTCGGTCATCGACACGACGGGCTCGACCGCCAGCCGGTGGTCGACCGAAATCGCAAGCACGAGCGGCTCGGTGTCGATGGTCCGCAACTCGATGTCGTCGCCGACCGCGGGCGGCCGCAGCACACCGAGGTCGAGGGTGCCGTCGCGCAGGCCGTCGCACTGGGCCGGGGTGAGCATGTCGGCCTGGATCTCCAGCGCGACGCCGGGCAGTTCGCGCTTGACCACCCGGGCGATGCGGGGCAGATGCGAGAAGGCGGCGGTGCCGGTGAGCCCGATCCGGACCAGGCCGCTGCGGCCCGCGGCGATCCGGCGCACACCGCGCACGGCGTCGTCCACACCGGCCAGCATGCGGGTGGCCTCGGCCTGCAGGAACTCACCGGCGGCGGTCAGGGATACCTGCCGGGTGGTGCGGGTGAACAGCGAGACGTCGAGTTCGGCCTCCAGTTGCCGGATCGCGTACGACAGCGCCGGCTGTGCGACGTGAAGTTGCTCGGCGGCCCGCCCGAAGTGACAGGTCTCGGCCACGGCGGCGAAGTACCGCAGGTGACGTAGCTCCATGGCTGTCTCGCGCTTTCCTGGTCGGGCCCACTTGTGACGGGCGACACGCTCAGCGTATGGCGGCCATCGATAAATGACAAAGACCAAATTTCCAACTATTGATCGATGGCATCAATGAATCCGGACCTAGGCCAGGACTAGGAATTTGCCTCGTGTGACCCGGGCCATCCGATGCGATGGTCGAAAAAACCCACCCGCTGGAGGCAACATGACCACACCGACCGCCGAGAGGCTCGACCATCTGGCGAACGTCCTCGCCGACGCGGTGATCGACGATCGCGAGGCCGGCATCTACCGGGCCAACCGTCGGATCTTCACCGACGAAGAGATCTTCGAACTGGAGATGAAGCACATCTTCGAGGGCAACTGGATCTACCTGGCTCATGAAAGCCAGTTGCCCAACCCGGGCGACTACTTCACCACCTACATGGGCAGGCAGCCGGTGATGATCACCCGCGACAAGGAGGGCGGACTGCACTGCCTGATCAACGCCTGTGCACACCGCGGCGCGATGATCTGTCGGCGCAAGACGGACAACCGGATGACGCTGACCTGTCCGTTCCACGGCTGGACGTTCCGCAACGACGGCACGCTTCTGAAGGTCAAGGATCCGGATGGGGCCGGCTACCCCGCCACGTTCGACGTCAACGGATCACACAACCTGACCCGTGTCGCGCGGTTCGAGAGCTACCGGGGCTTCCTGTTCGGCAGCCTCAATCCCGATGTGCTGCCGCTGTCCGAGCATCTCGGCGACACCACGAAGGTCATCGACATGCTCGTCGACCAGTCCCCCGAGGGGCTGGAGGTGCTCCGCGGTTCCTCGACCTACACCTATGACGGCAACTGGAAAGTGCAGGCGGAGAACGGCGCCGACGGGTACCACGTCACCGCGACGCACTGGAACTACGCGGCCACCACCTCGCGGCGCGGCACCGGCGAATCCAAGAACGACGCCAAGGTGCTCGACGCCGGCAGTTGGGGCAAGTCCGGCGGTGGCTACTGGTCCTACCCGAATGGGCACCTGTGCCTGTGGACCTGGGCGGCCAACCCGCAGGACCGCCCTCTCTGGGACAAGATCGACGAACTCAAGCGGCAATTCGGCGACGCGAAGGGCGAGTTCATGGTCAGCGGTTCCCGCAACCTGTGCCTGTATCCGAATGTCTATCTGATGGACCAGTTTTCGACGCAGATCCGGCACTTCCGCCCGATCGCACCGGACAAGACCGAGGTCACCATCTACTGCATCGCGCCGAAGGGTGAGAGCGCCGCGGCCCGGGCGCATCGCATCCGCCAGTACGAGGACTTCTTCAACGCCTCCGGCATGGCCACTCCCGACGACCTGGAGGAGTTCCGGTCCTGCCAGCTGACCTTCCGGGCGCAGGCAGCACCGTGGAACGACATGAGCCGGGGCGCCGAGCACTGGCTGTCCGGACCGGACCCGGTCGCGGAATCACTTGGTATGCAGGGGGTTATCTCGGCAGGCGTCCGCAATGAAGACGAGGGTCTGTATCCGGTCCAGCATGGCTTCTGGCTGGAGACCATGCGCACAGCCCTCGCGAAAGAACACGCGACCCGGACGGAGAACTGACGATGACCACGACACATGCGGGCGCAAAGCTCGTCACTCAGAACATGATTGAGCAGTTCCTCTATCGCGAGGCGCGCTACCTCGATGACCGCGAGTTCGAGAAGTGGTTGGCGTGTTACGCCGACGATGTCGTGTACTGGATGCCGTCCTGGGACGACAACGACATGTTGGTCGAGGATCCTCAGCGCGACATATCACTGATCTACTACGCGAATAAGGGTGGCTTGGAGGATCGGGTCTTCCGGATCCGCACCGAACGCTCGTCTGCGACGTCGCTGCCGGAGCCGCGCACCAGCCACAACATCAGCAACGTCGAGGTCATCGAACGCCGTGGTGACATCGTAGACGTCCGATTCAATTGGCACACAATGTATTTCCGTTACAAGACGGTCGACCCGTACTACGGGACCTCGTTCTACACCATCGACTTCTCCGGCGAGCAGCCGCTGATCCGGCGTAAGACGGTGGTTCTGAAAAACGACTACATCCACCACGTGGTGGATGTCTACCACTTCTGAGGTGCCCGAATGACTACTCATAAAGTGGCGCTCGCCTTCGAGGACGGCGTCACCCGGTTCATCAACTGCCGCGAAGACCAGACCGTCGCCGACGCCTCGTACCGGCAACGCATCAACATCCCGCTGGACTGCCGCGACGGCGCCTGCGGCACCTGCAAGGCGTTCTGCGAGTCGGGGCGGTTCGACGGCGGAACGTACATCGACGACGCGCTGTCCGCGGACGAGGCTGCGGAAGGCTTTGTGTTGCCGTGCAGCATGAAGCCCCGATCGGACCTGGTGCTGCAGATCGCCAGCACCTCAGAAGTCGCCAAGACACAGGCGGCCACCTACACGGGGAAGCTTGTTGAGCTGCAACGGCTCTCGGCGACGACGGTGCGGTTCGGCGTGGAGATCCCGGACCGGGAGCAGCTGGCGTTCCTGCCGGGGCAGTACGTCAACATCGCGGTGCCCGGCACCGACATGACTCGTTCCTATTCGTTCAGCAACGCCCCGCATGAGACGCAACTCACCTTCCTGGTGAAGCTGACGCCTGGCGGCGCGATGTCCGGCTACCTCGCCGACCGAGCCGCGGTCGGTGACGAGATCACTTTCACCGGTCCGCACGGCTCGTTCTTCCTGCGCGAAATCGATCGGCCGGTGCTGCTGTTGGCAGGCGGCACCGGGCTGGCGCCGATCCTGGCGATGCTGCGCAAGATGCGCACCGAGGGCAGCCACCGCAAGGCCCACCTGGTCTACGGCGTCAGCACCGACGCGGACCTGGTGGGGCTCGACACGCTGTCCGAAGTGGCGGCCGGTTTGACCGGATTCAGTTGGGACTACTGCGTTTCCGACCCGGCCAGCACGGCAGAGAACAAGGGCTTCGTGATGAGCCTGATGCGGCCCGAGCACATGTACGACGGAGATGTCGCGATCTACCTCTGCGGGCCGCCGCCGATGGTCGAGGCGGTGCGCAAGCACGTCGCCGAGGCAGGTATCGAGCCCACCGGCTTCTACTACGAGAAGTTCGCGCTCGCGCCGCCCGCCGCCGCGGAGCCACCGCCAGGGCCGGTTGTCGACAGCCCTGCTCCGAGCGAAGAGCTGCTGCTCTCGCCCGACGCCCGCGCAATGGCGGGGCAGCAGGCATTTCCTGCCGTCGAGATCGACCACTGGGTGGGATCGGTCGCGCTCACCGATCACCACGATGTAGCACGACGGATCGCCGGGCAGTTGATCGGCGTGCAGGGCCCCGGCGACGGCGGGGTAGGCCAACTCGACGAAGATCCGGCATTGCTGCCATCCGGTGCGCGCACGATCGCAGGCCAGGAGTTGTTCCCGCCATCCTCTGTCGAAACACCCACTCCCCCAGCGGCTGCCACGGTCGCTGCGGACGGTTACCAGATCGGCGAGGAACATCCGGCGGTCCACGAATCGGACGCGATCTTCGAGGCGCGCGAGGCCCTCGAGCTGGGGGCGCTGGAGCTGACCATGGGCAGGCTGTCCAGCCAACAGCTGGCGGGCTACCGGTTACTCGCCGAACTGACGCTGCCGTATGTCGAGGGCGACCGATTTGTCGACGCCGCCCAGTACACCGAAACCAACGCTGCGTTCCATGACTACCTGTTCACCCTGACCGGCAACGAACATCTGTTGCAGGCGTACAAGGCACTCGGCGTGAAAGGACGGATGAGTGAGGTGCTGCGCAACGCCATCTGGTGCCACCCGTTGTGCGCGCAGGACCACGTCGACATCGTCAGCGCCTTCGATCGCGGCGATCGCGACACCGCCCGAGCCCTCATCGCCGCGCACGCCGACCGGTCCAAACAGACCATGCGGCGGGCGATGGCCGACGCGCAGGCGGCCCGGCGACCGAAGTTCGTCACCCCGGGCCGGTTCGCTGGCAAGGTCGTCGTCCTCACCGGCGCGGCTCAAGGCATCGGCGAGTACACCGCCCGCCGTATCAACGCCGAAGGCGGCACATTGGTCTTGGCCGACCGCTCCGAGCTGGTCAAGGAACTGGCCGATGAGCTGGCGACCGCCGGGCCGGACACGCTGGCGGTCACCGTCGACCTCGAGCAGCCGGAGGGCGCGCAAACCCTTGTTCGACAAGCACTTTCCCGCTTCGGCCGGATCGACGTGTTGGTCAACAATGTCGGCGGCGCCATCAACTTCAAGCCGTTCATCGAATTCACCGACGCGGAGATCCGCGCCGAGATCGATCGCTCGCTGATGACCACGCTCTACACCTGCCGCGCCGTGCTGCCGTCGATGGTGGCCCGCGGTACGGGCGTCGTCGTCAACGTCTCCTCCGCGGCCACTCGCGGCGTCCACCGCATCCCGTATTCGGCGGCCAAAGGCGGCATCAACGCGATCACCGCCTCACTCGCAAAGGAGTACGCCGACGCCGGCATTCGCGTGGTCGCGACCGCGCCTGGCGGCACCGAAGCGCCGCCGCGGCGGATCTCGCGGGGCACGCCGGAGCCCGCGAACGACACCGAACGCGCCTGGTTCCAGGCGCATATCGACCAAACGCTCGACTCGTCGCTGATGAAGCGGTACGGGACGCTCGACGAACAGGCGGCTGCGATCTGCTTCCTGGCCTCCGAAGAAGCCTCCTACGTCACCGGCACGGTACTGCCGGTCGCGGGCGGCGACCAGGGCTAACGGGCTGTCACCGCTACGCTGGGACGGTGATCATCGTGGCCACGACGTGCGTCGGGCGCGATCGGGAGCTGGCCGAGCTCGACAGGCGGCGCGTAGCGACCGCGACCCGCGGCGCGGACGTCGTCGCGGTCGTCGGTGAGCCCGGCATCGGCAAGAGCGCACTGTTGCGCCGGCTCACCGACGAGCACCCAGGTGCCCGTTGGGCCCGGGCCGCCGTTTGGGAGGCCGACACGCCCGGGGCGGTGCTGAGCCAGCTGCTTCAGGAGCAGGTGCCCGCCGAACCGGTCGCGGCAGCAAGGCATTTCGTGGACCGGATCACAGCCCCGACGCTCGTCGTGGTCGATGACGCCGAGCACACCGATGACGCCTCCCTGCATGCACTGGCCACGGCGGTGCGGCACCATCGCGACGTAGGGCTGCTGGTGGTGCTCGGGATGACGGATCGGCAGGCACGGGTTGCAGACCTGATCTCCGACGAGATCCGGCTCGAGGGCCTCGATGCTGCGGCGGTGGCCGAACTCGCCGCATCGCGCGGGCGGGTGCTGCACCCGGCGAAGGCCGACGTCCTCACGCGGCACACCGGCGGCAATCCACGACACATCCTGGCGCTCCTCGACGAGGTGCCGGCCGCGGTGTGGTCACGCCCCGATGCCCAGCTGCCCGCCCCGTCGCCCGTCGTGACCGAGGTGGACGCCAGGATGCGCCGATGCGGCCCGCAGGGACGGGCGCTGGTAGCTGCGCTGGCGATCCTCGACGAGACCGCATCGCTCGGCGAGGCCGCGAAGCTGGCCGGCCTCGACGAGCCGCTGACGGCGATCGATGAGGCGGTCACCGCAGGGCTTGTGACCCGCTGGGCGGATGACGACCCACGCCTGCGCGACGCTCTTACCAGGGCCGCCGTGCTCGGCCTGATGGGCGCGCACGCGGCCCGCGACGCCCACCGTCGGGCCGCCAAGATCGTCGCCGATCCCGCGCGCCGGCTCGGTCATCGGGTTGCCGCCACACCCATCGCGGATCCGTCACTCGCCGACGAGGTTGACCGGCTGGCCCGCCAACGAGGCACCCAGGGCGCCTGGGCGGAAGCCGCGCGGCTGTTCCGGGATGCCAGCCGGCTCACCGCTGACTCGCTTTTGCGCGACGATCGGCTCACCCGCTCGGTGGACGCCCTCGTCGCAGCCGGCGACTGCGAGGGAGCCGCCGCCCTGGTTCCCGCCGTGGAAAGCCTGCGGGAGACGCCGCTGCGCAACGCCGTACTGGCTTACCTGGCGATCGTGCGCGGCCGAGCGACCGAGGCGCAGGTGAGACTCGGCCGGGCGTGGGACATCGTCAACGTCGAGCGCGATCCGGATACGGCCGCGCTGATCGCCCAGCGCTACGTGCTGCATTCCCTTACCCGTTGCCGCAGTGAGGAACTCGTCGAATGGGCCGACCGTGCGATCGCGCTCGCCGGCGACGACTCACCCGCGGGCATCGAGGCGGCCGCCATCCGCGGGCTCGGCCTGTCCGGGTGCGGCCGGTTCGCCGAGGCCACGGCGGCATACGACGACCTGACGAATCGAGTCCGGCACGGCGCCCAGGCGCAGCGGGTCACCATGGGTCAGGGCTGGCTACAGCTGTCCATCGACGACATCGACGGCGCCCGCATCAGCCTCGAAAGCGCCATCGCGATGGCACAATTGGGCGGTTCCGCGCGAATCACGCTGTGGGCGCTGGGCTGGCTGGCCCGGGTGCAGTTCCTGACCGGCGAGTGGGACCGGGCGCTGCACACCGTCGAACAGGGCCGCGCGCTGGCAGCCTCGAGCGGCATCGTGCTGACAACGCCCCTGCTGGAGTGGACCGCGGCCGAAGTGCATGCGCTGCGCGGAAACTGGCCCGATGCGGCGACGGCCGCGCGTAGCGCAGACGCGGTCACCCAGGACTACGACATGATGCGGATCCCGACCCTGCTCGCCCGCGCGCAGATCGCCGAGGCCGAGGCCGACTACGGGAAGGTACGCCCGGCGCTCGAGCCGCTGACGCGAATGACATCCGGTACCGCCGTGAACGAGTCGGGGCTGTGGCCGTGGGCGGACGTGATGGCCAACGCGTTGGTCCTCGACGGGCAGCCCGACTCCGCCGACGCGTTTCTGCGGCCACACGAGGAACGGGCTCGGGCACAGGGACGGCGGTCTGCGATGGCGCGGCTTGGTTACGCGCGGGGCCGGCAGTTGGGTGCGATAGGCGACTTGGCAGCGGCCCGAAGGTCTTTCGATGAATCGCTGGAGCTGCTGGACGGCACGCCGCTGCGCTACGACCTCGCGCGGGTGAATTTCGCCTACGGCCAGACATTGCGCCGGGCGGGCAAGCGTCGCGATGCCGACGCGATCATCAGCACCGCGCGCGATATCTACCTCTCGCTGGGCGCGCACACGTATGTGCAGCGCTGCGAGCGGGAGCTCAAGGCAGGCGGTCTGCACATGGTGCGCGGAGCACGCGGCCACACCGAACTCACGCCTCAGGAGGAGGCAGTGACTTCGCTTGTGGCCCAAGGCCTGTCCAACCGCGAGGTGGCCGCCGAGCTGTACGTGTCACCGAAGACGGTGCAGTACCACCTGACCCGGATCTACGCCAAGCTCGGTATCCGGTCCCGTTCCGAGCTGGCGGCGCTGCGCCGCTGATCGGTAACGGGGGCGGCGGTATTGGCAACCACGTCGTCGTATTTGACGCCCGGTGCCAGCTCGAGGACCTCGAATCCGGAGCCCGCCACATCCAGCACGGCGAGATCGGTGATGACGCGGCTGACCACCGCCCGGCCGGTCAGCGGCAGGTCGCACGACGCGACGAGCTTGGCCTGACCGGACTTGGTCACGTGTTCCATCAGCACGATCACACGGCCAGCTCCGTTCACCAGATCCATTGCGCCGCCCATGCCCTTGACCATCGCGCCCGGCACCATCCAGTTGGCCAGATCACCGTTCATCGCGACCTGCATACCGCCGAGCACTGCGACGTCGACATGGCCGCCGCGGATCATCGCGAAACTCGTTGCGGAGTCGAAGTACGACGCACCCGGTAGCACAGACACCGTCTGCTTGCCTGCGTTGATCAGGTCGGGATCGACCTCGTCGTCGTACGGGAACGGGCCCACCCCCAGGATCCCGTTCTCGGCGTGCAGCGTGACGTCGGACTCCGCGGGCAGGTAGTCCGGGATCAGCGTCGGCAGCCCGATGCCGAGGTTGACGTAGTCCCCATCCTTCAGTTCCAGCGCCGCGCGGGCGGCCATTTCACCACGGGTCCAGCTCATTTCACGGTCTCCTCAGGGCGACTGCGGGTGGTGCGCTTCTCGATGTCCTTGCGGGCCGCCTGCTCGGGCGTCAGCGCGACAATCCGCTTGACGAAGATCCCTGGCAGATGGATCTCGTCCGGGTGCAACGCGCCGACCGCGACGACCTCTTCGGCCTCCACCACGGTGAGCCGTCCGGACATCGCCGCCGGCGGGTTGAAATTGCGTGCGGCCGCATGGAATTTGCAGTTGCCCGCGGTGTCCACCACGGCCGCGCGGATCAGCGCGTAGTCGGTCACGATGCCCTCTTCGAGCACCATCTCCTTGCCTCCGAAGGTGCGCACTTCCTTGGGCGGTGACGCGAGCGCGATGCTGCCGTCGGGGTGATAACGCCACGGCAGACCGCCTGCGGCGACCAGCGTTCCGACGCCGGTGGGCGTGAAGAATGCGCCGATGCCGCTGCCGCCTGCGCGCAGTCGTTCGGCCAGCGTGCCCTGCGGCGTCAGCTCCACGGTCAGCTCGCCCGCAAGGTACTGCCGGGCGAATTCCTTGTTCTCGCCGACGTAGGAGGCGATCACCCGGCTGATCCGGCCGGCTTCCAGCAGCAGGCCCAGACCGGCGCCATCCACGCCGCAGTTGTTCGACGCGATGCTCAGGTCGGTGGCGCCCTGCTCCAGCAGCGCCTCGATGAGGAACCATGGAATGCCCGCCAGGCCGAATCCCCCAACGGCCAGGCTGGCGCCGTCCGGGATATCGGCGACTGCTTCGGCTGGCGACCCGACCAGTTTGTTCATGCTCATGACTGCTCCAGATGTTCGATGACGGCGCGGGTGATGATGTCGGGTTGCTCGGCGTTGGCCAGGTGCGCGGCGTGCGAAACAATCAGCAGCCGACCGTCTTTCACCCCGCTCGCGATCTCCTGCAGCATTGCCGGAGGGGTCGCCGGGTCGTCGGCCCCGGCGATCGCCAGGGTCGGCGCGATGATCGACGAGAGCTCGTCGCGTAGGTCCAGGGCCGCGATCGCCTCGCAGCATCCTGCGTAGCCCTCGGCAGGCGTGGCTGCGACCATCCGCTCGTGCCACTTCCGGACGTCGGGATGGGCGGCGCGGTGTTCGGCCGTGAACCAGCGCTCGACGACAGCCTCCGCGACCGCGACGGCGCCGTGCGTCCGTACTGTCGCGGCGCGGTCAGTCCAGCCGGACGCCGGTGCCAGCCGGGCGCCGGTGCACAACAACACCAGCCGGTCGACGCGGCCCGGGTTGCGAGCCGCCACTTTCATCGCCGTCATGCCGCCCAACGACAACCCGACGATGTGCGCTCGCTCCACCTCCAGCCGGTCAAGCAGCGCCACCAGGTCATCGGCGAGATCGTCAATTCCATAGGGGCCCAGCGGGACCGGTGAATCGCCGTGCCCGCGGGTGTCGTAACGGATCACGCGGAACCGCTGTTCGAGGTCGGCCAGCTGCCCATCCCACATCCGGTGCGTCGACCCGAGCGAATTGGACAGCACCACCGCCGGACCGTCGGCGCGACCGGTGACGACGGAGTACACCTTCATCGCACCGCCTCGAAGACCGCGGCCAGCCCCTGGCCGCCGCCGATGCACATCGTCTCGAGCACGTACCGCGCGGCGCGGCGCTTGGCCTCGTGCGCAGCCGTGGCGAGGATTCGCGCGCCGGTGGCGCCGATGGGGTGGCCCAACGAAATTCCGGAGCCGTTGGGGTTGACCCGGTCATCGAGTGGGTCGACCTTCCACTCCTGCAGCACGGCCAGCACCTGCGCGGCGAACGCCTCGTTCACCTCGATCAGGTCGATCTCGTCAAGGGTGAGATCAGCCCGGTCCAACGCGGCCGCGGTCGCCTTCACCGGCCCGATGCCCATCACCTCCGGGTCGCAACCCGTGACCGCCCAAGATCGCAGCGCCAAAAGCGCTGTCAGACCGCGCTTCTCAGCCTCGGCCCGAGTGGTGACGACGCACATCGCGGCGCCGTCGTTCTGGCCCGACGCGTTGCCGGCCGTCACCGTGGAGTTCGGATCCACCTTGAGCCGGATCGGGCGCAGCGCGCCGAGACCCGCAACGGTCGCATCGCCGCGGGGATGCTCGTCGCGGTCGACGACGATGTCTGCTTTGCCGCGCTTTCCGGGGACGGTGACCGGCACCAGTTCGTCTGCGAACTTGCCCGCCTCGTGCGCGGTCACCGCGCGGTGGTGGGACCGCACCGCCAGCTCGTCCTGCGCTTCGCGCGAGATGCCGTAGGTGGCACGGAGATTCTCCGCCGTCTCGATCATGCCGCCGGACACCGGGTGTGACGCCCCACCGGCAGTCTCGCGGGCGCGGTCGAGTCGGTCCATCAGCGCGATGCCGCCCTGCCTGACGCCGGTCCGTAGGCCCAGCGCATAGTGCTCGACGTTCGACATCGACTCCGTGCCTCCAGCGACCACCAGCCGGGCCGCCCCTGTGGCGACTTGCGCGGCGGCATAGAGCACCGCTTGCAGGCCGGAACCACAACGCCGGTCGATCTGCAGGCCGGGCACTCTGGTGCCGAGGCCAGCGTCGAGCGCAGCCACCCGACCGATCGCCGGTGACTCGCCGTTGGCGTAACCCTGCCCGAGGACTACATCGTCGACGTCACCCTCGCCCAGGCCGGTCCGGCGGACGAGTTCGGCCAGCACCGTGGTCGCCAGCTCGGCGGCGGTGAGTTGGGCGAGCGCGCCGCCCATCCGGCCCACCGGCGTTCGGATCGGTTCGCAGATGACAACGTCCATGTAGTCGACGTTACGAAACCATCTTGATATTTGGAAATATATGTTTCAGTCTGATTGAGATTCTGAGAGTATCAATTGATGGAACTGCGGCATCTCCGATACTTCCGCGCGGTGGCTGAGGAACTGCACTTCGGCCGCGCCGCCGAGCGGTTGCACATCGCACAGCCGCCGCTGTCGCAGCAGATCCGCCAGCTCGAGCGCGAGCTGGGCGTCACACTGCTGGTCCGCAGCACTCGCAAGGTCGAGCTGACTCCAGCCGGCAGCGCCTATCTGACTCGGGCCGTGGCGATTCTCGACGCCGTCGACGACGCGACCGAGCAGGCCCAGCGCATCGCCGAGGGGGTGGAGGGACGACTGGCCATCGGGTGTGTCGGGTCGGCGACCTACTCGCTGCTGCCCCGGCTGGTTCGGGCTCTGCGCGAGCGTCTGCCAGGCGTCGAAGTCAGCATCCGCGGCGAGATGCTGGCGCCGGCTCAGATCAGTGCACTGCTGGCAGGCGAGATTGACCTGGCCCTGCTGCGCCCGCCTGTCGAGCAGTCGGGCGTCCTGCTGGAGACCGTCCGCCGCGACCGACTGCTGGCGGCGCTGCCTGAGGGACATGCGCTGGCGCTACGCGACGAATTGAGCATCGCGGACCTGCGTGATGAGGAGTTCGTCGCGCACGCCGGGCACGGCCGATCCGTGATGAACAGTGTGCTGACGGCGATGTGCGCGGACGCGGGTTTCGTGCCCCGCGTGCGCCACGAAGTCGAGGAGACATCCACACTGGTCACCCTCGTGGCTGCGGGGCTTGGCGTGGCGATAGTCCCTGATCCCACCGCGGCCCTAGACATCGCCGGTGTCTGCTACCGACCGCTGACCGGAGACCGGCTGGGGGTGGACCTCGTTGCCGCCCGCGCGGTGCAAGCGAATTCGCCGCTCATCGAACGCGTGCTGACAATTCTGCGGCAGGTGGCACGCACCAAATCCGCACCGGCATAAGGTGACCCCATGTCGCTTTCAGGGAAAACCATGTTCATCTCCGGCGCCAGCCGCGGCATCGGGTTGGAGATCGCCAAACGCGCCGCCGCTGACGGCGCCAACATCGCGTTGATCGCGAAGACCGCCGAACCGCATCCCAAGCTGCCCGGCACGGTGTACACCGCGGCCAAGGAGCTCGAGGAGGCCGGCGGTCATGCGTTGCCGATCGTCGGCGACATCCGCGACGAGCAGTCGGTGGCTGACGCGGTCGCGCAGACCGTCGAACAGTTCGGCGGCATCGACATGTGCGTGAACAACGCCTCGGCGATCAACCTCGGTTCGATCAAAGAGGTGCCGCTCAAGCGCTTCGACCTGATGAACGGCATCCAGGTGCGCGGGACGTACACGGTTTCGCAGGCCTGCATTCCGCACATGGTCGGCCGCGAGAATCCGCACATCCTGACGCTGTCGCCACCGGTCCGCCTGGAGCCGGAATGGCTCAAGCCGACCGCGTACATGATGGCGAAATACGGAATGTCGTTGTGCGCGTTGGCGATGGCCGAGGAGTTGCGTGAGGACGGCATCGCGTCCAACACGCTGTGGCCCCGCACGCTGGTGGCCACCGCGGCGGTGCAGAACCTGCTCGGCGGTGACGAGGCGATGGCCCGGGCCCGCAAGCCCGATGTGTACGCCGACGCCGCGTACGTCGTCCTCAACAAGCCTGCCCGTGAGTTCACCGGCAATGCCCTGCTGTGTGAGGACGTGCTGTTGGACTCCGGTGTCACCGACCTGTCGGTCTACGACTGCGTGCCCGGCGGAGAACTGGGTGTGGACCTGTGGGTCGACACCCCGAACCCGCCGGGATACACAGGTCCTTAATTGAATTCGATGATGCCGCGGATGTTCCGGCCTTCGCGCAGATCCTTGATTGCGTCGTTGAGCTGGTCCAGCCGGTAACGACGGGTGATCAGCTCGTCGAGTTTGAGGTTGCCGCTGCGGTACATGTCCAACAGCATCGGCGTACTCGCGCGGGCATTCATGCCGCCGTAGATCAACCCTTTGAAGGTTTTGCAGCTCTGCAGGAAGTCGACGAGTATCAGCGGCACATTGGCGATTTCGAACTTCGGTACGCCGGTCATCAGGCAGGTGCCACCTTTGCGCGTCAGCATCAAGGCCGGGGCCAGCATGTCCGCGGAGACCACACCCGGCGTCAGCACGACCCGGTCCGCCATCACCCCGCGGGTTAGCTCCTGCACCAGAGGGAAAGCCTGCTCGATCGACGGACTGGTGTCCGTCGCCCCGAAGAACTTCGCCGTATCACGTTTGAAATCAACGGGATCTACGGCGATGACGTTGTTGGCACCCGCGGCGCGGGCACCCTGCACTGCATTGATTCCGACCCCGCCGGTCCCGATGATGACCACGGTGTCGCCGGGTTCCGTCCCGACGCCAACGGTTCCGGAGCCCCATCCGGTCGTTACGCCGCACGACACCAAGGAGGCCGCCTCCAAGGGAATCGACTCGTCGATTTTGATCACGGACTCCTCTGCGAGGACGGCGTATTCGGCGAAGGTGCCGAGCTGACAGAAGGCTGTCAGGCCCTCGTCGCCAACGCGCCGCCTCACGGTGCCGTCGGTGACCGACTCCCTGGCCAGCATCATGGCCCCGTTGTCGCACAGGTATGTCATGCCTGACACGCAGAACCGGCAGGTCCCGCACGCCGCGATGAACGACATGGCCACGTGATCACCGGGTTGCACGGACCGGACACCCGGACCCACCTCCTCGACCACGCCCGCGCCTTCGTGACCACCGAGCAGCGGGAAGTAGTCAAGGCGCGGGATACCCATGGCCTCCATCATCGCCGCGAGGTCCGGGGTGGGAACCATGTCGCCGGTGGCGAAATGGTCGTCGGAGTGGCAAACGCCCGCGACGGCCATCTTCACCAGGACCTCGCCCTCATGGGGTGGGTCGAGCGTAATGTCGGTGACCTCCCAGTCCTGGCCGACGCCGCGCAGAACCGCCCCCTGACACTTCATCGGGCGCCTCCCCGCGGCTTGAGGCCCACCCGTCGCACGCCGTGCGCCGCCGCTGCGCGCACGACGGCCATCAACATCCGGAACTTACGCCGCGAATACGGGTACCAGAGCAGCTCACGCGATTGGGTGGGGACACGCGGCGCTGTGATCGCTTGTGGGCGACAGTATTTCAATATGCCCTCGGCGCCACCGTTGCGGGATCCGATGCCCGAGTGCTTCCAGCCCGGCATCGGCAGGGCGAAGCTGAAGCCGTTGGCCATCACGTCGTTGATGTTGACCGCACCGGCCTCGAGCTGACGTGCCACCCGCTCGCCTCGCACCGCATCACCGGTCCACACGGTTGCCGAGAGCCCATAGCGCGAGTCGTTGGCGAGCCGGATCGCCTCGTCCTCGTCGGCCACCTTGACCACGGGCAGCGTCGGGCCGAACGTCTCCTCCGTCATGCAGGACATCGACTGGTCGACGTCGGCCAGCACGGTGGGCTGGAAGAAGGTGCCGACCCCGGTTGGCCTCCCGCCGGTAGTGACGCGCGCACCCCCGGCGACGGCTTCGTCGACGTGGCGCTGAACGATATCGCGTTGTGCCGCGGTCGCGATCGCGCCGACATCGAAGCGGTAGCCGCGGTCATCCTGTCCCTGACGCAGCTGACTCACCTTGTCGGTGAGCTTGGCGACGAACTCGTCGTAGATGGGCGCCTCGACGTACACGCGTTCCACCGACACACAGACCTGACCGGAATTGAACATCCCACCGAACGCAATGCCGTTCGCGGCGCGCTCGAGATCGGCGTCGGCCAGCACCACCGCGGGGTCCTTGCCGCCGAGTTCGAGGCTGTATGGAATCAGGCGCTCAGCACACGCGACCGCGACCTTGCGGCCGGTGGCCGTCGAACCGGTGAAGTGCACGTAGTCGGAATTGGCGATCACAGCGGCACCGGTTTCCGCATATCCGGTGGTCAATGCGAGCACCGGTGGAGCACCGATTTCGGTCCACCCGCGAACGAACTCGACTGCGCTCAGCGGGGTGACCTCCGACGGCTTCAGAAGCACCGCGGCACCCGCGGCCAACGGGGGAACCCCGTCGATCGGGGCGTTCATGAACGGGAAGTTCCACGGAATGATCAGGCCGACAACCGGATACGGCCGGTGGACGGTGGTCAGCCGCTTGGTCTTGCCAAGCGGGCTGTGAGGCTTCGGGTGGCTGTCGGCCAGAAACGCCTCGGCATTTTGGGCCCAGTAGTTGAGGATGTCCGCGGTCATGGGTACTTCCATTGACGCCTCGGCCCGCACCTTGCCGGTCTCGGACTGCAGGACATCCGTGATGTGTTCGGCGTTGTCCAGGATCCACTCCTGGAACTTCAGCAGCCAGGGTTTGCGGCCCCTCGGGCCGAGGGCTTCCCACTCCGGCTGGAACAGCCGCAGTTCACGCGCCTTGGCGGCGACGGTCTCAGGCGAATCGTTCGGTACTTCGCCGACGATGGTGCCGTCGGCGGGATTGCGCACCTCGATGGTGCTCAGTTGGGTGATTGGCTGGGTAGCGGTCATGCGGGGTCCCCCGTTCCACTGTGTGGCTGGACGTGCGCCGCGTGAGCGGCGAAGTCAGAATCCCACCGGCCTGACACCCGCAAGCGAGTATTCGCATATTCGGATTTCCGTTGCTCACATAACGCACACATCGACGCCGAAGAGCGTCGCCGGCCATATCAGCGCCGTCAGTCCGTAGGCCGCCACGTCGGCGCCTGCGGGTAGCCGGGTCTGCAGCTGCGTCTCGATCAGCTGCACTCGCTCGGCCCCGAAGAAGGCGAACACCAGCCCGATCACGATGTAGGGAATCGCCATCCACAACGCGAACTCGATCATCGCCTCGACACTCACCCGACGGCTCAGCACACGACGAAGCACGGCCTCACACCAGCGCTCGGTGATCGCGGACCCGCCTGCGCACGTCGGCCAGCAGCACGTAACTGCCGCCTTGGCGGATGAACACCGGCAGGAACCGGTTGACGAAGGCGACCAGTAGGAACAACCGCTCGAACTGGCGCTGCTTGAAGTCGCTCCACTGCACACCCATCGCGTCCCGGAAGACCGGCGCCAGGAACCCGATGGTGAGGAATTTCAGCAGTGGCCGGAACGGCAGTGCCAGAACCGGATTGATCATTCGCAGATTCAGCAGATCCTGCAGATAGGCACGCACCCGATCGTCGATCGCGACGCGCAGGCAGGCGTCCTTCCAGTAGATGTCGAAGTCCGCCCGCGTTGGTGGCCACTGGTCCTCGGTGACCTGCAGCGTCGTGCCCAACGACCACGCCGACCGGTAGAACTGTTCGGCCTGGTCGGCGGTCATCTCGCCGCGCAACAGCCGGTAGGTGTCCTCCAGGCCGACGAAAAGGCATGCGGCGACCCACATCTGGAGATCGCGGTCAAAGGCGTTGTAGCGGACGGGACTGTCGGCAGTGGACTTGACATGGCGGTGCGAACTGTCGACGGCCTCTCTGAACGCGGCACGGTCATCGGGTCCGCCGAGGATGGCCACGGCCAGATACTGAAATGTCGTCCTGGCCCGTTTCCACGGGTGCTTCAGCAGATTGCCGGAATCCACCTTGCTCTCGGCGACGCCGTAACCGACCTCCGGCCAAGACAATTGCATGACCACGTTGGCGGCCCCGGCGGTGAACGCCCAGAAATCCATGGCCTCGGCCGCCGTCACGTCGGCGTCCGGGTCCCAACGCGCGGTGCGGCGGCGGACGTCGATGCGGCAGTCAACGGGTGTCATGCCAGGCACACCGTCGAAACCAACATCACCGGCCACCACACGATCGCCCTGACGTCCCCGGCGTGGGTCAGCGCCCACAGCACGCCGATGGCCAGGTACGGCACAGCGAGCATGACGGCCGTGCCGATCCACTCGGCGATCGTCATCTCAAAACTCAAGACACTCTTCAGCGCGCTGAGCATGCTCGACCCCCTGGCGTCCGGCCCGCGAGCGATTATGTTAATGGCGATTCGCACTGCGAGGGGTCGATTTCCGATTGTCTGAGCGGATAAGTCCGCTGAATGTGAACGGCAGTGCTTATTCGAGCATGGCGCGAACGCTGTCGGCGAACGCGGCGGTGGTGAAGCACGTCGGTTCGGCGAATTCCTCCAAGGTAATCGCTGCGTTCCAGTCGGCGTCCGCGGTGGCACGCAGCAATGGCTTGGTCATCGCGACCGCGTGCGGCGGCAAACTCGCGATGCGCGAAGACCATTCGTCGGCGGCGGCCAGCAGCCCATCGTGCTCGACGACCTCCTGTACGAGCCCCAGCCGAAGCGCTGTGTCCGCATCGATGTGGTCGCCGCGCAGGTAGTAGGCGAGCGCGCCCTGGTAGCCGAGACGACGGGTGAGCGCCCAACTCGTGCCGACCTCGGGGATCAGGCCGAGGCGGCCGAACGCCGGGACGATCACCGCGCGATCACTGGCGACGACGAGGTCGCAGGTCAGGGCCCAGGCCAAGCCCACGCCGGCGGCCGCGCCGTTGAGCGCGGCGATGAAGATCGTGTCGGACCCGGCGATGAGGCGGGCGATGCCGCCGAACTCGCGGCGGATCCACCGCCACACATCGGCGACCCCCTCGGGTTCGCCGAGCGATTCGACGGCCACCTTCATCATCTTCAGGTCGCCACCGGCGCTGAATCCCGGATCGGCGCCGGTCAGCACGACGGTGCGGACGTCGGCATCGGCGTCCAGCGCAACCAGCGCCCGCCGCAATTGACGCACCAGCGGAGCGGAAAGCACGTTGAGCCGGTCGGATTCGTCGAGCGTGACCACCGCCCGGTCGCCGCGATGATCGACGTGCACCCGTTCGGGCGCATCGGCCTCGTCGCCGCTCTCAACGATTGCGCGGTACATGGACTTCATTGCTCCTGCTCCTCAATATCGTTGGCGCGCAATACCGCCCACGCAGCGGATGCGAATGTGTCGACGGCGTCGCGTGGCATCTTGACTTCTTCGCCCGTGATCCAGTAGCGGCTGTACTCCTGCGCCGGACCGAGCCAGAGCGCGGCGGTGACACCCAGCCGCATCGGCTGCAGCGCCCCATAGGCGTGGTGGGGACGCCACCAGTCCCGGACTGCGGCGAAGAACTCCCGATTCGCGTCGCGTAGCGCCGCGCTGTCGAGCGGGTCACCGAGCAGCAGCCTGGCCTCGCCACGGTGCTCGGTCACCCACCGCAGGTGGTACGCCACGCCGCCGCGGATGCCGCCTTCGGCGATGTCGTGGTCGCGCAGCATCGTGACGAACCCCGCCTGGTATTCACTGATCAACTGCGCGTAGACGGCCGCAGCCAGCGCGGGCTTGTCAGGGAAATGGTGGTACAGCGCGCCGACACTCACCTCGGCCTCCCGTCGGACCTCGTCGAGCGTGGGCACCAGTGCACCGTCGACCGCGAACCGGCGCCGCGCCACTTGTAGCAACCGGTCGCGGGCGTCCGAAGTCTTCGCACCCGAGGGCACGAGGAATACTCTAGTTGTACCGAGGAATCCTCGGTACAATTCAGAGCAGCGTGGCTTGTTCGGGCTCCGGCTTGGCGGGTTCGATCAGTTCGGGGCCGTTGTTGCGGATGCTGTTGACCAGCCGCGACACCTCGCGAATCTCGATGCGGTCCAGATCGCCGTGGCCGCGCAGCAGTCCCTCGTCGATGGGAGCATCGGGATCGAGCCAGCGATCCCAGTCGTCGCGGCTGATGGTCAACGGCATGCGGTCGTGGATCTCTGCCAGCGGTCCGGCGGCATCGGTGGTGATGATCGTGCAACTCAGCAACGGCGGCGCGTCTTTGGGCCCGTCCTTAGGCCGCCAGGTCGACCACAGGGCCGCCATGAACAGCATCTCGCCGTCGCAGCCGTACATGTAGAAGGGCGTCTTAGGCGCCTTCTTGCCGGATGCAGTTTCACCGTTCGGGCGCCACTCGTACCAGCCGTCCATCGGCACCAGGCAGCGCTTGTTCTTGGCGGAGTTGCGGAACGCGGGCGAGGCGGTCACCTTCTCGGCCCGCGCGTTGATCAGCAGCGGTCCCTTGGTGTCGGGGCCACCGTCCTCCGCGGTCTTGGCCCACGGCGGCACGAGGCCCCACCGCATCAGCCGCACCCGCCGCGTCGACTCGTCGTCCGGTTCGGTGTGCCGCTTGACGACCGTGCTGATCGTCGTGGTCGGTGCGACGTTGTAGTTGGCACCCGGGGTGTCCTTCTCGGCCGAGGTGGCCTCGTCGATCGCCTTGATCTTCTCGGCCAACAGGGCCGGATCGGTGGTTACCGCGAATCGCCCACACATATATCCCATGGTGGCACGCGGATCGGACAGGGCAGGATGGAGGCCGTGAGCAACTGGCAGGCACCGTCGACGCCGACCCCGGTGCACGCCACACTGACGGTGCCGGGCTCCAAGTCGCTGACCAATCGGGCGCTTCTGCTCGCCGCGCTGGCCACTCCGAACGGAACGTCGACCGTCAGCGGCGCGTTGCGCAGCCGCGACACCGATCTGATGATCGGCGCATTGCAGACGCTCGGCGTTGACGTCGACGGCGCAGGCACCGAGTTGACGATCAGCGGCGCCATCGCGCCGCAGCCAGGTGCGCGGGTGGATTGCGGCCTGGCAGGCACCGTGCTGCGCTTTGTCCCGCCGGTGGCGGCGCTGAGCACCGAGGCGGTGCTGTTCGACGGCGACGAGCAGGCCCGGGGCCGCCCGATCGCGCCACTGCTCGACGCGCTTCGCGGCCTCGGCGTGGACATCGACGGCGACGGTCTGCCGTTCGCGGTGCGCGGTGCCGGGTCCGTGGCCGGTGGCGTGGTCGAGATCGACGCCTCCGCGTCGTCGCAGTTCGTCTCCGGTCTGCTGCTGTCCGGTGCGGCGTTCGCCGACGGGCTCACGATCGTACACACCGGCGAGGCGGTGCCGTCGGCGCCGCATATCGCGATGACGGTGTCGATGATGCGCGATGCGGGCGTCGAGGTCGACGACGGCGAGGCCAACCGCTGGCGTGTCGCGCCCGGCCCAATTGCCGTGCGGGACTGGATCATTGAACCCGATCTGTCCAATGCCGTCCCGTTCCTGGCGGCGGCCGTGGTCAGTGGCGGTATCGTCCGGGTGAGCGGCTGGCCACAAGCCAGCATCCAGCCCGCCGAGGACATATTCTCGATCCTTGAGAAGCTGGGTTCCGTTGTGCGCCAAGGGAGTTCACACCTGGAGGTGCAGGGTGCCCGGACCTACGGCGGCTTCGATGTCGACCTGCACGACGTCGGCGAGCTGACGCCTGCTGTCGCAGCCATGGCGGCGTTGTCGTCCGACGGCGCGGTGTCGCACCTCAGCGGGGTAGCCCACCTGCGAGGCCACGAGACGGACCGGCTCGCGGCGTTGTGCGCCGAAATCAACGGTCTCGGCGGGCAGTGCGAGGAAACACCCGACGGCCTACGCATCACGTCGCGGCAATTGCACGGCGGCGTGTGGCGCTCATATGCAGACCACCGAATGGCGACCGCGGGCGCCATCGTCGGGCTGCGGGTGCCCGGCATCGAAGTGGAAGACATTGGTACGACGGCGAAAACGCTGCCGGAATTCCCACAGATGTGGGCCGAGATGCTCAAAGGCCAAACTGCGGAGAGCGGTCCGGACGCGAGGGGGAAAAAAGGCCTTTGAGCCCTCGCGAGTACGACGAGTCCGATGTCCGGGTCCGACCCGGCCGGGGCTCGCGGCCGCGAACCAAGACTCGCCCCGAACACGCCGACGCGCAGGAAGCCATGGTGGTCACAGTCGACCGCGGCCGGTGGGGATGCGCGCTGGGCCGGGACACCGACCACCGGGTCACCGCCATGCGCGCACGGGAACTCGGCCGCACGCCGATCGTCGTCGGCGACGATGTCGGCATCGTCGGCGACCTGTCCGGGCGACCCGACACGCTGGCCCGCATCGTGCGGCGCGGTGAGCGGCGAACGGTGTTGCGGCGCACCGCCGATGACACCGATCCGACCGAACGCGTCGTCGTAGCCAACGCCGACCAGCTGCTGATCGTGGTTGCGCTGGCCGACCCGCCACCCCGAACCGGCCTGGTCGAGCGCGCGCTGATCGCGGCATACGCCGGCGGACTCGAACCCATCCTGTGCCTGACCAAGACCGACCTGGCCCCGGCTGAACCGTTCGCCGCGCAGTTCGCCGATCTCGATCTGACGATCACCACCGCCGGCCGCGACGACCCGCTCGATGCCGTGGCGCCGATGCTGAGGGACAAGGTGACCGTCCTGCTCGGGCATTCCGGGGTCGGCAAGTCCACGCTGGTGAATCGCCTTGTGCCGGACGCAGACCGGGCGACAGGCGAGGTGACCGACATCGGCAGGGGCAGGCACACGTCGACCCAGTCGGTGGCGCTTCCGCTGAGCCTTGGCGGCTGGGTGATCGACACGCCAGGCATCCGGTCGTTCGGGCTCGCCCACATCGAACCCGACGATGTGCTGCTGGCCTTCTCCGATCTCGCCGAGGCGATCAAGGACTGCCCGCGCGGATGCGGGCACATGGGGCCACCCGCCGATCCGGAGTGCGCGCTCGACAGGCTGACCGGTCCTGCCGGCGGGCGCGTGGCGGCGGCGCGACGGCTGCTGGCGGCGCTGAGAGAAGGCTAGGGAAGAAGGCTGCAAGTCGACTTGCCCTGTTGCTCGTTAACAAAGCTAAGAGTTAAATGGGCTAAGTGAGTGCTGAACGGACAGACGACGACACCTGGGACCTGGCGACCAGCGTCGGCGCGACCGCCACCATGGTCGCCGCGGGCAGGGCACGTGCCACCAGGGCCAACCTCCTCGACGACCGCTACGCCGAGCCCTTGGTACGGGCCGTCGGCGTCGATTTCTTCACGCGCTGGGCAACCGGTGAGCTCGCCGCCGCCGACGTCGACGTTCCCGGCTCGTTCTGGGGCATGCAGCAGATGACGGACCTGCTCACCGCGCGCACCCGGTACTTCGACGCCTTCCTCACCGATGCGACCGATGCCGCCATCCGTCAGGTGGTGATTCTCGCGTCGGGGCTCGACGCGCGCGGATACCGCCTCGCGTGGCCTGCGGGCACCGTGATGTTCGAGATTGACCAGCCGGAAGTGCTGGCATTCAAGGCCGCGACGCTCGCCGAGTTGAAGGCGGCGCCGACGGCCGAGGTGCGGACGGTCCCCATCGACCTGCGGCAGGACTGGCCCGCCGCGCTGCGCGACGCGGGCTTCGATGTGACCAAGCCTTGCGCATGGACGGCCGAAGGCCTGCTTCCGTTCCTGCCCGCGGAGGCCCAGGATCGCCTGCTGGCCAACATCACCGCGCTCAGCGTCGACGGCAGCCGGCTGGCGTCGGAGGTGGCGGTGATGTCGACCTCCGCGGGCGACGGCCAATTGTCGGACTCGATGGACGACGTCACGAAGCGCTGGCGAGACCACGGCTTCGACATCGAGCTCGGCGAACTCGGCTACCCCGAGGAGCGCGCGGACGTCGCCGACTATCTCGACAGCCGGGGCTGGCGCTCGGTGCGCAAGCCGCTGCGGGAGCTGCTGGCCGATGCGGGGCTGCCCAAGCCACCGGAATTGGAGAACTCCGCGTTCGGCGACAACTACTACTGCATGTCCGTGAAGGGACGCTGAGCACCGACACGGCCCTCCCCATTTCGGGGAGGGCCGTCGTAGCTGGTCTATCAGCGGTGGTAGCCGGGCACGAAGTGCTGGATCCGATCCGCGCCGTGGTGGCCGTGCCAGCCGGGGACTGCCTCGGGCGCGGGGTGCGCCTTGACGGCGGGGGCGTACGAGTAGCCCGGGCCGCTCGGCCGCGTCTGGGTGGCCGCGTTGGCCATGCCTGCCATGCCGAGGGCGGCACCGCCGATGATGCCTGCCGAAACCACCGAGAGGGCGAAGGTGCGGGCGATGTTGCTGATCATCTCTGAGTTCTCCTGTGTCAGCTGGCTTTTCAGCTTCTGCGCCGCTGCGTTCCGGCGATGAACTAAGAATGCCGGACGCAGCCCACGCTGTATGTCGGGCGATCGGCCGGTCACAGGGGGAGATCGGTTGTCCCCCGATCGGGGGGAACTAGGCTCGCGGCCGTTAGCCCGATACCGGCCGTCGCGCAGACCGACACCGTGCCCGCCGTGAATCAGGTTGAGGCGCATCCGTACTTCGCCAACGCCGAGGTCTGCGCCACAATCAGGAATACGGAATCACTACTGAGGCTTGGTCGCCACTCGCACGCGGCAGAGCGCTCGACGAACCCGTTGTGACCCGAATCGGCACCGGTCGGTCCAGGTGGTGCTTCGCTGACACCGTCAGCGAGGCCATGTCGTCTTCCCCAAATCGGTGACACCACAACGTATCAAGGACAACTTCGCGCTGTTCGACTTCGAACTCGGCGACACCGACATGCAGGCGCTTACGGCACTGGACAAGGGTGCGGACGGACGCATAGGCCCCGACGCCGACGTCTTCGACTACGTGCCGAGCTAGCACCGCTCAGGGTCTGATGGCCAACAGCGCCGGGGTGTGTCCTGGCCATGCGGAGCTCATTTCGTCGATCAGCGTGCGAGGTTCCTCGGCCGGCGCCACCGCAACCGTTCGGACGAAGACGTCTAGCCGCGTCAGCATCCAGAACATCGCGGCGAGAAGCCGCCTTGGGACGCGGCTGAGCACCGTCATCGGCGCTGGGGTGACGGCGTTTCCGAGGTGGCGCACCAGACGAATCCCTTCGTTCATCGCGCCGGCCATGCGCAGCGACTCGCGTTTGGACAGGCCGCTTCCGCGGAGGTCGGCGGTGCTGCCTGCGATCACCAACGGCACGATGACCGCGGCGTGGGTCCGCAACCAACTCTGGATATCCGGGTGGACGGTAGCGGGAATGCCTGCGTTGCTGAATATCTCGGCCCAGAACGGATCCGTGACCGTCGTCGACATTCTGCGACGGAGGATGCTGAACGACAGAGTGCCGTCGGCGACGCTGGCAACGATAGCGGGAAAGCCGAACGCAAAGCGGTGTGCACCGACGCCGTCGCGCAGCCGGTCGAGCGACTGGAACGTGTTGAACATGAACATCACCGACGCTGCGCCGCTTCGCGCCAGCGTGGGCAACAACGTGTCGACGTGAGATGCCAACACCGTGACGAGCACCAGGTCGTATGGCATCGACTCATCGAGCACGGCTGCGACGCGGATGCCGGCTCGTTGGCCGTCAGCGGTGACGATCGCGCCGTCGCCGCGCAGCTGTTCGAGCCTGCGGCCGCGCGCGATGACCGTCACGTCGTGCCCTGCCCGGGAGAGCCGGAATGCGAACGTGCTGCCGATGCCGCCCGGCCCGATGATTGCGATCTGCATGTCTTCCTCGATACCAGAAGCTGAAATCACTGAGGCCCTCCCCATTCGGGAAGGGCCTCAGTGACTGGACGCGATCAGCGGTGGTAGCCCGGCTGCAGGTTCTCGACGTGCCACACGCCGTGGTGGCCATGCCAGCCCGGCGTCGCAGAAGGCGCCGGGTGCGCCTTGACCTCCGGGGCGGCCACGATGCCCGGCTTGGGATCGGAAGCGACTGGGGTGGCCGCATTGGCCATACCCGCCATGCCGAGGGCGGCGCCGCCGATGATTCCGGCCGAGACGACCGGCAGGGCGAAGTAGCGGACGAAGCGGCGGCTGCTGTTGATGTTCATTTGAGTTCTCCTGTCTCCGTTGACTTTTGGTCTCTTGCGTCGGTGCGTTCCGGCGATGACTCAACAATGCCGCGATCAGGCCGCGGTGTATGTCCGGTGATCGGCCGACGCACCGGTTGAATCGCATGTCCCCCGATCGGGGGAACAGCCCAGAGTCGGCTTACGCTGGGTTGCAGACGCCTGCCCAGAGGAGTGACGGTGACGCGCTACCAGCTGCCCGACATTGCGGATTTGATCCGGCTCGGCGATCGACACGAACGCGCCATCACGGTGTACGCAGAAACCTCGCCCGCTCCCAATGAACGCGAGAACAGCTTGCTGCAGGTGAAGAGTGCCGTCGACCGCGCGTTGCGCACCATCCGCGAGGGCGGCGCACGGCACGCCGCCGAGGAGAAGCTGCGCTCGCGGTGGGCGGAGATCGCCGACTCGGATCTGTGGCTCAGATTGTCGCGGTCGTTGGCGGTCTTCATCGCCGACGACTTCCATGAGGTCTATGTGCTGCCCAATGCGCTCGAGACGCAGTCACAGCTGGGCGACTACTTCGACATCGGCGAGCTGGTGCGTGCCGTGACGACGCCGCAGCAGGCGTACGCGCTGACGCTGTCCGCCAACGGCTGGAACCTGTGGCGCGCGACGGCCACTACTCGGGCCGAAGAACTCCCGCTCGTCGGCGAGTACGCCACCGACGTCGCCGAGGCCACCAACCGCGCGACTGTCCGCGACCGCGGGCACGTGCGGCGGCTGGTCGGCGACGAAGGCAAGAAGGTGCTGCTCGAGACGTACGCCAAGCGGGTTGCCGAAGCGGTGCGGTCCGAACTGGGGCACACGGACGCGTCGGCGAGCGTGCCGCTGTTTCTCTTCGCGACCGACCCGCTGCTGGACCTCTACCGCGGCGTCGACCGCAAGCGCCAGATCATCGCCGTTCCAGGAGCTCCCGACGAACTGCGGCCGGACCAGATCGACCATGCCATCCGCGAATCGCTGTCGACACTGAATGCGCAGCGGACCAGCGCGCGCGTGGACGAGATCGCCAACGGCGTCGGCCGGGGGCTGGTCGCCACCGACGTCGCCGACATCGCGCGCGCCGCTGTCGCCGGGGCGGTCTCCACGCTCGTGTACAACTTCACCGTCGACATCCTCGGTCGACTCGATGACACGACCGGCGAGGTCAGCTACGGCGACGACGGTTATGACCTGCTGTCCCGGATTGCGGTCATCGTGCTCGACAAGGACGGCGAAGTGATCGCCGCGCGGCCCGAGGAGATCACCGCAGACATCTGGAACAACACCGCCGTCGCGGCGCTGCGGTTCCCGCTGTCCTAAACCCCCGCGAACGTGCGTGTCCGCACGGCGACACGCCGGCATCCACGAGCATTTTATGCACGCTGGCGGACAGCGAGCGTGCGTAGAGTGCGGACGTGACCGAACTGGGCTTCCTGGCGCGTACTCGCGAGGGGTACGACCTGACCGCGGCCGTGTACGCCCAACAGTTTCACGACCACCTGCACGACAAGCCGCTCGACCGCGCGATGCTGGCCGGGTTCGCCGGATTGCTGGATCGCGATGGCGTCATCGCCGACGTCGGCTGCGGCACTGGTGCAACGTCGCGCGTGCTCGCAGACATCGGGCTGGACGTAGTCGGTATCGACTTGTCTCCCAACATGCTCACAGAGGCACGGCGCCGCAACCCCGATCTGCGCTTCCAAGTCGGATCAATGACAAATTTGGACTTCGACGACGGCCACTTCGAAGGAATCTGCGCGTGGTACTCGGTGATCCACATACCCGATGACCAACTACCGCACGTCTTGTCGGAATTCCGCCGCGTGCTGCGCCCCGGCGGATGGGTGCTACTGGCATTTCAGGTCGGCGAGCAACCCCGCGAGTTCAAGCAGATGTTCGGCGAGCAAGTGTCGTTGACGTTCTACCGGCGCCAGCCGGACACCGTCGCCCTGCTATTGGAAGAGGCGGGCCTTGAGCCGTATGCGGGTTTGGTGCGTGAACCCAACGACGACGGCTTCGAATCGACGCCGCATGCCTATCTGATCGCCCGTCGAATGTGAGCTTGTATCGACAGTCAGGGCATCGCCTCGGCCACCGAGATGTGTCCTTCGAAGCCAAGGTCTGTGGCCGTTTGTCGATAGCGATCGCGGAGATCTCGATACGCGATCGTGTCGGCTTGAGCGCGCGCTAGCAGCGCACGCAACCTCAGAAGCGCGACGTCGTGCAGCACGAATCCGGGATCGGTGCGAACGGCGGCCAACCGGTCGATCGCGGCGTGTGCCTGCTCGAGGTCACCGTCGCCGCAACGTTGCACCAGCGCCTCGACCAATGCGGTGGTGGCGAGCGCGCACCAGATCGATCCACCCGTGTCGTAGAAACCGTCGAGGACTGAGCGCGACAGTTCGACGGCACCGTCGAGATCCCCGACTCTCGTCTTTTCCCGCGCGATGTGGATGTCGGCAAGCGGGACGGTCAGCAATGAAAACCGGTCCCTGACGGACCTCTCACGCATCTCGGCCAGCAATCGGAATCCGGCTTCCCGGTCCGGACCGTTGTGGTGGATGAGGATGACGGCCCGCGCAGCTTGGGCACCAAGGAGGCAGATGTCGTCACCGGATTGCTCCGCTCTTGCCAAGACGTCGGCGGTGTCGCGAAGCGCAGTGGCATCGGGCAGCAACGCCCCAAAGGCGGCAACGGCGTAGACGTAGGTGTAGTAGTTCGCAGCCTGTGCCGTCATCGGGTCGAATGCTCGCGCCATGGCATTGGCCTGGTGCAGGTCAGCCTTCCAGCCCGCGATTCCCAAACACATTCGTGCGCTGGATCTCAGAGCCAACGCCACCGCCATCGGGGAGCCCAGGAACTGGTCACCTTTTCTCGGGTCGTTCTCGGCAAGATCGATGATCCGTTGGGTCACCCGTAGCAACTCAGCCATCTCGCCCGTCTCGTGCTTGGCTGTTGCCACTCCCATCGACAACGCGACCGTCAACGTCGAATCCCCTATCGAATCGAGCAGCGCGACCAGTTCGTCGGCCAGACGTGACGCCTCCTGACGACGGGCGTTGAAGAGGAGCAAGGTCTGTAGTCCGTTCAACCCAAGTACCAACGACCGCTTATCGCCGGCAGCGGTACACAGGTCGCGGAGTTCATCGAAGCCAATCTCTGCCCCGCCTCCCCCGACGCGAAATGCGGTGGCACACAGTGGCGCCCGCGCCGCGATACGCAACGACATTCGATCGGGGTCGCCATCGGGCAACCGATCGGCCACCAGCAGTGCCCGTCGCCAGCTGTTTCGCGCGGCGAGAATATCGCGGTTGGTCAGCCACGCGCCGGCGCGCATATGCCAGTCGAACGCCTGATGAGAATCACCGGCCGCCTCGCGATGCTCGGCGATCAGTGCCGCGTTCTCATCGGCCGATGCGGGATCGCGACCCTCGATAGCAGCGGCCAGACGTCGATGTAATTGGGCACGGTCGGACTTCAGCTGCGATTCGTAGGCCACCGCGCGGATCAACGGGTTACGAAACGCATACTCGGCACGTCGCCCGAACCTGATCTGGTCCACGAGTTCGGATTGAATGAGTGACGCGACATCGACGCTGTCGACCACACTCGCCAATAGCTCGGCAGCGAACCGAGACCCAATAACCGCGGCGGCGTTCAACGTATGTTTTGCGGCCGCGCCTAGCCGATCGATGCGAGCGCCGATCGTGGCCTGCAGCGTGGCGGGCACATCCACATCACCGATGTCGCCACGCGATGTATACGCGCCTGGCGCACCATTCAACACGCCACGCTCGGCCAGATCGCGCACGATCTCCTCGGCGAAGAAGGGATTTCCGGCGGCTCGAGTTGACACGTGGGCAGTCAGATCCGCCAGCGAGGGATCATCCCCCAGTAGATCAGCGGCGAGCGTCGACGCGTGCGCATGATTCAGGGGTCGCAGCGCGATCACTTGTGCGCCGGAGGCGTGCATCAGCGCACCACGGTATTCGGGACGGGATGTGATGAGCATCAGCGACGGTGTCTGCGGGATGACGGCGAGGAACTCTGCCATCATCGACTCGCTCACCTCGTCTATCCAGTGCACGTCCTCGACCACGTAGACCGCAGGTTCGGATTGTGCCAGCGCGGCCGAGTTGATCAGTGCGCTCAATCGCCGGCGCCGCGCCTCGGGGGCGATGGCCGGCAGAGTCATCGCCGCGTCACCGATGCCCAGCAGGTCGTCGAACAGGAGCATGTCTTCATCGTCTGCATCAGCGAATTGTTCGCGGACGCGCACCCGGGCAGCGTCAGCGGTCAGATCGTCGATTCCCAGGGCTGCGCGCAGAATTCGCGAAATCACCTGGAAAGAAACATCGCTCGCATGTGACTCGCAATAGGTGGTGAACACCGCCACATGACGTCGCGTGGCGATTGGGGTGACTTCGCGAACGAGCCTGCTCTTGCCGATGCCGGCTGGCCCGACGATGTTCACGGCACAGCCCGCGCCCCCGACGGCCTCGTCCAGGACCGCGGTGAGGAAGTTCAGTTCCCTGGTGCGCCCAACCAAACGCGACTCCCTGCGGGAGTGCGGATGATGCTCGCCGATCGCACGCAGCAGTCGCGCCTTCACCGGAGTGTCGACGCCCTTGATCTGCACCACCTCAGCGTCACCCAGCGCCACCGTGTCCTCGACCAGTCGCGCAGTCGATTCGCTGAGCATCACGCCGCCTGGTGGCGCCGCCAACTCCATTCGCTGCGCCATCCCGACCTGCTCGCCGATGGCGGTGTAACCCGCCGCCTTGGAACCGATCTCGCCCGCGATCACCTGGCCGGAATTGAGCCCGATGCGCAGTTGCAGCGTGACGCCATCGCGAGACTTCACCTCTGCCGCCAGCCGCTCGGCCTCTCGTTGAACCCCCATCGCGGTAAGGCATGCCCGTAAAGCGTGGTCCTCCAAGGAGATCGGCGCACCGAACACCGCCATGATCCCGTCACCAGTGAACTGGTTCACCGTGCCGCCGTAGCGCTCGACAACCAATGCCGATCGCTCCAATAGCTCGGTCATGATTTCCCGTAGCCGCTCCGGCCCAACGGCCGCTGCGATGTCCATCGAATGGACTACGTCGGCGAATAGGACGGTCACCTGCTTGTACTCCGCCGGCTTCTCCGGTGCGGCGATCGGCGTCCCGCATTCGAGACAGAACTTCGCAGTCGGCGGCAGCTCGAAACCGCACGCCGCGCACGCCACCCCCGCGGCGGTCATGTCGCCTCCGCAGATGCCATCTGCGAGCCAGAACGGCCGCCGACCACCACGCCGACATCGTTGCACCGCGCGCACCGCCAAGCGGGCAAAATGGGCGCTCCACTAACCACGAGCGTGCGCTAAATGCACGCGAAATCCGGCGCGTCGGTGTGCAGACACGCACGTTCGCGGTTGTGGCGTCAGGCCGCCAGTCTTGGCGCCCGCTTCTCGGCCCGCTTGCCGCGACGCCAGCCACGCACCGTGGCGATGGCGGTCCTCAGCCCGCGGCGTCGACCGGTGGCCGGATCGGTATACCCGAACCCGGGCTCCAGCTCGGCGAACATCCGCTCGCTGCGGGTCTCCGGAGCATCGTCGGCGGTGTCGCGCAGGTACTTGTCCGGCAGCGACAGCTTGGCGATGGTCCGCCACGTCTTGCCGTACTGCACCAGGAACGAGCCCGTCGTGTACGGCAGGTCGTACTTGTCGCAGACCTGCCTGCACCCGCACCGAGATCTCGTGCAGCCGGTTGCTCGGCAGATCCGGGTAGAGGTGATGCTCGATCTGGTGGCACAGGTTGCCGCTCATGAACCGCAGCGCCGGACCGCGCCTCGAAGTTGGCGCTGCCGAGCATCTGCCGCAGGTACCACTCGCCCTTGGTCTCGCCGACCATGTCGGTCTTGGTGAACTTCTCTGCGCCGTCAGGGAAATGGCCGCAGAAGATCACGGCGTTCGCCCACACGTTGCGGATCACGTTGGCCACCGCGTTGGCCTTCAGCGTCGACTTGAACGTCGCGCCGGGCGACAGCGACGTCAGCGCCGGGCAGGCGACGTAGTCCTTGGCCAGCTGCCGGCCGGCCTTGACCGCGAATTCGCGCATCCGCACCATGGTGGCGTCGCGGTCGTCGCGGCCCTTGAAGATCCTGCCGAGCTCCAGGTGCTGCAGGCCGACTCCCCACTCGAAGCCGAGCGCGAGGATGGTGTTGAACAGCAGGTTGCCGAGGTTGAACGGCTTCCACCGCTCGTCGCGGGTGACGCGCAGCACGCCGTAGCCCACATCGTCGTCCATGCCGAGGATGTTGGTGTACTTGTGGTGCATGAAGTTGTGGGTGAACCGCCAGTGCTTGGACGCCCCGCTCATGTCCCACTCCCACGTCGAGGAGTGAATCTCGGGATCGTTCATCCAATCCCACTGGCCGTGCATGACGTTGTGGCCGATCTCCATGTTCTCGATGATCTTGGCCACGCCCAGAGTCACGGTGCCCGCCCACCACGCCGAGCGTCGCGAACTCGCGGCCAGCATGAGCCGGCCCGCGACCTCGAGGGCGCGTTGGGCGGCGATGGTGCGGCGGATGTAGCGCGAGTCGCGCTCCCCACGGGAGTCTTCGATGTCCAGGCGGATCGCGTCGAGCTCGACGGCCAGATTTTCGATGTCGGCGTCGGTCAGATGCGCGAATGCCGGTACGTCGGTAATTGCCATTGTTCTGCCTCCCTTCTTTTACCTACGCTAGCGTAACCTACGGTTCCGTAGGTTACCAACCAGTAAAGTCTAAACGTCGAGTACGCAATCGCCGGATGCTGCGGAGATGCAGGTCTGTATCCGGCTTCCCGGTTCGTGTTCGGCACCCGTGCGCAGGTCACGTACGTGCCCCTCGAGCAGTCCCACGACACACGACTGACAGATGCCCATCCGGCAGCCGAACGGCATCTGAACGCCGACCTGCTCGCCGGCCTCCATCAACGACGTCGCGGCGTCGACGGTGACGCGTCTTGCCGCTGCGTGCGAACGTCACCGTGCCGCCCTGGCCGTGCACCGCGGCCTTGCGATACCGCGAAGCGCTCCAGATGAAGCCGCTCGGCGATGCCCTCTGCATGCCACACCCGCTCTGCCTCGTCGAGCATGCCCTCTGGGCCGCACGCCCACGTCTGACGTTCGCGCCAGTCGGGCACCTCGTCGTCCAGCCGGGACAGATCGAGCCGCCCCTCAGTGCGGGTCGACCGCAGCCGCAGCCGGTAGCCGTCGTGCGCTCGTTCCAGCTCGGCCAGCTCCGCAGCGAACATCACGTCGGATTCCGTTGGGGCCGAATGCAAGTGGACGATATCGGTGATCTGATCGCGTCGCGCCAGCGTGCGCAGCATCGACATCACCGGCGTGATGCCGGAGCCCGCGGTGATGAACAGCACCGACGCAGGCGCCGGATCGGGCATCACGAAGTTGCCCTGCGGCGCGGCCAGCCGCACGATCGTGCCGGGCGCCACCCCGCCGACCAGGTGGGTCGACAGGAAGCCCTCGGGCATGGCCTTCACGGTGATGGTGATGGTGCGCGAGGCTCGGCCCGATGTCGCAGCGAGCGGCTCGGTCACCGGACTAGACGTCAGCGAGTACGACCGCCAGCGCCACCGGCCGTCGACCAGCACGCCGATGCCGATGTACTGGCCGGGCTGGTAGTCGAAGGAGAAGCCCCAACCGGGCTTGATGACCAGGGTCGCGGAGTCGACGGTCTCGCGCCGCACCTCGAGCACGCGGCCGCGCAGTTCGCGCGCCGACCACAACGGATTGGCGAGCTTGAGGTAGTCGTCGGGCAGCAGCGGCGTGGTGATCCGCTCGGCGATCGCGCGCGCCGCGTCCCAGCCGCGATGTTTACCGGCGCCGGCGACAGTGGGCCGCACGGTGTCCACGAGAACAGCCGCGGGCCTCTGCTGCTGTATTTCTTGCCCAACGAAAGCTCCTGCCCCAGTTTCAGGATTGCCTCACCCGTCGTCCGGGAGACATAACCTACGGTACCGTAGGTTCGGCGCTTGAGCCAGGCGTAAAGCGTCACAGCAGCTCGAGCAGGAACGGCAGCTCCTGCGGCGCGTACCAGGCGAGATCGTGGTCCTGGGCGTCGACCGACGATGAATTCGGCGTCCTCGTCGCCCAGGTCGGCGGCGTCGACGGCCTCGATCGCCGGCACCACCGCCGGCTCGGCCTCGGCGTTGTCGACATACGCGGCGATCACGTCGGTCGAACGCGATCGGCGCCGAGAGCCGCACCACCGCATCGTCGAGATCGGGACGCGCCGTCGCACCCTCGACGTCGGCCACCACCACCGCTCGCCGCGGCGGCAGAGCGGATGTCCCCTCGCCTGCCAGCAGCCGCAGCGACGCCAGCGCCGCGTCGCGCAGCGCGACCTCGGCGAGTTCGTCGTCGTCGCCCTCGGCGTAGGCCTCGCGCAGCGTCGGCGTCACCGCGAATGCGGTCCCGTTGCGGGCGTGCAACGAGCCGATCGGCGACCAGCTGCTGGAGCATGGCCAGGGTCGCCGGGATGTAGACACGCACGAAGCGAGGTTAGCCGTTACTGCGCGGCCTCCAGCAGTTCCTCCAGCGATTCCCGCAGCAGTGACGGAAATACGTCGACGTCGCTCATCGCGTCGCGGTCGGCGTTGATGCCGAAGTAGAGCATGCCGTTGTACGACGTCACCCCGATCGCCAGCACCTGGTTGTTCAGCAGCGGTGGCACCGCGTAGGTCTCCAGCAGTTTGGTGCCTGCGACGTACATCTGCTTCTGCGCGCCGGGCACGTTGGTGATCAGGAGGTTGAACAGCCGCGCCGAGAAACTGGTCGCGACGCGAATTCCCATGGCGTGCAACGTCGGTGGCGCAAATCCCGACAGCGTGACGATGGTCCTGCGCGTCGACCAGGCTGGCCGCGGTCGGATGCGACTCGGTGGCGTGCGCGATCTGCGACAGCCGCACCACCGCGTTGCCCTCCCCGACCGGCAGGTCGACCAGGAACGGCGACACCTCGCTGATCGCCTGACCGGGCCCTGTCGTGTCGAGGTCGGCGTCGGGATAGACCGACATCGGGCGCCATCGCCCGCACGGTCGTCGTCGCCGTGACCGGCTCGCCGCGCGACATCAGCCAGTTGCGCAGCGCCCCGGCCACCACGGCGAGCACGACGTCGTTGACGTCGCAGTCGTAGCGCGCCCGCACCAAGCGGTAGTCCTCGAGCCGATGACGCGCCACGGTGAATCGGCGGTTGCGCGACACCGTCGTGTTCAGCGGGCTGCTCGGCGCGGTGCCGCGCGCGAACGGTACGCGCGACGTCGACGAACCGGCGGCCGACCTCGACCAGCTGGCCCGCGTTCGTCGCCACCTCGGTCACCGCCGAGCGAACGGCCCCGATCTGTTCGGCCGGACGCGCGATCCACTCACCGACAGCGCCGAGCACCAGCCGACGGTCGCTGGGCTCGCGCGCCGGGATCCAGATGTCCTCGCCGAACTCCGGCGGCTTCTGGGTGCGATCGGCGATCACGTGGCCGATCTCAAGCGCCGTCATGCCGTTGACCAGCGCCTGGTGCGACTTGGTGTAGATCGCGATCCGGTTCTTGGCCAGACCCTCGATCAGGTACATCTCCCACAGCGGCCGGGACTTGTCCAACGGCCGCGAGCCGAGCCGGGCGATGAGCTCGTGCAGCTGCGCGTCGCTGCCCGGCGACGGCAGCGCCGACCGGCGGATGTGGTAGGTGATGTCGAAGTCGCGGTCGTCGATCCACACCGGCCGGGCCAGGCCGAACGTCACCTCGCGCACCTTCTGGCGGTAGCGCGGGATCTGCGGCAGCCGCCGTTCGACGGTGGCCAGCAGGGTTTCGTAGCTCAGCCCGTTGCGCGGCTTGCGCAGGATCGACAGCGATGCCGACGTACATCGGGGTGGAGGTGTCTTCCAGGTGATAGAACGACGCGTCCGACGCCGACAACCTGGTCACCATGTCGGTGCCACCCCCTCGTGTTGTTCGACGCTGTCAATCGACCCCCGTGCAGGCTATCGGCCGGTTCTGTGTGCCCGCATCACGGGTGCATTCGGCGTCGTCGATCCGTGGGATCATGAATGTGTCTGCGACTCTCCAGCAGATGCCGTCCCGTCGCATCGACCACTGGAGAGCACCGATGACCGCATCCCGAATTCCGCCCGAGCCGGTTTCGTTGACGACGCCGATCATCGACTGTGAGCCGCCGCCCGTCGGAATCGCCGCCTGCCCGCCGCCGTCACCGGCAGCGCTGCATCGGCGCACCACCCGGCGCCTTGCGGCCGGTGCACGCGTCCAGTGCCCCGCGACCCACTGCCGCCGCCGCGCGGCGGTGGCGTTCGCCGACGCGGCGCTGCGCCGCGTGCTGGAGGTCGTGGACCGGCGCAGGCCCATCGCGCAACTGCGTCCGCTCGCTGACGCCGGCGCTGATCGACACGGTCACCGCGCTGACGCGAGCGCCGCAGAACGCCGCCGCGACGCTGCGACGGGTCCGGGTGCGCATGGTCGACGGTGACGACGAGACTCAGGCCGAGGTGTTCGCGACCTATACCCGGGCGAACCGTGTCCGGGCGATCGCCGGGCGGATCGAACGTGTCGAGGACCGCTGGCGGATCGTCGCCTTGCAGATCGGCTGAGGCGGCTAGCCGTAGTCGCCGCGAGGCTAGCCCTGCGGCTGTCCTTGGCGGCCCTGGCCTGCTGACGCGCGGCTTCCCGCCGTTCACGCCGGGTGCCCGTCGGTGCGGCGTGCTTCGGGCGCACCTGCCGTTGCACCTGGGCCGACCCGTCCTCGGACGGACCGGAGTAGGTCAGCGGCGGCGCCGCGTCTTCGATTCCCTTGGCGCGCAACGCCGCTGGCGCGAGCCGGCAATCCGCCGCCGGCTGCTCGTCCTCGGGCCGCTCCTTGGTGGCGACGGCGCTGTCCTGAGCCCTTGGCCGCGGCCTCCGCAGCGAACTGCGCCAGCCCCTCGGGCGCGGCGACCGGCGCGACGGCGGGCGCGGGCGCGGCTTCCACCGCGACGTTGAACAGGAAGCCGACCGACTCCTCCTTCAGCCCCTCGAGCATGCCGATGAACATGTCGTAGCCCTCGCGCTGGTACTCGACCAGCGGGTCGCGCTGCGCCATCGCGCGCAGGCCGATGCCCTCCTTGAGGTAGTCCATCTCGTAGAGGTGCTCGCGCCACTTGCGGTCGAGGACGTTGAGCAGCACGTTGCGCTCCAGCTGCCGCATCGCGCCCTCGCCGGCGATCTCCTCGAGCTGCTTCTCGCGCTCGGCGTACGCCCGCTCGGCGTCCTCGACCAACGCGTCGAGCAGCTCGTCGCGGGTCAGCTCGCCCGCGCTCGCCCACCGCGTCGGAGTCGATCAGATCGTGGTGGTCGATGCCCGACCGGGTACAGCGTCTTCGAGCGCGGTCCACAGCTGCTCGAGGTCCCAGTCCTCGGCGTAGCCCTCGGCGGTCGCGCCGTCGACGTAGGCGGTGACCACGTCGCCGATCATCTGCTGGGCCTGCTCGGCGAGGTCCTCGCCCTCGAGGATGCGGCGACGCTCGTCGTAGATGACCTTGCGCTGCTGGTTCATCACCTCGTCGTACTTGAGGACGTTCTTGCGGATCTCGAAGTTCTGCTGCTCGACCTGCGTCTGCGCGCTCTTGATCGCCCGGGTGACCATCTTGGCCTCGATCGGCACGTCGTCGGGCAGGTTGAGCCGGTCATCAGCGACTCCAGCGTCGCGCCGTTGAACCGGCGCATCAGCTCGTCACCGAGCGACAGGTAGAACCGCGACTCGCCCGGGTCGCCCTGACGGCCCGAGCGGCCGCGCAGCTGGTTGTCGATGCGGCGCGACTCGTGCCGCTCGGTGCCCAGCACGTACAGGCCGCCGACGGCGATGACCTCCTCGGCCTCCTCGGCCGCCTCGGCCTTGACCTGCGGCAGCACCTCGTGCCAGGCGGCCTCGTACTCCTCGGGCGTCTCGACCGGGTCGAGGCCCTGCTCGCGCAGCCGCATGTCGGCGAGGAAGTCGACGTTGCCGCCGAGCACGATGTCGGTGCCGCGGCCGGCCATGTTGGTGGCGACGGTGATCGCGCCGCGGCGGCCGGCCTCGGCGATGATGCCGGCCTCCTGCTCGTGGTACTTCGCGTTGAGCACGTTGTGCGGGATGCGCCGCTTGGTGAACTGGCTTGCGACAGGTACTCCGAGCGCTCGACGCTGGTGGTGCCGATCAGCACCGGCTGGCCCTTCTCGTAGCGCTCGGCGACGTCGTCGACGACCGCGATGTACTTGGCCTCCTCGGTCTTGTAGATCAGGTCGGACTGGTCGGCGCGGATCATCGGCTTGTTCGTCGGGATCGGCGACCACGCCGAGCTTGTAGATCTCGTGCAGCTCGGCCGCCTCGGTCTGGGCGGTGCCGGTCATGCCGGAGAGCTTGTCGTAGAGCCGGAAGTAGTTCTGCAGCGTGATCGTGGCCAGCGTCTGGTTCTCGGCCTTGATCTCGACGTGCTCCTTGGCCTCGATGGCCTGGTGCATGCCCTCGTTGTAGCGGCGGCCGACCAGCACGCGGCCGGTGAACTCGTCGACGATCAGCACCTCGCCGTCGCGGACGATGTAGTCCTTGTCGCGCTGGAACAGCTCCTTGGCCTTGATCGCGTTGTTCAGGTAGCTGACCAGCGGCGAGTTGGCGGCCTCGTAGAGGTTGTCGATGCCGAGCTGGTCCTCGACGAACTCGACGCCGATCTCGTGCACGCCGATGGTGCGCTTGCGCGATGTCGACCTCGTAGTGGACGTCCTTCTCCATCAGCGGCGCGAGCCGGGCGAACTCGGCGTACCAGTTCGACGCGCCGTCGGCCGGCCCGGAGATGATCAGCGGGGTGCGGGCCTCGTCGATCAGGATGGAGTCGACCTCGTCGACGATCGCGAAGTTGTGGCCGCGCTGCACCAGGTCGTCCAGCGAGTGCGCCATGTTGTCGCGCAGGTAGTCGAAGCCGAACTCGTTGTTGGTGCCGTAGGTGATGTCGGCGGCGTAGGCGACGCGGCGCTCGTCGGGCGTCATGCCGGACAGGATCACGCCGACGTCGAGGCCGAGGAAGCGGTGCACGCGGCCCATCCACTCGGCGTCGCGCTTGGCCAGGTAGTCGTTGACGGTGACGACGTGCACGCCCTCGCCGCTCGAGCGCGTTGAGGTAGGCCGGCAGCACGCAGGTCAGGGTCTTGCCCTCACCGGTCTTCATCTCGGCGACGTTGCCGAAGTGCAGCGCCGCGCCGCCCATCACCTGGACGTCGAAGTGCCGCTGGTCGAGCACCCGCCAGGCGGCCTCGCGGGCGACCGCGAACGCCTCGGGCAGCAGGTCGTCGAGGTCTGCGCCGTCGGCGACGCGCTCCTTGAACTCGTCGGTCTTGGCCCGCAGCTCGGCGTCGGAGAGCTTCTCGACGTCGTCGGACAGGGTGTTGACGTAGTCAGCCACCCCCTTGAGGCGCTTGACCATGCGGCCTTCACCGAGACGGAGCAACTTGTCCAGCACGCTAATTCCTCATTATGGTCGATGGATCTCACGACTTATCAGACGAAGTCCATCGTAGGTGACCCGTCGAAATTGCTCGGTTGATGCCGCTGGAAAGCGTCAGGCGAGCCTGATCAGGCCGTAGTCGTAGGCGTGCCGGCGGTACACGACGCACGGCTTGTCGCTCTCCTTGTCGTGGAACAGGAAGAAGTCGTGGCCGACGAGCTCCATCTCGTAGAGCGCGTCGTCGACGGTCATCGGCGTGGCCGGGTGCTCCTTGGTGCGCACGATCCGCCCCGGCTCGTGGTCTTCGCCGGGCAGGCCGTCGACCTGCGATGCGTCGTCGCGACAACGCGGCCGAAGTGGCCGGCAGCGGATCGATCGCGGTGGCCTCGGCCAGCGATACGGGCGTCTTGTCGCCGTAGTGGATCTTGCGGCGGTCCTTGCTGCGGCGGAGCCTGCTCTCGAGTTTGCACACCGCCGACTCGAGGGCGGCGTAGAAGCTGTCCGCGCAGGCCTCGCCGCGCACAACGGGGCCGCGACCTCGCGCGGTGATCTCTACGTGCTGACAGTTCTTGCGTTGGCGCCGGTTGCGCTCATGGTCTAGTTCGACGTCGAAGAGGTAGATGGTGCGGTCGAATCGTTCCAGGCGGGACAGTTTCTCTGAGACGTAGATGCGAAAGTGTTCGGGAACCTCGACGTTGCGGCCCTTGACGACGACCTCGGCGCTCGGCGTCGGTTCGGGCGTCTCGTCCTCGATCACCATGGTGCGGTCTGAGTCCACGGAATGGCTTGACATGCTTAGCAACTCGTTTCTCATCGGAGTCGCACGCTTCGCGTGCCCGGCTAGTTAAGGAATCGCGCCGGCGGGCATGCCTGTCGCTCCGCCCACCGGCGCAAGGTGTCGACTACTCACCTCCTACCGCTGGTTGGCGATACTGGCGCTTCCGGTTGAGCGCCGCCGTGAGGCAATCACGGGTGGTTGATGCCGACGGTAATCGTGTTCACCCAGTAGTGCCAGTAAATTCGCGGACCCGTTTTCAGTTCTTCACATGGGGTTGATTTGAATCGAAGTTGCCTCCCGCGTCACGCGTTGGCGACCGCAAGCACCCCGGTCACGTGAGCACCTGCGACGTGCAGGACGCGGACCGATTCGGTGGCGGTCGCCCCGGTGGTCACGATGTCGTCGACCAGCAGCACGGCGCCCGCCAGAGCCTTGATGATCTTGACCCGTCCGGCGATGTTGCGCTGCCGGTCGGCGCGGGACAGGCCGACGGAGTCGCGGGCCAGCGCTCGTAGCCGCAGCGCCTGAACGACGTGGATACCGTCCAGCCCCGCCGTTGCCACCCGCGCGATCCGGGTCACGGGGTCGCCGCCTCGGCGGCGGGCGGCTGATCTGCGCGTTGGTGCGGGGACGATGGTCAGCGGCGCCTCGATCACGCCCCATGTCAACAGGCGCTGCAGCCCGGCCTCGAGCGCGACGGCGAGCGGCGAAATCAGGTCGGCGCGGCCGTGCTCCTTGACAGCGACGATGGCCTCGCGGCGCGACCCGGCGTACCGACCGAGAGTGAAGACCGGAACCCCGGGATCGACCCGGGGGGCGATCAGGTGCGGCTGGTCGGCCTGAACGGTCAGTTGGCGCGCGCAAGCGGCACACCACCGGGTCGCGGGCGTGCCGCAGCCGCCGCACTCCAGCGGGAGGACAAGGTCGAGCATGTCCGCAGTCTGGCGCACCAGTGCGACATCGCGATCGCCGACTCAGTGCCCCGCGCTTTGTCCGCCGTCGACATGAAGGATCTCCCCGGTCACAAAGGGTGCGTTCTCGAGGTACAGAGCACCGCGCACGACGTCTGCGACTGCGCCTATTCGGTTCTGGGGATGCATCCCGGCGTATGCATCGTGCGCGTCGACGCCGGAGTGCATGGGGGTGTCGATGACGCCGGGCGATATCGCATTCACCCGGATACCCCGGCCGCCGTACTCAACGGCCAGCGATTTGGTCACCGCGACCAGCCCACCTTTGGTCAGCGCCGTCAACGCCGACGGGACGGCGGACTGCCCCTGTTCGGCCAGTGTGGTGGTCACGTTGATGATGTGGCCCCCACCGCCCTGCTCGAGCATCTGGCTGATGACGCACTGGGTGATGTGAAAGAACCCGAGCGTGTTCACCGACGTGACCATCGCGTAGTCCTCGCGCGTATACGCGGTGAAGGGTTTGGCGACGAACACCCCGGCATTGTTGACGAGCGTGTCGATGCGACCGAAGGCTCGCACAGCGACTTCGACCAGCCGCTGCGCGGTGGCCGGGTCGGCGATATCGCCTGCGACAACGCGTATTTCGGGATCGTGTGAATCGGCGATGGTGCGCGAGTTGGCGATCACGCGGTAGCCACTCGTGCGAAACGCGTCCACCAGACCCGCGCCGATTCCCCGTGACGCGCCGGTGATGATCGCCACCCCGTCAGTGCTGCGTTCCACCATCATTTCCCTTCTGGCGCCCGTCAGGCGAGATCGCGCACGATGTCGACGGCTGACCCAGTCTTCGCGTGTCGGAAAGCGACCCCTGCCCACAGGGCGACCCCGTGCGGGTCACCGACTTTCACTGCGGCCGCCTGAATCGGAGCGGTCATCATCGCGACCTCGGGGAAGCCGGACATGGCATGGTGTTCGTGCTCATCGATGAACCGGTTGCGCAAGGCTCGTGCGTAGCGCCCGGTGAACACACGGGTCAGCACCGTCTGGTCGAAGTCCGGCTCGCACAATGCGGCGCGATATACCGGATGGGTTCCTGCCTCGTCAGTGAGTAACAACGCGGTGCCGATCTGCGCAGCCGTTGCACCGACATCCCGCACTCGCTTCACGTCACCGGCGGTCGCGAGGCCCCCTGCCGCCACGACAGGACAGTCAAGGCCAGCAACCAACGCGGCCACCAGGTCATCCAACGGATCGTCCGCAGGCGCCGCGAGCGGGTCGAACGTCGCCCTGTGCCCACCCGCGCCCGAGCCCTGAGCCACCAGTGCGTCCGCCCCGCAGAGCAACGCGATTTCGGCTTCACGGAAGCTGGTCACCGTGGCGATCGTCAAGATGCCAGCGTCGGTGAGTCGACGGCACTGGGTCTTCGTCGGCGAGCCGAACGTGAAGGAGACCGCCTCCGGCCGCAGGTCACACACCACGTCGAGTTTGGCGGCGCCGTCGTCCTCATCACGACGTGGTTCACCGAGTGCGACGCCATAACGATCCGCCTCCTGTGACAACGCCGACGCGAACTCGCTGAATTGCGCCAGAGTGCCCAGACGCAATTGGGGCACAAACAGATTCACGCCGATCGGAGCCGAAGTCAGCTTTCGCGTCGCGGCGATCTGGTCGGCCAACTCGTGCGCCGAGATCATGCCGCCGGCGAGGAAGCCAAAGCCACCGGCGTTTGAAACGGCTGCGACAAGCGCAGGCGTGGATGGTCCCCCCGCCATGGGCGCACCGACAATGCGAACACTCAAGTCACTCAATGCGAACCGGTCAATCATGGCGCCAACGCTAGGGAGACGGTCGCACGCGGGCTAGCCATCCCGCGCAGTGTGCTGGACAGATTGCGCGGAAAGCCGTTGGATCGGCTCGGGGTCTGACGATCGGCATCTCCTCACCCGCCGCTTTACAAACTGCGTCGCAGCGTCGCCGCCGGCGGCTCGTCATATCTTGCCGTGTGCGCGGCGGCGAACCTGCCGAGGTTGGTAAAGCCCCAGTGGTAGGCAACGGCGGCAACACTGGTTGTCGATGGGTCGGATTCGAGCAGACTCTCATGTGCCCGACGCAGTCGGACCTCACGCAGATACGTCATCGGCGAAGCGTCCAGGCAACGCCGGAAACCCTCCTGTAGCGAACGGACGCTGACATGGCAGCGCGCCGCGATCGAAGAGACGGTCAACGGCAAATGCGCTTCGTCCTCGATGATTTCGACTGCAGCGCGAACAGCGCGAGGGCTGACGACATGCGTCTCACCCGTGATGGCGCTGCGGTAGGGATTGTCCACGGCCAGCAGTAGACCGCGAACAAGGCTGTCGACGAACGGCAATCCAGCGAGCGGTTTGTTGAGCACCCCGTCGGGCCGGAAAAGCTGCTCGACGAACACGAACAGCATGTTTATCCAGCTGCGGGCCGCGCCCGCTTTCACCGACATGCATGACGCGAAATCGATTTGAGACATCAGCTGCCGACCGAGCGCATCGCTGAGAGCGTCTTCAACAGCGCAACGGTCGATCCTCACACCCAACAATCGGGTGCCTTCAGGCCATCGCGCACCCGCATCACCTTCTGGCTGGTAGACGGCAGCAGCCCCAGGACCGACAGCCAGTGACGAGCCTCTGTGCACCGACTCGACGCGACCCGACCGCGGCACGTTCACGCGGTACGCGGTGCACAGCTCCCCGCAATGAAGTTCCACGTCGGAGCCGACGACGAGTTCGACAACGAGAATCGGGCCAATGCCTGCCACCCGCTGGGTGAGGGACAACGACTGCGGGTCGCTCAACAAGTGGATGTGCGGCTCGCGGCAGCACAGACAGGCGAAGGCGTCGAGGGCGGACGCGGTCGACCATGCAGGCATATCGGAAGAGTCCGCACTACCTTGGACAGTCACCAATCAGCCTTCTCGCGATGTCCGGCACACAACGCCTCGCCCGGACAACGTCACCGGCAACGGTCGATATGCCGCGATACGCAGGTCGGCAGCTGACTCACAGTGAACTGGCAGAGAGTAGGTGTGACGTACCTTGCCGGCGGCTGTCGGCCGGGGCGGTGATGCTGGATTCATGGTGGCGCAACCACCTCGGCCTCAAGGGCACACCCGGTTCGGTGGCCTAGGCGGCAACGGCTTCGATGATCTTTTGCGGCGAGTCCGATGTCCGCACCGCGGTGCGGAGCAGTCCCGCCCTGGCGAGCAGCGCGTCGAACTCCGCAAGCGTGCGCTCCTTACCGGTCGCCATCGCGAGCATGTTCAGGTCCATCAGCGCTGCTACGCCGGGGGCGTCGCGCTCTCCGATGAGAAACTCGATGATGGCGACCCGGCCGCCGGGAACCATTGCCTCACGGCAGCGGCTGAGGATCTTGACGCAGCTCTCATCGTCCCAGTCATGCAGCACGCACTTGAGCAGATAGAGGTCGGCCGACGGTACCGCCTCAAACAAATCGCCGCCGACCACCTCCGTACGATCGCTGGCGACGTCGGCCTCCACAGCAGCGGCGACGTCGGGGCGGTCGAAGACGATTCCGCGCAACGCGGGGTTGCACTGCTGCAGCAGACGCAACAGTGCACCGTTCGCTCCGCCGACATCGACCGCCAAGTCGACATCGCTGGTCTCGAGCGCGCCTGCAAGACCACGAGCCCACAACGAGGTGACACATTCCATGAGGCCGGTCACCTCTCGCGACTGCTCCGGGTTCTGCTGCAGATACTCGAAGATGTTCATTCCCAGCACCTCTCGGGCCTGGCTCCTGCCGGTCCGCACCGCCGTGACGAATTCGCCCCAGGGCGACCAACTGGACCGGTTAGTGAGCCCTAAGGCCATCCCTCGCAGCGACCCCGGCGCGTCGTTGCGCAAGGTATCCAACAGCGGGGTGCTGTGCAATCGGTCGTCGGAGTCCATGGTCAGCAGTCCGAGCGTCAAGCCTGCACGCATCAGCCGGAAGGTCGTCTCGGGCGCGCTGCGCTCTCGTTGTGCGATTTCAGCGGCCGTCAGCGGACCCGTGGCCAGGTGATCCGCGACCGACAGCTCGGCGTAGGCCCGAAGCGCTTGGCTGACCCGATAGCTCATCAGCATGTCCGCCATCTGCTGACGGACGTCGTCGCGCTGCGCTGATTTCTGTGTTGGCGTGTTCATAGTGACGCTGCGTCCTCTCCAAATTCGTACTTCTTTTCCTGTGCGGTGTTTCCGTCCTAATTACGCGAGCAAATAACATGTTTCGCACTGTCGACCTGAGAGCGTGCCGTGGACGACGGCGCCGATGCGGTTCTGTGGATGGCGCGCACATTGGCGGCGTCGACGCTGGAGTGCACACAACTCACCTCCGATCTCACTGCGCGGGAAGGGCAGCCAGTCCGTGCCCATCCACGATCTCCACGCTGTTTTGCGCGAGGCGGATCCATCCGCGATCACTGAAATCCCGCAGCGTTGCGTCGACCGACTCCGGCGACACACCGGCGAATAGCGAGATCTCGTCCAGCGTCAGATCGTGCTTAACCCGCACCACATCGCCATCCCGTTGCCCAAATCGCTTGCTCAACAACAACAACCGACTGGCGACGCGGTACGGTGGATCGGCGAAGACGAGGTCTGCGAGGCAGCTCGTCATCACACCAGCACGACGGGCCAACAGACGCATGATCTGCTGGACCATCTCCGGGCACTCCGTCATCCATGCCAGGAGTTGCCCGCGCTCGATCTCCACCGCGCACATCTCTGTGATTGTGGTGGCAGTGAATTCGCTTGTGCCACAGTCGAACGGGGGCACCTCGCCGAAGACGTCGGAGGCGCCCACGACGTTGACCACCAATTCCCTGCCGTCGGTGCGGCGGTAGGCCAGCTTCACCTTGCCCGAAGCGATCAAGTACATACAACTACCGGGGTCGCCTTGGGAAAAGACAGCGTGTCCGCAAGGGAATCGGACTGTCCGCACATGCTCAACCAGGTCCGCCACGACGTCCGGATTCACCCTGCCGAAGATTCCGGAGCGGATCAGTGCCGCGTGCGTATTCCGGCGCAAGCCAAGGGTCGGCGGCGTCGACGACGACAACGCGTCGATAGTGCTTGACCCCGAACATCCGGGTTAGGCCCGCGGTGTTCGGACGGCACGCAGGTGCGCCTGACGACCGCCCACCACGAGGACGTGGCTGCGATGCATGCGACCGACGCAAGGACGGCGGTTGTTGGGCCGATCATGGTGCCAACGCTACGGACCACGGCTGACAGTCGAATAACCTTAAGGCGCAACGTATTGGACAGTTTGCGCACACCCTACTGGCTGCATCGCACAGCGGATTCAGCGAGCCGACGAGGTTGCGTTCTCGCTGCCGTTCGGCTTCGCCGAAGACGATTACGTTCAGATCACCTCGGGCGCCGGCCCACATCGCGCGCGGAGCAACGAGACGTCAAAGCCGCAAACCAATCCGTCGTTGTGCAGATGGTCAAGAACGAGTCTCGATCCACCCGCGGTTGGCCCGGCTCCGTCGAAATGCTTTGCTCCGCAACGTCGCTGCCGGCGGCTCGTCGTAGCGGGCGGTATGGGCGGCAGCGAATCGGCCGAGGTTGGTAAAGCCCCAGTGGTAGGCGACCGACGCGACGCTGGTCGTCGACGGGTCAGATTCAAGCAGGCTCTGGTGTGCTCGACGCAGCCGCACCTCACGCAGGTAAGCCATCGGCGACGCGCCCATGTGGCGCCGGAAGTCCTGCTGTAAAGAACGAACACTGACACCGCAACGCGCAGCGATCGAAGAGACGGTCAACGGCAAATGCGCTTCCCCTTCGATGATTTCGACGGTCTTACGAAACGTGCGGGGTGCAGCCAACCGCTCACCGGTCGTCAGGGCGTAACGGTGCGAACGGTGGGCGGCGAGCAAGAACCCGCGCACCAGGCTGTCGACGAACGGCAACCCGACAAGCGGCTGATTGATCAGGCTGTCGGGCCGGAAAAGCTGCTCCTTGAAAAGCAACAGCATGTTGATCCAGCTTCGGGTCGGGGCCGCCGTGATTGGCATGATTGGTGTGAAATCGACGCGTGACATCACCTGCCGGCCGAGTGCATCACTGAGAGCGTCGTTGACGGTACGCCGGTCGATCTTGAAGCACACGATCCTGCTGCCCGCTTCCCATCGCGCCGCGCTGAGACCCTCCGGCGCGTACACAGCGGCACTACCTGGCCCGGCGGAGACGGACACTCCCCGGTGCACACACTCGGTGTGGCCGGTCACCAGCACAAGCACTCGGTAGGCGTCGCACATATCACCGCACGCCATCGATAAGTCAGAGCCGACGAGTATCTCGGAAAGCAGAACCGGACCCATGCGACCCGCCCGCTGAGTGACCGAAAACTGGTCTGGATCACTCAACAGACTGAGATGGGGCTTGCGGCAGCACATGAGCGCAAAGTCGTCGAACCTCTCCGCCCGCGCCCACTCAAGCATATCGAGGTCGTCGGCCGTATCCAGGTCCGCCATCATGACACCTCGCGAACGATGCCCTGCTCGCAGCACAGGCAGGCAAAGCCGGCGATCCCGTTCGTGATCGTCCATCCGGTAGGTTGACGGGGATCTGCGGCATTTTGGACCGTCATCAGCCTTCCTCACCAAGTTCGGGACCTAATGGCCAGTTTGGATAACGTGATTGGCGGTGCTCGCCATGCCACCTCGTCCACGTCGCCAGGTAACTCACAGTGAGTCGGCACAGGACCAGCCAAACACTGCGTGTTCTGGCCATGGTGGTGCGCATCTTGGCTATTTCACAACAACTGTCCAGACTGTCCGGCGCGGTCGGGTGTGACGTACCTTGCTGGCGGTTGTCGGCTGGGGCGGTGATGCTGGATTCATGGCAGAGGTTCATGTGAACGGTCGCGTGCGGGAGGTTCGCGCCGAGCCCGACACACCGCTGCTGTACGTGCTGCGCAACCACCTCGGCCTGAAGGGCACGCGGTTCGGCTGCGGGCTGGGCGTGTGCGGCGCCTGCCTCGTGCTCGTCGACGGGCACCCCACCTACTCGTGCGACACGCCGCTCTGGTCGGTCGAGGGCAAGGACGTGACGACCGTCGAAGGCCTCGGGCGCCGACGGCGAACCGCATCCGGTGGCCCGTTCGATCGTCGCGCACCAGGCCGCGCAGTGCGGCTACTGCATGTCCGGGATCGTCGTGCGCGCCGCGCGCCTGCTCGCCGAGAACCCCGATCCGTCCGACGCCGAAGTGCGCGCGGCGCTCGATGACAACCTGTGCCGCTGCGGCTCGCACAACCGCGTGGTCCGCGCGGTGCTCGCCGCCGCAGCCGAGATGCGCGGGGGCGCCCCGTGAGCGGCGGCAACGCGCTGCCGCCGACGCTGGCAGCCAACCCACGCCTGGGCGACTGGCTGCGGATCGGACCCGACGGCACGGTCGAGGTGCGGTCCGGCAAGGTCGAGCTCGGCCAGGGCGTGCTCACCGCGCTGGCACAGATGGCCGCCGAGGAACTCGACGTCGACGTGAGCCGGATCCGAATGACCGCGGCGGCAACAGATCTCAGCCCCGACGAGGGATATGACCGCGGGCAGCCTGTCCATCCAGCAGTCCGGGCGCCGCGCTGCGCGAGGTCTGCGCCGAGGCGCGCGACCTCTACCTCGCGATCGCCGCGGAAAAGCTCGCGGTGCCCAAGGAGGACCTGACTGTCGACGACGGCCGGATCACCGGCAGCGACGGCACGGCCACCAGCTACTGGGAGCTGGCCGACGAGACGGTGCTGGACCGGCCTGCCAGCGGTGGCGCCAAACCGAAGCCGGAGTCGGACTACCGCGTGGTGGGCACCGACGTCGCGCGAATCGACCTGCCGGACAAGCTCGCCGGGCGGCCACGCTACGTGCACGATCTGCAGTTCGACGACATGGTGTACGGCCGGGTGGTGCGCCCGCCGTCGCGAGGCGCGACGCTGCACCGCACTCGACACCGGCCCGACGCTGGCACTGTCCGGTGTCGTCACCGTGGTGCGCGACGGCGACTTCCTCGGCGTGGTCGCCGAGCGCGAGGAGGTCGCGCTGCGGGCGGCGGACCGGCTGCGCGCCGACGCCACCTGGGAACAGAAGCCGTCGCTGCCCGACGAGGACGACCTGCCCGCGATTCCTGACGGCGGCTGCCGCCGACACCACGGTCGGTCGCGGACGGGTCACCGGTCGAGCCGCGGCGCCGCACCGGTCGTCGTCGGCGACCTACCATCGACCGTTCATCGCCCACGGGTCGATCGCACCGTCCTGCGCGGTCGCGGTGGCACGCGGACGAGCGGGCTGCAGATCTGGTCGCACAGCCAGGGCGTGCACATCCTGCGCCGGGAGATCGCGCGCGAGTTGGGAATGCGCCCGGAGCAATTCGTGGTCCGCCACGTCGAGGGCGCGGGCTGCTACGGCCACAACGGCGCAGACGACGCCGCGATGGACGCCGCGCTGCTCGCGCTGGCCGCGCCGGGCCGACCGGTGCAGGTGGTGTGGTCGCGACCCGACGAACTCGCGTGGGCGCCGCTGGGAACCGCCGGAGTGGTGCGGCTCTCGGCCGACACCGCGTCCGACGGCACCGTGTTGTCATGGCGGCACGAGATCTGGAGCGGCAGCTTCATCAGCCGCCCCGGCATGACACCGACCGCCCGCATTCCTCGCGCACCAGCCACCGCGACCGCACCGCGATCCGCTCCAGCGCGCGAGCCGCCGCTGGAGCGCGGGGGCGGCACGAGGCGCAATGCCGTTCCCGGATACGACTTTCCGTCCTACGAGGTCGTCAACCACCTGATCCCCGCGATGCCGTTGCGGACGTCGGCGCTGCGGTCGCTCGGTGCGCACCTCAATGTGTTCGCCGCGGAGTCGTTCATGGACGAGCTCGCCGCGGACGCCGGCCTCGACCCCGTCGAATTCCGGCTGGCCCACCTGTCCGACCCGCGCGGCCGGGCGGTACTGGAACCCGTTGTCAGGCGGTCGAATTGGGCGCAGTGGACGCGATCGGACTCGTCGGTCACGGCATCGGCTATGCGCGCTACAAGAACTCGAGCGCCTACTGCGCGGTCGTCGCCGAGGTGGAGGCCGTCGAGCAGGTGCGGGTGCGCCGACTGACCATCGCCGTCGACGCGGGGCTGGTCATCAACCCCGACGGAGCGGCCAACCAGATCGAGGGTGGCGCGATCCAGGCGACCAGCTGGACGCTGAAGGAGCGGGTCCGCTTCGACCGGTACACCGTCACCAGCGACAACTGGGAGAGCTACCCGATTCTGCGGTTCTCCGAGGTTCCGGCCGTCGACGTCGAATTCGTTGCCCGGCAACGGAAACCCGCCGCTCGGCGTCGGCGAGTGCGCGCAGGGACCGACGGCTGCGGCGATCGCCAACGCGGTGTGCGACGCGCTCGGCGTGCGCGTGCGGTCACTGCCGCTGACACCGGAGCAGATCGTCGCCGCGATGCCGGACCGCTGATCTGCTCGCATATATACCGATCGGTGCGGGTATCCGAAACGTCATGGCAGATGACGTCCCGGGCAACCGCGGCAACGAGCGGGAGTCGTTCATCGTCGACTGCCTTGTGCAGGCGTTCTCCGACCTGATGAAGGCGGACCCCGACGCCTTTCGGACCAAGTTCCGCAAGATGGCTGCCGACCCGTTCGCGTTCTACCGCGGCAGCGCCTGCGTGTTCTACGCCGACATGGCCGACCGCGACGACCGCTGGGCCGACGAACGGACCGGCCGCGTGTGGATCCAGGGCGACCTGCACGCGGAGAACTTCGGCACCTACATGGACGGCTCCGGCGTGCTGATCTTCGACGTCAACGACTTCGACGAGGCCTACGTCGGCCACTTCACCTGGGACCTGCAACGGTTCGCGGCCAGCATCGCGCTGCTGTGCTGGCAGAAGGCGCTGTCGGATGAGGAGATTCGGGAGCTTGATCGAGATCTTCGCCCGCGCCTACGTCGAACAGGTGCGGTGGTTCGTCGATGTGGACGACGACTCCTCGTTTTCGCTGAATCTCGAGACCGCCCGCGGCGCGGTGCTCGTCGGCGCTGCAGTCGGCGCGGCTCTCGACCCGCGCCCAGATGCTCGACCGGATGACCCGCGTGGACGGATCGGGATCGGCGCTTTCGCGAGCTGCCCGGCGTGCGGCGGCTCGAGGACGACGAACGCGACATGGTCACCGACGCGTTCGACCGTTACCTCGAGACGATTCCGGAGACTAAGCGCTTCCGCGGCATCGTCTACGACGTCAAGGACGTCGTCGGCAAGACCGGCTTGGGCATCGGCAGCGCAGGGCTGCCCGCGTACACCGTGCTGATCGAGGGCTTCAACCAGGCGCTCGACAACGACGTGGTGCTGTCGATGAAGCAGGGCAACGTGGCCGCACCCAGCCGGGTGGTCGACGATCGCGATGTACACGGGTACTTCGAGCACGACGGGCACCGCACCGCGGTGTCGCAGCGCGCCCTGCAGGCACACGCCGACCCGTTGCTCGGCTACACCGACATCGACGGTGTCGGCTACGTCGTCAGCGAGCTCTCGCCGTACGAGGCCGATCTGGACTGGGGCGAACTCACCGAGCCCGACGAGCTCGCCGAAGTCATCGAGCAGCTCGGCCAGGCCGTCGCCAAGGTGCACTGCGTCAGCGACACCGACAGCGATCAGAACTCTGGTCGACTTCCAGACCGAGGAGGCAATCGTCGATGTGATCGGTGACGAGTCGACGACTTCGTCGACGACATGGTCTCGTTCGGTCTGGAGTACGCCGCCGTGGTCCGCGACGATCACCGACTGTTCGTCGATGCATTTCGGGAGGGACGTATCCCCGGCGTCTCGTCAACCTGACTGATCAGCCGAGGACGATCGTCTCACCTTGCACAGTGATGTTCTCGGCCTCCAGCGGCTTGTCCGCAGGGCCGTGGGCGACCGTGCCGTCAAGGTTGAACTTGCTGCCGTGGCAAGGGCAGTCGACTGTGCCGTCCGCCACCTTGTCCAAGGTGCACCCCTTGTGGGTGCACTTCGCGGAGAAGCCCTTGAACACGCCCGCCGTGGGTTGGGTCACCACGATGTCGCCGACGATCACGCCCGACCCGACCGGCACGTCGGTCGTCTTGGCGATGGCTTTCGCGGCCGGAGCGGCGGTGCCGCCCGATGCGGACGGCGCGGCCGTGGTCGGAGTGGATTCACTTGCCGCTTCCGGCTTTTTGCCGTATGTGCTGCAGGCCGCGACGACGGCGGTTACCAGGCCGAGGCCGGCGCCGAGCAGAACCTTCTGCCGCGAGATGGGGAACTCACCGATGTTCATCCACTTCCTTTCAGTTAGAACTTGATGCCGTTGGTGTCGAAGAACCACAGCGCCGACGTCAGCCAGACATACACCAGACCGAAGAACACCAGCCCGCCTGCGACCGGAATCACCCATCCCCGAAGGCCATTGCGCGTGAGCAGCACCATCTTCGTTACGAATGCGCCGTAGAAGAAGCACCCGAACAGCGAGTGGAACAGCACCCGGGTGTCATAGGACTGGAACCCCAGCGCGTACAGGCAGTGCACGGCGACCGGAACGCTGACCAGCACCGCCAGTCGGCCCGACCACACGTGCGCGGTGCCGATCCACGAGGGCGCCCTTCCGCCCGGGATCAGCCGGTACATCGCGAAAGCGGACACCAGCTGGAAGAGCGCCAGCACCATGGCAACCGTCGCCAGCCACGCCTTGACGGCAAGCCCACTGGAGAACCCGGCAAGGTTGATGGAAAAGTACTGTGGCTCATGCACTTTGCCGAATACGCCGAGCCCGACGGCGACCAGCGCCCCGAGCGCGACGGCGATCAGCACCGCTGTCGCAGACGACCTCGCAGGTACGACCGTGGTCGGAGTGTCGGCATCAGACATCGCTGTCTCCGTCAACCCGGATCGCCCTGACCTCGATGCCATCGACGTTCGTGATGCCCTCGGTCGTCAATGTCGGCGCGGGTGCGGTCGAACCGTCCTCCCGCCGTTGCACGCCCGTCACTCCCCCGTTCGGGTCGACGATCCAGCTGCTGCGGACGCCTGCGTTGTCGTAGACATACAACCCGGCGGGAGGTTGCGCGAGGGCCGCGTTGAAATCCCACTTCTTGTCGCCGATCGACAGCGTGCCGTCGATCGCATTCCCTTCGAGGCGCCCGTCAAGGCGGCTGGTCTTGTCCTTGCTGGCGAGGCTGACTGTGCCGTCCATTGCGCTGCCGCGCAGCCACGACTCGACCTTGTTGCCGTCGCACGCGTAGGCGATCGCCTTGTCGCCTTGAACCGTGATCTCCACCGTGATCGTGCCGTTGGCGGTAGGGATCTTGCCGACGTAGTCTGCCTTGGCCGGGAAGGCCGGAGGCGGTGGCGTGCTGGGCGCCGGTGGCGGAGTCGCCGGAGTGGCCGCGGCGGCGGTCGTGGTCGATTTGCCGTAGGGGTTGGCCGGCGGCGCCGACTGCTCCTTGGACATGTTCACGAGCAAGATGCCGACCCCGAGCACCGCAACGGCGACGAGGGTGAGTATCGGGCCGCGGATCTTCATCATCCCTCCTGGCTTTTGAGCAAACACCGCTGGCGGTGTTTTGTCTGCACAACGGACGATGCCGGGAAAGGGTTCAGTCAGCCGGGCAACACGGGCAGCGCGCCGGCCACCATCAACGGCCGCACCTCGGCCCACGCCGGGTCGTTGTCGGCCGCCGAACCCGACAACTGCAGCACCCCACGCTGATCGGCGACGTAGACCGTCGACGGATTGGCCGCGACCGCGGTGACCGGTGGCAGCAGGTTACGGCTGGGGCCGTCGGAGTTCACGCCGTCGAGGTTGACGTAGGAGACGGGATGCTGCGGGTCGGTGCGGCTGACGACGATGTCGTCGCCGGTGCGCCAGGCCAGCGACACCGCCGTGTTGCCGAGCCCGAAGCCCAGCCGCCGCGGATAGGTCAGCGCGTAACCGCCGCCTGCCGTCTGCTCGACACCGGCCATGATGACCTGCCCTTCGATGACCATCGCGGCGCGGGTTCCGTCGCGGGAGAGCTGCAGCTCGGCGATCGCTCCCGGGAAGCGCGTCGACACGACGGTGGAATCGACCGGAATGCGAGCAGGCTGTCCGGATGCGCCTCCTGGATCACGCGCACCACGTTGTTGCCGTCCACCACCACCCAGATCGCGTCGTCGAGCGACCAACTCGGCCGCGACAGCGTGCGCCCGTCGATCGCTTGTGTCGCATTGCCGTCCAGCGGGCCGACCCAAAGCGACGACGCCATGTCGGGCGCACCGGGCCGCAGCGTCACGATCGACGCCACCTCCTGGCCGGTGCGCGACACCGCGGCCGCCGTCTGGTTGGGCATCTCGCCGAACGGCCCGGTCACCCGCGACGACCGCTGGCCGTCAAGCGACAGCAGCGAACCACCCACCAGCGCGTGCAGGCCCGCCGCGGCGCCGTCGGTCCGCGCCAGGGTCGGTGGCCGCGACGTCGGAGGTGTTCCAGCCGTCGGCGAAACGGTCGTCGAGCGCCGCACCGTCGGCGTTGATCACATACGGGCCGTTGATGCCTGCCCGCGCAAGCGTCCAAATGATCTGTGCCGCAAGCAGTTGCCGGGTGTGCGGGTCGGTCGTCGACAGGTTCTCCAGGTCGATGCGGGCACCGCCGTAGCCGCGGCCGACACCCGTCTTGCCGCCGTCGGCGCGGGTCACCGGACCACGCAGCTTGCAGCGGCGGACCCAGCAGGTTGCGCACCGTGTTGTCCATCTCGGGACGCGGGCCCGCGATCAGCTTGCTCACCAGTTCGGTGGCCAACTGGTCCGGGTCGGACACCGCGACGTAGCGCGGATCGGGGACGACGGTGTTGCCGGTCGGGTCGACGAAGTACAGTGTGTTGCGCTTGTAGGTCGACTGAAACTGTTGCCAGTCAAGGAAGACGCCGTTGGGCAGCCGGTCGATGCGCCACCCGCCCGGCGTCTTCACCAGTTCGATCGCACCGGGATCGGGCAGTGCACCTTCGCCGGTCTCGAACACGCCCGACGTCCGACAGCGAGCCGAGGATGTCGGCGCGCATGTTGCACCGAAACCCGGTCGGGGCCGCGGGTTTCGACGAACACCACGTTGTCGATCAGCAGCGCGCTGCCGGCGTCGTCCCATGCGCGCGACGCCGATTCGGTGAGGAACTGACGCGCCGCCAGATGCCGGTTGGCGGGATCGGCTGTCGCCTTGAGGAATTCACGCAGCAGGACGTCGGGATCCATGCCCGGCGTCGGCTTGGGCAGGCTCGGCGGCGCAGGCCGGTCGACGGTTCCGATCGCCTGTGGCGCCGACGAACTCGGCACGCCGGCACAGCCGGCGAGAACGAACGCCAGCAGCACACAGGGCCGTCAACGAGGCGTTTCACACGCGTCTCCGCCGGTTCGCGATCGCGGGTGGTGCGCCGCGGGGGTCGTTCGCGGCCCAACGGGTTTCAGCGGCAGCGGGCTCGTCGTCACCTTGTGACCGCGCACCAGCGGCAGGGTCAGCCGGAAGCAGGCGCCCTTGCCCGGTTCACCCCACGCCTCCAGCCGGCCCTGGTGCAGCCGGGCGTCCTCGATGCTGATCGCCAGACCCAGGCCGGTGCCGCCGGAGCGCCGCACCCGCGACGGGTCGGAGCGCCAGAACCGGCTGAACACCAGCTTCTCCTCGCCGGGCCGCAGCCCGACACCGTAGTCGCGGACGGTGACGGCGACGGTGTCGTCGTCGGCGGCCATCCGGATCCGCACCGGCTTGTGCTCGGCGTGGTCGATGGCGTTGGCGATCAGGTTGCGCAGGATCCGTTCCACCCGCCGCGGGTCGACCTCGGCGATCACCTCGTCGCGCCGGCATGTCGACGATCAGCTCGATGTCGGCGTCGCCGCGAGGTGGCCGACGTTGTCCAGCGCGCTCTGCACCGTCGAGCGCAGATCCACCGACTCGACCGACAGCTCGGCGACACCCGCGTCGTGGCGGGAGATCTCGAGCAGGTCGTTGAGCAGTGTCTCGAAGCGGTCCAGCTCGCTGACCATCAGCTCGGTCGAGCGCCGCAGCGCGGGATCGAGGTCGTCGCTGTGGTCGTAGATCAGGTCGGCGGCCATCCGCACCGTCGTCAGCGGGGTGCGCAGCTCGTGGCTGACGTCGGAGGTGAACCGGCGCTGCAGGTTGCCGAACTCCTCGAGTTGGGTGATCTGCGCGAGCAGGCTTTCGGCCATGTCGTTGAACGACACCGCCAGCCGCGCCATGTCGTCCTCGCCGCGCACCGGCATGCGCTCGGTCAGATGTCCTTCGGCGAACCGCTCGGCGATCCGCGACGCCGACCGCACCGGCAGCACGATCTGCCGGGCCACCACCAGCGCGATCGCGGCGAGCAGACCGAGCAGCACCACGCCGCCGGTCAGCATCGTGCCGCGCACCAGCGCGATGGTGGATCTCCTCGTTGTTCAGCGGAAAGATCAGGTACAGCTCGAGATTCGTCACCGGCGACGAGGTCGGGCTGCCGATGATCAGCGCCGGGCCCGAGAAGCCGTCGGTGTGCACGGTCGCGTACTGGTAGCTGACCTGACCGGCCTTGACGAAGTCGCGCAACGACGTTGGGCACCTGCTGCACCGGGCCCGCCGCAGTGGCGGCGCGGGGACCGTCGCCGGGCACCACGAGCACCGCGTCGAAGGCGCCGGCCGAGCCCGGCGCCGGTGTCGGCCTTGCGGTCGATCAGGGTGTTGCGCGCCAACTGCAGGCTGCTGTCGAGTGAGCGGGTCTCCTCACCGCCGACGATGCCGCTGACGGTGTTGCGGGCCCGCTCGATCTCCTCGGTCGCGGCGCGCACCTTGACCTCGAGGATGCGGTCGGTGATCTGGCTGGTCAGCACGAAGCCGAGCACCATGATGACGGCGAGCGACAGCCCCAGCGTCAAGGTCACCACGCGCAGCTGCAGCGAGCGGCGCCACGCGAGACCGATCGCTCGACTCAGCGCACCGAATCCGCGTAGCAGTGGTGCCGAACGCCGATCCGGATGCGTCGCCTCGAGCTCCAGATCACGGAGGTCCGGCCTTGTATCCCACTCCTCGAACGGTCAGCACCACCTGCGGGTTCTCCGGATCTTTCTCGACCTTGGCCCGCAAACGCTGGACATGCACGTTCACCAAACGGGTGTCGGCGGGGTGCCGGTAGCCCCACACCTGTTCGAGCAGCACATCACGAGTAAACACCTGCCGTGGTTTGCGCGCCAACGCCACCAACAGGTCGAACTCCAGCGGTGTCAGCGAAATCTGCTCGCCCAGCCGGGTGACCTTGTGGGCGGGCACGTCGATGTCGACGTCGGCGATCGACAGCATCTCCGCGGGCTCGTCCTCGTTGCGGCGCAGCCGGGCGCGCACGCGGGCGACGAGTTCCTTGGGCTTGAACGGCTTCATCACGTAGTCGTCGGCGCCGGACTCCAGGCCGAGCACCACGTCGACGGTGTCGGTCTTGGCCGTCAGCATCACGATCGGCACACCGGAGTCGGCGCGCAGCACGCGGCACACGTCGATGCCGTTCATGCCCGGGCAGCATCAGGTCGAGCAGCACCAGATCGGGCCGCAGCTCGCGGACCGCGGTGAGCGCCTGTGTGCCGTCACCGATGACCGCGGTGTCGAAACCTTCGCCGCGCAGCACGATGGTGAGCATCTCGGCCAGCGACGGGTCGTCGTCGACGACCAGAATCCTTTGCCTCATGGTGTCCATGGTGTCACCAGATCGCGATAAAACGCGGCTACCACACCCGCGTTATGTCGGCTATTGACCCAGGTCTGCCGGCGAGCGCGGCGGCGTTCACATCGGGTCCCGCGACCAGCCACCGTCCGCACCACTGTGCTGACGGCCAGCCCGGAGTACACCTCGCCGGTGCGGCGCTGCAGTCCGTCGTCGCGTTCGTAGGCGTCCTTGGCGCGGTCGGCCTCTGTCTGGCGCGATGCTCGGCGCGCTCGGCGGCCAGCTCGGTCGGGCACGTCGAGCAGCACCTGCCAGTCGGGCTTCGGCAGGTGCAACCGGTCGTACTCGAGGGTCGCGCACCCAGTCGACGACGTCACCGTCGGCGCCCTGGTGCAGCCGCGCGGCGCTGTAGGCGGCGTTGGACGCGACGTAGCGGTCGAGGATGACGACGTCGTAGGCGGCGGTCAGGTGCGCCGATCTCGTCGCGGGCGCCGGCGCGGTCGAGGGCGAACAGCACCGCCATCGCGTACACCGAAGACGGCGAGGTCACCGTGCCCGCCGTGCAGCGCCTCGGCGGCGAGGTCGGCCGTCGATCGAATGCCCGTAGCGCGGGAAGGCCAGGCTGGCGACGGACTTGTGCTGCGACTTCGAACGCGGCGCGCAGGCCGTCGGTCAGCGTGCGCTTGCCTGCGCCGTCGACACCTTCGATCGCGATGAGCACGCGGCGAGCGTAGCGCGAGGCGCGACGCGGTCCCCCCAACTGCCGCGAACGTTCCTTACCGCTCGAGTTTTCGGCGATTCATCGAGCGGTAAGGAACGTTCGTCGCATGGCAACGTCGACGTCGGCTTGCTGTGGGCACCAGCCGAATCTCCTGTGGAACAGCTTGCGATGACCGCGCCCGAGCACAACTGGCACACAGACTGTCAGCCATGATGTTGTCTCGCCTCCTCACCGCAGTGTGCACCGGTGCTGGGATCGGCGCGGCGCTGTTCGGCGCCAGACCGCTCGCTCATGCCGACCAGGACCCCGGCGCCAATCCGCCGAACTGCAGCGCCGCGGATCTCGAAGGCGTCCGCGCAGGCGTCTCGGCGTCGACGTCGGCCTACCTGTTCACTCATCCCGACCTGAACGACTTCATGACGAGCCTCAAGGCCATGCCACGTGAGCAAGTGGCCGCAAAGGTGAAGGACTACATGGCGGTTCACCCCCAAGAGCAGGCCGACATGACGAGCATCCGGCAGCCGCTCGTCGACATCAGGGACCGCTGCGGGGCACCGCCGAGCCCCTAGCACCGGCTAGGCCGCGTAGCCGCGCGCGGCGGCGATGTCGACGAGCAATGTCCGCAGATTGGTGCGGCCGCGGTGCAACCGTGACATCACGGTGCCGAGCGGCGTGTCCAGGATCGCGGCAATCTCCTTGTACCGGAAGCCTTCTACATCGGCGTAGTAGACAACCAAGCGCTGATGTTCGGGTAATGCCTGAAGCGCATCGCGCACGTCCTCATCGCCCATCGCTTCCAGCACAGCGAGTTCCGCAGACTGGTTCTGTGAAGCGCTCGGCCGCATGTCGGTGACGTCGGCCGCGAGCACTTCGTCCGGGCGCCGTTGAGCGGTGCGGTACGAAGTGATCCAGGTGTTGGTCAAGATGCGGAAAAGCCACGCCCGGATGTTCGTCCCGACGGTGAACGTGTGAAAGCCCGCGTACGCCTTGACCATCGTCTCCTGCACCAGGTCCTCGGCGTCGGCAGTGCTGCGCGTGTAGCGGCGCGCGGCGCGGTAGAGCTGGTCGACCAACGGCAATCACGTCTCGAACGAACCGTGCCGACGGGTCGTCGATGGCCACCACCGTCGCGTCGGGGTCCCCTAACCCATTCGTCATGCGAGCAGCGTGGCACCTCAAGTGAACTTGAGGTCAAGAGCCTTGTGCCGATGTGGCAAGAGGCCCTACAAGATCAGTAGCGGTAGTGCTCGGGCTTGTACGGGCCCTCGACGTCGACGTTGATGTACTCGGCCTGCTCCTTGGTCAGCTTGGTCAGCGTGCCGCCGAGCGCCTGCGACGTGAATGCGCGCGACCTTCTCGTCGAGGTGCTTGGCCAGCCGGTACACCTCGTTGTCGTACTCGTCGTTCTTGGTCCACAGCTCGATCTGAGCGATGACCTGGTTCGAGAAGCTGTTGCTCATCACGAACGACGGGTGCCCGGTGGCGTTGCCGAGGTTCAGCAGCCGGCCCTCGGACAGCACGATGATCGACTTGCCGTCGTCGAAGATCCACTGGTCGACCTGCGGCTTGATGTTGAGACGCTTCGCGCCCGAGCGCTCAAGTGCCGCAATCTGAATCTCGTCGTCGAAGTGACCGATGTTGCCCAGGATGGCCTGGTCCTTCATCGAGCGCATGTGCGCCAGCGTGATGATGTCCTTGTTGCCGGTCGCGGTGATGACGATGTCGGCTTGACCGATGCCCTGCTCGACGGTCACCACGTCGAAGCCGTCCATCAGCGCCTGCAGCGCGTTGATCGGGTCGATCTCGGTGACGGCCACCCGCGCGCCCTGGCCGGCCAGCGATTCCGCGCAGCCCTTGCCCACGTCGCCGTAGCCGCAGATCAGCACCTTCTTGCCACCGATCAGCACGTCGGTGCCGCGGTTGATGCCGTCGATCAGCGAGTGCCGGGTGCCGTACTTGTTGTCGAACTTGGACTTGGTGACCGAGTCGTTGACATTGATCGCCGGGAACGGCAGCTCACCGGCCGCCTCGAACTGGTACAGCCGCAGCACACCGGTGGTGGTCTCCTCGGTGACGCCCTTGACCGACTCCGCGATCTTCGTCCACTTGGTCTTGTCGGTCTCGAAGCGCTGGCGCAGGACGCCCAGGAACACCTTCCACTCGGTCGGAGTCGTCGTCCTCAGCGGGCGGCACCACGCCGGCCTTCTCGTACTGGGCGCCCCGCAGCACCATCATGGTGGCGTCGCCGCCGTCGTCGAGGATCATGTTGGCCGGCTCGCCCTCCCAGGTGAGCATCTGCTCGGCGGCCCACCAGTACTCCTCGAGCGTCTCGCCCTTCCACGCGAACACCGGGGTGCCCTTGGGCTCCTCGGCGGTGCCGTGCGGACCGACGACGACGGCGGCGGCCGCGTGGTCCTGGGTGGAGAAGATGTTGCACGACGCCCAGCGCACCTCGGCACCGAGCGCGACGAGCGTCTCGATCAGCACCGCGGTCTGCATGGTCATGTGCAGCGAGCCGGAGATGCGCGCGCCCTTGAGCGGCAGCACGTCGGCGTACTCGCGGCGCAGCGCCATCAGCCCGGGCATCTCGTGCTCGGCCAGCCGGATCTCCTTGCGGCCGAAGTCGGCCAGGGACAGGTCGGCGACCTTGAAGTCGATGCCATTGCGGACATCAGCAGTCAGCCCCTGCCCGGAAATCGTTGAAGTCGTGGTCATCCTTGTCCTCGTTCGTGGGCGCGTCGCACTTACTTAGCTTTGTTACATATTAGGCCGCGTGGCTCGACGGCGCCGCAGCCGCTAACTCTGCTCGATCACACCGTAGCGTTCGGCAAACGGCGTCATGAGTCTAGCCAGGTCTCGCGCCACGTCGTGGTCCGCCTCCGGCGGCATCGAGACATAGCTCATCGCGAGCCGACGATCGCCCTGGCCAGTACGCCCGCGTCGTCTTCGCTGGCTCGCACCCAGCTATGCATGAACGACTCGGTCAACCGCGCTGAGCAGCGCGTGATGATCGGCGCGCTGTCGGTGGTGATCAGCTGTAGCAGGTCGGGCTTCGTCGTGCCGGTCAGCAGCGAGATCACCAACGGGTCGGCCGCCGACTCGGTGAAGAAGTCGCGGAACCCTTGAAGGAACGCGGCGTAGACATCGCCGACGTTGCCGTCGATCGCGTCGTCGATCTGGTCGACGAGCCGGTCGGCCAGCCGTAGCGCGTACCCCTGCGCCAGGCCCTGCCGCGAGCCGAACTCGTTGTAGATGGTCTGGCGGCTGATGCCCGCGGCCTTGGCGACGTCCGACAGCGTGATCGCCGACCAGTCGCGGGTGAGCAGCAGTTCGCGCATGCCGTCCAGAATCGAATCGCGCAGCAGCACCCTCGACGCCTCGGCGTACGGAATGCGCTGCGCGGTTCTGGAGCCTTTTCGCTCCCCGCGTGCGCCGAAGTCGCGCGGGCTCGTCACACGCGCGACCGTATCTCTTCCCGTCGCTTCGCTCGCCCAGCCGCCGTCACGACCGTGCGACCTCCACCATCTCGAAGTCGGACTTCGCCGCGCCGCAGTCCGGGCAGCTCCAGTCGTCGGGGATGTCGTCCCACCGGGTGCCCGGGGCGATGCCGTCCTCGGGCCAGCCCTTGGCCTCGTCGTACTCGAATCCGCACTGCACGCAGACGAACAGTCTTGTAGTCACTCATCGCTTCGCCTCATCTTTCTTCAGAGAAATCTCTTCGAAGTCGACCTTCTCGCGTACTGCGCAATCGGGACAGCACCAGTCGTCGGGGACGTCGGCCCAGGCCGTGCCCGCGGGAAACCCTTCCCGCGGTGCACCTTTCGCCTCGTCGTAGATGTAGTCGCAGCCGGGGCAGCGGTAGGCACTCACGCTGCCGCTCCATAGCGGGCCAACACCTTGTCGCGCACCCGCGGGTGCACGTTGACCCGCGTGATGTCGCCGTCGTAGTGCTCGAGCACCCGGTGATCCATCACACGGCGCCACAGTGGCGGGAAGTATGTCAGCGCGATCATCGACGCGTATCCGCTGGGCAGGTTCGGTGCGCCCGCCATGCTGCGCAGGGTCTGATAGCGACGGGTCGGGTTGGCGTGGTGGTCACTGTGCCGCTGTAGGTGGTAGAGGAACAGGTTGGTCACGATGTGATCGGAGTTCCAGCTGTGCATCGGAGCGCACCGTTCGTACCGACCGCTCTCCAGCTTCTGCCGCAGCAGTCCGTAATGCTCGAGATAGTTGACCGTCTCCAGCAGCGTGAAGCCGAAGACCGCGGAGATCACGACGTACGGGATGAGCGCGAGCCCGAACACCGCGATCAGGATGCCGTAGAACACCACCGACATCGCCCAGGCGTTGAGCACGTCGTTGGACCAGTGCCACGGGCTCTTGCCCGCTCGGCCCAGCCGCTGCGCCTCCAGCTGCCACGACGACTTCAGGCTGCCACACACGCTGCGCGGCAGGAACTCCCAGAAGGTCTCGCCGAAGCGGGCCGACGCGGGATCCTCCGGGGTGGCGACGCGGACGTGGTGGCCGCGGTTGTGCTCGATGTAGAAGTGGCCGTAGCAGCGTCTGGGCCAGCGTGATCTTGGACAGCCACCGTTCCAGCTCGTCCTTCTTGTGGCCCATTTCGTGGGCGGTGTTGATGCCGACGCCGCCGAGCACGCCCACCGACAGCGCCAGGCCGATCTTGGCCGGCCAGCCAAGTCCGCCGTCGAATCCCAGCCAGCTCAGGTCCGACGCGGTGAACAGGTAGGCCCCGAAGATCACGCTGGCGTACTGGAACGGGATGTAGATGTAGGTGCAGTAGCGGTAGTACTTGTCGTTCTCCAGCCGCTCCATCACCTCGTCCGGCGGATTCTGGCCGTCGGGGCCGAAACGCAGGTCAAGGGCGGGCAGCAGGAGGTAGAGCAGGATCGGCCCGATCCAGAACGGCACCTGCGCCGCCACGTGCCAGCCCCACTGGTTGAACGCCCACACCAGCGGCAGCATCACGAACAGCGCCGTCGGTGCGATCAGGCCCATCAGCCACAGGTAGCGCTTCTTGTCGCGCCACTGGGCGATCTCGATGTCTGACATCTGCGTGGTCACTTGCCTTCTGTGAGTGCCAATGATTGTTCGTGTCGTCTAGACATAGAGCTCTATTTTGTAAAACCCCTCGGGGCGCATTGCATCGCGATTTGGGCGCGCAAACGCCCGCTCAGAGTCCGTTAGCGCGCCGAAGTCGCACTCTCTCGGAGGGCCAGCACCGAATGCGTGCGGCCGTATGCGAAATAGATCAGCACCCCGATGGCCATCCAGATCAGGAACCGAATCCACGTCAGGCCGGTCAGGTTGAGCATCAGCCACACGCAGGCCACGATCGACGCGACCGGCAGCAGCGGGACGCCCGGGGCACGGAAGCCGCGTTCGAGGTCGGGGCGCGTGCGACGCAGCACGATCACCCCCGCCGAAACCAGCACGAACGCGAACAGCGTGCCGATGTTGACCATCTCCTCGAGCTTGCCGATCGGGAACACCGACGCCGTGATGGCGACCAACACACCGACGAGAACGGTGATCCGCACGGGCGTGCCATGCGGCCCGGTCCTGGCCAGCGGGCGTGGCAGCAACCCGTCGCGGCACATCGCGAACAGCACCCGGGTCTGGCCGAGCACGAGGACGATGACGACCGTCGTCAGCCCGGCCAACGCACCGATCGAGATGAGCTTCGCGAGCCCAGTCAATTCCGTTGGCGGCGAACGCCGTTGCAAGGTTCGCCTTCCCCCGCGTCGCGCAGCTCGGTGTAGCGCACCATGCCCGAGCAGCACGACGGCCACAGCCACATACAGCACTGTGACGATCACCAGCGAAGCGAGGATGCCGCGCGACACGTCGCGCTGCGGGTTCTTGGTCTCTTCCGCCGTCGTGGCGACGATGTCGAAGCCGATGAACGCGAAGAACACGATCGAAGCGCCCGCGAGCACGCCGTACCAGCCGTAGTGGCTGCCTTCAGCACCGGTCATCAGCGAGAACAACGACTGTTCCGTGCCGGTGCCACCGTGGCCTGTCTCAGCAGGCGGGATGAACGGCGAGAAATTCGCGGTCTTGATGTAAAAGGACCCGACGACCACCACCAACAACACCACCGCCACCTTGATCACGGTGATGACCAAGCTGACCTCCGCCGACAACTTGGTGCCCCAGGCCAGCAGAACGGTGACGAACACGATGATCAGCAGGGCGCCCCAGTCGAGTTGAAACCCAGCCGAAATCTGCTGTGCCACCGCCGAATCCGAAGACCGTGCCCGAGATAACTCGACCAGCCTTTGGCCACCACCGCGGCCGCTACGGCGAATTCCAGGATCAGATCCCACCCGATGATCCACGCGATGAACTCACCGAACGTCGCATAGGAGAAGGTGTAGGCGCTGCCCGCCACCGGCACCGTCGAGGCGAATTCCGCGTAGCACAGCGCGGCCAGGCCGCACGCCGACCGCGGCGATGACGAACGAGATCGAGATCGCAGGCCCCGTGATGTTGCCCGCGGTCGATGCCGTGATCGTGAAGATGCCGGCCCCGATCACCACCGACACCCCGAAGACGGTCAGATCCCACCACGCCAAATCCTTGCGGAGGCGCGTCTCGGGTTCATCGGTGTCAGCAATCGACTGCTCTACAGACTTCGTCCGCCATCGTCCGGCCATGAGCGTGCCTTCCCTGGTCCGTAGTCCGGAATGTACCGAGTACTGTGCACCCGATGGGGCGGTCTACTAAACACGCGATCGTCATCGGCGGGCAGCATCGCCGGCCTGTGCGCCGCCCGCGTCCTGTCGGACTTCTATGAGCGGGTCACGGTCTACGAGCGCGACGAACTGCCCGACGGACCGGCGAACCGGCCCGCGGTGCCCCAGGACAGGCACGTCCATCTGCTGATGGCCCGCGGCGCGCAGGAGTTCGACACGCACTTTCCCGGTCTGCTCGACGACATGGTCGCCGCGGGCGTGCCGATTCTGGAGAACCGGCCGGACTGCATCCACTTCGGCGCAGCAGGCCACGTGCTGGGCACCCACCATCGGCTGCAGTCGGAGTTCACCGCGTACGTGCCGAGCCGGCCGCATCTGGAGTGGCAGATCCGTCGCCGGGTGGCGTCGATCGACAACGTCGACATGGTGCGCACCGCGGTCAGCGAGCCTCGATTCGACGCCGGTCGGCAGCGGGTGACCGGTGTGGCGCTCGATTCGGGAGCGGCGGTCGACGCCGATCTCGTCGTCGATGCGGCGGGCAGAGGCACCCGTCTTCCGGTCTGGCTGGCGCAGTGGGGATTCGAGCGGCCTCGCGAGGAGATCCGTCGACGTCGGCATCGGCTACGCCACCCATCAGTTACACATCCCTGACGGGTTGATCGCCGAAAAGGTCGTCGTCGCGGGCGCCTCCCGCGCACAGCCGCTCGGGGTGGGCATGCTCTTCTACGAGGACGGCACCTGGGGCATGACCACGTTCGGAGTCGGCAAGGTCGAGCCGCCGCACGACTTCGCGGGCATGTGCGCGTTGGCCGACGAGATCCTGCCCGCGCATGTCGCCTCCGCGATACGGCACGGTGCAGCCGATCGGCGATGTGGCGTTCCACAAGTACCCGACCAGCCGGTGGCGCCGCTACGACAAGCTCGATCGCTTCCCGACCGGGATCGTCCCGTTCGGCGACGCCGTCGTCAGCTTCAACCCGACCTTCGGCCAGGGCATGACGATGACGTCCCTGCAGACCGGTCACCTGAAGCGGGTACTCAGACACCCGGATCCCGACCTGGCAGCGCGACTTCAACCAGGCCGCCGCGAAGACGACCTACCCGGTGTGGACGATGAACGCGATCGGCGATCTGGCGTTGCACGGCGCCACGCGGGCCGATGCCGTGGTGGTACAAGCCGGTAGGCAAGTTGTTCGACCAGTTCCTCGGGCGCCGCGGAGACGGATCCCGTTCTGGCCGAATGGTTTCTGCGCCGGTTCAGCCTGCTCGACAGCCTCTACATGGTGCCGTCGGCACGCCTCGTCGGGCCGCACCATCCGCCACAACATGCGGCTGTGGTTGGCCGAGAGGAAGGCGGCCCGGCCTGCCGTGGTTACTGCGCAGACGGGATAACCGAGCGATACTGGAGGCCTGGCAATCGGAGGGCCACCATGAGCTCGCAGATCAGGCCGCTCGAGGACCTGGCGGCAGTGCGACATCGCGTACTGGTTGGCGCCCGGTGGCAGGGACAACGGCGTATGGGCGGACATCGTGGGGTTGTCATCGCCGACCTCGATTCCGATGACGCAGCTGAGGTTCTCGAGCCTGTTGGCGAAGGCCGACGTCGGTGGCTACGTCGCCGTTCCCGGTGGGCGCAGAGCCAGGGCGCGCGGCCCGGTCTGCTCACTCGCGTCTGGGTCGATGCGATGCAGTACGGGCTCGCCGAGGAAGTGCTGATCAAATTCATGCGCGCCCGCTCAGCGCGGCGGCGGCCGTGACTGAATGCGCGTAAGGCAATCCTCACAGGTAGCCTCGTGGCCATGACGGAGACGCGATGAGCGCTGGTCTGTTCGGGCTTCTCGACGACGTCGCCGCTCTGGCTCGGCTCGCGGCCGCGTCGGTAGACGACATCGGCGCCGCCGCCGGACGCGCAACCGCCAAGGCCGCCGGAGTCGTCGTCGACGACACCGCTGTGACGCCGCAGTACGTGCACGGCATCGCCGCCGAGCGCGAGCTACCGATCATCAAGCGGATCGCGATCGGATCGCTGCGCAACAAGCTGGTGTTCATCCTGCCCGCCGCGTTGCTGCTCAGTCAGTTCGCGCCATGGCTGCTGACGCCGATCCTGATGGTCGGCGCGACTTATCTCTGCTACGAGGGCGCCGAGAAGGTTTGGGGCCGCTTCATTGGACACGGCGGGCACAACGACCACGCCGCACCGACGGCGACGGTCGGCGCGGACGCCGAGAAGCAGATGGCCGCCGGCGCGATCCGCACCGATTTCATCCTGTCCGCCGAGATCATGGTGATCGCCCTCAACGAGGTGGCCGACCAAGCCGTTCTGGCCGCGGCTCATCATTCTGGCCGTCGTCGCCGTGGTCATCACCATCGCCGTCTACGGCGTGGTCGGCGCTCATCGTGAAGATGGACGACATCGGGCTGAGCCTGACGCAGCGCAGCTCACGATTCACGCAGCGGATCGGCCGCGGCTTGGTCGCCGGGATGCCCAAACTGCTGTCGGCGCTGTCGACCATCGGCACGGTGGCGATGCTGTGGGTCGGCGGCCACATCCTGCTCGTCGGAACCGACGCCGTCGGCTGGCACGGGCCCTACGGACTCGTGCACCACGCCGAAGATTTCGTCCATCACGCCGTCCAGGGCGTCGGCGGACTACTGGCCTGGCTCCTCAACACCGCGGTGTCGGCGGTGATCGGATTGGTCGTCGGCACCGTGGTCGTCGCGATCATGCACGTGCTGCCGTTCGGCCGCCGCGAGAAAGACCACTAGATCCCCACGGTGGCGCGGAACAGCTTCGTCGGGCTCTCGGCGAGCAAGCCGGATCGGCCCGTCGTCGGCGGCCACCCACGCCGCAGCTCCGCGCTCGAGCGTCACCGCGCTTGCCTTGGCGTGCACCACCGTCGAACCCTCGGTGCACAACAGGATCTGCGGCCCGTCGTGGCGCGTCGGCGCGTCGATCTCGTGGCCGAGGTGCTCGCCGTCGATGCAGAGCACCGACACCGCGAACTCCGGCGCAGGCGTGTTGTACACCGAATTCGATTCCGTCCCTGGTGATCTCGGGGACGGATGACGATCGTCGCTCGCCGGGCGTGAAGTCGAGCACGCGCAGCAGTTCGGGCACGTCGACGTGCTTGGGGGTCAGCCCGCCGCGCAACACGTTGTCGGAGTTGGCCATCACCTCGACGCCCACCCCGTGCAGGTAGGCGTGCAGGTTGCCCGCGGGCAGGTAGATCGCCTCGCCGGCGCCTGAGGGTGATCCGGTTCAGCAGCACGCTGGCCAGCACGCCCGCGTCGCCGGGATAGCGCTCACCGAGTTCGAGCACGGTCTTGGCCTCGGCGGCGAACTTCTTCTTGCCCGACCGGAGGTAGTGGATGCGCGCCCTCGATCACCGCGGGCACCAGCACGTCGAGGTCGGGCTGCGGAGCGGTGATCCACGTGGTGAACAACGCGCGCAGTCCGTCGGCGTCGGACTGACCGGACAGCAGGTTGACGAACGGGTCGAGATCGCGTGACCGCGAGCGCGCGCATCAACTCGACGCTGCGCGCGGCCGGGCCGGAATCCGGCCAGCGCCTCGAATTGCCCTAGCGCAACCAGGAGTTCGGGCTTGTGGCTGCGGTCGCGATAGTTGCGGGTCGGGGCCGAGACGGGGATGCCCAGCTTCTCCTCGCGCGCGAATCCCTCCACGGCCTGCTCGGCGCTCGGATGCGCCTGCAGCGACAGCGGTTCGTCGGCGGCGAGCACCTTGACCAGGAACGGCAGTGTGTCGCCGAACCGGCCGCGCACGCGGCCTCCGAGCTGTCCCTCCGGATCGCTCTCGCAGCGTGTCGAGCAGAGACCGCTCGCCGTCGTCGGTCTCCAGCCACGCCGGGTCGCCCGGGATGGGCGCCGAACCACAGCTCGGCCTCGGGATGCGCTGTCGGACTTGGCCGTCCGGTGAAATCGGCAATCGCGGTTCGCGAACCCCATGCATAGGTCCGCACCGCTCCCCGTAGCAGGTTCACTTGCTCAACCTCGAACCAGTCGCAGGTACACCGCCGTCATCTCCAATCGCACGGCCAGCATCGCCAGTTGTTGTTCCAGGCGTCCGGGTCCGGCGCGGCGGCGGCCAGCGTGCGCCTTCCGCCCCGAACGTCCAGCGACTCCGGCACGTCCTCGGCGTTGATCACGTCGACGTCGTCGAGCCCGCCGACACGCGCCGACACCACCGGCCGCTCGGCATCGGTGGTCAGCACGAAGGTGCGGACCCGGCGCGGCAGCGGACCGTCGATCTGCTCGTCGTGGAATATCGACTGCTCACGATCGGCGCCGGATTCGCCGCCCATCCCACCGTGCAGCGCCACCAGCGCGTCGGCCAGTCCGACCGCGGCCACCGCCTGGTGCGCGATGCGCAGCATGATCGGCGACGCCGTGACGGGCCAGCGCCAGCGTCGCCGCGTTGTCGCCCGCCAATGACGACCTCGCGTGCCCGACATGCGCTCGGCCAGCGTCTTGGCGGGATTGGTGAACAGTTCGCGGCCGGCGCTGTTGCGCAACGCCTCGGCGTCCAGCTCGTCGGCCAGGCCGGCGAGATCCACCCGCAGAGCCCGGGTCCACCACGTGCAGCGACGCCAGGCCGGCAGCCAGGTAGCGGGACAAGCCGAAGTCGTCGGGCACCCACACGCGCGGTGCCAGCGCGCACGGACCGGCCGGCGGTGGCGTCGCGCAGCGGGCCCTCGTACGGCGCGACGACGACGACGCGCGCACCGCGACGCACAGCCGGTCGCGGCGGCCGACACCAGCGCGGGGTCGCCGGGGTCGTCGCCGGCGACGACCAACACGTCGAGCGCGCCGATCCACGGCGGCACCTCGGAGGCGACGACGATCGGCGCGCGCCACCGAGCCGCCCAGCGCGGCCGCGAGCATCGAGCCCGCCGTCTCTGCGTTACCGCGGCCGGCCACCCAGATCGACGGTGCGGGGCGGCTGGTCGGACTGCAGCGGATCCAGCTCGCCCTCGTCGAGCGCCGCGGCGGTGGCGCGCACCTGCGCGCCTGCCATCGACGCCGCGCGCAGCAAACCGTCTCGGTCGGCGGCGAGCAGGCCTTCCACGTCGTCGAGGTCGACGACCGCGTGCGTGGCGTTCACGTGGCCGCCTCGGAGTCTGAGGAGATCCTGCGCCTTCGAACTATCTGGGAGACCAGCCCGACGATTTCGTCGACCTCTTCGGTGGTGCGGGCCTCGACGTTGAGCCGCAGCAACGGCTCGGTGTTGGACATGCGCAGGTTGAACCAGCTGCCCTCGCCGAGATCGACGGTCACGCCGTCGAGGTGGTCGATGGACTGGATGCGGGAGCCGAACGACTGTCAGCACGGCGTCGACGCACGCCTCGGCGTCGGTGACGGTGAAGTTGATCTCGCCGGACGCCTCGTAGCGCTGGTAGTCGGCCATCAGGTCCGACAACGGCCGGTCCTGCTCGCCGAGCGCGGCGAGCACGTGCAGCGCGGCCAGCATGCCGGAGTCGGCACCCCAGAAGTCGCGGAAGTAGTAGTGCGCCGAGTGCTCGCCACCGAAGATCGCTCCGGTGTCGGCCATCAGCGCCTTGATGTAGGAGTGGCCGACGCGCGAACGCACGGGCGTGCCACCACGCTCGGCGACCAGTTCCGGTACCGCGCGCGAGGTGATCAGGTTGTGGATCACCGTGGCGCCGATCTCTCGGTTCAGTTCCCGCGCGGCGACCAACGCCGTCACCGCCGACGGCGAGACCGGTTGCCCCTTCTCGTCGACGACGAAACACCGGTCGGCGTCACCGTCGAAGGCCAGTCCGATGTCGGCGCCGGTCTCCAGCACGTGCGCCTGCAGGTCGACGAGGTTCGCCGGGTCCAGCGGATTGGCCTCGTGGTTGGGGAACGTGCCGTCGAGTTCGAAGAACAGCGGCAGCAGCGTGATCGACGGGATCGACCCCAGCACCGCGGGAGCGGTGTGGCCGGCCATGCCGTTGCCGGCATCGACGGCGACCTTCAGCGGCCGCAGCTCGGCCAGGTCGACCAGCGATCGCAGGAACTCGCCGTAGTCGGCCAGCACGTCGCGTTCGGTGATCGCGCCGCGCGGCCCGTCGTAGCGCCGGCACTCCGGCGATGACCTCCTCGCTGATCACGGTCAGCCCGGTGTCCTTGCCGACGGGCTTGGCGCCGGCCCGGCACAGCTTGATGCCGTTGTAGGCGGCCGGGTTGTGGCTGGCGGTGAACATCGCGCCGGGACAGTCCAGCAGACCCGACGCGAAGTACAGCTGATCGGTCGACGCCAGCCCGATCCGCACCACGTCGAGGCCCTGCGCCACGACGCCCTCGGCGAACGCGTCCGCCAGCGACGGCGAGCTCGCCCGCATGTCGTAGCCGATCACGACTCCGCGCAGCGGCGTTCGTCGATCGCGCATCGAGGCCGCGCGAATGCGCCGCCGACCTCGGCGACGAACTGTTCGTCGAGTTCCTCGCCGACCAGGCCGCGCACGTCATACGCCTTGATGACGCGGTGGACAGCCGCGGCGGGCCGGGACATAGAACTCCTTGCGAAGAGGGACTGCTGGCGCCAGCCTAACCGTCGGACGGCGCCGAGACAGCTCGGCAGTCGCATCGGCCTAGTCGGCTAATCGACGGGGTCGGGCAACACCCGCAGGTGGCCGCGCTACGCCGCCCGTTTGACTCGGACCGTGCGGGCCGGCGGTGCCATCAGCGCGCCGCCGTGCACACCGGTCGTCGGATCGGAAAAGCCTGCGGCGACGCCGTTGATCGGCGGCGCGCCGTCACGCCCTTCACGGACCGCGTCGGCCAGCGCCACCAGATCGTCCTCGTCGGGGTGCGACGGCAGCGGCCCCGCGTGGCGAACCAGCTCCCAACCGCGCGGCGCGGTGATCCGGCCGGCGTGCAGCACGCACAGGTCCCACGAATGCGGCTCGGAGACCGTGGCCAGCGGTCCGACGACGGCCGTCGAGTCGGAGTAGACGAAGGTCAGCGTCGCGACCGCATAGTGGGGGCACCCGGGCCGGCAGCAGCGACGGGGAACGTTCACAGCGAGAGGTTATCGTGCGCAAACGCCGCAAGCCGCCGGACACGCGCGCCATCAGACGCCCGATCTCCAACCGTTACGATCTGTCTCGTGGCGGCGAGGAGCACTCGATAACCGGCACTGGCGCGGACACCTCGATCACGCCGCGGCCGCGAAATGCGCGGCCCGCTGCTTCCGCCGACGGTGCCCGGCTGGCGCAGCCGCGCCGAGCGGTTCGACATGGCGGTGCTCGAGGCCTACGAGCCGATCGAGCGGCGCTGGCAGGACCGGGTGTCGGCACTGGACGTCGCGGTCGACGAGATTCCGCGCATCTCGCCGAAGGACCCCGACAGCGTGCAGTGGCCGCCGGAGGTGATCGCCGACGGCCCGATCGCGCTGGCCCGGCTGATTCCGGCGGGCGTCGACGTCCGCGGCAATGCCACGCGGGCGCGAATTGTGTTGTTCCGCAAGCCGATCGAGCGACGGGCGAAGGACACCATCGAACTCGCCGAGCTGCTGCACGAGGTCCTGGTGGCTCAGGTGGCCACGTATCTGGGCGTCGAACCTTCTGTCATCGACCCGACGATCGACGACGAGGCGTGACCTAGTCGATGAACGCTTGCGCGAAGAGCGTCAGATGATGCCGCGCTTGAGGCGGCGGCGCTCCCGCTCGGACAGGCCGCCCCAGATGCCGAAGCGCTCGTCGTGGGCCAGCGCGTACTCGAGGCACCGATCGCGCACCTCGCAGCCCAGGCAGATGCGCTTGGCTTCGCGGGTCGAGCCGCCCTTCTCGGGGAAGAACGCCTCGGGGTCGGTTTGCGCGCACAGCGCGCGCTCCTGCCATTGATCGTCGTTCGGCTAGCTTGCCGGCAATGCGGCGTCACATCACTCGGGTGATCGGGCACCAAACTCAACTGGGGACGCGCTCGGCGTCCCAATCGGTGCCGGTCCGGTATTGGTGTGCGGCGTGCTGCCTACTGAGCCGAGCATCCGGTTGTCGAACCGGATCCGACATGATCGAAATCGACCTGCTCATAAGACATTTTCCGCCTCCTCACCTGGTCTCGTAGATCCGTAATGTGAGCCCCACTATTGTGCTGTGCGGCCATCTCAATTCGAACAAGTGATCGAATCTCGGTCTGCGACACCGGAACCGGCCGGCCAACCGCGAAATGACACTGATGTGATTACACACGCGTTAGCTGCCGCGGTCAAGCGCTAGAACAGAAATTCATACCATTTCGTGACCCGAATTCGGCGCGTCGGCGCGTCGGCGTGTCTGTCACACCGTCGCGCCACGTGCTCCGCCCGAACGACGCCGGCCGACGGCCTAGTGTCGGTCGATGTGAAGGTCACGGTTCTGGTCGGCGGCGTCGGCGGCGCGCGCTTCCTGCTGGGCGTTCAGCACCTGTTCGGGCTGGGCCAGTTCTCCGCATCGCCGATGGGTCGCAATCGGATGACGATCTGACCGCCGATCGTCAACGTCGGCGACGACGCATGGATGCACGGCGTGCGGATCTGCCCGGACCTCGACACCTGCATGTACACGCTCGGCGGCGGCATCGACCCCGAACGCGGCTGGGGCCATCGCAACGAAACCTGGCATGCCAAGGAGGAACTCGCCGCCTACGGCGTGCAGCCCGACTGGTTCGGCCTCGGCGACCGCGACCTCGCCACCCACCTGGTGCGCAGCCAGATGCTGCGCGCCGGCTATCCGCTGTCGCAGGTGACCGAGGCGCTGTGCGAGCGCTGGAAGCCCGGCGCCCGACTGCTGCCCGCCAGCGACGACCGCAGCGAAACCCACGTCGTCGTCACCGATCCCGACGACGGCGAGAAGCGGGCGATCCACTTCCAGGAGTGGTGGGTGCGCTACCGCGCACAGGTACCGACCCACAGCTTCGCGTTCGTCGGCGCCGACAAGGCCACCGCCGGCGCCCGGCGTCGTCGAGGCCATCGAGACCGCCGACGTCGTGCTGCTCGCGCCGTCCAACCCGGTGGTGAGCATCGGCGCGATCCTGGCCGTCCCGGGCATCCGCGGCGCGCTGCGGTCGACCGCGGCACGCGGTCATCGGCTACTCCCCGATCGTCGGCGGAAAACCGTTGCGCGGCATGGCCGACGAGTGCCTGTCGGTGATCGGCGTGGCGAGCACCTCGGAGGCGGTCGGCGGCCACTACGGCGCCCGCTCGCGGCGTCGGCATCCTCGACGGCTGGCTGGTGCACGAGGGCGACGACGCCGACATCGACGGCGTCGAGGTGCGGGCGGTGCCGCTGCTGATGACCGATCCGGCGACGACCGCCGAAATGGTGCGCGCCGGCCTAGATCTGGCGGGCGTGAAGCCGTGACGACCATGGGTCGGCCAGGCCGATGACGGCGACACCGGATCGGCGCCCGCGGCGCCGTCGAAATGCTTCCGGTGCCTGGACTGCCCGAGTTCCGGCCGGGCGACGACCTGGCCGCCGCGATCGCCGACGGCCGCACCCTGGCTGCGCGACGACGACGTCGTGGTCGTCACCAGCAAGGTGGTGTCCAAGTGCGAGGGCCGGATCGTCGACGCCCCGACCGATCCGGAAGCAGCGGGACGCATCTGCGGCGCAAGCTGATCGATGCCGAGGCCGTGCGGGTTCTGGCCCGCAAGGGCCGGACTCTGATCACCGAGAACGCACTCGGCCTCGTGCAGGCCGCGGCCGGGGTCGACGGCTCCAACGTCGACGCCGGCGAACTCGCGCTGCTGCCGATCGATCCGGACGGCAGCGCCGCGGCCCTGCGGATCGGCGCTGCGCGACCGGCTCGGCGTCACCGTCGGCGTGTCGTCACCGACACGATGGGCCGGGCCTGGCGCAACGGCGCAGACCGACGTCGCGATCGGTGCGGCGGGCCTGACGGTGCTGCACGGCTACGCGGGTCGCAGGACCGGCACGGCAACGAACTGATCGTCACCGAGATCGCCGTCGCCGACGAGATCGCCGCCGCCGCCGATCTGGTCAAGGGCAAGCTGACCGACATCCCGGTCGCGGTGGTGCGCGGACTGTCGCTGCCCGACAACGGATCCAACGCACGCGACCTGCTGCGGCCCGGCGAGGAGGACCTGTTCTGGCTGGGCACCGAGGAGGCGATCGCGCTGGGCCGCAGCCAGGCGCAGCTGCTGCGCCGGTCGGTGCGCGCAGTTCACCGCCGAGCCCGTCGCACCCGAGCTCATCGAGGCCGCCGTCGCCGAAGCGCTGACCGCGCCGGCGCCACACCACACCCGGCCGGTGCGGTTCGTGTGGGTGCGGGACCCCGAGACGGCGGCTCGGCTGCTCGACCGGATGAAGGACGCAGTGGCGCGCCGACCTGACCGGCGACGGCCGGCCCGCCGACGCCGTCGAGCGCCGCGTCGGCCGCGGCCAGATCCTTTACGACGCACCCGAACTCGTCATCCCGTTCATGGTGCCCGACGGCGCGCACAGCTACCCCGACGCCGGCACGCACCGCCGCCGAGCACACGATGTTCACCGTCGCGGTCGGCGCCGCCGTGCAGGCGCTGCTGGTGGCGCTGGCCGTGCGCGGGGTGGGCAGCTGCTGGATCGGCTCGACGATCTTCGCCGCCGACCTGGTGCGCGACGAACTCGGCGCTGCCCGCCGACTGGGAACCGTTGGGCGCCATCGCGATCGGCTATCCCGACGAGCCGTCCGGCCCACGCGATCCGGTGCCGACCGACGGCCTGCTGGTGCGCAGGTGAGCCTGCACGACTCGGCGGTCGCGACGCTGACCGCGTTGGCAGCCACCCGATCCCGCGCAGGACACGCTGCGCCACGCGGTGCTCGCGTTCCTCGCCGCCCGGCCCGACGGCTGCCTGCGCGCAGTGCGTGCCGGGCCACGTCACCGGCTCGACGCTGGTGCTCGACCACACCGGCACCCACGCGCTGCTCACGCTGCATCCGCGGTTCGGCCGCTGGCTGCAGCTCGGCGGGCACTGCGAGGACACCGACGCCGACATCGTCGCCGCGGCGCTGCGCGAGGCGACCGAGGAGTCCGGCATCGACGGCCTGACGATCGATCCGACGCTGGCGGCCCTGCACGTGCACCCCGTCACCTGCTCGCTCGGCGTGCCGACCCGCCACCTCGACATGCAGTTCGTCGTGCACGCGCCCGGCGGGCGCCGAAATCGCCGCAGCGACGAGTCACTGGACCTGCGCTGGTGGCCGCTGGACGCGCTGCCCGATGACTGCGATTTCGGCCTCGCGCAGCTCGCGATGGCGGCGAGCCGCCGAATCACCACAACCTAGACGTCGGTCGAGTAGCGGATGCCGCCGTCGGGGATCGTGACCCCCGGCCACACCCGCGCGCCGCGCAGCAGTTCGCAGCGCGCGCCGATGTCGGCGCCGTCGCCGATCACGCCGTCGCGGATCAGCGCGCGCGGGCCGATCCGGGCACCGAACCCGATGATCGAGCGCTCGATCACCGCGCCGGCCTCGACCTGCGCACCGTCGAAGATCACCGCGCCGTCCAGCCGCGCGCCCGCGCCCGATCTCGGCGCCGCGGCCGACGACCGTGCCGCCGATCAGCAGCGCGCCGGGCGCCACGGCGGCGCCGTCGTGCACCAGCTTCTCGCCGCGGTGGCCGTCCAGCGCCGGCGACGGCGCGATGCCGCGGACCAGGTCGGCCGAGCCGCGGACGAAGTCCTCCGGCGTGCCCATGTCGCGCCAGTAGGTGGCGTCGACGTAGCCGCACACCCGCAGGCCGTCGGACAGCAGGCCCGGGAACACCTCGCGCTCCACCGACACCGCGCCGGCCCGTCGGGATCCGGTCGATGACCTCGCGCTGGAACACGTAGCAGCCGGCGTTGATCTGGTCGGTCGGCGGATCCTGCGTCTTCTCCAGGAACGCCGTGACCACGCCGTCGGCATCGGTCGGCACACAGCCGAAGGCGCGCGGGATCGCCGACCCGGACCAGGTGCAGCGTGACGTCGGCGTCGTTGTCGTCGTGGCTGTCGAGCAGCGCACGCAGGTCGGCGCCGGAGAGCACGTCGCCGTTGAACACCATCGCGGTGTCGTGCCGCAGCTTCGACGCGACACGTTGCGCGATGCCGCCGCCGGTGCCCAGCGGCTCGGTCCTCGACGACGTAGTCGATCTGCAGCCCGAGCTTGGACCCGTCACCGAACTCCGTCTCGAACACCTCGGCCTTGTACGACGTGCCCAGCACCACGTGCTCGATGCCGGCCTCGGCGATCCGCGACAGCAGGTGGGTCAGGAACGGCAGGCCCGCGGTCGGCAGCATCGGCTTGGGGGCCGACAGCGTCAGCGGGCGCAGCCGGGTGCCCTGCCCGCCGACCAGGACGACGGCATCCACTTCTGCCGGATTGACCACTGAGCGCCGTCCTTTCGCCTGCTTTCGCCGGGAACTGCGCACCACCAGGCCTGCACGCGCCGCGAGCGCGGCCCTAATCGTCCACCGCAGCGGCGCCTGCCACCAGTGCGGATAACGATCCGCCAGGAAAGTGTAGGTGCTGGTGTGGTGGGCCGCCAAGTTGCGGGCCGGGTCGCGGCCGGTCGCGTGGCCCTTGTCGTGCAAGATCTCCGCCGACGGCACGTAGACGTTCTGCCAGCCGGCCCGGCCGAGGCGATCACCGAGGTCGACGTCCTCCATGTACATGAAGTAGCGCTCGTCGAAGCCCGGCACCTCGTCGAATGCGGCCCGCCGCAGCAACAGGCACGACCCCGACAGCCAGCCGACCGGACGTTCGCTGGGCTCGAGTTCGCTCCTGCCGGTAGGCCGCCGTCCACGGGTTGGACTGCCACAACGGGCCGACGACGGCGTGCATGCCGCCGCGGATCAGGCTCGGCAGATGGCGCGCCGACGGGTACACCGAGCCGTCCGGGTCGCGGATCAGCGGTCCCAGCGACACCGGCCCGCGGCCAGCGCTGCGCCGCCTCGAGCAACGGATGTCGATGCTGCGCGGCCCCCACTGCACGTCGGGGTTGGCGACGATGAAGAACTCCGAATCGTCCGATCGCCGTCCGATACTCGGCGACCGCGCGGTTCACCGCCGTGCCGTAGCCGAGGTTGGCGCCGGTGCGCAGCAGCCGGACGTTGGGATAGCGCTCCAGCCGCCTCCTCGGGTGCGCCGTCGGTGGACCCGTTGTCGGCCATGATGACCGTCACCGGCCGGTCGGTGGCATGCGCAAGCGTCGCCAGGAACCGGTCCAGGTGCGGCCCCGGTGAATACGTCACCGTCACCACAACCAGTTCGTCACTCACGGCGTAGAGGGTAACGGGCCGTGCCGAGGCGAGCGCGGCGGCCAGCGCCTCGCGCCACGGCCGCAGCGGCGTCAGGCCCGCTTCGGCGGATCAGCCGGCCGGACAGCGCCGAGTACGCGGGCCGCGGGGCGCGGGCCGGGGATGGCGGTCGGTGCCGACCGGGCGCACCCGCTCCGGATCGGCGCCGACGGCCTCGAACACGGCCCGGGCCTGGTCGAAGCGGCTGACCTCGCCGGCGTTGGCGGCGTGCAGCACCGGCTCGCGGATCGCTCCGCGTCGGCGAGCTGAGCAGCGCGCCGACCAGGTCACCGACGTACGTCGGCGAGCCGATCTGGTCGGCCACCACGTCGACCGTCCCGTCGCCGGCGGCCGATCGTCGCATGATCGGCCGCGAAGTCGGTTCCGCCGCCGCCCTCGTAGATCCAGGCCGTGCGGACGACGTGCGCGTCGGGCATCGCGGCCAGCACCGCGAACTCGCCTGCGAGCTTGGTGCGGCCGTACACGCTCAGCGGCCCGGTCTCGTCGTCGATCTCGTACGGGCTGTCGCTGTCGCAGCCGCAGAACACGTAGTCGGTGGAGATGTGGATCAGCTCGGCTCCGGCCCGCGCGCAGGCCTGCGCGACGTTCTCGGCGCCCGACGGCGTTGACGGCATGCGCCCGCGCTTCGTCGGCTCTCGGCGTCGTCGACCTTGGTGTAGGCGGCGCAGTTGACCACCACGTCGCCGGCTTCGACGAACCGCTCCGGCCGCCGGCGGCGTCGGTGATGTCCCACTCGGCCGAGGTCAGCGCCAGCACGTCGCGGCCCTGGCCGCGAGCCTGAGCTGCCAATCCGTCCGACCAGACCACCGGCACCGGTGATAACGATTCGGGCGACTCGGCAAGACATAATGACGAGTCTGGCACGCCGACTCGGCGCTACCCGGTCTGCGGCCTTCTCGCAAGTAGCCTGGGCTGATGCCCGCTCGCACTCACCCGCGTCATCGCCGTCGTCGATGGCACTGGCGGTCGTCGTCGGCACCGGCGTGGCCTGGGGCAAGATCCGGTCGTTCGAATCCGGCATCAACCACATCTCGCTCCGTCGCGCTCGGCGAGGGCGGCGAGGACGGCGCGATCGACATCCTGCTGGTCGGCATGGACAGCCGCACCGACGCGCACGGCAACCCGCTGTCCGAGGAGGAGCTGGCCACGCTGCGCGCCGGCGACGACGTGTCCACCAACACCGACACCATCATCCTGGTCCGCATCCCGAACAACGGGGAGTCGGCGACCGCGATCTCGATCCCCCGCGACTCCTATGTCGAGGCGCCCGGCGTCGGCAAGACGAAGATCAACGGCGTCTACGGCTCGGTCAAGCTCGAGAAACGGACCGAGCTCGTCGAACAGACGGCATGGACCAGGCACGAGGCCGAACCGCAGGCCACCGAAGCCGGCCGCGAGGCGCTGATCAAGACCGTCGCGAGCCTGACCGGCGTCACCGTCGACCACTACGCCGAGATCGGACTGCTCGGGTTCGCGCTGATCACCGACGCCCTCGGCGGCGTCGACGTGTGCCTGAAAGATGCGGTCTACGAACCGCTTTCGGGTGCCGACTTCCCCGCCGGCTGGCAGAAGCTGGACGGCCCGCAGGCGCTGAGCTTCGTCCGCCAGCGCCACGATCTGCCCCGCGGCGACCTCGACCGGGTGGTGCGCCAGCAGGCGGTGATGGCGTCGCTGGCCCACCAGGTGATCTCCAGCAAGACGCTGTCCAGCCCGGCGACGCTGAACCGGCTGCAGGACGCGGTGCAGCGCTCGGTGGTGCTCTCTGACGGCTGGGACATCATGGAATTCGTCGAGCAGCTGCAGAAGCTGGCCGCGGGCAACGTCGCGTTCGCCACCATCCCGGTGCTCCAGGAGAACGGCTGGAGCGACGACGGCATGCAGAGCGTGGTGCGGGTCGACCCGAGGCGAGGTCAAGGACTGGGTGGCCGGCCTGCTGCACGACCAGGACGAAGGCAAGACCGAGGAACTCGCCTACACGCCGGACAAGACCACCGTCGACGTGGTCAACGACACCGACATCAACGGACTCGCCGCCGCGGTCTCGCAGGTGCTGACCACCAAGGGCTTCGCCCCCGGCAACATCGGCAACCACGAGGGCGCGCCGGTGACCGGCAGCCAGGTGCAGGCCGCCAAGGCCGATGACCTTGGCGCGCAGGCGATTTCCAAGGATCTCGGCGGACTGCCGATCGTCGAGGACGCGTCGGTGGCACCGGGCTCGGTGCGGGTCGTGCTGGCCGCGGACTACACCGGACCCGGCTCGGGCCTGGACGGCACCGATCCGACGCTGGCCACCGCCGACCCGGCGGCTGCCGGATCCACCGATTCGACCGACGCCACCGATCCGAGCCGCCCGTCGCCGATCATCACCGCCGGCTCCGAACGACCCGGAGTGCGTCAACTGACGTGACTACAGTCAGTTCGGCGATGCTCGATCCGCTCATGGCCGCCGACCCGGCCGGCCCGCGGATCACCTATTACGACGACGCCACCGGCGAGCGCATCGAGCTGTCCACGGTCACGCTGGCCAACTGGGCCGCCAAGACCGGCAACCTGCTGCGCGACGAATTGGGCGCAGGTCCCGGAGCCGGGTCGCCGTGCTGTTGCCCGCGCACTGGCAGACCGCGGCGGTGCTGTTCGGGATCTGGTGGATCGGTGCGGAAGTCGTGCTGACCGGAGACGCGGACGTCGCGCTGTGCACGGCCGACCGGCTGGCCGACGCCGACGATGCCGTCGGCGCGGGCGAGGTCGCGGTGCTGTCGCTCGACCCGTTCGGCAAGCCGGTGCCCGACCTGCCGGTGGGCGTCACCGACTACGCGACAGCGGTGCGCGTGCACGGCGACCAGATCGTGCCGGAGCGCCGACCGGGGCCCGCGCTGGATGGCCGCCCGGTGGCCGACGTGCTCGCGCCGCCGAAGCCTCGGCAGGCGCACAGGGTTTCACGCGCGGCGACCGCGTGCATGTCGACGGCCGGCCTGGACCACCGCCGACGAACTGATCGACAACCTGTTGGCGGTCTTCACCGCCGGCGCCTCGCTTGTCCAGGTGGCGAACCCCGATATGCGCCACGCTCGATCGTCGCCGCGAGACGGAGAAAGTCACCCGCGGTTAACAGCGAAGTGCCACGCTGTGGAAATGATCGGTCGGCGTCGATTTCTGGTGATCGGTGCTGGGCCGCGCCTCGTGGCGGCCTGTTCGAAGTCGCAGCCACAGGCTGCGGCACCCCCTTCGACCGGTGTCGGTCTTGCCGCCGGCGAGACCGACATCGACCTCGGCGGCGTCAAGGTTCGCACCTGGGCGTACGGAAACCAGGTCCCCGCCCGCGAGATCCGGCTCAAGAAGGGCGAGCGGCTGCGGGCGGAGCTGACCAACGCGATGCCGCAGGACGTGACCGTGCACTGGCACGGCATCGCCCTCGTCAACGACATGGACGGCGTGCCGGACCTGACGCAGGCCGCCGTGCCGAACGGTCAGAAGTTCACCTACGACTTCGTGGTCCCGGACGCCGGAACGTACTGGTTCCATTCGCATGTCGGCGCCCAACTCGACCGCGGCCTGTACGGACCACTGATCATCGAGGACCCGAACGAGAAGGTGGACTACGACGACGAGTTGGTTCTCGTCCTCGACGATTGGATCGACGGCACCGGCACCAACCCGGACCAGGTCTTCGAAAACCTGAAGAAGTCCGGCATGAAGCCGATGGCACCCGGCGGCCCCGGCGTGACGCCCGACAAGCCCGATCGGCGAGGACGGCGGCGACGTCGACGTACCCCTACTTCGTCATCAATGGCCGGGTTCCCGCCGATCCACAGGTGGTGGATTACCGTGCGGGCCAACGGATTCGGCTACGCTGTCATCAATGCCGGGTCGGACACGTGCGTTCCGGGTGGCGGTACCCGAACACGACGATGAGGGTGATCCAGACCGACGGCTACCCGGTGGTGCCGGTGCAGGCGAACTCGGTGATCCTCGGCATGGGCGAGCGGCTGGACGCGATCGTCACGGTGAACGGCTCGCTGCCGGTGGTCGCCGTGCCGGAGGGTAAGCAGGGCCACGCCCAGCTGAACATGCGGGTCAACAATGCGCCAAGCGCGGTCGAATGTCGACGACTTCGTCGCATCGGTACGCAAGGAGGCACCCCTCGACACCGCGACGTTGTCACCGACACCGGAGGTGACACTGGCGGCCAAGGCGCCGGATCAGGTGATCGACGCCCACCTGACCGGACCCGTCAATGGATACACCTGGCCGGTCAATGGCAAGCTGTACGACCCGCCGAACGACGGGGTGCCGGTCAAGCCGAACCAGCGGGTCCGGATCCGCTTCATCAACGAGTCGATGATGTTCCACCCGTTCCACCTACACGGCCACACGTTCCAGGTGATGAGCAGCGAACGTTCCGAAGGCCCGCAAGGACACGGTGCTGGTGCCACCGAAGCAGACGGTGGAGGTCGACTTCGATACGAACAATCCCGGCAAGTGGATCAGCCACTGCCACAACACGTACCACCTCGAGGCGGGAATGGCGTTCTTCGTCGAGTCATCGGCTATAGCCCGGACTACTTCAGCAGCGCTCGCGACATCACGACGCGCTGAATCTGGTTGGTGCCCTCGTAGATCTGGGTGATCTTGGCGTCGCGCATGAACCGCTCGACGGGGAAGTCGGTGGTGTATCCGTAGCCGCCGAACAGCTGCACGGCGTCGGTGGTCACCTCCATCGCGACGTCGGATGCGAAGCACTTCGACGCCGAGGAGATGAAGCCGAGGTTGGGCTCGCCGCGTTCGGCACGCGCGGCGGCGGTGTACACCATCAGCCGCGCGGCCTCGAGCTTCATCGCCATATCGGCGAGCATGAACTGCACGCCCTGGAAGTCGGCGATCGGCCTTGCCGAACTGCTTGCGCTCCTTGACATATGCGATCGCCGCATCCAGCGCGCCCTGCGCGATGCCCACCGCCTGCGCACCGATCGTCGGCCGGGTGTGGTCCAGGGTCGCCAGCGCGGTCTTGAAGCCGGTGCCGGGGTCGCCGATGATCCGGTCGGCCGGAATGCGGCAGTCCTCGAAGTACAACTCGGTGGTGGGCGAGCCCTTGATGCCCATCTTGTGCTCCTTGGCGCCCACCACGAAGCCCGGATCGTCCTTGTGCACGACGAACGCCGAGATGCCGTTGGCGCCCTTGTCCGGATCGGTCACGGCCATCACCGTGTACCAGGTCGAGTGGCCGCCGTTGGAGATCCAGCACTTGGCGCCGTTGAGCACCCACTCGTCGCCCTCGAGCCGGGCACGGGTCCGCATCGACCGCGGCGTCGCTGCCGGCCTCGCGCTCGGACAGCGCGTACGACGCGACCGCCTCACCGGCGGCGATCGTCGGCAGCACCTGCTTCTTGAGTTCCTCGGAGCCGCGCATCAGCAGGCCCATGGTGCCCAGCTTGTTGCAGATCGGGATCAGCGACGACGACGCACACACCCGCGCCACCTCTTCGATGACGATGCAGGCGGCGACCGAGTCGCCGCCCTGGCCGCCGTACTCCTCAGGGATGTGAACCGCGGCGAACCCCGATGACGTCAGCGCCGCCAGCGCCTCGTCGGTATACCGGGCCTTCTCGTCGACGTCGGCCGCGTACGGGGCGATCTCCTTCTCGCACAGGTCACGCAGCACCGCACGCAGCTCGTTGTGCTCGTCGGCGAGCTTGAAAGCATCGAACGACGGGTTACCGATGGCCATGGCGACTCCTTACTACTCGCCGGTAACCTTACCGATCGACGATCACTCTCCCAAGAGACGGTTCCGCAGCGCCGCGTCCTTTTGCAGCACCATGTCTGCCAGATTGCTCTGAAACTCCTCCATGCGCGTCCGCAGCGCGGCATCCGACGCGCCGAGGATGCGCACCGCCAGCAGTCCGGCGTTGCGGGCGCCGCCGATCGACACGGTGGCGACCGGCACGCCGGCGGGCATCTGCACGATCGACAGCAGCGAGTCCAGGCCGTCGAGCCTGGCCAGCGGCACCGGCACGCCGATCACGGGCAGCGGCGTCGCGGAGGCGACCATGCCGGGAAGGTGCGCCGCGCCGCCGGCGCCCGCGATGATCACCTCGATGCCGCGGCCGGCGGCGGTCGCGCGCGTAGTCGAGCATGCGGCCGGGGGTGCGATGCGCGGACACCACGCCGACCTCGAACGGCACATCGAACTCGGCCAGCGCCTGCGCGGCGTCCTCCATCACCGACCAGTCGCTGTCGCTGCCCATGATCACGCCGACCCGCGGTTGGGGCGCACTAGTCATGTTCACTCCATCCGTCGGTCCACTCGGCGTGCGACAACCAGTGTGCGGCCCGGGTCGCACGTTCCCGCACATCGGCGACGTACGCGTCGTCGCCGAGCGAACCGCGTGCCGCGCCGAGGATGTTGACGTGCCCGATCTTGCGGCCGGGCCGCTCGCCCTTGCCGTACAGGTGAACCTTGGCCTCCGGCATCCGGGCGAACAGGTGATGCAGCCGCTCGTCCATGCTCATCGCCGGAGTCTGTTGCGCGCCAAGCACATTGGCCATCACCGTGACCGGCGCGATCGGTGCGGTGTCGCCCAGCGGATAGTCCAGCACCGCTCGCAGGTGCTGCTCGAACTGGCTGGTGCGCGCGCCGTCCATGCGTCCAGTGCCCGGAGTTGTGCGGACGCATCGCCAGCTCGTTGACCAGCAGCCGGCCGTCGACGGTCTCGAACAGCTCGACCGCCAGCACGCCGACCACGCCGAGTTCGTCGGCCAGCCGCAACGCGAGCTGCCCTGCTGCGCTGCCCAATTCGGCGTCCAGGTCGCGGCGCAGGGGCGATCACCTCGACGCAGATGCCGTCGCGCTGCACGGTCTGCACCACCGGCCATGCCGCACCCTGCCCGAACGGTGACCGCGCCACCAACGCCGCCAGTTCGCGCCGCATGGCGACCTTCTCCTCGACCAGCACCGCTGCGCCGTCGGCCAGATACCTGCCCGCGACCTCACGCGCCTCGGCGACGTCACGCGGCCAGCGTCACGCCGCGGCCGTCGTAGCCGCCGCGCACCGTCTTGACCACGATGTCGGTGCCGACGCGCTCGGCGAACGCGTCGACGTCGGCCGACATCGGTCACCTCGGCGAAGCGCGGCACCGGCGCGCCGAGCGCCTCCAGCCGCCGCCGCATCACGAGCTTGTCCTGCGCGTGGATGAGGGCGGACGGCGGCGGCGCCACGTTCACCCCGTCGGCGACGAGCTTCTCGAGCAGTTCGGTCGGCACGTGCTCGTGATCGAACGTCAACGCGTCCGCACCCGCCGCCGCCTTCCGCAGCGCGTCCAGGTCGGTGTGCGCGCCGATCACCACATCGGGGGTGACCTGCGCGGCCGGGTCGTCCGGACTGCGCGGCCAGCACGCGCAGCGTCTGACCGAGCGCGATCGCCGCCTGATGGGTCATCCTGGCCAGCTGCCCACCGCCGACCATGGTCACCACGGGGGCGCGCTCGGGTTACGTGGCACAGCAATATGTTGTCATGGCGACTGATCAGCAGGTTTACGCCACCGTGACCTGCACGGGTACGCGTCGCCTGCCGGATTTCCGTAGACTCCGCTGTTGTGTCCTTCACCGATGCCACGATCGCACGGCTGCCCCGCCCGATCCGGCCGTACTTCGAGCGGCATCACGAACTGATCAAGTTCGCGATCGTCGGCGCGACGACGTTCGTCATCGACTCGACGGTGTTCTACACGCTCAAGCTCACGGTGCTGGAGCCCAAGCCGGTCACGGCCAAGATCATCGCGGGCATCGTCGCGGTGATCGCGTCCTACATCCTCAACCGCGAATGGAGCTTCCGAGAATCGCGGCGGCCGCGAACGCCACCACGAGGCGCTGATGTTCTTCGCGTTCAGCGGCGTCGGCGTGCTGTTGTCGCATGGCGCCGCTGTGGTTCTCCAGCTACGTGCTGCAGCTGCGCGTGCCCGACGTGTCGCTGACGGTGGAGAACATCGCAGACTTCATCTCGGCCTACATCATCGGCAACCTGCTGCAGATGGCGTTCCGGTTCTGGGCGTTCCGCCGCTGGGTGTTCCCCGACGAGTTCGGCCGCAACCCGGACAAGGCGATCGAGTCCACCTTTACCGCAGGCGGCATCGCCGAGGTGTTCGAGGACGAGCACGAACGCAGCCCTGCAAGACAGCAGGGTGACGCCGCTGCGTCGTCCCACCCGGCGGGCGCGGCGGCTGGCTCAGCTCGGCGATTCCTCCGAGCCCAGGGTGTCGAAGACTTCGTGATACAGCAGTGAGTGCACCCGCTCCACGCGCGGAATGTCGTGGAACTCAAGGGGATCCTGCGACGCGGATTCGATGATCAGGGTGCCGGTGCGCAACATCCGGTCGAGGAGGCCGTGCCGGAACTCGACGCTGTTGATCCGCGCCAGCGGAATGTCGATGCCCGACCTCGTGAGCAGGCCGTGGCGGAACATCACCCGACGATCGGTGATGACGAAATGCGTTGTCCACCAGTTGAGGAACGGCCACACCGTCAGCCACCCGATGATCACCAGCCAGACAGCGCCGATGACGAGCATGACGACGTTGCGCGCGGTGCGATCCCAGTTGGTCTGGTTGACGTACCCGGCGCCGAACGCCGCTAGCGCGGTGACGACCAACAGGATCAGCACCGGGCCGATCAGCCGCTTCCAGTGCGGATGGCGGTGCAGCACGACCCGCTCGTCGGCGGCGCAAGCACGTTGTCGGGGTAGCCCACGGCTGCGACTCTACCCAGCCGCAACCCTCGCGAGCGGGACTTACGCCGCGCGCCGATTTCAGCGCAGATGCACCACGTCGCCGGCCGACACCGCGACAGGTCCGGCCTCCGAATCGATCTGCAACCGGCCCTGTTCGTCGATCGAGCGTGCCGTGCCGAGCACTTCGCGGCCGCCGGGGAGGATCGCTCGCACAGCCGAACCGATCGTCACGCTGTGCGCGCGATAGTCCGCGATGAGACCGGCGTCGGCGCCGTTCGCACCGTGCCAGCGCTCGACGCGGCGTGCCAACTCCTGCAGCATTGCCCGCGCCAGTCGGTCCCTGTCGGGTGTCTCGCCACCCAGGGTGCGCAGCGATGTGGCGTCCGCATCGGGCACCTCGTCGTCCCGCAGCGTCACGTTGAGCCCGATGCCGACGACGATGGCCCGCTGCGCGGCAGCAACCTCGGTCAGGATGCCCGCCAGCTTGCGGCCGTTTGCCAAAACATCGTTGGGCCACTTCAGCCCGGCCTCGACACCGGTAACAGCGGCGATCGCATCCACGACGGCCACTCCGGTGGCCAGCGGTAGCCAGCCCCACGCGTCGGGCGGAACGCCGCCTGCATCAACGCCTACCGACAGCGTGAGTTGCGCTCGCGGGGAAGACCAGCTCCGCCCGTTGCGGCCACGTCCGGCGGTCTGCTGCTCAGCAAAAAGGACCGCGCCGGCGATGTCCTCGCCTGCGGCGGCGCGCGCAAGCAGGTCGGCGTTGGTCGAGCCGGTGCGCTCGACGACGTCCAGTCGGCGCCACAGCAAGCCAGGGCCCGCGAGCCCGTCACGAAGGGAAACCACATCAAGCGGAGGAAGCACATCGTCGGCAGCCATCACCGGCGATTATGTCAATCCGCTTCGTCGCGTAACCGCGGGCACTGCGATCGGCACATAAGACAATGAAGAACGCGTCCGGCTAAGCCGGATGTCACAGGCCGCCGCAGCGGCCGATAGCATCGACCACCATGACTAGCGTTACCGAGCCGGCTTCCGAGCACGAGATCGATATCCACACGACCGCGGGCAAGCTGGCCGATCTGCGCAGGCGGAGCGAAGAGACCCTGCACCCGGTGGGTGAGACGGCTGTCGAGAAGACACACGCCAAGGGCAAGCTGACCGCGCGTGAGCGCATCCTGGCGCTGTTGGACGAGGACTCCTTCGTCGAGCTCGATGCGCTGGCCCGGCACCGCAGCACCAACTTCGGCCTGCAGGACAAGCGCCCGCTGGGCGACGGTGTGGTGACCGGATACGGCACCATCGACGGTCGCGAGGTGTGCATCTTCAGCCAGGACGCCACCGTGTTCGGCGGCAGCCTCGGCGAGGTGTACGGCGAGAAGATCGTCAAGGTGCAAGAGCTGGCCATCAAGACCGGTCGGCCACTCATCGGAATCAATGACGGTGCAGGTGCGCGCATCCAGGAGGGCGTCGTCTCGCTCGGCCTCTACAGCCGCATCTTCCGCAACAACATCCTGGCCTCCGGGGTGATCCCGCAGATCTCGCTGATCATGGGCGCCGCTGCGGGTGGGCACGTGTACTCCCCCGCGCTGACCGACTTCGTCATCATGGTCGATCAGACCAGCCAGATGTTCATCACCGGACCCGACGTGATCAAGACCGTCACCGGTGAGGACGTCACCATGGAGGAACTCGGTGGCGCGCACACGCACATGGCCAAGTCGGGGACCGTGCACTACGTCGCGTCCGGCGAGCAGGATGCCTTGGAATACGTTCGTGACCTGCTGAGCTACCTGCCGTCCAACAACTACGGTGATCCGCCGCGCTATCCCGTGCCGGTACCGACCGGTGCGATCGAGGACAACCTGACCGACGAGGACCTCGAGCTGGACACGTTGATCCCGGATTCGCCGAATCAGCCGTATGACATGCACGAGGTGATCACCCGCATCCTCGACGACGACGAGTTCCTCGAGATCCAAGCGGGCTACGCGACGAACATCGTCGTCGGCTTCGGCAGGGTCGAGGGCCGTCCGGTCGGAATCGTGGCCAACCAGCCCACCCAATTCGCCGGCTGCCTTGACATCAACGCCTCGGAGAAGGCGGCACGGTTCGTGCGGACGTGTGACTGCTTCAACATCCCGATCGTGATGCTGGTCGACGTGCCGGGCTTCCTGCCGGGCACCGACCAGGAGTACAACGGCATCATCCGCCGCGGGGCCAAGCTGCTGTATGCGTACGGCGAGGCCACCGTCGCCAAGATCACCGTGATCACCCGCAAGGCCTACGGCGGCGCCTACTGCGTCATGGGCTCAAAGGACATGGGCGCCGATGTCTGCGTGGCGTGGCCGACGGCCCAGATCGCGGTGATGGGCGCCTCTGGCGCAGTCGGGTTCGTGTACCGCTCAGAGCTCAAGGAGGCCGCTCAGAAGGGCGAAGACGTCGACGCGCTGCGGCTGCAGCTGCAGCAGGACTACGAGGACACGTTGGTCAACCCGTACATCGCCGCCGAGCGCGGCTACGTCGACGCGGTGATCCCGCCGTCCCACACCCGCGGCTACGTGGCGACGGCGCTGCGGCTGCTGGAGCGTAAGGTCACTCAGATTCCGCCGAAGAAGCACGGGAACATTCCACTGTGAGCGACGAAAACGAAGTTCAGGATCCGCACGCGCACGACCCGCACATCAAGGTGGTCAAGGGCGAGCCGACCGAAGAGGAGCTGGCAGCGGTGATCGCCGTGGTGGCCAGCGCGTCGGGCGCTCCGGCTGAACCACGCGAAGCTGAGCAGAACCTCTGGGGCCACCCGGTGGACCGGCTGCGCTACAACGTCTTCAGCTGGCAGCGGGTCACGCTGATGGAGCGGACGCACATGCGCAAATGACCCGCCTGGTGCTTGCGTCGGCTTCGCCGGGTCGTCGTAAGGTGTTGCGCCAGGCGGGAATCGATCCGCTCGTCATCGTCTCCGGTGTGGACGAGGACGCCGTCGTCGCGGGGCTTGACCCCCAAGCCACCCCGGGGGATGTGACCACCGCGTTGGCCGCCGCCAAGGCCGACGCGGTCGCACACACTCTTGACCGTGTGGTCTCCGCCGATTGCGTTGTCATCGGCTGCGATTCGATGCTGTACCGCGACGGCGAGCTGTTGGGCAAGCCGACGTCGCCGGACGCGGCGCGCGAGGGCTGGCGGCGAATGGCAGGCAAGTCCGGGCAGCTGTACACCGGGCATTGCGTGATTCGGTTGCGCGACAACAGGATTACCTATCGCGCCGCCGATGCCACCTGTACCACCGTCAACTTCGGCGTTCCGTCTCCTGCCGATCTGGACGCGTACATCGCGCAAGGCGAGCCGCTGGCAGTCGCGGGCGGTTTCACGCTCGACGGCCTCGGGGGCTGGTACATCGACGGCGTGGAGGGTGACCCGTCGGCCGTGATCGGCATCGGCCTACCGCTGACGCGACGGCTTCTCGAGCTCGCGGGTCTGTCGATTTCCGACCTCTGGCAGGCGAACCCGGTCACCTCTTGAGCGCGAGCAGACGCAGAAACGTACGCGGAATACCCCGAAAGCACGCTTCTGCGTCTGCTCGCGGGTCTAACTGGCCACCGCTGGACGCGACAGGTGATGCCGCAGCCGATCCGCAAGGCGCCATGGTTCGCGCCTGACATCGTCAACGACTATTGGCACAACGGTCCAGTTCATCTCCTGCACTTCCGCATACCGCTTCTTGTCTTTCAGCATCTCGAGTCGGCCTGCATGCCATTCAATACTCTCGTATTCCGCGGCCACCCGTTGCTCGGGCCACGCAAAATCGACGCGCCAGACTTCGCCGCTATGACCATGGATTTCGTATTGCAACTCCGGCAGCGGTAGCCCATAGTCGATCATCACCAAGCGGGCCTCGCTCTCCATGCCGGATTCTGCGCGGCCGTCCGCGTAATCAACGAGATCTCGAACGTGTACGATCCCGCGCCGCCCTTTCTGTTCGCGCACAGCACTTTCCAACTCCGCACGCGTGCAACGCATCGAGCGCAGCGCAGCATCAAGCGTGGCGAGAGTCCGCGGACGCCGGAGTGTGCGCGCCACTTCAACGGCTGTCCACGCCGGTGCTGTCGCAAGCCGTCCTGCGACGCGCCGCAGCGGCGCTCCGACTCGTTGGTGAACCATCAACCCGGTCGTCGGCCGCATGCGTACGCCCGGATCAAGTACGTGCACCCTTTCGGTGTTCTCCAGATCAAAGCCGTACAAGGCTGCTGCCGTACCCATACACGCGACGGCGTGCTGTCCCATAAATAGATCGAGAGCGGCGAGCCGGCCGATGAGGTCGGGCGCGGTAGCTGCGTATACGCCATACCAAACGCGCACGAGTCCGCCATTGCGAACCTCCACAAGGAGCTTCTCGCGCGTCATGACGGTGAGTAACTGCGCGGTGGTGGCGAAGCCTCCACACTCTTCCAGGAGGGCAAGCGCCGCAGAGTGCATGCGGGAAATCATCGGCATCGATCCGTATCCCGTGCGGCTCCAGAAACCGTTCTGGGGATAAGTTCTCGACTGTGAGTAACTCGCCGTGCGTCGAGCAGACGCAGAAACGTGCGCGGAACCCCGTCAGAACACGTTTCTGCGTCTGCTCGCACGGAAATGGGACGCCGCCTGAGTAGGCTCATGGTGTGCCGCTGCCTGCCGATACCGATCCCGCCCTTCAGTCGTACGCCCACCCCGAACGGCTGGTCACCGCCGACTGGCTGTCGGGCAACCTGGGCCGTCCTGGGCTAGCCATCGTCGAGTCCGACGAGGACGTGCTGCTCTACGACACCGGCCACATCCCCGGCGCGGTGAAGATCGACTGGCACACCGACCTCAACGATCCGCACGTCCGCGACTACATCAACGGCGAGCAGTTCGCCGATCTGATGAACCGCAAGGGCATCTCGCGCGACGACACCGTGGTGATCTACGGCGACAAGAGCAACTGGTGGGCGGCCTACGCGCTGTGGGTGTTCACCTTGTTCGGCCATCCCGACGTGCGGCTGCTCGACGGCGGACGCGACCTGTGGATCTCCAACGGTCGCGACACCACGCTCGACGTGCCGTCGAGGCCGACCAGCGGCTACCCGGTGGTCGAGCGCGACGACGCCCCGATCCGCGCGTTCAAGGACGACGTTCTCGACATCCTCGGCACGCAGCCGCTGATCGACGTTCGCTCGCCGCAGGAGTACACCGGCGAGCGCACCCACATGCCCGACTATCCCGAGGAAGGCGCGCTGCGCGGCGGCCACATCCCCACCGCCGGTCGATCCCGTGGGCCAAGGCGGCCGACGACAGCGGCCGGTTCCGCAGCCGCGCCGAGCTCGAGGAGCTGTACGGCTTCCTGAAGCCCGACGACAAGACGGTCGTGTACTGCCGGATCGGCGAGCGGTCCAGCCACACCTGGTTCGTGCTGACGCACCTGCTCGGCCTGCCCGGCGTGCGCAACTACGACGGCTCGTGGACCGAATGGGGCAACGCCGTGCGCGTCCCGATCGCCGTCGGGCTCGAACCAGGCGGGGCGCCGGGCTCCTCATGAGTCCATGCCGGCCGCCCTGGCCGAGGTGGTCTCGGACTTCCAGGACGTTCAGGGGCAGGACAAGCTGCAGCTGCTGCTGGAGTTCGCCGACGAGTTGCCCGCGCTGCCCGCCGATCTCGAAGAGGCCGCGATGGAGCCGGTGCCCGAATGCCAGTCGCCGCTGTTCCTGCACGTCGACACCGCCGACCGGGACGACGTGCGGCTGTTCTTCAGTGCGCCCGCCGAGGCGCCGACCACGCGCGGATTCGCCTCGATTCTGGCGGCGGGGCTCGACAACCAGTCCGCCGACGACATCCTCGCCGTGCCCGACGACTTCTACTCCGACCTGGGTTTGGCGGCGCTGATCAGCCCGTTGCGGCTGCGCGGCATGTCGGCGATGCTGGCCCGGATCAAGCGGCACCTGCGCAGCCGGTCTACTCGCGAGTAAGGCCCGCCCGCTGAAATGCTCGCACGAGCGCCCCTTAAACTGCGCTCCGATACATTCTTAAAGACGTTTCTTAGAGAACATGCCATCAGGAGGCGCAGTGCCTAGTCACGCCAGCTCGCAGATCTCCAAGGTCCTCGTCGCCAACCGCGGCGAGATCGCGGTCCGGGTGATCCGCGGCTGCCAGGGACGCCGGGCTGACCAGCGTGGCGGTGTACGCCGAGCCCGACGCCGACGCCCCGCACGTGCGGCTCGCCGACGAGGCGTTCGCGCTCGGCGGACAGACCTCGGCCGAGTCGTACCTCGACTTCGACAAGCTCCTCGACGCGGCCGCGAAGTCCGGCGCCGACGCGATCCACCCCGGCTACGGCTTCCTCTCCGAGAACGCCGACTTCGCGCAGGCCGTCATCGACGCCGGCCTGATCTGGATCGGCCCGAGCCCGCAGTCGATCCGCGACCTCGGCGACAAGGTCACCGCCCGCCACATCGCCGCGCGCGCCAAGGCGCCGCTGGTGCCCGGCACCCCCGACCCGGTGAAGAACGCCGACGAGGTCGTCGCGTTCGCCAAGGAGTACGGCCTGCCGATCGCGATCAAGGCGGCCTTCGGCGGCGGTGGCCGCGGCATGAAGGTGGCCCGCACGATCGAGGAGATCCCGGAGCTGTTCGAGTCCGCGACCCGTGAGGCGGTCTCGGCGTTCGGCCGCGGCGAGTGCTTCGTCGAGCGCTACCTGGACAAGCCGCGCCACGTCGAGGCGCAGGTGATCGCCGACCAGCACGGCAACGTCGTCGTCGCCGGCACCCGCGACTGCTCGCTGCAGCGCCGCTACCAGAAGCTCGTCGAGGAGGCGCCCGCGCCGTTCCTGACCGACGCGCAGCGCAAGGAGATCCACGAGTCGGCCAAGCGCATCTGCAAGGAGGCCGCACTACTACGGCGCCGGCACCGTCGAGTACCTGGTCGGCCAGGACGGGCTGATCTCGTTCCTCGAGGTCAACACCCGACTGCAGGTCGAGCACCCGGTCACCGAGGAGACCGCCGGCATCGACCTGGTGCTGCAGCAGTTCAAGATCGCCAACGGCGAGACGCTCGACATCACCGAGGATCCGACGCCGCGCGGGCACTCGATCGAGTTCCGGATCAACGGCGAGGACGCCGGCCGCGGCTTCCTGCCCGCGCCCGGCCCGGTCACCAAGTTCGAGCCGCCGAGCGGCCCCGGCGTGCGGCTGGACTCCGGCGTCGAGACCGGCTCGGTGATCGGCGGCCAGTTCGACTCGATGCTGGCCAAGCTGATCGTGCACGGCGCCAACCGCGAGGAGGCGCTGGCCCGCTCGCGCCGCGCGCTGGCCGAGTTCAAGGTCGAGGGCCTGGCCACCGTGATCCCGTTCCACCGCGCGGTCGTCTCCGACCCCGCGTTCATCGGCGACGACGACGGCTTCACCGTGCACACCCGGTGGATCGAGACCGAGTGGAACAACACGGTCGAGCCGTTCACCGGCGGCGAGCCGATCGACGAGGAGGACACCATGCCGCGGCAGAAGGTCGTCGTCGAGGTCGGCGGACGCCGGCTCGAGGTGTCGCTGCCCGGCGACCTCGCGCTCGGCAACGGCGGCGCACCGGCCGGCGCCGGCAACGTCATCCGCAAGAAGCCGAAGCCGCGCAAGCGCGGCGCGCACGCCGGCGCGGCCGCGTCCGGTGACGCGGTGACCGCGCCGATGCAGGGCACCGTCGTCAAGGTCGCCGTCGAGGAGGGCCAGGAGGTCGCCGCGGGCGACCTCGTCGTCGTGCTCGAGGCGATGAAGATGGAGAACCCCGTCACCGCGCACAAGGACGGCACCATCACCGGGCTGGCCGTCGAGGCCGGCGCCGCGATCACCCAGGGCACCGTGCTCGCCGAGATCAAGTAGTCAGTCCGGCGTCACCAGACTCCGTTCGGCCAGTAGCGTGCCGAAGTACCCGACGTTGGGGTCATGGCCGAAACGTGTGGTCGATGTGGATTATTGCCTTCCGAGTGCCCGCAGCCGTCAACCAGGCGGCCCGCGCCCGACATCGGCTTCGTGCGGTAGACTAGAAACCGAAAGGGGGATGCAGGTATGAACAGGTTCCTGGCTCAGGCGGCCTTGTTGCTCCTGGCGAACGCAATTGCCCTTGTGGTCGCGGCGATGCTATTGCCTGGATTCTCGATCAATGGCCTCGGGTTTGCGGTTGCGGTTTGCATCTTTACCGCGTCGACCGTGATCCTGGAGCCACTGATTTCAAAATTTGCCCAACAAAGCGCGCCGTACCTGATGGGTGGTATCGCCCTGGTCACGACGTTCGTCGGACTGCTTGTCACGACGATCTTGACGCGTGGCCTGAGCATCGCCAGCATTGGTACCTGGATCATCGCCACGCTCATCATCTGGATAGCCACCGTGGTCGCCAGCCTTGTCCTGCCTCGCTTCCTGTTCAAGGAGGTCTTAAGCGAGCGCAAGGCAAAGAAGTAACTCTCCGGCGCTGCCCAGCGGGACTCATCCCGCCGTTGGGGCTATTCGCGCGCGAAAGCGGGCCGCATGCTCCGCGGCCCGCATCCGGCGAGGATCAGTACGGCGGGGCTACGACAACGAACTGCGGTCCCTGTGGCGCGTACCAGGTGCCGCCGCATTGCTGGTAGACCATGCCGCCGTAGTTCACCGGTGCGCAGCCGGCGGGCACGGTGTTCACCATCGAACCGATCACTGCGGAGGTCACGGCAACGGCAGTGCCAACGGCCGCGGCCCGGGCCACCGGGTGATAGTCGTTGTCCCAGCCGTTGTTGCAGCAGCCGCCGCCGTCGACATTGACGTTGACGTTGCGGTCGACGTTGACGTTGTTGACGCTGGTGTTGCGGACATTGTTGGTACGGGAGTCCGCCCTGCTGTTGTTGACCTGCGCGTTCTGCCTGCCACCGCCACCACCCGCCGCGGCCCGATCACCCCCACCGCCGCCTCCGGCATGAGCGCCGCCGCCCCCGCCACCTCCTCGCCCGCCGCCGCCCCCGCCACCCCCACCGCCCCGACCTGCGGCGTCAGCATAGGGCGCCATGGCAAAGCTGCCCAGAACCAGAACGGCCACCGCGGCACCAGCGAATCTTGCGAATGATCTCTTCATGATGGCGCTCCTCACTTGGACTTCCGCGGGACGATTTCGATCTTGGTCGCGCCCTTGGGCGGCGTGAACTTGAACACCGAATCCTTGAAGGTCGGCTTCAGGTTCCAATCGATCAGCGAGACCGACTGCGGCCGCGCTTCGTCGGCGCGGTTGGTGATCACGACCTTGCGCGGCAATGGCTTGCTGCCGGTGGTGATCCAGATCTGCCAATCGATCTTGCCTTTACGGAACGCGTAGTGGTCGCACAGGTCGTCGTCGATGAAATCCTGCCCGGCATTCATCGCCGATTCGAACTTGTCGAGCGGCGCCGCCGGCGTGCCGAAGAGGAAGAGGTCGGACAGCGGCATCTCGACCGCGAACCTCTCCTCCAGCCTGGTGATCAGCTCGCCAATCGTCCCGGTGAACTCCACCGTCGAGTAGTACTTCTGCGCGGGCGTGAAAAGCGTGACCGTCTTGCCGTCGTAGACGATCTCGCGCTGGGAGCGAGCGCTCTGCATTTTCGCTCGTATCATGTTCGGGCGCACCACGTCCACCTCGGCCGTCGCGGTATGCTGAAGCTTCTGGCCGTCGGCCAAAACATTCTCGCCGGTCACCTCGGTCGATACGTGGAAGCGTTTCAGCGACTGCAGGTGCGCCCCCATGTCCTTGAGGGCTTGAATCGCCGCGGGGTCGACAGCGTTCGCCGGGGGAGCGGCCGCGCCGGCGGGCGCGGCCTGCGCGTGCGCACTCGGCGACGCAAGCGCCATCGCCAGCAGGCCGAGTACCAGAATCCTTCGTACCATGGTTTTCTCCCTTGTTGAAGGCGAACACTCGCGCGGCATGAACGCGCGGCGACTTGGCCGCGACTGGGACCGAGTCTGCTCCCACCGGCCAAGCCTAGCTAGGTAGTCTTGTCGTGAATTTGATCGGTGTCAATTTTCCTGCACCCGGCCCGACGAGCCCGGCAATTGTTAACATCGCTCACTTCGATGCCCCGTCGCGCGCTTCTCCGCGCGTTCGAGGCGGTCCGCGCCTGCCGCGGACGGAAAGCCAACCAGTGGGAAAGTGACATGCGCCGCGATAAACGGCCCAAAGAGTATCGGCAGAAAATTCTGCATTGGGCATGGCCGGTCATCGCGTTGACGTTGGTTGCGCTCCTGGGCGCCTGGTTCCTGCAAAGCACCATTCCACGCCACATCGTGCTCGCGTCCGGGCTCAAGGACGGGATGTATCACGAGTACGCGCAACGCTACAAGGAGATCCTCGCTCGCGACGGCGTGACCGTCGAAGAGCGCGTCACCGGTGGCGCGGATGAAAATGAGCGACTGCTGCATGATCCAAAGTCGGGCGTCGACGTGGCATTCATGCACGGTGGCGTCGTGCGCCCCCAGGCCGCGCGCATCAAGACGCCCGCCAGCTATGCCAGCGAGGCCTACACGTTACGAGAGCACATCGGCCTCGTCCGCCGCGCGGTACTGGCGAAGGCGAATGGTCCGAGCGGCACCACTTGAGCGCGCCCAGGCGCTGCCAAGCACGCTGTCACTCGCTTGCGGCGTACCCGATTTCCGTTCCCAACGGCCGGAATTTCACGCGGCGGCGGAAATTTTCGCTGTCCGACCTGGCGCTCCGGGCCGCGACGTCGGCAGCCTCCGGATAGGGCATCGGCTGCTTGACCTTGTCGATCTCGAGCAGCTTCGTCTCGTCGTTCACGCGCACGCGGTACTTGCTCAGGTTGTAGAGAAGGTACATCGCATACAGATTGTCGACGTCCTCGTAATGATCCTGCTCCTTGCGGAAGTCGCGCGACAGAACGGATGGAAATCGGTTCGGCAGATCCTTGAACGCCACCTTGTCTTCTTCGTGCGGGTCGACGTAGGTTGAACCACCGTATTTCCTGTACCACACGACGTCCAACCTGTACCCGCGCGCGTTCCACTCCTTGAGAAGCTTCATCGCCATCTCGGTGGGGATGTTGGCATTGGCGGCGGCCACCACCCTTCGTCCCGAGAAAAGCCTAGCGCTCGTCACATCGAGTTCCTGGTACCCGGCTCCATATTTGAATCCAGCGCCGATGGTCTTGGCGCAATTGAGCCGCAAATAGTCGTACCGAACTTCACCATTGTTGTACTCGGTGTCCCTGACCCGATTGCGATAGTCAGAGTTGATGCGCGCGAAGAATGCCGCGAGAGCCTCTTTCTCGCCGGCAGGAACGCCGTAGACGCGCACGCCAATGACCGATCGCTTGTAGATCTCCCCGAAGTCGAGGCCGAACGAGGCCGTGTCGCCGAGCGACGACTGCGTCTTGAACAGGTACTCGCCTTTGGGAACCCTGACCATGAGATCGTCGGTGTAGAAGCCCGCGGCATGCTTGCGGGACCGGTCGGCGTAGAAGTTGGCGGTGTAGACCGACTCATCGCCGGAAGCCTGGTCGCGAATGCCGAGCGCCAGGTGGCCGGCCGAGCCGCCCTTGGAAGTGCCGTAGCTGACAAGCAGTTCCATGTCATAGGGGTCCTGGCGCAGGACGTTCGCGATTTCGTCGATATTGGCGGGTTCAGGCCCGCCCTTCGTTCCGAAGTCGGCAGCCGCCACCTCGGTTACGAACACCAGCGCCAACAATACATGCCAGCTCGTGACCTTCATTCCTTTGTTTCCCTGAACACCCAGGCAATACGCAACTTCTGATCCAACCCATGAAGACTGTGGCCACGCCAAAGAGTCTGGTCGTATCGTCGCAAGACGACGGGGCTTCGGTTCGCATTATGCGTGCGGACTTGGGGTCCCGCCGCGGTCCACGGAGATATGTGCCATACAGTACCGCGCCGTCGGTCGCCGTCCATCGACGCCGGGTCAGACGACCCTTGCGCCAATCCGGTGCGGGAAGGCAAACTCGCGGGTTATGAACCTTTCCATAGCCTTGGCCCTCATTGTTGCCCTCGGCTGCGCGCTGTATGTCGTGCGCCGGATTTCGCGCCGCCGCGTACTTCAGCGGCAGAAGAAACGCCGCGCGCAGGCCGAAAAAACGGGCCCGCGCAGCTTCGCGCCGGTCAAGTCCAAACGCTCTGAGATGCGCACCGACGACGATCCGACCACGGTTATGGAACGCATCACCGAAACCAAGCCGCCCGCAACGGATGCGGGCAGAAGTTCGAGATCGAAGTAATTCAGCATTGACCTTCGCAATGAGGGTCGTTCCTCCCGGCGCCCCTGGTGCGATTGCGTACAATCATCGCCGTGCCCGGGTGGTGAAACTGGTAAACACAAGGGACTTAAAATCCCTCGGCCGCAAGGCCTTGCCGGTTCGAGTCCGGCCCCGGGCACCAATGATCAACGTCTCCTTCGCGTTCTCCTACGCGACCTGCCGTGAGTGTCCGACTACGGCCCGCGACAGCGATGACTTGTGCCTCGCTCACCACTGGAGCCTAATGGGGTCGTCACAACCACAGGAGATGTCCATGAGCGTTCTGTGGATTTACCTTGCTTTTTCCCTTGGCGGGATGGTCGGGTTTGGCTTGTTCGCCGCGTTGCAGATGTCGCGCGAGCAGGATGAAAGGCAACGCGAATTGAGCGAGGACTATCGTGTTGCCACCGGCTGCTGATAATCGATAGCCTCGGTTCTCCCCTAGCACCGTTGCCGGGCCAGTACTCAAACGTTATCCGCGCGACCATTTCTGCAGCCATACGCAGGCTACGGCTGCCAGAAGCCAGCCGATGCTGACGAGCGGCTTGTCGGATACCAATGTCCATACCACGGCATTGATGATGCACAGGAATATCGCGAAGACACCGACGAGGATATTAGCCATATTCCAGCGGCCTACGGTGTATACGACCGGATAACGAGCAGATGTCGTTCAGGAAACCCAGTGGGGCAGTACGTAACACTCGCATTTAGTTCGTCGACCTTCACGATGATGTAATCAATCGGGGCCACGCCGTTACCTCTTGTCGCCCATTCGCGGGTGTCCAACGTTGAAGCGCGCTCTGACCTTCCTCGTCTGAAACACGAGTGCAGTTAGCGCCGTGAATAGCGTAACGCCACCCAGAATCATCGCAAGCCTGATAAACGGCTGACCCATCTGACTCCTGGAGAGAACAAGAGAAATGGTCGAATGCAACCATTCGGCGGACCCGAGCAAGAGGCAGAACTGAATCGTGCGCGCAGCCCATGGGCGCTGAACAAGAACAAGGGAACTTGCGAGTACGCAAACTAGCACGAGGCCCAGATTGTCGCTCCTGAAGAAGTGCGCCGCCAGCAGCAGGAACGCAATGATCGGCGGGATCAGGTAGAGAGTGATCATGGGGCTAACGGAGCAGAGTTGATCGACGCGCGATCATGGCGTAGCGTGCGCCCGCGCGACGTCCGGTATTGGTAACGTGTCAGGCATTGACCGCAGCACGTAACTCACGCCAACAGCACAAACATAGAGACCGACTCCAAAGGCTGCGTGCGCCATTAGGCTTCGCAGCCTCGCCTGCATTGGCCGCGGGGTTTTCGATGCGGCAATCCCAAGCCCGAACAAAGGCTGCATGACCAGGTACGGCACGAGCACGCTGCCGACGCCAAACAACATGGCCGGTAACAAGGTGGGCCGCGCGAGCCAGTCGCCTGACGCCAAAGCGACCAGCACCAGCGCGTACATGGTACCAATCGCGTAATGGGCTACCCAGCCGACCGCGCACTCGGAGCTCTTCCGCGGAGCGTCGGCGAGACTGGCGTGCCTGAACCTGCCCTCGGGCATATGACGAAGCCAGCGTCCGACCAGACAGTAGTTCGCCGAAGGAATGTCGAACGCCCGCTGCAGCAGCATGGACCAAACATCCATGAACAGCGTTGCGCCGAGGCCCACGACGACCGCGCCCAGAAAAGCCGCTTCAGTACTCACAATCTGCCGCCGCAGGTACGTTCATCACCCGACCAGATGTCTGAGAAGAGCAGCAAGCTTCTGCCTTACCAATAGGATGTTCCCCGCTTGAACAAACATAGGAAATGCCCGAATAATCATCGAGATGCATGTATAATGCAGGAACAGAAGGGGAATCGCAGCGGTTCGTGGGCCAGCTAGCGCTAACTCTTTGATCTGAATCATATCCGCACGCGCCTTCGGCCGGACCCTTTCTTGATCCAGAACAAGCCTGCGCCGATGCGGCGGCGACAGACTGCGCACGTGGTACCTTGGTGTTGGGGGGAGTATGGATCTGAACCTGATCATGTTGGGACTGGTCGGATGGGGCTTTGTCCTCTTGGTCGGGCTGGCATTCATGAAAATGTCCAGCGACCAGGACCGGGCCGCGCGCCGCGCAGAGAAGCGACTCATCCCCCATTCGGACGTGACAATCACGCAATACGGCAGCGGCTAGATCGCGACCTCGCCGAAGCACGCGGACCCCACCCATGCGGTGGGGTTTTTGTTTGGCAAGAATCGCAGGCCCGGAAGAGGCCACGGCAGCCTGCCCATCGTGCGCGCACGTTGGGCCGGCGCAAGCTCATCGCGCCGGCATGCCCAGCGATCAAAATCAAGAATCAGCGCTTCTGGCCCGGCATGAACCTGGCGAAGTCGCCCATGACCTTCTGCATCGATTCGAACGCATTGCCACCGGACGACACGACGCCCTGCAACGCATTGATCACGTTCTGCGCCTGCCGCATGTCCGGCATCATCGCCATGGCCGCCTTGGCTTCCTTGACGCCGGGTACGCCGGCCATCTGGCCTTCCATCAGCGTGAACAGTCGCTTCTGCACCTCGGCGACCAATTCGAACATCTGTCCCCAGTAGCGCATCGCGCTTTCGACGGCTTCCTGCGACACGCTCTGCCCGGCCGCCATCAGCGCGTTGGGACTGCCTGCCTCCGCAGCGTTCCTTGCGGCCCTGTGGCCCATTGCGCGCGCCTGCTCCTCGCCTTCGAACTGGAGCCTGCGCACCTTGGCCGTGCCTTCTATGGCCGCATTGATGATGTCGAGCGCCATCTTCGTGTTCGCCTTGTACAGATCGATCGCCTGCTCGGGCGTCATCAACTTCGCCATCTTCGCCATGTCGCCCATGCCGGGCAGCGACGCCGGCGAATAGGCGGCGAAGGACGGCGCGCGCGGAGCGGCCTTCGGAGCCGTCTTGCGTGCTGCTTTGGCGGCCGGCTTGCGGGTGGCGCGTTTCTTGGCGGCGGACTTGGCTGCAGCGGGGGCTTTTTTGGCCATGACGATGCTCCTTGGGCGAGAAAGGACAGGTTTCGATAAGACTCCTGATACGACGGATCGTCAAGAGCGTTTGCGGCGCAGTTTGCGCGGGCGCAAACACGAATTCGCGGCGTGCTACGCTTTCCGATTGCGACGGGACGCGTAACGCTTCAACGGGAGAGAGCACATGTCGGGATTGAAGGAACGGTTCGGGCGGCCCTTGCGGCTGGGGATCATCGGCGGCGGGCCCGACGCCTGGATCGGGCGCATGCATCGCGGCGCCGCGGAAATGGATGGCTGGTGGCGCGCGGTCGCCGGTGTATTTTCCAGCGATCCCGGACGCTCCCGGGCTGCCGGCGCCGCGATGGGATTCGACGCAGCACGCAGCTACGGCAACGTGGCCGACATGCTGGCGCAGGAAAAGCTTCGCGCCGACGGCATCGACGCCGTGGCGATCATGACGCCCAACGACACGCACTATCCGTTTGCGGCGGCAGCCCTGGATGCGGGCCTTGACGTCGTCGGCGACAAGCCGGTGACGCACGATTTCGCGCAAGCCTGCGACCTGGTGGCGCGCGCGCGGAAGAACGGCCGCCTGTTCGCGGTGGCGCACGCCTACGCCGCCTACCCGATGACCCGCTATGCGCGCACGCTGGTTCGCAATGGCGACCTGGGGCGGATCCATCTGGTGCAGGTCGAATACATCCAGAGCGGGCTCGCGACACGCGTCGAGGATGGCCCGCAGAACAATCGCTTCCGCTGGATACTCGATCCACAGCGCAGCGGCATGGCGCTGGTGTTGAGCGCCATCGGATGCCACGCGCAGCACCTTGCGTGCTTCGCCGCGGATCTCGAAGTCGCCCGCGTGGTCGCGGACGTGGGCGCGCTGGTTCCCGGCCGAAAGGTCGTCGACTACGTGTCGGCGCTGGTCGGGTTCCATGGCGGAGCGCGAGGAACCTTCACCGTCACGCAGGCCGCCGCCGGCGGAGAAAACGACATCCGGCTGCGGATCTATGGCGAGAAGGGAATGCTCGACTGGTCGCATCGCGAGCCGAGTTACCTGCGCGTCGCGCTGCAGGGCGAGCCCGCGAGGATCTACGGCCGCGGCGACACGTTCCTGCCCGCCGAGATCATCGCGGCCGGACGTACGCCGCGCGGTCATCCGGAAGGGTTGCGCGAAGCGTTCGCCAATATCTACTCCGAGGTGGCGCAGGAGCGCATGGCGCGCGCGCTGGGAGAATCTGCACCTGCCTTCCCCTACCCACGCATCGAAGATGGCGCGCACACGATGGCGTTCATCGAGGCGTGCGTCGCGTCGCAGGCGAAAGGAACGTGGATCGACGTGGCGCGGCTGCCGGCCTGATCGCGTTGGCGCGCGTCAGGGCGTTGCCAGCCTGCGCCGTGTCAGCGCTGCCGCGGCCGCGATGAACACCGCCAAGCCCGCCGTGGCAAACAATGCCTCCGTCAACAGCATCCCGCTGACGTTCCAGCGCGTCTGCGCCCATCCCTCGATGACCGTCATGTACGCGATGGGCATGTTGGACAGCGACGCGAAGACGTTGTACTTGGTGGCGGCGGCGCCCAGTCCTATGGCTTCGAGCACGACCGCGGAGAATCCGGCGTAGGTCAACCCGGTGATCAGCGCATACGTCATCGTGAACGCGATGTACATCGCCTCCGTGCGCGGCGCCAGCGCCATGGCGACGGCGCAGCCGGCCTGCAGCGCGCCGTAGAGCACGTACGCCGATTTCCGATTCATGCGATCGCACAGGTAGCCGCCGATCAGGCAACCCGCCATCGACACGACGCCCCCGAGCACGCCGGTGACCAGCGCCACGGTGTTCGCCGACGCGTGCCAGTCGTCGGCCACCGCTGCCCACAGGTTGGACGCCGCCCCGGTGCCGATGGGAAGGAACACGATGAGCAGGGCCAGGGTGCCGGCTCGCGAGCGCGCCACTTGCCACAGGTCGTTCAGCACGTTGCGCAGGTCGCGCACGTAGCTTCCGCTGCGCGCCAGGGAGGGCGGCTCGCGCAGCATCAGCAACGCGGCGCTGCACAGTGCGCATGCCGAGGCGAGCACAGCGGCACCCATCCACGCCTCCGGCAACGTCTGCGCCATCCATAGCCCTGCGCCTCCGCCCAATCCCTGTCCGCCGAGATTGCCCGCCTGGAACCAGCCGCTCGCCCTGCCCAGCTGAGTTGGCCGCGTGCAGTACACCATGAGACTCTCCACGGACATGGCCAGGAACGTGACCGCGAGATTGGCCAGCAGCACGACGGCATAGAGCGCCGGCATGGACTGCGCCGACGCAGGCAATGCGCCGGTGAAGAAGATGCCGGTGGCCGTAAGCACGGCGCTCAACAAGTACCAGGTCTTGCGCTTCAACGTTGTGTCGACCACCGGCGCCCACAGGAATTTCCAGGTCTGCGGGATGAAGGCAACGGCCACCAGCTGCGCAATCTGGTCGACACTCAGGCCCGCCTGTGACAACCGGTAACCGACCGCAACCGTCAGGTATCCGCTCGTCGCGCCGAAGGGCAGGATGAGGAACAGGAACGCGATGGGGTGCGCGTAGCGCGCGTCGCGAGACGGCAAGAATCAGCAATTCATCGGTCGGGTGCCGATCTCGCCAAACGAACAGGACGCGGCGGCGGGCGCATTTGTGCGGATAATAGCCGCAAGTCACCCGTCATGCCCATGGCCGCCACTTTCCGCAAGCGCGCCCGGCGCGAGGAATTGCGCCTCACCCGACGCGAGTTCGCCGCGCTCGACCGGCTTGGCACCCCGCAGAAGATCCAGATGTACCTCAACGCCATCCCGGCCAATCACGAGCTTGGCGGCGAAACGATTCTCTCCGTGCGCGAAGTGTTGCGGCAGCGTCGCGCCCATTGCATCGAGGGAGCGTTCGTCGCTGCCTGCGCGCTGTGGCTGCACGGCGACCCGCCCCTGGTGATGCACATGGACTGTGCGCCCAGCGACTTTCCGCATGTCGTCGCGCTGTTCCGCCGCGGCGGCGCGTGGGGTGCGATTTCCAAGACCAACGGTGCGGTGCTGCGCTTTCGCGATCCGGTGTACCGGACATTGCGCGAACTCGCGATGTCGTATTTCCACGAGTACAGCGACAAGCGCGGCCGCAAGACGCTGCGCAGTCATTCCGGCGCCTACGACCTGCGGAGGATCGATCCGGCGCTCTGGGTCACGTGCGCAACGGCATGCGCGGAAGTCAACGATCGCCTGGCCGCGCTGCGCCACTACCCGCTCATCTCGGCGCGGCAAGCAGCGCATGCTTTCGCCGCGCGATGCCTTCGAACGCGCGGTGGCGAAGGTCGTGCAATATCCGGCGAAGCGCGACTGATGCTACAGCCGGTCAGGAAGGCCGCGCGTCCATTCGCCCGCGGGCGGATTCACGATGGCCGGAAGCAGGAACGCTCCGCGTCGCCGCCGCCAGGCCGAACGTAGGCATGTTGTTGTAGACGCATTCGAAGTCGCCCGGACGGACGCGATAGGTCTCGTGCCAGATGCCGACGTCGCCGTTGCTCGCGATTGTCCGGTTGAACATTGCCCACGCCGGGCGATGCGCGTGCGTCGCATCCTTGGCATAGCGCTCGAGGTGCTCGAAGGAGCGCCAGTACTGCACCATGACGTTCGGATTGCCGAACCATGACTGGAAGCCGAGCAGCCCCGAGTCGGGGTCCGCCTGCAGCTCCCGCAACATTCGTGGCATGGCCATGACCACGGGCAGCCACTTGTGGACTTTCCATAGCCGGTTGATCCGCATGCCGATCAGGAAGACGACAAATTCGCCATCGACCTGGGCAGTCATGCGCGCGGGAATGATCTTCGACATGTGATTATTCGCCTATTCACAGGGCCATGACGGGAAGGGTAGACTCCCGGTCTGCCGCTCACACCACAGGGGGAAACGTGCGAACCGCTGCTCGCGTGATGACCGCAATTGTAGCGATTGCCCTCGCCGCCGCATCATCGCCGGCGCTGGCACAACAGGCAACGAAGGTCCCGCGTGTCGCCTACGTCTGGCTGTTCGGCCAGGGCCCGTCAGCACCCAACGCCCAATCGTTCCGCGCGCGCATGGCCGAGCTGGGTTATGTCGACGGCAAGAACGTCCAGCTCGACTACATCGATGCAGGCGGCAGCGCCGCCAAGCTCGATGCAATCATGGAAGGCCTGGTCCGCGACAAGGTGGACGTCATCGTTGCGATGTGCACGCCGGAAGCGCTGTCGGCGAGAGAAATTCACCACGACCATACCGATCGTCATGACGGCCACCGGCGATCCGGTGAAGGCAGGATTGGTCCAGAGCCTGTCCCATCCGGGCGACCAACGTCACCGGCGTCTCGGCCATGAGTCTGCCGCTGTCCGCAAAGCGGGTAGACCTGCTCAAACAGGCTTTCCCGAAACTCACCCAGACCACCGTGATCTGGAACCCGGTGCGGCCGGACAACGTGCCAGAAGTGAAGACGATGCAGGAGGCGGCCACCCGGGCAGGGCTCAAGTTCCAGTCGGACGAAGTACGGTCGCGCGACGAACTCGCGATCAAGCTCGACATGATCGGCGGGGACGGAACCCAGTCGCTGCTGAACTCCGGCGACTCGCTCGTCGCATCCGAGTATCGGGCCATTGCGGAGCGCGCCGCCAAGCTGAAGATTCCGGCGCTGTTCGAGGACCGGGCCTACGTCGAACAGGGCGGTCTCATGTCGTACGGCCCCAGTCTCCGCAAGCTGCATGCGCGTGCCGCCGACTACGTCGACAAGATCCTCAAGGGTGCCAACCCGGGCGACCTTGCCATTGAACAGCCGACTCAGTTCGAATTGGTGATCAGCAAGCGGGCTGCCAAAGCGCTGGGCGTGACGATTCCGGCCACGGTCCTGCTGCAGGCCGACGAGGTGATCGAGTAGCGTTCAGCGCCGGCCGGAATTGCGCAGCGCCGGATTGACGCGGTCGATGTCCGCCTGCACCGTGGCGCGCGGGCGCTCGTAGACGATCTCGCGGCCCATCGCGTTGCCGACGTAGGCCTGCGCATTGCGCGTCGGCGTCAATTCACAGCGGACGCTGTGCACGCCCTCGCCGAGCACGATCTCGATGCGGTCGGCGCGTTTGTTCAGGACGACGACGTCCAGGAACTGTCCGCTCTCGGTGACGCGCACTCTAATCTTCTCGTCGTTCATCGTTGCGGATCCCGTGGATTGAATTGCGCTCAGTTGCGCTCAGTTGCCCTCAGGCACCGGATGCATACAACCGGACCTCGTGGTCGGCTCCGGCAAGCGTAACCGTTTTCTCAAGGGTCATGCCCAGTTTCTCGAGCAGCCGTGCCGAGCCGGCATTATCCGGAGACGTGATCGCGACGATGCGCGTCAGGCCGAACCGCCGCTTGCCATACGCCAGTACGGCCGACGCCGCTTCATGCGCGTAGCCCTGCGCGCGGAACGCGGGGAGAAAGGCGTAGCCGATGTCCACATCGTCGAGCGTGTCGCGCTTGATGAGGCCGCACATCCCGATGGGAACCTGCCCGTCCGCCAGTTCGACCAGGTACAAGCCGAAACCGTGGCGCTCGTACATGGCCAGCGGACCCTTGGCCAGGTAGTTGCGCGCGTCCTCCCGCGTGCGCACGCCCTTGTCGCCGATGAAGCGCAGCCATCCCGGGTCGTTCAGCAACGCGACGATGAAGGCATCGTCGTCGAACGTGAGGTGGCGCAGGACCAGGCGGTCCGTCGTGAGGACGATGGCAGGCGATTCCGGCGCGTCACGCGCCATGGTGGCGGCCGGGCTTGCGCATCTGCAGCCGCCCGTAGCAGTACAGCACCGTGACCACACCCAGGGCTATCGGCAGCGGCGACACCAGCAGCGCGGCGATCCAGTTCCAGGCTCCTGCGGGGTCGAAGACGAAGACGCCAAGGAAGACGACCAGCGCGGAGCCCACGGCCGCGGCGAACGAGGCCCGCCTCGCGTCGCGAAAGACCATCTCGGAGGCAAACCCGATGAGGACGGGCAGCACCAGCAGGAACACGAGCGCCTTCACGTTGGATGAGGTCCTTGGCACCGGACGCGGCGCGGGCCGCGGCCATCCGCACACTATAGGAGCGCATCGGGCGCGGGTCAAAATTGACGGGCGACGCGCACCCCTTGACGGCACCATTTCACCGTCTATAATCCGTGTACCGCATATCCATACGGTACTCCATGCCTCCCCGTCAACAGTTCCGGAAAATGAACGCCCACCTGCCCGCCACCGGTGCCGACGCGCCTGTGGCTCCGCCGCGTCTCACCGCCCGGCAGCAGCAGATCCTCGACTGGATCCGCGGCCACATGGAAGCCATGGGCATGCCGCCCACGCGCGCGGAAATCGCGGCGGGCCTGGGGTTTTCCACCGCCAGCTCGGCGGAGGACCACCTGCAGGCGCTGGCCAGGAAGGGCGCGCTGGAAATCACGCCGGGCGCCGCGCGCGGCCTGCGGCTGAAGGACATCCCCGGCGTGCCGCTGCAAGGGACGCTGCCGCTGGTGGGCCGGGTGGCGGCGGGCAGCCCCATCCTGGCCGCCGAGCACATCGAGGCGCAGTACCGCATCGACGCCACGCTGTTCGAGCCGCACGCCGACTACCTGTTGCGCGTGCGCGGCAGCAGCATGCAGGATATCGGCATCCTCGACGGCGACCTGCTCGTCGTGCACAAGAGTTCCGACGCGCGCAGCGGGCAGATCGTGGTGGCGCGCTTAGGTGAGGAAGTCACGGTCAAACGCCTGAAACGTCGCGGGCGTGAAATCACGCTGGTGGCGGAAAATCCGGCGTTTCCGCCGATCGTCGTCGACCCCAAGGCCACGCCCTTCGCCATCGAGGGCATCGCGGTGGGATTGATCCGCGCCAGCCGTTCGTTCTGAAACGGTTCCGGAGATTTGCGCATGGCCAACATCCGCTATCTGGTCAACGATGTCGACGCCGCGCTGGATTTCTACGTGGGCGCGCTGGGCTTCGAGCTGGTCGAGCGCTGGGGTCCGCCGTTCGCGATGGTCCGCCGCGATGACTTGACGCTGTGGCTCTCCGGACCCGGAACCTCCGCGGCGCGGCCCATGCCCGATGGCGCGCAACCGGTGCCCGGCGGCTGGAACCGGCTGGTGCTCGCGGTGGCCGATCTCGATACGACGATCGCCGCGCTGCGCGCCGCCGGCGCGCATTTCCGCAACGATGTGGTGAGCGGTCCCGGCGGACGGCAGATCCTGGTCGAAGATCCGTCCGGCAATCCGGTCGAACTGTTCCAACCGCAGGATGAATGAGGAACGCCCATGGCCAACTCAGTTTCCACCTCGGTTTCCACCTCGGCTCCCGTCTCGGCTCGCAACTCCGACATGCTCGAGGACCTGCCGAACGTCGGCCGCGCCATCGCCGCGGATCTGCGCGCGATCGGCATTCGCGCGCCGCGCGATCTCAAGGGCCGCGATCCGTACGCGCTCTACGACGCATTGAACCGCGCGACCGGCACGCGCCACGACCCGTGCGTGCTCGACACCTTCATCGCCGCGGTGCGCTACGTCGAAGGCGCGCCGGCACGCCCGTGGTGGAAATATACGGCGCAACGCAAGCGCACGCTGGCCCAACGCAAGGAGAAGGCGCATGGCTGAAATCAGAACCGCACCCGTCCACGTCGAATCGCTGCCGGCCGAGTCGGGTGGCGGCTATCCCGAGCCGTTCCAGTCCCGCATGGGCCAATGCGAATGGAAGCGCCTGGGCGACCCGTTCGGCCTGACCAACTTCGGACTCAGCCTGGAAACGCTGCAGCCCGGCGGGCAATCGGCGCTGCGGCACTGGCACACGCTCGAGGACGAGTTCCTCTACCTGCTCGAAGGGGAGCTCGTGCTGCGCATGAACGCGGGCGAGACGACGATGACCGCGGGCATGTGCGTCGGCTTCAAGGCCGGCGTGCGCGATGGTCACCACTTCGTCAATCGCTCCGACCGGCCGGCGCGCTACCTGATCCTGGGCGCGCGCATTCCCGGCGACAACGGCTTTTATCCTGACGACGACCTGATGTGGGTCGACCGTGAGGATGGCTGCTTTCCTGCGCACAAGGACGGCACGCCGTACTGGCTGCCGGGGCAGAAACCGCGGAAAGGAGACCGCCATGATTCTGGGCTTGCGCACTGTGATCTATCCCGTCACCGATCTCGCGCGCGGCAAGGCGTGGTACGCCGGCGTGCTGGGTATTGCGCCCTACTTCGACCAGCCGTTCTACGTCGGCTTCAACGTCGGCGGTTTTGAATTGGGCTTGATCCCCGACGGCACGCCGGGTCCGGACGGGTCCGTCGCGTACTGGGGTGTCGCCGATGCGGCCGCCGCGTTCGCGCAATTGCAGGCGGCGGGCGCCACCGCACGCGAGGCGCCGCACGATGTCGGCGAAGGCATCAAGGTCGCGTCCGTCAGCGACCCGTTCGGCAACACGTTCGCGATCATCGAGAATCCGCATTTCAACGCGGCCTCGGTTCGCTAACACCGTAGGTTGAATCCATGAATTCCTGTCGGAGACTTCCCGGGCGCTAAACGTTTCCTGCCTGGAAACGCTTGGCGTCCGGATTTTTTCCGCACAGGTCCCACCGTATTTCCTCTTTCGGAGATTGTCATGGCCGTTGCCCCGATTCCTCCCGGTTATGCCAGCGTCACGCCCTACATCATCGTCCGCGATGCCAGGAAAGCGATCGACTTCTATCAGCGCGCGTTCGGCGCGGTCGAATTGTTCCGCCTCGAAGGTCCCGATGGCACGATCGGCCACGCGGAAATCAAGATCGGCAATTCGCCGGTCATGCTGGCCGAGGGCATGGACGGCTACCCCGATCCGCTGAAGCTCGGCGGTTCGGCGGTGAGCTTCATGGTCTACGTGCCCGATGTCGATGCCGCGTTCGCGCGCGCCATTGCCGCCGGCGCCACGGTCAAGCGGCCGGTGGCCAACCAGTTCTATGGCGATCGCACCGGCACGCTGGCCGACCCTTTCGGCCACGTGTGGTCGATCGGCACGCATGTCGAGGATGTCGCGCCGCGAGGAAATGGACCGCCGCTTCCAGCAACTGATGAAGTCCGCGGCCACCGCCTGACCCTCCGAGGAGTCCGCCATGTACACACTGTTCGGTGCCAAGGGATCGGGGTCGGCGGCGACGGAAGCCGCGCTCACGCTGGCCGCCATCGAGTTCAAGAGCGTGAACGCAGCGACGTGGGAGCCGGGTCCGGGGCTCGATGAGCTCATGCGCGTCAATCCGCTGGGGCAGATTCCCACGCTGGTGCTTCCGGATGGCTCGGTGCTGACCGAAAGCGCCGCGATCCTGATCCATCTCGGCCTCGCGCATCCGGCCAGTGGCCTGCTTCCCGCGGACCCGGCAGCGCGTGCGCAGACCCTGCGCGGGCTCGTGTACATCGCGGCCAATTGCTATGCCGCGATCGGCCTCATCGATTATCCGGAGCGCTGGTGCGCGGAACCCGACGAAAAGACGAACAAGCGCATCAAGGCCGGCGCCACGCAGCGCCTGCATCACCTGTGGGAAGTCTTTGCCGACACGTTTCCGGCACGGCCGTTCCTGGGCGGGGAACACATCGGCGCGCTCGACCTGCTGGCGGCGGTGGTGTCGAAATGGTCGGGGTCGCGCAAGCATCTCGCCACCGCGCGACCGGAATTCAGCGCGCTGCTGGCGCGCATCGAGAACGAGCCGCGCGTGGCGCCCATCTTCGCGCGGCACTGGCCGCCGGCTGCCTGACGTTTTCCTTTCCGCTTCTGATGCCCGCATTGCAATCCCACTCGCGATGACCGCTGCCTCCCCTGCCTCATCTGCCAGCGTCGCCGCCCTGCTCGCGCATCCGGCGATCTGGCGTGGCGACGACTGCGCGCCGGAGCCCTCGGCGTTGTCTTCCGGCTTTGCGCTGCTGGATGCCGCGCTGCCCGGACGCGGCTGGCCGCAGGGCGCGCTGACGGAAATGCTGCTGGAACGCGAGGGCATCGGCGAGATCCGCCTCACGCTGCCCACGCTCGCGCGCGTGCAGGCGCAGGGGCGCGACGTGGTGTGGATCGCGCCGCCGCACCGGCCTTACGCGCCCGCGCTCGCCATGGCCGGCCTCGATCTCGCGCGGCTGCATGTCGTGCACTGCCGCGACCCGAAGGATGCGCTGTGGGCCTTCGACCAGGCGCTGCGCGCGCCCGAGTGCGGCGCCGCGTTCGCGTGGCTGCCCACGCACGACGAGCGCGCATTGCGCCGGCTGCAGGTCGCGGCACGCGAAGGCCGCACGTGGGGCATGCTGTGGCGGCGGCCGGGTCAGCGCGGCAGCGCCACCGCCGCGCCGCTGCGCCTCGCGCTGTCGCCGCACGGAAGTCACCTTGCCGTGCGCGTGTTGAAACGCCGCGGAGCGGAACTGCCGGCGCCGGTCCTGATCGACGTCGGCAGGCCCGGATGCATGCCCGCCTCGCCGCCATCCGCGGCAAGCCCGCGCCTCAAATCCGGCACGCAATGACAGGAGGACAGACGATGACCATCGCAACGGGCGGCCTCGCTCACCATTTCACCACCATGGCGTACAACAACGCGTGGTCCAATGAGCGGCTGCTGGCCGCGTGCGACCGGCTGTCGCAGGAAGATTTCGCGGCGCCGCGCGTGAGCTTCTTTCCGTCGCTCAAGGCCACCCTCAACCACAACCTCACCGTCGACTGGTATTACGTCGACGCGTTCGAGCGCTTTATCCGCGGCCAGCCGGCCAACCTCGATGCGGGACGCTTCTACGAACCGGAGGAGCCGTTCGCCGTCTGCCGCGAGCTGCACGCCGCGCAACGCGATGTCGACCGCCGGCTGGTCGACGCCTGCGCGACGCTCACCGAGGCGCAACTCGAATTGCCGGTCGCCGTCCCGCGCAGCAAAGGGATCGTGCACGAGACCGTCACGCGCTTCCTCGCGCATCTCTTTCAGCACCAGATCCACCACCGCGGGCAGGCGCACGCCATGCTGGCCGGCACGCACGTCAAGCCGCCGCAGCTGGACGAGTTCTTCTGCGCCAACGAGGCCCACCTGCGCGCGCCGGAACTCGCGGCGCTGGGTTATTCGGAGGCGGCGATCTGGGGCACTGCGTCCCCGGCCTGACGGTAAAGGGCGACGTCAGGCGACTTCGAGCAACGCGCGGGGGTTCTTCGTGGCAATCAGCAGCAACGTCCGCGCCGCGCCCGAGGGTGCTCGCCGTCCCTGCTCCCACTCCTGCAGCGTGCGCACCGACACACCGAGCAACAAGGCGAACCTGGCCTGTGACAGACCGGTTGCCTCGCGAATTGCCGCCACCGAAGGCACGTTCACGACGCGTCCCACCTTGCCGCGCTTGAGTTGGCGCAGCCCTTCCAGAACCTCATGCCCGACCGACCGCGGACGGGAGGCTTTAACCGTCGATTTCGGCTTTGATCTGTTTGAGGACATGAGCGGAAATGGTGTCGGTCACGTTTTTTGCGTAAAGAGTGAGAAGCCAGATCTGTCCTCGCGCGAGGCGCAGAAAATAGATGATGCGGATCCCGCCCCGCTTGCCACGACCCGCGACGCGCCACCGCATCTTCCGGACGCCTCCGGATCCGGGAATGACATCGCCAATCTGCGGATCAGCCATCAACGCCTGCTGCAGCAACGCATATTCGTCGTCGGACAGATATTCCTGAATCAGCCGCGTGAACAGCGGTGTTTCGACGAAGTGAAACATTTTCGATTATACGTCTCTGCCGTACCTTGTCAACCTTGCACTGTCCGGCAACAGTCTTCGTCAAGCGTGCGGTCTTCAGTTCCAGACGTCGATCGGCCACTTGGCTGACGGTGGCCTCGCCATGCTCTGGGCCTGCCTCCTCTTCCCTTCGCTGCCGCTCGACGTCTTCGCTCGCGCGCAATCGCCGGCTGACGCCGCGCACCCGTTCGTCGTCAGCAGCGGCGGGCACTATCCGCGCGTCGTCGCCGCCAACGCGGCAGCACGCGAAACCGGCATCCGCCCCGGGCAGCTGATTTCCGCGGCACTCGCGTTCGCGCCGGAAATGCATTCCCGCGATCGCGATGCCGACGGCGAAACGCGCGCGCTCGCGCAACTCGCGACGTGGGCGCTGACGTTCACGCCCAACGCGTGCCTGGCTCTGCCCGACGCCCTCGTCGCCGAGATCGGCGGCAGCCTGCGTCTGTTCAGCGGCCTGCCGCAGCTCGCGGCACGGCTGCAACGCGGCGCCCACGACCTGGGGTACACCGCGCGGCTCGGCTTGGCGCCAACACCCGGCGCCGCGCTGCTCCTCGCCCGCGCCGGCCGCACGCAACCCGTCACGTCCGTCGCGCAACTGCCGGGGCTGCTCGCACCGTTGCCGTTGACGCTGGTCGATCTCGACGACGCGCTGCGCACGACGCTCGAGAATGCCGGCATCACGACGTTCGGGCAGGCTGCGGCGCTGCCGCGCGACGGGCTGGCGCGCCGCGGCGGCGACGAACTGGTGCGCATCATCGATCGCGTTCTCGGCCGCGTCGCCGACCCGCGCCCGTCCTTCGTGCCGCCACCGCGATTCGAAGCCAAGCTCGACCTGCCCGCGCCCGTGCACGACACGGAAGCGCTCGGCTTCGGCGTCAACCGCCTCGTGCAGGAACTCGCGACCTGGCTCACCGCCCGGGGATTGGGCGTCACTCGCCTGCAGCTGACCCTCGCGCACGAGCGTTACCTGCGGCAGCGCGGCCTGCCGCCAACCGTGGTGTCGTTTGCGCTCGGCGCGCCGGCGCGCACGCCGGCGCATCTCACCAGCGTGCTGCGCGAACGTCTCGCCCGCGTGACGCTGCCGGCCGCGGTGGAGTCGATCGTGCTGACGAGCGAAGGGACGGTGCCGCTGGCCGGCCGCAACCTCGGGCTGCTGCCGGAGGACGCGGCCATGGCCGTCGAGGTGCCGCTGGTCGATCGCCTGCGCGCGCGGCTGGGCGAGGATGCCGTGGTCCGCGTCGCGCCACACGCCGAGCACCGGCCGGAGCAGGCCATGACCGATGTCGCGGTATCGGCGGTCGGCGGCACGAGCGCCGCCGCGAAAGCGGCGGCCGGCGAGGATGGCCGAACGCGCTGCCGGCCCTGTTCCGGACGCGCCGCGCCCGCTATGGCTGTTGACGGAGCCGCAGCCGCTCGCGCACCTGTTCGAGACCAAGCCGTGGATCTTGCGGGATGGCCCCGAGCGCATCGAGTCCGGCTGGTGGGACGGCAAGGATGTGCGCCGCGATTATTTCGTCGCCGAGAATCCGCAGGGCGAAATCATGTGGATCTACCGCGATCATCGCTACGGCATCGACGATGGCGAGTGGTTCCTGCATGGTGTCTTCTCTTAGCCCAACGCCCTAAACCACCAAGTTCAAATCCCCGCATACCACTGGTAGCCGTTGTCCTCCCAGTAGCCGCCCTTGCCGCCCGCCACATTGCCGAAGCTGTCGACCAGCGCAATCGCCGTCACGTACTTCGCGTGCTTGTAGCCAAGCTGTCGTTCGACACGGAGCCTGAGCGGCGCGCCGTTCGCGACCGGCAGCAACGCGTCGTTCATTTCGTACGCGAGGATCGTCTGCGCGTGGTAGGCGTCGTCCATGTCGATGCTCTCGTAGTAGAAATCCGTGCCGTCCGCCTCCATCGGGTCGGCGCAGTAGAACATCACGTAGCGCGCGCCGGCCGCGGGTTGCACGGCATCGAGGATCGCCGATAGCTTCACGCCCTTCCACTTCGCAATCGCGCTCCAGCCTTCGACGCAATCGTGCCGGGTGATCTGCGTGCGCGACGGAAGCGCCCGCAGCTCGGCGAGCGAAAAGCTCTTCGGCTGGCCGACCATGCCGGCAACCGCCAGCCGAAAATCGGCAAAGCCGCTGGCGGCCATCGCGCGATACTCGTCCGTGCCCGGATTGGCCGTGCCGTTGCTGCGAAATTGGGGAGAGCGATCCGACTCCGCGAATTCCTGCGCCATCGCCTTGCGCGGCGCGACGGCATGTGCCGCGGCGTAATTCAACCGCTCGGCCACGCCGAGCACCTTCGGAAACCACTCGCTGCGCGAAAGGGCGTCGCAGCCCGCCAGAACCAGCGCCGACGCTGCAGCCGCGGCGCGTCCCAAGAAAACGCCGGCGCGGCTCGATGCCCTTATCCATGGCCGGTCTCCGGAGTCACGCGGTAGCGGCCGGTGATCATCGACCGCAGGTTGTTCCAGAGCCCCGTGATGATCACCTGGAACACGTGGATCAGCACGAACGCGACCAGCAGCCATGCAGCGATGAAATGGATCGTCCGCGCCGCCTGCCGCCCGCCGAAAATGTCGACCCAGCCGGGGAACAGCGAATTGAGCCACGGGGACATCGCCAATCCCATCAGGATGACCAGCGGCAGCAGGACGAAGATGACGACGAGGTAGGCCAGCTTCTGCAGCACGTTGTAACGCTTGGCCGCCTCGCCCGCCGGGTGCCGGAAGCGCAGGTGGTCCCGTATCGATGCGCCGATGCCTTTCAGGTCGGACCGGGTGGGCGCCAGGTCGCGCGCGAGATGACGGCTCAGGATCGCGTAGACAACGAACGCAATGCCGTTCAGGACGAATACCCACGCGAAGAAGAAGTGCCATGACCGCGCCATCGACAGCCATTTCATGCTCGGGATCGTGATCCACGACGGAAACGCCGCGCGAACCCACCGACCATTGGCGGCCTGTACCGCGCCCGAGCACGCCGGTCGTGTCGAATTCGTGACCGAGCACGCGCGCGTAGCCGGTGACTGCGCCCTGGGCATCCTGCCGTGAACTGATGGTCAGCAGCGGCGGCGTGCCGTCGTAGGACGACTTGCCCCAATACAACTGCGCGTGCGCGTTGAAGATCTGCAGGCCGCTCATGAACAGGATCGTCAGCGCGACGACGTTGATCCAGTGCATGATGCGCACGGGCAGCTTGTGCCGGTAGTAAAGGTAGCTGCCTGCGGGCGCGACGTGCGATTCAACCTGCGGCATTGCCATCTCCGGTTGCTTCGTTATGGCGCGACACTCGCCGCTGCCGGTTCTGCCAACCTCGTGTCGCCACGGCAAGTCCTCTCGAGGGCGCGAAGGGTCGGCACGTACAATGCACCATGCCCGATCCCGCCACGCCACCATATGCGACCCTGACGCCCGACCGGATCCTCGACGCGCTCGACAGCGTCGGCCTGCGCGGCGATGGCCGCCTGCTCGCCCTCAACAGCTACGAAAACCGCGTCTACCTCGTCAATCTCGAGGACGCTGCACCAGTAGTCGCGAAATTCTACCGCCCCTTACGCTGGACCGACGCACAGATCAACGAGGAGCACGCCTTTGTCGCGGAACTGGCGGAACGGGAGATTCCCGCCATCGCGCCGTTTTCGAGTGACGGTAGGACACTGCATCGGTTCGAAGGTTTCCGCTTCGCCGTGTATCCCAAGTGCGGCGGGCGCACGCCTGAGCTGGACGACCCTGCCACACTGGAATGGATGGGCCGGTTCATCGGGCGGCTGCATGCGACTGGGGCCATCACGCCTTTCGCGACGCGCCCGACACTCGACATTGTGACCTTTGGCGACGAACCGCGCGCCTACCTGCTTGCGCACGACTTCGTCCCTCCCGATCTGCTCGAGGCCTATCGAACCGTGTCGGAGATGGCGCTCGCGGGCGTTCGCCACTGCTTCGACCGCGCCGGCGACGTCAGGTCCCTGCGCCTGCATGGCGATTGCCATGCCGGCAATGTGCTTTGGACCCCCGATGGACCCCATTTCGTCGACTTCGACGACGCACGGATGGGTCCGGCCGTGCAGGACCTGTGGATGCTTCTTTCCGGCGACCGCGCGTCGATGACCCGGCAGTTGTCCGACGTGCTCGCCGGTTACGAGGACTTCCACGATTTCGACCCGCGCGAATTGCACCTGGTCGAGGCGCTGCGTACGCTGCGCCTCATTCACTACGCCGCATGGATCGCGCGGCGCTGGGACGACCCGGCGTTTCCCGCCGCATTCCCGTGGTTCAATACGCCGCGCTACTGGCAGGATCGCATCCTGGAACTGCGCGAGCAGATCGCGGCCATGGACGAAGCACCGCTCGTGACCGGTTGAATCCCGCACCGGGTATGCGACCTTCCACGCATCGCCTGCTCACGCACGCGGCAGCGCCGCCGCGCGAAGCCCGTAGCGCAGGAAGCCAATCCACGCGATGACCGTGAACACCGCGCCCGCGTAGAACGTGAAGCGCGGGCCAAAGGCGTCCCAGAGCCCGCCGGCGAGAGCACTGGCCACCAGCAGCGCGATGCCGCACACGAGGTTGTAGGCGCCGAATGCCGTGCCGCGCAGGTCCGGAGGCGCCGAGCCAGCGACCAGCGCCGACAGCAACCCCTGAGTCAATCCCATGTGCAGCCCCCAGAGCGCCGCGCCCGCGAGAACCATCCAGCGGCCGCTGGCGTGCGCAAGCACGAGGTCCGCGGCGACGAGCGCCGCCAGTCCGAGCGACAGAAGGCGCGCACCGTGGCCACGATCGGCCATCGCACCCACCGGATACGACGTCGCCGCATACACGACGGACATCGCAACCATCACCAGCGGCGCCGTCGCGTCGGAAAAGCCGATGTTCTGCGCGCGCAGCACCAGGAATGCTTCGGAGAAGCGAGCCAGCGTCAACACGCCGGCGATGGTGACGACGATCACGTAGCTGCGCGGAAGCCGGCGGATATCGGCGAGGCGGAGGCCCGGGTTATCCGCCGGCTGCGAATCCGTGCGGTCTGGCTCGTCGACGCCGACGACGATCAGCAGCGACCGCGAGCATGGCCGGCACCACGGCAATCCAGAACGCCGCGCGGAAGTCGCCGACGAAATACGCCATCGCGCCAAGCGCCAGCAGCGGCCCGCCGATCGCCCCGACGGTGTCCAGTGCCTGGCGCAAGCCGAAGCTGCGTCCGCGCGCATTCGCGGGCGTGATGTCGGCGATCAGCGCGTCGCGCGGCGCCCCGCGAATGCCCTTGCCCAGTCGATCGGCGAAGCGCGCCCCGACGATCCAGCCGAGCGACGGTGCGAGCGGAAAGGCGAACTTCGACACGGCGGCGAGACCGTACCCGAACAACACGAGCGGCTTGCGCTTGCGAAAAGCGTCGGAGATCGACGCCGGAGAACAGCTTGACGATAAGCGCCAGCGCCTCGGCGACGCCTTCGATGATGCCGATCACGAAGACGCTGGCGCCCAGCGCCGTCGCCATGTACAGCGGCAGCAGCGAGTGGACCAGCTCCGACGAGAGGTCCATGCACATGCTGACGAGGCCCAGCACCCAGACGCCGCGAGGCACAGCGGCGAGTCCGCGCTTGGCAGCGACAGGATTGGCCACGATCTGCCTTTGGCTCCCGACTTGGCTGTTCCGACGCGGCAAGAAATCCGCGCCGGCGCTAACCGAGCCTGACGGTAGCGCGCAACGTTCCCGCGCGCTCGTGCCGCGCGACGATGTCGACGGCGTCTCCGGCCCTGCCCTTGACGATCCATTCGATCTTCACGCGATCGTCGGTGACGTTGGGCTCGGGCCAGAACGAGACGCCGGTGTGCTTGTAGGCCCTGCCTTCCAGCTGTCCTGCATCGACGCGGTGAAGACCCTGCACCAGCGACGCGCCGGACGGCAGGGCGATCTCGGCGACCAGTCCGCGCACGATCTTGCGCTCCAGCGCGCGCTTGGAAACGTACGACGGCAGCCAACCCGTGTTCTGCACGACCAGCGTGACCTTGTAGTTGCCTCCGCCGGCGTCCGTCGCGCCCGCGTGAACCAATTCCAGCTTGGGCGAAATCAGCGCGTGCCAGATCAGCCATTTCGGAAAGCGCGCGAGCTCGCGTTCGAGGCATTGCGGCGGCGGATTGGAGAACGCATTGAAGCGGTCCCAGCCGCCCAGTCTCGACCTTGCCGAGTTGCGGATGGTCGAACGGCCGCCAGCCGGCGTGCGCGGCGCCGCCCAGCTTCTCGTCGCTCCAGCGAATGAGCTTCAAGTCGTCCTCGGGCGGATGGTCGCGGAACCAGTCGATGTACTTGTAGCCCTCGATGCCGGCCTCGCGCATCGGCGCCCAGATTTCCACGACCCAGGAAAGAATGCCGAGGTGCTCGAACGCCCACAGGAACGTCGCGCCGATGACCGTCTTGGGGTGGTAGCGAAAATCGTGATGGACGGAAATGGCCGGATAGCCGGTCAGCTCGGTCCCCTTCTTCCCGATGGCCTGGTAGACCCACAGGTCTTCGGCCGGCATCGCGTCGTCGGGCTGGTTGTCGAAAGGACGCAGCAGCACGCCGCTCCAGGTATGGAAGGCGGTGCCGCCGGTGATGTTCGTGTGGCGCGTGATGAAGTCGACGACGGCACGGACCTCCGGCTCCGACGTGGGATACGGGCCGGCGCCCATCTGCTCGAATTCCTGGCGCCAGGATCCCGGAAAATTGCGATTGAGATCAAGCCCCTGAGGACGCTTCTTGACGCGCAACGTGAAGCCGTCGTAGCCGTCGATGCGGCCCTCGGGCAGCAGCCGGTAGTAGGTCCCGCCGGACTCCACCGGATCGCGGCGGATCAGCAGGCGGGGCTCCTCCGGGTGCGCCTTCCACAATCCGTTGGGATCGGGGATGCGCATTTGCAGGATGCGGCCGTCGCCGTCCATGTCCTCGACGGTCAGCCCTTCGATGTCTTCTTCGTCGTAGGGGTACGGCCGCGTGCTGGACCGGATCCATTTCGGCTTGTCGGCCAGCGCCCATTCGGCGCCGTCCGGATTGATGCGCGGGCACACGTAGAACGCGCGCGTGTCGAGCACGCGCGTCACGTCGGCGTCCTTGCCGTATTGCGTGACCAGCGTGTGCAGGAAGTAGAGGTTGGCTGCCGAGGCGGCCACCTCGGTCGCGTGGATGTTGCCGTCCACCCAGAATGCCGGCTTCTCGGCGGCCGGTCCCGTCTTGCCGTTGGTGACCGTCACCACCCAGATGTCGCGGCCCTCGTGGCTCTTGCCGATCGCCTCGAGCGACACGAGGTGCGGATATTCGCGGACGAACGCGTGCAGCAATTCGGTGAGTTCGGCGTAGCGGTAGAAGCGGTCGAATTCATAGCGGAACTGGCCAACTTGAGGCATTTGGGGAAACCAATCGGGAGTAGTGGCGAGCAAGTTTACCGTGCGGCGGTTGCGAAAGGAGGTATGTCAAGGGCGGACAAGCGTGACGGCGCGCACTGCGGCGAAGGCAACAGGGAACGCGGGGCGGCGAAACGAATGGCGCAGCGTCGACTGACTGCGGTTGCGTCCCGGCCCGAGGCTCCGGGCGGGCAGGCAGTTCAGTGTGCCTGCGGGATCTTCTTCCCGTCGCCGGACCCCGGTTCGCCCCACGCGCGAATTCGCCGCGAGAAGTCGGCCGCCCCATCAGCCGCCTGGGCGCGCGCGTTGACGTGGGCCCGTTCTTGCAATTCCGGGAACGACAGGCCCATCGTCTCCAGCCGTCCCTGTTCATACAGATACTCGGGCACATAGCCGCTCGCCAGGATCTTCCAGCTAAGCGGCACGCGCCCCGCATTGACGTGGTTGTTCGTCCAGATGTTGGTCGTGCAGTTGGTGGTCAGCGTGTTGTAGAACTCGGGGTGCGTACGCAGCTCGTTCATCTTGTGCATGTACTCCAGGAACAGTCGCCGCTCGACTTCGATCGAACCCTTCACGCGGTAGATGTACACATCCTCGGGCGGATCATGGCGATAGTTGGTGCGCAGCCGGATGAGGTCCCGCTCGTCGGCCACGATGTAGACGAGCTCGTACTGCCGGAAGAAGCCCTTGAGCGTCGAGTAGCCCTCTCCTTTCGGCTTGCGGACCTCGATGGAAATGGCGAGATAGTCGTCCCCCGCGAAACCGAAGCTCACGAAGACGTGGGCAATCGCCGGACCCGTCCAGTAGGAGGTCACGACGTCCAGCGATCGCAGTTCCCGCACGTCGAAGGACTTGTCGTAATACGCGGGAGTGAAGTCGGTCTCGCTGCGATAGCCGAAATTGCGGATGTTGTGGACGGTGACGCGATCGCCCTCGATCGTGGCGTACGGCAGCACGGCCACCTCCGGCTGCCAGTCGCGTTCGTTGGTCGGCTCGATGCTCGACCACAGGATCACGAGGCCAGCGCACAGCACCCCATACATGCCGATCGCGCGCCAACGCCAGCGGCGCACGAAGAGCGCGATCAGTGTTCCCGCAGCAGCGAGCGAGAAGCCGACCACCAGCACGCGACGGACCAGCAAGTTGCCCGGCCCCGCATACTCGAGCAGCAGCGCGCCCCAGACTCCGATCCCCGCGATCAGCAGAGCCAGGGCGGCGAGGCCCGCACCCCGGGCAATTCGCACAGGCAATCGTCGCATGGGCATCCGGTTGCTCGCTCGAGCGGGCGCAACGCGCGGCTCAGTCAGCCCCTCCAGTACCACCCTTCGCCTCGGCTTCCGACTAGGATTCGCCAGAACGGTCGCTTGACTTCCACCAGCGGCCGCCCTGGTTCGTTGGGCTTGAGCCCGTATCTCAGCATGGCGATGAGATCGGCACTTGCCCTCGGGTTCGAGACGAAGTAGCCGTGTCCGAACAGGTCGGTCGTCCCGCGAACCTGAATCACGTCGAGGAAGCCAAGCCGGCTGGCCAACTCGACCTGCTCCGGCGTCAGCAACGAGGTGTCGACGCGGCCGAGCCGGGCAAGGCTGCCGAACAGCCAGCTCGACGTGGCGAGGGCCTTGTCGTCGGGCGAAACATAAATGGTGAGATGGAACGGGCGCAAGGCCTGGAATACCGCATGCGGGTCCGGCGTCGCGCCGTACGGCACGTCGGGATCGGAAATTATCGCCAGGATCTTTTCCGGAGCCACCTCGATGTCCAAGTCCGGCGCCATCAGCACGACGTTGCCGAGCTTGACGCGCCGAGGCAGCGTGGTCTTCTGCATGTACGACTCGAAGGAAAGCTCGGACAGCGCGGTCGCGAGCACGTCGGTCCCGCGACTGTGGGCCAGGATGTGAATTCTCTCGAGCCCCGGCGTGTCCGCGATGGTGCGGATCGCCTTGCGCAAATGCTCGACCGCGAATGTGCTCGACTCGTAGTCTTCTTCGTAGCCGAACAGGATGCCGTGCTTTCCACCCGCGGGCCAGGTGAAGATCGCGCAAACGAACTCTCGGCCCAGGAAGTGGCATATCTCGCCCATGGTCAAGGCCGCGTCAGTGAAGGAGTTGCTGACGCCGTGGACGTAAAGCACGATCTCCTTGCGCGGGCTCAAGGCGAGTCGACTCGCGATCTCGGCCTGCAGCGCCCGGTTGGCCGCTTCGTGCGCATCGACGACCGCGGGGGCGCGCGTCAGTCCCGCGGGCGTCTCCGCAACGTCGTAAGGAATGCGCGGGTAGCGCCCGAGTTCCTTCGTCGGACCGAGCTTGAGGTCCGTCGGCGTCGAGCGCTGCGGCCAAGAGGCTCTGCTTGACCAGCGCGTCCCACGTCATGTCCTGGCCGAACAGGATCGTCGTCGACCCGAACGCCATGGAGCGCGACCTGTCCGCCGTGTACGGTTCAGGCTCATCGGGTTTCGTCGCGGGCGCGCGGTCGGTAATGAACAGCAGGTCCAGCGGCGGTGTCTGCACCTCGGCTGGCGCCTTGGTGAAGAGCGGCTTCGCCTGCGCCCCGATGTACAACACCGGCGTCGGCATCAGCGGATGCGTGGTCGCGCATCCGGCCAGGCCGAGCGGCACGGCCATTGCAATCGCCACCAAGCAAGCGGACTTCACGCATTGTGCGACTCCCTGACCGCCATCCGGGCTATGCGCGGCTACCCCCCAGCGAAGCCGAATCCGCGCTCATTTGACAGTGTACCCGCGGCCTCGAGGCATGCGGCGCGCGCCTTCGCGAAAGCGGCGGCAATCGAGCGACGGGAAATTATCACCGCACGCTACAGAACGATACTTTGTGTTGCGTCAATTTTGGGTCGATCCCTTGGCTTACAGGTCGTCAATGCTGTGTGCAGAGACGTCTTTCACATAGAATGCCGAGGCTCCCACCGAGCGCCTTCCCGGGAACTGATGACGATGCTGTCGACAATCCTCGCCGCGTTCATACTGGTGGCCATCACGACGGTTCTGCACATCGTCGGATTGGTGGCCTTGTTCGCGGCATTGGTGAGAAAGCACGACCGCGCACCGACGCGATTCTGGCCCATGACCCGGCTGCTCATCGAGGTGACGTGGTGGCTGATCCTGATTCATGCGACAGAAATTGGGGTCTGGGCGATGTTCTACCTCTGGGCAGGGTGCCTCCCCGATGCCGAGTCGGCGTTCTACTTCTCCGGAGTCACCTACGCGACGCTGGGCTATGGTGATGTCGTACTGCCGCTACCGTGGCGGATGCTCGGACCCATCGAGGGATTGACGGGAATCCTCATGTGCGGCCTGTCCACAGCGCTATTCTTTGCGATCGTCGCCAGATTGATCGGGCCCAGGTTCAAGGCTGAGATCCACTAAGATCTCGATTCTCATGTTCTCGTCCTTCGGCCTCGGCGCACTCGCACAGCTTTCGCTGGTCCTGAGCGGCCTTGCGGTGTTCTTGGTCAAGGTGCCAAGGCGCACGGTCGGCAATCTTGCGGGTTTCGGTGCGGGCGCGCTTATTGCAGCCGTTGCCGCAGATCTGTTGCCGAACGCCAAACTTCTCGAGATGTGGCAGGTCGCGCTATGGACGATGCTCGGCGCCGGCACCTTCATTCTCGGCGAACGCTACGTGGACCGTAAGTTCGGCGCCGAAGGCGGTGGCGGTCCGCTTGGCATCGTCGTCGGGGCGATCGTCGATGGCGTACCGGAGTCCATCATCTTCGGCGTGCAGATGGCCAGAGGAACCGAGATAAGCCTGGCATTTCTCGCAGCGGTCTTCGTCTCGAATATTCCCCAGGCGTTGGCTCCCTCCGCCGGCCTCGCGGAAAGCGGCTGGAGTTGGCGCCGCGTCGCCGGCATGTGGCTGTGGGTGATGCTCGCCTGCGGTGTCGCTGCCGCACTCGGCCACTTGGCGGCGACGACCTTTAGCGGCGCCAGCGGCGCGCGCGCGGCAGCATTGGCCTCCGGCGGCATTCTGGCGATGCTGGCCAATTCCCTGATCCCGTTTGCCCACGAGCGCTCGGAGAGTGCCGGCACATGGACCGTGGTGGGCTTTTGCTCCGCTCTGGCCATGGGCGGATGATTCTCGTCTGCGCTTCATCGCGGTCAACGCGGCGCGTTCTGCGTCATTGAGCGCGACGCGCGAATCGCCTGCGCAACGCACGCAGGCGGTCCACGACCGCGTCGAACAGCAGAACGGCGAAAGCTGAGTACGACGTGACGAGCATGTAGTCGACGATGCGCTCGTAGAACTTCATGTTCGGATCGTCGCCGGTGAACCCCTGCGTCAGGGCGTCCGGGAAGACGATGAACACCAGCGTCGTCAGGCCGTAGCTCCACCGGTAGTAGTTCGGCGTCAGCGCGCCGGGTCCGTTGCCGAAGATGCGCGTCGCGAAGAAAAGCGAGAACAGCGCCATCACCAGGACGAACCAGAACCACGACGGCCACAGCTTCATCAGCCACCACATGATCAGTCCGCCGGTGGCGCCGATCAGCGTGGCCATGATCAGGTCGATGGTCAGCTTGCGCGCGTTTGCGCGGTGCGCATGCTGCGCGATCATGGCCGGCTGGTAGTAGCCGATCAGGTAGCGAATGTTGTTGTCGCTGCTCAGCATGTAAGCGAACAGCGGCAGCAGCACCAGCACCGGCCGCAGCGCCAGGATGGCCCGGTCCGCCGGCGTGCCTTCGATGCGCGGCGCATTGGGCAGGCCCGGAAACACGCCGCCGGGCACCGCGGCGAACGCGATCCAGAGGACCGGGAACATGGCAAGTGCACACTGCGACATGCCTTTCGCGAACTCGACGCCGACATCCATCGAATTCTCGCCGAACGCCGGAACGAGCGTGATGCCGACGATCACGAGCATCGCATTGAGGCTCGTGATCTTGCCCTCGGCCTGCAGGTAGAAGTTGATGAAGAGGATGAGCCCCACCACCGCGAAGCCGAACAGCTGATGGCTATGCAGCGGCAGCATCAGCACCACTCCGAGGCCGGCGAACACAATGAGCTTCGTCGTGATCCACAGTCCGTAGCGCAGCGAGGGCGCCGACGGGATGGGCAAGGCCAGGAACGGGATCACCAGCGCCGGCAGCAGGAACGAGAAGGGCCAGTTGATGTAGGTGCAGTACGCAGTCGCCAGCGTCACGCCGATGGTGAAGCGCAGGACACGGCGAGCCCTGGGGTTGTCGAGGACTCGCCCTTTCGGCGCTGCCGCCGCTACGGTGGCATCAGTAGGCATACGACAACAGGCCACTCAGCCACATCAGGAACCGACCCAACGGGTTGAGGATCGGATGCTCGCCCGTGTACACGAGCACGTTGACCTGGCTGCCGACGCGCGCGCCGAGCTGCGCGGCCTCCGCGGGATCGTCGAAATCGATCAGCACCGGAAAGCGCTGCGCGTTGCGCAGCCAGTCGCGCGCGTTCTGGACCGTGGGCAGCGTGCCCGGCTTCGAGGTGGACTCGGCGGCGGTCACGCCAAACGTGACGTTGCGCACACGCCCGCGCAGCGTCTTGTCCGGCCAGACGTCGAGCACGAGGTCGACGGCGTCGCCCGGCTTGATGTGGCCCAGGTTGTTCTCGGTCAGGTTTGCCTCGACCCACATCTTCTGGGCCCCCACGAAGGTCATCAGAGGCTGGCCGGTCGCCGCGAAATTGCCGGCATCGACGCGCAGATCGGTCACGATGCCGTCGCTGGGCGCGATGAGGCGCGTGTACTGCAGGTCGAGCTTCGCCTTGTCCAACGCCGCGCGCGCGGACAGCAGCTGCGGATTCTTCTCGTCGCGCGGACCGAGCCCTTCGATGGCCTTCTGCAGATTGGCCTTGGCGCTCGCCACCTGGGCCTCGCCTTCGAGGCGCGACGTGGTGGCCCATTCCAGCGACCGCTGCGAAATCGCGCCGGGAACATCCGCGTCGATCCGTTTGAGGCGCGCCTCGTTCTGCGTGTCCTTGACGAGCGCGGCTTTCGCGGCGTCCAGCGAGGCCGCGGCCGCTTCGACGGTCGAGCTCCCAACCCTGAGGTTTTGCCGGGCGAGCGCGAGCTGGGCTTCAGCCGAGGCAACCGCCAATTCGTAGCGCACCGGGTCGATGCGGGCGAGCAGGTCGCCCTTCTTCACCGTCTGGTTGGTGCGCACGTCGACGGAGAGAACCTCTCCCGCGACCTGCGGGGCGACCGGCACGACGAAGGCGTTCACGCGCGCCTGCGTCGTGTACGGGGTGTAGCGGTCGGCCGCCATGTACCAGGAGAGCAGGAGAAGACAGAAGACGGCGAAGACCAGGACCCATTTGCGCACCGGGTCCATCCGCCGCGGGGCGGGCGGCGCTTCCGGTTTGACGGGCGCGCTGACAGCGACGGGCGCCGGCGAACTCGCCGCGACCCGCCGGTTTGTTCTCCAGCGGGATTGCCCGATCCCTGTCCCGCCTGCACGGATTTCTGTTGTTCGCTCATGGGTGCCTGTGTTCGGGTTACCGCTGATTACCAGTCCGGCGACGGCCATCCGCTGCCCTGGCCCTTCAACGGCGGCTGGGTCGCTTCCGGTTGCAGAAGATCACCCCAGTCCACGCGTTTTTGCATCGTGTCCCTGGTCGCCTCGTCGACGAACCCCTGGCCCGAACGGATCTCCCAGCCGCCGCCGAGCGCCCGATAGATCCCGATCCCGCTGCTCACGGTCGTGCTGCGCGCCGCGACCACCTGCTGCTGTGCCCGCAGCAACGCATTCTGGGAGTCCAGCACGCGCTGGAAGTCGGAAAAGCCTTCGCGGTACCCGATGTTGGCTATGGCGAGCGAACGTTGCGCCGACGCTTCGGTCTCGACGAGAATCCGCTCCTGCTCGCGGCTGCGCAGGAACGCCACGATGCCGTCCTCCACCTCTTTCACCGCGTTGAGCACCGTGCTCTGGTAGTTCTCCAGGAGTTGCTGAAGCTCCGCATCGTTGACCCGGACGTTGTTGCGGATGCGCCCGTAGTTCAGGATGTTCCAGCTGAAGTACGGCCCGCCGACGAACGCGAGGGCGTTTACGTTGAAGAGTTGGCCGAAGCCACTGTTCCCGGTGCGCGTGGTATTGGTGCCGTCAGCGGCCACCACGCCGAGAAAGCCGCTCAACCCGAAGCTCGGATAAAGATCGGCCTCGGCGACCCCCACTGCTGCGCTTTTCGCTGCGGCAGCGAGTTCCGCCTGACGCACGTCCGGACGCCGCCGGAGCAGATCCGTCGGGGCGCCCGCGGCAATCGATTGCGGCGCCGCAGGAATCACGCCCTGCTGCGGGCCAAGAATCTCCGCGAGACCGCCCGGCGGCTGCCCAAGCAGCGTGGAAAGTGCGTTCTTCGCTTGCTCCAGCCCGGTCTCCAATGGCGGGATCGTCGCCAGGGTCCCCAGCAGCTGTGTGCGCGCCTGCAGCACGTCGAGTTCGCCGACGTCGCCGCCGCGGTACCGGGCTTCGGTGATCCGGACACTGCGCTGCTGCAGGGCGACATTTTCCCGCGCGACCTTCAGTTGCGCCTCCGCGGACCGGATGGCGACGTAGGTGTCCGCGACCTGCGCGACGAGCAGCACCAGTGCGTTGTCGTAGCCGGCGACGGAGGCCAGCAGATTGGCGTCGGCTGCTTCGATCGAGCGCCGGAATTTGCCCCAGAAATCGAGCTCCCAGCCAACGCTGACGCCGACGTTGTATTCCCAGAATTCCAGGTCCCCGGCCTTCGTGTTGGCCGCGTTCTTGCTGGCAGACGTATAGTTCACGCTGCCGTTCGCCTGCTGGACCTGCGGGTAGAGGTAGCCGACGGCGATCCCCAGCTGGGCGCGCGCCTGCAGCACCCGCAGGCCCGCGATCTTCAGGTTGTAGTTGTTCCGGTAGGCGATCTCGATCAGCCCGCTCAGCACCGGATCGTGGAAGACGTCCCACCAACGAATCTGCTCCGCAGGCTTTTGCGTGACGACCGCGCTATCTGCCTCCTGCCATTGCGCCTGTACCGGCGCCTTTGGCAGCACGAAGTCTGGGCCCACCGTCGTGCAGCCTGCCAGTGCCATCGTAAGGACGACCCACGCCGCCCGGCAAAGGCGGGCGCCCCGGGACGACCCGGCTGCGGCGTCGTTACGGCGGACCAGCAAAGGATAGTGCGGAGCCCTCATGATTCCTTAGGCGAAGAATGTCGAGTCTCGACGCCCGGAATCCTACCTTTAGCGTAGCGGAGCGAGCTTGTGCCAGATCAACTGTGTCCCTGCCACCGGGGGGCATGAGTCGCTGGGAAGAAGGGGCAAATTTCATCGCCGAAGGCATGCGCTCGCAGATGCGAAAAGCGGACGGCGCCTACTGGTTCATTTCGGCAATCGCGTTGCGCATCGGTGCGTCGGAGACCCTGAGCAGTCCGGCGAAGGGCTGGTTCAGCTCCAGGATCAGAAAGATGGCGCCCGAGACCGACAGCGCGCACGCGGCGATGACCGCATAGATGATCCCATGGCGCGGTGCAAGCAGACCGAAGCACGTAAAGATGACGGCGAGCCAAAACACCAGCACGACCAGGAAAGGAATCGGAATGGACTTTTCGCTGCGCTGGAGAGCGAGCCAGCGCACCTGTTCCACTTCGGTCGCGATTTGCAATGCGCGCGTCTGCAGCCAACGCTGCGCATCGTTGTTGGGCGCAAGCGATCGCAACTTCTCCTGGATGGCCTCGATGTTCGTGCCGCCTTGCCCCAGGGCGGAACGAACCGGCGCGCCGGACCCGGACCATAGCAAGTCGGTATTGGCCGTGACCATGCGGCGCAACAGATCGCGCACTTCGTTTGCCTCCGGGCCATAGTGTCGCAGGTTGCGGTCGAGCTGGATGATCTTGGCGGCGATCTGCTTGATCTCATCTGCGGTGACGTCGGCCGAACTCTTGGACGACGTGATCAGCAAGCCCAGTACGAGCGCAGTCAGCGTCGAGAGTAACGCCGTCCCCAGTTTGATCAGGTCCCTTGATTGGTCGCTGAATCGGTCCTCGGGCAAAAGCCTGCGCAGGACCATGCCAAGGGCAGCGCCGCCCAGCACCAAAGCAAGCACGATCAGCGTGACTGCCGATCCGTTCATGACTGATCCGTCCATGTATTGCCCCTAAACCGAAAAGCATAATGCCTATTCGGGCTCGTCTTTTGACCTGTGGCAAGGATTTTCCGGCGACAACGCGTGCGTGGACTTGGGGTGCTCGTGCAGCCGGCGCGAAGTTGGCGACTACCGTACAAATATACGGTATACTGCTTCCGCTTCCGCCGTCCCGAGCGCTCGCCATGCTGCCGCCGTACGCCGAACTCCACTGCCTCTCCAACTTCTCGTTCCTGCGCGGTGCGTCGCACCCGGAGGAACTGGTCGAGCGCGCGCAGGCGCTTGGATACGCCGCGCTTGCGCTGACCGACGAATGCTCGGTGGCCGGTGTCGTGCGCGCCCATCTCGCGGCGAAGGACGCCGGCCTCAAGTTCGTCGTCGGCAGCGAGTTCACGCTGGCCGACGGCCTGAAACTCGCGCTGTACGCCACCGACCGCGCCACCTACGGCGACCTGGCGCAGCTGATCACGCGCGGCCGGCGCAACGCGACCAAGGGAAGTTACGCGCTCACGCGGGACGACGTGGCCCAACTGGCGCCGCGGTGCCCGGCGCTATGGATTCCGCCCGCGGCAGGCGAATTTCCGGCCGCCGACGCGCGCTGGTTCGCCGACATCTTCGCGGGCCGCGCGTGGATCGCGGCGGAACTGCACGCGCGCTCCGGCGATCGCGCGCGGCTCACCCGCCTGCAGGCGCTTTCCCGCGACGACCGGCCTGCCGCTGGCCGCAGCCGGCGACGTGCACATGCACGCGCGGGCACGACGGGCCCTGCAGGACACGCTGACCGCCATCCGCCTGCGCACGCCGCTCACCGAATGCGGCTATGCGCCTCTTCGGCAACGGCGAGCGGCACTTGCGCTCGCGCTCGCGCCTGGCCACGCTCTATCCGCGCGAACTGACCGACGCGACGCTCGACCTGGCCGAGCGTTGCACGTTCTCGCTGGACGAGCTGCGCTACGAATATCCGGAAGAACTCGTCCCTGCGGGAACCACGCCCGCGGGTCACCTGCGCCAACTGGTCGAAGCCGGGCTGCGGCGGCGCTATGGGGATGCGCCGGTCAAGTCCGACGTCCGCGAACTGATCGACCACGAGCTGGCGCTGATCGCCGAGTTGCAGTACGAGCCCTACTTCCTCACCGTCCACGACATCGTCGCCTTCGCGCGTTCGCAGGACATCCTGTGCCAGGGCCGCGGCTCGGCGGCCAACTCGGCCGTGTGCTACGCGCTGGGCATCACCGAGGTCGACCCGTCGCGGATGAGCGTCCTGTTCGAGCGCTTCGTCAGCCGCGAGCGCAACGAGCCGCCGGACATCGACGTCGATTTCGAGCACCAGCGGCGCGAGGAAGTGATGCAGTACGTCTACCGCAAGTACGGCCGCGAGCGCGCCGCGCTGGCCGCGACGCTCATTACGTACCGGCCGAAAAGCGCGGTGCGCGACGTCGGCAAGGCACTGGGTCTCGATTTGGCACAGGTCGAGCGGCTGACCGGCGTATTCGCGTGGTGGGACGGCCGCAAGATCGATCCGGAGCGCATCCGCGAGGCCGGCTTCGACCCGGACAATCCGCTGATCGCGCGGCTCGTCGCGCTCGCGGGCGATTTGCAACGCTTCCCGCGCCACCTGTCGCAGCACGTCGGCGGGTTCGTGATCGCGCGCGACCTGCTCGAGCGGATGGTCCCCGTCGAGAACGCGGCGATGGCCGACCGCACGGTCATCCAATGGGACAAGGACGACCTCGACGCGCTCGGCCTGCTCAAGGTCGATTGCCTGGCGCTCGGGATGCTGTCGGCCATCCGGCGTTGCCTGGCCATGATCTCGCAAAAGCGCGGCAGCGAACTGCGGATGCAGGACATTCCCGCGGAAGATCCGGGGGTCTACGCGATGTGCCAGCGCGCCGACACCATCGGCGTGTTCCAGATCGAATCGCGCGCGCAGCAGTCGATGCTGCCGCGCTTGAAGCCCGCCAGCTTCTACGACCTCGTCGTCGAGGTCGCGATCGTCCGGCCCGGCCCCATCCAGGGCGGCATGGTGCATCCGTATCTGAAGCGGCGGCAGGGCAAGGAGCCGGTCACCTATCCCAGCGAGGCGGTGAAAGGCGTGCTCGAACGCACGCTGGGCATACCGATCTTCCAGGAGCAGGTGATGCAACTGGCGATCGTCGCGGCGGGCTTCACCGCCGGGCGAGGCCGACCACCTGCGCCGCTCGATGGCCGCGTGGCGGCGCAAGGGCGGCCTCGAGAAATTCGAGCAGCGTCTGGTCGACGGCATGGGCGCGCGCGGTTATCCGGAGGCCTTCGCACGGCAGATCTACCAGCAGATCCTGGGCTTCGGCGAATACGGCTTCCCGGAATCGCACTCCGCGTCGTTCGCGCTGCTGGTCTACGTGTCGGCATGGCTCAAGCACTACGAACCCGCGGCGTTCTGCGGCGCGCTGCTCAATTCGCAGCCGATGGGCTTCTACGCGCCCGCGCAACTGGTGCAGGACGCGCGCCGCCACGACGTCGAGGTTCTGCTCCGCCGACGTCACGGTCAGCGAATGGGACTGCACGCTGGAGCAGGCCGCGCTGCGCCTGGGGCTGCGCATGGTCGGCGGCCTGTCCGAAGCCAGCGCGCAGCGCATCGTCGCCGCGCGCCACGCCGCGCCCTTCGCGCACGTGGCCGATCTCGCGCATCGCGCGCAGCTCAATCGGCACGACCTCGGCGCAGCTGGCCGCCGCGGGCGCGCTGTCCTCCCTCGCCGGCCATCGGCATGCGGCCGCGTGGGACGTCGCCGGCGTGGAAAAGCTGCCGCCGCTGCTCGCGGGTTCCACGTTCGACGAAGCGCCCGCCGCGCTGGCCGCGCCGACGGAAGGCCAGGACATCGTCGCCGACTACCGCGCGCTCGGCCTCACGCTGGGCCGGCATCCGCTGGCGCTGCTGCGCGGCCAGCTGCGCGCGCGGCGCCTGTCGACCTCCGCCGAGGTCCGGGATACGCCGCACGGCCGCATCGTGCGCACCGCGGGCATCGTCATCGGCCGGCAGCGGCCCGACACGGCAAGCGGCGTCATGTTCGTCACGCTCGAGGACGAGACCGGCGCGACCAACGTCATCGTGTGGCGCGACCTCTCCGATCGCCAGCGCCGGGAACTGCTCGGCGCCCGGCTGATGGGCGTGTACGGCCGCGTCGAGCGCGAAGGCATCGTGGTCCACCTGCTCGCGGGACGGCTGGTGGACCTCTCCCCGCTGCTGGGATCGCTGCCGACGCACTCGCGCGACTTTCACTGATGCTCCGCCTGCCACTTGCTCGGCAGCGCACATTCGCCTAGCCTGTCGGGGCCCGCGCGGACCGCACCGCCCGGGCAAGGAGGGCCGATGGAAGGGGAGGCAAAAACCGCCAAGGCCAGGGCCGGTCGCGAAGGCGACCTGCCGCCAAGCGGTCGCGCCCGCGCGCGGCGACCGACAAACGCACGGTCGAACAGCGACTCGCGGATGCGCTCGCGCAGCAGGCGGCGACGGCCGAGATTCTGCGCGTGATGTCGGCCTCGCCGACGGATGTCCAGCCGGTGATGGACGCCGGTCGCGGAGCAGGCCGCCCACCTGTGCCATGCGCATGTTGCGCGCATCCTGCTCGCCGAGGCGCGCAACTGGTTCCGCTCGCCGACTACCATCGGCCGACGGCGGCGCCGAGATCGCGAAGCTGCCGGTGCCGCTGCAGCGGACATCGATCAGCGGCCGGGCCATCATCGATCGCGAGACGATCCATCACGCCGACGTCGTGCCGCTGCTCGATACCGAGTACCCGGCCGCGCGCACAACGCGACGGAAGGGGATTGCGTGCCGTGCTGGCCGTGCCGCTGATGCACGAGGGCGAAGCGCTTGGCGCCATCTTCCTCTGGCGCCGCGAGCCCGAGTTGTTCACGCCCGACCAGGTCGCCCTGGTGGAGACCTTTGCCACGCAGGCCGCGATCGCGATCGAGCAACGTGCGCCTGTTCCACGCCACGCAGGAAGCACTCGAGCAGCAGACGGCGACCAGCGAAATCCTGCGCGTCATCAGCAGTTCGCCGACCGACGTGCAGCCGGTGTTCGACACCATCGCCGCCAACGCGCTTGCGCCTGTGCGACGCCGCCGCAGCGCCATATTTCGATTCGATGGCGAACTCGATTCACATCGCCGCGATCTGCAACCTGAATCCCGAGGGAGCCGAGTCGCTGCGCCGCGCCTATCCCGCGGTTCCCGACCGCGGCAGTCCGTCGCGCCGGGCCATTCTTACCCGGGACATCGTCCATATCGCGACGTTCTTTCGGATCCGGAATACAAGCACCGCGACGTCGCCAAGGCGGCCGACTTCCGAAGCGTGCTCTCCGTGCCCATGCTTCGCGACGGTCAAGCCGATCGGCACCATCACCGTCTATCGCGATGTGGCGAGCCCATTTCCGGATACGCAGGTCGAGCTTTTGAAGACGTTTGCCGACCAGGCCGTGATCGCGATCGAGAACGTGCGGCTGTTCAACGAATTGGAGGCACGCAACGCGGACCTGACCGAAGCGCTGGAACAGCAGACGGCGACGAGCGAGATCCTGCGCGTGATCAGCCAGATCGCAGACCGACGTGCAGCCGGTATTCGACAACGATCGTGAAGAAGCGTTCGCGCGCTTTGCAACGCAACGTTCAGCGGCGTCTACCTGCTCGACGGGGATACGCTCGAGCCTTGCGGCCGCCAAAGGCATGGACTCGGACGACCATGCGGTGTTCGCCGCCGGATATCCGCGCAAGATCGGGCCGGATACGGTATCGGGACTGGCCGCGCTCGAGTGCCGAGTGGTTCAGACGTCCCGACCTGATCTCCGACCCGGCTTTTTCGGCGGCGCCCGGTATCTCGCGTGGGCGCGCGTACCGTCCTGGGCGTTCCGCTGATGCGCGGCGATCGCGCCATCGGCTCGATTGGCGTATGGCGCGCCGAGGTCGTTCCATTTTCCGACGCGCAGATCGCGCTGCTGCAGACCTTCGCCGACCAGGCCGTGATTGCGATCGAGAACGTGCGCCTGTTCAAGGAACTGGAGACGCGCAATCGCGACCTCACGGAAGCGCTGGAGCAGCAGACCGCGACCAGCGAGATCCTGCGCGTGATCAGCCAGTCGCAGATCGACGTGCAGCCAGTGTTCGATACGATTGCGACAGCCGCACTGAAGCTGTGCAGCGCCAGTTCGGTGAATGTCTTCACATTCGACGGCGAGTTGATCCACTTGGCGGCACTCGTAAACTCGAGGCCGGGAGGGGCCGAGGCCATGCGCCGCCTCTGGCCGCGACGACCCAGCCGCGACGCGGCCGCCGCGCGGGCGATCCTGACTTGCAGCGCGGTCGCGATCCCGGACGTGCTTGAGGACTCCAGATTATTTGGCGAGAGCCCCTGCAGTTGCCGCCGATTTTCGCAGCATTCTTGCCGTACCGCTTGTTCGCGAAGGACGCCCGATTGGCGCAATCGCTGTCGGCCGGCCGAACCCGGACCGTTCCCGGACACGCAGATCACGCTGCTTCGAACCTTTGCCGAACAGGCCGTCATCGCGATCGAGAATGTCCGGCTGTTCAAGGAACTGGAGGCGCGTACCACCGAGCTCACGCGGTCGGTCGGAGAACTCAAGGCACTGGGCGACGTCGGCCAGGCGGTGAGCTCGACGCTCGATCTCGAGACCGTGCTGTCCACCATCGTTTCGCGCGCCACGCAGCTCGCGGGCATGGACGGCGGGCCATCTACGAGTACGACGAGGGCCGCGAGGAGTTCTACCTGCACACGGCGGACGAACCTGCCCGACGACCTGGTCGCCGCGCTCCGGGCCAAGCCGATTCGCAAGGGCGAAGGCGCGCTCGGGCGCATGGCGATGACGCGGCGAGCCCGTGCAGATCCGCGACATCAGGGACGAACGCAGCTACCAGAGCCGCGTCCGGGAAAAGCTGCTTCGCCTGGGCTTTCGGTCGCTGCTGGTGGTGCCGCTGCTGCGCGACGACCATTTGCTCGGCGGACTGTCGGTAAGCCGGAAGCACGCCGGGAGATTTCGACGCGCGACGTCATCGACCTGCTGAAAACGTTCGCGACGCAATCGGCACTCGCAATCCAGAACGCGCGGCTCTTCCGCGAGATCGAGGTGAAGAGCCGGCAGCTGGAGACCGCGAGCCAGCACAAGAGCGAATTCCTGGCCAACATGTCGCACGAGCTGCGCACGCCGCTCAACGCCATCATCGGGTTCTCGGAGGTCCTGGGCGAGCGGCTGTTCGGCGACATGAACGACAAGCAGGCCGAATACGTGCGCGATATCACTGAGTCGGGCCGGCACCTGCTGTCCCTCATCAACGAAATCCTCGACCTGTCCAAGATCGAGGCCGGCCGGATGGAACTCGACGTCGCCGAATTCGATCTCGCGGCGACCGATCGACAACACGCTTTCGCTGGTTCGCGAACGCGCGCAGCGGCGCGGCATCGCGCTGAAAAGCACGCTGGATGGCAGCGTAACGACGCTGCACGCCGACGAAAGAAAAGTGAAGCAGGTGCTGTTGAACTTGCTGTCGAACGCGCTGAAATTCACGCCGGAGGGCGGTGCGATCGATGTCCTGGTCAGCACGACCGACAAGGAAGTCGAGGTCGCGGTGAAAGACACGGGCGTCGGCATCGCGCCGGACGAGCAGGATTCCGTGTTCGAGGAATTCCGGCAGGTGGGATCAGCCGCGAAGAAGATCGAGGGCACCGGCCTCGGACTTGCCATTTCCCGCAAGTTCGTCGAGCTTCACGGCGGGAAGATCTGGGTGACGAGCCAGCTTGGCGCCGGGCTCGACGTTCACCTTCACGTTGCCGCGAAGGCAATGAACGTCGAAGCCGGCACGCCGGTGCGCGCGCGATCCTAGGGCACCGACATGCCGATCGTGAGCAGCGCCGCATTGGTGCCGAGCAGCACGAATTCGGCGCAATAGCGCTTCACGCAATAGCCCATGCTGGGAATGATCGCGGGCGCGACACCGGAACTGTTGAACGGCACCTTGTCCTGGTATTGCCCGCTGTAGCCGTGCAGCGGTCCGGCCGAGAGCTTGACGTAGAAAGGTTGATGTTCCTCGATCGGCCGCCAGAGCAGGCCGCCGAAAAGGTACTGCGAGAATTGGCCGAAGGAATTCTGGAACAGCGCCATGCCGGCGATCCACTGTCCGCCCAGCCACGTTTCCTTGAAGTGATATTCGGCGTCGAACAGGTACGACTGCTGATGGTCCTCGTCGTAGTGGAAGTGGATCGTGTAGTACGCGAACTGGAAGTAATAGCGGTCGGTGCGCCAAGGCTCCGGCGCATCCCATGGCGACTTGCAGCTCGAACGGCGGCGTGCGCTGGCGACACGACGGGGCTGGCTCGGTCGGCGCTGCGGTTGGCGTTGCGCTCGACTGTGCCCATGCGGAACTCCCGCAGGCCTAAGCCAGCGCGGCCAGCACGAGCGCAAGCATTCCACGCACCGACCGCGCCGCGCGAACCCGGATGGGTGGCGAGGAGGTCGCGTGGTCTGTGGAAGTGTCTGTAAAGGGACGAATCGAGTCGGAGGATACGGCGGAGCTGGACGGATCATGCAACCTCAAAGCGCTGATTTTTCGCAGACATTACCATAGTGCACGCGGTACTTGTCGCCAACGCGGTCACCCGGCGCGGTCCGCGCTTGCAGCGTCGCTGGCGGGCCGCCGCAGCGAATCCTAGGACGCGACGGTACAGGCGTCCGACGGCGCGATTCGCTCCTTGGCCACCGCTACCGTGGCGGCCGTAGGCAGCGCAACGCCATTCTTCACCGCCGTGATCTCGGCCAGGATGGACACGGCGATCTCTGGCGGCGTGCGGCTTCCGATGTAGATGCCGATCGGGCCATGCAGGCGGGCGATTTCGTCGGCCGACACATCGAATTCGCGCAGCCGTTCGCGCCGCTTTGCGTTGTTGGCGCGCGAACCCAGCGCGCCGACGTAGAACGCCCGCGACTTGAGCGCTTCCATCAGCGCAAGGTCGTCGAGCTTGGGATCGTGCGTCAACGCGACGACCGCGCAGCGTTCGTCGAGGCGCATCGCCTCGCACCGTGTCGTCCGGCATCGTGCGCACCAGCGCGACGCCCGGGAATGTCCCACGTTTCCGTGTACTCGTCGCGCGGGTCGCAGATCGTGACCTGGTAGCCCAGGCCCACGGCAATCTGCGCCAGGTATTTGGACAGCTGCGATGCGCCGATCACCAGCATCCGGTAGCGCGGGCCATGGATCGTCGTGAGCGTCGTGCCGTCGAAGGTCAGGCCATCCACCGCCTGCGCCGGATGCAACGTCGCCTCGCCGGTCTGCGAGGTCGAGCCGGCGTCCGACCAGGTGGCCCGCTTCGATCTCGCGCAGCAGCGCACGAATGCCGGAATCGCGGTTCAGCGGCTCGACCACGAGCTGGATGGTGCCGCCGCAGGGCAGCCCGAAGCGGCGCGCCTCGTCGGCCGACACGCCATAGGTGACCGCCTCGCAGCGCGTCTGCTTCATGCCCAGGCGCCGCGTGCGGTCGATCAGGTCGTCCTCGATGCAGCCACCGGATACCGAACCGACGACGAGGCCATCGTCGCGGACGGCCAGCATCGCGCCTTCGGGCCGCGGCGAACTGCCCCAGGTCTTGACGACCGTGACCAGCAGGACCTGCCTGTCCTTCCTCAATCCACGCCGCGCTGCGCTTCAGGACATCCAGATCGACGCTATCCATGATCACCTCCTGCCTGGGTCGGTGCAGTCAGCCTTTAGAACCGGACGCCGCCGCGAATGTACAACCACGCCATGATCGCGACGATGAGCACCAGCGCCACATACCTCACCCAGCTGGGCGCCCGCGAACGTGCTCGCTCCCGGCGTCGCCACCGTCGTCGCTGGCGCTTCGACCGGCGCGCGCCGCCGGCGCGAATTGCGCGCTGAATTTCTCGAAGAAATCGTCGGCGAGCTTGGCCGCGGCGCCGTCGATCAGCCGCGAGCCGATCTGCGCGAGCTTGCCACCCACCTGCGCCTTGGCCACATAGGTCAGCGACGTCTGGCCGTCGGCCGCGGGCGCCAGCGTGACGCGTGCCTCGCCGTTGGCGAATCCGGCCGCCCCGCCCTGCCCCTCGAACTTCAACGTATAGCCGGTCGGAGGCGTGCTGTCGGTCATGCGCATCGTGCCGTTGAATTTCGCCGACACGGGACCCACCCTCGCCGCCAGCTTGGCCTGCCAGTCGTCGTCGCCGGTCCTTTCGAGCGATTCGCAGCCCGGAATGCAGGCCTTGAGCGCGGCGGGATCGTTGAGCGCGCGCCACACGGCATCCACGGGCGCCGGGACGACAAGCGTATTGGTCATTTCCATCGTCGTTCCTCTCACGCAGCCAGGCGCGCGTTCGCGCGGTCGCGCGGTTCGGGCCGCGACAGCGCAGCGGCCAGCGCGGTCAGGCTGGCGAGATTATGCACTGGCAGGAAATCGTCGACGTGCGGCAGCATGGCCCGGATGCCGGCGGGCCGCGCTTCGAATCCGGCGTAGCGCAGCAGCGGGTTCAACCAGACCAGGCGCGCGCACGATTTCGCCAGGCGCTCGACCTCGAATTCCAGGCCCTCTCCGCATTCCGCGTCGAGACCATCGCTGATCAGCAGCACGACGGCGTTCTGCCCCAGCAGTCGCCGCGACCAGCGCCGGTTGAATTCCTCGAGGCTCGCGCCGATCCGCGTGCCGCCCGGCCCAATCCTGCACCGAGTCCGTCACGCGCTCCAGCGCGACGTCGACATCGCGATGCTTCAGGTGCCGCGTGATGTTGGTGAGCCGCGTGCCGAACACCAGCGTGTGCACGCGATGGCGATCGTTGGTGATGGCATGGAGAAAATGCAGCAGCATCCTGGCGTAGCGATCCATCGATCCGGAGATGTCGCACAGGACAACGAGCGGCGGCGTGCGGCGGACTCGCGCGCGGAACGCCAGCGGAGCGACCGCTCCGGCGGCGCCTGTCATGCCGCGCAGCGTTGCGCGCAGGTCGATGCGGTGGCCGCGCGCTGCTGCACGGGTGCGTCGAACCGGCCGCTCGGGCAGCGGCAGCTTGAGGCGCGCAAGCATGACCTTCACCTGCGCCAGCTCGTCCGCCGTCATCGTCGCGAAGTCCTTGGCCTGCAGCACCTCGCGCGGCGAGAACGTGAACGCCGCGTCCAGCTCGACCTCGTCCTCGTCGTCCGGGCGCGACTCGGGTCGCTTCGGCGGAAGCATCGCCTGGGCGAGCCGCGACGGCAGCTCGGGCGCTTCCGGGTCGGTGTCGGCGCGGCTGTAGACGCGGGGAAGCATCGCGGCAACCATCTTCTCCAGCAGCTTGGGATTGCGCCAGAACACGTCGAACGCCTGCTCGAACAGCGCGATCTGCTCATGCCGCGAAACCAGCACCGCGGCCAGCGCTTCGCGAAAATCGGTCTTGTTGGCAACGCCGACGGCTTCGATGGCGGCAATCGCATCGATCACTTTCGCCGGGCCGACCGGCATGCCGGCCGCGCGCAGCACGCGCACGAAATGCAGCACGTTGTCGGCCAGGAATCCACGCGGCAACATCGTCGCGCCGTTGCGCGAGACGCGGCGGATTCACAGCGCGATGCCTTCCGCCCGCACTTCGGCCACCAGCCTTTCGGCGACTTCCTTCGAGATCGCGCCGACATCGTCCTGGTACTTGAGCAGCACACCCAGCGTATCGGCCACCGTGTGCGGGTCGAGTGCGATGCGGTCGAGCGTCAGCAGCGCCTCCGCCCAATCCAGCGTCTCGGCGATGCCCGGCGCCTTGAACAGGTCCATCGAGCGCAGCCGCTGCGTGAACGCGACGATTTCGCGCGCCAGCGTCTCCGGCGCGCGCGGACACTTGCGCCGCAGGATGGCCAGCTCACGCAACGCATCGGGATAGTCGACCCAATGGTACAGGCAGCGCCGCTTGATCGCGTCGTGGATCTCGCGCGTGCGGTTCGACGTGATGACCACGATGGGCGGCGACTTGGCGACGATCGGGCCGAGTTCCGGAATCGACACCTGGAAGTCGGACAGCACCTCGAGCAGGTAGGCTTCGAAAGGCTCATCGGTGCGGTCGAGCTCGTCGATCAACAGCACCGGCGCGACGCCATCGTCAGGATCGATCGCCTGCAGCAGCGGCCGCTTGAGCAGGAATCTTGGCGTGAAGATGTCCCGGGACAGGTCGTCGCGGGCGACCGTGCCCGCCGCCTCGGCGAGCCTGATCTCGATCATCTGCCGCGGATAGTTCCATTCGTAGACGGCCGACGCCGTATCGAGCCCTTCGTAGCACTGCAGGCGGACCAGCGGGCGACCGAGGCCGGCGGCCAGGACCTTGGCGATCTCCGTCTTGCCGACGCCGGCCTCGCCCTCGAGGAACAGCGGCCGCTGCAGCTTGAGCGCCAGGAAGACCGCCGTGGCCAGGCGGCGATCGGCGACATAGTCCTGGGCCGTCAGCAGGTCGAGCGTGGCGTCGACGGTAGGTGGGCGAAGGAAGGGCTGTCATGGAGGTCCGGGGCGCGCTTGGGCAAGGGTGGCCAACGCGCAAGGATACCAATTCTCGCCCGAACCGCCCGCCGAGCGGCGCTCTCAGGAATGGCGGCCCGTGCATCGAGGTACGGGAATATTCGTGTTGCAGCCTCCTTGCGGCATGCCGGACAAAGTCCGAGAATGATCCGGCAGCGGCTAGCCAAGGGAAGGGAATCGACATGGCGCTGCTCGCCGGATTTCGGGATCGTGCCAGCGGCGATGCAATGACGTTCACCGATGGGAAGATGTACCGCAGCCTATGCTTCAAGCTGCGGCTATCGTTTGTTGGGTTCGTCAACTGGGGAGATCCGAATGGTAATGCCGACCGATGGAATTGATCCGAACGGCTTCGAAGGGGACACGCCGCCCGATCGGAAAAATTGCCGCATCTATGTCAACGAGGACGGCCTGCTCGTGTTGGATCAGGAGCCGCTTCGTCGCGGGGCCCACGACACCCATCCGCTCATCTGGCGCCTGAGCGCGACCTCACCTTTTATCTTCCCGGACGACAACGCCATCGTGATGAGCGGGGACCCGTTGCCGCCCGACTTCGTCAGTGGTGTTTTGGGTGCGCAGAAGAAGGTTTTCCTGTGCAGTTACACACGAACAGGACCGGCAGTGTGGAAATACACGGTCAGGGTAATCCATAGAGACACCTTGGAGCCATTGACCACGCTGGACCCATCGGTGCACCAGAACTGACCAGCACGTTTACCTGGAGGTCGGCGATTCCGTCACCAGCGGTGCGGCGACTGGAATTCATTTGGCCGTCAGAACGACTCGCGTGATATCCGCCTTGCCCCCACTGGCGGCCAATGGTCGAGCGAAGAAGAGTCAGTGAGGGCCGGTCAGGAAAGCTTCCGCCTCCTGCATGGCGTCTTCAAAGGATAGGGCACGACCGCCGGCCTCGGCGACATTGAATGAAACTGCGCCAATGGCGTCGCGCGCCCGTGCCACAAGTGGCCCAAGGAACGCTTCGTCGGCAGGATCGCGGTGCAAGCCGGTTTGCATTACTTGTGCCTCAGCGGCGCCAAAAAACTTGGCAGCGGTCTCCCACTTCCTGTGGGAGGCCGCCAATCCTGCCGTTACTTCGATGGCGCTCTGGCCCATCGGCCGCGAACCTGTTTCCTTTGCAATCACCATTGCGTCAAGAAGGTTCCCGTGGGCTTGATCGATTGCGCCCCTGCTGATCGCAACCATCGCCAGGTTGAGTTTGGCAATGGCCACGAGTTCCTTGTCTTCAATTTCCCGTGCAAGTCCAAGAACTTCTTCGTAGAGGGGCTCGGCCGCGTCCAATTCGCCAACGACACGATGAAACTGGGCAAGGCCATTGGCTGCAGCAGCGATTTCATGCTTATTGCGCTGTTCTCGGGCCAGTGCAAGCGCTTCCACAATATATCGACGGGCCTTCGTGATATCGCCTCGCCCCAGCGACGCCAGACCAAGGAGCGACAGCGCCGCCTCGATGTTGGCCTTGTCGGCCCTGTCCCGTGCAATTGCCAGACTTTCCTCCAGGAATCCGATCGCCTCGTCGTATCTCCCCATGAAGTAACAGGCTTGGCCGGCATTGAAAAGACCGCGACACCGTACGAGGTTTCGCTGCTGGGCATCCGCATGAGCCAAAGCCTCGACCGTCAAGCGATAGCGCAGCCCGAGCTGGCCGCGACTCGCCCAATACAACTTCACCCCATTGATCAGGCTTAGTGCCGATTCGCCACCTCCTTTCGCATGCATGCACCACGCATGTGCCGCAAGCAGGTTCTCTCGTTCAAGATCGAGTCGGACGAGCCATGCTGCCTGTTGGGGGCCAACGAGTTCGGGTCGGGCCTTCTCCGCAAGCGCAAGGAATAATTGAAGGTGCCTTGCACGCACATCCTCTTCCTCGCCCGACTTGATCAGGAGTTCCTGTGCGTACTGGCGAACCGTTTCGAGCAGGCGATAGCGCCCGCCCTCGGCATCGATCATGACTAGTGACTTGTCGACGAGACCCGACAGCAAGTCGAGCACCTGCGACGGTTCGACGCCGTCGCTCGATCCGACACACTCCGCGGCCTCCAGCGTCCAGCTGCCCGCAAACACCGCGAGCCTCCGCAAGAGCATTCGCTCCTTATCGTTCAGCAGGTCGTAGCTCCAGTCGATCATCGCCCGCAGTGTTTGCTGTCGCGGCTGCGCAGTACGGTTGCCACTTGTCAGCAACTGGAAGCGGTCGTTGACGCGCGCCGCGATCTCCTCGACCGACAACGCGCGCACGCGCGCCGCCGCCAGTTCAAGCGCGAGCGGAATGCCGTCGAGATGCTGGCAAATCTCGACGATCGCCGGCATGTCGCGATCGCTGTGCCGGAATGAAGCCTGCATCGCCTTGGCGCGCTCGACGAAGAGATGCACAGCTTCGAATCGCATGACCGAATCCATCGTCATGCTTCCGTCCAGGCCGGGAACGGACAGCGGCGGGACCGTATAGATCGTCTCTCCGGCAATATTCAATGGTTCCCGGCTCGACGCGAGGATACTAAGGCGGGGACCCGCCTGCAGCAGCTGCCGCACAAGCTCGGCACACGCGAGCACCAGATGCTCGCAGTTGTCGAGCACCAGCAGCAGTTGCCGCTCGCGCGCACAGGCGGCAAGTGCCTCCGTCAACGGGCGGCCGGTCTCTTCCTTGACACCAAGAACAGTGGCGACCACCTGCGGCACCAGATTGCCGTCGGTGATCGGCGCCAGTTCGACGAACCAGACCCCATCGGCAAATTCATTGATGACGTCTGCGGCAACCTGTAGCGAAAGCCGGGTCTTGCCGATGCCCCCTATTCCAGTCAGCGTCAGTAGCCGCGTCTTCTTGAGTGCCGCCTTGATTTGTTCCTGCTCGCGTTCGCGGCCGATGAACGTGGTGACCTGCTGGGGCAGGTTGTTCGGCACCCCCTCCAGGGATCGCAGTGCTGGAAATGACGGACGCAGTCCGGCATGTTGCAACTGGAAGACACGTTCGGCGCCGGTCAGATCCTTCAGCCGCGCGTGTCCCAGATCGCGCAGGGCCATGCCGTGCGGCAGCCGTCCCTGCACCAGTTCGGCGACGGCCTGCGACGTCAGCACCTGGCCGCCGTGGGCGGCATTCATGATGCGCGCTGCGCGATTGACCACCCCGCCGAAATAATCGCCGTCGCGCCGCTCGATCACCCCGGCATGGACTCCGCAGCGCACGCGAAGTTGGAGCCCGGCGCTCGCATCCGGATCTTCCAGCGCGATCTGGAACTCCACGGTCGCCGCGAGTGCATCGAGCGGATCCTGGAACACCGCGTGGATTCCATCCCCAGTGGACTTCACGACGGCGCCATGATGGCGCAGGACAGCGTCTCTCAGGATACGGTCGTGGCTCTGGAGCGCCCGCTGCATCTGCTCCGGGTGCTCTTCCCACAGCCGGCTGCTGCGCTCGATGTCGGTGAAAAGGAAGGTCGTGACGGCGGATTGGTCGTTCACGGCAGGCGAATCGGTGGCGGCATGCCTCGAGAAATACGGAGATTACACTGCACGCGTACGAATGGCGCGGAAGCGTGCCTGGCGCGAAGGAAAAGGTCGCCGGAAGGTCCCAATTGCCGACCTTCGATCTTGACACTTCCTGATCGCAAGGCGCATCTGCAACCGGGATTCGCCAACTGGCAAGGTCGAAGGGCAATTGATAAGTTGGTGTGCCTCAATTAGCCAACTCCACGTTTGGCGCGGCGGGGTTGGACGCCAATGTGGCCGAAGCAGTGTTGCAGATGAAGCAAGGACCGCACATTTACTTCTCGGCCAGCCAACGAGCGCTTATATGGCGGCCAAGAGTCGCAACGTCGTGAGCTGCCGGCGGCGACCGCCAAGCAAGGTCTGAAGCCCCGATTCGCACTGTGTCGTACATGTCGTTCCATCCGCACGTCACAGCGTGAGTACCCATGTTCGCTTCGACCCCGAAGCATGCGAGCAAACAAGACCTACCGTCGGCATGGTTTACAGCGCGGATCGCCTGCGCGTTGGCTGTGGCGGCAAATCAACGCTCTAGCGCGTCGGTATGCATATTGCGTTGCAGTTGCTGTGGCGATAGTCGGGACCATGGCGAAGCGCTAAACGCAACGATCGCGCAGCCGATATGAACTGGCAAGGGGGATCAGATGCCTACGATTTATGTTCTGCTGATACTGACGGTGCTGGTGTTCGTCTTGTACATTACTTGGCGACCATCGGGCAGGAGTTCTGTTGATTCCGCTTCCAAACAACGATCCCACCTGAACGCGGCGCGCCATGGCGACAGAACGGCGAAGGCAGCGGATTTGCCAACGCTGGATTTCCCGACATCCAACGCCGCGCGCAGGCGTTGACGATTTCATCGCGAAGGCCGCCGATCTCGCGGCGCTGCAATACCGCCGGGTCCCGCGCTACCGCTTCTTGGCCGGCTTGGGCCTGACGGCCGGCTTGGCGACGGGAGGCTTGATCGGCTTCATCGTCAGGCGCTGGCCCTTCCCCAGCGCACTGCGCAGATCCTCGAACGCCTTGGGCTTGGCGAACCGCGTCAGCGCGGAATCGAGCTTTGTCTTTTGCGCCGTCAAACTTGCGCGCTCGGCATCGATCTGTGCCAGGCGCGCGTCGATCCGCACGCGCAACGCGTCAAGCACCGCGCGCAGCGTCGCGAATTGAGATTCGTTGATGCCGGCCAGCGCAGTTCGCATCTGCTGCTGCTTGGGAGTAAATGTCGTGATCATGGCGCGCGCTCAGAAGATTGAATCGAGAAAGTCGCTGACGCCACCGGCCACTGCTCCAACCAGACCGGCAGCATCCTCTGCCGCGCCCGCGACGCCTCCGACTGCGCCTGCCGCGCCACCGAGAAGCACCTCGAGCGGATTGGGAATCCTGATGCCCGGCTTCGCACCGCCTGCCGCCGGCGGTGTTGCTGCTCCTCCGGCCGGAGGAGCAGCACCGCCAACCTGGGCGCCGGGTGGAGGTTGGCCACCCGCTCCATACGCGTGTCCCTGTCCCTGGCAACAACAGCAGTGCGACGCGTAGACGATGACCGGCGGATACGCCGGATAGGGAGGAAACGGCGGGTAGGGCGGATAGGGCGGTTGCTGGGCGTCCATGAACGGTCACCTCCGAGTTTGACGGTGGGAACGAACGGCAGCTGCAGATTGCCTATGCGACGAGACCAATAAAAGTATCGATCCAAGTGAGAACTGGTGTCAATCGCGGACTTCGCACCGGCCGGCACCCCGCCCATTCCTGACCTGTTCGCTAAAGCCTGGAGCGTCGGGTCGAAGACCCCAATTCGGCCGTGGCGACGCGTGAAGTAGAATGCCGATCCCGACCGTGCGCGCCGTACCCCTCGCGGCCGCCGTCCCTCCAATTCTCGGTGAATCCTTGATGACCGCCATCGACAGCAATCCCCTGCTCCAGGCCTGGACCACGCCTTTCGGGCTGCCGCCTTTCGCAATGATCCGTCCGGAGCACTTCGAGCCCGCATTTGCCGAAGCACTGCGTTCGCATCGCGCGGAAATCGCCGCCATTGCCGACGAGACGGCGCCGGCAACATTCGAAAACACGCTCCGGGCCTTCGATAGGTCGGGGAGTGCTCTCAACCGAATCGAAAAGGTCTTCTTCAACCTGACCGCATCGGAAACGTCGCCGGCGTTGCAGGCAGTCGAACGCGAGATGTCGCCGCGCCTTGCCGCCCATTACAGCGCCATCTACCTCGACGCAGCGCTTTTCGCGCGCATCGACGACCTGTACCGCCGCCGCGGCGAACTGATCCTCGACGCGGAGCAACTGCAGCTGTTGCGGCGCGTACATCTTGATTTCGAACGTGCCGGCGCGCGACTTCCCAAGGAAGCCAGGGCTCGCAGCGCGGCCATTGTCGAGCGTCTTGCCACACTTTCGACGCGCTTCAGCCAGAACGTCCTGGCCGACGAAGCGAACTACCGGTTGCCGCTGCACGACGAGCGCGACATGGCCGGCCTGCCCGACGACGTTCGCGCCACGGCACGCGCGGCCGCGCAGCAGCGGGGCGACAGCGCCGGCGCCGTGATCACGCTGTCGCGTTCGCTGATCGTGCCGTTTCTCACGTTCTCGCAACGACGCGACCTGCGCGAGCAGGCGTTCAAGGCGTGGACCTGCCGCGGCGAGAACGATGGCGAACACGACAATCGTCCGGTCGCGCGGGAGATCCTCGCGCTTCGGAACGAATTGGCGCGATTGCATGGCTATCGCAACTATGCGGACTACGCGCTGGTCGACCGCATGGCGGGCACGCCGGCCGCCGTCGCACAACTGCTGGCCCAGGTGTGGGAGCCGGCAAAGGCGCGCGCCGCGACCGAAAGCGCGGCGCTGCGCGCGATGGCGCTTGCCGAAGGCCAATCGCATCCGATCGAACCCTGGGACTGGCGCTACTATTCCGAAAAGGTGCGTACCGCGCAGTTCGGGTTCGACGGCGCGGTGCTCAAGCCGTACTTCGCGCTCGACCGCATGCTGGGCGCCGCGTTCGACACCGCGAACCGGCTGTTCGGCATCCACTTCGTCGAACGTCCCGATCTCCCCGTCTATCACCCGGATGTCCGCGCCTTCGAAGTGCGCGGTCCTGACGATGCCGTCGTCGGCATCTTCCTTTCCGACAACTTCGCGCGTCCGACCAAGCGCGGCGGCGCGTGGATGAGCGCCTATCGCAACCAGTCGCGCGTCGATGGCGATACCGTTCCGATCATCGTCAACAACAACAACTTCGCCAAGGGCGCGCCGGGCGAGCCGACGTTGCTGTCCGCCGACGATGTGCGCACGCTGTTCCACGAGTTCGGCCACGGACTGCATGGGCTCCTGTCGCAGGTGACCTACAACCGGCTGGCGGGGACCCAGGTGCTGCGCGATTTCGTCGAGCTGCCTTCGCAGATCTTCGAACACTGGGCATTCGAACCGGCCGTGCTGAAGCGGCATGCGCTGCACAGTGTCACCGGCGAGCGTATCCCCGACGAACTGATCTCGAAGCTCAAGGAAGCCGGGCGCTTCAACCAGGGCTTCGAAACCGTCGAGTACACCGCATGCGCGCTGCTCGACATGGCGCTCCACGCGCGCACGGACGACGGCGGCGTCGATATCAGCGAATTCGAGCGCACCGAACTGGCGCGCATCGGCATGCCGCGCGAGATCGTGCTGCGCCATCGCCTCCCCCATTTCGGCCATCTGTTCCAGGGCAGCGGCTACGCGGCGGGTTACTACGTCTACATGTGGGCCGAAGTCCTCGACTGCGACGGCTATGACGCATTTGTCGAGGCGGGCAGCCCGTTCGACGCCGGAGTCGCCGGGCGCTTGCGCCGGTTCGTCTATGCGTCGGGCGGCACGCTCGATCCGGCCGCAGCCTATCGGGCCTTTCGAGGCCGCGATCCGGTCGTGGGGCCGATGCTCGCCAGCCGCGGGCTGGTCGACGAGCGCGTGCCGGTCAGGGACGTCGAGCTGCGCCGGTAAGCCCGCATGGCTATCCGCAGCGGTCACTGCGCGCGCGGCCAGCACCGAGACGAGGTGCGCGCGATACGCAGGAGATCCATGCAGGTCGCCGTTCAATCCGGCCGCATCGATCTTGACCGCCTTGGCCGCATCGGCCGTGAAGCGTCTTCGCGAGCGCCTGCTCCATCGCCTTTGAGCGATGGACGGAAGGTGCGGCGCCCGTCACGGCGACGCGCACGCCCGACGCCGTCTGCGCGACGAACACGCCGACCAGCGCAAAGCGCGATGCCGGCTGCGGAAACTTCACGTACGCCGCCTTCTTCGGAATCGGGAAGCTGACCGACGTGATCAGTTCGCCGTCGCCGAGCGCGGTCTCGTACATGCCCTTGAAGAAATCGTCGGCGGCGATCTTGCGCTTGTTGGTGTTGATCGTCGCGCCCAGCCCCAGCACCGCGGCCGGGTAGCATGCCGCGGGGTCGTTGTTCGCCAGCGCGCCGCCCAGCGTGCCCATGTTGCGCACCTGGCGATCGCCGATGCCTTCGGCCAGCGCGGCGAGGGCCGGGATCGCGCTCTTCACGACGTCGGACGCGGCGACTTCCGCATGCCGCGTCATGGCGCCGATCACGATCGCATCGCCTTCCTTGCGAATGCCCTTCAGTTCGGGCACGCCGGAAAGATCGACCAGCGCGCCCGGCACCGCCAGGCGCATCTTCATCGCGGCGACGAGGCTCTGGCCGCCGGCCAGGGGCTTGCCGCCCGTTTGCGCCAACAGCGCGGCCGCATTGGCAACGGAATCGGCCTTGTGCAATTCGAATGCGTACATGCTTGAGCTCCTTTAGGCGCGGGCCGCTTGAATGGCTTGCCAGACGCGATGCGGCGACGCGGGCATGTCGATGCGCTTGACGCCGACTGCCGCCAGCGCGTCATGGACGGCGTTCATCATCGCCGCCGGCGCGCCGATCGCGCCCGCCTCGCCACAGCCTTTCGCGCCGAGCGGATTGTGCGTGCACGGCGTGACCTGCGTGGACACGTTGAACGACGGGACGTCGTCCGCCCGCGGCATCGCATAGTCCATGTAGCTGCCGGTCAGCAACTGGCCGCTGTCGGCGTCGTACACGCAGGCTTCGAGCAGCGCCTGGCCGATGCCCTGCGTCACGCCGCCGTGGACCTGCCCGGCGACGATCATCGGGTTGATGATGTTGCCGAAGTCGTCGGACGCCGTGAAATTGACGACCTTCACCACGCCGGTTTCCGGATCGACCTCGACCTCGCAAATGTGCGTTCCCGCCGGATAGGTGAAGTTGGTCGGGTCGTAGAACGCGGTTTCGTCGAGGCCGGGCTCCAGCTTGTCCAGCGGATAGTTGTGCGGCACGTACGCGGCCAGCGAGACCTCGGCGAACGCCTTGCTGCGGTCGGTGCCCGCCACGGTGAACTTGCCGTCCTTGAACTCGATGTCGGCCTCCGCCGCCTCCAGCAGGTGCGCGGCGATCTTCTTGCCCTTCGCGATCGACCTTGTCCAGCGCCTTCACGATCGCGGTGCCGCCCACCGACAGCGAGCGCGAACCGTACGTGCCCATGCCGAACGGGATGCGACCGGTGTCGCCGTGCACGACTTCGACATTGGCGATGTCGATCCCGAGCCGGCCCGCGACGACCTGCGCAAACGTCGTCTCGTGGCCCTGGCCATGGCTGTGCGAGCCGGTGAACACCGTCACGCTTCCCGTCGGATTGACGCGCACCTGGCCCGCCTCGAACAGGCCCGCGCGCGCGCCCAGCGCGCCCGCGACGTTCGACGGCGCCAACCCGCACGCCTCGATGTACGATGCGTACCCCAACCCGCGCAGCATGCCGCGCTTGGCCGCGGCGGCCTTGCGCGCCGGGAAACCCGCGACGTCCGCGACCTTCATCGCGTCGTCGAGCGTCGCGTCGTAGTTGCCGATATCGTAGGTCAGCGCGACCGGCGTCGCGTACGGGAACTTGCGGATGAAATTGCGTCGCCGAATCTCGTCCTGCGCGATTCCCGTGTCCACGGCGGCCTGGTGGACGATGCGCTCGACCACGTACGTCGCCTCGGGCCGGCCCGCGCCGCGATAGGCGTCGACCGGCGCCGTATTGGTGAACGACGCCGTCACCTCGCAGAAGATCGCCGGCGTCGTGTACTGGCCGGCGAGCAGCGTCGCATAGAGAATCGTCGGAATGCAGCTCGCGAACGTCGACAGGTACGCGCCCATGTTGGCGGTGGTCTGCACGCGAAGGGCCAGGAACTTGCCGTCCTTGTCCAGCGCCAGCTCGACGTGCGTCACGTGGTCGCGGCCGTGCGCATCGGTGAGGAATGCCTCGCTGCGATCGGCCGCCCACTTGATCGGGCGATTCACTTTCTTCGACGCCCACACCAGTGCGGTTTCCTCGGCGTACAGGTAGATCTTGGAGCCGAAGCCGCCTCCGACGTCCGGCGCGATCACGCGCACCTTCGACTCGGGCAGCCCGAGCACGAACGCCGTCATCAGCAGCCGCTCGACGTGCGGATTCTGGTTGGCCACGTACAGCGTGTACGACTCGTCGGCGCGGCTGTACGACGCCACCGCCGCGCGCGGCTCGATCGCATTCGGAATGAGGCGGTTGTTGACGATGTCGAGCTTGGACACCGTCGCCGCCTTGGCGAAGGCCGCGTCGACCGCCGCCTTGTCGCCCAGCGCCCACGTGTAGCACTTGTTGCCCGGCGCCTGCTCGTGGATCTGCGGCGCGCCGGGCTTCAGCGCCTCGACGCAGTTGACGACGGCAGGCAGCGACTTCGTAGTCGACGTCGATCAGTTCCGCCGCGTCTTTTGCCTGATGCAACGTCTCCGCAACGACCAGCGCGACCTGGTCGCCGACGTGGCGCACCTTGCCCTGCGCCAGGACCGGATGCGGCGGCTCGTTCATCGGCTTGCCGTCGGTGCCGGTGATGAGCCAGCCGCATGGCAGGCCGTTCACGCCGGTCAGGTCGTCGCCGGTGAAGATCGCGACGACGCCCGGGGCCGCCTTGGCCTTGGCCGTGTCGATCTTGCGAATCTTCGCGTGCGCGTGCGGCGAGCGCAGGAAGTATCCGCACGTCTGGTGCGGAAACGTGACGTCGTCGGTGTATTGCCCGGCGCCCGTCAGGAAGCGCGCGTCTTCCTTGCGACGTACCGATTGGCCGATCACACCCTGGTCTGTGGCACCCATAGGGATCTCCTACTTGCCCATCGCGGTGGCACCCTGCTGCACCGCGCGAACGATGTTGTGGTAGCCGGTGCAACGGCAGAAGTTGCCTTCCAGTCCTTCGCGGATCGCCTGCTCGTCGGCCTTCGGGTGCCGCTGTACCAGGTCGATGGCGCTCATCACCATGCCCGGCGTGCAGAAGCCGCACTGCAGCCCGTGGCATTCCTTGAACGCCGCCTGCATCGGATGCATCGTGCCGTCGGCCGCGGCGAGCCCCTCGATCGTGAGCACGGAAGCGCCGTTGGCCTGCGCCGCGAGCATGTTGCATGCCTTGACGGCGCGGCCGTCGAGATGGATCGTGCACGCTCCGCACTGGCCGGTGTCGCAGCCCACGTGCGTGCCGGTCAACGCGAGATGCGTAGCGCAGGAAATCCACCAGCAGCGTCCGCGGATCGACTTCCGCGGTCACGGCCTTGCCATTGACGGTCAACGCGAGCTTGACGGACACGAGTACCTCCTTCGGGTAACGCCGCGCTCCGCGGATCACGTCCTTAAGCGCGGCCGGTTTTGGCAATCTCCTGCAGACCGTCAAGCATACTGCGCGCGACTGGGCACGGCAATGCGCGCGGCGTTGGACACCGGATGTCGTGACGGCCGCGTTACAGGTTGGCGATGTATTGCGTGAGGTTCTCGATGTCGTCGTCGCTCAGCGTCCCCGCGACGCTGGTCATGTTGCCCGCGTCGTTGGTCCGACGCTTGGCGCGAAAGTCGAGGAGCTGCTTGCGGATGTATTGCGGGTACTGCCCCGCGACCTTGGGAATTTCGTTCTGGCCGATGAAGCCTCCCAGGTGGCACATCGGACAGAGCACTGCGTCGGAGATCTTGCGGCCGGCCTCGACCTTGGCGCCGTCCGCCTTGAACGCGATCGGCTTCGGCTTGACCGCGGCGAAGTAGTTGCCCAGCGCGATCATGTCGTCGCGGGACAGGCCGGCGGCCATCGCGGACATGACCGGGTCGTTGCGCCGCCCTTCCTTGAAGTCCTTCAGCTGGATGTAGATGTACCGCCACGACTGTCCGGCAAGAACCGGGTAATCCGGGTTGGCGGAATTTCCGCCCGGCCCGTGGCAGGCGACGCATTGCTCGGCAAGCTTGGCCACCGCAGGGTCGACCTGTGCCCATGCCGGATGCCCCGTTGTCAAAGCGAAGGATGACGCAGACCACGGCGAGGAATTTGAGCATGGGCATTCGAAGGCGCGACGGACTCAAGAAAACGGCCACCCCGCACCGACGGAGTGGCCGCGCATGTTACCTGAATTGGCTACTTCGGGACGACCTTCTCGCCGCCGATCAGCTTGAATACGAACACGCTGTTGCCACGCTTGGAGTCGATCTGGTTGTTTCCGCCGGCGGCGACCGCGATGTACTGCGTGTTGCCGATCATGTACGCCACCGGCGGGGCATTCACGCCCGCGCCGAGGTAATATTTCCAGAGTTCCCTGTCCGTCCTTCGCGTGGTACGCCTTGAACCAGCCGTTGGCTTCGCCGTTGAACACGACGTCGCCCGCGGTCGCGAGCACGCCCGCCGATGAGCGGCTGCGGCGTCTTCACCGACCACGCCACCTTGCCCGTGTCCAGGTTCACCGCGACGAGGCGGCCCGACTGCTGCTCGCTCGGGATCGTCTTGAACGCGCCGCCCAGCCACAGTTTTCCGCCCGGGTACGGCGACTCTTCGACGTGGTAGGTCATCGGCTGATGCAGGTTCGCCGCGTAGGCCAGCCGCAGCTTCGGATTGACCGCCATCGGCGACCATTCGACACCGCCATTGGCGCCCGGCAGCATGCGCGCGCCTTCCTTGGTCGGCAGCACCCACATGTTTTCCTGCGGAACCATGGCTTCCGAGAAGCGAATGAGCTTGCCGGTGTCGCGCTCGTGTATGTAGATATGGCCGGTCTTGCCGCCATGGATGACGACGTCGACCATCTTGCCCGCCGCGTTCTTCGCCTGGGTCAGGATGGGCGGGCTGACGGAATCCAGATCCCACACGTCGTGGGCGATGTACTGGTAGTGCCACTTGTACGCGCCGGTGTCGAGATCGATGGCGACCATCGAGTCGGTGTACAGGTTGTCGCCCGGACGGATCGCGCCATAGAGGTCCGGCGACGGGTTGCCGACAACGAAGAACACGGTCTTCGTCTTGCGATCGATGGCCGGCGTCATCCACACGCCGCCGCCCAGCGTCTGGTAGAAGCCGCCGCCCTTTTCCGCCAGCATCTTCTTCTCGGCCGCGATGTCGCGGTGCATGTCGCGGCCGGTCGCGTCGTTGACCGCCCAGACGCCTTCGTGGCCCTTCTCGGGAATCGTGTAGAACGTCCACAGCAGCTTGCCGTCCGCGGCGTTGAAGGCCTTCACGAAGCCGCGGACGCCGTATTCGCCGCCGTTGGTGCCGATCAGCACCTTGCCGTCGACCACCGCGGGCGCCATCGTTTCCGAGTAGCCCTTCTCCGGGTCGGCAATCTGCGTCTCCCAGAGCACCTTGCCGGTCTTGGCGTCGAGCGCGACGAGCTTGGCGTCGATCGTGCCCATGAACAGCTTGCCGCCCTCGATCGCCACGCCGCGGTTGTTGTTGCCGCAGCACACGGTCACGATCGGACCGAGCTTGTGCTTGTAGTGCCAGTATTCCTCGCCCGTCGCCGCGTCGATCGCGTAGACGTGATTGAACGACGTCGTCAGGAACATGACACCGTCGACGACGATCGGCGCGGTCTCCATCGACTCGAGCACCGCGGTCTGGAAGACGAACGCGGGCGCCAGCGCGGCGACGCTGTCGACGTCGATCTGGTGCGGTGCCGTTGTAATAGCGGGTCTGTTCGTAGCTGCCATTCGAGTGCAGCCAGTTCGTCCGGTCCTTGGCGGCGTTGTCCAGCGCCGCCTGCGACACGTTCGGGCTCTTCGTCATCGCCTTGGCCGTCGTCGTCGCACCGCCCGACACTTCCTGCGCGTTCACGGACAGTCCGCACGCCATGCGCAAACGCGCGGCGACGCCGAGGCCGGCAATTCTCAGTGGATTACGCATTCGTTCCCTCCCAGGACTCTTTTCGATTCGGGCTTTCGGCGCCGGCGACAGTGATCGGTCAAGAGTTCGGACCGCTTCGTCGGGGTCTCGTTTATAGTACTTTTCCGCAGTCGCCGCAACGAACGGATCGTTGTGCAGCGCATCATTTTCCGGCCCAAAAAGGATTCCCGTGCCATTGCGATCTTCTTGTCCTGCTGCTGTTCGCGCATTTCCTCGCCGGCAGCGCCCATAGCGCAGCCGGTCGACGACGACAACCTCTCCGTCAACGCCCGTCTCCTGGTCGCCGCCCGCAATGCCGATGCGGCCGGCATCGATCGGGCGCTTGCCGCGGGCGCCAACGTCAACTCGCGCAACCGCCTGGGCGAAAGCGCGCTGGTGATCCTGCTCAAGAGCAACAAGGTCGAACTCGCGCAAAAGGCTGCTGGCGGCGGGCGCGGACGTGAACCTCGCGGCGCTCAACGGCATCACGCCGCTGATGGCGGCAGCGTTCAACGGCCAGACCGTCGTGGCGAAGCAATTGCTCGACAAGGGCGCCAATGTCGCAGCGCTCGACCGGCTGCAGAAGAACGCCATGACTTATGCGGCCGGTGCGGGCAGCACGGAAATCGTGGAATTGCTGCTTGCCCGGGGCGTGAACCCGAATGCCGTCTACAACAACGACCTCACGGCGCTGATGTGGGCGGCGGGGTTCGGCAAGACGGCGACGGTGAAGGCGTTGCTTGCCGCCGGAGCCAAGCCGCAAATGAAGGACAACCGGGGCAAGACCGCGGCCGACATGGCGCGCGACGGTAACTTCAACGAGACCGCGGCGGTCCTCGACGCCGCAGGGTGACGCCACGCGTGCGCGCGTCGCGCGCACGATGCGGCGAGGCCGGCCTATGCAGCGCCGGCGCTTATTCTCCAGCGCACGTCCTGGCCGGATGCCCGAGAGCCGGGCCGCTCATTGCAGCCCGTACATCTTGCTGCGGTCGAGCCGGGCCGTCCACGGCAGGCCGGCGTTGCGCCAGCCGTTGACGATCCGTTCGCCCTTGTGCGGTCCATCGGGGGCGGGATCGCCTTCGAAGCCGTCGATCGTCGTGTAGACCGTCTTGTAGCCGGCCTGCGTCAGCAGGTTGGCCGCGCGCGCAGCGCGCACTCCGCCCTGGCATATCAGGATCACCCGGTCGTCGCGCGTCAGCCCTTTGCGCGCGAGACGCGCGTCCACCCCTTCGACGAACCTGGCGTTGGGGGCAAGCTTGAACGTGGAGTTCCCATCGTCCCATTGTGGCGGCGACGTTTCGAGCAGAACGGGCACATTCGCATCGACCAGCGTCGGCATGCCGATGAACTGCAGCTCGGCCGGCGTGCGCACATCGATGAACAGCACCTTGTCCGGTGCCTCCTTCACCATGTCGTAGGCATCCTGCGCGGTGACGTAGAGTCCGCAGCTTGTCCGCTTCGCGACAGGCACGCTTGCTTCCGGCCGGGTGAACATCCCGTCGGGGATTGCAGCAGCGGCCGCTGCAACCGCCTCGCTGTCCGCGGGGCAGCCCGCAGCCTCGCCGGCAGCGTGCGCGACGGAGATCGTCGCCATGGCTATTGAAATGGCAAGCAGCATGCCGCCAAACACGATGTCCCCCTTGGCTCGACTAGATCTTTTCACTCTACGCGGCGCGCGCAACCGGCGCGTTGATCCCGGGCAAATCAACCGCGGAATCGTGCCGTCGGAATACAATCGGGCACACAACCTGGGGGAACCGATGATCAAGCTGATCGTGGCCGTGAAGCGGAAGGCCGGAATGAGCGCCGACGAGTTCCATCGACATTGGCGGACGACGCACGCCGATCTGGTGAGATCCAACCCGGCGTCGAAACGTTACATCCGCAAATACATCCAGTGTCACACGCTGCCGGCGGAATACGCGGCGGGCGAGGTGGCTTTCGACGGCACTGCGGAACTGTGGTTCGACAGCGTCGAGGACAAGGACCGGTTCTACACCGATCCGGACTACCTGGCCCACGTACGACCGGACGAGGGTCGCTTCGCGGACATGGCCGGAACGGTGTTCTTCGTCACCGCGGAGGAGTCGGTGCTGTAGCGCGGCGCGCTTCCCGCGCCATTCCGATGCCCATCCGCGACAGCAATCCGTCGCGGTCGATCAGCGCATGCTTCAGCGCCGCCGCCACATGCAACACGACGGCGAAAAACAGCACGAAACTCGTCACGAGATGGACCGTGCTGCAAAGATTCTTGAGCGACTCATCTTTGGGCCCCCAGGCCGGTAGCGTCATGCCGAAGTACTTGACCGGATAGCCGCTGAACACCGAACCCAGGTACCCCGCGACCGGCATCACGAACAGCGCGGCATAGAGCACCCAGTGATTGGCATGGGCCAGCCGCCGCTGCCAATCCGGCATCTGCGGAAGGGCCGGTGCCGGGTGCCGCCAGCGCCACAAGCAGCCGCATCATCATCAGCGCCAGAATGGTGAGGCCGACCGACTTGTGCAGGTTGTACGCGTCCACGCGCGCGCCCGGCGGGAGCTTGGGAATGTCCTGCATCCACCAGCCCCATTTGAACTGGACGATGACGGCCACGGCGATCAGCCAGTGCAACGCGATGGCTGTCCAGGTATAGCGCTCAGAAGGCTGCACTGATGCTCACTCCTGCGTACCAGTTGCGCCCCGGCGCCGGTTCGTAATACCGGCCGTTGGTATCGCCCACGATGACCGAGCCGACGTAATTGACGTCGGCGATGTTGTTGACGCGGACGTACTCGGAAAACTGCAGGCGGTCCGCCTGCTGCGCGAAGCCCACGCGGACGTTGCCGATCGTGTACGCCGGTGCGTAGGCCGTGTTCACGTCGTTGACGTAGATGCGCCCGACATACTGGACTTCGCCGGCGACGCTGAAGCCGCCGTAGCCGCCGGGCGTCCATTCGAGCGTGCCGAACAACTGTTGCGGCGGCACGCCCGGCAGCCGCGATCCCGCGGGCGTGACGACCGGAGGAATGCCGGAAGCGTACGGTTCCGCGAACTCCGCGAGCAGGTACGTGTAGTTGACGTGCGCGGACGAATGCCCTGCCCCAGGTCGGCATCCCAGGCGGCTTCGAAGCCGCGCCGGTTCGTCTGGCTCGCGTTGCGATAGGTCGTGCGTCCGCCCGTAGCCGTGTCGACGACGATTTCCTGGTCCGTCGTGGCCGTGAACGCGGCGAGATTCAGGCGCTGGTTCGCCGCGGGAAACCACTTCATCCCGACTTCATAGGCGGTGGAGGTCGCGGGATCGAGCGCCAGGTTGAGGCCGGGCCCCACGGGCCGGTAGGCCATTTCCGCGAATGTCGGCGTCTCGAATCCCTGGCCGTAGCTCACGTAGGCATTCAGGTTTTCGGTGGCGTGCCATACCAGGCCGGCGATGGGGCTGGTGTTGTAGTAGGTGCGCGATCCGCTGTCGTCCGGATTGGGCCCGACGATGTAATGATCGACCGAATCGTAGCGGACCTGGCTCGAGCGCACGCCCAGCGTCAGCGAGAATGCGTCCGCCAGGTCCCAGCGGGCTTCGGCGTAGACGTCGCCGCTGGTGACGGTATCGTCCTCGTTCCGCCGCAATGCGCCGATGGCGCCGTTGTTGTTGACGAAGCCTTGCCGCAGTTCGTGCAGCCGATCCGCATCGGCGCCGACGTTGAGCGTCAGCGGCCGGTCCATGAGGCTGTTCCTGTGGATGAAGCGAACCCCGACGCCCTCGTAATTCCGATCGAGGTCGACGACGCCGCCGGACGACGTCGGGCCGACGCCCGACAACGCGAGATATTGGCGCACCTGCCGCTGTCCGCCGTAGCCGGTCACGCGCAGGCTGGTGTCGGCGTTCAGCACCTGGTCCACCGCCACGCCGCCCTGCATCTGGCTGATCGTCTTGTTCGTGTCGAAGAGCGTCGCAACGGGATCCGCCTGCCGCGGGTTGGCCTGCCACTGCGCATAGGTCAACCCGAGCGGATCCTGCGTCTGTGGCTGGTATTGCGAATTGGCGATGAGCGTGACGTGCGTCGTTTCCGTGGCAGTCGAACGTCAACTTGGCGTTGGCGATCTGGCGCAGGGCCGCCGAGTGGTCGCGGTAACCGTCCGTGTCGAAATTGCTGAACGCCGCCACGTACCCGACGCCGCCGGCGATCCCCGTGGCCTTGACGCCGACATTCGACGTGCCGTAGCTGCCCACGCTCGCCGTGAGGTTCACGACCGGGACGGCTGTCCCCTCCTCCGTGTAGACGGACACCACGCCGCCGGACGCGTTTCCGTACAGCGTGGAAAACGGGCCGCGCAGCACCTCGATGCGCCGCGCGGAAAGGAGGCTGAAGCTCCCGGTCTGCCCCTGCCCGTCCGGCATCGTCTGCGGGATGTCGTCCTGGTACAGCCGCACGCCGCGCACGCCGAATGCCGCGCGCGCGCCATAACCGCGAGAACTGAGCTGCAGATCCTGCGCGTAATTGTTGCGGTTGGCCGCGAACACGCCGGGCACGCGCACCAGCGATTCGGACAGGCTGATCGCGGGTTGTCCGTCGCGTATCGTGGCGCCGTCGATGACGTCGGCCGACGCCGGGACGTCGAACAGGCGATCCAAGCCTCGCGTCGCTGAAACGACGACGGGGTCGAGCTTCACCTCCGGCTCGCCGGACGCGGTCTGCGCAAGCAGCGAACCCGCGCGAATCAGCGCGGCGACGACGGCTATCAGGAGTCCGCCGCGACAAGTTCTGGCGGTGCATTTGGTCATGGAGGGGACGAAGCTGTGACGGCCGGCATGCGACCTCGTGTAGCATAAAAGAAAACGGCGGCGATCCCAAGCGGATACCGCCACTCGATCTAAGTCGACCCTGCGAGGAACGAATTCCATGCGCTTGCGCCTGCCCGACATCGCCGCTCACATCTTGCCGATCGCCCTCTTGCTTGTCGTGGCGCCATCAAAGGCTGCCACGGCGTACGTTGCCAACGAAGGGAGCGGCACGATCAGCATCATCGACACGGCGACCGACAAGGTCACGGCAACCGGCAAGTACGCGAAAAAGGCCCGCGGCATCGCCATCGTCCGCGGACGGTCAGCGGCTCTACCTGTCCGACCAGACCGCCAATGCGCTGGTCGTCGTCGATACTGCGAAGGGCCAGGTGCATTGCGACCATCCCGCTCGGCGATTCGCCCGAGGCAATCTACCTCTCCCCGGACGGAAAGTGGCTTGTCGGCGGCAATCGAGGAGAACGACCAGGTCATCATCGTCGACACCGCGGCGATGAAGGTCGACCGCCGGATCCGCATGAAAGGCAAGAATCCCGGAACACGCCGTCTGGAGCCCGGACGGCAGGTGGCTCTACGTCAGCGCCGAGGAAGCGGACAGCGTCGACATCGTCGATCACGACAAGGAACGAGGTCGTGAAATCGGTGAAGGTCGGCGACCGTCCGCGCGGCATCGGTTTCCTGCCCGACGGCAGCCGCGCGTATGTCGCCGCGGAGAACGCCGATACCGTCAACGTCTTCGACACCGTCGCACGCACGAAGTCATCGCGCGGATCAAGGCCGGGAGCGCGCTCCAATGGCGTGCTCGTGCATCCGGATGGCAAGCGCGTGTTCGTGACGTCCGGCGGCAAGGGCACGGTACAGGTGATCGATACGGCCACCAATACGATCGTCAACGGAGATCCCGGTCGGCAAGCGTCCGTGGAACATGGCGATTACGCCGGACGGCAAGAAGCTCTACGTTGCGTGCGGACGTTCCAACGCCGTCGCGGTCGTCGACACGGAGACCTACAAGAAGATCGCCGAGATTCCGGTCGGCGACTTGCCTTGGGGGGCTGCGATCCGGTAGTCGAGAGGCCAACGCCCATCGTACTCAGGAGGCATCGGTGAGCAATCCGTTCTGCATCGCGATCCTGATCAGATGCGTGGCGGTTTCCGCGCCCAGTTTTTGGCGGATGTTCGACTGGTGATTGGCGACGGTCTTGTAATTCAGGCAAAGCTTGCCGGCAATCGCTCGAACGGAATGTCCCTTCGCCAGCAATCGGACGATCTCGAACTCCCGCCGTGACAACGCCGCGAGCGCGGTGTCGTTGCCGGACACACGCTGCAACGCAAGGGTCCGGGCAATGTCGGGACTGAGGAACAATTCGCCGCGGGCCACGGTCCGGACAGCGTCAACCAGGACGTCTGGCGCACTGGACTTCGTGACGTATCCGGCGGCGCCGGCCTTGAGCGCGCGATTCGGAAATATCGCCTCATCGTGAATGCTGAACGCGAGGATGCGCGCATGCGGTTCGCGCAACAGCAGCCGCCTTACGCGCTTCGATGCCGCTGACATCCGGCAATGAAATATCCATGACGACGACGTCGGCCTTGACCAAGCTGAATGCCTGGTACGCCTCCGCCGCCGACGCCGCTTCGCCGACAACGCGGATGTCGCCGGATCGCTCGAGTAGACGCCGATAGCCCTCCCGGACCACTGCGTGATCGTCGACTAGCAGCACGGTTATCTCCGCCGCGACGTTCATGCTTCCGACGTGCGAACTGGCAGCAGGGCGGTGAAGCCAAATCCGCCTTCCCGCACCGGGGAAAGGTCAAGGTGGCCTGCCAGCGCCTCCACGCGCTCGCGCATGCCCCGTATCCCAAGCCCGGAACCCCGTCCATCCTGCCGTGCTCCGATACCGTCGTCCCGAACGGTGAGTACCACGCATGACTCGCCAGCGTTTGCTGCCGGCTCTTGCTGCATCGTGATTTCGACGCGGCTGGCATGCGCGTGCTTGGCGATGTTGGTGAGTCCCTCCTGGACGAGTCGATAAAGCGTGATGTTGGTCGCCTCGTCGAAGGTTCCGATGTCTTCCCCGACGGCCAACTCGAATTTGACCCGCGGCAACCGCCGCCGCCAGCCGTCGACACAATCTTCAAGGGCGGCGGGGAGCCCAAGCTCGTCCAGGCCAGGAGGTCGCAGCCGGCGCACCATATCCCTTACGACGTCTTCAAGGCGATCCGTCGCGCCTTTGATCGCCAACGCCCCGGCCTTGACCTCGGGAATGTGGCCGGCATCGCCGTCGCGAAGGTACACGGCGTCGATCTTGATTGCATTGAGGGTTTGTCCAAGCTCATCGTGCAGTTCACGCGCAAGAACGCGGCGTTCCTCCTCCTGGATATTCACGTTGGCCTGGGCCAGTTCGCGATTGCGCACCAGCGCGTCGCGCAGCTTGGCCTCCGTGCCTTGTCGCAGCGCGAGTTCCGCCCGCGCCTCGCGCATGCGCCGCCAGGCGTACCACGACATCGCCAGCGAAAGGAAAAGCAGCACACCGGGCAGTTCGTCCAACTGCAGGCGTTCGTGCGGCCGCGTCCACGCCAAAATGAATTCAGACAGCTCGACGTGCGCGGAAAATGCCGCAAACCCGATCGTTGCAGCCACGATCCACGCCAGGTCGCGCCCTGCGCGGGATTGCTTGCCGTCCGCAGTAGCCATAACACTTCCTCCAGTCTACCATCACCGCCGCCCGCACCGGATTCGGGAAGAATTCCCGGTGCAAATCGGGAAGTGCAGCCAACCCGAGCACGATCCGGAGTGCGATCCTTCGGACGTTTCGACCAACCTGGGCGGCCGACCGCCTTCCCGGTCGGAATATAAGGCAAAAAGGGAAATCACGATCATGATGGTCCTCGTCCAGGGATTCCGACGACATCGCGGGCACGCACGCTGGAAATGTGCCTTTGGGGTTTTCTTGACGACATGCCTCGGCAGTGAGGCGCTCTTCGCGGCCGATGAGCCGGTGACCTTGCCGGCCGTCACGGTGATCGGCTCGACGCCGTTGCCGGGCGTTGGCCTGGACAAGGATCAAGTCGCGGCGCCGGTGCAAACCGGCAACTCGGCGCAGATCGAACGCAGCAATGCCATCGACCTGCCGGGATACCTGCTGCGCTTCCTTGGCAGCGTCTACGTCAACGACATCCAGAACAATCCGTTCCAGCCGGACATCAACTACCGCGGCTACACGGCGTCGCCGCTGCTCGGCACGCCGCAGGGACTGTCCGTCTACATGGATGGCGTGCGGCTCAACCAGCCGTTCGGCGACGTCGTGAGCTGGGACCTGATCCCGCGCGCGGCCATCGCCTCGTTCGAGCTGATGCCCGGATCCAATCCATTGTTCGGCCTCAACACGCTGGGCGGTGCGCTGTCGATCCAGACCAAGGACGGCGTCAGCAACCCGGGAACGTCGGTGCAGGCGTACTACGGGATGAACGCGCGCTGGTCGGTGGAGTTCGAGCAGGGCGGCAGCCAGGAGAACGGCCTCAATTGGTACTTCACCGGAAACTATTTCAGCGAGGACGGCTGGCGCGTGGATTCGCCGTCGGAGGTCGGCCAGATCTTCGGGAAGGTGGGCTGGAAGAATGCGAGGACCAACGTATCGCTGACGGTCGCCTACGCCGACACCGACCTGACCGGAAACGGCCTGCAGGAGCAGCGCTTTCTCGCCCGCGACTACGCCAGCGTCTATACCAAACCCGATACGACCAAGAACACGCGCACGTTCGTCAACTTGCTGGGTGAACACCGCTTCAGCGACAACGTGCTCTTCTCCGGCAATGCCTACTACCGCAACATCAGGACGTCGACGCTGAACGGCGACATCAACGACGATTCGCTGGGCGAGAACGTGTACCAGCCCAACGCGGCCGAGCAGGAGGCGCTCGCCGACGCCGGATACACGGGATTTCCCGACCAGCGGCGAGAACGCGGCAATACACCATTCCCTTACTGGCGCTGCATCGCCAATGCACTGCTCAATACGGAGCCGAACGAAAAGTGCAACGGGCTGCTCAACCGCACCAACACGAGCCAGCAAAATTATGGCGTGTCCGGGCAGCTGACGTGGATTGCCGACGTTGCCGGCAATCGCAATCAATTGACCGCGGGCGCGGCCTACGATGCCAGCAACGTGCAGTTCACGCAGTCGACCCAGTTCGGCTATCTCAACCCCGATCGCAGCGTGACGCCGGTCGATGCATTCGCCGACGGCACGCAGGACTCCGAAAATGCGGACGACGCGCGCGTGGACCTCGACGGACGCACGCTACACGTACAGCTTGTACGCAACCGACACGCTGACCTTGGCCAAGGCGTGGAACCTGACGCTTTCCGGACGCTACAACCACACGACGGTCAAGAACAGCGACAACCTCATTCCCGCCGGGCGCGACCGGGCTCGCTCAACGGCGAACAGCACGTATTCGCGCTTCAATCCCGGCGGTCGGAATCACGTTCGCGCCCAGCCGGAGCGTTCTCTGCGTATTTCGGCTACAACGAAGGCAGCCGCGCGCCGTCGTCCATCGAACTCGGTTGCGCCGATCCCGAGAATCCGTGCAAGCTTCCCAACGCGATGGCCGGCGACCCGCCGCTCAAGCAGGTCGTCGCCAAGACGCTGGAAGCCGGCATTCGCGGCGTCGCGTTCGACAACCTGCAATGGAATCTGGGCGTCTTCCGCGCGGAGAACCATGACGACATCCTGTTCGTCGCCGACAATCAGTCGGGATTCGGCTACTTCAGGAATTTCGGCAAGACGCGCCGCCAGGGTATCGAGGCGGGACTGAGTGGCCAGTTCGACATCCTGACGCTATCGGCGTCAACTACACGTACCTCGACGCCACCTATCAGACCGAAGAGCTCATCAACGGCGGCAGCAACAGCAGCAACGACGGGCCGGCACCGGGATTCGACGGCAACATCGTCGTGCGTCCAGGCGATCGCCTGCCCCTCATTCCGCGCAACATGGCGAAGGTCTACGCCAGCCTCGCCATCACGCCGCAGTTCGCCGTGGACCTGGACATGCAGGCCTTCTCGGGAACGATCGCGCGCGGCAACGAGAACGGGCAGCACCAGCCGGACGATGTCTACTACCTGGGGCCGGGCAGCGCGCCGGGCTACGCGATCTTCAACCTGGGGCTGGCCTATCGTCCAGCGCCGGGGTGGAAGCTCTTCATGCAGGTCAACAACCTGTTCGACACGAAGTACTACACCGCTGCGCAGCTCGGACCGACGGGATTCGACGACAACGGAAACTTCGTTGCTCGACCGTTCGCCGCGCCGGTCATCGATGGCGAACGGGCACTCCTGCACGCCACGTACTATGCCCCCGGCGCCCCGCGGATGATCTGGGCCGGCGTTCGCTATACCTTTGGCGTCAAGGGACTGTGAAAGTCCCGCTTGGTGCACGGCCAGCGCTGCCGTTTCCACGCCGTCCATTCGGCGGCCGGACCGGCGGCTCCACCATTCGAAAGCCGGTGGCGGCTCGACCGAAGTCCAGCGAGCCATTAAGCTAACACCTGTCCGCACCAATACAATGACTGACTCCGTTGCCCGCGTTCCTCTCTCGACGCCGCCTCCTGCAAGGACTTGCTGCGCTAGGCTTGACAGCCATTACGCGCCCTGTACGTCCGGATGCTTCGGCATCGATTGAGATCGCCGATTCCTTCTGCCGGACCGGCAGCCTTCGTGCGCAGCGGCTAAATATACCGGGCGAATCCGGCTATCTCGGTCGGTTAGCACCGCGCGGAGTGCCGCTGACACTCACTGCGGGCCCCGCCGGCGGCACACCTTCCGCGCGGGTTGCTGGATCGCTCACCTACGCAGCGCGTCATCGCGGGCGGGAGTACGCGAATCCGACACTGGTCATGCAGCGCGGCGAGCGCGTGCGCATCACGCTTCACAACGCCCTCGCCGAGCCGACGATCGCGCACTGGCATGGTCTCAGCGTCGATACGCGCAATGACGGAAACGGTTCCGTCCTGGTCCCGCCCGGCGAGACCTACGACTATGATTTCGAGGTCCGCAATCGCGCCGGGTTGTACTGGTATCACCCGCATCCGCATGGACGCACGGCGGCGCAGACGTATCGCGGATTGTATGGCCTCCTCATCGTCGAGGACGACGACGAGCGCGCGTTGCGGGCAGCACTCGACGTGTCCCCCGGCACGACGGAGATTCCGCTGGTGCTGCAGGACCGGCGCGCCGGCACGGGCTACGCCCCGACATCCGCGGACCTTACCCACGGCTTCCTGGGCAACGATCTGCTCGTCAACGGCATGCATTGTCCGTACCTCGACGTCGCGACGCGCGTATACCGGTTCCGCATCCTCAACGCGGCCAATGCGCGGACCTTGTCGCTCGCGTTCCGGACAGCCGCGGGAACGCCGATTCCCTTCGCGCTGATCGGCAATGATGGCGGACTGCTGCCGGCTCCGGTGCAATGTACGCAAGCGTTCATTTCCACGGCGGAGCGCGTCGATGTGCTGCTCGACCTGCGCCACGCTGCGGTCGGGGAAACCGTGCTGCTCCATACGCTGGCGTTCGACGCGATGCATGCGGATGGCGCAATGTCCGCGCCTGTCGATGCGGCCGCGATGGGGCACGCAATGCGCGGAGAGTCCGGCGGCCACAGACCTTGCTACCGGCGGAACCTGGCCCGAAGGCGCCGCCCGCGCGTTGCTCGAGTTGCGCGTGCGCAAGCGCGTGATTTACGACCGCCGCATCCCGGACAGGTTGTCGGCCGTCGCCGGCATCGACACGGCAAACGCGCCCGAGCGGCCATTCCGCTTAGGCTTTGCCAAGGGCCGGTGGCGGATCAACGACCGCGTATTCGAGATGGGCGTCACGCCGATCGAAGTGCCGCGCGGAACCGTGGAGACCTGGCTGCTGCGCAACTACCACACGAGCATGCCGCACGCGATGCACCTGCACGCGTTCGCCTTCGAGGTGCAGACGCGCGAAACCAGTCCGGATGCGGTCGCCGCGCTCGCCGTCGATGCGCAGGGACGCTTGCCCACCGATCTTGGACGCAAGGACACGGTGCTGGTATGGCCCGGCGAGTCGGTGCGCGATCGCCATCGATTTCACCCATCCGTTCCCCGGACCGCAGACCTACATGTTCCATTGCCACAACCTGGAACACGAGGACGCCGGCATGATGCTGGGCGTCTCCGTGACGTGAGAACTCACCCGTCATCTGCCGACCTCGCAGGCAGGGACTAGAATGGCCGACATGGCGAGCGAAATTCGATTCTCCCGGGAACGTCGCATGAGCACCGCCGACGATTCGGTCCTGTCGGTGGCGATACAGGCGGCGCGCAGCGCCGCTGCGGTGATCACCGACGCGGCGCGCGATCTCGTCCGGCTGCCCACGTTCTCCAAGGATCATGGCGACATCGTGTCCACGGCGGACGTCGAGGCCGAGGATGCGATCGTCGCGACGCTTCGCACGGCGTTTCCCGGCCACGCGATCCTCGGCGAGGAATCCGGCCACATCGCAGGCGCCCGCGAAGGCAGCGGGTACAAGTGGATCGTCGATCCGATCGACGGGACCGTCAATTTCATCCATGGTTTTCCGTATTACGCGGTGTCCATCGCGCTGGTTCACGGAACGGATGTCACACACGCGGTCGTGTACGACCCCGTGCACGACGACTGCTTCACGGCCGTCAAGGGCAAGGGCGCATTTCGCAATGGCGCGCCCATGCGCGTCTCGACGTGCACGGATCTGGCTCACGCGCTGGTCGGTACCGTGTTTCCGACGCGCGAGAACCCGAAGCTTGCGTCGTACCTGCCCACGTTCAATCACCTGGTCGGCCGCTGCGCCGGATTGCGCCGCGCCGGATCATGCGCGCTCGACATGGCGAACCTGGCCGCGGGGCGCCTCGATGGCTTCTGGGTGATGAGCCTGCAGTCGTGGGACGTCGCGGCGGGCGCGTTGCTGGTCCGGGAAGCCGGCGGGCGGGTCGGCGACTTCGCGGGCGGCGCCGACTTCCTGCGCAGCAACGAAGTGATCGCCGCCGCCCCGGGCCTTTTCAATTCGCTGCGCGAGGCGATCGGTGCCGCGGGCACGCCGCGGCCGTCCATTCAGAATCCGGCCAAACCCGGATAGAATCGCGCTGTCATCCGGAGGGATTCCCATGAAGAGCCGTTGGGCGTTTTGGATGCTGTCGCTGGCGATGTTGTGTTCCAGCAGCGGCGTCGGCGCAGCAGTTGTCCTGCGACAGCCGCGATTACCAGCAGGAGTTCTGTCCCGCCGGCGTGACGATCACGCGGGCATGGATACTGGTCCAGCGCTCGCGCTCGCCGTGCATCGAAGGCCAGACTTGGGGATACCAAAACAACGGCATCTGGGTCAACCAGGGATGCCAGGGCGACTTCGGCTTCCAGGGCGTCGCCGGGCCGCCGCCGGGACGACCCGGCGGCCAATCGCGTCACCTGCGAAAGCCGCAACTACCAGCAGCAAATCTGTCCCACCGGGCAGCAAATAGCCAGCGCATGGGTGATCGATCAGCGCTCGAGCGCGCCGTGCATCCAGGGCCGCACGTGGGGCTTCCAGAACGGAGAAATCTGGGTCGGCGACGGCTGCGCCGCCGATTTCGGCGTGCAGTGGCGCGGCGGACCTCCGGCGGTCGTGGCACCACCGCCAATGCGCCACCGTGAGCATGGTTTGCGAGAGCCGCAATTACCAGCAGCAATACTGCGCAACCGGTCGCCCGATCAGGCGGGCATGGCTGGTAACCCAACGTTCGCAGGCGGCGTGCGTGCAGGGACGCAGCTGGGGTTATGACAATTCAGGAATCTGGGTCACGCAGGGCTGCGAGGGCGAATTCGCGTTCGAGTAGCGCGGACACCGCCGCCAGGTGTCTTGCCGGTCGTCGCTCGGCGCTAAGGTGCCGCCAATCGGCTGAGTTCGTCGGCGAGGCCCTGGGCAAGTTCGACGCCGTCCCGGGCCGCGGCCGCCGCAAGCGCGTCGCGACGGGCGCCGGGAAGCCGAACACCCGGATCTTCGAGCATGGCCGCGACCAGCGTTTCGACGCGCTCGACGTAAACGCCGCGGCCGGCGAGGGCGTCCGGGTCGATCACCAGGAATGCCTGCCCGAGCCTCGGCCGGTTGCCTTCATCGACGAAGAACGAGTCGGCTTCGAATCCGAACGCCGCGCCGGTGAGCGCGCACGCGAGCAGTTCGACCACCAGCGCCAGCATCGCGCCCTTGGTTCCTCCCATCGGCAGCATCGAGCCGTCGAGCGCCGCCTTCGCATCGGTCGTCGGCCGCCCGTCGCGATCGAGCGCCCACCCCAGCGGAATCGGCTCGCCCTTCCTCGCCGCGACCATCACTTTTCCCCGAGCCGCTTCCGACAGCGACAGATCGATGATCAACGGTGGCGCCGCGCCGCGCGGAAACACCGCGGCGATCGGATTGGTGCCGAACAACGGTCGCCGGCCACCCGCGGCGGGCATGGCCGCCGGTGAGTTGCCGAACGCAAGGCCCACCATTCCCGCCTCGGCGACAGGCAACAGGTGATACGCGGCAATGCCGAAGTGATGGCTGTTGGTCACGCCGGCGAACGCGACGCCGTAGTCTCGGGCAAGCCGCACCGCCTCCGTCACCGCCAACGCGCACGCCGGAAAGGCCAGTCCCGTCCTGGCATCGACCAGGACAGTCGCGCCCTTGCTCCTGACGACCTCGGCCACGGCTCTTCCGTCGGCACGGCCGTTGCGCAGATGCAGCGCGTACTGGGGAACGCGACCCATGCCATGCGACGAGAGACCTTGCGCCTCGGCGGCGACAAGCGCCCGCGCCGTCGTCGCCGCCATCGCTTCTCCGGCACCAGCGCGTACGAGGGCGCGCTGCGCGATGTCGGTCAGCTGCGGCAGCGTGAATGTGGGCACGGAGTGTCGTGAGCGTCGGCACCAGGCGGCTGGTCGCCGCGCGCGGTGCGCCTGGCCTACTTCGCGAAGAGGCGATCGGGATCGGCAAACGCCTTGAACTCGAGCGCGTTGCCGAAGGGATCCAGGAAGAACATGGTGGCCTGCTCGCCGGGCTGGCCCCGGAATCGCACATGCGGCTCGATGACGAACTCCTGCGCCGCGGCCTTGAATTTCTCCGCCAGCGCTTCCCATGCCGGAAGGGACAGGACCACGCCGAAATGCCGCACCGGCACGTTGTCGCCGTCGACCAGGCTGGTCGCGTCGGACATCTGTGCCGAGGCCACCTTGTGGGCAACGATCTGGTGGCCGAAGAAGTCGAAGTCCACCCACGCATCGGAGCTGCGCCCTTCCGCGCAGCCCAGGTACCGGCCGTAGAAGTCCCGCGCGCGCGCCAGGTCCGTGACGGGGAACGCCAAATGGAACCGAGGATAGTCGGCGGTGGCAACGTGCTGGGTCATTTCCGGTTTCTCCATACGAAGGCGGCGGGTCGATGGCAAGTACGCTACTGCCATGGCAGCCGATCGAGATCGACGTTGCCACCGCTGACGATGATGCCGACCCGCTTGCCCGCGATCGGCAGACCGGTCTCCAGCAGGCAGGCCAGCGGCACCGCGGACGACGGTTCGATGACGATCTTCATCCGTTCCCACGTCATGCGCATGGCCGAGGCGATGGCGGCCTCGCTGGCGGTCGGAATTGCGCGTCACGTGGCGCCGGATCGCCTGCAGCGTGCGCTCGGAAAGCGTTGCGCGCAGGCCGTCGGCGATCGTATCCGGGTGCGGCAGCGGTTCCACCTTGCCCGAAGCGAATCCGCGCGCCGCGTCGTCGGCTCCCGCCGGTTCCGCGCCGTAGATCGTGATGCCAGGCCGCGTCGCGCTTGGCCGCAATGGAGGTACCCGAGATCAGCCCGCCGCCGCCCACCGGCGCAATCACTGCGTCGAGGTCCGGCACGTCGTCGAGCAGTTCGAGCGCCGCCGTTCCCTGGCCGGCGATCACGCGCACGTCGTCGTAGGGATGCACCAGCGTCGCGCCGGTCTCGCGCTGCACGTCGGCGCAGGCCCGTTCGCGCGCCGCCTGCGTCGGCGCGCAGAAGCGAATCGTCGCGCCAAAGCGGGCGACATTCGCCTGTTTGACCTTGGCCGCGTTCTCCGGCATCACGACGAATGCCGGTATGCCCCGCCGCTGCGCCGCATAGGCGAGCGCCGCGCCGTGATTGCCCGACGAGTGCGTGACCACGCCCCTCGCCGCGACCATCGTCCGTCAGCGAGAACACGGCGTTGCAGGCGCCGCGCGCCTTGAAGGCGCCGACCTTCTGGAAATTCTCGCACTTGAAGTAGAGCCGCGCGCCGACCAGCTCGTCCAGCGACGCGCAGGTGAGCACCGGCGTGCGATGGACGTAGGGGGCGATGCGCGCGTGCGCGGCGCGAATAGCCGCGATGTCCGGCAGGGCCATCGTGGTGCCGGCCGCGGAAGGGGCGATCGTCGCCATGCCTGCGGCCTACGCGCTCTCGTACAGACGCGTCAGCACGAACTCGCGGTGTCCGAGCGCCTCGGCGGCCGTGAGACGGCCATTGACCGTGCGGAACATCATGTCGAGGAGCTTGTCGCCGGCTTGCGCCATCGTGATTTCACGCTGCAGCAGACCCGATGTATCGACGTCGATGTGTTCGCTCATCGTGCGCACCGTGCGCGGATTGGCGCAGATCTTGATGACCGGGAGGATCGGATTGCCGATCACGTTGCCCTGCCCGGTGGGGAAGAAGTGGACGACGAAGCCCGCCGCCGCGCACAGCGTGACCATTTCGGCTGCCGCGGACGACGAATCCATGAACCACAGGCCAGGCCCCGTCGGCATTTCCGCCTTGTCGAGCACGCCGTCGACAGCTGCATTTCCGGCCGATCTTCTGGATGTTGCCCAGCGCCTTCTCCTCGATCGTGGTCAGGCCGCCGGCGATGTTGCCCTTGGTCGGCTGCGAGTCGGAAAGGTCGCTGGTCTTGTGCCGGTCGATGACCTGCTGGTAGCGGTCGAACACGCGCATGAATTCCGCGCGAACGCGATCGTCCCTGCACCGGGCCGCGACGATACCCTCGCCACCGGTCAGTTCGGTCGTCTCGCCGAACACCAGCGTGCATCCCGCGGCGTGCAGCTTGTCGAAGGCGTCGCCTACAGTGGGATTGGCGCCGCAACCCGACGTGGTGTCGGATTCGCCGCACTTGGTCGACACCCACAGCTCGTTCAGATCGCATTGGACGCGCTGCAGTTCGCTCGCCCACTGCACGTATTCCCGGGCCGCCTTCGACGCGCGCATGATCGTGTCGTGGTCGCCGTGCAGCTCGATGCCGAACCCGGACACCGGCTTGCCGGTGGCCCTGATGCCGTCGACCACCTTGCGTGTCCACTGCTCCTCGATGCCGATCACCACGACCGCGGCGACATTCGGGTTGGCGCCCGTGCCGATCAGCGTGCGGAAATGCAGGTCGAGATCGGCGCCGAATTGCAGCCGTCCATAGGGATGCGGGAGCGCCAGCGTTCCCTTGATGTTGTGGGCGACCGCCTCGCACGCGGCGTTGGACAGGTCGTCGACCGGAAGGACGATCACGTGATTGCGCACGCCGACCCGCCCGTTTTCGCGGCGATAGCCCAGGAATGTTGGTCATGGCATGGTCATTGTGCCGTCGAATCGGCGCAACTACCACCGCTTGGTCTTGATGTTGTGGACGTGCGCGTGCTGTCCGCGCAGGATCGGCGCGACCACCTTCCCGATGTCGACGCCGTACTTGATGACCGTGTCGCCGACCGCCATGTCCTTCAGCGCGACCTTGTGTCCCAGCGGAATGTCCTGCACGCAATCGAACGTCAGCGTGCGGTCTTCGTCCAGGACCAGCCCGGTCAGCTTCATGCCCGCCGCGACGCCCTCGACCACGACGACCGCGACGGAGTCGCGCGGATCATGCAGCACACAGTGGATCATCGCCTGCTCCCCGCCTGTCATGTCGTCGGTAACCCATATATTCTTGCACAAGCGCCATCTGGGCTACCGGCGCGAACGAGCGTCGATGTTCCGGGCACGGCCCGTGGCGCTCCAGCGCGGCCAGGTGCTCGGGCGTTCCATAGCCCTTGTTCCGGGCAAATCCATACAGCGGGTACAGAACACCCAGTTCCGCCAGCAACGCGTCGCGCGCCGTCTTGGCGAGGATCGACGCGGCGGAAATCGCCGCAACGTCGCGATCGCCCTTGACGATCGCGCGCGCGGCGCACGGCCATGCGGGGAATCCGGTTGCCGTCGATCAGCGCCTCCGTCGGCGCCACGGCCAGACGCCTCGATCGCGCGCCGCATCGCGACCAGCGTCGCCTGCAGGATGTTCAGCGCGTCGATCTCGGCGACGTCGGCCGCGGCCACCGCCCAGGCCAGCGAACAGCGCGCGGATTTCCGCGGCCAGGCGTTCGCGCTGACCGGCGGACAACAATTTCGAATCCCGCAGGCCGGCAATGGGTCGCGCAGGGATCGAGGATGACGGCTGCGGCGTAGACCGGACCGGCGAGCGGTCCGCGCCCCGCCTCGTCCACGCCGGCGATCAGCACGCTGCGCCCGCCAATCGCAATTCGGCCAGGACCGCCGACGCGGCCAGGGTGCCCGTGTCCGCGGACAGTTGCGCCGCAAAGCCCGCGAAAAGCGCCTCCAGCCTGCGCCGCGTCACCGTGTCGTCGAACAGGTTGAGCGCCGCCTGCGCGAGATTGTCGGGTGTCGCATCGTCCTGCAGGAATTCGGGCACGACGAACCCGCCGGCGAGCACGTTGGGAAGTCCGACATACGGCAGCAGCAGCCTGCGTCCGACGATGCGCCCCGTCAGCGCCGAGACCCGGTAGAAGATGACGTGCGGGCAGCGCGCCAGCGCCGCTTCGAGCGTCGCCGTGCCCGAAGCGACGATGCCGACGTCGGCGGCGCGCAGCGCATCCTCGGCGTGGCCGTACAGCAGCGTGATCGGCAGATTCGTCGCGGCCTTGGGCGGTGCATCGCGGCCTCGAATGCGTCGCGCGTCGCCCGGGTGACGAACGGGACGAGGAAACGCGCATCGTCGCGCGCCTCGAAAATGCGCGCCGCTGTCGGCCAGCACCAGTTCCGCGTGCATTTCGATTTCGGAAAGCCTGCTTCCCGGGAGCAACGCAAACACCGGCGTCGCGGCCTTCAGCTTGAGCAGTTCCCGCGTCTCGCGCCGCGTGGCATGCGTGGCGGCGTCGGCGGCCATCGGATGCCCAACGAACGTGACCGGGATGCCTTCGGCTTCGTAGAGCGCGGGTTCGAACGGAAACAGGGCCAGCATCCGGTTGACCGCGCGGCCGATCTTCTTCAGGCGCTCTCCCCGCCATGCCCACACCGACGGGCTGACGAAGTGAATTGTGCGCACGCCGCGACGCTTCAACTTCTTCTCGAGGCCGAAGTTGAAATCCGGCGCATCGACGCCGATGAACAGCGAGACGCGCGCGCGCAGCAAGCGCACGCGCAAGTGACGGCGCATGCAAAACAGGCGCGGCAGGTGCCGCAGGACCTCGACTACACCGCGCACGGCAAGGCTTTCGACGGAATACCACGCCTCGCATCCGGCCGCTTCCATCTGGGGCCCGGCGACGCCGACGAAACGGATGCGCGGGTTCTGCTGCGCGCACCGCGCGGATCAGCGCGGCCGCCAGCGCATCGCCCGACGCCTCCCCCGCGACGATGCCGATGGTGATGTCGGTCACGTTCAGCGCACGATTCCGCGGCCGGGAACCGCGAGAAACTCGACCAGCGGCGTCAGTACCGGCGCCGTCGCGGCGGCTGCGGCAATCTTCGCCCTCGCTTCGTCCAGCGTCAGGTTCTCCCGGTACAGCGCCTTGTAGGCCCGCCGCACCTCGAGGATGTCGTCGCTGGTGAAGCCGCGCCGGCGCAGGCCCTCGTTGTTGGTGCCGTGCGGCTTGGCCGGGAATCCGGAAACCGTCGTGAAGGGCGGCACGTCGCCGCAGCACGGCCGCGAAGGTGCCGACCATCGCGTGCGCGCCGACGCGCCCGAACTGGTGCACGCCGGAATACGCGCCCATGACGACCCAGTCGTCGATCCGGACGTGGCCGGCGATCTGCGCATTGTTGGAGAACGTGGTGAAATTGCCGACGACGCAATCGTGCGCGACGTGCGTATAGGCCAGGAACAGGTTGCCGTTGCCGATCGCGGTGTCGCCCCTGTCCTGCGCGGTGCCGGCGTGGATCGACACGTATTCGCGGAAGACGTTGTCGTCGCCGATCGTCGTGGTCGTCGGCTCGCCGCCGTATTTGCGATCCTGCGGCACGTCGCCGATCGAGGCGAACTGGAAGAATGCGGTTGCGCATGCCGACCGTCGTGCGGCCGGTCACGACGACGTGCGGGCCCACGACCGTTCCGGCGCCGATCACCACGTCGGGACCGATGATCGAATAGGCACCGATCGTCGCGTCGGCCGCGACGCGCGCGGCCGGGATCGACCAGCGCGGTGGGATGGATGTCGGGCATGGTGGCGCCCGGTCATCCCTTGCCGGCCGGCGCGATCGGCGCGAATGTCACCAGCAGTTCCGCCTCGGCCGCCAGTTCGCCGCCCACGGAAGCCTGCACCGCAAAGCCGCCCTTGCCGTCGACGACGGGGTGCATCCGCGATTCGAGCAGCAGCTGGTCGCCGGGCGACACCTGCCGCTTGAATCGCGCGCCGGAAATGCCCGACAAGGTCGAGCGCCAGCCCATGGTCGCGCGCAAGCACCGTGGACAGCTGGACCAGCGCTTCGATCACCAGCACGCCGGGCAACACCGGATAGTCGGGGAAATGCCCCTGGAAGCACGGCTCGTTGACGGTGACGTTCTTGAGCGCGCGAGCAAGCTTGCCCGGCTCGTGTTCCAGCATCCTGTCGACGAGGACGCGCGAATAGCGATGCGGCGAAGCCGCAAGTGCACGGCCGCAAAATCCGCCGCATCGTGTTTCATGCGCCGTCCTCCCCGTCGCTCCGGTCCGCGTCCCCCGCCGACCGCTCGAGCGCGTTGATGCGCGCCTCCAGCGTCCGCAGCCGCCGCGTTCCCGACATCGCGTGCTGCCATTCGCGATGCGGCAGTGCCGGCCAGGCGCCGGTGTAGACGCCCGCCTTGTCGATCGAGTGGAACACGCCGGTGCTTCCGGAAACCACCGTATTGTCGACGATCTGCAGGTGGCCGGAGATCATCGCCGCGCCGCCGATCTTGCAGTTGCGGCCGATGCGCGTGCTGCCGGCGATCCCCACGCAGCCGGCAATGGCCGTATGCGCGCCGATGACGCAGTTGTGCCCGATCTGGATCTGGTTGTCGAGTTTCACGTCGTCCTCGATCACGGTGTCCTCGATGGCGCCGCGATCGATCGTCGTGTTCGCGCCGATCTCGCAGTCGGCGCCGATGACCACGCGCCCGACCTGCGGGATCTTGAGCCAGCGCCCGCCTTCCTCCGCCATTCCGAAGCCGTCCGATCCGATCACCGCGCCGGCATGAATGATCGTGCGCGCGCCGACCACGCTGCGCGCGTAGAGCGTGACGTTGGGATGCAGCACGACGTCCTCGGCCAGGACGACGTCCGCTCCCTACCGCGCATCCGGCCCCGATTTCCACGCGCGCCGCGATCCGTGCACCGTCGCCGATCACCGCGTGGGGTCCGACGGCGGCGCTCGGATCGACCTGCGCCGACGCGGCGACGATGGCCGACGAATGCACGCCGGCAGCCGCGCGCGCGACGGGATAGAGAAGCGTCGCCGCAGACGCGTAGGCCGCGTAAGGGTTGGCATGAACCAGTTTGGGAAGGCGCGTGGCGCCCGCCTGCGCCGGCGCCACGATCACCGCGCTGGCGCGCGTGGTCGCGAGCAGTCCGCGATACCGCACGCCGACCAGGAATGCCAGCGCGCCGGGACCGGCATTCTCGAGCGTGGCCACGTGATCCACGCGCACATCGCCGTCTCCGTCGAGCGTCGCGCCGATGCGCGCCGCGAGGTCGGCCAGACGTATACCGGGAGGCGCGGGATTCGACGGCATCGCGGGCGGGGTTGATTGCGGAATGGAACGTGCTTCCCACGCCACGGCGGGGCGGCGCTACTTGTCGGCGAGCGCCTTGATCACTTTTTCGGTGATGTCGATCTTCTGGCTGGCGAACACGACCGGATCCTGCAGGATCAGGTCGAATTTCTCGGCCTCGGCGATCTGCATCAGGATCTTGTTGGCGCGTTCCTGGACCGCCGCCAGTTCCTCGGCGCGCCGCAGGTTGACGTCCTCGCGGAACTGGCGCTCCATGCGTTGCAGGTCGCGCGTCTGGTTGGCCAGGTCACGCTCCTTGTTGCGACGCTCGACCTCGCCCATCGTCGGGCCGTCCTTGTCCAGCACGGCCTGCAGGTCGCGGACCGCCTTGCTCTGCTTCTGCAGGTCCGCCTCCCGCGGCGCGAATTCCTTCTCGAGCTTCTGCTGCGCGCGCTTGGCGGGCGCGGAGTCGCGCCACAACCGTTCGGCGTTGACGAAGCCGATCTTGTAATCGGCGGCATGCGCGGCGCCGGCCAAGGCACAGAACACCAAGGCGGCAAGGATGCGGTTGTGGTTCACGGTAATCTCCTGCAGCATGCGGCGGGCGCTAGAAGCCCTGCCCCACCTGGAACTGGAAGCGCTGGATGCGGTCCGACGAGATCGAATTGAGCGGAAAGGCGTAGCTGAACTTGAGCGGTCCGATCGGCGAGTTCCAGGCCACGGCAACGCCGGCGGAGTAGCGGAAGTTCTCGAATTCGGGCTGCGTGCCGTTGACGTAGATCTGGCCGGCGTCGAAGAACCCGCCGATGCGCACCGACTTTTCGCCCTTGATGACCGGATACGCCGACCTCGGCGGTGCCGACGATCTTGCGCTTGCCGCCCAGCGTGTTGCCGTAGATGTCGCGCGGGCCCAGCGTTCCCGCTTCGTAGCCGCGCACCGAGCCCACGCCCCCCGCATAGAACGCCTTGAAGAACGGGAACGGCTTGTCGTTGTACCCGTCGCCGTAGCCCAGGTCCGCTTTCAGCATCAATACCACTTCTCCATACACCGGCCAGTACGACTGATTCAGGTAATTGAGCTTGTAATAGGAAAGGTCGCCGAACGGCAGGCCGACTTCCGCCAGAAAGCTCTGCAGCCGGCCAAACGTAGGATAGAGGATGTCGTTCCGGGTGTCACGCGCCCAGCCGCCGGACAGGATATAGCTGTTCGTGGCGTAGCCGAAGTCGCGGACGAATTCGTAGTAGACCGGCGGGCTCTGCTGGAACAGCGTCAGGTTCGTGTGCTCGGCCCGGAAGCCCAGGTTGATCGAGTCGATTTCGGAGACCGGGATCCCGAAGCTGATCGCGGCGCCGAATGTCGACGCCGAATACTGCGAGACCTGCAGCGAGCTGGGATCCGTGTACTTGTCGTAGATCTCGATCACTCGGGAAACACCGTCGACCGTCCAGTACGGCTCGACGTAGGTCGCCGAGATCGTCCGGTTGATGCTGCTGGTGTTGATCGCCAGCGACAGCGCGTTGCCGGAGCCGAAGATGTTCTGCTGCGATATCGACGCGTTGAATACGAATCCGTCGGAGCTCGAGTAGCCGACGCCGGCCAGCACGTTGCCGGTGTTCTTCTCGGCGACGGTGATGTCGATGTCCACCTGGTCCGACGTGCCCGGTACCGGCGGCGTTTCGAGGTTGACGCTGCCTTCCTCGAAATAGCCCAGGCGGCGCACGCGGATCTTCGAGCGTTCGATCCGCGCGCCGTCGTACCAGCCGTCCTCGAGCTGGCGCAGTTCGCGCCGGATGACCTCGTCGCGGGTGCGCGAGTTGCCGGAGATGTTGATGCGGCGCACGTAGGCACGGCGTCCCGGATCCACGTAGAAAGCGAAGGCGACGGTCGACTTGGCCCGGTCGATCTCCGGAACGGCATTGACGTTGGCAAACGCGTAGCCGTCGATGCCCATGCGCTCGCTGATGTCCTTGACCGACGCCTGCAGCTTGGACCGGGAGAAGCTGTCGCCGGGCCTGAGCCTGATCAGGCCGCGGATCTCCGCCTCGGGGACCACGAGATCGCCCAGGACGTTGACCGCGGAGACCGTGTAGCGCGGGCCCTCGACGATGTTCACCGTGATGAACACGTCCTCCTTGTCCGGCGAGATCGACACCTGCGTCGACTCGACGTTGAATTCGAGGTAGCCGCGGTTCTGGTAGAAGCTGCGCAGCGCCTCCAGGTCGCCGGTCAGTTTCTGCTTGGAGTATTGGTCGTCCTTTGTGTACCACGACAGCCAGTTGGGCGTCGTCAGCTGCATCTCGGAGCGCAGCTGCTTCTCCGAGAACGTCTTGTTGCCGACAATGTTGATGCGCGCGATGCTGGCGGTGTCGCCTTCGACGATGTTGAAGTTGATTGCGACGCGATTGCGTTCCTGCGGCGTGACCGTGGTCTGCACGGTTGCCGCGTATTTGCCGCTTCGTTATGTACTGGCGCTTCAGTTCCTGCTCCGAGCGCTCCAGTGCCGACCGGTCGAAGATGAGCGCTTCGCCGATGCCGACGTCCTTCAGCGCCTTCTTGATCGTGTCGCTGTCGAATTCCTTGTTGCCGACGAAGGTCAGGGACGAGATCGTCGGGCGCTCCTGCACGATGATGACCAGGACATCGCCCTGGGCCTCGATGCGGACGTCGCGGAAGAAGCCTGTGGCATACAGCGCCTTGACCGCATCGGCGACCTTCTGATCGTCGATGCGCTCGCCGACCTTGATCGGCAGATACGAGAAGATGGTTCCGGCCTCGGTCCGCTGCACGCCTTCGACCTGGATGTCGCGCACGGTGAACGGATCGAAGGCCCACGCCGTGGCGGAGGCCAGCGCCACGAACGCGAAAGACAGCACGCGCGCGCCGAGCCCGTGACGATGCACGCGGCGCGCGACGCGCTTGCCGGATCGCGCCTTCGCGCAATCCTCACCAGGGCGGTCAGAACAGTCGGGAAAAATCATTGAAGAGTGCGAGGGCCATCAGTACGGCGAGCATCGCCATGCCGATGCGCTGGCCGACCTCGAAAACCCGGTCGGAGACGGGACTGCCTTTGACGACTTCGGCGAAATAATACAGCAAATGCCCCCCATCCAGAAGCGGAACCGGCAACAGATTGAGCACGCCGAGACTGATGCTGATCAAAGCGAGATAACCGACGAAGACGAGGACTCCCGCCTGGGCAGACTGGCCCGCAAAATCGGCGAGCGTCAATGGACCGCTGATGTTCTTCACCGACGCCTCGCCGAGTAACGATGCGTCCGAGCATTTTCAGCGTGAATACCGAGAGCTCCCACGTTTTGCGCGCGCCCTCCGCGAATGCGTCGAGAACGCCGAAGCGCACGGTCACCGCCAGCTTCTTGGCCTCGGTCGGGTCCACGGCGAGGCGCAGTCCCGCCAGGCCGATCGTCTTGCCGCCCTGTTCGGCGGCCTCCGGCGTCAGCGCAATGTCGACAGCGGAGCCGCCGCGCTCGACACGAAACGTGAGCGGCGTGCCGGCGCTGGCATTGGTCGCCTGCGCGACATCGCCGGGCGAGTGCATCTGCACGCCGTCGATGGCCAGGATCCGATCGCCCTTCTCCAGCCCGGCGGCCGCCGCGGGTTTCCCAGCAACTACCTCGCCAATCAGCGGGGCGCCGAGGTCCGGGCGAAGCCCGAGCATCGAAATCGCGTTGCCTTCCCAGTCCGCCGCCTTGACGCCCTGCAGCGACAGTCGGCGCACCACCGGCGCATCATCCGCGCGGGCATCCTTCGGCAGCACCGCGACGTCCACGTTGCCGCGGTCCTGGGCGCGCAGCAGGCGCCAGCGCAGGTCCTGCCAGCTGTGCACGGCGACGCCGTCGAGCGCCACGACCAGGTCGCCTCCGCGCAGACCGGCCGCGGCGGCGGCCGTGGCCGCGGAGGGTTCCGCCAGCAGCGCACGCTGTCCCGGGATGCCGGCCATGTACGTACCGGCGTAGAGAACGACCGCGAGCAGAAGATTGGCAATCGGCCCGGCCGCGACGATCGCGATGCGCTTCCACACGTTCTGGCGGTTGAACGCGCGATCGAGGTCGGCCGGCGCGACGTCGCCCTCGCGCTCGTCGGCCATCTTCACGTAGCCGCCGAGCGGAATGGCCGACAGCGCCCATTCGGTCTGGTCCGGACCCACCGGCGCGACGCGACAATGCGCCCGAATCCGACCGAGAAGCGCAGGACCTTGACGCCGCACCAGCGCGCGACCAGGTAGTGGCCGAGTTCGTGGAACACGACCAGCACGCCGAGCGTGACGAGAAACGCGACGATCTTGTAGGACAGGTCGATCATGAAGCCATTTTCGCATTTTCCTGCGCGCGGCCGAGCAGCGACGTGGCAAACCGACGCGCCTCGGCGTCGGCGTCGAGCGCATCGTCGAACGATGCCGACGGCCGCGCCGGCAGGCGGGCCAGCGTTTCCGCGCAGATTGCCGCGATATCGGTGAACCGGATCGCGCGATCGAGGAACGCGGCCACCGCGACCTCGTTGGCCGCATTCAGGATCGCCGGCGCCGTCCCGCCCGCCTCCAGAGCCGCGAACGCGAGAGGCAACGCGGGAAAGCGCGCGATATCCGGCTCCTCGAACGTCAATCCGGCCAGTTGCGCGAGTTCGAGCGGCGGCACGCCGGATTCGATGCGTTCCGGGATGCGCCAGCGCCTGGGCGATCGGCGTGCGCATGTCCGGATGTCCCAATTCTGCCAGCACCGAACCATCAACGTATTCGACCAGCGAATGGATGACGCTTTGCGGATGGATCACCACCTTGATGGCGGCCGCAGGCACGCCGAACAGCCAGTGCGCCTCGATGACCTCGAGGCCCTTGTTCATCATCGTCGCCGAGTCGACCGAGATCTTGCGGCCCATCCGCCAGTTGGGATGCGCGCATGCCTCGTCGGGCGACACGTGCGGCAACTCGGCAAGCGCGCACGTGCGAAACGGACCGCCCGAGGCCGTGAGCAGCAGCCGGCGCACACCTGCACGGCCGGGAACGCGGTCATACGTCGGCGGCAGGCACTGGTGAATGGCATTGTGTTCGCTGTCGATGGGCAGGAGCACGGCGCCGCCTTCCTCGATGGCGCGCATGAACAACTGGCCGCCGATGACGAGCGCTTCCTTGTTCGCGAGCAGGATGCGCTTGCCGGCGCGCGCCGCGGCCAGCGTCGGCGGAAGTCCGGCGGCGCCGACGATCGCGGCCAGCACCGTGTCGACCTCGGGCAACGCGGCAACGAAGGCGAGTCCCGCGGGACCGTCGAGGACGCGAGTCGCCAGGCCGTCGCTCGCGAGCGCTTGCGCCAGGGCCCGCGCGGCTGCGACGTCCTGCATCGCCGCAAATTGCGGGCGGTGCGTCCGGCACAGTGCGGCGAGCTTCTTCCAGTCCTGGTTGGCGGCGAGCGCGGCGACCCGGAAACGCTCCGGATGACGGGCCACGACGTCGAGCGTGGAGTCACCGATCGAGCCCGTCGCGCCCAGGAGCGTAAGCGTGCGCATCAGGCCTTGGCCATGAACACGTTCGCCGCCAGCGCCGCCAGCGGCATCGCCGCGAGCAGCGCGTCGATGCGATCGAGCACGCCGCCGTGTCCCGGAAGCAGGTTGCCGCTGTCCTTGACGCCGGCGTGGCGCTTCATCAGCGATTCGAACAGGTCGCCGATGACCGAAATGCCCGTGATCAGCAATGCGCAGGCAACGGACGCCGCAATGACTGGCGCATCCAGCGAGCTCGCCACTCCTGCCGGCGTCGCCAGCATCAGCAGCAGGAAGGCATAGAGCGCAACGGCAGCCAGCGCGCCGTAGACGCCTTCCCACGTCTTGCCGGGACTGATCTCCGGCGCAAGTTTCCTGCGGCCGAACGCGCGGCCGGAAAAGTACGCCGCGGTGTCGGCAATCCACACGATCGCCATCGCCGCGAGCACGAGCCAGGGCGATCGCGCCTGCAATTCGACCAGCGCCATCCATGCGCCGAGAAGCACGATCCATCCGACGACGACCATCACCCAGCGGTTGCTCGTCGGCCAGCGCTGCGTGACCCATGCCGGCGCCACCAGCAGCCAGAACAATCCGCTCGGGCCGCATCCGGCAAGCACGACGGCGGTCGGCCACCCGCGGTCGAAACCGAACGCGGGCAGCGCCAGAAGCCCGATGCCTGCGACAAGGATGCCGCCGATGAACAGCCGCTCCGTCGCGACGCGAAACGCGGCCAGCTGCGACCATTCGCGCGCCGCGATGAACATCACGATCAGCACCGCAACCGCCGAAGCCGCGCGGAGGAAGCAGGAACAGCGCCGCGAGAACCAGCGGCGCCAGCACGAGCGCAGTCAGAACGCGCGTTTTCAGCATGGTGAGAGGGCGGCCGCGGCGATGCGCAGTCATTGCCCCGCGGCCGCCTGAACCTGTTCGCTGGTGCGGCCGAAGCGACGTTCGCGGGCGCGATACGATGCGATCGCAGCGTCGAGCGCCGCGGCATCGAAATCGGGCCACAGCATGTCGGTGAAATAGAGCTCGGAATAGGCCAGTTGCCACAGCAGGAAGTTGGAGATCCGCTGCTCGCCTCCGGTGCGGATGAACAGGTCGGGCTCGGGCGCATAGCTGAGCGACAGGAAGGGTTCCAGCGCGTCGGGCAGCATCGGCTCGCCCGTGGCGCGTTCCGGATGCGCCGCGAAGAACCGCTGCGCCGCCTGCACGATGTCCCAGCGCCCGCCGTAGTTGGCGGCGATCGTCAGCGTGAGGCGGGTGTTTCCTGCGGTCATCGCCTCGGCCGCGGCTACAAGATCGCGGATGCGCGGATTGAAGGCGGACAGGTCGCCGATGGTCTTGAAGCGGATGCCGTTGTCGTGGAGCTTGGCCACTTCCTGTTCCAGCGAACGCAGGAACAGGTCCATGAGGATCGACACTTCGTCCGCGGGACGGCGCCAGTTCTCGCTGGAAAACGCGAACAGCGTCAGGTACTCGACGCCGCGCTCGATCGCCGCGCGCACGGTGTTGCGAACTGCCTCCACACCCGCGGTGATGCCCGGCGACCCGCGGCAGCAACCGCTGCTTCGACCAGCGCCCGTTGCCGTCCATGATGATCGCCACGTGCCGCGGCACGGCCAGCGGCTCGGGTATGTCGCGCGTGGAACTCTTGAACACGAGGTGATGCCGGCGGGCCTGGAGGCGGTTCGTCAGACCGCCATCAGGTCCGCTTCCTTCGCGTGCATGATCTTGTCTATTTCCGCGATGAAGCGGTCCGTCAGCTTCTGCACGTCGACCTGCGCGTGACGCTCGTCGTCCTCCGAGCACTGCTTGTCCTTCAGCAGCTTCTTCAGGTGTTCGTTGGCGTCGCGGCGGATGTTGCGCACGGCGACGCGCGCATTCTCGGCGTCCTTGTGCACGACCTTGGTCAGCTCGCGCCGGCGCTCCTCGGTGAGCGCGGGCATCGGGATGCGGATCTGCTCGCCGCTCGTTGCCGGATTCAGGCCGAGGTCGGAATCGCGGATGGCCTTTTCCACCACCGGGATCATCTTCTTTTCCCACGGCTGGACGGCGATCGTGCGGGCGTCCGCCAGCGTAACGTTGGCCACCTGCGCCAGCGGCATCATCGAGCCGTAGTAGTCGACGTGGATGTGGTCGAGCAGGCCCGTATGCGCACGTCCGGTGCGGACCTTGCCCAGGTCCGCCTTCAGCGCCTCGACCGACTTGCCCATCTTCTGTTCGGCGGATTTCTTGACGTCGTTGATCATGCGTCCTCCATGCGCTTTCCGAAGCGTCCTAGCAATGCACCAGCGTGCCTTCGTCGGCGCCCATCACGACGCGCTTGAGTGCGCCGGGAACGAAGATCGAAAACACCTTGAGCAGCATGTTCTGGTCGCGGCACAGCGCCAGCGCGGTCGCGTCCATCACCCGGAGGTTGCGGACGATGGCCTCGTCGAAGGTCAGCGTCTGGTAGCGCGTGGCGCTCGCGTCCTTCATCGGGTCGGCGGTGTACACGCCGTCCACCTTGGTCGCCTTCAGCACGATGTCCACGCTCATTTCGCGCCCGCGCAACGCCGCCGCGGTGTCGGTGGTGAAGAACGGGTTGCCGGTGCCGGCGGCGAAGATGACGACCTTGCGTTCCTCGAGGTGGCGCAACGCGCGGCCGCGGATGTACGGCTCGGCGACCTGGTCGATGCGCAGCGCCGATTGCACGCGCGACTCGACGCCCGCGCGGCGCAGCGCATCCTGCAGCGCAAGCGCATTCATCAGCGTCGCCAGCATGCCCATGTAGTCGGCAGTGGCGCGGTCCATGCCGGCTGCGCCGGGGGCGACGCCGCGGAAGATGTTGCCACCGCCGATGACGATGGCGATCTCGACGCCGAGCCGCTGCACTTCGGAGATCTCGGCGACGATGCGATCGATCGTCTCGCGCTTGATGCCGTAGGCGTCATCGCCCATCAGCGCCTCGCCCGAGAGCTTGAGCAGGATCCGCTTGTACGCGGGCTTGGGCGAAGCCGCCGCGGCCGCGGCAGGACTGGCCGGAGAGGGAACCGAAGCGAGCGGTGCTGCGGCGGTCGGCGAGTTCATTCGATCTCCCTCTTCAATGCCAAGAATGGGTGCGGCGGGTGCGCTCGGTCGGGTGCGCTCAGTCGGGTGCGCTCAGTTGCGTGCACTCAGTTGCGTGCAATCAACTGCGAAACTGGTGCGACCCCGCAGGCGGCGTTCGCCGCGTGCGGGTTACCACAGACGTCAGGCCTTGGCCATCGCCGCCACTTCCGCGGCGAAATCGTCCTTCTTCTTCTCGATGCCCTCGCCCACCACGAACAACGCGAACGACTTGATCGACGTGCCGCTGGCCTTCAGGTGCTTTTCGACCGTCTCGTCGGGATTCTTGACGAACGGCTGTCCCAGCAGCGTGTTCTCCGCCAGGAACTTGTTGACCCGGCCCTCGACCATCTTGGCGACGATATCGGCGGGCTTGCCGCTGTCGGCCGCCTGCGCCGTGTAGATCGCGCGCTCCTTTTCGATCAGGTCCGCGGGAACCTGGTCCCGCGACACGCAGACCGGACGGATGTTGGCAATTGACGCGGCGATGTGCATCGCGACGTCCTTGCCGACCGCATCGTCGCCGCCGGCGAATTCCACCGTGACGCCGACACGCCCGCCGCCGTGCAGGTACTGGACGAGCCGCGCCGCCGTGGTGAAGCGCACGAACCGGCGGATCGACATGTTTTCGCCGATCTTCTGCACCAGCGCCACGCGCGCCGACTCCACGGTGCCGCCTCCGAGCGGCAGCGCCGCGAGCGCGGCGACGTCCGCCGGATTCTTCTCGGCGACGAGCTGCGCCAGGCTCTTCGCGAACGCGACGAAGTCCTCGTTGCGCGAAACGAAGTCGGTTTCGCAGTTGAGCTCGACCATCGCCGCGAGCTTGCCGTCGTGCGCGAGATAGGCGCCGACGACGCCTTCAGCGGCGACGCGTCCGGCTGCCTTGGACGCTTTCGCGCCGCTCTTGATGCGCAGCAGGTCCTCGGCCTTGGCCAGGTCGCCGGCGGATTCCGCCAGCGCCTTCTTGCATTCCATCATGCCCAGCCCCGTGCGCTGGCGCAGTTCCATCACCATGCTTGCGGAGATTTCCGCCATTTCATTGCTCCGTGTACGTTGTTCGGGCGGTTCAGGCCGACGCTTCTTCCGCGACTTCGACGAATTCGTCGCCGCCTTGCACGATTTCCTGCATCACCGTGCTCTTGCCTTCGAGGATGGCGTCGGCCGCGCCGCGCGCGTACAGCCGGATGGCGCGGCTGGAATCGTCATTGCCCGGAATCACGTGGGCAATGCCCAGCGGCGAGTGGTTCGTGTCGACGACGGCGACCAGCGGGATGCCGAGCTTCTTGGCTTCGGTGACCGCGATCTTGTGATAGCCGACGTCGATGACGAAGATCGCGTCCGGCAGCGCGTTCATGTCCTTGATGCCGCCCAGGCTCTTGTTGAGCTTGTCGAGTTCGCGCTTCAGCGACAGCGCCTCGCGCTTCGACATGCGGTCGAACGTGCCGTCCTCCGCCATCACCTCGAGGTCCTTCAGGCGCTTGATCGACACCTTGACGGTCTTGAAGTTGGTGAGCATGCCGCCCAGCCAGCGGTGGTCGACGAACGGCATGCCGCAGCGCTTCGCCTCGTCGGCGATGATTTCGCGCGCCTGGCGCTTGGTGCCGACGAAGAGGACGGTGCCGCGGTTGGAAGCCAGCTGACGCACGTACTTCATCGCGTCCTGGTAGTTCTGCATCGTCTTTTCGAGATTGACGATGTGAATCTTGTTGCGCTGGCCGAAGATGTAGTCCGCCATCTTCGGATTCCAGTAACGGGTCTGGTGACCGAAGTGGACTCCGGCTTCCAGCATTTGACGCATCGTGACCGACATTGCCTTGCTCCTTCAGGGTTGGTGTGGCCTCGACCGACTCGTGTGGAATCAATCGGAGGTCACCCTCCACCCGCGGCAGTGATCCTTGACCTGCCGGGCGCTTGCTGAAAGCCGCGGCGAGAAGGACACCCCAAAGTCCGCAGGTGTGTGGATTGGCCCGATGACCGCCGCACCGGACCAATTCCGGCGAAACGCATCTGGCACAAAAGCATCGAGTTAACTCGTTATTCTAGCACGGTTTCGGCTCCAGAAGCCACCCCGCTACGGTAACCTTGAGGGCTTGCGCCCCTCGGGGCCCGCCCCCAATCTCCGACCATGCTCCCGAGTTCCAGCGAACCTCCCGTCGCGCCCCCCTTCGTGGACAAGACCGCCGTGTCGCTTTGCCCGGACCTGCCCTTCGGCCTTCTGGCCTTTTCCGGGCCCGACGCGGAAGGATTCCTGCAGGGACAGTTGTCGAACGACCTGAAGGACCTGCCGCCGGGCGTGCTCCAGCTTTCCAGCCACAATTCGCCCAAGGGTCGGATGCTCGCCACGCTGCTGATCTGGCGCGACGGCGAGTCGTCGTTCCGCGCGCTGGTTTCGGCAGACCTGGCCGAGACGCTGCGCAAGCGACTCGCGATGTACGTGCTGCGTTCCAAGGTGTCCGTGCTCGACCTTTCGGCATCGCACGCGCTGATCGGCGTCGCCGGTGCCGCGGCCGGCGATGCCGTTCGCGCTGCGCTGGGCCAAGCGCCCGAGCCCGGCCGTGTCCTGATCGGGCGAATCGTCGACTGCTGGTCGCGTTGCCCGACGGCCGCATCGTGATTGCGGTGCCCGGCGAAATCGCGGAGTCGATCAGCGAACAAGCTCGCGGCCCTCGCGAGCGAGGCCCCGCCGGAGTATTGGCGCTGGCTCGGCATCCGCGCCGGCGTTCCGATGATCGTCGCGGCGACACAGGATCAGTTCGTGCTGCAGGCGGCCAACTGGGATCTGCTGGGCGGCGTCAGTTTCCAGAAAGGCTGCTATACGGGCCAGGAAATCATCGCGCGCACCCAATACCTGGGGCGGCTGAAGGAGCGCATGCACCTGTTCCAGTCGGACGGACCGCCGCCGCTTCCGGGCACCCGGCTTTTCGGCGCCGTGTTCGGCGACCAGGCCTGCGGGACCGTCGTCGACGCGGCACCGGCGCCGGAGTCCGGCAGCGATCTCCTCGCCGTCGTGCAACTGATCTGCGCTCGACGGGCCGCTTCACGTCGGAACGCCGGATGGTGCCGCTCCTGGCGCCGCGCGCGTTGCCCTATTCGCTCCCGTCGCCGGCCGCGCCCAATCGTCCCAAGCTGTAACGGCGCTGGTGGTTCGCGAGTCCTCCATGCACGTCCACTATTTCGTCTGGTATGAAATCGCCGGTGACGCCGCGGCCGCGCGCGCGGCGATCGGCGCGATGATGGCGGACGTCGCGCGTGCGACCGGCATCACCGGTCGGCTGCTCGTGCGCCGTGACCGGACCAGCGACGTGGATGGAAATCTACGAAGACGTCGCCGACCCGGCCGGCTTCGAACGCGAAATCGCGGACGCGCTCGTTCGCCATGGCGTCGCGCGCCTCGCTGGCCGGAGGCGCCCGCCACGTCGAAATCTTCGTCGCGGCGGACTAGGTCGGCCAACGCCATGTGCCTCGTCGTCGTCGCGCTCGATGCCCATCCGCGTTATGCGCTGGTGGTCGCGGCCAATCGCGACGAATTCCACGCGCGGCAAGCGGTTCCCGCGCATTGGGGTGACCAGCCACCGTATTCGGGACGTGCTCGCGGGCCGCGATCTCATGGCCGGCGGCACCTGGATGGGCGTGCGGCGCGACGGGCGCTGGGCGCTGGTCACCAACGTACGTAAAGGCAGGCGACAACAATCCGGCAGCGCCGTCGCGCGGCGAACTCGTGCCGGCGATCCTGAACGCCGACGTCGCGCCGGCGGCCGCGCTGGCCGCGCTCCATGCCAACGCGGCAACCTACAACGGGTTCAACATGCTGGCCGGCGAAGCGGAACAGCGCGACGTGGATGTCCAATCGCGTGCCGCATACGCACGATCTTGACGCAGGGCGTGCACGGCCTGTCCAACGCGCGGCTCGACACGCCCTGGCCGAAACTGACGCGAACCAAGGCCGCACTCTCGTCATGGGCCGCGCGCGGCGACGACTGCCCTGTCTCCGCTGTTCGCGGCGCTCGCCGATCGGACGCAGGCGCCCGATGACGACCTGCCCGCGACGGGCGTGCCGCTCGACATGGGAGCGCCTGCTTTCCGCGCCCTTCATCGTCAGCGCCGACTACGGAACGCGCTGCTCGACGGTCCTGGCCATCGACCGCGACGGCAGCGCCGTGCTGGTGGAGCGCTCGTTCGATGCGCGTGGCATCGCAGTCGGCGAAGCGCAGTTCGAATTCGACGTGGCGCCCCGAAGCGCCTGACCGGACGTCCGCTACAGCGCCCGCGTCATCGTCCGGTGCGGAATGCCCGCCTCCAGATACTCATCGCCGTCGGCGACGAATCCATGGCGCGCATAGAAGGGCATCGCGTGCGTCTGCGAATTCAGGATCGCGCGCGGAAGGCCGCGGTCTCGCGCGAGCTCCACCAGCTCACGCAGCAATGCCGCACCCACGCCACGCCCGCGCCACGCCGCCAACACCGCCAGGCGGCCGATGTGGCCGTCGGGCAGCAGGCGCCCGCAACCGATCGGCGCTGCCGGTGGCGTCCTCGGCAATCGCGTGCTGGCTAGACAGCGTCGAGTTCGTCCCACTCCATGTCTTCCGGAATGCCTTGCTCGTCGATGAACACCGCGCGGCGCACCAGGCGAAGCCCTTCCGCGGCCTCGGACCAGTCGACCAGGCGCACGGTGAAGTCCGCGTCAGCGGCCATAGTGCGAGAACACGAGCCGCGCGTGACCGTCGCTCACGTCGAGCGCGCAATTCCCGCCCACCGGCAACGTCAGCTTGTCCGCGACGTGCCCGAACGGCAGGCCGGTGAAGACGGGCACGGTCACCAGCGAGCGCAGCTGCGCGACGACGCCGGCCAGGTCATAGCCTCCGTCGTTGCCGTTCAGCTCGTACTCGGTGAACTGCCCGAGCAGGATCGCGCGCTGCCGCGAGAGCACGCCGGCATGGTGCAGCTGGTACAGCATGCGCTCGATGCGATACGGGTGCTCGCCGACGTCCTCCAGGAACAGGATGCCGCCGTCGATGCGCGGAAAGTACGGCGTGCCGACCAGGTGCGCGACCATGCGCCAGGTTGCCGCCCCAGAGCGTGCCCGACGCGCTGAATTCGGCCGGTCCGTCGAGATCGCAGGTCACCTCGTAGGGATCGGCGCCTAGCAACCCGAAGCAATGCTCCAGCGTGAACGCGGACGGCGACTCCGCGCCGAAATCGCCGGTGGCCGACGGCCCGGCGTAAGTCATCATTCCGGCGCACTGCAATGCCGCCAATTGGAAGGCGGTGAAGTCGCTGTACCCGAGCCAGCGCTTTCCGGCAGCGGCCAGCACATGGAAGTCGAGGCGCGGCAGCAGGCGCGTCCAGCCGTAGCCGCCGCGCAGCGTGATCGCGAGCTCGACGCGCGGGTCCGCGGCCATGCGCAACACCGCCGCAAGCCGCTCGTCGTCAGGCGCGGCGAAACGTTGCCAGCGCCCATGGCAGGTGGGATCGACGACGACGCGATGGCCCATCGCCTCGAGCCGCGCGACCGCGCGTGTCAATGCCGCCGGGTCCTGCGCAAAGCCCGCGGGCGCGTACAAGCCGATGCCATAGGTGCCGCGCATGGTTCAGCGCCGCGCGGCGAAGAATTCCGACAGCAACCGGCCACATTCGCCGGCGCGGACGCCGCGCGTCACGGCGGCGTGGTGATTGAGTCGCGGCTCGCCCATGAGGTCGACGACCGATCCGCACGCGCCGGTCTTGGGGTCGCCCGCGCCGAACACGACGCGGGCAATGCGCGCGTGGATGATCGCGCCGGCGCACATCGGGCATGGTTCCAGCGTCACGAAGAGTTCGCAGCCCGGAAGTCGGTAGTTGCCCACGGCATGGGCGGCTTCGCGCAGCGCGGCGATTTCCGCGTGCGCCGTCGGGATCGTTGGCGGCGATGGGCGCATTGCCGCCGCGCCCGACGACGATGCCGTCCTTGACGACGATGGCGCCGACCGGCACCTCGCCGCGCGCGCCGGCCTCACGTGCCAGCACCAGCGCCTCGTCCATCCACTCTTCGTCACTTGCCGGCACTGGCATCCTCGATATGGAACCGGTGCAGTATGCGATGGATCACCGGCGTGAACATGATGCCGGTCGCGCCCAGCAGGATGACGCCGCAGAACAGCGCATAGAAGCTGTCGAAGATCTTGCCTGCGACGGACGCGTTCTCCTTGACCGGCCCCATGCCCGACAGCAGCAATGCCGACTGGTGGAAGGCGTCGAGCCAGCCGAAATTGTCGACGAGGTGATAGCCGACGGTTCCGATCAGCAGCGTGCCGCCGATCAGCGATCCCGACAGCGCCATGGCACGCCGGACGCGTCCGTAGAACGTGCTGGTTTTGGACAGCGGCGGCGGATGGGCGATCACGGTTTGCAGTGTCATTCAAGCGTCCTCCGGGATGACGGCATCGGCCTCGATCTCGACCAGCAGCTCCGGCGCGATCAGCCTCGCGACCTCCACCATCGTGCACGCCGGCCGGATCGTTCCGAACACCTCGCCGTGCGCGCGGCCGACCGCTTCCCACTGCGCGATGTCCGTCACGAAGATCCGCGTGCGGACAACGTCGTCCAGCGATGCCCCGGCCCGTCGCAACGCGGCCGCGATATTGTCGAGGATCTGCCGCGTCTGCGCGTAGGCGTCGCCGACGCCGACGATCTTGCCTTCCCCATCCGTTGCCGTCGTCCCGGACAGGTAGACGTGATTGCCGATGCGCACGGCGCGCGAATAGCCGACGATGGGCTCCCATGGCGCGCCCGACGCGAAGTTGCGCCGCGTCATGCGGGCGCTCCGGGACCGTCGTTGCGCGCGGTCGCGCTCCACTTGCGCTTGCGCTCCTCGCGCGCCTTCGCGTCGCGGGCTCGCGCGTCGGCGGCGACCTGGGCGAGATCGGCGCCGGACAGTGATGCGGCGAGCGCCGCGATCTCAGGTGCCGGCTCGCCCAGCGCATAGGCGCGGCCGTAGTCGTCGCGAACCAGGACGCGGCAATCGACGAGCCAGCGGCGCAATTCGACGTGATCGACGGCGAGCATCGAGCCTTCGCGCGCAAGCCAGGCCCGGAGAGCGTCGTTGACGTCGCCCTCGGAATAGCTGCGACCGGCGGCGAAGGCTCGCGATGCGGCAGCCAGCACAAGTTGGAAGTCGGTGATGCGCGCCGAATACAGGACGCCCAGGGACAAGCCGGTACGAACCGCCAGCGCCGCGAATCGGTCGACCGGCTCAGTCTCGTTCATTGCCATGTGCACCTCCGTGGCCGCGTCGCTACTCCCACTCGATCGTCGCGGGCGGCTTGCCCGAGATATCGAAGACGACGCGATTGAACCCGCGCACTTCGTTGGTGATGCGGTTGCTGATCCTGGCGAGCAGTTCGTGCGGCAGCGGCGCCCAGTGCGCGGTCATGAAGTCGGTCGTCTGCACCGCGCGCAGCGCGACGGCGTTCTCGTAGGTGCGGCCGTCGCCCATGACGCCGACCGAGCGCACCGGCAGGAAGACTGCGAACGCCTGCGCCGTCATGTCGTACCAGGACGCGCCATCGTTGCCCCGCGCAGCGCGCAGTTCCTCGATGAAGATCGCATCGGCGCGCCGCAGCAGGTCGGCGCGCTCGCGCGTGACTTCGCCCAGGATGCGCACGCCGAGACCCGGCCCGGGGAACGGGTGCCGGAACACCATGTCGCGCGGCAGCCCCAGTTCCAGCCCGAGCGCCCGCACTTCGTCCTTGAACAACTCCCGCAGCGGCTCGAGCAGCTTCAGGTGCAGCGACTCCGGCAGGCCGCCGACGTTGTGATGAGACTTGATCGTGTGCGCCTTCTTGGTCTTGGCTCCGGCGGATTCGATCACGTCCGGGTAGATGGTGCCCTGCGCCAGCCACTTCACGTTGGACAGCTTCGCGGCCTCCCGCTGGAACACGTCGACGAACAGCCTGCCGATGATCTTGCGCTTGGTCTCCGGATCGGAAACGCCCGCCAGCGCGGCGAGGAACTCGGCACTCGCGTCGACGTGGATCACCTTGACGCCGAGATTCTGCGCGAACGTGTGCATGACCTGCTCCGCCTCGTTCAACCGCAGCAGGCCATGGTCGACAAAGACACAGGTAAGACGGTCGCCGATGGCACGATGGATCAGCGCGGCCGCCACCGAGGAGTCCACGCCGCCGGAGAGTCCCAGCAGCACGTCCTCGCCGCCGGTTTGCGCCTGCACGGCCGCGATCGCCTCTCCAGCGTAGTCGTGCATGTTCCAGTCGTGGCCGCAGCCGCAGATGTCGTGCGCGAAGCGCGCCAGTATCGCGCGTTCCCTGCTTCGTATGCGTGACTTCGGGATGGAACTGCACCGCGTAGAAGTGCCGCGTCTCGTCGGCCATCGCCGCGATGGCGCAGGAGTCCGAGGATCCGATCAGCTTGAATCCGGCCGGCATCGCAGTGACCTTGTCGCCGTGGCTCATCCACACGTCGAGGAGGCCATGGCCTTCGGCGTTGGCGCGATCCTGGATGTCGCGGAACAGCGCCGAGTGGCCGCGCGCGCGAACCTGCGCATACCCGAATTCGCGGACCTTGCCGGCCTCGACGGCGCCGCCCAACTGTTCGGCCATCGCCTGCATGCCGTAGCAGATGCCGAGCACCGGCACGCCGGCACTCCACACGGCGCGCGGCGCCCGCGGCGTGTCGCCGTCGGTGACGCTGTTCGGTCCGCCCGACAGGATGATGCCCTTCGCCGCGAACGCGTCGATGAAGGCATCGTCGACGTCGAACGGATGGATCTCGCAATAGACGTTCAGCTCGCGCAACCGGCGCGCGATCAGCTGCGTGTATTGCGCGCCGAAATCGAGAATCAGGATCTTCGAATGGGACGAAGCGGCCATCGGTGAGGAATTTCTCGGTTCAAATGCTCAGTTGGAAAAACTCAGTTGGGAAAAAAACGGCCGGCTCGGGCCGGCCGGTCGGACTGCCGGGTCACTGCACCCGGTAATTGGGAGCTTCCTTCACGATCTGCACGTCGTGGACATGGGACTCGCGGATGCCCGCCGACGTGATTTCCACGAATTCGGCGCGCGTGGACAATTCCTCGATGGTCGCGCACCCGCAGTAGCCCATCGCGGCACGCAGGCCTCCCATCAGCTGGTGGATGACCGACGACAGCACGCCCTTGTAAGGCACGCGGCCCTCGATGCCTTCCGGAACGAGCTTTTCGGCGTCGCCCTCGCCTTCCGTGTCCTGGAAATAGCGGTCGGCGCTGCCTTCCTGCATCGCGCCGAGCGAGCCCATGCCGCGGTAGCTCTTGTACGAGCGGCCCTGGTACAACTCGATTTCGCCTGGAGCTTCCTCGGTGCCCGCGAACAGGCTGCCCATCATCACGCACGACGCGCCGGCGGCAATGGCCTTGGCGATGTCGCCCGAATAGCGAATGCCGCCATCGGCGATCGCCGGTATGCCCGTGTTGGCGACGCCCTCGATCGCGAACTGGATCGCGGAGATCTGCGGCACGCCGACGCCCGCGACGATGCGCGTCGTGCAGATCGAACCCGGACCGATGCCCACCTTCACCGCGTCGGCGCCATGGTCGGCGAGCGCCCTGGCGCCTACGGCCGTGGCCACGTTGCCCCCGATGATCTGCACTTGCGGGAATTTCTTGCGGATCGACGCGACGCGATCCAGCACGCCCTTCGAGTGTCCATGCGACGTGTCCACGACGAGCACATCCACGCCCGCGGCGACCAGCGCCTCGACGCGGCTGTCGGTGTCGTCGCCCGTGCCTACCGCCGCACCCGCGCGCAAGCGGCCCAGGTCATCCTTGCAGGCAAGCGGGTGCTCGGTCGACTTGAGGATGTCCTTGACCGTGATCAGTCCGCGCAATTCCATGTCGCCGTTGACGACGAGCACACGCTCCAGCCGATGCTGGTGCATCAGGCGCCTTCGCGGTTTCGAGGTCCGTGCCTTCGGGAACGGTCACCAGCCGGTCGGGCTTGGTCATGATCGCGGACACGGGCTGGTCGAGATTGGTCTCGAAGCGCAGGTCGCGGTTGGTGACGATGCCGACCACTCGTTTGCCTTCGACCACCGGCAGCCCGGAAATGCGGTGCCGCTGCGTGAGCGCGAGCACCTCGCGCACGGACATCGTCGGCGGCACGGTGATCGGGTCCTTGACCACGCCGCTTTCGAAACGCTTGACCTTGGCCACCTCGGCCGCCTGTTTCGAAGGCGTCATGTTCTTGTGGATGATCCCAAGCCCCCCCTCCTGGGCAATGGCGATCGCCAGGCGGGCCTCGGTCACCGTGTCCATTGCCGCGGCGACGAGCGGAATGTTCAGCGATATTGACCCGGTCAGGCGGGTCTTGAGGGAGACATCGCGGGGAACGACGAGGGAATGCGCGGGAACCAGGAGGACGTCGTCGAACGTCAGCGCTTTCCGGACGACACGCATTGATTTCTCCTCTCCGCAAAAATGAATTATACCCGCGTCGAGCAGCTCTCCCAAGCGGCGGCAGCACGGCGGGTGCAGCCGGTCTCCCGTGTGCCACAATGCGACACGGCAAAGGCTGCTCGGCCGACGGGATTCATTGACGGTCGCCGACGCTTTCGCTACCTTGACAATGTCATGACCCACACCGGAGGCGGACAATGAACCGCTCCCCCGGCACTATCCGGCGCGAATGCGCCATGCAAGGCTGGCCCGGCCGTGCGCGGCTCTCGGTCGCGCCGCTGGCGCTTGCCTTCGTGCTCGGCTCGTTCGCCGCGACCGCACCGGCATGGGGGGCGTTGTACAAGTGGACCGACGCCAACGGCCGCGTCGTGTATTCCGACCAGCCGCCGCCGGGCGACGTCAAGGTCGACGTGATCGCCGGCCCGCCGCCACCATCGAATCCGAACGCCGCGAAGGACATGGCCAACAAGGAAATCGAAAGCAAGAAGCAGCAGCAGGAAGCCGCCGCGAACAGCAAGAAGGCGCTGCAGCAGCGCGCGGATGCGGAAAAGCGGCTCGACGCGTGCAAATCCGCCCGGGCCGAAATCACCCGCCTGGCCGCGGACCAGATCATTCTCTACAGCGTGAACGAAAAGGGCGAGACCATCGTCATGAACGATGCCGACCGCCGTCGCCGGCGTGAAACACTGGAGACCTTCATCAGGGCCAACTGCCCGCAAAGTTGACGCGCCGATCGCAGGGGCGGGTGATACCGTCCCGACAAATGCAACGGCGACCCGCGGGTCGCCGTTGTCACGTCATGAGTCCGGCTACGCCGGCTATTTCTTCTCCAGGTTGGCCTGGTTGATCTTCACGTCCGCCTTCGCCTTGAGCGACGCCAGATAGGCCGTCAGCATTTCCCGCCCGATCTGCTCGGACAGGCGAGCCGCCGCGGCGTCCACCTTGGACTTGTCGGGATTCGCGGGCGTGGTGACGGACATGCAGCCTTGTAGATCGCAAAATCGCCGTGCTCGTTGGTTGCACCGACGTACGCCGGCAGCTTGTCCTGGCTCGCCTGGAAGATCTTGGCAACGGCGTCGGGCGGAATTTCGGGCGGAGCCTGGTTGCGCGAAATCGTGACCGGCTTGCCGAAGGTCGAACCCGGCGGCCTTGTCGCCCTTGCCTTCGCTCAGCAGCGCAATCTTGGCGCGGCCGGCATTCTGCGCGAGTTCGGAGGCGGCCTTTTGCGTCAGCTGGCGCGCGCAACTCGTCCTTGACCTCGGCGAAGGGCCGCGGCGCAGCGGGCTTGTATTCGAGGATCCGCGCGGCGATGAGCGTATTGGGGCCGATCTCGATGGCCTCGGTGTTGCGCTTGCCCTGGATCGACTCCGGCGCGAACAGCGTCTGCACGAACTTGGCATTGCCCTTGGCGATGGCCTGCGCTTGCGCGCGCGAAATGAACGGCGTGACCTCGACCTTCAGGTTGAGCGCCTTCGCGGCGCCTGCCAGACGAGTCGGCCTGCTCGTACACCAGATTCTGGAACTGATCCGCCGCCGTAGCGAACTTCTGCGCTGCCTGCGCGCGCTTCATGTCGGTTTCGATCTGCGCCTTGACCTCGTCGAACGCCTGCACCTTGCCCGGCGTGATGCCGTTCACCTTGATGATGTGCCAGCCGAACTCCGTTGACACGGGACCCACGATGTCGCCGACGTTCGCGGCAAAGGCGGCGTCCTCGAACGCCTTGACCATGGTGCCGCGCGGGAACGTGCCGAGATCGCCGCCCTGCTGCGCCGAACCCGGATCCTTCGAGAATTCCCGGGCCAGGTCGCCGAATTTCGCCGGTGCGGCCTGGCCTTGGCGAGCAATTCCTCGGCCTGCTTTCTGGCCGCCGCGCGGTCGGCTTCGCTGGCGTCCGGTTTGACGGGGATGAGCACATGCGCGACCGTCCGCTGCTCGGGCGTCGAATACTGCGCCATGTTGCCGTCGTATTGCTTCTTCACCTCCGCGGCGTCGACCGTCGAGTCCCGCCAGCAGCGCATCCGGCCGTCAGGATCAGGTATTCGATCCGGGCCAGTTCCGGCGTCTGGAATGCCGCCTGGTTCTTGTCGTAGAAGGCCTTGACCTCGGCCTCGTCGACCTTCACGTCCTTGACGAACGGCTCGGCATTGACCACGGCGATGGCGACCTCGCGCTGCTGCTCGAGCAATCCCAGGAATTTTTCGGTGGAGGGGCGCGCGACGACATTGGCGGCGGCGATCGGCTCCTGCACGGCGGCGGCCAGCATGTCCCGGCGCACCTTTTCTTCGAACGCGAGCCTGTTCGTGCTCTGTCCGGCCAGGTACAACTCGTAGCGTTCCGGCGAGAACTTGCCCCCGTCCTGGAACGCCGGGATGGACGCGATGACTTCCCGCAACTGCGCGTCGGATACGCGGAACTTCTCGTCCCTTGCCTTGCCCGTCAGCAGGTGATCGTTGACGACCTGGTCCAGGACCGCGAAGCGCACCTCGGGATTGTCGAACATGGCGGGATCGAAATTGCGGCCCATCATCTGCCGCGCGCGCTGCTGCTGGTCGCGCAGCGCCTGGTCGAATTCCGCCTGCGTGATCTTGTCCTTGCCGACGGTCGCCACGGTGTCGGCGGTGCTGCCGCCGCGGAAGTAGTAGTCGACGCCGAAAAAGGCGAACGGGACCATCATCAGGAACAGGATGAGCTGCGCGGCATGCTTGTGCTTGTGGACTAGATCGAACATGGATCCCGCTCGCTTTTCGCGAAAGTGACGGACGCGCGGCCCTGGTCGGCCGCTAGAAGAAAGGGCGAACTCGCGTTCGCCCTCGTCTACAACTGAATCTGGCGGAGTGGACGGGACTCGAACCCGCGACCCCCGGCGTGACAGGCCGGTATTCTAACCAACTGAACTACCACTCCTCGCTTGCAACCAAGGCCTCGCTTGAAGCCAGACAAATCTGCGCCCGCGCATGTCTGCAGGATGACCGGAGCGGCGCAACGCTGCTGGTGGGTGCTGAGAGGCTCGAACTCCCGACATTCGCCGTGTAAAGGCGACGCTCTACCAACTGAGCTAAGCACCCGGGAGCCGTCGACACGAAACAACCGCCGTACTGCACCGCGCCGCAGGCGTTCCGCATGCGCGTCTTCACGTGGGCGGGACCTGCGAACCTTGGACCCAATTCGGATCCGGACCCGGCGAACGCGAAGTCCGCTAGTTTAACGCATCCTTGAGCGCTTTTCCAGCCCGGAACTTGGGCACTTTGGCGGCGCGGATCTTGATGGGTTCATTGGTGCGCGGATTGCGGCCCTGGCGCGCGGTTCGCTTGCCGACGTAGAACGAACCGAAGCCCACCAGCGTGACGATGTCGCCCTTCTTCAGCGAGCCACGGATGGCTCCCACGGTCGCGTCCAGCGCGCGGCCCGCGGCCGCCTTGGAGATGTCGGCGTGCCTGGCGATCGCATCGATCAATTCGGATTTGTTCACAGGACGTCCCCTTGAAGACTTGAATTGGAATGAGCGGCGATTGAAATATTCGGCGCGTTGCCGGGAATGGAATCGGTGAGCGCACCGAAGCGATGCGCAGGGAGGTCTATATAACGCCCGCGATTTCGCAGTGTCAAGGCCAAATGTCGCAGTTCGCGCGACGTGCGCTGCGCAGCATTCGCGTTGCGCGCGAAGTCCTGCACGCAGGCATTTGAAGCGGAGCGAATGACGGCAGCGGGTGAAGGTCCAATCTGCTGCGACCAGCGCAAAATAAAAACGCGCGTGAGCATGTTCCGTGCCCACGCGCGCATCGGCGAATGCTGCTGTCAGTGCTTCAGCGCCGGCGTCTTGTCGTCGGCCGCCGGCACGGGCGGCACGGCGGGCACGTCGCCCTTGTCCTTCTCCTCAGCCAGCGGCGTCGGGTGCCGCTCCAGCGCCTGCTCGAGAACCTGTTCGATCCAGCGCACCGGATGGATATCCAGGCGATTCTTGATCTCGTCGGGAATCTCCGCCAGGTCCTTGACGTTCTCCTCGGGAATGAGGACCGTCTTGATGCCTCCGCGGCCGGCGGCGAGCAGCTTTTCCTTCAAGCCGCCGATCGGCAGGACTTCGCCGCGCAGCGTGATCTCGCCGGTCATCGCGACGTCGCAACGCACCGGAATACCGGTCAGGATCGACACGATCGCGGTGACGATCGCGCCCCCGGCCGACGGGCCGTCCTTGGGCGTCGCGCCCTCCGGAAGATGGATGTGCAGATCGGTCTTGGTGTAGAAATCCGCCTGGATGCCGAGCGCCTTGCGAGCGGTGCCGGACGACGGACAGCGCCGCGGCGATCGATTCGTTCATCACGTCGCCCAGCTTGCCGGTCGTCGTCGTCTTGCCCTTGCCGGGCAGCGCGACCGCTTCGATCGTCAGCAGGTCGCCGCCGACTTCCGTCCACGCGAGACCGGTGACCTGGCCCACCTGGTTCTTCTTTTCGGCGATGCCGTACGTGAAGCGGCGCACGCCCAGGTACTTGTCCAGGTTCTTGGAATTGACGTCGACCGGGCTCTTCGCCGTGCGCGCCTTGCCCTCGCTTTGCTTCAGCAGCAGCGTCTTCACCACCTTGCGGCAGATCTTGCTGATGTCGCGTTCGAGGCTGCGCACGCCGGCCTCGCGCGTGTAGTAGCGCACGATGTCGCGCAGCGCGCTGTCGGCCACGTGCAGCTCGTCGGGCTTGATGCCGTTGTTCTTCATCTGCTTGGGCATCAGATATTGCTTGGCGATGGCGATCTTCTCGTCCTCGGTGTAGCCCGACAGGCGGATGACTTCCATCCGGTCCAGCAGCGGCGCCGGGATGTTCATCGAATTGGCCGTGGCCACGAACATCACGTCCGACAGGTCGTACTCGACCTCGATGTAATGATCGACGAACGTGTCGTTCTGCTCCGGGTCGAGCACCTCGAGCAGCGCCGAGCTCGGGTCGCCGCGGAAGTCCTGGCCCATCTTGTCGACTTCGTCCAGCAGGAACAGCGGATTGCGCACGCCGACCTTGGTCATGTTCTGCAGGATCTTGCCGGGCATCGAACCGATGTACGTGCGGCGATGGCCGCGGATCTCGGCCTCGTCGCGCACGCCGCCCAGCGACATGCGCACGAACTTGCGGCCGGTGGCCTTGGCGACCGACTGGCCGAGCGACGTCTTGCCCACGCCGGGCGGGCCGACGAGACAGAGGATGGGCGCCTTCAGCTTGTCCACGCGCTGCTGGACCGCCAGGTACTCGACGATGCGCTCCTTCACCTTCTCCAGGCCGTAGTGATCGGCGTCGAGGATCTTGACCGCGTTGGCCAGGTCCTTGCTGATCTTGCTCTTCTTGCGCCAGGGCAGCGCCAGCAGCGTGTCGATGTAGTTGCGCACGACGGTGGCTTCGGCCGACATGGGCGACATCATCTTGAGCTTCTTCAGCTCGCCCATGACCTTGCCTTCGGCCTCCTTCGACATCTTGGCGGCCTTGATCTTCTTTTCCATCTCCTCGAGGTCGGCGTTCTCGTCGCCCTCGCCCAGTTCCTTCTGGATGGCCTTGACCTGTTCGTTCAGGTAGTACTCGCGCTGGCTCTTCTCCATCTGGCGCTTGACGCGGCCGCGGATGCGCTTCTCCACCTGCAGGATGTCCACTTCGCCTTCGAGCACGCCGAGCAGATGCTCCAGCCGCTTGCCGACCTCGCCCATCTCGAGGATGTGCTGTTTCTGCTCGAGCTTGAGCGGCAGGTGCGCCGCGATCGCGTCCGCGAGGCGGCCGCCCTCGTCGATGCCCGACATCGACGTGAGGATCTCCGGCGGAATCTTCTTGTTGAGCTTCACGTACTGGTCGAATTGCGCCAGCAATGCACGGCGCATCGCCTCGACCTCGTTGGCGCTGCCCGGATCGCCGGCCATCGGAACCGCCCGCGCGACCAGGTACTCGCCGCGGTCTTCCACCGCGTCGATCTGCGCGCGTTGCGTGCCCTCGACCAGGACCTTCACGGTGCCATCGGGCAGCTTCAGCATCTGCAGCACCGTGGCAATGGTGCCGATCTCGTTCAGGTCTTCCGCGCTCGGATCGTCCTTGGCCGCCTGCTTCTGCGCGACGAGCAGGATGTGCTTGCCTGCCTCCATCGCCAGGTCGAGCGCCTTGATGGACTTGGGCCGCCCGACAAAGAGCGGGATGACCATGTGCGGAAAGACGACGACGTCGCGCAGCGGAAGGAGCGGGAGTGCGGTCAGGTCGGCGGGAAGGGTCGTTTCGTTGGCCATGCGTGCCTCGGGAAATGGAGTTCTGAACAGAAAATGGGGTCGCGGGAGCCGGCGTGTCAAGCCGCCGATCCCGTCAAACCAGCATTTTCCTTTGGAATCTGAAACTTGGCGAATATCAGGAATGCGCCGCCGCCATCTTGGGCGGGTCCGCGAACATCAGCAGGGGCTTCCCGTCATTGGCGATCGTCGACTCGTCGACGACCACCCGGGCCAGGTTGCTCAACGACGGCAGATCGTACATCACGTCGAGCAGCACTTGCTCCAGGATCGAGCGCAAGCCGCGCGCGCCGGTCTTGCGCGCAAGCGCCTTCTTGGCGATGGCGCGCAGCGCGGGCTCGCGCACCTCGAGCTCGACGCCTTCCAGGCGGAACATCTTCTGGTATTGCTTGATCAGCGCGTTCTTGGGCTCGACCAGGATCTGGATCAGCGCGTCCTCGTCGAGTTCGTCCAGCGTGGCCGCTACCGGCAGCCGGCCGACGAATTCCGGGATCAGACCGAACTTGATGAGGTCCTCGGGCTCGGTGCCGCGCAGCAGCATCGTGATGTTCTTGCGGTCGTCCGGACTCGCGACCTCGGCACCGAAGCCGATGCCGGTCTTGGTCGAGCGCTGGCGGATGATCTTTTCCAGGCCGTCGAACGCGCCACCGCAGATGAACAGGATGTTGGTGGTGTCGACCTGCACGAACTCCTGGTTCGGATGCTTGCGGCCGCCCTGCGGCGGAACCGACGCGATCGTGCCTTCGATCAGCTTGAGCAGCGCCTGCTGCACGCCCTCGCCGGACACGTCGCGTGTGATCGACGGGTTGTCGCTCTTGCGCGAGATCTTGTCGATTTCATCGATGTAGACGATGCCGCGCTGCGCCTTCTCGATGTCGTAGTCGCACTTCTGCAGCAGCTTCTGGATGATGTTCTCGACGTCCTCGCCGACATAGCCCGCCTCGGTCAGCGTCGTCGCGTCGGCGATGACGAAGGGCACGTCGAGCAGGCGGGCGAGCGTCTGCGCGAGCAGCGTCTTTCCCGAGCCCGTCGGTCCGATCAGCAGGATGTTGGACTTGGTGAGTTCGACGTCGTCTTCCTTGCCCGCCGACTCCAGCCGCTTGTAGTGGTTGTAGACGGCGACCGAGAGAATCTTCTTCGCCGGCTCCTGGCCGATCACGTACTGGTCGAGGCTCTGCCGGATTTCATGCGGCGTGGGCAGCTTGTTGCGATCGGCGCGCGCGGCTTCGCTGCCGGCACCCTCCTCGCGGATGATGTCGTTGCAAAGCTCGATGCACTCGTCGCAGATGAACACCGACGGGCCCGCGATGAGCTTGCGCACCTCGTGCTGGCTCTTGCCGCAAAAGGAACAGTAAAGAAGCTTGTCGCCGGAGGATTTGTCGGCCATTCAATGACCTGAGTCGGTTACCTGCGGGGAAATCTCGGTCAACTCTACGCGCCTTCGGCCCGGTTCTGCAAGACCTTGTCCACGATGCCGTATTCCTTGGCGGCGTCCGCCCACAGAAAGTTGTCGCGGTCGTGGTCGCGCTCGACCTGCTCGACCGTGCGCCCGGTGAACTGCGCCATCATCGTGATGAAGCGGCGCTTCAGGTCGATCACGTACTGGGCGTGCCGCTCGATGTCCGACACCTGGCCCTGGAAGCCGCCCGAGGGCTGGTGGATCATGATCGTCGAATTGGGCAGCGCGAAGCGCTTGCCCTTGGCGCCGGCGGCCAGCAGGAACGCGCCCATGCTGGCGGCCATGCCGACGCACATCGTGGACACGTCCGGCTTGATGAACTGCATCGTGTCGTAGATGGCCATGCCCGCGGATACCGACCCGCCAGGGGAGTTGATGTAGAAGCTGATGTCCTTGTCCGGGTTCTCCGACTCCAGGAACAGCATCTGCGCGACGATCAGGTTCGCCGTGTTGTCGTTCACCGGCCCGACCAGGAACACGATGCGCTCCTTGAGCAGCCGCGAGTAGATGTCGTAGGCCCGTTCGCCGCGGCCGCTTTGCTCGATGACCATCGGCACCAGGCCCAAGTCGCGGGGCTCGGTCATCAACTGTGTTCCAGCTGCTTCGTACGTCACGTGGGTGTTCCTCGACGGGTGCTGCGATTGTTGTGGGGTACAGATCGTGGCGGCCATCTCACGCTCCGGTCGCCGCCGCATCGATGCTTCGACCAAGATGGGACCGAAGAGCGCCGGCGTCAAGCCGCCCCGACAGACGACGGCGATCGATCGGCGACTGGCGGGTCAAGACTGCGCGGGACCCATCAGCGCTTCGAACGTCGTGGGCGTGTCGGTGACCCTGGCCTGCCCGATCACCCACTCCACCACGTTGTGTTCGACCGCGAGCGCCTCGAATTCGGTCAAGCGTTCCGGCTTTTCGAAGTGCCACCGCACGACGGCGTCGGGCTGTTCATAGGTCTGCGCGACGTCCTGGACCATTGCGCGAACCTGTTCCGGCCTCGCTTCGAGATGCTTGTCGCGGACGATCTCGGCCAGGATCAATCCCAGCGCGACGCGCTCCTCGGCCTGCGGGCGGAACATTTCAGGCGAGAGCTTGATGTCTTCCGGCTTCATGCCCTGCTGCTGCAGATTGGCCGCCATGCGCCGCGCAAGCTGCAGCGCTTCCTGTTCGACCAGCGACTTGGGCAGCGTCAACTCCGAGGTCTGGCGCAATCCTTTCAGCGCCTGCTCCTTGAGTGTTGCTTCGAGCTTGCGCTTCAGTTCGAGCTTCAGGTTCGCCTCGACCTCCGCGCGCAAATCATCGACGCTGCCGCTCTTGATGCCGAATGCCGTGGCGAACGCGCTGTCCAGCGGCGGAATCACAGGCGCCGTGACCTGCTTCACGGTCAACGCAAACTGCGCGTTCTTTCCGGCGACTTCCTTGCCGTGGTAGTCGGCCGGAAAAGTCAGCGGGAAGGTGCGGGTGTCGCCCGCCGCAGCGCCCTGCAGCGCCGCTTCGAATTCCGGCAACATGCGCGACTCGCCCAGCGTGATCGCGAAGTCCTTGGCCTGGCCACCCGGAAACTCGGCGCCGTCGATCGTGCCCGTGAAGTCCACCAGTGCCCGATCGCCCGCCTGCGCGCCGCGCGTGACCGGTTCGAACACGGCCCGCTGCTTGCGCAGCACGTCGAGCGTGCGGTCGACGTCGGCCTGCGTCACTTCGACCTGCGGGCGCTCGATCGCGATGGACGCGAGGTCGCCCAGCTTGATCTCGGGATAGACCTCGAACACCGCCGAGAATTCGAACGCCGCGTCCGCCGCGTCGTTTCCAGTCTTGTCCCCTTGCCGGGGTTCGATGCGCGGATAACCGGCAACCTTGAGGTTCTGCTCGCGCACGGCCTCGTTGAAGCTTGCCTGCACGGCGTCGGAGATGACGTCCGAACGAACGGAAGGACCGTATTGCTGCACGACCATCTTGAGCGGCACCTTGCCGGGACGAAACCCCGGCAACTTGACGGTCTTGGCAAGCCGCGCCAGGCGCTTCTCGACCTCGCTTTCGATCTGCGCGCGCGGAACGGCGACGTTGAGCCGGCGTTCGAGCTGACCCAATGTCTCGATGGTTGTTTGCAACGCGGTTTGCATGCGCCCTGAATCCTTGCTATGTTGTCCCGGTGGTGCGAAAGGGGGGACTCGAACCCCCACGGGCTGCCCCGCCAGCTCCTAAGGCTGGTGCGTCTACCAATTCCGCCACTCTCGCAAGTTGGTGCTTAGCTGGCAGCTTGCTACGCAGGTTCAATAACTCCCGGCAGCCTCTTTCGCCGAACGGGCAAGTATAGCGCAAAGCGGCCTTCCGAGTCACGAATGCCGCGAGGGCGCGTGCCGGCGCGACGCGCAAGTTTGCCTTTTTGGAACTGATTCGCCTCCTTCGCGTGTCCGTCGGCCATTACGAAAATTTTCCCGTCGCGTCGATCCTCATGCCGGCGCGGCTGCGGCCCGCGGTTGTCGCGATCTATCGCTTTGCGCGCGCCGCCGACGACCTGGCCGACGAAGGCGACGCTGCGCCAGACGCACGCGTGACGGCGCTCGACGGGTTCGACGCGGAACTCGACCGCATCGCGCGCGGCGAGACTCCCGACGCGCCGCCGTTCCCTGCGCTCGCTGCCGCCATCCGCGAACACGACCTGCCGCTGGCGCCCTTTCACGACCTCGTTTCGGCATTTCGCCAGGACGTCACCGTGACGCGCTACGCGAATTTCGACGCGGTCCTCGATTACTGTCGCCGTTCCGCCAATCCGGTGGGCCGCCTGCTGCTCGCGCTTTACGACGCGCAATCGTCGTCCAATCTCGAGGCGAGCGACGCCATCTGCACCGGGCTGCAGCTCACCAATTTCTGGCAGGACATCGCCGTCGACTGGCAGAAGAACCGCGTCTATCTGCCCCAGGACGATCTGCGCCGCTTCGGCGTCAGCGAGACGCAGATCGCGGATGGTCGCGTGGACGACGCGTGGCGTGCATTGGTGGAATTCGAAGTGGCGCGGGCGCGTCGCATGCTCGAAGCCGGACGTCCGCTCACCCGCGCGTTGCCGTGGCGGCTGGGGTTGGAACTGTCGGCGATCATCAGCGGCGGATTGCGTATCCTCGACCGTATCGATCGCGTCGGCGGCGACGTCTTTGCCCGCCGCCCTGTATTGGCGACCGGCGACTGGATCGTCGTCGCGTGGCGGGCGCTCGTCCCCGCCAGGGTGTCCGCCGCATGACCCCCGCCGAGTATTGCCAGCAAAAGGCGGCGGCCAGCGGGTCGAGCTTCTACTACAGCTTCATGTTCTTGCCCCCACCGCGGCGCCGCGCCATCACGGCGCTATACGCTTTCTGCCGCGAAGTGGACGACGTCGTCGATGAAGTTCGCGATCCGGAAGTGGCCAACGCCAAGCTTGCGTGGTGGCGGCGCGAAGTCACGCTCGTCTTCGCCGGCCAGCCGACGCACCCGGTCGCCGTGGCGCTGCAGAGCATCGTCCGCGAATTCGCCCTTCCCGAAGCCCACTTCCAGACGGTCATCGACGGCATGGCCATGGACCTGGCCCAGCATCGATACCTCGATTTCACGGACCTCGAACTCTACTGCCATCGCGTGGCGGGCGTCGTCGGCCTCATGTCCGCGGAAATCTTCGGCTACGTCGATCCGGCGACCAAGGGCTATGCGCGCGATCTGGGCGTCGCCTTTCAACTCACCAACATCATCCGCGATGTCGGCGAAGATGCGCGGCGCGGCCGCATCTACCTGCCGCAGGACGAACTGCAGCGCTTCGGCGTGGCTCCGTCGGCGCTGCTGCGCGGGGAATACAGCTCGGAGTTCCGGCACTTGATGCGGTTTCAGGCCGCGCGCGCGCAGACCTGGTACGAGCGCGCGTTCGCGCAATTGCCGGCACAGGACCGGAAAGCGCAACGCACCGGACTGGTCATGGCCGCGATCTATCGCACGCTGTTGGACGAGATCGCGCGCGACGGTTACAAGGTCCTCGATCGCCGCACGTCACTGACACCGTTGCGCAAGCTCTGGCTCGCCTGGCGCACGTGGAGGACGGCATGAGCACGAAGGGGTGCCAATGAGCGGCGACGCGGTCGCGGTCATCGGCGGCGGTTGGGCGGGGTGTGCCGCGGCGGTCGAACTCGCGCGTGCCGGCGTTCCGGTCACGTTGTTCGAGACGGCGCCGGTTCTGGGCGGCCGCGCGCGCCGCGTGCTGCGCGCCGGACTGCCGCTGGACAACGGGCAGCACCTGCTGCTCGGCGCCTACGCGCAAACCTGCGCGCTGCTCGACCTCGTGCATGGTGAAGCGGCTGCGCGGGAGGTGTTCACACGGCATCCGCTGACGATCATGCCGCTGTCGCCGCTGCAGGCCGGCGCGCTGACGCTGATCCGCGGCCGCACGGAAGGCACGCTGGGACTGCTGACAGGTCTTCTGGGCGCGCGCGGCTTGACCTGGCGCGAACGCATCGCCAATATCGCCTGGATGCGCAAGCTCAAGCGAACCCAGTTCGTCCGCGCGCCGTACGAAACGGTCGCGCACATGCTGGCCCCGCTCCCACCGCGAGTGGCGAAAGGGCTTGTGGGAACCGCTGTGCCTGGCGGCGCTCAACACGCCGCCGGCCGATGCGTCCGCGCAGATCTTCGCCAACGTGCTGAAGGCCGCGTTCGCGGGGCGGCCCGACGCCTCCGACTTCCTGCTGCCGGCGACCGACCTGTCGGCGATGTTTCCCGAAGCCGCCGCGCGCTTCGTCGAGACCCGGGGAGGAACCGTACGCACCTCGGCGCCGGCGCGCGTGATCCACGCTGCACGCCACCAAGCGATTCTGCTCGTCGGTACGCAGCTGCACGATTTCCGCGCCGCCATCGTCGCGGTCGGTCCGCATCAGGTTAACCGGAGCATTCGCGCCCGAAGCACTCGGGCGTTGCCGGCATTGCGGCACCGGTCTCGAAATCGCTGACGACCCTCGCCTACGAACCGATCTACACGGTCTGGCTGGGCTACGGCACTGCGCTGCCGCTGCCCGCCATGATCGCGCAGGCTCGACGACGCGCCCGGTCAGTGGGTCGTCGACCGGCCCGACGTGCTGGCGCACGCGGTAGACGATCCCGATCGTCCGCCACTGCAGCAACTGCTGGCGGTCATCCTGAGCGCGCACGGCCCGCACGAAGCGCTCGACCACGGCATGCTGGCCGTGGACATCGACGCCCAGCTGCGACGGCTGCAGCCCGAGCGGGCCGCGTGCGCGTGGTTCCAGGTCATCGCCGAGCGGCGCGCGACCTACGCGTGCACGCCGGGGCGCGCGCGGCCCGCGCACGGTGCGGCTCGTCGACGGGGTCTATCTGGCCGGCGACTACGTCGATGCCGAATACCCGGCGACGCTGGAAGCTGCGGTGCGCAGCGGACTCGCGGCCGCGCGAGCGGTAGCGAGCGACATCGGGACGCGCCGCGTCGTGACGTATGCGCGTCGCCGGACGGCTGCGCGTTGTCACATCCGCGCGCTGCCGGGGCGATTGCGCAGCAGCCGCTGCTGCTCGCGCGCCCATTCGCGGTCCTTGATCGTGTCGCGCTTGTCGTGCTGCTTCTTGCCCTTCGCGAGCCCGACCTCGATCTTGACGCGGCCATTCTTGTAATGCAGGTCCAGCGGGGCCAGCGTGTATCCGGCGCGTTCCACCTTGCCGACCAGGCGGTTGATTTCCTCGCGGTGCATGAGGAGCTTGCGCGTGCGGGTCGGGTCGGCGTTGACGTGCGTCGACGCCGTGGTCAGCGGCGTGATGTGGGCGCCGATGAGCACCAGTTCGCCGTTCTTGATGACGACGTAGGCCTCCTTGAGGTGCGCGCGTCCCGCGCGGATGGCCTTCACCTCCCAGCCGGTCAGGGAGAGCCCGGCCTCGACGCGCTCCTCGATGAAGTAATCGTGGAAGGCCTTGCGATTTTCGACGATGCTCATGCCTTGGCCGTTGCGCCCGCTCCACTCGTTACTCGGCCCACATTCTAGCAATCGATGCAGCGCGTCCTGAAATCCGTCCTCGTTCCCTATCAGCGCAGCGCGGATGTTCGAGCTGGTCGACCGCGTCGAGCGCTATCCGGAATTCCTGCCCTGGTGCGGCGGATCGCAGGTGATCGAGGAGCACGCCGGCGGCAAGACCGCGCGCATCGACATCGACTATCACGACATCAAGGCGCATTTCACGACCGACAACGTCGAACCGCGCGCCGGAGTCCATCATCGTCACGTTGCGCGACGGTCCGTTCCGCCACCTGCACGGCGAATGGCGCTTCCGACCGCTCGCCGACGACGCGTGCAAGGTCGAATTCGAGCTCGCCTACGAATTCGCCACGCACGTCCTCGAAGTGGTCGTGGGCCCGGTCTTCAGCCACATCGCGAACACGTTCATCGACGCGTTCGTCCGCCGCGCCGAGGCGATCTATCCCGGCGCCCCATGAACGCGTCGCCCGCGACGATCGCCGTCACGATCGCCTATGCCGCGCCCGGAGTCGAGGTGCTCGTCGACGCTGCGCTTGCCCGCCGGCGCCACTGTCGATGACGCTGTCGCGCAGTCGGGCATCGTGGCACGACTCGCGCTCGACCCGTCGCAGCTGGAATTCGCGATTTTCGGGCAGCGCGCCGAGGGCGACGACGCCCTTGCGCGATGGCGACCGCGTCGAACTGACGCGACCGCTCGTTGCCGATCCGAAGCGAATTCGGCGCAAGCGCGCGGCGAGCAAGGAACAAGCGGCAAGCCCGCTCCGGTCAGAAGAAGCTCAAGCGTTGAAGATTGCAAGGCACAACTGCGCTTCCAGTGCGTGAGCGACGACCCGCGCTTTGCCAGAACTCGCAAAATCGGCGATAATGGAGAGATGTTTGCCTATCGTACACGCCCAATCCGGGCCGCGCTGGCCGTCGCTTTGACGCTCGCCTTCGCGTTGCCGCAGCGTCGCCAGCGCGCAATCCGCGCCGCGCCGCAAACTGCGTTCGCCCGTTCGGCGAAGGACGCCGCCGGCGTCGCCTGGAACGGCGCGCAGGACGTCGCGATCTACGCGCTGGGACTCATCGGCGTCGACTATCGCTATGGCGGCGAGACGCCGGAATCGGGCGTCGACTGCAGCGGACTGGTGCGCTATGTGTTCCAGCAGGTCACGGGCGTCACGCTGCCGCGCACGTCGAAGGAATTGAGCCGCCTGGGCAACAAGCGTCGCCAGCGCCGACCTGGTCGCCGGGCGATCTCGTGTTCTTCAACACCCGCCGCCTGCCGTTCTCGCACGTCGGCATCTACCTGGGCGACAACCGCTTCATCCACGCGCCGTCCACCGGCAGCGAAGTCGAGATTTCGCGCCTCTCCGAATCCTACTGGCAGAAGCACTTCAACGGCGCGCGCCGGCTTGGTCGGCGTGATGCCGTCGCTGGTTCCGTCAGCGGTCGCGGCGCCGCTGCCGGCGCTGGCGGGCGATACAGGCCCGCTGTGGGCGCCGCTTCCGGCCGCCGACGGCAAGGAGTGACCTGTCGACTGTCCGGCGACGCAGCGAATAGCTGGCGTCAGTCCTTCGCGCCGGCGCGGCGCAATTGCTCGGCCATCTTCTTCTCGTTGTCGCGCAGTGCCCAGTCCAGCGCCGATCGCGCCGTTCTGGTTGCGGCGATTGACGTCCGCGCCCTTGCGCAATGAGCAACTCCACCGTCGACCCCTTGCGCTCGCGCACCGCCATCATCAGCGCGGTCGTGCCGTTGGGTGACGGCGCATTGATGTTGGCGCCCTCGGCCAGCAGATAGACGACGATGGCGTCGATAGCCGCCGGTCGCCGCGTAGATGAGCGCGGTCCAGCCGGAGTTCTCGAGGCTCGCGCCGCGCGCGCGCAGCGTGCGCACGATCGCGAGATTGCCGGCGAGCGCCGCCACCATGATCGCCGTGTCGCCGAACTTGTTGCGCGCGTTGACATCGCGCGCTGGCCGCGAGCAGCACGTCGACGGTGGCGGCATTGCCGGCGCGCGCGGCGACGACCAGCGCGGGATCGCCCATGGCGTTGACGGCGTTCGGATCCACGCCGCGCGCAAGCAGTTCCTTGACCTGGCCGACGCGATCGTTGGCGACGGCGATCGCGAAGTCCTCGTCGACGCGCGGCCGCGCCGGCGTGCGCGAAGAGTCGCCGCCGCGCATAGCGCCGCGAGCAAACGGAGCAACGCGATCAATGCGCGGGCGCAGGGGCATCTCTGGCAATCCTGAACAGGTTGAAAGAAGTTGTCGGACGTGGCGCGCGCGATCGCTTCCACCGGGACGTCGCGCAGCTGCGCGACCGCCTCGCCGACATGGCGCACCCACGCCGGCTGGTTGCGCTTGCCGCGATACGGGACCGGCGCGAGGTAGGGACTGTCGGTCTCGATCAGCATGCGGTCGAGCGGCACGCGCCGCGCCACCTCCTTCAATTCGACCGCGTTCTTGAACGTGACGATGCCCGAAAACGAGATGTGGAAGCCCAGGTCGAGCGCGGCCTGCGCCACGTCCCACGTTTCGGTGAAGCAGTGCATGACGCCGCCGACCTCGCCTGCCCGTTCCTCGCGCATGATGGCCAGCGTGTCGGCCGCGGCCGCACGCGTGTGGATCACCAGCGGCTTGCCGGCTTCCCTCGCGGCACGGATGTGCGTGCGAAAACGCGCGCGCTGCCACTCGAGGTCGCCTTCCAGCCGGTAGTAGTCGAGCCCCGTCTCGCCGATGGCGACCACCTTGTCCGCCTGCGCCATGGCGACCAGGTCGCCGACCGATGGTTCGGGCGTATCGATGTAGTCGGGGTGCACGCCCGCGGTCGCAAACAGGTTGGCATGACCTTGCGCGATGGCCAGCACCGCCGGGCCACGCCGGCAGGTCGACGCTGATGCACAGCGCGTGGGTGACGTCGTTCTCGCGCATCGCCGCGAGCAGTTGCGGCAGTTCGCGCCGCGAGCTCCGGAAAGTCCAGGTGACAGTGGGAATCGACGAACACGGGAGCGGGCTTTTCGGCGGTCGGGATGCAGGCTCGGAAGCGGCCACGAGAGTTATCGCGAGCGTCTCGGGGCGACGAGTCGCTGCCCGGTGCCGGCCAGTCCGACGCCGCTGAACGCTACATCGTGTGCGTTGGCCGGTTGGTCGCCAGCGCTTCGCCCAGGACCCTCTCGATCGTGGCCCGGGCAGCGGCGCCGGTGTCGTCCTGCGTGAACTGCACGCCGATGCCTTGCGTGCGGTTGCCCTGCACGCCCTCCGGCGTGATCCAGACCACCTTGCCCTGCACCGCGAGCCGGTTGGGATCGTCCATCAGCGACAGCAGCATGAATACTTCCTCGCCGAGCGCGTATTGGCGCGACGTCGGGATGAAGATGCCGCCGCCCTTGAGGAACGGCATGTACGCCGCGTACAGCGCCGCCTTTTCGCGAATGTTGAGCGAAAGCACGCCGGGACGCGCGACGCCTGCGCCGGGTGGTGCCGGAGGTACCTTGCGATCCGCCATGCTGGAGCGTCTTCCTAGCGAAACAATTCGCGGTAACCGATGAGCAGTGCCTCGGCGACGAGGCGCGGTTGCAACGGATGCGCGACCAATGCGCGTTGCCGCAGCAGTGTCCGATGATAGCGAAACAGCGGGATCGGCGCCACCGCCGCAGCCAGGGGCCGGAACGCCGCGGCAAAATCGGCGTTGCGCGCCGCCGCGCCTCCGGCCGCGACGCGGGACAGATCCGCGGTCCAGGCGAGCATCCAGTCGATGCACTGCCCAAGGCGTTCGCGGCGCTGGTCCTTCGGCGCCGCTTCGATTCTCGCGGCGAGCGCGACCGGCGACAGCGTCGTCCGGCTTCGCCAGCGCCTGCAGCCACACCGCGCGTTCCGACTGCCACTCCGCGCCGGCCATGGCGAGCGCCAGCAGTGGCGCGCCACCGGCTTGCGCCAACACGAGACTGCGGATTCGTCACGCCCTGTTGCGCCAGCCACGCTTCGGCGACCTCCGTCGCGGGTCGCGGCGCCGCCATGCGCCGGCAGCGGCTGCGCAGCGTCGCCGGCACGCGTCCGGGCTGATGCGACACGAGGATGAGGTACGTCGCCGGCGGCGGCTCCTCGAGCGTCTTCAGCAGCGCGTTCGCCGGCGGCGAGATTCATGCTATTCCGCCGGAGCGATGACCGCCACCTTGGCGCGCCCGCGGTGACTGGTGAGCTGCACCCACTCGATCAGCGCGCGGATGCGATCGACGGGTATCGGATCCTGCACCTTCACCTCGCCGTCTTCGTCGACGATGAACGGCTCGATCATCTGCAGGTCGGGATGCTGGCCGGCGACGACATAGCGGCAGCTGGCGCACGTGCCGCAGGAGAATCCGTCCGCACCGCGGCGATTCGCACAACAGCGCGCGCGCAAGATTGACGCGCCAGCGTGCGCTTGCCGATGCCCGCGCGGGCCGTCGAGCAGCAGCGCATGCGGCCAGGTCGAGCGCGCGGCCAGCGCCTCGCGCGCGACGTCCGTTTGCCATGGCAGCAGGTCCGGCCAGCGGCCGACCGCTTCGTCACCTGCGGTTTCCGCCATGGTCAGAGCGCCTCGAGCACGCGCGTCAGGTCCGCCCGCACGTCGGCCAGCGGGCGCGCCGCGTTCACCACGCGAAAGCGCGCGGGCTCGCGCGCGGCGCGCTCGAGGTAGACGTTGCGCACGCGCTCGAAAAACGCGCGCTCCTCGCGTTCGAACTTGTCGAGATCGCGGCCCTTGGCTGCGCCTCGCTCCAGCCGCTCGCGCGAAACCTCGATCGGCACGTCGAACAGGATCGTGAGCTCCGGGCGGCAGCTCGCGGGAATGAAGCGTTCGAGTTCGCAGATGCGCTCGCGCGGAACGCCGTGGCCGCCGCCCTGATACGCGAACGTCGCGTCGGTGAAGCGGTCGCACAGCACCCAGTCGCCGCGCGCCAGCGCCGGCTCGATCACCTGCGCCACATGTTCGCGCCGCGCCGCGAACATGAGCAGCGCCTCGGTGTCGTGCGTCATCGGATGCGCCGAGCAGCAGACGCCCGCAAGTGCCTCGCCCAGCGGCGTGCCGCCGGGCTCGCGCGTGGCGACGACCGTCCGTCCGCGAGCGATCAGCGCATCCTTGAGCCAGGCCGCGTGCGTGCTCTTGCCGGCACCGTCGATGCCTTCGAGGGAAATGAAGCGGCCGCGCGTAGTCACGGGTTGGCTTCCTGTTCGATCGATGCAGGGGACCGGCGCATCAGTGCCCGCCCTTCTGGAATTTTGCCACGGCGCGGTTGTGGTCGGCGAGATTGGCTCGAGAATTGCGACGATCCGTCGCCGCGCGCAACGAAATAGAGATAATCGGTCGGCGGAGGATGCAACACCGCGTCCAGCGACGCCTGCGACGGCAGCGCGATCGGCGTCGGCGGCAAGCCGTCGCGCGTGTAGGTGTTCCACGGCGTGTCGGTGTCGAGGTCGCGCGGCGCAAGATTGCCGTCGAACCTGTCGCCCATGCCGTAGATGACCGTCGGGTCGGTCTGCAGGCGCATGCCGTGCTTCAGGCGGTTGATGAACACCGAGGCGATCAGCGGCCGGTCGGCCGGCCGACCGGTTTCCTTTTCCACGATCGACGCCAGGATCAGCGCCTCGTCCGGCGACGTGAGCGGCAGGCCGTCGGCGCGTTTCTCCCACGCGGCGGCCAGGCGCCCGGTCATCGCGTCATGGGCACGCCGCAGCACGGCCAGGTCGTTGCTGCCGGCGGCGAAGAAATAGGTGTCCGGGAAGAACCGACCTTCCGCACCCTGCCCCGGCGCGCCCAGCCGCGCCATCAGTTCGGCGTCCGGAAGGTCGAGGACGGTGTTCCTGACCTGGCCTCCGTCGCGCAACGCCCGCCGGACGTCGGCGAACGTCGAGCCTTCGATGATCGCCAACGACGTCTGCGTCGCATCGCCTTGCGTCAGGCGGCCGAGCAGTTGAGCGCAACGTGATGTCCGGTCTCGATCTCGTAGCTTCCGGCCTTGATCGCGCGGTCCACGCCCTGCAAGCGTGCCAGCGCGATCATCGGCCACGACTGCGGCAGCACGCTGGCGGCCTGCAGTTCGTGCGCGACGGCCGAAAGCGACATGCCCGGTCTCACTTCGAATTCGAACGGCGACTGCGGCAGCGCCAGCGGCCTCTGCAGCGTCCACCAGGCGAAGCCGGCGGCGCCGATCGCGCACAGGAGAATGGCGACCGCAATGGTGCGGGCAGCGCGAGCAAGGGTCATGGCGGAATGGGCAACGGCTTTCGGCAACGGCGCCGCGACGGCGACCGGCAACGCCCTTCGTTACTTGGCACAGGGAGCGGCGCATTATAATCGCCAGATGAACTCTGGCCCGCGTCGTTCCGCACGCATCGACCAGCATCGCGGCTTCACGCTGATCGAGATCATGGTCGTGATCGTGATCCTCGGCGTGCTCGCGGCGCTGGTGGTTCCCAAAGTGCTGGAACGGCCCGACGACGCGCGCGCCATCGCCGCCAAGAGCGACATCGCGACGATCATGCAGGCGCTTGAAGCTGTACCGGCTGGACAATCAGCGCTATCCCACCGGCGAGCAGGGCCTGAATGCGCTGGTCGCCAAGCCCGAGACGCGCGCCGGTTCCGCCCAACTGGAAACCCGGTGGTTACCTGGAGCGGCTGCCCAAGGATCCCTGGCAGAGCCCCTACCAGTACCTCAATCCCGGGATTGAAGGGCGAGATCGACGTGTTCAGTTTCGGCGCCGACGGTCAACCCGGCGGCACGGGCAAAGACGCCGACATCGGCTCGTGGGATCTCTGACACCGTCGCACCGCTCGGCGTCTGGACGCCCCGGCGCCGCGCCACGGCGCCCGCGTGGTTTCACGCTGATCGAAATCCTGGTCGTCGTCGCGATCATCGCGATCACCGCGGGCCTCGCCTCGCTCGCCATGCGATGCCGACGACCGCGGAAGCGTCGCGCGCGAGGCCAAGCGCTTCGCCGGCGCGCTCGAGCACGCCAGCGCCCGCGCCCAGTGGCGCGGCGAGACCCTCGGCGTTTCGGCGGACGGCGACGGTTGGCGATTCTGGCAGCGTCCCGCCGACACTCAACCGCTGGCAGCCCGTTGACCGAGGACGACGTGCTCGGCGCACACCGGCTGCCCTCCGGAATCGTCGTCGACGCCGCTGTCGTTCGCCGGCCAGCGTCTGCCGGCCGATGCGATCGTGCCGTTGCGCGCGTCCGGCCGCAACGAGCCGTTCGCGTTTGTCATCACCGGCAAGGATGCGCGCGCAGTCCTGTCCGCGGACCCGCTGAACCGCGTGACGGTCAGCGCGGAAACGGCGTCCGGCCAGCCATGATGCGAAGCCGCGGCTTCACGCTGATCGAGATACTCGTCGCCCTCGCGATCATCGCGGTGGCGCTGGCCGCCGGCATGCGCGCGCTCGCCCAATCCGCGGACAGCGCCACCGCGTTGAAGGCACGCACGCTCGGACTGTGGGTGGCGCAAAACCGGCTGGCCGCTGCGCAGATCGCGACGCCGTGGCCCGCACCGGGCAACTATCGCGGCAACGCCACGCAGGCAGGCGCGCAATTCCTGTGGCGCGAGGCGATCACGACCACGCCCAATCCCGCGTTTCGCAGGATCGAGATCAGCGTCATGGAGCCCGACCGCCCGGACTATATGATTGCGCGCCTGGTCGGTTTCATCGGCAATTCGCAGCCGCAATGAATTTTCCCGTCACGCGAGTGCGTAGCGGCGGCTTCACGCTGGTCGAGGTCCTGCTGGCGCTGGCGATCTTCGGCGTCATCAGCGTCCTTGCGTACCGCGCCACCGCGGCACTGACCGAAGGAGAAGCGCAACTCTCAGCGGAGGCCGTGCGCTGGAGAACGCTCGAAGCGCTGTTCACGCGACTCGAGGCGGACATCCGGCAGGCAGTTCCGCGCAGTGCGCGCGCGGGACCTCGCGTCGAACCCGCGTGGCTCGCGCAGCCGGCCGACAGCGCGGGCAACGCTTCGCTGGTGTTCTCGCGCGCCGGCACGGAATTCACCGACGATCCCGGAGTCGCCGGACAGCGCATCGGATACCGGCTGCGCGGGCACGCGGTGGAAATCGCCTACTGGCCGCAACTGGACAACGCGGCGAACGTCCAGCCGGCCGTCTACACGTTGGCCGATGGCGTCGCGGGATTCCGCATTGCGTATCTCACCCGCGCGGGCAACTGGCGCGACACCTGGCCGGTCCAGGACGAAGCGGCACTCCCGCGCGCGGTGCGTGTTGATCTCAAGCTCGATAGCGGCGAGGCGATAGAGCGATGGTTCGTCCTGCGCTGAAATCTCTGTCGCGCGGTGCCGCGCTTCTGCTGGCCATGTTGATCGCGGCGCTCGCCGCAGTCGTCGCCGTTGCCGTAGCGGCGGAACAGCAGCGCTGGTTTGCCGACGTCGCGAATCGCCGCGACCAGGTCCAGGCGCAGGCGCTCGCGCTGGCCGGCGTGCAATGGGCGCGGCAAATCATGCAGGACGACGCGCGCGCCGGCACCCTCGACCACCTGGGAGAGCCGTGGGCGTTTCCGCTGCCGCGCACGCCGCTGGAGAACGGCTCGATCGAGGGAGGCATCGAGGATGCCCAGGCGCGGCTCAACATCAACAACCTCGCCAAGGACGACGCGCTGGGCAAGGAGGAACGCGCTCGCTTGTCGCGGCTCTTCGCGCTGCGTGGAATCGCACCGGGCGCGTTGGCGGCGATCGCCGGTTCGTTGATGCCGATCAGCGCGAGCGAAAACGGGGACAAGGCCTTCAATGCGCCGCGCGCGAAACCGCTGCCCGCGAACCTGTGGCCCGTCCGCGCCGCGGAAATTGCGGCATTGCCCGGCGTCGCTCCGCGCGACATCACGCGAATGCTGCCTTTCGTCGTGGCGCTGCCGACGGCCACCGTACTCAACGTCAACACCGCGTCGCCTGAAATCCTTGCGGCGGCCTTTCCCGGCATTTCGACCGATGCGCTGGCAGCGCTCGTGGCCGAACGCGCCCGCAAGCCTTTCGCCACGCTGTCCGACCTGCGATCGCGAATGCCCGCCGGCGTGAACATTCCCGATGAAACGACGCTGGGGACCAGCAGCAGCTTCTTTCTCGTCAGCGTCCGCGCGCGCCAGGGCGAGACGCGCGCGCAGGCGCGCGCGCTGCTCCGCCGCGATGGCCGCGAATGGCCGATCGTGGTCTGGCAGACGATCGAATAGGGTCGCGACGCCGCGTGCTTCCGCGCCGAGCGGTCGCGTAAACTACGCCGGTCCGCAACGCACCTTCGACGCCGATGTCCACACTACGTGTCCTCCTCGATGCCGCGCCGCACACCGGCCGAGCGGACCCGTGGGCGCTGTTCGACGATCACGATGCCGTCGTGCAGTCCGGTAGCGGTACGCCGGACACCTGGCCCGAAGCGCAACGCAAGGAGGCAATCCTGGCGGCGGCCTGCGTGCGCATCGTGGCGTTGCAGTTGCCGCCGCTGCCTCCGGACCGCGTCCGGGCCGCGGCCGCATTTGCGCTCGAGGATCAACTGGCCGGCCCCGCCGAAGAGCAGCACGTCGCCGTATCGCCTCAGCGTGCCGACGGTACAGTCGAGGCGATCGTCGCAAGCCGCGGCCTGGTCGCCGACCTCGCGTCCCAGTTCGATCGCATCCTTGCCGAGCCGGCGCTTGCGCCGCGCCCGTCGCCACGGCATTGGCGATGGTATGCATCGGGCGCAGGTGGCCGCTTCGTGCGCAGACCGGACGGTTCCACGTTCGCGACCGGCGAACACGACGGCGTTTCTCCGGAGTTGATGCTCGCGCTCGATCACGTATCGAGCCATGAGGGTGCCCCGCTCGCCGTCGAAGCGACCTTCGTCCCGGATGAGCGGACGCAGGCGGACTTTGGCCGGCGTACAGGCACTTCGCTCGTGCCGATCGCCGCGTGGCGCTGGGACCGCTGCGAACGCGCGGCGTACGCGCAGGCGACGGACCTGCGCCAGGGCGAACTCGCGCCAAGCATGTCCGCGCCGGTTAACGGTGCTGCGCGGCTGTTTCGTTGGGCGGCGGCGTTGGCGGCGGTGGCAATCTTCGTGCACGTGCTCGCAACGATCGGTGAATGGACGTCGCTGCGCGTCGAGGGTTGGCGGGTGCGGTCGGCGCTGGCCACGCTCGCAAACGACCTTGGCGTCTCCGGCGCCGACGACCCCTCCGGTGCGATCGCCCGGCGTCACGCCGAAGCACGGCATCGCGCGGGCCTCGCCGCGCCGGCCGACGCATTGCCGCTCCTCGCGCGCGCTGCGCCTGCTCTGGCCGCGTTGCCCAACGGAGCGCTCAAGTCCGCGACCTATGGCGACGGCCATTGGACATTCGAATTCGCCAAGCTGGATGCGGACGCCGCGGGGCGGCTGGAATTGCAACTGGCCGGCGCCGGACTCGCCACCGTGCAGGCCGCCAACGCGGCAGGCGCGCGCATGCGCGTTTCTCTCGCGCCGGGCGTGCAATGACCGCGGTGCGACTGCGTGACCGCATTCCCGTTCCGCCGGCATTCGTACGCGGCTGGGACCGCATGTCGTTGCGCGAGCGCCGCCTTGCCGTGGGCACCGGCGCCGTGGTTCTGCTGGTCGCCGCATGGACCTTGGTCTGGTCGCCGTTGCAGGAAGACGTGCCGCGCGCACGCGCGGAACTGCAGCGGGGTCGGGCCGTACTGGCGGCCGCCCGCGCCCAGGTTACGGAAATCGCCGGCCTGGAGCGAAGTGCTCAACCACAGTTCAGCGGCAGTCCACGCGCGGCAATCGAGCGAGTCACCGGTGAGCGCGGATTGCAGGGCACCGTGACGTCGCTCGACGTCAAGGACAATCGCGCGAACATCACCTTCGCCGCGATCGGCTTCGATGCACTGGTCGGCTTGCTCGATTCGCTCGGGAAGACGGAGGGACTGCGCGCAGTGGACGCAAGCCTGACTTCGCGCGTCGAACCCGGCGCATTGCGCGCCGAAGTCACACTCGCGCGCTGACGCATTCCATGAAGTTGATCGCGGTTCTGGTTGCGTTTGCGGTGCTGGTCGTGGCTGCTGCGGCAGCATTCGCACCCGCAACCCTGCTCGACATGCGGCTCGATGCGGCGACGCAGGGCCAGCTGCGGCTGACGAATGCGGAAGGGAGCGTCTGGAACGGAAGGGCCGGGTGACGAATGCGCAACGCACATGGTCGCTTCCGGTTGCCTGGAAGTTCGCTCCGCTGGAATTCGCGCGCGGCGGGATTGCTGTTTCGCTGCGCGACACAGGACAGGGTGGCGATTCCCGCGGCAATTTCACCTGGCGTGACGGGACTCTGACGGCCGAAGGCGTCGCGCTCACCGTGCCTTCGTCTGCGGTCAGCGGCGCGATGGCGGCCGACAACATGGTGGCCTTGGGCGGAACCCTGGTTGTCGAGACGTCGCACTTCGGCTGGAGCGGCAGCGGCGGCGACGGTTCCGCGCTGCTGCGATGGAGCGGCGCCCGCATGGCCGCCAATGCAGGAACCATCTCGCTGGGGACCGTTACGGCGAATTGCGCGCCGCGCGACAATCGCGTCCAGTGCAAAGTCGGGAATAGTGGCGGCGACGTACGCATCGACGGCGAGTTCTCGTGGAGCAGCGCAGCCGTCGACGTCAACGCTGCGCTTTCGGCTCAGCCTTCGGCATCGCCCGCGGTGGTGCGGGCGCTGGGCACGCTTGGGACGCCGGACGCCTCCGGCGCCGTTCGCGTGCGTTGGCGCAGCGGACCCCGCTGACGTGAGCCGCAGACGGGACCGACGCCGCGAAGCGGGCGATGCGCCGGACGCACGCCCGGCAGTCGCTGTGCGCGTGGAAGCGCTCGACACGCTGCGCGGCGTCGCGATCGTGGCCATGATCTGCTATCACTTCAGCTTCGACCTGCGCCATTTCGGGCTGACAGAATGGGACTTCTATCGGGATCCGTTCTGGCTCAACGCGCGGACGATGATCCTGTCATCGTTCCTTCTGATCGCCGGCGTGAGCCTGGCGCTCGCGGAGCGCAACCGGCCGAATAATGCGCGATTCTGGCGCCACGTCGGCACTATCGGCGCATGCGCGCTTATCGTCAGCGGAGTGAGCTACGCGATGTTCCCCGAATCGTGGATATGGTTCGGCGTGCTGCATGCCATCACACTTTCGTTGCTGTTCGCGCGTCCGCTGGCGCGCCATCCTGTCCTTGCGCTGGTCATCGGAGCGGCGGTGATTGGGCTGGGCAACCTGTGGTCGAACCCGTTATTCGATAACCGTGCGTGGGGCTGGATTGGTTTCATGACCGCGAAACCCCGCACCGAAGACTACGTCCCGCTGTTTCCGTGGGCGGGCGTGCTTTTGGTGGGAATGGCCTGCGGGCATGCACTCATGCGAACGGATTTCCGGGCCATTGGTTGGGCGGCGACGTTGCCGCGCTGGCTAGCGTGGCTCGGGCGCCACAGCCTTGCCGCCTATATGCTTCACCAGCCACTGCTCTTCGGCTTCCTGTACCTGGTCGCGGGCCGATGAGGCCGATGTGACAGAGGCCCGGAAAGGCGATATAATTCAAAGCATCCAGGCGCGTAGCTCAGCTGGTTAGAGCACCACCTTGACATGGTGGGGGTCGTTGGTTCGAGTCCAATCGCGCCTACCAATTGACCAAAATTAGACCCGAAGTTTGAGTAAGAAAACGTGGGATTCGACATCATGGTTATGACACCGCTGACGCGCAGGGAGACCCGGTAACGCCCCAGCGAGCGCGCACGCCTGATCGTCGTCGTCTGACCCAGTGAAAAAGTGCGGCTCGTCCGCACTTTTTTGTTTTTGGAGCTCCCAGAATGCCCGCAATCCGACTTCCCGACGGCTCCGTCCGTCAATTCGACGGCCCGGTGTCCGTCGCCGCCGTCGCCGCATCCATCGGTCCCGGCCTGGCCAAGGCGGCGCTCGCCGGCAAGGTCGACGGCAAGGTCGTCGACACGTCGTTCGTGATCGACCACGATGCCGCGCTTGCCATCGTCACCGACAAGGATCCGGAAGGCCTCGACGTCATCCGGCATTCGACGGCGCACCTGCTCGCCTACGCGGTCAAGGACCTGTTTCCCGACGCGCAGGTGACGATCGGTCCGGTCATCGAGGACGGCTTCTACTACGACTTCTCGTACAAGCGCCCGTTCACGCCCGAGGATCTAGCGGCGATCGAGGCGCGCATGGCGGAACTCGCGAAAAAGGACGAGCCCGTCGTCCGCTCGGAAATGCCGCGCGACGACGCGGTCAAGTATTTCGAAGCGATGGGCGAGCACTACAAGGCGGAGATCATCGCGTCGATTCCGTCGAACGAGCCTATTTCGCTCTATGCGGAAGGCGCGTTCACGGATCTTTGCCGCGGTCCGCACGTGCCGTCGACGGGCAAGCTCAAGGTGTTCAAGCTGATGAAGCTGGCCGGTGCGTACTGGCGCGGCGATTCGCGCAACGAGATGCTGCAGCGAATCTACGGCACGGCATGGACGAAGAAGGAGGACCTCGAGGCCTACATCACGCGCATCGAGGAAGCGGAAAAACGCGACCACCGCAAGCTGGGGCGCGCGCTCGACCTCTTCCACCAGCAGGACGAGGCGCCGGGAATGGTGTTCTGGCACCCGAAGGGCTGGTCGATCTGGCAGCAGGTCGAGCAGTACATGCGCCGCGTCTACCAGGACAACGGCTACCTGGAAGTGCAAGGCGCCGCAGATCCTCGATCGTTCGCTGTGGGAGCGCTCCGGGCATTGGGAGAACTTCAAGGAAAACATGTTCACGACGGAGTCCGAGAAGCACGACTTCGCCGTGAAGCCGATGAACTGTCCGGGGCACATCCTGATCTTCAACTCGGACATGCGCAGCTACCGCGACCTGCCGCTGCGCTACGGCGAGTTCGGCGCGTGCCACCGCAACGAACCCTCCGGCGCACTGCACGGCATCATGCGCGTGCGTGCCTTCACGCAGGACGACGGCCACATCTTCTGCACCGAAGAACAGATCCGCGGCGAATGCGTCGCGTTCAACAAGCTCGCGCTCGACGTCTATCGCGACTTCGGCTTCACCGAAGTGGCGATCAAGATCGCGCTGCGGCCGCAGCCGCGCTTGGGCGACGACGCGACGTGGGAACGCGCCGAGAACGCGCTGCGCGACGCGCTGCGCGAATGCGGCGTGGAATGGACCGAGCTTCCGGGCGAAGGCGCGTTCTACGGCCCGAAGATCGAATATCACCTGAAGGACTCGATCGGCCGTTCCTGGCAATGCGGGACCATGCAGGTCGACTTCCAGATGCCCGGCCGGCTGGGCGCCGAGTACGTCGCCGCGGACGACACCCGCCACGTCCCGGTGATGCTGCACCGCGCGATCGTCGGTTCGCTGGAGCGTTTCATCGGCATCCTGATCGAGCACTATGCCGGCGCGCTGCCGCTCTGGCTGGCGCCGCAGCAGGCGGTCGTGCTCAACATCACGGATCGGGCCGCGGCGTACGCCGAGCGGGTCGTCGAGGCGCTGAAGGCCGCCGGTTTCCGGGCTTCGGCCGATTTGCGTAATGAGAAAATAACCTATAAAATTCGAGAACATAGCTTGCAAAAGTTGCCTTACCAGCTGATCGTCGGCGATAAGGAAATGCAAGCCGAAACGGTGGCCGTGCGTACCCGCGGCGGCGAGGATCTCGGGGCGTTTGCCTTGGATGCCTTGCTCGAGCGCCTCCGAAACGAGGTCGCGGCGCGTCGATAAAACCCTGATTCTATTGATGTTACTGTAGAATCCGGGCCGATGCGCTCCCCGGGGCATGGCCGTTTTTTGTCGTCATTGGAGAATCCACAATAGCCCTCGATAAGCAACAGCGGATCAACGCGGACATCACCTCTCCCGAAATCCGCTTGGTGGGTGAAGAAGGTGAGCAGCTCGGAATTGTTTCTCTTGCCGATGCACGGGCAAGGGCCGAAACGGCGGAACTCGATCTGGTCGAGATCGCGCCGACGGCCAAGCCCCCGGTTTGCCGCATCATGGACTACGGCAAATTCAAGTACCGGGAAGCGAAGAAGCAGCACGAAGCCAAGCTCAAGCTCAAGCAGATCCAGGTCAAGGAAGTCAAATTCCGGCCGGGAACTGACGAGGGCGATTACAACATCAAGCTGCGGAACCTGATCCGGTTCCTGGGTGAAGGCGACAAGGCCAAGATCACGCTTCGCTACCGCGGGCGCGAAATGGCGCACCAGGAATTTGGTGTGCGCCTGCTGGAACGCATTCGGAACGACCTCGAGCCGCACAGCGTGGTCGAGTCGTGGCCGAGGCTGGAGGGCCGGCAAATGGTGATGCTGCTGGCCCCGAAGAAGACCGTAGTCGTCGCAAAGCATCCCGCAACCAAGCCTGAAGCCGGTGCGGCCAAGCCCGCGAAAGCCTCTCCCGCGCAACCTGCGGAGAGCACCACCGAAGGCAGCAAATAGAGAAACAGAAAGGTAACTGAATCATGCCGAAAATGAAGACCAAGTCGGGCGCGAAGAAGCGCTTCCGCGTGCGCGGAAGCGGTTCGATCAAGCGCTCGCAGGCGTTCAAGCGCCACATCCTCACCAAGAAATCGACCAAAACCAAACGTCAGCTTCGTGGCAGCGCCGAAATCCACAGCACCAACCTGGATTCGGTCAAAGCCATGATGCCGTACGCGTAAGGAGCGAACCATGCCAAGAGTCAAACGTGGTGTAACCGCTCGCGCGCGTCACAAGAAGGTTCTGGACCAGGCCAAGGGTTACCGCGGCCGCCGGAGCAGCGTCTTCCGCATCGCCAAGGAAGCGGTGATGAAGGCGGGGCAATACCAGTACCGCGATCGCCGGCAGAAGAAGCGCGAGTTCCGCCGGCTGTGGATCGCCCGGATCAACGCGGCCGTGCGCGAGCTCGGAATGACCTACAGCACGTTCATCAACGGATTGACCACGCGCCAACATCGACATCGACCGCAAGGTGCTGGCCGATCTGGCCGTATTCGACAAGGCGGCGTTTACGAAAATCGCGGAGCAGGCCAAAGCCTCTCTGGCCTGATCGAATCCGCTAAAACAGAGGGAGGCGCGAACCGCCTCCCTTTTTTTTTGAACAATCGCAAACGAGACAACCCGCACCGATGATCGACCTGAAAGACATCGTCGCCCAGCCGCGACCGCGGACTTCGAAGCGGCCCGCGATCCCGCCGTCGCTCGAGAACGCGAAGGCGAAGTATCTCGGCAAGACCGGCGCGCTCACCGAGCTACTGAAGGGGCTTGCAAACTTGCCGGCCGTCCGATACGCCCCGCGGCCGGCGCGCGCATCAACCACATCAAGACGCTCGTCGAGGAGGCACTCGACGAAGCGTCGCGACGCGCTCGCCGAAGCGAAGCTCAACGCAGCAGCTCGCCGCCGACGCGATCGACGTGACGCTGCCCGGACGCGGCCGCGGCCGCGGCGGCCTGCATCCGATCACGCGCGCGCTGGAGCGGGTCGAGACGCTGTTTCACTCACTGGGTTTCACGGTCGCCGACGGCCCGGAAATCGAGGACGACTTTCACAACTTCACGGCGCTCAACACGCCGGAGAACCACCCGGCCCGCTCGATGCAGGACACGTTCTACGTCGAGGGCGGCATGGTGCTGCGCACGCATACGTCGCCGATCCAGGTGCGCTACATGGAAACGCACAAGCCGCCGATCAAGATCATCGCGCCGGGCCGCGTCTATCGCGTCGACAGCGACGCCACGCACTCGCCGATGTTCCACCAGGTCGAAGGCCTGTGGATCGACCGCGACGTCACGTTCGCCGACCTGAAGGGCACGCTCACCGAATTCCTGCGCAACTTCTTCGAGCGCGACGACATGCGCGTCCGCTTCCGTCCGTCGTTCTTCCCGTTCACCGAGCCGTCCGCGGAGATCGACATGGCGTTCGGCGACGACGGCTGGCTCGAAATCGCCGGCGCCGGCCAGGTTCATCCCGAACGTGTTGCGCGCCGTCGGCATCGATCCCGAGGAGTACCAGGGCTTCGCCTTCGGCATGGGCCCCGATCGCCTGGCGATGCTGCGCTACGGCGTCAACGACCTGCGCCTCTTCTACGAAAACGACCTGCGCTTCCTGCGCCAGTTCAACTGATCGGCGGCGACGATGAAATTCTCCGAACTCTGGCTGCGCGCGCTGTGCAATCCGCCGCTGTCGACGGATGGCCTGTGCGACAAGCTGACGATGGCCGGCCTCGAGGTCGAGGAAACCGCGCCGGCCGCGCCGCCCTTCTCGCACGTCGTCGTGGCCAGGATCGACGCCGTCGCGCCGCATCCCGACGCCGATCGCCTGCGCGTGTGCACCGTCGACGCGGGAGGCGACGGGAAATTGCAGATCGTCTGCGGCGCGCCCAATGCGGCGGCAGGCATGACGGTTCCGTGCGCGCTGGAGGGCGCGACGCTGCCCGGCGGACTCGCGATCAAGCGCGCGACGGTGCGCGGCGTCGAATCGCGCGGCATGCTGTGCTCGGCCAAGGAACTCGGGATCGACGACGATGCGAGCGGCCTGCTCGCGCTCGATGCGTCGCTCGTCCCGGGCACTCCGCTGCGCGATGCGCTCGCGCTGGACGACACGCTGATCACGCTGAAGCTCACGCCCAACCGCGCGGACTGCCTGTCCCTCGCCGGAATCGCGCGCGAGGTTGCGGCACTCACCGGCGCGCCGCTGACGCTGCCGGACGCGCACCCGACGCCGGTCACGTTCGACGCGACGCGGACAGTGCGCGTCATGGACGAACAGGCCTGTCCCCGCTTCGTCGCGCGCCTGATCGACGGCATCGATCCGAAGGCGCCCACGCCTGCGTGGATGAAGCAGCGCATCGAGCGTTCCGGCCTTCGCTCGATCTCGGCGATCGTCGACATCACCAACTACGTCATGCTCGAACTCGGCCAGCCGCTGCATGCGTACGACGACAGGCTGCTCGATGGCGACGTCGTCGTGCGCTTCGCGCGCGACGGCGAGACGCTGACGCTGCTCAACGGCCAGGTGCTCGAATTGGAACCCGGATTGCTGCTCGTCGCCGATGCAAAGAAGCCGCTGGGACTTGCCGGCATCATGGGCGGCGAGCATTCGGGCATCGCCGACGACACCACGCGCGTCTATCTCGAAGGCGCGTTCTGGAACCCCGCGGTGATCCAGGGCAAGATGCGGCGGCTGGGTTTTTCCAGCGACGCCGGCTACCGCTTCGAACGCGGCGTGGATTTCGCCGGCTGCGCGCGCGCGGTCGAGCGCGCCACGCAGTTGATCCTGGAAATCTGCGGTGGCCGGGCCGGTCCGCTCACCGATGTGGTGGCCAGCGACTACCTGCCCCGCCGCGATCCGGTGCGCGTGCGCACGGCGCGGGTGGCGAAGATCCTCGGCGTGGCCCTGTCCGCGGAGACCATCGCCGCCGTGTTCACGCGCCTCGGTTTCGCGTTCTCGCGCGATGGCGCCGATTTCGCCGTGACGCCGCCTTCCTTCCGCTTCGACCTGGCCATCGAGGAAGACTTCATCGAGGAAGTCGCGCGCATGCACGGTTACGACGCGATCCCCGCCAAGCCCGCCGCGCACGTGCAGCACATGCTGCCGGATCCCGAGACGCGGCGCTCGCCGAGCGCGCTCAAGCACGCGCTGGCGAACCTCGACTGGCAGGAGATCGTCACGTTCAGTTTCGTCGACTCCAGCGTGGAAGCGGCCATCGCGCCAACCGCTCAGACCAGTGCGCGTGCTGAATCCCATTGCCAGCCAGCGTGACGTCATGCGCACTTCGCTGCTGCCCGGCCTGATCGAGACGCTGCAGACAAATCTCAACCGCAAGGAGTCCCGGATCCGCATCTTCGAACTGGGCCGCACGTTCCACCACGCCGCAGCGGGCTATGCGCAGCCGACGCGGCTTGGCGGCCTGGCCTATGGCGGGGCGACGCCGGAACAATGGGGACTGCCTGCGCGCGACGTCGACTTCTACGACGTCAAGGGCGATCTCGAGGCGCTGGCATCGCCCCGGCGCGTCACGACACAGACCGTCGGCAGCATCCGGCGCTTCACCCGGGACGTTCGGCGTCGCGTCGCCATCGACGGCGTCACGGCGGGATGGCTGGGCGAACTGCACCCGCGGCTTGTCCGCCATTTCGGATTGCCCAAGGCGCCGGTCGTGTTCGAACTGGCCGCTGACGTCCTGGGCGCGCAGCCAATGCCGGCGGGCAAACCGGTTTCCCGTCTCCCGGTCGTGCGCCGTGACCTGGGGCTTGTAGTCGACGAATCCGTTCCCGCGCAGGCTCTGCTGGACGCTCTCAACGCTGTCAAGCCTGCGCATGTGGACGCGCTCCGGCTCTTTGACGTCTACAAGGGTTCCGGACTGACGGAAGGTAAAAAAAGCCTTGCGATTCTTGTGCTTATGCAGGATACTTCCCGCACTTTGACGGACGCTGACATCGCGGCCACGGAGGCTTGTTTGCTGGCGGCGGCGCGCGAGAAATTCGGCGCGACGCAACGTCAGTAGCGTTGAAGTCGCCGTTGTGCAGACCGCATCACGTTATCCGAGTTGAAAATGACGCTAACAAAAGCCGAACTCGCCGACCTGCTCTTCGAACAACTGGGCCTCAACAAGCGCGAAGCCAAGGACATGGTCGAACGCTTCTTCGAGGAAGTCCGCATCGCGCTCGAAGCCGGCGAATCGGTCAAGCTTTCCGGCTTCGGCAATTTCCAGCTGCGCGAGAAGCCGCAGCGTCCGGGCCGCAACCCGAAGACCGGCGAAGAGATCCCGATCACCGCGCGCCGCGTAGTGACATTCCATGCAAGCCAGAAACTGAAGGCCATGGTCGAAGCCGCGAACCATGCCGGATCCCAGCCGAGTTAACGCCGACCTTCCGCCCATCCCCGCCAAGCGCTACTTCACCATTGGCGAGGTGAGCGACCTGTGTGCGGTCAAGCCGCACGTGCTGCGGTATTGGGAACAGGAATTCGCCCAGCTCAAGCCCGTCAAGCGGCGCGGCAACCGGCGCTACTACCAGCATCACGAGGTCCTGCTGATCCGGCGCATCCGCGATCTGCTGTACGAACAGGGCTTCACCATCAATGGCGCGCGCCATCGGCTGGAATCCGAGGCCAATGAACCCCGGGCTGCCGCACGCGCCACTGACCAGTTCCGCGACCGTCGTGGCCGCTCCGCGGGAGGCCGATCTCGGGCTGACCGACCTGCGGCAGGAACTCGCGGAAATCCGTCATCTGCTGGGCTCGTCCTGACCGGCCATGAACGCGGCGGGCCACCCCAGGGGCAACGATGCCCCATGAGCCGAACCGCGCAGGCGCGAAGGATGCCCAATGCTCGCGTATAATTCCCGGTTCGGTCGGGGCGTAGCGCAGCCTGGTAGCGCACCTGCATGGGGTGCAGGGGGTCGGAAGTTCGAATCTTCTCGCCCCGACCACCAAGTCGATGTCAGCCGGTCCTGCAGGTTTGGGCCGGTTTTTTTATCGGCCCGGCTCATCCTGCCTTGGCGGGTGATTCGCGCGGAAGCCTGTCGGCATTCTTCTTGCTTACAGGTCTTGCCATGGTGCCGTCAATTAGCGGAAGGGGGGAGCCTATGAGCGCCCAGCCCAAGAATTCGATGCCCGGGTCCGGAGTCGTTTCGGAGCTCGCGTTCGCGCGCGCCCAGCGCAACACCGTCCTGATCGTCGACGACCTGTTCTCGAGCCGCCTGCTGCTGGCGGAAATCGTGCGGCAGATCGACGGCAAGCTGAACCTGGAACTCTTCGATACGCCCTCGCGCGCGCTCGAGTTCGCCCGCAACAACCGTGTCGACATCGTCCTCACCGACTACAAGCTGCCGGAATTCGACGGCATCGAACTCGTCAAGCAGCTGCGCGCGCTGCCCCACTGCGTGGACGTGCCGATCGTCGTGATCACCGTCGTCGATGACCGCAAGATCCGCTATGACGCGCTGGAGGCCGGTGCAACCGACTTCCTGATCAAGCCGCTCGACGAGCATGAAACCCGCGCGCGCTGCGCCAACCTGCTGGAACTGCGCCGCCACAAGATCGTGCTGTCCGACCAGGCCCGCGTGCTGCAATACCAGGTCGACAAGTCGGTCGCGGAAATTCACGAGCGCGAACTGGAAACGCTGTCCAAGCTGGCCAAGGCCGGCGAGTTCCGCGACAAGACCACCGGCAATCACCTGATGCGGATGGCCAAGTATTCCGCGCTGATCGGCGCGCACCTGGGACTGGGCAACGAGACGGTGCACGTGCTCGAGGTGGCCGCGCCGATGCACGACATCGGCAAGATCGGCATCCCCGACTCGGTGCTGCTGAAGGAGGGCCCGTTGACCAAGGAAGAAATCGAGGTCATGAAGGCGCATCCGCGCATCGGCTACGACATCCTCAAAGGCAGCCCGTCGAAGTACCTCTCCATGGGCGCAATCATCGCGCTCGGCCATCATGAGAAATTCGACGGCAACGGCTATCCGAACGGATTGCATGGCGAGGACATTCCGCTGGTCGCGCGCGTTGTCGCCGTGGCGGACGTGTTCGACGCGCTGGTGAGTCAACGGCCATACAAGCACGCCTGGCCGATCGACGAGAGCATCGACTTCGTCAAGGGGCAGCGCGGCAAGCATTTCGATCCCACGTGCGTCGACGCCTTCCTCGCCGATCGCACCAAGATCGAGGGCATCATCGAGGAATTCGGGGACTGACGTCCCTGGTTTCCGGCCACGACGCTTTAGGCCACCAACCGAGGCCCACGGCCCAATCCGACTCCCGTGCGCCAGATCCTCAATCTCGTCCCCATCAGCCGGCGCCTGCTGCAGATCGTCTGGCCGTTCCTGGCTGTCGTCGTGCTGCTGGTCATCCTGAGCTCGGTCAGCACCGGCATCATGTCGTCCGTGCGCGCCTACGTCGGCGGGGAAAGCCTGTGGTCGAAGGCGCAGAAGGAATCGGTCGTCGCGCTCAATCGCTATGCGGCGACGCATGCTCCGGTGCGACTTCGAGCGTTACACGGCCGCCATCGCCGTTCCGCTGGGCGACCGCCGCGCGCGCGAGGAATTGGACCGGCCTGAGCCCAACTACGCTCTGGCCCGCCAGGGTTTCCTCGACGGCGGCAACAATCCCGACGACATCGACGGAATGATTTCACTGTTCCGACGCTTCCGCCACGTGAACTACATCGAGCGCGCGATCGGAATCTGGACCAAGGCCGACCACGAAATCGAACGGTTGAACGAGTCGGCGATGCGCCTGCATGCGCTGGTCCAGACGGGTGCGCGGGACCCGGCAGCGGTGCAGGCGGCGCTCGACGAGATCAATGCGATCAATGCGCGGCTGACGCCGCTTGAAGACGCGTTCTCGGCAACGCTGGGCGAGGCATCGCGCAAGACCCAGCTGCTGCTCGGAGCCGTCACGCCTCTTCGTCGCGACACTGCTGATCCTGCTCGGCATCTTCCTGTCGCGCCGGCTGCTGGAACGCAGCACCGATCTGGAGAACGCCCTGCGCGTCAGCGAAGAGCGCTACAACCTGGCGGTGAACGGCAGCAACGACGGCCTGTGGGACTGGAATGTGCTCACGGGCAACTTCTATTTTTCTCCGCGCTGCCACGAGTTGGTCGGCTACTCCGAGCAGGAGATGGAAAGCACGTGCGACGGGCTTCATCGCGCTGCTGCATCCGGACGATCGCGACCCGACGCACGCGGCGACAGCCGCCCACCTGCGCTACAACGCTCCTTTCGACATCGAATTCCGGTGCCGCTGCAAGTCCGGCGAGTATCGCTGGTTCCGGGCGCGCGGCCGGTCGGTGCGCAACCCCGCTGGCTGGGCCGTGCGCATGGCGGGTTCGGTCACCGACATCACCGACCGCAAGCAGACCGAAGCGCAGGTCTACGCCGAGAAGGAGCGCGCGCAAGTCACGCTGGCTTCCATTGCCGACTCGGTGATCACGACCAACGTCGAAGGCCGGGTGGAATACGTCAATCCGATCGCCGAGGCGCTGACCGGATGGAAACTGCGCGAGGCGCGCGGCCTGCCGTTGTCGACGGTGTGCTCGATGCTGGACGAGGCGACGCGCCAGCCGATCGCCGATCCGGTGGCACGCGTGCTGCGCGACGACGCCACGGTGCGAGTGACGTCCAATGTGGTGCTGCTCCGCCGCGATGGCGTGGAGATCGCGATCGACCAGTCGGCGGCGCCGATCCGCGACCGCGCGGGCACGATCACCGGCGTCGTCCTCGTTCTGCACGACGTGCGGCGCGAGCGCGAGTTCGCGACACAGCTCTCATACCAGGCATCTCACGACACGCTGACCGGCCTCGTCAACCGGCGCGAGTTCGAGAACCGGCTGGACCGCGCGCTGGCCAGCGCGCGCGAACAGGGCCGCCATCACGCGATGATGTATCTCGATCTCGACCAGTTCAAGGTCGTCAACGACACGTGCGGGCACTCCGCGGGCGACGAGTTCATGCGCCAGATCAGCGTCGTGCTGCAGGAGCGGCTGCGCGAAGGCGACACGCTGGCGCGGCTGGGCGGCGACGAGTTCGGCGTGCTGGTGGAGAACTGCCCGATCGAGCACGCGGTGCGCATCGCAGAAACGCTGCGCCAGACGGTAGCGGAGTTCCACTTCATCGTGAACCAGCGCACATTCACCGTCGGTGTTTCCATCGGCCTCGTCAACATGGCCGACGGCACGTTGACGCTGACCGAGGTCCTGTCCGCCGGCGATGCCGCATGCTACATGGCCAAGGAAAAAGGCCGCAATCGCGTGCAGCTCTACCATCCCAAGGACACCGAGCTGGCACTGCGCCATGGTGAAATGGAATGGGTGGGCCGCATCCAGGATGCGCTCACCGCCGGCCGCTTCGTGCTCTACACGCAGCGCGTGACGCCGGTCGGCGTAGGCCAGAAGTCGACGCGAATGTTCGAACTGCTGGTGCGCATGATCGACGAGCGCGGGGAAATCGTGCCGCCGATGGCGTTCATTCCGGCCGCGGAGCGCTACAACCTGATGCCGCAGATCGACCGCTGGGTCACGCGCTACCGCACTGACGACGATGGCGGCGCGGCGGCACCCTTCGCGCGAGGCCGAGACCTGCATCATCAACCTGTCCGGCGCCTCGATCGGCGACGAGCGCTTCCTCGATTTCATTCGCGCCGAGCTTCTGCGCACAAACGCCCCGGTGGGCAGCGTGTGCTTCGAGGTGACGGAAACCGCGGCGATCGCCAACCTTTCCAAGGCGACGCGCTTCATCACCGAATTGAAGGCGCTGGGTTGCCTGTTCTCGCTCGACGACTTCGGCTCCGGCATGTCGTCGTTCGGTTACCTCAAGCACCTGCCGGTCGACTTCCTCAAGATCGACGGCAGCTTCGTGCGCGACATGCTGACCGACCCGATCGACAATGCGATGGTCGAGGCCATCAACCAGATCGGCCACGTGATGGGCAAGCGCACGATCGCCGAATACGTCGAGCACGAGGGCATCCTCGAGCGCCTGCGCGAGATCGGCGTCGACTACGCACAGGGATTCGGCGTGGCGATGCCCAAGCCGTTCGAGGCGACGACCGGGGACGAGAGCGCGCCGCGCGTCGTATATGTGACCAACTGAGTGTGACCAACTGAGCGTGATCGACTGGATGTCACTGAGTGACGGCGACCGGGCGAGTCTATTCAGCTGAGCGTCACCGGCCTGGGCGCCGCATCTCGGGCGCGACGCATGCCCTCGATCAGTAGCGCCGCGTCAGTGTCATGACATCGCCCTCGCGCTTCATGTTCAGGCGATTGAGCGCGCTCATGCCGAGCAGCGGGGAGTCAAACCCAGGGCCATCCAACACCACGGCATCGACGCCATGCAGCGTGACGCTGCCGACTCTCAGCGTATCGAGCTTGATCAGGTAGCCGGGCACGGTGCCGTTGGCCGTACCCATCAGTGCCTTCTGCCCCTTCTTGTAATCCAGCGACAGGCGCTGCGCCTCGCTGGCCGGCAGCGACACCAGCGACGCACCGGTATCCACCATGAAGCGCACGGGCATGCCGTTCACCTGGCCGTCGGCCGTGAAATGGCCCCGGACATCGGCGGTGATCGCCACCGATTCCAGGACCGGCGCGGTGGCCGCCATGCGCGCGCTACCGAGACCCAGCGTCACGCGTTGTCCATCGATGTCGAAGGTCGCCGATTCGCGGTCCACGGCGACGAGCTGAACCCCCTGCTTCGTCTTCTGCCCGACAGACAGCGTCTGCAGCGGCCCGCCATCGATCTGCACCACGGCCTTGTTGGTGAAGAGGCCCGAGACGGTGACGTCTGTCGCGAGGGCAGTCGCAGAAGTCAGCAGCCCAGCCAGAATCGTAGCGACACAATCAATGCGGTTCACGAGGCAGTCCCGCTTCTCGTTTGCAGTCGATATATTGGCACGAAACCCATATCAACTTGCCGGCGTGGCCTGGCCGCGCCAACGGGACAGCGGGCGCCGGGCAATGGCTTGCGCCTCCGGTCCGCTCGACCTTGCGCGCGTCAAATCTTGTCGGCGGATCGCCTGGACCGGCGGGATCTTGCGATCTCGGCGGCGACAGCTCCCCAGGTGGCTTCAAACGCTTCAGGGGTGAATCCTGCGCCCGAGGGCAACCAGTCCCCCGTATGTCCGCTTGCCAGCGTGTAATGCCCGACCACGTCGAGGTGATCGGCCCGGGCGACGTGCAGCAACCGGCCGTGCAGCTGGCTCAACGTGGGCACAATGCCGTCGCTGATGCGCGGGGTCACCTTGAACAGGAGGCCGCGATCGAGCAGTCGCTGCGTGCAGGAACCTGAACAACGCGCGAAGGGTGAGGTACTCGGGATCCATGAGTGCCTTCATCTTGAACTCCTCGCGCGGCTTCGGCACGCCGGCAACGACACAGCTGTAGTCGATGCCGGCATGATCCGCAACGGCCGCCTCGAACATGTCGATGCCCTCGGGGGTCAGCTGTAGCACCGCGCCTTGGTCCCGCTCGATCTCGCCCAGGTATTTCCACGTCGGGTCCCGGCGGTCGAACCGGATCTTCCTGAGCAGCCCGTCGGCGATACGATCAAGCGGGGTCCCCCTGCGTCCAAGCCAGTCATCCATCCGCGCGACTAATGCGATTGCCTTTGCCGCAGCGAGAATCGTCCCCCGTCCCTGCCCTGATGTCGCCAAGGCGCTCAGGACCAGCAGCAGTGTCTGACCTTGGACCGTGAGGAAATGATTGGCGAGCGGCGTGCCGTGGTGCGGTGTGGCCACCGAAATGGCTGTCCTCGTCAGGCGAGCAATGCGCTCTTCCGTGTCGCCGCGTGCGATCTTGACGCCAGGTGTCAACAGCATCCGCACGTCGAGCCCGCCCGTCGAGTGGCCAACGAAATGCAGCTCCCGTGCGTTGAGGCCGCCGTTGCGGAGCACCTGACGGCGAAGCACGTCGGCACGCCGCGTGATCGAAGCCGTCGGCTGCGTCATGCACCGGACGATGCGGGCCTCGACGCCATGGCGGCGAAGTTCGCGCCCGAGGGCCACCTCCACGTCTTCGAAATAGCTTATGGCGCCGACCGACGTGAAGCCGAAGAAGCCGGGCACCAGGAAGACGAGACGTGTCGTCATGACCGCAGCATGCCAGTGAGGTATGACGGCGAACCAGAAGACGCCGGTTGGATCAACGCCCGCTCGTTCATGGCAAACTCGCGGCCCGTCGTGCCGTCGGCACTATTTCGTCTTTGGTGCCTTCTTGGCGGTCTTCTTTGCGGTCTTCTTTGCGATCTTCGATGCAGTCTTCTTTGCGGCCTTCTTCACGGTCGTTTTCGCCGCTGGCTTGCGCGGTGTCGTCTTCGCCGTCTTTTGCGGTGTTCTCCGGCCCGCTAGCGGCGGACTCGCAACCTGCTTCACGGCTCGTTTCGCTGCCTTTTCCACCGCAGCAACCGCCCCCCTCATCGACTTCTTGACGGACTTCACAACATCGTCCGCCGTCTTCCTGACCTGCCTTTCGATCGGGCCCTGCGCAGCTGCTTTCTCGGCCTTCGACTTGTGGCGCATATCAGCGGTGTGAGCACGCTTGTAGGTCTGGATGTCCTTGAACTTGCCGCTCTCGTCACGGACCGCATAGAGCTTGGTTCCGGTTCGACTTCTCATCGTGGTACGACGCGTGGCCATGGTTCCTCCTGGCTATGATTGTAAGCGTCGGCGCAACGTCCACCGCACATGCTCATTGTTCACATTTCAGTGCGGCCTGTCAGCAAAATTGATCGGTCTTTTTTGTTCGCGGGGCTTGTCCGGTGGCGTTCATTGATCCCTGTCAATACTGCCCTGTCGACGGTTCACGATGAATTCCAAAGTTCCCCACGCGGATTACCGCCACCCTCAAATCGCGAAAATGCCGTGCCAACGATCCGGCGCAAACTACAAGTCATGTCGCCAGTGCTCGATGCTTTAGTACGGAGGGCACTATCGTCCGCGCTGGCGATTCTTTCCAACACCGCTTGGGTGCGGGTACTCCTCCCCAGGAAACGGCTTGCGCCTCCGGTCCGTTCAGCCGGCATCCCGGGCTTCGGCGGGCGTTAGCCTGACGATGCGATCGGGGACCAGCCGTTCGGGCGCCCGATGCGTGACGAAGAGAATGGTCACCTTGCCCTTGAAACGCGCAATGGTGGCGGCGAAATGATCGGCGACTTCCACGTCGAGCCCGCTGGTTGCCTCGTCGAAGATCAGGATTCTCGGGCGCTTGAGCACCGCACGCGCGATCGCGATGCGCTGCTTTTGCCCGCCTGAAAGGCCTACGCCCCGCTCGCCGACGTCCGTCTTGTAGCCTGCGGGAAGCGCCTCGATGGTCTCGTGAATCTCCGCGACCTTGGCCGCCTGGACCGCCATTTCGAATGTGGCCAATGGATTGGCGAGAAGCAGATTGTCAAGGATCGTTCCCGAGAAGAGGATCGTTTCCTGCGGTACCACACCGAAATGCGCGCGCAGTTCGTTGGCGGACAGGTGCCGCGTGTCGCGACCGTCGAGCAGCACTTGGCCCTCGCCCGGCCACAGGAACCCCTGGAGCAATTTGGTCAGCGTGCTCTTGCCCGAGCCGGACGGTCCCATGACGACGACGCATTCGCCGGGGGCAACGTCGAGATTGAAGTCGCGCAGAACGTAGGGACGGTCCGTCGCGTACCGATATCCGACACCCCGGAACTTGATGGCGCCTGCGCCTCCGGCCTCCCTGACCGGAGCGACCGTCCAGGGCTCCGTGGGAACGTTCATGATGTCGCCCAGGCGACGCACGGCGATCGTCGCCTGCTGGAACTGTTGCCACAGTCCGACCAGCTTCAACATCGGCTGCGAGACGCGCGAGGCGAACATCTGGTAGGCGACCAGCATGCCGATGGTGAAGTCCGCACCACGCATGACCAGCCACGCCCCAAGGCAAAGAATAGTCATGTTCAGGAGCTGCTCGAGGCCAGACGCCAGCGTGTTGTAGGTATTGCCGAGCTGACGTGTGGCGAAATTGGCCCCAAGATATGTGCCGAGAAAGGTCTCATAGCGCCGTTCGAGCTGCGGCTCCATCTGCAACGATTTGACCGTTTCCAATCCCGCCACGTACTCGGTGACAAAGGCCTGATTGCGCGCGCCCAGCAGGAATTGCTCGTTGAGGCGCGCGCGAAGCAGCGGCGCAACCGCGACGCTCAAACCGACGACCAGGACGAGGATGCCCAGCGTGACCAGCGATAGCCAGACACTGTAGAAGAACATCAGCGCGAGGAACAGGAACAGAAACGGCAAGGTCCAGCAACAGAGTGATTGCGGCGCCGGACAGGAATTCGCGGATCGTTTCCACGCCGTTGAGGCGCGCCGCGAGCACGCCTGTGGGTCGGTGTTCGAAGTAGCGCAGCGGCAGGCGCATCATGTGCCGGAAGACCGCCGCTCCAAGCACGGCATCGACGCGATTGCCGGTGTGCGACACGAGGTACTGGCGGATCCAGCTCAGCGCGCCGCCGAAGATCACGAAGATGGCCAGTGCCGATGCGATCACCACCAGTGTGCTGGTCGTCTGGTGGACGATGACCTTGTCGATGATGACCTGGCTGCACAGCGGAGTGGCCAATGCAATGAGCTGGATGAACAGCGATGCGAGCAGCACGTCCCGCCACACCTTGCGATGCCGCGCGAGCTCGGAATAGAACCAACGAAAGCCGAATTCGGGCGCCTTGCCGGAATCGATGTCGTCAGTCGGGGACTCCGGTGCATTGGCGGCTTCCAATGCGAAGCCCGCATATTGAGCGTCGAATTCCGACGCGGGCATGACCTTGGGCTCGTTGGTTCCGGCCGGGAACATCAGCAGGCGGTCGTCCTCAGCCTTGACCAGCAGGGCGATGCCGCATGTGGTGGCGGGCGATTCTTCGGGACTGGCCGCATCAGCCGGATCCTGCCGAACGGCGACTCCAGCGGAAACCGCAGCTGGCTTCAAGAAACACGAGGCATGGCAAACTTCCCCTGTACGATCCTGTTGCGATCGCGTCTGGACGATGCGCGCCGACATTTCGAGCGAACGCAGCGCGTCCACCAGCGTCAATGCCGAGTGCGGCGGCGGAAACTCCCGCTGCACCAGCGTCGCATCGAACATGCGCCGTTGCATGTTGCACAGGCTGCCGACGGCCCACAGAAAGTCGCGGGGCGAAATCGGAAGGTCGGGAGCGTTTAGCGGTTCGTCGCGCATGGCCTCGGTCTCACCGTTCGCGCGCCGCTTCGTGCCACGCTTTCTGCACGGGCGCAAGCAGGTATTCGAGCAGCGTGCGATCGCCCAGGCGGATTTCCGCCACTGCCTGCATCCCGGAGGTCAGCGGCAGCGCGTGCCCATCGAAGGCGATGCTTTGCGACGGAAAATCGATGCGCGCGCGATATCCACTCGGCGCCGCGGGCATCGAGTCCTCTTCGGTGCCGTCGCGCCGCGCAGGCGGACTATCGCTGGCGTCGGCGCTGAGATGCACGACAGTGCCCTCGAGCAGGCCATATTTCTGAAACGGATAGGATGCAAGTTTGATCTTCGCCCGTTGTCCCACGCGCACGAAGCCGGCGTCGATGTGGCGCACCAGCACGTCCGCCTGCAGGTCTTCTCCGACCGGCACCAGCGTCAGGAGAACCGTGCCGGGAGACACGACGGTACCGATCGTATGGGTCGCCAGGTCCTTGATCACGCCGGCCTGCGGCGCTCGCAGCTCCACCGCATTGGCGCGGTGCAGCTGCTTGGCGAGTTCTTCTTCCGTGCGTCCGCGCTGCCCGGCGGCCTGCGCGCGTTCGGCATGCAGCTGCTGGCGATACGTGGACCCGACCTGGACGAGCCGCCGCTGCGCCTGCGCGAGGTTGGCACGGAGGCTTTCCACCGTGTGTTCCTGAGCGGCTAGGTCCTGCTCCTTCTCGATTCGGTCGCGCTTACGCTCCAGCGCGAAGAGCTCGCTGACGTAGCCCTCGGATTGCAGCGTCGCATAGCGCTCGGCCATCGTCTGGTAGATCGGGACCGTCCGCTGCAGCTTGTTCAGCACCGCCAGCGCGGCCCGCAAGTCCTGCGTCGTGCGCGAGACGGCCGACGTTTCCTGCGCCAGCGCATCCAGATAGGACGTACGGTTGGCCCGATACTGTGCGTCCACGCGGGCGAATCCCTCCGTCATGTCTCCGGGCTGTTTCAGCAACGGCCGGTCCGCGAGTTCGGCGTCGATGCGCCGCAACTGCAGAGCGCGCTGCGCCAGCTCACCCTGCAGCGCCCGCGTCTCCGCTTCGTGCACTCCGGAATCGAGACGAAGCAGCACCTGGCCGGGCAACACCATTTCGCCCTCGGTCACGGCAATTTCGACGACCGTGCCAGCATCCGCAGGCTGGACGATCTTGAGACTTGTGCGCGGGACCAGCTTGCCCTCGGCAACGGCGACGATGTCCAGGCGCCCGAACACCAGCCACAGCGACGACAGCACCAGCAGCGCAAGCAGCCAATACAACAACCGGCGTGGAATGGGGGATGGAGGCTGCTCGAGCAGGCGCAACGGCCCCGGAAGGAAATCGCCCTTGGAGCGGCCTTCTGGATGTTCCTTTCGCGCATCGCGGATGAACCCGAACATTCGTCAATGCTCCATGGACACCGAGCATGAACGTTTGGTCAGCCATCGGCATTCATCCATTTGGATGATTGGCGGCGAGTTCGACTTGGTTTACGGCGTATGAGCCCTGATTCAGAGAGTGTGGCCGGTGATGCGATGCCCGCTCAGCGCCGGCGGCCATGCGGGTCTTTTGCGGGCGTACCGTCTAGTTATCGAAACTCCCGGCATCAGCACGTCGGACAATCGCGCGTACTTTTCCACGTTCGCCCTAACCGCTAATCCGTGCCCCTGACGGTCCGAAGACTCGGATTACGCCGCGGCGTGATGCCATCGATATGATGCAAATCCGGCGACGGACCAGCCCTGCAGCGATTTCGCCGCTTGCATCATGTCCGCCCGCGTCGTCTGCCAGCGCGCTGGTGATGTCGGCGACGCTGATCGCGTCACCTATGTGATCGCTGTTGGAGGCTCCCGCGAAGGGAATGTCTGGGGGCGCCAGCACGCCGCTGAATGCCGCGACCGCATTTTGCACGCGGGTTAGATCGAGCGCGGCGAAGTCGTTGTCGGGCGGCGCCAGCAGCTGGCTGATCGCGTCTTCCATGTCGGACGCGGTCGCTGCAGCTGCATCGTCGACGACTGGTTCGATCGCGGCCGGCGACGACGTGATGGTCCCGCCAGCCTCATTTCCGACCGACGCACTATCCCCGGACGATCCAGCATCGGCGCCCAGAACCAGCGACGTCGGTTCCGTCGCCGACGTAGGAAGGTCGATGTCGCCGAGCGGAGTGTCATCGGCCATGATCTGCGATTCCGAATCGGCGGCGGTTGCCGGTAGATCGGTGGCGTCGACCGGGATGTCGTCCGCAATGATCTGCGGACCGGCATCCGGCAAATTGGGAGTTAGCGCGTTGGAGCTCGGGGCGGTCGACCCGCCGTTGCCCAACGTGATTCCCAAGTCGCCGTTGTGCCAGTTGTTGACATTGATCACGTTGTCCGGTGTGCCGGAGTGATCGGCACCGGTCTCGAAGGTGCGGATGCTCAGCGTGCCCTCTCCGGCCAGGTCGCCGTCAAACGAGTACTCGATCCGACCGTCCGCCGATGTCCACGTGCGGTCCTGGTTCAGCGCAGCGCCCGTGAGCATTTCGTCATCAAGCGAAATGGTACCCTGCCCGTCGCTGTCGGCGATCGTGTCGGCGCCGTCCCCGGTATCGATGACGTAAGTGTCTGCGCCGTCGCCTCCGGCCAAGACGTCATTGCCACGGCCGCCGGTAAGGGTGTCGTCGCCACTGCCGCCGTCGAGCGCATCTGTGCCGCGGCCGCCATCGAGGTCGTCGTCGTCCCTGATTGCCGACGAGTTCGTCGTTGCCCGATCCACCGGACACGACGTCGTCGCCATGCCCACCTTCGAGACGGTCGGCGCCGCCGGCGCCGCGCAATACGTCATCGCCCCCACCGCCGTAGATACGATCAGTCCCTGTTCCTCCCTTGATCGACTCCGCGCTTTCGGCACCGAAGATGACCTGGTTCTCTTTCGCGTCGCTGGAACTGGCCGTCAGCCTTGTTTTCATTGGCTGTCCGTCGCCGTCAAGTTTGCTGCGATCGATAAAGGTCCAATTCTGGTCACCGTCGATGCCCAGCGATTGACCCGCATCGCCGGCCATTTTCCAGGCGAGGAACTTGCCGCGATCAGCAAGCCACGCGTCACTCAGTTGCACTTCGCCGGTAGTCCGGATCGAAGCGGTCCAGGGCACTGTCGACGTTGGCGCCGGCGAACAGGGCACGATTGCCGGTGAGGGCAACCGAGTCGAGCTGCGCCAGCGCGTAACGGTATCCGACATCGGTGCGCGCAAGATCAGCCAGCGTAGCGCCGTCCATACCCGTCAAATCCACGACCCGAGCGCGGTGGGACGGGTCCGCGGCGAATGCAGTCAGTTCGGCACTGGATTTAGGTATTGCGTTCGATGTGGGCGCGCTTTCGTCCCCGTGCTGCGGTGAGGGCGTCGCAAACAACGTGCGAGAGAGATATGCCGTCAAAGTCGTGCCACGCGAAGCGTCACTGTCGCCCGCGCGATTCCAGATCGCGTCGAAAGTGGCATCCGCCAGTGCGGGGTCGAGCGCCCGAAACAGGCCGGAGACCTGGGAACGGTCAAGAACTACGCTAAAGTCATCGACAGCCGTTGATCGCCGGTGTCGGTGTGCTGGCTTCATGGCTGAGGAGCGTTATGGAGCGCGGAGGTTCCCAATCCGGGAAGGGCGCCCGGAGGTGGCGCGATGGATCCATCGGCGAGTCCCGCTCGTATTGCCTCAGGCGACATGTCCAGCCAGGCGGCCACGGCAAAGGGCGTCGGAGGTGAATTGGGATTGCCTTCGAATACCAGTTCGTCGCTCTCGACCATGGCTGCGCTCCCATCGACTAAGTCCCCGCGACCACATGCCTTCCGGCGCGCGGGAAAACGCCGGCGTGGCGATCAGCATGAATGTTTAACCAAAGGTTGGCATTCATCCGTTTGGATGACAGGGGTCCAGTTCGACACCGTTTACCGCGTACGACGTGTCAATCAAAGATGTGCGAGTTGTGCGCGCACGCTACCGATCATGCTGGTCTACTGCAGGCGCACCGCTCCTGCGTACAACGTCGCCGCCGCCTGCAGCGTCTGCGCCCCACTCCCGAACGCCGCCCCCGCCAGCACCGCATGCCCCGGCGTCGCCCCGATGTTGGCCAGCGCATTGCGGTGCCCGTAGTCGTATCCGAAATCTCCGCCTATCGCCGCCGTATCGCTCCCCGACACGTAGTAGCCCGCCAGCGCATTGGTCAGGTTCCAGCTGGTCAGCGTCGGAGTGGCCAGCAGCGCGGCGTCGAACCGGCTCACCAGCCCGCCGAAGTCAAATTTCACCACCTTCTTGTTCAGCAATGGGTCAACACCTGCCGGGTTGAACCCCGCCATCGCGGCCGCGATCACCTGCAGATTCAGCACGCTCTTGTTATTTACCCCCGTCAGATACCAGTTCTTGAACGCGATTTGATCGCCGTTACCGGCATCGAGGATCAGGTCCAGCCCGGTCTTGGACAGCTTCAAGTCGCTGTACGCCAGCCCCCCGCCCAGAGTCAGCGTGTCGTCACTGCCTACGCTGGCGTTCACTACGTCCGCGCCATCCCCCTTGTTGAAGCCGATCACATCCGCGCCGCCGCCGGTATTCAGCGTATCATTGCCCGTGCCACCGATCAGTATCTCGTGTGCCGCACCGCCGGTCAGCATGTCAGCCCCCGCGCCCCCGTCCAGCAGATTGTTGCCGGCAGTGTCGGTAAGCTTGTCGTTGCCCAGCCCGCCCTGCACGAGGTCGTTGCCGGCACTGCCCAGCAAGACATCGTCCCCCGCGGCACCCCACAACGTGTCGTTACCGCCGCCGCCATCCAGCGTGTTCACCGCAGCGTTGCCCTGCACCCAGTTGTCCAGCGCGTTGCCGGTGCCACTGATTGGAGCCGCCCCTGTCAACGTCAGATTCTCAACGTTGGCACCCAGGGTATAGGTAAGGCTCGATTGCACCGTGTCCGACCCGGCGCCGGCGGCCTCCGTCACCACGTCCGCGGCGTTGTCGACCATGTAGGAATCGTTGCCGACGCCACCGACCAGGATGTCAATTCCGGCGGCACCGTCGAGCACGTTGTCGCCGCTGTTCCCAGTCAAAGTGTTTGCCAGCGCGTTGCCCGTGCCGTTGATCGCCGTCACCCCCGTCAGCGTCAGATTCTCCAGGTTGGCACCCAGCGTGTAAGTCAAGGCAGTCTGCACGGTATCCGTGCCTTCACCGGCGTTCTCGACAACCACATCCGCGGCAACATCGAGAATATAGATATCGTTGCCGAGGCCGCCGCGCATCGTGTCGATGCCGGCGCCACCGTCGAGAGAATTGTTGCCAGCGTTACCGGTCAGTATGTTGTTGATGGTGTTGCCAGTGGCATTGATCGCTGCCGTCCCGGTCAGCGTCAGGTTCTCGACGTTAGCCGCGAGCACATAGGTCACACTGGAGTTCACCCCGTCCATCCCCGCGCTCGCGCCTTCGGTGATCGCGTCGCCGATGTTGTCGACCATGTAGGTGTCATTCCCCGCACCGCCCACGAGCGTATCGGTGCCGCTGCTTCCGTCCAGCACATTGTCGGCGCTGTTTCCGGTCAGCGTGTTGGCCAAAGTGTTGCCGGTACCGTTGATAGCCACAGCTCCGGTCAGCGTCAGACTCTCGACGTTGGCCGCCAGCACGTAGGTGACGCTGGCGTTTACTCGGTCCGTCCCGGCGCTCGCCGCCTCAGTCACGACGTCGCTCACGTTGTCGACGATGTAGGTGTCATTACCCGCACCGCCCGCCAGCGTGTCCGCACCCGTTCCCCCGTCGAGCACGTTGTCGGCAGCATTCCCCGTCACGATGTTGGCCAGTGCGTTGCCCGTGCCGCTGATCGCGGCGGGTCCGACCAGCGTGAGGTTTTCCACATTGGCCGCCAGCACCAGCGTCACCGCGCTTTGCACCACATCAGTTCCGGCGCCTACGCCCTCGGTCACCACGTCGCCGGCGATATCCACGACGTAGGTATCGTTGCCGGCGCCACCCACCAGCGTATCGCTGCCCAAGCCCCCGTCCAGTAAATTGTTGCCGGTGTTCCCGGTAAGTGCATTGTTGAGCCCATTGCCTGTGCCGTTGATGGCGGTGGATCCTCCGAGGGTAAGGTTCTCCACATTGGCCGGCAGCACATAGGTGATGCTGCTTTGCACTACATCGATACCTTCACCTACGTTCTCGTTCACCACGTCACCGGCGGCGTCCACCACGTATGTGTCGTTGCCCAGACCGCCGATCATCGTGTCAGCGCCCGCACCACCGGACAAAGTGTTGTTTCCGGCGTTGCCCGTCAGGAGATTATTCAGCGTGTTGCCCGAGCCATTGATCGCGCCGACACCTGTAAGCACGAGCGCCTCGACGTTACCTGCGATCGTGTAGGTCACGGATGACTTTGCGAAATCAATACCTTCCCCTGCCAGCTCGGTGATGATGTCGCCCGCATTGTCGATTACATAGGCATCGTCGCCGGCGCCCCCCTTGAGCACATCGGCAGCGGCACCGCCGTCCAGCTGGTCATTTCCCAGTCCACCAGTCAAGGTGTTGACGCCCGTGTTGCCCGTCAGCGTATTGGCCAGCGCATTGCCGGTTCCGTTGATCGCGGACGCGCCGGTGAGTACAAGATTCTCAAAGGGCGCGGCTAGTGTGAACGACACGCTGGACAGGACCACGTCCGCGCCTTCACCGGGGAGTTCTGTAACGACATCTCCCGCATTGTCTACGACGTACGTGTCGTTGCCGGCACCGCCAATCATGGTGTCCGCACCGGCCTTGCCGTCGAGAACATTGTCTCCGGAGTTCCCCGTGAGCGTATTCGCCAACGCGTTTCCAGTTCCATTGAGGGACGCGGTACCACTTAGCGAAAGCGAATCGACATTGGTAGGCAGGATGTAGCTGATCGAGGATTGGACCAGATCCACACCGGGGCTCGCGCCGACGACCACGTCACCCGGATCGTCGACCAAATACGTGTCCAGGCCACCGCCGCCTGACATGTAATCCGCACCGGTGCCGCCGTCGAGCAGGTCGTTCCCAACGCCACCAATCAGGGAGTCGTTGCCGGCCATCCCGAAGAGCTGCGAACCGTAAGCGCCAGCAGTCAAAGTGTCATTGCCGGCCGTGCCTCGGCGCACGTACAACATGTCAAAGATGGTCGCGTGGTCCCACGTCGTGCCGTCGGCAAACCGGACTTCGAGGGGAAGCTGCGCCGGTATATCGCGCAACCTCAGGGCGTCTGCTCCGCCGTTGGTCGAAACTACCAGGTACGATCCGTCGTCCTGATCATCGCGAGTGATGGAAACATCCCCCGGACGCAGCAGCACGTCGACAAGGATGATCGTGTTACTCCCACCAATCCATTGCTCACTGATCGTGTCTATGCCTCCACCACTTCTCAGCACATAGCGATCATCTCCGGCGCCGCCTGACAGGTAGTCGGACCCTGGCCCACCGTCCAGTACGTCTGTCCCATCGTTCCCATACAGAAAATCGTCGCCGTTGCCACCATTTAGCGAGTCGTCGCCAGCGGTATCTGCCAGCCAGTCATTGCCGGCACCGCCGTTCAACGTATCGTTGCCCAGATCCCCGTTGAGCGTGTCATCACCATCCCCGCCCAGAAGCGCGTCTGTGCCATCGCCACCATAAAGCTTGTCACCACCCGAACCCGCCAACAGCGTGTCATCGCCAACACCGCCATCCAGCGTGTTGCCATAGTCGGTAAGATCAGCGGAATCCCCCGCCACCAGACGATCGTTGCCCGCATCACCGAACAGGGCGTCAACATCGGCGCCTCCCTCGATGATGTCATCACCGTCACCGCCCTGGATCGTGTCGCGCCCCGCGTCACCCGCAATCGTATCGTTGCCGGCATCGCCCCGTATGAGGTCGTTGTCGGCGCCTCCGGCGATCGCATCGTTGCCCGCCCCACCGGAAATCTGGTCATCGCCTGCGCTTCCGGCCAAAGTGTCATTCCCGGCATATCCGTAAATGAAATCGTTGCCGGAAAGCGCATCGATGGTGTCGTTCGCGGCAGTTCCGTACAGGAGATCGCTGCCCACCGAAGGACGCTGTGAGGCGCTGGCGCTCAACAATTGTGCGAGCTGCGACGCCGAGATGCTCGACCCGTCAGAGAACTGCACGTCGGCATTCATATTGATGCTCAGCTCGTCATCGGTGCCGCGCACCAGCAACTTCCAGTTGTCAAAATATACGTCCGACGGCGCTATAGTAGCGTCGAACACGATGTGGTTCGTGGGTCCAGCCGCTCCGTACGCGGGAACAACATCATTGACGGAATCGTGGCCGAATCCCTTTCCAAACAGATAGGTGTCCACACCTTCGCCACCAAGCAGCGAATCGTCGCCGGCGCCGCCATCGAGCGTGTCCTCGCCTTCCTTACCCCAAAGCTGGTCGTCGCCCAGCCCGCCCACGATGACATTGCCAGACGAATTGCCAGTCAGGATGTCGTCACCCGAATCACCCTGCAGGCCGGATTCGCCGACGTCGTCGCCCAACGCCAAGGCTTCGACGTTGAAGGGGAGATCGGCCGTCGAGTAGGTCCGCGTGCCGGTACCGCGAAATTCGACAGTATCAAACCCTTCGTCATAGTTCTCCACGACGACGTCATTGGGTCCGATCCGATACCAATCGTTGTCCAAGCCACCATAGAGAGTATTCGCCGAGACGTTTTGCGAACCGTCCATGACGTTCTTGAGCTCATTACCCCAGGCGTTGCTGGCCGCGCTACCGGTCAATGTCAGCCCTTCGACGTTTTCCGGTGCCTCGATTGAGATGGAGCTCCGCACCTCGTCGAAGGATTTCTGAATTCCTTCACCGAAGGTTGGCTCGAGCACGCGGTCGGCCCGATTATCGACAACGTAGATGTCGTTGCCGTCGGATCCGCGCATCGTGTCGGCGCCCAAGCCGCCATCAAGGTAATAGGCAAGGGTAGTGTCGGCGCCGCCCCCGTAGCCCAGCACATTGTCAAGATCATTGCCAATCATCGAGCTGGGCGCGGAGCTAAACAGATTGCGCGACCCGCTAACATCCAGCGCGATCTCGACGTTGTCCGGCAGCACGAAATTACCAACGCCATGCGTCAGGAAAACGGTGTCGATGCCCTCGTCGGGATTCTCGTGGACCTCGCCCCAGAACAGGTAGTCATAGTAGTAAGTGTCGTCACCCCTTCCGCCGGACATCACCGAAAATGCACCGGTACCCCCGCCACTCAGGGAATTCTGTGCACCGCCGGGGCCGTTGAATGTGTTGTCACCGTCGTTGCCGACCAAGTAGCTCACTGTGTTCGACGAATTTGCCCAGGCATTGGTATTAACGCCGCCGGTGAGGACCAGCCTTTCCACGTTGTTGGGCAATGAGTAACTCACGGAGCTCCGGACGGTATCGTTTCCGGCATTGGCCGACTCCGTGACCGTATCGAGATCGAAGTCGACGACGAACGTGTCGTCGCCGGCTGTACCGGTCATCGCGTTGGCAGTGCCGGTCTCGATATGCGAAGCGATCTGAGCCGAATTCCAGAAGGTTCCATCAGCGAATTGAAAGCGTTCGATCTTTTGATCGACGGCAACGTCGTGTGGCACGCCAACAATGCTTGTCCTGAAATACCCCTTGAGGCTCACTTGCGCAGTTCCGTTCTTCATGAGGACCGCCAGGTTGCCCCCATCTTGGACCAGGCGCATTTCCGCGGGAAGCACGCCGGCCCCGAATTCGATCGCGTCCATCTCGCTTTGCGCACCCGCATGCCGGTCAAAAATGACCGTCCCGGCGTCTCCCAGCCCAATCGCATAGGTATCCGTGCCTTCGCCGCCAGTCAGTTCATTCTTGCCGCCGCCGCCGACCAGTCGATCGTTACCCGCTTCGCCTTGCAGGACGTCATCGAACGTGCCCCCGACTAGGACGTCGTTGCCCAATCCGGCAGTGACCGTCTGTTTCGCCGCCGCTGCACCGATCGTATCGTCGCCGCTGCTGCCGAGCAGCGTAAGTGCCGTCGACCCCACCTGGCGTGCAAGTTGACCGGAATTGGACAGAGCGAGATCCCGTGCTTGTGCCGACGTCAATGTCGAGCCATCGGCAAACTTGAGCGTGGAAATCGCTCCGTCAAGGCCGGCGGCAAGTATCAGGTGACCATTTCCACCGGCGCCCTCGACAACCAGGTAGTTGGCATTTCCTTCGTCGTCGAACCCAGTGCGAAAGGCCAACTGCTCGGCTGAAATGCCTTCCGCGAATTGGAGAGTATTGACCCCCTCCGAATCGACAATGATGTCGTCGCCCCCTGTGCCATCCACGAAATAGGTGTCGTTGCCGGAGCCACCAGCCAGGTAGTCCCGACCGGCCCCACCCGCTAGAACGTCGTCACCATCCTTGCCGAACAAAATATCGTCACCGGCATCGCCGTACAATTGATCGGTGCCAGCGCCACCGTCGAACTGGTCGCTGCTGCTGCCGCCGGACATGGCGTCGTTACCGGCTTCGCCCCAGCCATAGTCGCTGCCGCTGCCGCCGGCGAATACGTCGTTCCCTTCGCCACCGGACGCAACGGAGCCACCGTCCCCTCCTTTCAACCAGTCGTCACCGGCCTCGCCGTACATGGAGGCGCCGCCCGACAACGAGGTCAACGTGTCGTTACCGTTACCCCCCATCAGGACGGATTGTTCCGCCCATTGGCCGTAAGCCCCGTTTGTAGTCAGCGTGTCGTTGCCGTCGTCTCCCCACAGGTAGCCCTCGCCGGAAATCACATCGTCTCCGGTGCCTCCCGACAGCCTGTTGAAGCCATTTAGGGACGCGACTGTGCCAGACGCTGCGATGATGACGTCGGCTCCATTCCCGCCCAGCGCCAGATTGTCGCCGGTACCGACATCAATGTAGTCGTTACCGTCCTCACCATACACGGTGTCGCCATCTGCGCCTCCCAGCAGGGTATCGTCCCCACCATAACCACGCAGTGTGTCGGCGCCGGCGCCGCCATCGAGGTAATCCGTCCCATGATAGGCAACCGGTGTCGCGTCGGCGTCTCCGAAAAGGAAATCGTTGCCGTCGCCACCCAGTAGCGTGTCATCCAGGGAGTCGCCAACCAGCGTGTCGTCGCCGTCGCCGCCACTTAGGTAGTCATTGCCGTCATCTGCGGCGTCGGGCTAACGCCGTTCAGCGCAAGGTTGTTGTTGCCGTAAAGGATGTCATTGCCCGCTCCGCCCAAAAGCGTATCCTCGCCGCCGTCGCCATACATCTGATCGTTGCCGTTGCCTCCATCGAGGTAGTCGTTGCCGTTGGGCGTCGCGACCGAGCTTCCAACAATTTGTCCGTAATCGTCGCCGGCGAGGCGATCGTCGCCATTTCCGCCGAATAGCACGTCGTTGTCCTCACCGCCGGACATCATGTCGTCGCCGTCGTCGCCCCAGATCCTGTCGTCGCCCAGTTCACCGAACACAGCATCCCCGCCTGACCCTGCGTGAATCTCGTCCGCAGCGCCGACGTCCAGCGCCGAGTCGTGCACCAGCACGGACGAATACCAGGCATTGAAGGGTCCGACGTGGCCCGTGCCCAGTTCCACATAGAGACTGGTCAGATCCGCCGGTTCGTAATCATCGTCGCCATTGATCAGATCGTGACCTGCCCCGCCGACGAGCAGGTCTTTGCCGCCACCGCCGAAGATGACGTCGTTTCCGTTGGCGCCCGCAACAACGTCGTCGCCAAGTCCGCCTTGCAGCCATTCGCTCGATGTGACCAGCAACTGCGCCGGCATGCTCCCCGCAGTGGGCGCTGTCGCCGACGTGGCGATATAGGCGACGAGTTGCGCCTCCGTCAGCTGGATGTCGGCAAAGACCGCATCCTTGCCACTATTGCCCGCGACTACATCGATGCCACTTCCGCCTTCGACAATGTCATCCCCATTGGCGCCCAAGACCTCGTCACGACCGGCCAGGCCCTGGACGCGATCGTTACCGCCGCTACCTACAACGGCTTTGTGGCTGACATCGCCCAGGCGATTGTCGTCGATGGTGGTGCCAGAGACGAAGTAGCTCGCCAATGGCATCGGAATAAGTAGCGGGCCGGCGGCATTCAGCACGATGCCAAGTTCACCCGACTTGAAATGCCGAACCGTTGTCGCGCCGACAGTCGACTGAATCAGCAGGTCGCCTCGCCCGTCGGTGCCGGGGGTGAACGAGTAGAGCACGCCCTTGCCGTTGATAGACTGCTGCCATAAGCCCAGGGCAAGCGAATTACCACCGATCAACTTGGTTGCGCCAATGCGAATCTCCCCGGCACCATCGCTATCGTCGATTATGTCGTCGCCATCGCCGGTCGAGAGAAGGTAACTGTCACTACCCGCGCCACCCTTCAAGGTGTCGTTACCGCCGCCTCCGGTCAGAAGGTCATCGCCGGCGCCTCCATCCAGCGTGTCGATTCCTTCACCGCCGCGCAGATAGTCGAGCTCTGAACCACCTGTTAGTTGGTCGCGGCCATCGCCGCCTTCCAAAGTATCGATGCCCTGGCCGCCAAGGAGTTGGTCGTTGCCGTCGTCACCATAGACGAAATCTGCGCCCTCTCCGCCAAGCAATGTGTCGTTGCCATCGTTACCGTTCAGCGTATCGCCGTCGGCATTGCCCTCGAGGTAGTCGTTGCCGCCGTTGCCGGAGATCGTGTCGGCGCCGGCCATGCCGTAGAGGTGATCGCCTATGGCCGCATCCCCGCCGCTGAGAACATCTCCGACATTTCTACCAAATACGATCCGAACAGGATTATTGCCAGCCGATACATTGCCGCCAGACTGAAGGGCGCCAACAACGCTAATCGATTTGCTCATTGCAAGCTCTTCGAATCGATAGCTCTCCGGCGTCGTGCCTCGAACGGCGACGATGTTCGCCACATTTCGTTCGATATCGAAATCGAGCATCGCCGCCCGATCGGCATACCATTGATCGCTGAATTCAAGCTCGCTGCGCGTGTCCCCATTGAGGCGAATATTCTTATCCGCTGTCCACCGCGCAAGTTCATCGGCTTGCACCGACTGCCAAGTAGCGTCCAAGATTTTTTGAGCGCTGGCTACATGGTCCGTAGCGTGCAACGAAAATGGACCCAGCGTGGCAAGCGCCATGAAATCGCCAAAGTCCATCTTAGCAAGCGCAACAAGACGCTCTGCACCCAAAGCGCCAACGTCACTGACCTTCACGTTTCCAGCGAGCTTTCGAAATGCGCTACTACCTAACTGATCTGCAGCGAGTGCGTATAGGTTTTCATAAAGAACCAACCGATTGTCAATGGGGGTGGGTACCGAGGAAATTCCGACAAGCTGACGACGCAGGCCATCGAGCAACCCTTCAATTCTTGTGCTTGCCAGCCCCGCTGCGGTGAATATGGGTGAGATCGTGACCAATGTCTTAGCGCGATCAAGCGCGCTGATGGCTTCTTGAATTGCCAGGGCATCCGTCAGCGTCGCGATTGAGTGATCGTGGATGACTCCGCCGGCTTCTATTCGAACTCCCTCGACAGATCCAACCATCTGTCCCAAGCCCGCGGTGGCGGATATTCCGTCCAGCGCACGAAGGTTGAATATTTTATTGTTTGGAATCGTCGCATCGACAATTCCGAAAAATTCAAGAAGCTGTGTACCAATATTCGGTATTAATCCGGGTGCGACGGAAAATCCTGGCGAATTGAATGTATATGCGGCGCTCACCTTATTTTCATGCTTTGCGGCAAATGCTTGCGCCAAGAACCCTCCTAAGCTGTGACCAGTCACTACAATGCGTTCTTCAGCTCCCAACTTTCCTTGCCCAATTAGCAGTTGATAGAAATCCTCGAGGGATTGGTACTGCCGCATTGCAGCGTTTGTGCCAAGCAACGCAATGTTGATCGTATCGGCCAAATAATCTACGAATAGGTTGCTTGATTCAGAACCTCGAATGGCCAACACCTTTTGGCCGTTTGCTTGACCGGTAATATCCACCGCCTGAAGCAACACTGCAGAAAAGCCATCCCACAAGTCCTGCTGGCCCAGCACCTGCCAGTTTGCATCAAATCGCTGCGCCTGGGAGGGCGTCATCTCGGCGGCGACATACTTGTTTGTGTTCCCCACGCCTATTCCCAGGTTTGTTGCATAAGCAGCAAACGCAGTTTCAGCGAACTTCAAGTACTCGCTAATGGCTGGCACGTTCATCTCCTATCGAACGAATACGCGCCGAATTACATCGCTCTCACTTTGATTCTCGGGACATGACTTAGATGTAGGGTGTGTAAACGCAATCAGGTCGCCACCAGACCTCGCGAATGAGATTGCCTCTCCCAAGAGCTTGCCGTCCACGCGACGGAATATCCGTACCTCAAAGCGCTTCAGTTCTCCCTCACCTTTGAGCGCATCGCCCTTTTTGATGTCAATAATCTTCCATTCATACCGATATTGCGACCCGAGGCGCTCCTCCGAAGTGCGTCCACGCCATCCAGGAAATGGGTCACCCCATTTATCGAACGACTCGGCCGGCAGAACAATCGTCTCGTAGATCCTTACCCCTCCGTCTTTCTTACATAGTTCTTGCATTTGGCGATCTAGCTCATATTTCTCGCAACCGGCAACCAGCAGACCGACGACTAACCATCCATACAGACTAGGCTCCGCTGCCCTGCTTCCAGAGCCCCAGGACTTAAGTGTGGTCATTGCGGCCATCTTTGACGTCCGCGCCTTGCGACGAACGAGGCTGAAGGACCTTCTGGCCTTGGTTGGGCAATTCATCCAACTCCACCGCTGTTTAGTTTTCCAGTCCGCCCACGAGCTGCGATACGGCTCCGTGCCCAACGAAAGAAACGCCAGATTTGCACGATGCGCGGTCTGGTACCTTACGACACCCATCGTTCCTGTGGGGCCAAATGCCCGGTGTCAAGGAATGCTTGGTCAATCGAGCTCGAGCCGCTTCCAAAGCGCAAAGCCTATTGCCACCCACAGGGCCGCCACGATCAGAATGAGAAGACGACTCACATCAGGATCCTTGCCGTTGGAGATATAGTTGCGGTGGACCGGCAGAGTATCGCCAAGCTAAAAAGCAGCATGAACGATTTTCTAAGTTTGGACACTCGTCCGTTCGGATGACTTGCCCTTAGGCACCGCTTGTGGTCATGCCGCAACAACCGGCCCAAGATCGATCCCGGTTTCGCCGTACCGCCCAATGTTAGGAACCACCGATGCCCGCCATCCCCTATCAGCCAAAAGACCTCGCCGAACCCCGCGACCTCGTCGCCGCCATCCGCGCGCGCCGCGACGGCACGCTGCTGAACCTCGACCGGATGTTGCTCCACAGTCCGCCGCTGGCGCAAGGCTGGAACGGCTACTTGCGCGCGGTCAGGACCGAGCTTACGGTCTTGCCCAAACTGCGGGAACTCGCGATCTGCGTCGTTGCGCTGCTCAATCATGCGGACTACGAATATCAACACCATGCGCCGGAGTTCCTGCGTGAAGGTGGGTCCGCCAGGCAACTCGATGCCCTGCACAACCTGACCAACACAGCCGTCGATCCGGCCGTGTTCGACGCCCCGGAACGCGCAGTGCTGGCCCTCGCAGTCGAGATGACGCAGAACGTGGAAGTGACACGCGCTGCCATGACCTCACTCCGCGCCGCGCTTCCTGAAGATCGGCACGTCGTGGAAATCGTGGCCGTCATTGCCACCTACAACATGGTGTCGCGCTTTCTCCTGGCGTTGGGTGTCGAGCCGGAGTGACGGCGCCCTTCCCTACCCCCTTTCCCGGAGACTCGCATGAAGACGCTTCGCTCGAGCCTGGCGCTCGCGCTGCTGCTCAACCTGTGCATGGCGCCCGTTGCCGGCGCGCAGACTTGGCCGACCAAACCGGTCAAGGTGATCGCCGTGTTTCCAGCGGGCGGTTCGGTCGACAGGTGGCGCGCATCCTCGCGCAGCAACTGTCCGAGCAGACCGGGCAGTCGTTCATCGTCGACAACAAGGGCGGCGCGTCGGGGTCCATCGGCACGGGGCTGCTAGCCAAGGCCGATCCGGATGGCTACACGATCGGCGTCGTCTTCGACACGCATGCGGTGAATCCGTCGCTGATTCCGAACATGCCCTTCGACACGCTGCGCGACCGGACGCCGCTGATCCTGGTGGGCACCGGCGCGATGGCGCTGGTGACGCCGGTCGCGCAGCCATACAAGTCGTTCCGCGATGTCGTCACTGCTGCCAAGGCCAATCCGGAGGGCGTCTCGTATGGCACCATCGGCGCCGGCAGTTTGGGCCACCTGACCATGACACAGCTCGGCAACCAGCTCGGCGTCGAATTCAATCACATACCGTATCGCGGCGGCGGGCCGCTGATGAATGACGCCATTGGCAATCAGGTGCCGCTCGCGGCTCGGTGTTCCTGGTGAGCCTGCACGTGACGTCGGGACACCTGCGCGCCATTGCCGTGACGTCGGCCAAGCCCGATCCGAAGCTGCCCGGCGCGGAGACCATCGCCAGCCAGGGCGTGCCCGGCTTCGCGGCTTACACGTGGTGGGGCGTATTCGGACCCTCCAACATGCCCCCGGCGCTCGCCAAGCGAGTCGCGGATGAACTGGCCAAGACCGCGAAGGCTCCCGCCGTGATCGAGAAACTCTCGGCGCAGGGCATGGAAGTAAGCGGCGGGTCGCCGGCCGATCTCGATGCGCTGGTGCGCAAGGAAATTCCGCGCTGGGGCAAGGTCATCAAGGACAACAATATCAAGTCCTGGGACTAGTGCTGCAAGCTGCGGACTCCGTCCAATCCTGAACGGAGGTCGGCCTATTCAGGAACGTCCCGACTGTTTCCTGACCGGCTGGCGGCGCACGACTCCCGTCACGGCCGCCGAGCCTGCATCGCCCGCGACTTCTACAACACGAGGGTTTTGAACTCCGGTGACTTAACGATCTTGCCGATCAGATCCTGCACGGCGGGCATGAACGCCTCGGAAGTCTGCCGGCACGCCGTTTCCGCGCTATAGCCGCTGTCGAACTCGTAGTGCTCGACTGCATTCATCGACTTGCCGTTGGACGACGTCAGTGTCAGGTTTACGTCCCATGAGCCTCCCGTGAGGCCCCGCGCCGAAGAAAATTCGAGCTTGGTCACGACTCCGCTCAGCGTCACGCGCGGTGTGCCGGAGGCATAGACACCTGCAACCTTCAACTCGTCTTCGAGCGCTTTCTTGATGTATGCGGCGTGCGACATGCCGTCGGGTGGCGACAGGGGACCAGCGGCACGGCATGCAGCGCTGAAACTGGCTGGGTCGGTGATCGTGCCCACTGCAATGTTCGACGCGCCCATTGACTTCAACGCAACATTCGTATCCGCGGATATCGCGTAGCGTGGGGTCGTGTAGGTCGAGCAACCGCCGAGGGCGACGGCCGCAAACAGGACGGCTAGTGACAGCTTCATGAAATCTCCCTGGAATTATTGTTTGAAATCGCGTCTTGGACGACCACATTCCCCTACGCCACCAAGACAAACGGCGCCAACATTCAGTCTAGTCGTCGCCGGCCACCGATTGTTGACGCCCGTCAAATGGTCAGTCCGCAAGCTTGCCTGCCGCCTGCTAGCCAACCAATCTTGCGGTTTCAGCTGTCCTGGACCGCTCGCCTGCCGCCTGACCGCCGGCATCGGACGCCATCCGCTTGCTCCGTAGCGGAGCAGGCTTTGCGAACCACGGGGGGTCGCAACAACCGAATCCGCGATAGCGAATCGTGTTGGATTCGCCTACGGCGGCACGCACATCCCAACGCCGATGCCGGCGCCTTCCGGCGTCCAGCCTTGGTTGATCATGGTCTGCCGCTCGGTGGAATTCGTGACGAAACGGTGGTTCGGCGCATTGCCCATGCCATCATTGTAGAGACGGTAGACTGGAATGGTCCCCGCCGGGCAAGCTCCAGTGCCTGCGTCGGGCAACATGGCATTGAAGAGTTTGTCGTCTTCCAGACCCCAGTCTGGGTACTGCGCCAGCGTCGCTTCGCATCCAAAGCCATGCGGCGCGTAGAAGTGCGAACTCTTGGGCGCGAAGTGGTCATTGAAGAACCGGCAAATGGCGACCGACCCGCCGGGTGCGCCGGCCGGCGGATAGACATTGAACGAGAAGCCGGTCCGCGACCAGTCCTCGAACGGCGGCGCGTGCGCATCGAGCAACGCGATCTCCGCAGCCACCGGCGTTACGAAGTAGTGATCCCAGATTGCATGGCGATACTCGACCAACGTCGTCGCCCCGGCTGAAGGCGGCGTCGGCGCGATGAATTGTCCGTACGCCGTCGGAAATGCTCCGACATCCACGCGTTTGATGACCGTTCGGCTATTGATGTCGATCGCGACAACCTGATTGCCATCGGTGTCCACGGCGTAAATTCGCGTGCCCGTGGGATTCAGTGCGATCCCGGCCAAGCTTCCCGCGGCCGGCAGCACATCAATGACCGCATTCGTGTTGGCGTCGACGACGGCGACGCCGCCCCGAACCGACGCCACGTACACCAGCGTGCCGGCCGGGTTGACCGCGACGCCTTCACCGGCGTTGAGTCCAAGCGGAATGCCGGCGATTTTCGTATTCGACGTGGTGTCGATTACGCTGAGCCCGACGGCGAGAGGATCGTTCGGATTGTCTACGTAGTGGGTTACGTAGAGGCGTGTGCCCGCCGGATTGATCGCGGCGAACGCCGGATCGCCGGCAACCTGTATTTCCTTGATTTCTTGGTTGGTGGCCGTATCGATCACCGAGACGCTGGCGCTCCCCAAGTTGGTTACATAGACGCGGGTGCCCTGGGGGTTGACCACGATTCCGCCCGGCGCCGCGCCCACCGCCACGCTCGCGATGATCGTGTTGCTGACTGCTTCCATCACCCTGACATTGTCGCTACCCTGATCAGCAATGTAGACGCGTGTCCCCGCCGGATTCACCGCGACACCCAAGAGCGCTGTTCCCACCGGTACGGTCGCGATGACGGAATTATTGGCCCCATCGATTACCGAGACGCTGTTCGAATTGGCGACGTAGATCCGCGAACCTGTGTTGTTGACGGCAACGCCCGCCGGTTGCGAACCCACCGGAATGGTCCCAACGACGGTGTTGCCGAAGATGTCGATCACCGACACCGAGTTGGATGCGAGGTTCGTAATGTATGCGAATGGTGCGGCGAGCGAGACGCCACTCCAAACCAGCAAGAATGCGAAGCCGCTGAGAGTACGAAGACGTGAGGACATAGCTCACCTTTCGTGCAACGTGTCAGCCGCCGACTGACGGTTGATGGCAAGGCCTTCCGCTACCGTTGGCCAACGTGGCAATCACGCGCTGCCATCGGTGCGCACGGCGACGACACGCTGTTTGATGATCTGATGCTACTCCACGCTCCGCCGTAGGCGCAAGGCTGGAACAGCCGTAGGACAACACCATCAAGTCGGGCGATTGGCGCCGCGCGACGGTGCAGAGTCTCCTGATTGTGAGTGCCGAGCGCCGCTCGCATCCACAATTTGAATGGCGGGGGCTCCCCTAAAGCGGCGCGCACATCCCCACGCCAATGCCGGCGCCTTCCGCTGTCCAGCCCTGGCTGATCATGGTCTGCCGCTCCGTGGAACTGGTGACGAAACGATGGTTCGGCGCATTGCCCATGCCGGCGTTGTAGAGGCGGTAGACCGGGATGGTCCCTGCCGGGCAGGCTCCTGTCGTTGCGTCGGGCAACATGGCATTGAAGAGTTTGTCGTCTTCCAGACCCCAGTCCGGGAACTGTGCCAGCGTCGCTTCGCATCCAAAGCCATGCGGCGCGTAGAAGTGCGAACTCTTGGGCGCAAAGTGGTCGTTGAAGAACCGGCAAATGGCGACCGACCCGGCAGGCGCGCCGGCCGGCGGATAGACATTGAACGAGTAAGCCGGTCCGCGACCAATCCTGGAAAGGTGGCGCGTGCGCATCGAGCAACGCGATCTCCGCAGCCACCGGCGTTATGAAGTAGTGATCCCAGATTGCATGGCGATACTCGACCGACGTCGTCGCCCCAGCTGAAGGCGGCGTCGGCGCGATGAATTGTCCGAGCGCCACTGGCCGAAATCCAACTTCCACGCGAGCGATGATCGCTCTGGTTGCAATGTCGATTACGGCAACATCGTTTCCACGTTGGTTCACGGCGTATATCTGCGTGCCCGCAGGATTGAGGGCGATCCCGGGGAAGCGATCCCCCGGCCGGCGATCAAGTCAATCATCGAATTGGTGTTGGCGTCGATCACGACGATGCCGCCTCGAGCCGACGTCGACGTACACGCGCGTACCGGCCGGATTGACCGCGACACCTTCACCGGCGCTGTATCCAAGCGGAATACCGGCAATCCTTGCATTCGACTCGGTGTCGATTATGCTAAGCCCGATAGCGAGAGGATCGTTCGGATTGTCTGTGGGATAGTGCGTGACGTAGAGCCGTGTGCCCGCCGGATTGATCGCGGCGAACACTGGTTCGGCCGCTACTTGTATCTTTTTGATTTCCTTGTTGGTGGCCGTGTCGATCACCGAGACGCTGCCATTCCCCTGGTTGGCGACATAGGCGCGTGTGCCTTGGAAGTTGACCACGATTCCGGCCGGCGCCGTGCCCACCGGCACTGTCCCGATAATCGTGTTGCTGGAGGCGTCGATTACCGAAATGGTGGCGCCGTGGTAGTTGCTAACGTATACACGGGTCCCCGCCGGATTCACGGCGACGCCGCTCGGCTCGTTCGTCACCGGGACGGTCGCAATGACGGAGTTGCTGGCGCCGTCGATTACGGAGACGCTGTCAAAATTAGCAATGTAAATCCGCGTGCCGGCATTGTTGACGGCAACGCCGACCGGTTGCGAACCCACCGGAATCGTCGCAACGACGACGTTGCGGTCGACGTCGACCACCGAAACGGAGTTGGATTCGTAGTTAGTAATGTATGCGAAGGGTGCGGCGAGCGCGATGCCGCTCGAAACCAGCAACAACGCGAGGCCGCTGAATGTACGAAGACGTGACGGCATGGCTCCCCTTTCATGCGTCGTGTCAGCCGACCATTGGCGGTTGGTCGGAAACGACCGGATGCTACTCCGACGTCCGCCGCCGGCGCAAGGCCGAGCCAGCTACCCGCGCGTAGTCGGCCCGTCAGCCAGGCTTGCCTCGCTCCGCGGCCCACCGTCGCTCCGCCTCCCGCCGGATCGCTGGCATCAGAAGCAGGCGAATGCTGATGATGCCGAAACGCGCCCATCGCCAATAGCGCAGGAACTTGCGGCGAGCCTCAGCGTCGGTGGCGACCACGCGCGTTTCCTGTGCAAAGCGCGTGGTGGCCGGATCCAGCTCTTCAGCTTCCAGCGTCCACGCGATCTTCACCTGGTCCGGCACCGCGTACGTAGCAAAGGTGTCACCAGCCAACGGCGCAAACTTGACCTCCGCCTGCCACGGCTGGCAGGACGCGCCGCAAACTACGAGCCTGCCCGGCTCCTCGGCCAGCAGACCCCAACCCAGGGATCTCGTTTCGTCCAGGATGCCTTGCGGCTTTCGCGGTCCGGCACCGGAAGTCCGCATGAACTTCTCGCGCAACCAGAAGATGGCGCGGACCAACTTCAACGACTGCATGTCGAAATGTGAGGCGACGTCCATCACCATATGCGCGGGCGCTCGGATGGTCGTTTCGAACCGCTCCGCGACATCGGAATGCGGAAGGAAAGCGTCGAGCGGGCGAGACGGAGACAACTTGCCTACCGGATCGCGCGAAGCCGTGGCGGATTCAGGCAGGCATGCGCACGAACATCGGCACGCTGGCGAAGTCCGCGAAGCCCAGACGCAGGTAGACCGGGTGGCCCGCGGCGGACGATTGAAGGATGCCGACGCGATAGCCCAGCCGCTGCGCGATGCGCAACGGTTCGGCCGTCACATGGGCGCCGAGCCCCTTGCCGCGCGCATCAGCCAGCGTCGCGACGCAATAGATGCCCGCCAGACCGTCGGCCAGGTACATGAGCGACACGGCCACGAACCGTCCATTGTGGTGGATCGCGAAGAACTGGATGGGCGCGTCGGGCGCCATGTCAGCACCCATGCATTCGGGCGAGAAGAGCCGCGCCAGCCCCCGCGGAAGATCGTAACCGGCAGCGAACGCGTTGGTCCAGGCGCGGCCCTCGTCGCCATCGCCGATCCTCGTCCAGTCGTAGCCCGGTGGCAGCGCCGTCGCCGCCAGCCGGTCGAGGTCCACGGCCATGGCAGGGATTGCGCCGACGCTCTCGTATCCGGAGCCAACCAGCGATTGATTCACCGCACCGGAAAGCCCGTTGGGAAACAGCGCCGATGTCGGGACACGACATGCGAGCAACGGCGCGATGGCCGTCGTCGTGGTCTGGAGTTCGGCCGCATCGGAAACGATGGCCACGTTGCCGAGCGGGTGTGGCTCTCCGGTCACCATGCGCAGGTACCCATTGCCTAGTTCGGCCCCCTGCCCGCTCATCATGCGGCGGAAACAGAGGTCGATATGCTGCGCGGCGCGCGTGCCGATCGCGTCCCTTGCCGAGGCAATCGACTGGACGATCGCTGACTGCGTCATCGTGATTTCCTTGTCACTGCGTGCGTCGGCGCAACCCGGCGAAGTATCCCGGTCGCGGGTAGCGTGGTCAACCCATTGGGGGGATGCGGTGCCCGCCGAAAGCCAATGCGCCGCGATGCCGCGTTGCCGCTGGCGGCAAGCGGCAGGTGCCGGCACGAGAGCTTATTGCGTCAGGTGGTTCGGCGAGGCGGTCTTGTCGATGATCGAAAACGACGTCAGCACGTATTCGAACTGCTGCTGAATCGCCTCGTTCAAGCGCATCCGGTACGTGGCGCTGGACGAGAGCAGCGTGAATTCACCGCCACGCCTGAACTCGCAGGCGGGAAGCAGGATCGTCTTGATGGGAAGGGGCGGATATTGCGCGCTGGGCGGCAGGTACAGCGCCGCGAAGCACCTCGGCACCGGTTTCTGCCCGAAATCGAGGTCGGCATCGGGTTCGCCTTCCGCGACGAGCTTGATGAAGCGCGGCTTGCGTCCCAGATATTCCACGCCGATCTCCACATGGTCGACCATGAGCCGCCGGAACCAGCGAACAACCGAAACCGTCCAGGACGCTCCTTCGCTATCGCGCAGCGCGATAAGCGAGCCCGGGATCACCCGATTCATGTTGTCGATCTGACCCCGCATTCGGCAACCCGTGTCGCTGCGGTCTTTCACCTGCCAGATCTGCGGAATCGCGTTCAGTTGGTCCGCTATCGAGAAAATTGCCTGGCCAGCTTGGCCGCCGGCGGCGAACAGCGGCGAGATGGTGGATCTTCCGAACGGCGAGATGGTGCTTTCGCCATCCGCCACGGAGCCAGAATTGCCGACGGCACGCGCCTGCCCGCTCCTTCGCAATTCCTCCACGATGAATGCGAATCCCGCGGTCGCCTGCACCGTGAACGCGACGGGCGCGCGTTCGGCACGGCGCGGAATCTCGATGTGAACCGGGGCAAGGAGCGTCGCCAGGCGGGTCAGCAGCGCCCGCTGTCCGGCGCGCTCCGCCGGCGCCGTACGATGCGACAGCGCGGTGTCCTTGGCCAGCGCGGCCATTTCGGCGTCGATCAGCGCACGGATCGGCGAAGAATCAAAATGCAGCAGATTGCGGCCCAAACCCGCGGGCCGCTGCAGGCCTTCCGCGCCGTCGAGATCGATCACGAAACCTCGCGCGTCTGGCGCATCGTCGCCGCGCACGCGAGTCAGGCGCAGCACGGATTCGCTGCACCAGCGCGCGAACCAGCGGTACGCCCATAGCGCTTCCCGCGGCGAGAACTGGCCGGTGTTCATGACATCCAGCAGCAGGGCCTGCAGGTAATGCTGTTCGAGTTCGTTCGCCGCCTGCCGGGTGGATTCCGCGGCATCGGGCAATGTCCGATCGATTGCCTCTCTGTACATGAGGTTCAGTTGTTGCCACAGTCCGGAACTGCGCTTCTTGTAGCGAAAGAAACGCAGCAGCAGCTCGACCTTGCGGTGCTGGAAGATTTGCGCGAGCAGCCTCGGGGCGTGCGCGTTCCACGCCGGATCGGACGAGTCCCGAGCGTGGTCGAGAAACCGCTCGCACGTCTGGGAAAACGACTGGCTGATCTGCAAAGCCCCGCGCCATGCACTCCAGTCGAACGGTCGCAGCTGGTCGTCGCCCTGCACGTACCGGATCAGCAGCAGCTCGGTCACTGATTGCGCATGGCGCTCCAGCGCGAAAAGCTTGTCGAGGTTGGCGATATCCGGCGGGCCGTCCCGCATCAGCTGCAGGACCGCAAAAAACGTCGCTTTCTGCGCCTCGATGCGGTCGCCGGGCTGCGTGAGCGGGAACCGCGCGTTGGCGGCCGCCTCGATGCCCGGGAAATCCACTCTTGGCGTCGTCCCCGGCGAAAGCGATTCCGGCGAATGCATGGGCAGCGTCCCTTGATATGGTTTTGATAGGGTCCAAGCAGTGACAGCACAAGCCATGCCAGAGGGCGGCGAAGCCAAGGCGTTGGGTTGTAGTCAACGGCATGTGCACCGGCACACCGCGACATGATTCACAATAGCCGTCCGCGATGTTCGTTGGGTGAGATGCCATGCACAGACCCCGTCCCACTATCGCCGACAAGCGGCGCGCCTTCCACCAGATGCACGAGTCCGGCTGCTTCGCCATCCCCAATCCATGGGACGTAGGAAGCGCGCTGTACCTGCAGCGTCTGGGGTTCAAGGCGCTCGCCACCACGAGTTCGGGATTCGCCTGGTCCCAGGGTCGTCCCGACAATGGAATGTCGCGCGACCAGGTCCTGGCGCATTTGACGGGCATGGTCGCGGCCACGGACGTGCCGGTGAACGCGGACTTCGAGAATGGCTTCGCGCGTACCGCGGGCCAAGTCGCGGAAAGCGTTGCATTGGCCGTGCGCGCCGGTGTCGCTGGACTCTCCATCGAGGACTCGACCGGCGTCGCCGACGATCCGCTGTTCGACGTCGGCACGGCGGTCGAGCGAATCCGCGCGGCGCGCCATGCGATCGATCAGGCGGGCGGCGACACGCTGCTGGTGGGACGCGCCGAATGCTTCCTGCTCGGCCGGCCGGATCTCACGGAGACGATCGCCCGCTTGCAGGCCTACGCGAACGCCGGCGCAGACTGCCTGTACGCGCCCGGCATCCGTACGCGCGAGGACATCGCGGCGGTTGTCGCAGCCGTCGCTCCCAAGCCGGTGAACCTGCTGGTCGGATCGGCAGTCGGGCTGACGCTGCAGGACATCGCCGCGCTAGGCGTGCGGCGAGTAAGCGTCGGCGGCGCGCTTGCGCGATCGGCCTGGGGCGGGTTCATGCGCGCCGCCACGCTCATCGCCAACGAAGGCCGCTTCGACGGCTTTGGCGATGCGGCGTCCGGTCAGGAACTCAACGCGCTCTTTCGCGCCCGATGAAGCTGGTAGTTCAGCTCCTCAGGTGCTTGTCGAAGAACGCGATCGTGCGCGACCACGCGAGTTTGGCCGCGGCCTCGTCGTAGCGCGGCGTGGTGTCGTTGTGGAAGCCATGATTTGTGTTGGCGTACATGAACATCTCGTACCTGACTCCGTTGGCCCTGAGCGCCGCCTCATAGGCAGGCCAGCCGGCGTTGATCCGCTCGTCGAGCCCGGCGTAGTGGATCAGCAGCGGAGCCTTGATGTTGGCGACGTCGGCAGCGTTGGGCTGCCCGCCGTAGAACGGCACCGCCGCCGCGAGATCGGGCAGCCGCACGGCAAACATGTTGACGGTGCTGCCGCCAAAGCAGAAACCGACCGCGCCGACTTTACCGGTGCATTCCGGACGTGACTTCAGGAACGCGTACGCGGCGAGGAGGTCTTCCCCGCGCTTGGCCGGATCGAGCCGGCCGAAAAGCTGCACGCCCTTTTCTTCGTCGCCCGGATAGCCACCGAGCGGCGTGAGCGCGTCCGGGGCGAACGCGAGGAAATTCGCCACCGCCAACCGCCGCGCGACGTCCTCGATGTAGGGATTGAGGCCGCGGTTCTCGTGAATGACGACGACGCCGGGCAATTTGCCGGCGGGATTCGCGGGCCGCGCAAAATACCCGCGCATCGTCCCCGAGCCCTGCGGCGAAGGATAGTTCAGGTACTCCGTCTTGATCCGCGCGTCGTCCTTGGCGACTTGCTGAGCGAACGCATAATTCGGCCGCAGGCTCTCCAGCATGGCCGCGGCGGTAAAGCCGCCGATCGCGTATTTCGATGCCCGGTCCAGAAAATTCCTGCGGCTGATCGAGCCGTGGACGTAGCCATCGAAGAGCTTGAGGACTTCCGGAGGAAAATCGCTCGCCTTCAGTCGTTCCATCGCACTGCCTCTCATTCACGTGAAGTCATGCGGGCGAAGATTATATGCCCGGTCCGGCCGTGCGCCGAAACCAGCGCCAGCGCGGACGCGTAATATCCGCCTCATCCATCGCGAATCACGTCCATGCCGAAACGACCCAACGACAACTCACCCCCGCCCCTGCCTTCCGAGCCGGAGGGCATGCGCAAGGGTCTCACCAGCTACGGCGATCAGGATTTTTCGCTGTTCCTGCGCAAGGCGTTCATCAAGGGTGCCGGCTACACCGACGCAGCGCTGGATCGGCCGGTGATCGGTATCGCCGATACCGGCAGCGCTTACAACCCGTGCCACGGCAACGCGCCGCAGCTCATCGACGCGGTGAAGCGCGGCGTCATGCTCGCCGGCGGATTACCGATGCCGTTTCCCACGATTTCCCTGCACGAGAGCTTCGCGGCGCCGACCAGCATGTACCTGCGCAACCTCATGTCCATCGACACGGAGGAGATGATCCGCGCGCAGCCTATGGACGCCGTGGTGCTGATCGGCGGCTGCGACAAGACCGTGCCGGCGCAACTGATGGGCGCCGCGTCGGCGGGCATACCGTCCATCCAGCTGGTCACGGGGTCCATGCTGACCGGCGCGCATCGCGGCGAGCGCGTCGGCGCATGCACCGATTGCCGCCGCTACTGGGGCAGGTTCCGCGCCGGCGAAATCGACGCTGAGGAAACCGCGGCGGTGAACGACCAGCTCGTCGCGAGCGTGGGCACGTGCTCGGTGATGGGCACGGCGAGCACGATGGCGTGCGTCGCCGAGGCGCTCGGCATGACGATGCCCGGCGGCGCGTCGCCACCCGCCGTCACCGCCGATCGCATCCGCATCGCCGAGCAGACCGGCGCGCAGGCGGTGCAGCTCGCGCGCGACAAGCTGACGATCGACAGGATTCTTACGCCGGCAGCGTTCGAAAACGCGATGCGGGTCCTCCTCGCGATCGGCGGCTCGACCAACGGCATCGTCCACCTGACCGCGATCGCGGGCCGCATGGGACTGGATGTCGACCTGGACGCGCTGGACCGCATGGGACGCGAAACGCCCGTGCTGCTGGATCTCAAGCCGTCGGGACAGCATTACATGGAGGACTTCCACAAGGCCGGCGGCATGGCGACGCTGCTGCGCGAATTGAAGCCGCTGCTGCGCCTGGAGGCATTGACGGTCACCGGGCGGACGCTCGGCGAGGAAATCGAGCGCGCCGGGCCGGGTTTTCCGCAGGACGTCGTGCGCAGCATGGCCAACCCGATCTTCCGCGAGGGCAGCATCGCCGTGCTGCGCGGTAATCTTGCGCCGGGGGGAGCGATCATCAAGCAATCCGCCGCGGATGCGCGACTCATGGAACACGAGGGGCGCGCAGTGGTCTTCGAGAACCTGGAGGACTTGGCCGAACGCATCGACAGCGATGGTCTCGACGTCACCGCCGACGACATCCTCGTGCTGAAGAACATCGGACCCAAGGGCGCGCCAGGCATGCCGGAAGCCGGCTACATCCCGATCCCGCGCAAACTGGCGCGGCGCGGGGTCAAGGACATCGTGCGCATATCCGATGGACGCATGAGCGGCACGGCCTCCGGCACGATCGTGCTGCACGTCACGCCGGAAGCGGCGGTCGGCGGGCCGCTGGCGCACGTGCGCGATGGCGACGTCATTGCGTTGAGCGTGGGCAAGCGCGAGATATCGCTGAGAGTGTCCGACGAAGAGTTGCTTCGGCGGGCGCGCGAGAATCCCGTGACGCCGCCGGCGGCCGATCGCGGCTTTCTACGGCTGTTCCTCGAGACCGTGACGCAGGCCGACCAAGGTGTCGACTTCGATTTCCTGCGCGCGCCCGTTATCGTGGGGAGGGTCCCTGAAGGTTGATCGGTCGGTGGCGGACAACACGCAGACTGGAGGCACGATGGCCGAACGAATCAAGGGCGTCCTCGCGCCCGTGCTCACTCCCTTCAACGCGAGTCTCGAGCCCGACGTCGGACGCTTCATCGCGCACTGTCGCTGGCTGGTCGACAACCGTGCCGCGCTGGCCATCTTCGGCACCAATTCGGAAGCGGTGTCGCTGTCCGTCGACGAACGCCTGGCATTGACCGACGCCCTTCTGGAAGCCGGCATCCCGGCCACGAAAATGATGCCCGGCACGGGCGCCTGTTCGCTGAGCGACGCGGTGACCTTGACGCGGCACGCGGTGCAAAACGGCGCGGCAGGCGTGCTGATGGTGCCGCCGTTCTATTACAAGAACGTCTCCGACGACGGCGTGTTCGCGTACTACTCGGAGGTGATCGAGCGCGTCGGCGACGAGCGGCTGGCCATCTATCTGTATCACATTCCCCAACTCACGCAGGTCCCCATCACGCTCGGATTGATCGAGCGACTGCTGAAGCGCTACCCAAAAGCTGTTGCTGGAGCCAAGGATTCGTCAGGGGACTGGAACAACTCGAAGGCGATGATCGACATGTTTGCGCGCGGCGGCTTCGACGTGTTTCCCGCCAGCGAGTCGCTGCTGTCGAAATCGCTGGCAATCGGCGGAGCCGGCTGCATCAGCGCGACGGTGAACATGAACCCGGCCGGCATCCACGCGGTGTATGCGAACTGGAACAACGCGCAAGGCGAACTGCTGCAGGCTTACGCCGACGTCATCCGCTCCATCTTCCAGGCGCTGCCGATGATTCCCGCCATGAAGCGGGTGGTTTCGGAATTCGCTCACGCGCCGGATTGGCGGGTCGTGCGCCCGCCGCTGACCGCGCTCGACGACAGGACCGCCACGACCTTGCTCGATTCCCTGCGCGCGGCGCAATTCGACATGCCCGGCTACCCCCATTCCTGAGACGGGCAAGGGCCGGGAGGCCGCAAGGCGCCTTTGAGCGACGACATCCCGCTGGGCTATACTTGCCCCGCGCACGGAGACCGTCCCGCCTTGTCGGCGCCCTGCCCCGCAATCGCCGGGCCGGCAAACGTTCGAAGGGTTGGTTCACTCTCCGCAACGCCAGCAGCAGTCGGCATTCCCGATCAACAGCGTAACAGCGCGGAGACGCCGTGGAATTCTCCAGCCAGCGGCTTGTCGACGTCTTCGTGGCCGCGCCGGTCGGACAGATCGACCATCCGAATGCCGACGCGCTGCGGCTGGCGCTCGCGCCGACGCTGGACGCGGCCATCCTGGCCAAGGGCTCGATCGTCCTCGACTTTTCGCGTGTCACCTATATCAGCAGCATGGGCCTGCGCGTGCTGCTGCTCGCGGCCAAACAGCTGCGCGCCGTGAACGGCAGGATGGCGATCGCAGCGCTGCAGCCGGTCGTCACGGAGATCTTCGGAATCGCCCGCTTCAATCACGTGCTGGAAATATTTCCGGACGTGCGCACGGCCCTCGGACAGCTGTCTGCGCCCGCGCTTGCGGCGTACGACGCGGCGGCCCGTTGAAGCGCATCCGGTTCTGGGGCACGCGCGGCTCGCTGCCCGTTGCGCTGACCGCCTCAGGGGTCCGTGACAAGGTGATCCAGGCAGTACGCGCGGCTTCCGGACGGACCTTCGCTTCGGACGACGACCTGGACGCTTTCGTCGACAGTCTTGGCTTGCCGGTTTCCGGAACCTACGGCGGGCATACCTCCTGCGTCGAGATCGAGACCGGCGGCGCCGAGTATGTACTGTGCGACCTCGGCACGGGCGTGCGTCCGTTCGGCCAATCGGCGCTCAAGCGCCATGGTCCCAAGTCTCCGCAGACGTATCACTTCTTCATGTCCCACGTGCACTGGGACCACATCATGGGCTTTCCCTTTTTCACGCCTGCGTACATACCGGGCAACCGGATACGGATCTACGGCGGTCACGAAGAACTGGAGGCGGCGTTCCGTCGCCAGCAGGCTGCGCCGTCGTTTCCCGTGGACTTCGGGACGCTGGCGGCGGACTTCGAATTCGTTCGCCTTCAGCCGGGCCGGCAATACGACATTGCCGGCATGCAGGTGAGCCTCATGCTGCAGCGGCATTCCGGTGACTCCTATGGATACCGCTTCACGTCGGACGGCCGCACCGTCATCTACACGACCGATTCCGAGCACGCGCTGGAGGATTCGAAGGAGACGAGCGTCTACGTCAACTTCTTTCGCGATGCCGACCTGGTGGTCTTCGACGCGATGTATTCGCTGGCCGACGCGATCTCGATCAAGGCCGACTGGGGCCACTCCAGCAACATCGTCGGCGTCGAACTGTGCCAGCTGGCGGGTGCCCGGCAACTGTGTCTCTTCCACCATGAGCCGATCCACGGCGACGACGCCATCGATCGCCTGTTGGCGGAAACGCGACGCTACGAGGAGATCACGCGCTCGGGCAAGCCGCTGCTCGTCACCGCGGCATACGACGGGATGGAAATCGCGTTGTGAGCGAGGCGGCAGCAGCCGAACCGCGAACGCCCGCGTATCGCCGAATCTGGCTCGTCGGACTACTGACGCTGGGCCTGCTGACCGCGCTGCTCGCCGTCGAGACGAACTGGAGCACGCGGCTTCAGATGTTCGGGTTCGATACGCTTCAGGTGAGCGCGCCGCGCAAGATCGTGTCGACGCCCGCCATGGTTGTGGAAATCGACGAAAAGAGCCTTGCGGCGCTCGGGCAGTGGCCGTGGCCGCGGACGATTCTGGCCGAACTCGTTCGCGACATCGAGAAGTATGGGCCGGCGGCCATCGGCATCGACATCCTGATGCCGGAAGCGGACCGGCTGTCGCCCCATCAGTTGCTGCAGCGAGCCCGAAAGCAGGATCCCATCCTTGCCGCTCGGCTCGACGCGCTGCCGTCCAACGATGCCGAGCTTGCCGCGGCCATCGGCGCCGGACCCGTCGTCCTGGGGCTCGTCGGCATGCCCGAAGCGACAGGCAAGACGCTGCGCGCTCCACCGTTCGTGGTCGCGAATCCGGACAAGCGCGCCGGTAGCACGGCCGGCGCGTCCAAGGTCGGAATATTCGGCGGCGCCTTTCCGAGCATCGAAGAACTCGACCGGGCAGCATCGGGACACGGGCTCATGTCGGTCAACGAGGCCGCGAAAGGAGTGATTCGGCGCATGCCGCTAGTGGCCAGCGTCAGTGGCACGCTGACTCCCGCACTCTCGGTCGAAATGCTGCGCGTCGCGAAGCACGTCCCGGCACTGCGCCTGCATGTGGCCGGATCAGCGGTGCAAGGCGTCGCCATCGGCGACTTCATGGCGCCGACCGAGGAGGACGGGTCGCTACGGATCTACTATTCGCCGCGCGACCCGCGTCGACACGTGTCCGCCCTTGACGTGCTCGACGGCAAGGTGGACCCGGAAAAACTGGAGGGGAAACTGGTCCTGGTCGGCATGACCGGCCTCGCGTTGACCGATTATCAAAATACCCCGCTTGGCGAGTCGATGCCAGGCAGCGAAATTCACGCTCAGGTGCTCGAAAACCTGTTCGATCAGACCTGGCTCGTGCGTCCCCCCTGGGCGTCGAAGTTCGAGCTCGCGGGATTCGTGCTGCTCGGATTGCTTCTCATCTGGGCCACGCCGCGCTGGAAGCCGCGCAATGCCGCGCTGCTCGCCACGGCATGCGTCGTCCTGCCGGCGTTGGCCGCCTATTTCATGTTTCGATCGCAGCGCCAACTCTTCGACGCGGCGAGCAGCGGCCTGGGGTTGCTGATCCTGTTCAGCGTGCTGCTGGTGGTGACGCTCGCCGATGCCTCCCGGCGCAGAAAGTCGCTGGAACTCGTCGTGCAGGCACAGCGGGTCGAGGCGGCCTACATCTCCGGCGAGCTCGAGGCCGCGCAGCGCATCCAGACAGGCATCCTGCCACGGCCTGAGTCTCTGGACGACGAACGGCGCATCGACCTGGCGGCGACGATGCTGCCCGCGAAGGAAGTCGGCGGCGATCTCTACGATTATTTTCCCCTGGATGGGGATCGCGTGTTCTTCCTGGTTGGCGATGTGGCAGGCAAAGGTCTGTCGGCGAGCCTGTTCATGGCGATCAGCAAATCGCTGTACAAGAGTGTCACGCTGATGCGCCCGGACGCTTCGGCCGGCGAACTGATGCGCGCGGCCAACGCGGAAATTTCCCGCGACAACCCGGAAATGTACTTCGTCACCGCGTTCGCCGGGATCATCAACCTGGTCTCGGGCGAACTCTCTTACTGCAACGCGGGTCATGACAGTCCTTATGTACTCGCCGCATCGCAGCCGGCACTGGTGCGGCTGGATCAGGGCGCCGGTCCACCGCTATGCACCGTTGAAGGCTTCGCCTATGTTGCCGGCAACCATCGTATGCAACCTGGAGAATTGCTCTGCGTCGTGACCGACGGCGTGGCCGACGCGCAAAACCCGGCAGGCGAACACTATGGCAGTGAACGCTTGCGCAACCTGCTCGCGCAGGTGCGGACCCGCGGACTGACGGCACGCGCGGTGGTCGATGCCATCGGCACCGATGTTCGCGAGTTCGTCGGCAACGCCGATCCCGCCGACGACATCACGGTGCTGGCGTTGCGATGGTTGGGGCCCAAGGCCGCGTCCTAGCGCGCGAAATTCGACGCTTGGGCTGGTCGCTTTAGCGAACGATGATCTCGACGCGGCGATTGAGCGGTTCGGACACGCCGTTGGGCGTCTGCACTGCGAGACTGCGCTTGCCGCGCGACAACGCACGAATGTCGCCGGGCGCGATGCCAAGCCTGATCAACGCCACGCGGACGATTTCGGCGCGCTGCTGGCCGAGCACGTCGTTGGCCTGATCGCTGCCGACCGTATCGGTGTGTCCGACGACAAGGATGTCCGGAACGGGACGTTTCGCAATCTCCGTCAGAATGCCGTAGACGACCTGCTTGGACTGATCGGTGAATTCGTCCTTGCCTTCGACGAAGTAAAGCGTGAACGATACCGCGCGCGCCGGCTGAGCGGCGAGCGCAGGACCAAACTGCATGTCGACATCCTGCGGACTCGCCACGTAGGCGCGCGGTCCGAGCTGCGACGTCTTCGCCGCGGCGTAGGGTTGATCCAGGACCACTTCCTTGTCGCCCTGCCTGACCGACACGGCTGTCGGATGGCCATCCTTCTGCGGCAGCAGCACGACGGTGCCGCTGCTGGCGCAGCCTCCAAGGACGACGCACAGCCCCGCCATGGCGGCCGCGGCGCGCAGCCGCCGGAGCGAACCGGTCATTCGGCGCTCACGACGAATTCGGTGCCGCGAACGCCGAGAATCGCGTTGGGCGTGCGCACGGTCATCGCGTCCGGAGATTGCTTGGCGATGCGGCCCGAAATGACGGAGAGCGTGCCCTTGTTGAGCGACGTGTCGAGGCGTCCCTGGTTGGTCGTGGAATCGAACGCATAGCGATCGAGCGACAGCGCGCTGTTGGGTCCTGCGGACAGCAGCGAATCGTCGTCCATCGTGATGCCGACCGAGCCGTCGGCGCCTGTCTTGACCGTGTCGGCAACTTGCAGCCGGGCACCGACCGTCGCGGGTATCGTCGTTCCCTGCCGCTCGATCGTGACCTGGCCCTTCGCAACCTTGACCTGGCCGATGTCGGCGGCACTTGCCGCGACGGCCCACCCGCAGACGAGAGTCAACACAACGACAAACCGGCAATGCGTCATTGAACTCATTGTATTGGCTCCCCGGCTGCCTCGCGCCACACCGAGGTTCCAGAATAGCAAATTGCCTACTATCCGTCAGCGCGTGGCAAAGTCAGCGGATCGGCACCAGTTGTCGCGCAGGTGGACAAGCGCGGAGGCCAGTGCGATGATTTTCCCTGACCATGCCCGATGCGGGAAGGCCCATGCCCACGCTCAAACTCAATGTCAACGGCGAGATCCGGACCGTCGTCGTCCGCGACTCCAGCGAACCACTGCTCTACGTGCTGCGCAATCAGCTGGGACTGACCGGCGCCAAGTACGGGTGCGGCCTCGGGCAATGCGGGTCGTGCACGGTCATCGTCGACGGCGAGGCGGTCCGCTCGTGCCTGTTGCCCGTCTCCGGCCTGTCCGGCAAGAAAGTGACGACGATCGAGGGCCTGGGCACGCCCGCCAAGCCGCATCCGCTGCAGGCGGCCTTCGTCGCCGAGCAGGCGGCGCAATGCGGCTATTGCGTCACCGGCATGGTGATGACCGGCGCCGCCTTGCTCGCGCGCAAGCCCGCAATCACGCGCGAGGACGCGCAACAGGCGCTGGCCGGCAACCTGTGCCGCTGCGGCACGCACGATCGGATCCTGCGCGCGATGGTGCGCGCATCGCGGAAGACCGCGGCATGAACAAGTCCCGCGCCAGCGCGGCACCCTCCCTGCCGCGCCGCGAATTCCTGCAGGCCGGCGGCGCGCTCGTCGTCGGTTTTTCCCTTCCCGCGCCCGCGTTGGCGCAGAGGCAGCCGGGCGCCGACGCCGCGCTGGGCAAGTCGCTCGACACGAACGCAGTCGACGGGTTCATTTCGATCAACGCCGACGGCACGGTCACGATCTGGTCGGGAAAAGTCGACCTGGGCCAGGGATTGCGCATCGCCATACCGCAAATGGCGGCGGAGGAACTCGGCATCGGCGTGGAGCGCATCGTCATGATCGAAGGCGACACCGCGCTGACACCCGACCAGGGCCCCACGGCCGGCAGCAGCGGCATCATGCGCGGCGGCATCCAGATCCGGCAGGCTGCCGCGACGGCGCGCGAGACGCTGATCGCGATGGTGGCGGCGCGCGCGAACGCGCCGGCCGCCGAATTCGACACCGTCGACGGCGAGGTGCGGCTGAAGACCGGTGGGGCCGGCATCCGCTTCGACCAGCTCGTCGGCGCCAAGCGTTTCGACGTCAAGGTCGACCCCAAGGCGAAGCTGCGCGACCCGGCGTCGTACACCGTCGTCGGCAAGTCCGTCGCGCGGCCCGATATTCCCGGCAAGGTCACCGGACGTCATGTCTACGTCCACGACGTCAAGGTCGACGGCATGCTGCACGGCGCGTCGTGCGGCCGCCGGCGGTCGGCGCCAAGCTCCTCGCCGTGGATGACGCATCGGTCAAGGGGATTCCCGGAGCCACGCGTCGTCCGCGTCAACGACTTCGTCGGCGTCGTCGCCGCGAGCGAATGGGACGCGATCGCGGCGGCCAAGCTGGTGAAGACGCGCTGGTCCGATTCGACGCCGCTGATGGGTACCGCCGCGGTTCGCGGCTGGTTGCGCGCCGGGTCCGTTCGCGTCGGACGAGACGCTGGTGAAGAAAGGCGACGCGACCGCCGCGCTCGCCGGCGTTGCGAAAGTCACGGCGGAGTTCTACTGGCCGATGCAATCGCACGGCTCGATGGGGCCGTCCTGCGCGGTGGCCGACGTGCGCGACGGCAAGGCGACGATATGGTCGGCATCGCAGGCCACGCACCGCTTCCGCGAAACGATTTCGCGCGCGCTGGCGTTGCCCAAGGAGATCGGTGCGCGTCATCTATCTCGACGGTTCCGGCTGTTACGGAATGAACGGCCACGACGACGCGGCGGCGGACGCGGCGCTGTTGTCGAAAGCGGTCGGCACGGCCGGTGCGCGTGCAGTGGTCGCGCGAGGACGAGCTCGGCTGGGACCCAAAGGGACCGCCGCAGTTGCTGGCGCTGCGAAGGCGCCGTGGACGATGCCGGCAAGATCTCGGCGTGGCGCACCGACATGTGGATCCCCAAGGCCACGGCCAGCCTGCCCAACATGCCGCTGCTGGCGCTCGACGCTGCCGGCATCGAGCAAACGCCGGGAATCACCACGGGACTGATCAGCCAGAATGGCGACCCGCCCTACGCGGTGCCGCACCAGGAGGTCGTCGTGCATTGGCTCGCCACGTCGCCGCTGCGTCCGTCGAACTTCCGCGCGCCAGGCAAGGTCGCCAACTGCTTCGCCGTCGAGAGCTTTACCGACATGCTCGCAGCCGCGGCAAAGCGCGACGCGGTCGAATTCCGGCTGCAGGCGCTGTCCGATCCGCGCGGCGTCGAGGTGATCCGGCGCGCGGCGGCGCTGATCGGCTGGCAGCCGCGACCGTCGCCCTCGGCGCCTCGCCACCTGCGACCGGGCGCGGATTCGCCTATATGCATTACAAGCACAACGAGAGCTATGTCGCGATGGCGATGGAGGTCGATGTCGACCGCGCGTCGGGCGCGATCAAAGTGCGCCGCGTCGCCTGCGCGCACGACTGTGGGCTGGTCATCAATCCGGACGCGCTGAAGGCGCAGATCGAAGGCAACATCCTGCAGACGCTGTCGCGGACGCTGTACGAGGAGGTCGCGTTCGACCGCTCGCGCGTGACGAGCGTCGATTGGGCCAGCTATCCGATTCTGCGTTTCCCGGACGCGCCGGAGATTGCGATCGACATCGTGAGCCGGCCCAACGACCCACCACTCGGCGCCGGAGAGGCGTCGGCCACGCCCGTGCCGGCGGCGCTCGCCAACGCGGTGTTCGACGCGGTCGGCGCCCGCCTGACTACCGTTCCGTTCACGCGGGAAAGGGTGCTCACGGCATTGAAGTGACCGGTTTGCCGGCAACGCGCCAAGCTGCCGCTCTACTGCGGACTCGCCCTGCTCGCGGGACGGTGCTGCGGTGGACGATAATGATCGACTTTTCCTGACTGACGGAGCTTCAGATGTCCAAAGACAGACCCAAGATCGGATCGGACGGACTCGCGCTGCCCATCCTGCCGCCGGAACGCGATGCGCGCGTCTGGGCGCGCCTGGTGCGCGTGATGTTCTACACGCCCGGATTCCTGGCCCTGCTGCTGATCAAGGCCGGTGAGCCGGCCAGCTTCGGCATCACGGTCGAGCTGCTTGATGCTGGCCAGTGCGGCGGCCATCGTCGGCGGACTCTACATCGGCACGCAGTCCACCGGCGCCGGCGCCGACACGTCGTCGCAAATCGGCACGTGGAGCGGCGCGCTGGTGCTGGAGCTGCTCGCCGTCGTTCCCTTCCTGGCCGCAGTGCCGTCGCTGTTCCATGAACTTGCCAACAGCACGCTGCTCCACGCCAAGGCGCCCGGCGCCGTCGACATTTCGCTGGGCGCTTCCGAACTGCTGCCGATGGTGGCGATCCTTCCGTTCATGCTGTACCAGCTCTGCGGCTTCGGCACGCTGCATTACGTCGTGTCGCGGAGCGTGAACTGGATCATCAACCTCGCCATCCTCGGCCTGATCGTCGCCGCTTATGTCGCCAACCGGGAAGCGTCGTACCACGTGGAACGGGCGTTGACGGGAGTCCTGGTCATCGCCATGGGGATCACGTTCGCCTACGGCGTGCTCAAATTGAAGAAGATGCAGGCGGCGTACGACGCGCACGTGCCGCCGAAACCACCGAAGTAGCGGGCCGCTCCGGCCGCAGGAGTCGAACCGGGACAGCGGATGGCAGCCACGCAGCGGCCCGTTACGCATCTGTTCACCGATCTCGAGGGAAGCACGCGGCTGTGGCGGCGAGTTCGGGAAGTCGCGCTAGCGGGGAGGATCCCGATCGACGCGCGCCAGATGCATCGCCGCCTTCACCAGCAGGTGCGCGGAGATCGGCGCCGTGAGGAACAGGAACAGCGCGATCAGGACTTCGTGCACCGAGAGGCCGGGGCCGCGCACGCTGAAATAGACCGCCGACGCGATCAGGACGCCGCCCACGCCGAGCGTCGTCGCCTTGGTCGGGCCGTGCAGGCGCTTGTAGAAATCGGAGAACTTGACCAGCGCGAACGAGCCCGTCAGCGCGGTGAAGGCGCTCACCAGCAGCATCGCCGCGATCAATGCGTCGGCCCACACCGGCAGATTGTCGAGCGCGTTCATCCGATGATGTCGCCGCGAGTCACGTACTTGGACAGCGCCACGGTGCCGATGAAGCCCAGCAGCGCCACGACCAGCGCCGCCTCGAACAGCAACTGCGTGTCGTACTCGATGCCGAAGAGGACCAGCAGCGCAAGCGTGTTCACGTACAGCGTGTCCAGGGCGAGGATGCGATCGGGAAGCGACGGCCCGCGCAGCAGGCGATACGCGCTGCACAGCAGCGCAAGCGCGAATGCGGCTTCGATCCAGGGAAGGATGGCAGCGGTCATCCGTAGATCTCCTTGAGTGGCGCCTCGTAGCGCGTCTTGATCGCCGCGATGATCGCCTCGGCATCGTCGACGTGAAGGGCGTGGACCAGCAGGTAGGACCGGTCCTGCCGCGACGTCGGCGGTCAGCGTGCCCGGAGTCAGCGTGATGATGCCGGCAAGCGTCGTGATGGCCCACTCGTCGCTGAGGTCGATCGGGACGCGCACGAATCCGGGACGGATGGCGGACTCCGGCCCAAGGACACGCCGCGTGACTTCGACACTGGACACCACGATGTCGCGCCAGGACGCGCACGGCGAGCCTTGCCGCGACGAGGGATCGATGCAGCCGCGGCCAGGTGCCGTCCGTCAGGTGCAGGCCGGTCAACGGCAGCGCCCAGGCCAGCATCGCGCCAAGCAGAATGTGCGCGGGTGCGATGGAGTTGTTGAGCGCAAGCCAACCGAGCCACAGGACCAACGACAGCAGCGGATGCGGCAACAGTCGCTTCATCGGGACACTCGCTCGCGTGCGGCGGCACCGGCGCGTGCGCGCATCACGGCGTCGACGTACGACCCCCGGCTGCGCCAATTGCCGTGCCGTCGCGTCCGTGAACCGCGCGGCGCTTCCGGCGCCGACCATCCAGAATGCGCCCGCGACGGCCAGCACTGCGAGCGCCATCCGGTCGCCGCCGGGCAACGGCGGTCCGACGGCCTCGCCACGCGTCTTCCAGAAGACACTGCTCGCCCGCGCGCGCAAGCGCGAACGTCGCGATCAGTCCGCTGCCGAGCACCGAGGCCCAGAACCACGCCGCGAGCGGCGCGTTGACCGACGCCTGCAGCATGAGCACCTTGCCGATGAATCCGGAAAACGGCGGCAAGCCGGCGGCAGCGACCGCGCCGACAAGAAACAGGACGCCCAGCAAAGCCGGTTGCCGCAGCTGCGGACCGTTGCCGAAGCGGTCGGCGCGCAATCCGCGCTGGTCGGCGATGGCGTGCGCGACGAGGAACAGCGCGGCCACCGTCAGCGTCGTGTGCACCAGGTAGTACAGCGCGCCGCCCAGCGCTTCCCTGCCCAGTGCGCACGCGGCGATCAGCATGCCGGACGAGATCAGCACGAGGTACGCAACCAGCGTGACCAGGCGCCGCGTGGCCAGCGCACCCAGCGCGCCGAAGATGATGGTCGCCACGCCCAGCGCGAACAGCGCGGGCTCGCCCCAGTCGGCCATCCATCCGTCGCCGCCGAACACGGTGAAGGAGACACGAATGATCGCGTAGATGCCGACCTTGGTCATGATCGCGAACAGCGCCGCGACCGGACCCGGAGCCACGCCGTAGGTTTCCGGCAGCCAGAAGCCCAGCGGGAGCACGGCGGCCTTCACGCCGAACACGGCGAGCAGCAGCAGCGCCGCGGCACGCGCGAGCCCCGCGTCCCATTCCGGCAGCGCCGGCAGCTTGACGGCAAGGTCGGCGAAGTTCAGCGTGCCTGCCACGCCATAGAGCAGGCTGGCCGCGACCAGGAACAGCGACGCGCCGACGAGGTTGATCACGACGTAGTGGAGCCCCGAGCGCAGCGCGCGGCCGCCCGCGCCATGCAGCAGCAGCGCATAGGAGGCGATCAGCAGAACCTCGAAGAACACGAACAGGTTGAACACATCGCCGGTCAGGAACGCGCCGTTCAGGCCCGCCAGCTGCAGCTGGAAGAATGCATGGAAATGCGGACCCTGCCCCGCGAGCCGCAACGACGCGGCCAGGCTCGCGAGCGCAATGACGGACGGTCAGCGCCAGCATCATCGCCGCGAGCCGGTCGAGCACCAATACAATGCCGAACGGCGCCTGCCAGTTGCCGAGCAGGTACACGCCGATCCGGTCCGCGTCGGCGAACGCCACCAGCCCGAAGGCCAGCACGGCGAGGGCCAGCGTAGCCGCCAGCGACATGGGCGCCTGCCATGCGGGCCGGATGCGCTCGACGACGAGCAGCAGCGCGCCCATCATCAGCGGCAGCACGACGGGCACGACGAGCCAGTGGTCGGGCGCGGGCATCACCGCGGCATCTCCTCGACCACCGTGTCGTCGTCGGCATCGCATGCGTCGCCGCGGTTCACGAAGCGCCCCTTCAGCGCAAGGGTCAGCACCAGCGCCGTCATCGCGAACGCGATCACGATCGCGGTGAGCACCAGCGCCTGCGGCAGAGGATCGGCATACCGCGCGAGCGCGGCCGGGACGCCCTGGTCAACGATGACCGGCGCGCGAAGGGTCAGGCGGCCCATCGCGAAGATGAACATGTTGACCGCGTAGGAGAACAGCGCGAGGCCCAGCACCACGTCGAAGGTACGCGCGCGCAGCACCAGCCAGATGCCGCAGGCGGTGAATACGCCGATGGCGGAGGCGAACAGCCATTCCGTCATGTTGCGGGCTCCGCGTCGAAGTGCTCCGGCAATATTCCGGGCGAAATCGTCGCCAGCATCGTCGCGGCGACCACGGTGATGAAGACGCCGAGATCGAAGAGCGCCGCGCTGGCGATCGGGATTTCGCCGAGGACCGGCAGCACCGGATGCAGAGAAGCGCTGGTCAGGAACGGGTAGCCCAGCGCCATGCTGCCCACGCCGGTCAGCGCGGCGATCAGCAGTCCCGCGGCGATCCACGGCTGATACGGCAGGTGGGCAGGATCGAGGATCGGCCTGCCCCCTCCGCCGATGCGAAGGACGAGGATCGCGCACGCCAGCACCAGCCCCGCGATGAATCCGCCGCCGGGAAGGTTGTGGCCGCGCAGGAAGAGGAACGCCGCTACGAGCGCGGCCAGCGGCAGCACGAGCGCGCGTCACCGTGCGCACGAGCAGCGGATTCCAGTCGTCCATGATGTCGGCGGCGCGATGATCGCGGTGCACATGAAAACCGGCAAGCAACGCGTACACCAGGAGTGCGGACGCACCGAGCACGGTGACTTCGCCTATCGTGTCGAAGCCGCGAAAGTCGACCAGGATCACGTTGACGACGTTGGTACCGCCGCCCTCGGGCACCGCCTTCGCCAGGTAGAACGGCGAGATCGACGCGAAGGGCCGCGTGAGTACCGCGTGCGCGACGCAGGCGATGCCCACACCCGCGACCCCGGCCAGGCCAGCGTCGCGCCATTGCCGGCTCCTGCCGGGCTCCGCGGGCGACTCCTGCGGAAGGAAGTGCAGCACGATCATCATCAGCGCAATGGTCGCGACCTCGACCAGCAGCTGCGTAAGCGCCAAGTCCGGCGCGGAGAACAGCACGAACATGAGGCTCACCGCGAGCCCGGCCGCGCCCAGCAGCACCAGCGCGGTCAGCCGGCGACGATAGTTGACCGTCGCCGCGAACGCCGCCACGACGCCAAGCAGCCACAACAGTCCTCCGATCACCGAGTACGATCCGGCGCCGGCGGAGATCACCGTCGGCGCGCTGTCCGAACCCGAAATGCGAGAGCGGCCACGCCATGGCGGCGAATCGCCGTCACCACGATCCAGCGCGAGGTGCCCGCGCAGGCTCGTCGACGGCAGCCACGCGACAACCTGGTGCGCCAGCGTCTCGAGCGCGCCGACCGCCGCATCGAACACATGCTTGCCGGAGACCGGCAGGCGCGTCACCGAATGCAGGTTGATGTACCGCTGCAATCCGAAGTACACGGCCACGCCCGCGGCGAGCGCGATGCCGCTCATCAGCAGAGGCGCATTGAAACCGTGCCAGAGCGCCAGGCTGTATTCCGGCCGCATGCCCAGCGTGCCGTTCACCATCGCCGCCAGCACGGGTCCGATGGTCCAGTTGGGGACGATGCCCACGGCGAGGCACACGACGACCAGGACTTCCACGGGCACGCGCAGCCAGCGCGGAGGCTCGTGCGGCGTCCGCGTGAGCCCGACCGGCTGGCCGTTGAAGAACACGTCGTGGATGAAGCGCATGCTGTACGCCACGGCCAGCGCGGCCGCGACCGTCGCTATCACGGGAACGACCCACTCGATCAGGTGCGACGCATCGAGGTCGACCGTCTCGGCGAAGAACATCTCCTTGGACAGGAAGCCGTTCAGCAGCGGCACGCCGGCCATCGCCCCCGAAGCGACCATCGCCAGCGTTCCGGTGATCGGCATGAACTGCCAGAGGCCGTTCAACTGCCGCATGTCGCGCGACCCCGTCTCGTGGTCGATGATGCCCGCCGCCATGAACAGCGATGCCTTGAACACGGCGTGATTGAGGATATGGAACAGGCCCGCCACCACGGCGAGCGGCGAGTTCAGTCCGAACAGCAGCGTGATGAGGCCCAGGTGGCTGATCGTCGAATACGCAAGGAGTCCCTTCAGATCCTGCTGGAAGATGGCCACGGCCGCGCCGAACGTCATCGTCAGCAGGCCGGTGCCGCCGACCGCATAGAACCAGAGATCGCTGCCGCCCAGGGTCGGGTAGAAGCGCGCCAGCAGGAACACGCCCGCCTTCACCATCGTCGCGGAATGCAGGTACGCGGAAACTGGCGTGGGCGCCGCCATCGCGTGCGGCAGCCAGAAGTGAAACGGGAACTGCGCCGATTTGGTGAAGGCGCCCAGCAGTATCAGCACCAGCGTGAGCGGATACCGCGGGTCGGCGCGAACCTGCTCGCCGGCGCCCAGCACGACGTCGAGGGAATAGCTGCCGACGATCTGGCCGAGCAGGATGACGCCGCCCAACAGGCACAACCCCCCCATGCCGGTCACGGTGAGCGCCATGCGCGCTCCAGCCCTCGCATCCGCGCGCTGGTTCCAGAATCCGATCAGCAGGAACGACGACACGCTCGTCAGTTCCCAGAACACGACCATCAGGATCAGGTTGTCGGCCAGCACGATGCCGAGCATGGCGCCCATGAACGCGAGCAGGAACGCATAGAACCGCGCGGGAGGATCCTCGGCCGACAGGTAGTAGCGTGCATACAGCACGACCAATGCGCCGATACCGAGGATCACCAGCGCGAACGCCCACGCCAGACCATCCATGCGAAAGCCGAAGGCCACGTCGGCGAACCACGGCAGCGACACGCGCAGGATTTCGCCGCCGAATACGGCGGGCGCGGCGATGCCGAGCAGCGCGCAGCCGGCGAGCGCGGTCAGCCCGGCCAGCCAGGCGGTGGCATTGCGCGCGGAGTTGGGCAACAGTGCGCACGCGATTGCCGCCGCATACGGAAGCAGGACGAGACTCGCCAACATCACGTCGCAGCTCTCATGTCCTCAGGCAATCTCGTCCTGCGCATCGCGACGGTTGAGACCCGCATCGCCGCGCAATTTCCTTGCCTGCGCCTTGCCCCGGTCGAACTCGGCGCGCCTCGCGGCGATTTCCTCGGTCGTCAGGCGTTCGACATTGCAGTAGTCGAGTTTCCAGTCGGGGCTGGCGCTCCATTTGAGCGGGGATTGCACGGTCGTGCGCGGCGCGGGGGCCGCCTTGAGAACGCGCAGCGCCAAATCGAGGGTGAACGCCTGCGACTCGGGATCTTTCGGCCGACCCGCTGCGTTGCCAAGCGGGAAATCGGAAAACAAGAACCGCGGTACGCCGACATGCTCGACGATGTCCTTCGCACAACCCATGACGACGGTGGAGATACCGCCCTCCTCCAGCATTCGCGCGGCGAGGCTTACGGTCTGGTGGCAGATGGGACAGTTGGGAACCAGGATCGCCGCATCGACTTCGTCCGCCTTGCAGCGGGCGAGAATTTCCCGGCAATCGATGTCGATCGTCATACGCTGGCTGCGGTTGGTGGGCGCCCCGTGAAAACGCGAGGCAACGGAGCCGATGCGGCCCGAGGCGGCGATTCGGCGCAACGCGCTCAGCGGAAAGTACGTGCCGGAGTCCTCGGCGGTCGTGTGTCTGCGGTCGATCGCCACATGCGAAATGCGCAGGTCGTGATCCTGCGCCGTATCGCCAGAGTAAACGGTGTAGAACTTGGCCTTCGCGTTGTATGGAGCGCCCGGTCCCTGCTCGCCGCACCCGGGCTGATAGGGCGCCGCCGTCGTTACGAGTGCGATGCGGCATTGGGACAGCGGCTTCCCCAGCGGCTGAAACGGTACGTCGGCGTAATGCGACCAGACGTACGGCGCGCCATAGCCCAGCGCCTGGTAGTACGCGCGGATTCGCTGCAGGTAGGGAATCGCCACATCGTCTGCCGCGGCAAGGCCCGGTTCCGTCAAGCTCGTCATGGCCCAGCGCCTGCGATGCGGATCGTCCTACGCCAGGAGCAGGATGTGGACGCGAAACGGCCCATGCGCGCCAAGCACGATGGTCTGTTCGATGTCTCCGGTGCGCGACGGACCGGAAATCATGTTCATCGCACGCGGCATGCCGCCATTTGCCGAGCGGACCAGCGCGAATGCTTCTTCCATACCCGAGACCACGCTTTCGGCGCTGACCACGGCGATGTGCGTGTCCGGCAGCAGTGCCGACGCGGTCGGCGTGTCCGCGCCCGTGGTTAGCACCAGCGTCCCGGTTTCGGCGATGGCGCAGAACGCGCCGGTGATGGCCAGGCGATCATGCCCCAGGGTGGGACGCGCCTCGATCGCGAGCCCTGCCCCGCGCCAGTCGAGGTCGGCGAATTCGGGCCAGCACACGCCAGCGTGCGACTTTTGCGCCGCGAGTTCAGGCGGCAGGTCGAGAGCGTCCAGGTATCGCGCCACGGCAGCGGGAATGGCCGATCGCGAGCCAACCCGCTCGACCGTGCTCGCCATGTCGGTCGCGCGCTGCATGAAGCGGGCAACCAGGTCGGCGGGCATCGCCGGACGCGGTCCCTGTGCATGCGCGGCGATGTAGGCGTCCGCCTGCGCGCGCTGCGCCGTGTCCGCGCCGGACTTGCCCAACGCCTTGCGCACGCGGGCGAGGATAGCGTCGCGGGCGTCGCGATTGTCGGCAATCGAAGTCAAAGGAGGACACCCACGCTTGCGGCGGCGCTCACGCTCATGTCTTGCCGCCCTTGCGCACGAAGTCGGCCAACCGCGAAATGCCGCTTTCGATGGCCGCGTTGGACGCCGCGTAGGAAAAACGTATGTGCTGGCCATCGCCCGGCACGCGGCGGCCGAAGTGGATGTCGGCCAGCACCGCGATTCCCGCGTCGTGCAGCAGGCGCTTGCGGAACGCCTCCGAATCCGCGCATCCGGTCAGCTTGCACGCCTCGGTCACGTTGGGCCACGCATAGAAAGCGCCGCCGGGCGTGGCGCAGGCAATGCCCGGGACGTCGTTGAGCAGCTTCACGATGAGGTCGCGGCGCTCGAGAAAGCGTGCGCGCATTGCGTTGGCGGCGTCCTGCGGGCCGGTGATCGCGGCGACCGCTGCCCATTGCGAGATCTGCGACGCGCACGACTCGGTGTTGGTGATCCAGCGCGTGAACACCGGCGCCAGCGCGCGGTTGGCGACATAACCGATGCGCCATCCGGTCATCGCCCAGGTCTTGGACGCGCCATCGCTGATGATCGTGCGCTCAAGCATGTCCGGGCGCGTGGCGAGCGAATCGAAGCGCCCGTCGTACACCAGGCGGGAATAGATTTCGTCGGCGAACACCCATACCTGCGGATGCCGCGCCAGGATCTCCGCGATGGCGTCGAGATTCTCGCGGTCGAGGATGCCGCCGGTCGGGTTCTGCGGCGTATTGAGAATCAGCAGGCGCGTGTTCGGCGTGATCTTCGCCTCGAGTTCGGCAGGGTCGAAGGCAAAGCCGCGCGATTCGCGCAGATAGATGGGAACCGGAACGGCGCCGTTGGCGTGGATCTGCGATTCGTAGATGGGGAATCCGGGAACCGGGTAGATCACTTCGTCGCCGACGCCGTAGTCGGTCACCGAGGCGATCGTGTACGCGATGAAAGGCTTGGCGCCGGCGCCCACAACGACGTCGTCGGGCCGGATGTCGAGGCCGCGCCTGTCACCCAGGTCGTGCGCCGCGGCAGCGCGCAATTCGTCGATGCCGGCGCTCGGTGTATAGCCGTGCTTGCCGCCGCGGATCGCCGCGATGGCCGCCTCCTGCACGTTGTCCGGCGTCGGAAAGTCGGGCTGGCCGATGCAGAAGGAAACGATGTCCTTGCCCTGGCGGATCAGCGCATTGACTTCGGCCAGGACGACGAATGCGTTCTCGGTGCCCAGCGATTCCGCGCGGCGCGAGAATCGCGGCAGCGCCAGCGAGGCGTGATGAGGCGCGCTTGACGCGTTGGCATGCGGCGGGCTCATCGGGCCGCCCCTTTCTGACGTTGCCGGTACAACGAGCGAAACGTGCGGCCCGCCGGTGCCGGCATGTCGCGCCCGTCGGTCCAGCCGCCTGCCAGCGGCAGCTTGCGGATCATGCCATCGGCGCCGGCCATGCCGCGCAGCAGCCTGACGCCGAAACCGGAAAGCGCGCCGTAGAGTGCCGGGCGCAGCGCGAGCCAGCTCCATATCTTGAGTGCCGCGCTCTCGGTCCACGGGCGCAAATCGCGCTTGAATTCCATTTCGCGCAGCTTGCGCTGCAGGTCGGGCAGCGGAATGCGCACCGGGCAAACCACGCCGCACTGGTTGCACAACGTGGACGCATGGGGCAATTCGAGCGCGTTCTCGAGGCCGACATACATGGGCGTGAGGACCTGCCCGATCGGGCCCGGATAGACCCAGCCGTAGGAATGGCCGCCGATATTCTGGTAGACCGGACAATGATTCATGCACGCGCCGCAGCGGATGCAACGCAGCGCCTCGCGCACGTCGCTCCCCAGCACCGCAGACCGCCCGCTGTCGACGATGATGAAATACATGTGTTCCACACCGTGGAACTCGCCGCTGCCCCGGGTGCCGGTGAGCACGTCCACGTAGTTCGATATCGACTGGCCCGTCGCCGAGCGCGGCAGCAGACGCATCAGCGTCGCGACGTCTTCCAGCGTCGGGACGATCTTTTCGATGCCGGAGATGGCGACGTGGACCTTCGGCAACGTCGTCGTCAGCGTGGCGTTGCCTTCGTTGGTCACGAGCACCACCGAGCCCGTCTCGGCGACGAAGAAGTTGCCGCCGGAAATGCCCATGTCCGCCGTCAGGTAGTGGCCGCGCAGCACGCCGCGCGCCTCGAGGCAGAGTTCGTCGATGCCGGACTTCAAGGGCGTGCCGTGCTTCTTGTGGAAGAGTTGGGCGACCTCCTCCTTGCTCTTGTGCAGCGCCGGGCCGATCAGGTGCGACGGGGGCTCGTAGTCGTTTATCTGGAGGATGTATTCGCCGAGATCGGTTTCGACGACCGTAAGCCCTGCCGCCTCGATGGCGTGGTCCAGGCCGGACTCCTCGGAGACCATCGACTTCGACTTGATGATCTTCTTGACCGAGTGCTTGGCCGCGATTTCGAGGAGAAGCGCGTTGACGTCGGCCGGCGTCTCCGCAAAGAGCACGGTGGCGCCTCGCGCCGTGGCAGTTTGCTCGAACATCGTGAGCCACGTGTCGAGGTTGTCGAGCGCGCGCTGGCGGATCGCCCGCGCAGCGTCGCGTGTGCCCTCGAAGTCGTCGAGCTCGAACAGCGACAACCTGCGCTTTTCGACGAACTTGGTCTTGATTTTCTTGAGATTGCGCTGCAGGTCCGCGTCATTGAGCTTGACGTGGGCATTGGCCTTGAAGTGCATCGACGCGACTTGCATCGCTACCCCGCTTCCCCTGCCAGGACCTCGGCAATATGCAGAACCTTCGTCGTCGTGTCGCCGCGGCGGCGCAGGCGTCCCTCGATGTTCAGCATGCAGCCCAGGTCGCCCAGGACCACGGTGCCTGCGCCCGATTCCGCGATGCGTTGGCACTTGTTATCGGCCAGCCGCGCCGATATCTCTCCGAACTTGATCGAGAACGTGCCGCCGAAGCCGCAGCATGTCTCGCATTCGGCCATTTCCGACAACTGCACGCCGGGCAGCTTCGCCAGCAACGCGCGCGGCTGCGACTTCACGCCCATTTCGCGCAATCCGGCGCAGCAGTCGTGATAGGTGGTCGTGCCCGCGAACGTTCCCGGAACAGTGGCGGACTTCAGGACGTTGACCAGGAAGTCGGTGAGTTCGAACGTCTTCGCGGCCAGCTTGGCGACTCGCGCCTGCATTGCGGGATCGTCGCTGAACAGTTCGGCGTAATGCGTCTTGATCATGCCGCTGCACGATCCGGACGGGGCGACCAGGTAGTCGCAGTCCTCGAATTCGGTGACGACCTTGCGCGCGAGGGCGACGGCATCCGGGCGATCGCCGGAGTTGTACGCCGGCTGGCCGCAGCAGGTCTGCGCAACCGGGACATAGACGTCGGCGCCGCCGGCTTCCAGCAGCTTCAGCGCCGCGAATCCGATCGACGGCCGCATCAGGTCGACCAGACAGGTTACGAAGAATCCGACGCGCATGGGAGTCCGGAAAGGGCCTGGTACCGTCAGTCGGGAGCGACGGTCATCTTAGCATGCGACCGACGCGGAGCGGGGAGCCCGAACCGTTCAGAAATAGCGGGACTGCACGAGGGCAACGTAGCAAAGGCCCATCGGCAATTGCGGCAGGACGCCGAACAGGAGCAACGCCAACCCGTTGCCCGACAGCAACCAGCGGGCATCGCCGCGCGCCTCGATGGGCGAGCGATCGACGGGCTCGTCGAAATACATCAGCTTGACGATGCGAAGGTAATAGAACGCGCCGACCAGCGCGGCCAGCACGCCGGCCACGGCGAGCCAGACAAACCCGGCCTTGACCGCCGATTGCAGCACCAGCAACTTGCCGTAGAAGCCGATCGTAGGCGGCATGCCCGCGAGCGAGAACATCGCCAGCAGCATGATGAAAGCCCACCACGGCGACCGCTGGTTGAGCCCCTTGAAGTCGTCGATACGGTCCGCCTCGAACCCCGCGCGCGACAGGAGCAGGATCATGCCGAAGGAGACGAGACTCGTCAGCACGTAGGCCAGCATATAGAACATCGCCGCCGTATAGCCGGACGCGTCGGCGCCCAGGAAGCCCATCAATACATACCCCATGTTGGCGATCGTGGAATACGCCAGCATCCGCTTGAGGTTGCCCTGGGCGATGGCGACCACGTGCCCCAGCGTGACCGAAAGCAACGCCAGGATGGCCAGCATGCCCTGCCATTGCATCTGCATTTCCGGCGTGCCGAGAGCACCCGCGAGCAGCCGCAACATCATCGCAAAGGCCGCGAATTCGGGGACCGTGCCGATCAACAGCGTGATGGCGGTCGGTGCCCCCTGGTACACATCGGGCACCCACATGTGATACGGGACGGCACCCAGCTTGAAGGCAATCGCCGAAACCACGAACACGGTCCCGAAGATCAGCAACGCGCGGTTGTCGGTGTTGACCGCCAGGGCCTGCGCCACCAGGTCGATCTGCAGCGTCCCCGTGGCGCCGTAGATCATCGACATGCCATAGAGCAGGATGCCGGAGGCCAGCGCGCCCAGGACGAAGTATTTCATCGCGGCCTCGGACGGCGCGGCTTCGTCGCGCTGCAGCGCCACCAGCGCGTACAGCGACAACGACATCAGTTCCAGCCCCAGGTACAGCGTCAGGAAGTTGTTCGCCGTGATCAGCACCTGCATCCCGAGCAGCGCGAACAACATCAGCACAAAGGTCTCGCCACGGAACAGGCCACGCGCCGCAAGGTAGGTGCGCGAGTAGAAAAGCACAAGGGAAAGCGCGACAAAGCTGAACAGGCGCAGCATGTCCGCGACCATGTCGGCGACCACGACGCCGTGAAAGGCACGGACGATCTCGTCGTGAATGCCGCGCACGGTCACGCACGCGGCAATCAGCAGCGCGAACTGGGTCAACCAGTAGCTGACATGACGCCGGCTGTCCGGCAGCCAGAGGTCGACCAGCAGGATCAGCGACCCCGCGGTCAGGATGACGATCTCGGGGAGAACGGGAAGGAAGTCGACGGTCATGGCGCGCTTCTACAGTTTGCTTTTGGCCACGTGCGCCAGGAGATCGGTCACCGAGACGTGCATCACATCGACGAACGGCTTGGGCCAAACACCCATCACCAGCACGGCCGCCGCCAGCGTGCCGAGCAGCCAGAACTCGCGCCGGTCGAGGTCCTGCAGCGCCGCGACGTGGGCATTGGCCACGGCGCCGTAGATCACGCGCTTGTACATCCACAGCGTGTAGGCGGCGCCCAGGATCAGCGACGTGGCCGCGAGGAACGCGATCCAGAAGTTGACCTTGACCGCCGCCAGGATGACCAGGAATTCGCCGACGAAGCCCGACGTCGCGGGCAGCCCCGCGTTGGCCATCGAGAACAGCATCATGAACGCCGCGAATTTGGGCATCGTGTTGGCCACGCCGCCGAAATCGGCGATGAGGTGCGTGTGCATGCGGTCGTACAGCACGCCGACGCAGAGGAACATCGCGGCGGAAACGAAGCCGTGCGAGATCATCTGCGCCAGCCCGCCCTCCATGCCCTGCGCGCTGAACAGGAAGAAGCCGAGCGTGACGATGCCCATGTGCGAGATCGACGAATAGGCGATCAGCCGCTTCATGTCCGCCTGCACCAGCGCGACGAAGCCGATGTAGACGACGGCGATCAGCGACAGCGTGACGATGAATCCGACCACCTGCGGGCTGCGGCTCGCGTCCGGCAATATCGGCAGGATGAAGCGCACGAAGCCGTACGCGCCGATCTTGAGGGTGACGGCGGCGAGGACGACGGAGCCGCCCGTCGGCGCCTCCGGATGGGCATCCGGCAGCCACGTGTGGACCGGCCACATCGGCACCTTGACGGCGAAGGCGGCGAAGAACGCGATGAAGATCAGCATCTGCGTCTTCATCGATAGCGGCAGTTCGTACCAGTCCTGCAGCGCGAAGCTGCCGGACTTCTGGTACAGGTAGATGAACGCCACCAGCATCAGCAGCGAGCCCAGCAGCGTGTACAGGAAGAACTTGATGGCGGCGTAGACGCGGTTGGGGCCGCCCCAGATGCCGATGATCAGGTACATCGGGATCAGCATCGCCTCGAAGAACACGTAGAACAGGATCGCGTCCTGCGCGGCGAACGCGCCGTTGATGAATCCCGACATGATCAGGAACGCCGCCATGTACTGGGCGACGCGCACCGTGATCACCCGCCATCCCGCCCACACCACCAGCAGCGTGATGAACGAATTGAGCAGGATGAACAGCACTGAGAGCCCATCGACGCCGACGTAATAGTAGATGTCGAAGTACGGAATCCAGTTGCGGTGCTCGACGAATTGCAGCGCGGAGGTGGTCAGGTCGAACAGCGTGTACAGCGGGATCGTGACCAGAAAGCCGGCCAGCGCGCCGGCCAGGGCGATCCAGCGCGCCGTCGTGGCGTCGCGGTCGCGGCCGATGGCGAGCACCGCGACGCCCGCGACGATCGGCACCCAGATGGACAGGGAAAGATAGGGCGTCATGGCGCAGGAGGCTTAGCGAGGCACCCACCAGATCAGCAGCGCAAAGAGCCCGATGATCATCGTGAACGCGTAGTGATAGACGAAGCCCGATTGGATCCTGCGCAACAGGAACGAGCAGCGGTTGACGAGGTGCGCCGAGCCGTTGACGATGCCTTCGATCAGCATCCGGTCGCCGACGCCGGAGAAGAGATTGCCGACCTTGCGCGCGCCGCCCGCGAAGAACCAGTCGTTGAAGATGTCGAAGTAGTACTTGTTGTCGAGCAGCGTGTAGACGGGGCCCAGCATCGACTTGATCCGCTCCGGCAGCGCCGGCCTGGCGACGTACAGGTACCACGCGCTGACGATGCCCGCGACGGCCAGCCAGAACGGCAGGCTCTGCACGCCGTGCGCCATGAACGCGCCGACGCCGTGCCACTCGTTCTTCAATTCGGCGAGCACGGCGTGCGATTCGGCGACGAAGATCGAATTGCCGAAGAAATTCCCGAACAGCATCGGCTCGATGCCCATCCAGCCGGCGGTGATCGACGGAATCGCCAGCAGGATCAGCGGCACCGTGACGACCCACGGGCTTTCGCGGGGCGGACCGCCGTGATGGTCATGCTCGTCGTGCGCGTGCGCCACGTCGTGCGCGGTGTCGTGGGCACTCGGCGTCGTATCGAAGCGAGGCGCGCCGTGGAACGTCATGAACATCATCCGGAACGTGTAGAACGCCGTGACGAACACGCCGGCCACGACCGCAAAGTAGGCGAACGTGTGTCCCGGAATCGTCGACAGGTGCACGGCCTCGATGATCGCGTCCTTGGAGAAGAATCCGGCGAACGGCGGAATGCCGCACAGCGCCAGGCTGCCGATCAGCATCGTCAGCCAGGTGATCGGCATGTACTTGCGCAGCCCGCCCATCCGGCGCATGTCCTGCTCGTGGTGCATGGCGATGATCGCCGACCCCGCGCCAAGGAACAGCAGCGCCTTGAAGAACGCGTGCGTCATCAGATGGAAGATACCGCCGGCGTAGGCGGACACGCCGAGCGCCACCGTCATGTAGCCCAGCTGCGACAGCGTCGAATAGGCGACGACGCGCTTGATGTCGAACTGGATCATGCCGAGGAAGCCCATGAACAGCGCGCCGATGGCGCCGATGATGGTCACGAACGACAGCGCGGTGTCGGACAGTTCGAACAGCGGGCTCATCCGCGCGACCAGGAAGATGCCGGCGGTGACCATCGTCGCGGCATGGATCAGCGCGGAGATCGGCGTGGGGCCTTCCATCGAATCCGGCAGCCACACGTGCAACGGGACCTGCGCGCTCTTGCCCATGGCGCCGATGAACAGGCAGATGCAGGTGACGGACAGAAGCGACCACTCGGCCGTGCCCCAGATGTTGATCGTGGCGGACGCCAGCGACGGCGCCTTGGCGAACACGGCCGCATAGTCCATTGAACCAAAATGCGTGAGCACGAGGCCGATGCCCAGGATGAAGCCGAAGTCGCCGACGCGATTGGCCAGGAACGCCTTGAGGTTGGCGTAGATCGCCGTCGGCCGCGTGAACCAGAACCCGATCAGCAGGTACGACACCAGGCCCACCGCTTCCCAGCCGAAGAACAGCTGCAGGAAGTTGTTGCTCATCACCAGCATGAGCATCGAGAACGTGAACAGCGAGATATAGGAGAAGAAGCGCGAGTACCCGGGATCGTCCGCCATGTAGCCGATCGTGTACACGTGGACCATCAGCGACACGAAGGTCACGACCAGCATCATCATCGCCGTCAGCGGGTCGATGAGGAAGCCGATCGACATCTTGAGCGATCCCACAGCGAGCCACGTGTAGACGTCGCCGTTGAACGTGTGTCCGGCCGCAACGTCGCGCCAGATCACGTACGACGCCACCATCGACGCCGCGACGCCGGTGATGGTCAGCCAGTGCGACATCGACCGCGGCATCCTGGCGCCGAAGAGTCCCACGATGATCGCCGCGGCGAGCGGCGCCAGCGGCACCAGCAGGTAGAGTTGCTGCATCGTCATATGCGCGCCGTCATCCCTTGAGCTTGCCCAGGTCCTCGACGTCGATCGAGCCGGCATTGCGGAACAGCAGCACGAGGATGGCCAGGCCGATGGCCGACTCCGCCGCGGCGACGGTGAGAATGAAGAACACGAACACCTGGCCGCTCATGTCGCCCAGGTACGTGGAGAAGGCGATGAAATTGAGGTTGACGGCCAGCAGCATCAACTCGATCGCCATCAGGATGATGATGACGTTCTTCCGGTTGAGGAAGATGCCGGCCATGCTGATCGCGAACAGGATCGCGCCCAGCACGAGGTAGTGCGCCAGTGTCGGCGCGGTCAGCAGTGACAGCATGTTTCCCCGATGCTCCCTCGACGCAAGTTTTGCCCGCGCCGTCATTCGCTGGTTTCCGACGGCAGGTTGACGAGCCGCACCCGGTCCTCGCGGCGGACCTTCACCTGCGCGCCGGGATCCTGGTGCTTGGATTCCTTCCGCTTCCGGTGCGTCAATGCGATGGCCGCGACGATGGCGACGAGCAGCACCACGGCGGCGATTTCGAACGGATAGACGTAGTCGACGTAGATCAGGCGGCCGAGCGCGCTCGTGTTGCTGCCCGGCATCGGCGGTGGCGGTGCGCCGCCGCCAACTCGCGCGCCGACGATGACCAGCGCCATCTCCAGCAGCACCAGCACGCCCACCGTCGCGGCGACCGGGACGTAGCTGCGGAAATTCGTGCGCAGGCTGTCGAAATTGACGTCGAGCATCATCACGACGAACAGGAACAGGACCATCACGGCGCCGACATAGACCAGCACCAGTGCGATGCCCAGGAATTCCGCCCCCAGCAGTATCCAGACATCCGCTGCCGTGAAGAAGCACAGCACCAGCCAAAGCACGGCGTGCACGGGATTGCGCGTGGTGATGACGCGCAGCGCCGCGAAGATGAGGATCGCGGCGAAAACGTAAAAGATGATTGTGGCAAATGTCATTCGTTACCTGAACTTTGCGTCTGCTTGCCGATCCGCAGCGATTTGCGACTCGTACCTGTCGCCGACGGCCAGTAGCATCTCCTTCGTGTAAATGAGATCGCCGCGACGTTCGCCGTGGTACTCGAGGATTCGCGTCTCGACGATCGAATCCACCGGGCAGCTTTCCTCGCAGAAGCCGCAGAAGATGCACTTGGTGAGGTCAATGTCGTAGCGCGTCGTGCGCCGCGTGCCGTCGTCGCGTTGCTCGGATTCGATGGTGATGGCCAGCGCCGGGCAGACCGCCTCGCACAGCTTGCAGGCGATGCAGCGCTCCTCGCCGTTCGGATACCTGCGAAGCGCATGCAGCCCGCGGAAGCGCGGGCCCTGCGGCGTCTTCTCTTCCGGGAACTGGACGGTGACCTTGCGCGCGAAGAAATAGCCGCCGGTCAGCCACAGGCCCTTCAGCAGCTCCACCAGGAGCCAGGTGTTGAGCATTCCCTTGACGCGGGCGAACATGATCGGTCTTTCGTCCCGTCAGTGGAAGAGAGGGGCCCAGCGCGTCTGCATCATCGCGCCGAGGAATACGATCCAGACCAGCGTGACCGGTATGAACACCTTCCAGCCCAGGCGCATGACCTGGTCATACCGATAGCGCGGAAACGAAGCGCGGACCCAGAGGAAGAACAGCAGGACGAAGGACATCTTGGCGGCGAGCCACACAAAGCCGTCACCGAGCGGGGTCATGCCGCCGACGCGCAACTCGTTGAGCAGCGGCCATGGCGCGAGCCAGCCACCCAGGAACATGAGCGACGTCAGCGCCGCGATCATGATCATGTTCATGTATTCGGCCAGGAAGAACACCGCGAAGGCCACCCCCGAATACTCGACGTGGAATCCGGCCACGATCTCGGATTCGCCTTCAGCCATGTCGAACGGATGGCGATTGGTCTCGGCCAGGCCGGAGACGAAGTAGACGATGAAGAGCGGAAACAGCGGCCACACGTACCAGTACGCCGCGCCACCCTGCTGCCCGCGCACGATTTCAGTGAGATTGAGACTGCTCGCCGCCATCAGCACGCCGACCAGCGCGAATCCCATGGCGATTTCATAGGAAACGATCTGAGCCGCCGAGCGCAACGCGCCGAGGAATGCGTACTTCGAATTCGATGCCCAGCCGGCGAGGATGATGCCGTACACGCCCATCGACGTCATCGCGAGGATGTAGAGCAGGCCCGCGTTGATGTTGGCAAGCACCATCGTATCGGTGAACGGAATGACCGCCCAGGCCGCCAGCGCCGGGCCGATTGCGAGCATCGGGGCAATGAAGAAAAGGTACCTGTTCGCGCCCGACGGCACGACGATTTCCTTGAACAGCAGCTTGGCCACGTCGGCGAACGGCTGCAACAGCCCGAACGGGCCGACGCGGTTGGGGCCGATGCGCACCTGCATGTAGCCGATCACTTTGCGTTCGGCGTACGTCATGTAGGCGACACCCAGGATCAGCGGCACCGCGATGGCCACGATCTTCAGCAGCGTCCACACCGCGATCCACGCGGAGCCGAACAGTTGCTGCATGGGCGCCAGAACGTCCATCACGCCTCGGCCTCAGAACCGACTTCCATTCGAAAGCAGCGCGTGGTCGGCCTCGGGACAATCGCGCAACGCCGCGCCCTTCGGGCCTTGGCTCGACCTGCGGTCTCACCCGTCGCGCTCATGCCCGCTCCACGCTGACCGGGCCGGACAGGCCCGCGAGGCCGCACGTCGACGCATGCGCCGCGGCGATGCGCACGACGCCCGGCGGAACCGCGCCATCGATCGTTGCCGTGAGGACCGCTTCGCCCTGCCCCTGCGTCACCTTGACCTGCGCGCCGACGGCGAGTCCCAGTGTTTCGAACAGCGACCGATGCATCCGGGCCTTCGGCGCCTTGGCATCGGCAGTGCGCTGCAGCGAAGGCGCGCGCCGCACCAGCGAGTCCGCGGAATAGATGGGAACGTCCGCCACGCGTTCGACCGGGGACACCACGGTGACAGGCTTCGCGATCGCCGCATGCGCTGCGTTGGACAGGCTCCCGCCAATGTCACCGCCCGCGGGCAACACCGATGCGCGCACGTCGTCCGCGGTGTCGGCGTCGAATCCCGGCAGCTTGAGCATTGTGCCCAGCACCCGCAGCACCTTCCAGCCCGGCCGCGTCTCGCCCAGCGGCGGCACGACGCCGTGGAAACTTTGCACGCGACCTTCGCTGCTCACGAACGTGCCGGCCGTTTCCGTGAACGGCGCAATGGGCAGCAGGACGTCGGCGTACGCGGTACCGTGGCGGAACGGACTCATCACGACGACCAGTTCAGCCTTTTCCAGCGCGGCGCGAGCCGCGACGGCATTGGCGAAATCGAATTCGGGTTCGGCGTGCAGCACGAGGTATGCGTGGCGAGGGTCCTCGAGCATCGCGCGGGCGTTCATGCCACCCGCCTGGGGCCGTGCCTGCGCGAGATGTGCGCCGACGGTATTGGCCGCCTCGGTCAGGAAGCCCAGCGTCGCGCCGGTCAATTCCGCAAGCAATTGCGCGAGCGCGTGGATTTGCGAAGCCGCCGCGTGCTGCACCGCATAGTTGCCGAGCAGGATCGTCGACTTCTTGCCCGACAGAAGGCTCGTGGCGATTGCCTTGGCCGGCGCCGATGGCTCGATGCCCGTGAGCGCCGCGGGTACCGACTTGCCCGACGCCTGCGCCGCCGCGACCACGATGCCTGCGAGCTCCGCCGGAAGCTGCGATGGCGCGACAATCGCCTTGTGCTCGACGCGCAGCAGCCAGTCGTCGTCGACCGAGTGCAGCATCGAGACCTGCGTGCCCTTCTTTGCCGCCTGCCGCAGCCGCTGCGCGACCAGCGGATGGTCCTTGCGCAGGAAGCTGCCTACGACCAGCGCGCGGTCGAGGCCATTGAGTTCCGCGACGGGCATTCCCAGCCAGGGTGCGCTGCCGGGCACCGCATCGCCGCGGAAATCGCTTTGCCGCAAACGAAAATCGATGTTGTCGCTCTTCAATCCGCGCATCAGACGCGCGGCCAGCGCCAGCTCCTCCAGCGTGGCGTGAGGCGAAACCAGCGCTCCCAGCGAATGCGCGCCGTGCTTGGCCACGACGTCGGCCAGGCCGTTGGCGACGAATTCGAGCGCGGTCTGCCAATCGACGACCTTCCAGTCGCCACCTTGCTTCACCATCGGCGCGGTCAGCCGTTCCTCGGAATTGAGTCCCTCGTAGGAAAAGCGATCCTTGTCGGAGAGCCAGCACTCGTTGATCGCCTCGTTCTCGAGCGGCAGAACGCGCATCACGCGATTCGCCTTGACCTGGACGACCAGGTTGCTGCCGAGCGAATCGTGCGGCGAAACCGATTTGCGCCGAGCCAGCTCCCAGGTCCGCGCGGAATAACGGAACGGCTTGGACGTCAGCGCACCGACCGGGCACACGTCGATGGAGTTGCCGGACAGCTCCGAGTCGACGCTCCTGCCCATGAACGCGACGATTTCGGCGTGTTCGCCGCGCCCGACCATGCCCAGTTCCATCACGCCGGCGATTTCCTGGCCAAAGCGGACGCAGCGCGTGCACTGGATGCAGCGGGTCATCTCCTCGGCGGAAATGAGCGGCCCCAGGTCCTTGTGGAACACGACGCGCTTGGCCTCGCTGTAGCGCGACGCCGAACCACCGTAGCCCACGGCCAAGTCCTGCAGTTGGCATTCGCCGCCCTGGTCGCAGATCGGGCAGTCGAGCGGATGGTTGATGAGCAGGAATTCCATCACGCCCTGCTGCGCCTTCACGGCCGGCTCGGAATGCGTCCACACCTTCATCCCGTCGCTGACGGGCGTGGCGCACGCCGGCAGCGGCTTCGGCGCCTTCTCGACCTGGACCAGGCACATGCGGCAGTTGGCGGCGATCGACAGCTTCTTGTGGTAGCAGAAATGCGGCACGTAGATGCCGAGCAGGTTCGCGGCATCCATCACCGTGGCGCCGTGCGCAACCTCAACCTGCCTGCCGTCGACTTCGATTTTCAGCATGGGGGCGTCGTCCTCTGGCGGGAAGACGAGCGAAGCGAGTTTCGGGGGGATCTCATCGCGCCCGTCGGGCCGCCCCAAGGGCGCGTCTGCCCCCTGGGGGGAGACGAGCGAAGCGAGTTTCGGGGGGATCTCATATATATGGCTTGACCAGGCAGTGCTTATGGTCGATGTGGTACTGGAATTCGTCGCGGAAATGCTTGATGAAGCTCTTCACCGGCAGCGCCGCGGCGTCGCCCAGCGCGCAGATGGTGCGGCCCGCGATGTTGTCGGCCACGGAGTTGAGCTTGTCGAGATCCTCGTTGCGGCCTTCGCCACGCTCGATCCTGTCGACCATGCGCCACAGCCAGCCGGTGCCTTCGCGACAAGGCGTGCACTGGCCGCACGACTCCTCGTAATAGAAGTACGACAGGCGCAGCAGCGATTTCACCATGCAGCGCGTCTCGTCCATGATGATGACGGCGCCCGAACCCAGCATGGAGCCGGCCTTGGCAATGGAGTCGTAGTCCATGTCGGTGGCCATCATCACGTCGCCGGGCAGCACCGGCATCGACGATCCGCCCGGGATGCACGCCTTGAGCTTGCGGCCGCCGCGCATGCCGCCGGCCATTTGCAGCAGCGTCGCTGAATGGCGTGCCGAGCTTCACTTCGAAATTGCCCGGGCGTTCCACGTCTCCGGACACGGAGAAGATCTTGGTGCCGCCGTTGTTGGGCTTGCCCAGTTCCAGGAAAGCCTCGCCGCCGTGCTTCATGATCCACGGCACCGCGGCAAAGGTCTCCGTGTTGTTGATCGTCGTCGGCTTGCCGTAGACGCCGAAGGAAGCCGGGAACGGCGGTTTGAAGCGGGGCTGCCCCTTCTTGCCTTCCAGCGATTCGAGCAGCGCCGTTTCCTCGCCGCAGATGTAAGCGCCGAAGCCGTGGTGGTTGTGCAGGTGGAACGTGAAGTCGGAGCCCAGGATGTTCGCGCCCAGGAAACCGGCGGCATACGCCTCCGCGACGGCCTCCTCGTTGCGCAGATACGTGTCCCAGATTTCGCCGTGGATGTAGTTGTAGCCGCGCGACGCTCCCATCGCGTAGGCGCCGATGGCCATGCCTTCGATGACCGCGTGCGGGTTGTAGCGCAGCAGGTCGCGATCCTTGAACGTCCCGGGCTCGCCTTCGTCCGAATTGCAGACGACATACTTGTCGCCGGGAAACTGGCGCGGCATGAAGCTCCACTTGAGTCCCGTCGGGAAGCCCGCGCCGCCGCGACCGCGGAGGGCGGAGCGCTTGACCTCGGCGATCACCTGCTCGGGCGGCATTTTTTCCGCGAGGATCTTCTTCAGCGCGTCGTATCCGCCGCGCGCGACATAGTCGGCGAGGCGCCAGTTCTTGCCGGTGAGCCCGGCCATCAGGATGGCGTCCGGACCGTAGTCCAGGAATTCGGAGGGCGCGTTCACGCGCCGTCTCCTTTGTGGACCGGATTGCCCTCGCCGCGCTCCGCCGCCGCCTTGAGCTCCCCCACCAGTTCGTCCAGCTGCGCCGGGTTCATCCAGCTGCACATGCGGCGGTCGTTGACGACGAGCACGGGCGCGTCGCCGCACGCGCCCATGCACTCGCCCTCCTTCAGCGTGAACGTGCCGTCCGCGGTCGTCTCGTTGAACCCGATGCCCAGCGTCTTCTTCAGATGCTCGGCGGCGATCGCGGCTCCCTGCAGCGCGCACGGCAGGTTGGTGCAGATGCTCACCTTGAACCGGCCGACCGGACGCAGGTTGTACATCGTGTAGAACGACGCGACTTCGTATACGGCGACCGGTGGCATCCCGAGGTAACTCGCGACGGCGTCCATCGTCTCGGTGGACAGCCAGCCGTGCTCCGCCTGCGCGAGCGCGAGCGCCGACATCACCGCCGACTGCTTCTGGTCGGCGGGATACTTGGCGATCTCGCGGTCGATCTGCTTCCGGGTTTCTGACGACAGCATGCTTTCTTGCCGCTAACGAATGAAGTAGCCGGAGACGCTCCAGACTTCGCGCTCCCCCAGCATCCAGATGATCTGTTCCGACGCCCGCTTGCCGTTTTCGAACTCGGTATCGAACTCGATGATCGAGTAATCGCCATCCGGCGCCCCGGGCATCGAGTGACTGCGCGCAAACTTGGTCGGTGTCCGCTTGACGAACTTGCCGAACGGTCTGCGCGCGCTGCCGATTCCGTCGATCCATTTCTGCCGCGTCACCACCGACTTGAGATAGGGCGAACTGGCATCCCACGCAGCGCCGGTCTTGCCCGCGTCGAGCAGCGCCAGCCACTTCGTCGCGGCCTCGATCGTCTCGTGGTCGTCGCCCATCGTCGGTTGCGCGGACTCGGGCTGGGCAGGCGCGCCGGGCGCAGCGGCAGCCGGCGCAGCAGTCTGCGCGGCAACCTGCGGCAGCCAAGCGGCCACCGCCGCGAGAATGAGGAACGCGGGAATTTTCATCGGTCGATCGATCCGAACACGATGTCCTGCGTGCCGATGATCGCGACCACGTCGGCGATCATGTGCCCGCGCGACATCTCGTCCAGCGCGGCCAGGTGCACGAAATCGGGAGGACGCAGTTTCACGCGGTAGGGCTTGTTCGCGCCGTCGGAGATGATGTAGACGCCGAACTCGCCCTTGGGATGCTCGATCGCGGCATACGCCTCGCCCGGCGGCACGTGCATGCCCTCGGTGAACAGCTTGAAGTGGTGGATCAACTCTTCCATGTTCGACTTCATCGACTCGCGGTCGGGCGGCGCCACCTTGTGGTTGTCCACGATCACCGGCCCCGGATTGGCGCGCAGCCAATCGACGCACTGGCCGATGATCCGGTTGGACTGCCGCATTTCCTCGACGCGCACCAGGTACCGGTCGTAGCAGTCGCCGGTGACGCCGACCGGAATGTCGAACTGCAGCCGGTCGTAGACTTCGTAGGGCTGCTTGCGGCGCAGGTCCCACGGCACGCCGGAGCCGCGCAGCATCGGGCCGGTGAAGCCCAGCGCCATCGCCCGCTCCGGCGTGACGACGCCGATGCCGACGGTGCGCTGCTTCCAGATCCGGTTCTCGGTGAGAAGCTCCTCGTACTCGTCCACGCACTTCGGAAAGCGGCGCACGAAGTCGGCGATGAAGTCGAGCAGCGATCCCTGGCGGTTCTCGTTCAGGCGCGCCATCGCCTTGGCATTCTTGAGTTTCGACGGCTGGTATTGCGGCATCCGCTCCGGCAGGTCGCGGTACACGCCGCCCGGCCGGTAATATGCAGCGTGCATGCGCGCGCCCGACACGGCCTCGTAGACGTCGAACAGGTCCTCGCGCTCGCGGAACGCGTACAGGAACGGCGTCATCGCGCCGATGTCCAGCGCGTGGCAGCCGAGCCACAGCAGGTGATTGAGGATGCGCGTGATCTCGTCGAACATCACCCGGATGTATTGCGCACGCAGCGGAACTTCCAGGCCGAGCAGCCGTTCGATCGCCATGCAATAGGCGTGCTCGTTGCACATCATCGACACGTAGTCGAGCCGGTCCATGTACGGCAGCGACTGGATGTAGGTCTTGTTCTCTGCGAGCTTCTCGGTGGCGCGGTGCAACAGGCCGATGTGCGGATCGGCACGCTCGATGACTTCGCCGTCGAGCTCCAGCACGAGGCGCAGCACGCCGTGAGCCGCCGGGTGCTGCGGCCCAAAGTTCATCGTGTAGTTGCGAATTTCAGCCATGCGCCTACTTCGTTCCGGCGTAGTGTTCTTCGCGGATGATCCGCGGCGTGATTTCGCGCGGCTCGATCGTCACCGGCTGGTAGATCACGCGTTTCTGCTCGGGGTCGTAGCGCATCTCGACGTAGCCGGACAGCGGAAAATCCTTGCGGAACGGATGCCCGACGAAGCCGTAGTCGGTGAGCAGGCGCCGCAGGTCCGGGTGGCCGTCGAACACGATGCCGTAGAGGTCGAACGCCTCGCGCTCGAACCAGTTGGCCGCGGGCCATGTGTCGACCACGCTCGGCAGGATCGGAAAGTCGTCATCGGCGGCAAACGCGCGCACGCGCAGCCGGTGGTTGTGCGACAGCGACAGCAGGTGATAGACGACGGCGAAGCGGGCGCCGGTCCATGCGCCGTCGCCGTAGGTCGAGTAGTCCACGCCGCAGGCGTCGATCAGCGATTCGAAGCGCAGTTCCGGCCGGTCGCGCAGTGCGCGCATCGTTTCGGCAAGGCGCGTAGCGGGCACGACCGCCGTCACTTCGCCCAGCGCGACGGTCACGCCGGTCAGCGCGTCCCCCAACCCGGCGTGCAGCGCCGCGGCCAGGTCTTCGGTTTTCGAGGCCATCAGCGCGCGATAGTGTTGGTGCGCCAGATCTTGTTCTGGAGCTGCAGGATGCCGTAGAGAAGGGCTTCGGACGTCGGCGGGCAGCCCGGGACGTAGATGTCGACGGGAACGATGCGATCGCAGCCGCGAACGACCGAATACGAGTAGTGGTAGTAGCCGCCGCCGTTCGCGCACGAACCCATCGAGATCACCCAGCGCGGCTCGGCCATCTGGTCGTACACCTTGCGCAGCGCCGGCGCCATCTTGTTGCACAGCGTTCCGGCGACGATCATCACGTCGGACTGGCGCGGACTCGGACGGAACACGACGCCGAAGCGGTCGAGGTCATAGCGCGCGGCGCCCGCATGCATCATTTCCACCGCGCAGCAGGCGAGACCGAAGGACATCGGCCACATCGAGCCATTGCGCGCCCAGTTGATGACGCTGTCGAGCGACGTGGTGACGAAGCCCTTCTCCAGCACGCCTTCAATGGCCATTTGCAACCTCCCCGGAAGCGGCCATTCGCGGCCTCCGTGGACCGAAAACGTATTGCATGACGTTGTCGTGTCGGCCGCGGTCAGTCGCGCAGCGCCGCGCCCTTCGGGCCTTGCTCGCTTCGCTCGCCGCCGCGCTCATTCGCGGCCTCCGTGAATCGGCCACGCCTTGCACAGGGACGGAGTGTCGGCCGCGGTCAGTCGCGCAGCGCCGCGCCCTTCGGGCCTTGCTCGCTTCGCTCGCCGCCGCGCTCATTCCCACTCCAGTGCGCCCTTCTTCCACTCGTACGCGAAGCCCACCACGAGGATCAGCAGGAACACCATCATGGCCACGAAGCCCTCGAAGCCGATTTCCGGCAGCACGACCGCCCACGGAAACAGGAACGCGATTTCCAGGTCGAACAGGATGAAGAGGATGGCGATCAGGTAATAGCGGACGTCGAACTTCATCCGCGCGTCCTCGAACGCCTCGAATCCGCATTCGTACGGCGAGAGCTTGGCGGCATCGGGACGGTTTGGCGCGAGCAATGCGCCAAGGGAGAGCAGCAGGAGGCCGAGTCCCAGACCGACGATGATGAAGAGAAGGATCGGGAAATACTGTTCCAGCATCAATGGCCCCGTGGCGAGAAAGCACCCGCTTCACCGCATTTTACCGCGCATGGCGCGCCTGCATCGAAAGCGCTTCCGATTCGTACTTCGTCGCCGCGACTGCTGCTGCCACCCGCCGGGTCCGGGATGGCCTTCGTGCTCTGGTGCCGACGGGGAGACTCGAACTCCCACGGCTTTCGCCACTGCCCCCTCAAGACAGCGTGTCTACCAATTTCACCACGTCGGCAGTTCTGGTATCAAACAAGGGATTCGGCGGCGGCGTCAAATGCGTCGCGCCGCGTCGTCCCCGCTATTTCGGTACGTCTCCCGCCTTTGATGGCGAAGCCGGCGGCGCGGCAGGCGTCGCGGGCGCCGGGGCGGCCGGCGCGGGCGCCGCGCTGTCGCCTGCTTTCGGCGCCGGGACGTCCTGCATCACGCCTTGCTGCGTCACTCCACTCCGCGCATGCGTCGTGCCCAGGTAGGTCAATCCAAGGCTGGACAGGAAAAACACCGCCGCCAGAATTGCCGTCGTGCGCGAAAGGAAATTGGCCGAGCCCGCTGCGCCGAAGAGGCTTCCCGAGGAACCGCTGCCGAATGCGGCGCCCATGTCGGCCCCCTTCCCATGCTGCAACAGGATGAGTCCGCACAGCGCGATCGCCACCAGGATCTGCACGACGAAAAGTATTGTTTCCAACAGTGCCATTGTGTCCGCTCCGGCCTTGCCGCCCGCCTGGTTTAGGCCGCTGCAATCGCCAAAAATTCATTCGCGTCCAGCGATGCTCCGCCGACGAGTCCGCCATCGATGTCGGGCATGGCGAAAAGTTCCGCGGCGTTCGCGGCCTTGACGCTGCCCCCGTACAGCACCTTCACGTCCCCGGCACCCGCCGCCTCCAGCCGCTGCCGCAAAAACCCATGCACTGCCTGTGCTTCGGCCGGCGTTGCGGTGCGTCCCGTGCCGATCGCCCAGACCGGCTCGTAAGCCAGCGCAACCAGCGTGAGGCGCGCGCCCAAAGTTGCCGCCACCGCGTCGAATTGCCGGCCCACCACGTCCAGCGTCTGCCCGGCGTCGCGCTCGGCAAGGGTTTCGCCGAGACAGACGACCGGCGTCAATCCGCCATTCAATGCCGCCGTGGCCTTCGCGGCGACCATGCCATCCGTTTCGCCGTGCAACTGGCGCCGCTCCGAGTGGCCCACCAAAACCATTCCGCATCCGAATTCCGCCAGCATGCCGGCGGAGACTTCGCCGGTATACGCGCCGGCCGCGTGCGCGCTGACGTCCTGCGCGCCCCACGCAATGGCGGAATCCTGCAACGCGTCGCGCGCCTGTCCAAGATAGGGAAATGGCACGCACACGCCCATCGTGCGGCCGGCAGGCGCCTTCCAGCCCGCCAGCAATGCTACCAACAACGCGGAATTCGTCGCCAACCCGCCGTTCATTTTCCAGTTGCCGACGATGAGCTTCCCGCGCATTGCGACCGATCTTTTCAGGTTCTACCCGCCACTTTCCGGCGCTGCCTTGCGCCGGACGGGTGTTTGCCCCGATTTGGGGCGGACGCAGCGAATGGCGCCCATGGATATTCGGGCGCCAAAACCGTTCGATTTTACCGCACCGCACCACAGCGGGTCAACGCGGGGGCTGGCGCGGCCAGGAAAGACGTGGCCTCAGACACCGGCCAGGACTCTCAGGCGGCGAATCAGCAGCGGCAGGAACCACACCGCCAGCGTGAGCGCGGCGAGCGTCGCCGCGACCGGACGGGCGAAGAAGGCCGCCAGGCTGCCGTCGGACTTGATCATCGACGTGATGAAGTTCTCCTCGAGCATCCCTCCCAGCACGACGCCCAGGATGGCCGGCGCGACCGGGAACCCGTTCTCCTCCAGCACGTACGCGATCACCCCTGCGACCAGCATCACGGTCACGTCGAAGGCCGTATTGTTGATCGCGAAGGATCCGACGACGCAGAACAGCATGATGACGGGCATCAGCACCGTCCGCGGCACCTTGAGGATCTGCTTGGAGACCTTGATGCACCACCAGCCCAGCGGAATCATGATGATGTTGGCGATGATGAACAGAAGGTAGACGGCGTAGATGTTCTGCGGATTGTTGGTGAACAGCGACGGCCCGGGATTCATGTTCTTCATGTACAGCACGCCGATGATGATCGCGGTGATCGAGTCGCCGGGGATGCCGAAGACGAGCGCCGGAATCCAGGCCCCGGCCAGCGCGCTGTTGTTCGCCGACCCCGATTCGACGATTCCCTCGACGTGCCCGGTGCCGAATTTCTCCGGCTCCTTGGAGAATTTCTTGCTGATCGCGTAGGACATCCATGCCGCGATGTCGGCGCCGGCGCCGGGCAACGCGCCGACCAGCGTGCCCAGCGCGCTGCCGCGCAGGATCTGCACCGGATATTTCTTCGCGAGGCCCCACATGCCCTTGAAGACGTTGCCCATCGGCTGGTCGACGATCCTGAGCGGCGGGTTGGTGTCGACGGCAAAGCGAATGATTTCCGAAATCGCGAACATGCCGATCATCAACGGGATCATGCCGATGCCGCCCAGCATCTCGATGTTGCCGAACGTGAAGCGCGGGAATCCCGCCGGATTGCCCAAGCCAACGCAGGCGACGAGCAATCCCAGCAGCAGCGACACGAAGCCCTTCAGCGGGCGGTCCGACGTCATGAACACGGCGCAGGTCAGTCCCAGCAGCACCAGCCAGAAGTACTCGAAGGAACTGAATTTCAGCGCGAACTCGGCGAGCGTCGGTGCGGCCATGATCAGGACCGCCGTGCCGAACAGTCCGCCGATGGCGGAAAAGACGAGTCCCGCCCCCAGCGCGGTTTCGGCCTGGCCCTTCCTGGTCATCGCATAGGCTTCGTCCGTATAGGCTGCGGACGCCGGCGTGCCGGGCATGCGCATCAGGCACCCGGGAATGTCGCCGGAAAATATGGCCATTGCGGTCGCGGTGACAATCGCCGCGATGGCCGGAATTGGCGCCATGAAGAATGTCACCGGCACCAGCAGTGCGGTGGCCATCGTCGCCGTGAGCCCGGGGACCGCGCCGACGAACAGCCCGAACAGCGATGCCGCGAGCATCACCCAGATGTTGTACGGATCGAAGACCAGGACGAATGCCTGGGACCAGGCCGGACTCACCACGGCCCCCGCGCGGAAGGTTCCGCCGTCACCATGCAATTCCCTGCAACCGGCCTCACGGCAGCGGGACTCGCCGGCATCACCACGCGACGCCCGGCAGCAAACCCACGGCAGCGGGACCCGCCGGCATCACCACGCGACGCCCTGCAACAAGCCCCACGGCAGCGGAACTTTCAACAGCTTGTAGAACGCGTAGTGGATACCCAGCGTCATGACGATGGACAGCGGCACGATCCATTTCGCGCCAACGCCATACACCCAGAACAACAGCGAGAGATAGATCACGCCGAGCGGTATGAAGCCCAGCTTGTCGACGGCCAGGATGTACAGGATGTTGACGCCGATGGTCAGCGCAAACGCAGTCACGTGCCTGCGCGAACTTCGTCCAATCGGCGAACGCGATCCATTCGGCGCGCTCGCCCCACGCGCGGCGCGTGGCGAGGCCCTTCAGTACCAGCAGCGCGCCGCAGACGGCAAGGCCGACCGCCAGCAGGCCCGGGAAACAGCGCGGGCCCGACCTGCTGTCCCGGAATCTTGGGAAAGCTCTGCACGTGGACGAGGATCACCACGCTGAACAACAGCAGCAACGCGCCCCAGACGGCATCGTTGAGTCTCATGCGCGCTGCCCTTCTATGCGACTCCGGGGCCGGGGCGCGTGCCCCGGCCCCCGGAAGTCCGTGTCACTTGACGATTCCGACCGCCTTCATCGTCGCGCCCAGATCCTTGTCGGACTTGGCCATGAACAGCGCAAATTCCTCCGGCGGCGCATAGATGACACCGAAGCCGCGCTGCGCCATGAAGTCCGTGTAGTCCTTGCTGGCGACGATCTTCCTGATCGCGGCGACCAGCTTGTCGCGCGCTTCGGGAGACAGGTTCTTCGGCGCCGCGATCCCGCGCCAGGCGGCCATCGTCCAGTTGCTGCCGGTCGCCGACTTCAACGTCGGCACCGCCGGGTACAGCGCGGACGGCGCGTCGGCCATGACCGCGAGGCTCTTGACCTTTCCGGCGTCGATGAGCGAGCGCGCCTCGGGCAGCGACACCGGCGCGATCTGCACGCCGCCGGCAACCAGGTCCTGCAGGCCGGGCGCCGCGCCGTTGGAAGGAACCCACGGCACGCTGGCCGGATCGACCTTCAGGTCCTGCAGCATGCCGGCGATCGCCAGGTGCCAGATGCCGCCCTGCCCGGTGCCGGACGCCTTGAACTTGCCGGGACTCGCCTTGATGGCGGCGACGAGTTCGTTGACGTTCTTGTAGGGCGAATCGGCGGCCACCTGCAACCCGGCCGGATCGGCATTGACCAGTCCGATCGGCGTATACGACGCGCCGGTCAGCTCGGTGAGTCCCTGCCAGTGCATCATGCCGATCTCGACGGTGATCAGGCCGATCGTGTACCCGTCCGGCGCGGCCTGCGCGATGGCGCTGTGACCCACGACGCCGCTGCCACCGGTGCGATTGACGACGTTGACCGGCTGCCCGAGCTCCTTTTCCATCAACGTGCCGATGATCCGCGCCGTCGCATCAGTGCCGCCGCCAGCGCCCCACGGGACGATGAGCGTAATCGGTCGTTCGGGATAGGCGGCAAAGGCTGCCGACACGAAGAGCGCGGTGGCCAGCGCAACGAGTGCGCGCTGCATCAGTTTCATGGATCCTCCTAAAGGACGGGACTGCAAAAGGCGACGGGGCGTCTTCAGTGGCAGCTTTAAGCTGCGCGCATCCGGCGATGTGGCGGCGACGTTAACAGCGCTCATGCAACCGGTCAAGTGGTCAGACCAATCACCGGCAGCGGCAACGGGTCACCGGCCGGATGCCGCATCGGTGTCGCGCGATGGCGCGATTCCCACGCGTTCCCGGATGTGCGTCGCGATCGTCGCGGTCAGCCGAGCCAGGTCCGCCTCGAGGCGCAGGAATCCGGCGTTGGGCTCGAACGTCTGCTCGTCCATGTACAGCGTGCGCTTGATTTCCAGTTGCAGGCTGTGCCGGCGTTCGGCGGGCCGCCCGTGCTTGCGCACGATTTCCACACCCTTGTAGGGATCGTTGACGGCGACGGCGTAGCCCATGTGCCGCAGCGTTTCGGCGACCAGCTGCGTGAACCCGGGTTCGCACGTCGATCCGTCGCGGTCGCCCAGCACGAAGTCCGCGCGTTCGCGCCCGGGATCGTCGGCGCGCGCATCGCCGACCGCCGGCATCGAGTGACAGTTGATGTGCCACACGGCGCCGAAGCGTTGAAAGCGCGCGTCGAGCAGCGCGTCGAGTTCGGCGTGATATGGCCGCCAATAGTGGTCGATGCGGGCCATGACTTCCGCGCTGGTGAGCTTGCGCGCGTACATCGGGACGCCGTCGCCGGCCATCCGCCAGACCAGCCCGATTCCCTGCAGCGTCTTGCGGCTCGGCGCTATCGGGTGCGGCCACGGGTCGGCGAGCAGATCGGGGTCGATGTCGTCGAGTCCGCGGTTCGGATCGATGAACGCGCGCGGGAAACGCGCTTCGAGCAGCGTCGCGCCAAACGACGGCGCCGCGCGCCAGAGCGTGGCGACGTGCGTGTCCTCCGCCTGCCTCACGAGCGAGCGCGCGCGGCGCGTGGTCGAACGCCTGCGGATAGGCGGTGCCTGAGTGCGGCGAATCGAGCACCAGCGGGATCGCGTCGCCCGCGGGATCGTGGCGGATGAAGACTTCCGTGTTGGTCATTGGACCTCCACGCTTGTGGCTGGCGCCACTGCGCTGCCCCCAAAGGGGGCGCAATTCGCGCCTCGGGGCGGCCCTTCGGCGCTCATGGCTCGTTCAGGTAGCACGCCGACTTGTGTCCCGGCGCGATCTCGACGAGCGGCGGCGCCGCTTCCCGGCATTTTGCCATCGCGTGCGGGCAGCGGGGATGAAAGTGGCAACCGGAGGGCGGATCAAGCGGCGACGGTATCTCGCCCTTGATCGGCACGAACGTGCGTTTGCCCGGCGTGACCTTGCCCACCTCGGCCAGCAGCGCCTGCGTGTACGGGTGATTGCAGTGCGCGAAGAGTTCCGCCGACGGCGCGCTTTCGACGACGCGGCCGAGGTACATCACCACGACGCGATCCGAGATGTACTTGACCACGCCCAGATCGTGGCTGATGAACAGGTACGTGAGGTTGAGCGCGCCCTTCAGTTCCATGAACAGGTTCAGCACCTGGGCCTGGATGGAAACGTCGAGCGCCGCCACGGATTCGTCGCAGACCAGGAACAGCGGCTTGACCGCGAGCGCCCGCGCGATGCCGATGCGCGCACGCTGGCCGCCCGAAAATTGGTGCGGATAGCGGCGCATGAGCGTGGGATCGAGCCCGACGCGATTCAGCATCAGGCCGACATATTCGACCTGCTGGGCGCCGCGGATCATGTTGTGCGCGACCGGCGCCTCTCCCACGATGTCCAGCACGCGCATGCGCGGGTTCAGCGACGCGTACGGATCCTGGAAGATCATCTGCATCTTGAGCTGCTGCCTGCGCGCGGCGGCGGCATCCAGGCCCGCGAGCGACGCGCCCTGCCAGAAACGCTCGCCGGCGGAGAGCGGCAGCAGGCCGACGGTCATGCGCCCGAGCGTGGACTTGCCGCACCCGGATTCGCCCACCAGGCCGACCACCTCGCCCGGCGCCACGACGAGATCGACGTTGTCCACCGCATGCACGACTTCTTCCTTCATCCCGGCGCCGAACCGGTTGCCGATCTTCGCGGCGAGGTCGAGCGACTTCACGAACCGCTTCGACACGCCTTTCAGTTCGACGAGCGCCGTCACATCCGGACGGGCGGCGGTCTCCAATGCGTTCATCCGCGCACCGGGACGAGAGGATGAAAACAGCGCACGGACTGTCCGGCGCCGCCAACCGGCCGCATTTCGGGCGAGACTTCGCATTCGGCGTCCGCGCGCGAGCAGCGCTCGCGAAACGGACAGCCGGGCGGCAGGTCGAGCAGCGACGGCGTCATGCCGGGAATCTGCTTCAGGCGCTGCCCGCGCTCGTTGTTGGCAGGCACCGAATCGAGCAAGCCCCGCGTATACGGATGCGCCGGGTGTGCCAGCACCTCGTCGCACGAGCCCTGCTCGACGATGCGCCCGGCATACATCACGCACACGCGATCGGCCAGGCCGGCGATCACCGACAGGTCGTGCGTGATCCAGATCAGCGCCGTGCCGGTTTCGCGCGTCAGCTTCTGGATCTCGTACAGGATCTGGCCCTGGATGGTGTTGTCGAGCGCGGTCGTCGGCTCGTCGGCAATGATGAGGTCGGGACGATTGAGCATCGCGATCGCTATGGCCACGCGCTGGCGCATGCCGCCCGAGAACTGGTGCGGATAAGCGAGCAGCCGCTCGTCCGGCGACGGAATGCCGACCTTTCCCAGCGCCTCGCGCGCGCGCAGCCGGGCAACCTCCCTGCTCACGCGCTTGTGCGCGAGAATGGCCTCGACCATCTGCACGTCGATGCGCAGGACCGGGTTGAGCGTCATCATCGGATCCTGGAAGATCATGGCGATCCGGTTGCCGCGCATGCGGCGCTGCTGTTCCGCGTTCAGCGTGCGCTGCTCGACGCCGTCGAGCACGATGCTGCCGGCGACGATCTTCCCGGGCGGATCGATGAGCCCCATCAGCGAGTAGCCGGTCATCGACTTTCCCGAGCCGGACTCGCCGACCAATCCCAGCACTTCGCCGCGGCCCACGCTGAAGGAAACGTCGTCGACCGCCTTGACCACGCCAGCCTTGGTGAAGAAATGCGTGCGCAGGCCTTCGACCTCGAGGACGGGTTCGGTGATCGCTTCGGGCGATGCTCTCATTTCTGAAGCCGCGGATTGAGGACGTCGCGTAACTGGTCGGCGACGAGGTTGATGCTGACGATCGTCAGCAGCAATGCGATGCCGGGAAAGAAACTGATCCAGTACTTGCCGGACAGCAGGTACTGGTAGCCATTGGCGATCAGCAGGCCCAGCGACGGCTCGGTGATCGGCAGGCCCAGGCCCAGGAACGACAGCGTGGCTTCCAGCGCGATGGCTGCGGCCACCTGCACGGTGGCGACCACGATCATCGGCGGCAGGCAATTGGGCAGCAGGTGCCGGAACACGATGCGCGACGGCGACAACGCGAGGCATCGCGCCGCCTCCATGTATTCGCGGCGCTTCTCCACCAGCGCCGCGCTGCGCACGGTGCGCGCGTAGTACGCCCACTGCACCGTGACCAGCGCGGTGATGACCTTGCCCGTGCCCTGCCCCAGCACGGCGATCAGGATCAGCGCGATCAGGATGGCCGGGAACGAAAGCTGGATGTCGACGATGCGCATGACCAGCGTTTCGAATTTCCCGCCGAAGTAGGCCGCGGTCAATCCCATCGTCAGGCCGATGATCAGCGCAAAGACGGTGCTGATCACGCCCACGGCGAGCGAAATGCGCAGGCCGTAGAAGATGGCCGACAGCATGTCGCGCCCCTGGTCGTCGGTGCCCAGCCAGAAGTGGCCGCCATTGGGCGCGGGCGACCCCGGCGGCAGCCGGCTGTCCATCACGTCGAGTTGCGCCAGGTCGTACGGATTCTGCGGCGAGATCATCGGGGCGAACAGCGCCGCGAGCACGACCAGCGACAAGCAGCCCCAGCCCGAACACGGCGACCGGATTGGCGAGGAAGTCGCCGACGACGCGCTGGAACGGCGTCTGCACCGTCCTGGCGGATGCGCTGGTCGCAGGCAGCAGAGTCGCCATCAGCGCGGCCTCATCCCTTGCTCTCGGTGATGCGGACGCGCGGATCGAGCGCGGAATACAGGATGTCGACGACCAGGTTGATGACGATGAACAACGACACGATGACCAGCAGGTACGCGACGATCACCGGCCGGTCCAGGAAGTTGATGGAATCGATGAGGAGCTTGCCCATGCCGGGCCACGCGAAGACGCTCTCGGTGACGATGGCGAATCCGATCAGCGCGCCGAACTGCAGCCCGATCACCGTGACGATCGGGATCAGGATGTTGCGCAGCACGTGCACGCCGATCACGCGCGAGTTGGTGAGTCCCTTGGCGCGGGCGAACTTCACGTAGTCCTGCAGCAGCGCCTCGTGGGTCCCGGCGCGCGTGAGGCGTATGAGCAGCGCCAGGTTGAACAGCGCAAGGTTGGTGGCAGGCAGGATCAGGTGCTTCAGGCCGTCCCACGACATGAACGACACCGGGATGAGGCCGAACAGCAGCGTCGTCGGCCCGCGGCCGTTCGACGGCAGCCAGTGCAGTTCGACCGCGAACACCATGATCAGCATCAGGCCAACCCAGAACGTCGGCAGCGAGAAGCCGAGGATCGAGCCTGCCATGATGGAGCGCCCCGCCACGCCGTTGGGCTTAAGGCCCGCCAGCAGGCCCAGCGGAATGCCGAGCACGACGGCGATCAGCGTCGCCGAGATCGCGAGTTCCATCGTCGCCGGCATCCGCTCGAGGATGAGCCCGAGCGCCGACGTGGCGTGGACGAAGGACTTGCCGAGATCGCCGTGGAACGCGCCGCTCAGGAACGTGAAGTACTGCGCGTACAGCGGCTTGTCGAGGCCGAGCGCCGCGATCGCCTGCTCGCGCTCCGCCTGGTCGGCCTGCGGGTTGATCAGGATGTCGATCGGGTTGCCGATCGCATAGACGCCGACGAACACCAGCAGCGACATGACGAGCAGCACCACCACGCTCTGCATGCTGCGGCGGATGACGAAGACCAGCATCGCGTTATCCGGACAAAGGCAATGGCTCGCCTTTGACCGTCGGGGTTCAACCTTTCACCGGCTTGAACTGGAACGCCAGCGTGTATTCGTCGGTGCGCGGGACGTAGGTCACGCCCTTGGCCGTCGCCCACATCGTGTACTGGAAGTGGATCGGCAGGATGCCCCAGGTCCGACATCGACAGCTCCGTCGCCCGCTGCAGCATGATCCGGCGGTTCTCGTCGTCGACCTGCTGCATCGCCTGCTCGATCAGGTAGTCGACCTTGGGATTGCTGTAGCGGCCCCAGTTCACGGCGCCCAGGCCCTTGTCGGTATTGTAGGTCGCGAGCAGCGAGCGCAGCGGGGACGACGCCTCGCCGGTCGACGCGCCCCAGCCCACCATGTAGAAGCTGAATTCCTGCTTCGACGCGCGGGACGAGTACGGTCCCATCGGCGCCGTCTCGACCTTGGCGGCGATGCCGACGCGCGCCAGCATCTGCGCCACGGCCTGCACGATCTTCTCGTCGTTGACGTAGCGGCCCGAGGGTCCGTGGATCGTGACGTTGAAGCCGTCGGGATAGCCGGCCTCGGCGAGCAGCTTCTTGGCGCCTTCCGGATCGAACGCGTCGGCCTTCAGGCCCGGCACGTTTCCGAACAGCGTTGCCGACACCAGCTGGCCCGACGGAATGGCCTGGCCTTCCATCACGCGCTCGGCAATCGCCGGCCGGTTGATCGCCTTGGAGATCGCGCGCCGCACGCGGACGTCGAGCAGCGGATTCTTCGCCAGCGGCTTGCCGTCCTTGCCCGTGATGAACGGGCTCGAGCGGTCGAGGATAGTCGAAATTGAAATAGATCACGCGGTGGGAGATCTTCGACGTGACATTGAACTTGGGGTCGGCCTTGAGGCGCGCCAGGTCCGCCGTCGGCACGCCTTCCATGGCATCGACGTCGCCGGAGAGCAGTGCCGCCACGCGCGCCGGCTCGCTCTTGATGATCCTGAAGGTGACCTTGTCCCAGACCGGCTTGTCACCCCAATAGTTGTCGTTGCGCGCCAGTTCGACGCGATCGCCGTTCACGTACCGGACGAACTTGAAGCGGCCGCTGCCGATGGCCGCCTTGCCGCTGTTGAAGTCGTCAGTCGTGGCGTTGGCTGCCGCCTTCTTCGACACGATGTAGATCGTGGACAGGTCGTTCGGCGCCAGCGGATACGGCGCCGCGTACTTGAGGCGCAGCGTGTACGGGTCGACGATCTGCTTGCTGACGATGGCCTTGGTGTAGGCGGTGAAGCGGCCGGGACTGTTCGGCACCAGCGGCACGCGATCGATCGAGAACACGACGTCCTCGGCGGTCAGTTCGGATCCGTCGTGGAACTTGACGCCCTTGCGCAGCTTGAACTCCCACGTCGTGTCGTCGATCGTCTTCCACGACGTCGCGAGGCCGGGGATCATCTTCGAATCCGGGTCCATCTGCACGAGCTTGTCGAAGATATGCTCGGCGACGTTGTTGTTGGGAAACAGGTTGAAGAAGTGCGGGTCGATCGACGTGACGTCCGCGGCGACCGCGATCTTGAGATCGGCCGCATTTGCCAGCTGCGCAAAGTGCGGCGCAACGAGGAACGCCGCCGCAGCGGCCAGGACGCCGAAACCGCGGCGAAGCGTGGAAATGCGCATGGAAATCACCTTCGAATGGAAGTCCGGTTGGGATATGCGACGACGACGAGCATCGCGCGGTTGGCTGCAATCTAGCGCGAAAGCCCTTCCACCGTCAAAAAGCGCGCAGCCACGGCACGCTCCGGGAACGCGAGCCGCGACCGGACGCGATTCAGACACCGTCGGGTCAAACGACCTTCACGCTGATGTCCGGCAGCCTGTCGATGTGACCGGTCATCACGTCGCCCTTGACCACCGGACCGACGTTTTCCGGCGTTCCCGAGTAGATGATGTCGCCGGGCATCAGCTCGAAGGCCTGCGACAGCTTGCTGATCTGCTCGGCCACCGTCCAGATCATCTGGTTCAGGTTGGCCGACTGCTTGACCTGGCCGTTGACCTTGAGCCAGATCGCGCCTTCGGTGAAGGGTCCGGTCTTCGCCGCCGGCTGCAGCGGGCCCAAGCGGCGCCGAATGGTCGAAGCTCTTGCCGATCTCCCACGGTTTCTTCTCGTCGCCCATGGCGCGCTGCAGGTCGCGCCGCGTCATGTCCAGTCCCACCGTGTAGCCGAATACGCAGCCCAGCGCCTGTTCGACCGGGAATGTCGCGCCCGCCCTCGTCGAGCGCCGCGACCAGCTCGATCTCGTAATGGTAGTTCTTCGTCAGCGTCGGATACGGGATGATCGACGGTGACGCCGGGCGGAACGATCTGCACCGCATCCGTCGGCTTCTGGAAGAAGAATGGCGGCTCGCGGTTCGGGTCCGAGCCCATTTCCCGCGCGTGGGCGGCATAGTTGCGGCCGATGCAATAGATTCGGCGAACGGGGAACAGGTCGCTGGACCCGCTGATCGGGATGTACGTGGGAGCGACCGCGAACGGTGTTCGCGCGACCTGCGCCGACGCGCCGCTCGTGGGCGCTCATCCCCGCCGTCACCAGCACCGCAGTCTGCAGCAGGTGGCGGCGTCTGGTCGATTTCATGTGGTCCTCCCGTTGGCATCGCACGGCGGCGGATGTTCGCGCACGATGGCCTCGAGCGCATTGTAGAACTGATCGTCCGTCGCCACGTCGCGCGCCGCCATGGCGCGCGCCTCGGCTTCGGTCAACTTGGCGCCTTTGGCGTTCCAGGCGCGCGCCTCCGCGAGGACCCCTCGCTCGTAACGGAACTCGGCCCGCGGGCGGCCATTCGGATACCACGAGCGCACGCCGCCGGCCCGCCGTCCGTGGGCATAGACCGCCTCGAGCTTGGGGCCGGGTTCGGACCTGGCGTTCCCTTCGGAATACCACAGCGCGACGGTGCCGCTCAGCACGTCGTCGTCGTACGGCAGGTGAGCGATGCGCACGCCGGCGGAAGACCAGTACAGGAAGCTGCCGGTGCGCTTGCCGCGCGTGAACGCGCCGGCGACGCGCAACGTGCCGTCGGGCATGCGCAACTCGTAGGCGCCGTGCGGCTGGCCGTCGCGGCAGTTACCCGTGACGACATACGCCGTCGGTCGCGGCGAACGTGCCGAAGGGTGCCGCGGCAAGCGCAATGACGATTGCGAGCCGGATCAGCCCTGGCGACGCGCCCACCATGCCGAAAGTTCGCCGACGATTCCGCGCCGGAACGCGAGAACGCAGATCACGAAGATGACGCCGGTGATCACCGTCACCCATTGCCCGAAGCCCGCCAGATAGCTTTCCAGGCCGATGATCGTGAAGGCGCCCACCACCGGGCCGAATATCGTGCCCATGCCGCCCAGCAATGTCATCAGTACGACTTCGCCCGACATCGTCCAGTGGACATCGGTGAGCGAGGCCAGCTGGAACACGATGGCCTTGGTGGCGCCGGCAAGTCCCGCGAGCGTTGCCGACAGGATGAATGCGAGGAGCTTGTATTTTTCCGCGTCATAGCCCAGCGAGACGGCGCGCGGCTCGTTCTCGCGGATCGCCTTCAACACCTGGCCGAACGGCGAATTGACGATCCGGTAGATGAGCAGGAATGCCGCCAGGAAGATGGCGAGCACCACGTAGTACATGACAAGCGTGTTGGACAGGTCGAGCAGCCCGAACAGCTTGCCTCGGGGCACCGCCTGGATGCCGTCCTCGCCGTGCGTGAACGGCGTCTGCAGATAGAAGAAATACACCATCTGTGCCAGCGCCAGCGTGATCATCGCGAAGTAGATGCCCTGCCGGCGTATGGCCAGCAACCCCACGACGACGCCCATCGCCGCCGCGCTGAGCGTGCCCATGAATATCGCGGCTTCCGGGGGCCAGCCCCACTCCTTGGCGGCGTGGGCGCAGACGTACCCGGCAGTTCCGAGGAACATCGCGTGGCCGAAGGAAAGCAACCCGCCGAAGCCGATCAGCAGGTTGAACGCGCAGGCAAACAGCGCAAAGCACAGCGCCTTCATGAGGAAGACCGGATAGACGCCCAATACGGGCGCCAGCACCAGCGCCACCGTCATGACCGCCGTCGCGACCAGCATGGTCCGCGAGGCCGGCAACGCGGGAGTGGTTGACGCTATGGCCATGGCGCGCCTACTTTTCCTTGCCGAACAGCCCGGCGGGTTTGATGAGCAGCACGATGACCATGATCACGAAGATCACGGTATTCGACGCTTCCGGATAGAACACCTTGGTCAGGCCTTCGACGATTCCCAATCCGAAGCCGGTCAGGATGGCGCCCAGGATCGATCCCATGCCGCCGATCACCACCACGGCGAACACGACGATGATGAGGTTGGCGCCCATTTGCGGGTTGACCTGGTAGATCGGCGCGGCCATCACGCCCGCCAGCGCCGCCAGCGCGACGCCGAAGCCGTAGGTCAGCGTGATCATTCGCGGCACGTTGATGCCGAACGCCTGCACCAGCGTCGGATTCTCCGTCGCTGCGCGCAGGTACGAACCAAGCTTGGTGCGCTCGATGACGTACCACGTCGCGAGGCACACCAGCAGCGATGCCACGATCACCCACGCGCGGTATTTCGGAAGGAACATGAAGCCCAGGTTGAACGCGCCGGCGAATTCCTCGGGCAACCGATACGGCTGTCCCGAACTGCCGTAGTAATTGGTGAAGACGCCCTGGAAGATGAGCGCCAATCCGAACGTCAGCAGCAACCCGTAGAGATGGTCGAGCTTGTACAGCCGGGACAGCATCGTGCGCTCGATCACCACGCCGGTGAGGCCGATGACCAGCGGCGCGATGAGCAGCGACCACCAGTAGCCGACGCCCCATTTCTCCAGCAGAAACCACGCGCAGAAGGCGCCCATCATGTATTGCGCGCCGTGCGTGAAGTTGATGACGTTGAGCAGACCGAAGATGACGGCGAGCCCAAGGCTCAGCATGGCGTAGAACGCGCCATTGATGAGCCCGATCAGCAGCTGCCCGAAGAGGGCCTGCGTGGGGATGCCGAAGATTTCCATGGGGGAAAACGTCTAGTGGAAACGTCCCTTGCCCCTGCCCTCTCCCGCGGAGAGGGCCAGGGCCGGGCCGTTTCTGCTATTTCACCAGCGGGCAGCCGCCGTCGGCCAGCGGACGGAACGCCTGGTCGGCCGGAATCGTCGCCCGGATCTTGTACAGATCCCACTCGCCCTTTGACTCCGCCGGTTTTTTCGCTTCGACCAGATACGCCGGATGGATCTTGCGGCCGTCGACGCGGATCGAGCCCTTGCCGAACAGCGGATCGTCGGTCGGCGTTTCCTTCATCTTGGCGATCACCTTGGTGCCGTCGTCGCTCTTCAGCGCCTCGACCGCCTTCAGGTAATGCAGCGTCGCCGAATAGACGCCGGCATGGATCATCGTCGGGTGGATGCCCTTGTCGAGAGCGGCGAAACGCTTGGCGAACGCGCGCGTCTGGTCGTTCATGTCCCAGTAGAACGTTTCGGTGAAGATCAGCCCCTGCGCGGTCGGCAGGCCGAGCGAATGGATGTCGGTGAGGAAGACCAGCATGCCGGCAAGGTTCTGCCCGCCCTTGACGATGCCGAACTCGCCCGCCTGCTTGATCGAGTTCGTCGTATCACCACCCGCGTTCGCTAGCCCAATGATCTTCGCCTTCGACGCCTGCGCCTGCAGCAGGAACGAGCTGAAGTCCTGCGTGTTCAGCGGCGCGCGCACCTTGCCCAGCACCTTGCCGCCGTTCTTGATGACGTTCGCTTCCGTGTCGCGCTCGAGCGCGTGGCCGAACGCGTAGTCGGCGGTGATGAAGAACCAGGTGTCGCCACCGGTCTTGACAATCGCGCTGCCGGTGCCGTTAGCGAGCATCCACGTGTCGTACGTCCAGTGGATCGTGTTGGGTGAGCAAGCCTTGCCGGTCAGGTCCGACGACGCGGCGCCGGACACCAGGAACGCCTTGCCCTTGTCCTTCGTGATCTGGTTGACGGCGAGCGCGACGCCCGAGTTGGGGGTGTCCAGGATGACGTCGACCTTGTCGGTGTCGTACCACTGCCTTGCGATGGCCGAGCCGACGTCGGGCTTGTTCTGGTGATCGGCGGAAATGACTTCGACCTTGTAGCCGCGCTTCTCGATGCCGGAATCCTCGACGGCCATCTTCGCGGCGACCACCGAACCCGCGCCAGCCAGATCGGTGTACAGACTCGACATGTCCGACAGCACGCCAAGCTTGATCAGATTGTCGGAAACCTGCGCGTGCGCCGTGCCGAGTGACAGGGCCGCGGCGACTGCCATGCCGACGAGCGTGCGTTTGAAAGTATTCATGATGCTCCTCAATGAAAAGATGAAATTGCCCCCGGCTACACGCCGAGATATTCGTGAAGCTTGGCCATGTTCGCGTCGAGATCCGCGTTAGGGATCATGTCCACGACGCGGCCGTGCTCCATCACGTAATGCCGGTCGGCGACGGTAGCCGCGAACCGGAAATTCTGCTCGACCAGCAGGATGGTGAAGCCCCGCTGCTTCAACTGCGCGATGGTGCGCCCGATGTGCTGCACGATCACCGGCGCCAGGCCTTCCGTGGGCTCGTCCAGCAGCAGCAGTCGCGCACCGGTGCGCAGTATGCGGCCGATCGCGAGCATCTGCTGTTCGCCGCCCGAGAGCTTGGTGCCCTGGCTGTGCAGGCGTTCCTTCAGATTGGGGAAGAGTTCGTAGATTTCGGCCAGCGGCAAGCCGCCCTCGCGCACGATGGGCGGCAGCAGCAGGTTTTCCTCGACATCGAGACTGGCAAAGATCCCCCGCTCCTCCGGACACCAGGCGATGCCAAGCCTGGCGATGCGGTTGGACGTGAGCGCGATCGTTTCCGTGGACTCGAACGCGATCGAACCTTCGCGCCGGGGCACCGCGCCCATGATCGACTTGAGCGTGGTCGTCTTTCCTGCACCATTGCGGCCGAGCAGCGTAACCACTTCGCCGGCAGCGACCTCGAAGTCGACGCCATGCAGGATGTGCGACTCGCCGTACCACGCGTTCAGCCCGCGCGCGACGAGAAGCGGGGCGGCACCCATCGCTGGCGTTGGCTGCGCGCTCATTGCTTCAGGCATGACCGGCGCCAAGATAGGCCGTGATGACCTCGGGATGCTTCGAAACCGTCGCGTAGTCGCCTTCGGCCAATATCTCGCCGCGCGCCAGCACGGTGATCCTGTCCGCCAGCGTCGACACCACGGACAGGTTGTGCTCGACCATCAGCACGGTTCGATTCGCCGCCACCTTTCGGATCAGGGCAGCAATCCGTTCGACGTCCTCGTGCGTCATTCCCGCCGTCGGCTCGTCCAGCAGCATCATTTCCGGATCGAGCGCCAGCGTCGTCGCGATTTCCAGCGCCCGCTTGCGCCCGTAGGGCAATTCCCCGGCCCGCGTATGCGTGAAGTCCGACAGGCCGACGGCATCGATCAACTCCGCAGCTCGGCCGTCCAGCCGCATGAGCGTGGCCTCGGAGCGCCAGAAATCCAGCGAATGCCCTTGTTTGCGCTGCAGCGCGATGCGGACGTTTTCATGCACGGTGAGGTTCGGAAACACCGCGGATATCTGGAACGAGCGCACCAGGCCCGTGCGCGCGATGACTGCGGGCCGCGATCCGGTGATTTCGTTGCCTTTGAAGAAGATCTGGCCACGGGTGGGCGTCAGGAAATGCGTGAGCAGGTTGAAACAGGTCGTCTTGCCGGCGCCGTTGGGGCCGATGAGCGCATGGATGCTTCCGCGGCGAATGGACAGGCTTACGTCCTTGACCGCGACGAATCCCTTGAACTCCTTGGTCAGGCCCTTGGTTTCGAGAATCGTGTCGTCGGCCATTCACGGCGCGGGCGCCCGAGGCAAGGCGCCGCTTTTCCTCCAGTGCGGCGGATTATGCGTGTTTCGTCACGTGTCGTGCAACCAATACATGGCGAGTTCGTCCCGGCTCGGCGGTCGCCGGCGAATCCTTGGACACCCGCCTTAATACTCGATGCGGGCGAAATAGGTCTTTTGCGATGCTTCGCGGGCCTCTCCGAGCGTCCGTATCCCCTGTTCGGCAAGCAGGGGAATCATGCGCAGGAAGACTTCTCCGGTCATGATCGCGTCGCCCAGCGCCGTATGCCTTCCGATGGGATTCACGCCCATCCGCTCGGCAATCGCCTCCAGGCGGTGCGATTCGAGATCCGGGTGAATCACCGCCGACAGCAGCAGCGTGTCGAGGACCGGCTGCGCGAAGCGGACGCCCGTCGTATCCTCCTTCAGGCGCAGGAAGCGCATGTCGAACGCCGCGTTGTGCGCGACCAGCACCGTGTCCTCGCAGAATTGGCTGAATGCAGGAAGCACGCGGTCTATCGTCGGCTGGCCCTCCAGCATCGCGGAATCGATGCCGGTGATTCTGCCTGCTTCCGGTGACATGGCGCGGCGGGGGTCGACGAGCTGCTCGAACACCTCGTGCTCGAGCAAGCGTCCATTGACGATACGCACTGCGCCTACGGAGACGATCTCGTCGCCCTCGGAAGGCTTGAGACCGGTCGTTTCCGTGTCGAAGACCGTGTAGCTCAGCGAGCTGAGCGGCCTCATGTCGAGTTCGGGCGTCTGACCCGGCTGGTTGAACAGGTCGAAATCGTAGAACTCCGGGCGGCTTTCGGTGGCCGGAGGAAATCTCGCCACTGTTTCCTCGGGCCGGGTAACCGGTATCGCGATGCGGAAATACTCGCGCTGCGACGGCTTGTGAATCTGGTACCAGATCTCGGCGTTGTGCTGCTCGACGATCTGCTTCAGCGTGAGCGGACACGCCTCCCCTCCCAATTCGAGCGAGTCCGTCTGCCACGCCATCGTGGTCTCCGATCCCAGCGGGGCGCCGGTCCAGATCAGGTCGAGGTGCGCGATCTGCCCGGCGCCCGCGAGCGCGAAGCGGATCTCCCTGATGCCGAATTCCCCCTGCAGCCGGCTCACGAGATAGGTGATGGCCTGCATCAGCGAATAGCTGTCCACCTTCATCCAGATCGACTCGTCGATCGATTCGAGCTTGGTTGGCAGGCCCAGCCTGCCTTCGATGCGACGCCGTGCGGCGTTGATCAAGTCGGCGCCGCGCATGTCCTCGAGCGGCCATTCGGTGCGCAGCGAGTCGGCGAACTCGTGCGGCAGCCCGGTCGAGTCCGGCGCTCATCCGCTGCGCTTCCTCGCCGATGATGGCGATGAAGCGGCTGCGCGCCTCGGTGTCCATCTCGGGGAATGACGCCATGGTCTCGATCGCGGCGCGCACGCTGGCCAGCGACGCGCGCGTTCCTTGGGTCAGCGTCTGGAGCAGCGTATCGCGGCGGCTGCCGGCCTCGATGCGGCGGGTGATGTTGTCGAGCAACAGCACGAAGCCGGTGATGCCCTCGACCGCGCCTTCGTCCGCGTCGTCGGCACCCACGCCCAGCACCGGCGCCATCTGCACGCGCACCAGCTGGCCCGCGGGCGCCGTGGTGACGAAGCTCGCCACCGGGTTGCGCGCGTCCTGGCGCATGCGATCGCGGATGCTTTCCAGCGCATGCACGATCAGGTTGCGATCGAAAACGGCGAAGACCGAGCGGCCGAGTCCGACCAGGCTCAGCGCGCCTCCAGCCGCGCCCTCCCCGCCGAGCGGCTTGCGCAGAAGCTGCATCGCCCGCGCGTTGTAGAGCAGGATCCGTCCCTCGACGTTGCACACGATCACGCTTTGCGCGAGCTCCGACATCAGCGCCGCGAGGCGCTTGCGTTCCTGCTCGATGCGCGCGTTGGCCTCGCGCACGCGCTCCTCGACATCCTGCTTCAGCGACGCGTGCGCGTCGGCGAAGCGTGTTAAGTCCCGCCGCGAGCCGCTTCGTCTCTCGCGATCCGCGCAATGCGGCCCGATGCGCAGGGTTCGCAGTGAGCATGACGCGCGCGTCCTCGGCCAACTGCCTGGGAGCGTTGACGTAGCGCCGAAACAATGCCCGGACCAGGAACGCGAGCGGCGCGAGCAGCAGCAGCGCGGCGATGACGACATGCGCGGCGCGCCCGCGCAGGATTTCGACGGCCAGCGCATGTTCGTCGGCGCCAAGGTCCAGGTCCACGAGCAACGCCGTGGCGGCCAGCGCAAGCAGCACGAAACCCCACGCCGCGGCCAGGGCCAGCAGGAAGCGGACGTTGTCGCGCATCGCCCTAGCCGCCGAGCATTTCCGCGTACGGTCGCCATCAGGTCCTTGGTCGAAAAGGGCTTGGTCACATAGGCGTCGGCGCCGACGGCCATTCCCTTGTTCACCTCGACATCGCGTCCCTTGGCCGAAAGCATGATGATCCTGACGCCGGCCCACGCGGGATTCTCCCGCACCTTCTGGCACACGTCGTAGCCGCTCAAGCGCGGCATCATCACGTCGAGGAGGATCAGGTCCGGCTTGAATTCGCCCACCGCGCGCAATGCGTCCTCCCCATTGGTGGCGACTCTCACGTCGTAGCCGCTTTGCTTCATCAGAAACTCGAGCGAGACCACGATATTGGGTTCGTCGTCGGCGATGAGAATTTTTTTGCCCATGGGTCACTCCTGCCGCGTGGCATCGTGCATGCCCGGACCGGGCACGCACCCGGATCCGGATTCGCTCCGGGCCGGGGTTTGTGAAAGTGGAAGCTCGAACAGGAAGGCCGCGCCGCCGCCGGGCGCGCTCTCCACCCAGAGTCGACCGCCGAAGTGCTCGATGATCTGGCGGCTGATGGGCAAACCGAGCCCCGTGCCGCGGGGCTTCTCGGTCATGGTATCGCCGGCCTGGCGGAATTTCTCGAAAATGATCTTCTGGTTTTCCGAGGCTGATGCCGGGGCCATTGTCCGCCACCTCGACCCGCAGCGAGCCGGCATGGTCGGACAACCGCACGCTGACGCGTCCTTCGTCAGGCCGCACGAATTTCACGGCATTGGAAAGAAGATTGATCAGGACCTGCACCAGACGATCGCGGTCCGCATGCGCGAGCCGTGCTTCCGCCGGCAGATGCATCTCGAGCGCGACGTTGCCTGCGCGGAATAGCTGTCCGGTGGCATCGATCGAGTCCTCGATGACACCTTTCAGGTCGACGTCGCTCACCTGCCATTCGGCGCGTCCGGACTCCAGCTTGGCGAGGTCCAGCACCTGGTTGATGAGACGGGTCAGGCGCTCGCTTTCCTGGATGATGATGTTGAGAAATTTCTGCCGCTCGTCCGCATCGAGTTCCGGGTTGTCGTGCAGGATCTCGGAAAACGCCCGGATCGACGTCAACGGCGTGCGCAACTCGTGGGTGACCGTCGAGACGAAATCATCTTTCATCCGGTCGAGCTCCTGCAGCCGCTCGTTGGCGGCGCGCAGCTCAGCCGTTGCATGCATCAACTCCTGCGACTTCTGCTTCAACTCGTGGCTGGTCGCGATGACCTGCGACGCCTCGTCCAGCATGGTCCGGACCTCATCGCCGCGACAGCGCGTCCTCCTTGACCGTCGATGCCACCATGATGCGCGCGGAGGCGCCGCCAATGGCGCCGGCGAGCACGGTTTCCGCGAACCGGACCAGCGCCGCGTCCGCGACGATCTGCTCCGGCGATGCCACGCCGCGCCGCCGCGCGTGCTCGGCGAGCGCCGCATCGGCACGCTCGGGACCCAGGAAACGCGACAGCAATGCCCGGAGCTCGGGCAGCGAGGCGGAGCCCTTCCAAACGTGCACGTCCGGACCCTCGCCCCCGTGCCGGAACACGTCGACGAAGCTCGCCGCCTGCGCCTGCTCGGACACGCTCTGCCGTGTCAGCACCGAGACTAAGACGAAGGCGCCGACATTGGCCAACGCGCTCCACAGCATCGCATGGGTGATGTCGTTCAGGCCTTCCAGTCCGAACAGCGCATAGGGTTTCAGCAGCGCAATACCGAACGGGCCATGCTCCACGAACCCGATCGGCAGCCATCCCGATTTCGCGAACGACGGCAGCAGCAGCGTATGGAGCCAGACGACGAACCCTGCGGAAAGGCCGGCAAGGGCCCCCGCGCGGGTCGCTCCTTTCCAATAGATGCCGCCGATGACCGCCGGCGCGAACTGCGCCACCGCGGCGAAGGATATGAGGCCGATGGCCACCAGCGCATAGGCTTCACCGGCGAGCCGGAAGTAGAAGTACCCGAGCAGCACGACCGCCACGATCGCGCCGCGTCGTATTCCGAGCAGCAGTCCGGTAAGGTTGCTGCCGCTCGGCGAGCCGCATCGACGGGATGCGCAACAGCACCGGCATCACCAGGTCGTTGCACACCATGGTCGAAAGCGCGATGGTCTCGACGATCACCATGCCCGTGGCGGCGGAGAGTCCGCCGATGAACACCAGCAGCGCCAGCGCCTCCTGCTTTTCGCTCATCGGCAGCGTCAGCACGAACGTGTCCGGGTCCACGGCCGCTCCCGAAAAGTGCATGACGACCGCCAAACGCGGCAGGGATCACGAACACGTTCATCGCCAGCATGTACAGCGGGAACAGCCAGATCGCCTTGCCAAGGTGATTTTCGTTGACGTTCTCGACGACGGCAATCTGGAACTGCCGCGGCAGGAACATGATGGCGCACATCGACAACAGCGTCAGCGACGCCCAGCTCGCATAACTTCCGGCTGCCCCGTTCAGCGGGGCGAACAGGGCAGCCAGTCTCTCGTGCGTGGCGGCTCGCGCGAAAAGATCGGCCAGTCCGTCATAGATGCCATAGGTGACGAATAACCCGACGGCAAGGAACGCGACCAGCTTTACGATCGACTCGAACGCGATCGCCGCGACCAGGCCCTCGTGGCGCTCCGAGGCGTCCAGGTGACGCGTGCCGAACAGGATGGTGAACGTCGCGAGCACAAGCGCCACCCAGAACGCGGTGTCGGCGAGGATCGGGACCGCGTCGCGCTGCGCCGCCATCGCAACCTCCGGATACCGGACCAGGATGGTGAAACTGTGCGACACCGCCTTCAGCTGCAGCGCGATGTACGGCACGACCCCGATCACCGCGATGATCGTGACGAGTCCGGCGAGGGCGGCGCTCTTGCCGTAGCGCGACGAGACGAAGTCGGCCAGCGACGTGATGCGGTTCGCCTTGCTGATCCTGATGATCTTGCGCATCACCACCCACCACAGCGCCATCATCAGCGTCGGACCGATGTAGATGGGAAGGAAGCCGATCGCCGTCGGCAGCCGCGCGCCCGACGCTCCCGTAGAACGTCCAGGCCGTCGCATAGACGCCGAGCGACAGGGCGTAGATGTACGGATTGGCGATGATCGAGCGCCCCTGGTCCGCCCGCTGGTCGCCGTAATAGGCGATCGCGAACAGCGTCCCGAGGTACGCGAGCGCGACCGGAATGATCACCCAGCTCTGGAGCATCGCGTTCCCGTCGCCTGGGCCTGCCTGCTACCGCGAGCGCTCGATGACGAGCGCGAGAAGGCCGATGAGCAGCAGCCACGCCAGGAAGACATAGGCGTACAGAAGCGGGATGCCGAGCGCCTCGGTGGGACGGTTGAACAGCGCGAGCACCGGATAGTTGAACAGCAGGAGGCCCAGCAGGAATATCGCCACGAGACGCTCGCCCTTCATCGTCGCACGCATCCTTGTCTCCTCCTTCCGGCGCGGTGACGGCCGGTTCAATACTAGCGACATCGCGGTCCGGTGACGCGGTACTGCCTGCGGGCAAGACGTCTGCGACCAGCGGCGACTACAGCCGGTAGGTCAGGCGCAGCCGCTCCTGCAGCTGCTTCGCCTGCCGAAACGCCTCCTTCAGCATTCTCTGGTCGACATCGTGCAGCGCATACGGGTCGATCCGGTTCGGGCCGCCGCGCGCGGTCGCGTCCTGCTGCCGCAGCCGCAGGAACTGCAGGAAATGGAACGCCTCGACGGTCGCGTCGACATGCTTTTGCGCGACGTGCAGCCGCGCGCCGGCCAGGCGGATTCTGGCGGCGGTGCCGGTTTCCGGAATGCCGTGCGCCAATGCGAAGACGCGTGCGCAGTCGACGAAGATCCGCGTCCCGCGCGCCTTGAGATCGAGGGTGCCCTTCGCTTCCGCCTCGTCGTCGACGATGAACGTGCGGATCAGGCCGAGCGGCGGCTCCGCCGCGAGCGCGTTCTGCACCATGAGTCGCAGGAACATCGGATTCGCCTGCGTGTAGGCGAAGAGCCACTCGCGCAGCGCGTCGCATAACGTCGTATCGCCATACAGCGTGCGGAAGTCGAAGACGATGTTGGCGTTGAGCAGCGCCTGCGGCGTCGGCGCGCGGATCCACGCGAGAAACTTGGCCTTCCACTCCTCCGTCGACAGGCAGAGGTCCGGATTGCTCGCCATGACGTTGCCCGTGCACAGCGGGAATCCGAGGGCGTCGAGGCTCGTGTTGACATCGCGCGCGAACGCCAGCAGCCGCTCGCGCAGTCTCGCCGCTTCGTCTGCGTCGGCCGCCGAAAAGAGCAGCGCGTTGTCCTGATCGGTCGCGAAGGTCTGCTCGCCGCGGCCCTCGCTGCCCAGCGCCAGCCAGCACCAGTCGATATCGTCCAAGTCGATGGCGCGCGAGCACCAGTTCGATGGCGCGCCGCGACAGCGCGTCGTTCAGCGACGCAATGGTGCGGGTGAGCGGCTCGGCGCCCACGCCCTGCGCGAGCAGGTTCTGCGTGAGTTGCCGGATATCCTCGCCGGCCCGCTTCAGCTTGTCGATGGAATCGGACGAGTGCAGACCTTCGATGACCTGGCGCATCGAAACGCGCTGCAACGCGAACAGGTCGCGCTCGTTGATCACGCCGCGGATCTTGCCAGCCCTCGACGACGACGATCTGGCGAATCCCGCGCTCGGCCATCACATGCAGCGCCTCGTACGCCGTCACCGACGCGGGCAGCGTCACGATGGGCGCCGACATCACCTCCGCCAGCGGCGTCTCGAGCGGTCGCTCCGGCAGCACGACACGACGCAGCAGATCGACGAGCGTGAACATCCCGATCGGCGCGCCCTGGACGTCGAGCGCGACGATGGTGCGGACCTTCGCGTCGGCCATCAGCTTCAACGCGTCGGCGCAGCGGCATGGTCGCCGCGCACGCGATCGGCTGGCCCCGCACCAGCTCCCCGAGCGTGCGCGTCAGCGTTTGCTGCTCGGCCGCGCGCTGGCTGTACTGGCTGTAAAGGCTTTCCAGCGACTGCTTCAGCTTCTCGGTGATCGCCTGCGTGCAATAGCGCTCGAATTCCGGCGACGCGCGGCGCAGTTCCAGGAAGTCGTCGCGACGCAGCACATAGCAGTCGGTGTCCTGCAGCGCATGAAAGATCCGCGTCGTCGCCCCTCCCGCGGACAGCGCTCCGACGGGGAACAGGTCGCCCGGACCGAGTGTCCGATCGGGGTCCGGCTGCACGTTGTTCGGACGGCTGCCGACCAGCCCGCGCTGCACGATGTACAGATGGGCGACCGGCCCGCTTTGCGTCGTCAGGATCGTCGCGTCCTTCGCATAATGCACGAGCGTCAGCTTCGGAATGAGAGCGCGCAGCGTCTCGTCGGCCATCCGGTTGAATGGCGCGAAGCGCCGAAGGAATTCGCAGGCCGTGTCGGACGGCGTGAGGCACGACGGTTGCCGCAGTGGGGATTCGTCGTCATCGTCATCGAGGCCGCATGAGCCCGGGATTTGCGCGGCGCAGGCAAAAACCCCCGCGCGATGGCGGGGGTCGTTGCCGTACTTCAACGCGCGTGTGTCAGTGCACTGCGGCCTTGGCCATCAGGATGCCGGTGTTCTGACGCACGTACAGCTCGTCCCACATGTCCTCCGCCCGCTTGTCGCGGTACAAGCAGCGAGCCGATGATCACCGCCAGGAACCCCAGCGGGATCGAATACAGGCCCGGGTTGCGCAGCGAGAACCATGGCGTCTCGAGTCCGACCAGGCTCGTGTTGTCGTTCTTGAACTTGGTGAGGTTCGCCTGCGCCGCCGCGACGTTCTTGTCCATCGCCGCGATCGACTTGGCGACCTTCGCCTTCGCGGCGTCGTCCGCCGCGGCCGCGAGGTCGGCCTCGAGCTTCGGCTTGCTCGCCGCCGCGCCATCGACCACCTTCTGCGCAGCCGCCTTGACCGCCAGCGGGTAGGTCATGTTCGGCGAGACCAGCACCAGCCCGATCGCCGCCACCGTGCCGACGATCATGCCGAGCACGATGCCGCCGGTGTTGCATTTCTTCCAGAACAGCGTCAGCAGCACGCAGGGGAAGTTGGCCGACGACGCGACGGCGAATGCCAGCGCGACGAGGTGCGCGACGTTCTGTCCCTTTGCCGCGATGCCGATCGTGATGGCCAGCGCGCCGACGATCACCGTCGCGATCCGGGCCGCCTTGACCTGCTCCTGCGGCGTCACGTGTTCGGAACGGATCACGCCGACGTAGAGGTCATGCGCCATCGCCGACGCCGCCGCCAGCACCAGCCCCGCCACCACCGCGACGATCGTGGCAAAGGCCACGGCCGCAACGAACGCGAGGAACAGGTTGCCGAGCATCGAATCGGCGCCGCCGCCCACCCACTGCGCGAGCAGCGGTCCGGCCATGTTGCCGCCCGGGTCCACCGCACGGATGTTCGCGGGGCCGACGTTCATCGCCGCGCCCATGCCCAGGAACAGCGTCAGCACGTAGAAGCCGCCGATGATCGCCATCGCCCAGATCACCGACTTGCGCGCGTCCTGTGCGGTCGGCACCGTGAAGAAGCGCATCAGGATGTGCGGCATGCCTGCCGTTCCCAGCACCAGCGCCATGCCGAGCGAGATCTGGTCGATCGGGTTCTTGAGATACAGGCCCGGCTCGAGGAAGCGCTGGCCGAGCTGCTCCGGCGTCATGTTCTTCGCAGCGTCGCCGAGAAGTGCCGCCACCTGCGCCTGCACCTTGGCGTCGCCGACGACCGCGGTCAGGAACCCGGGCAGGCTGAATCCGTACGGCGTCCACACGAACATCACCAGCAGGATCGACGCGGTCACGAGCAGGATCGCCTTGATGATCTGCACCCAGGTCGTCGCGACCATGCCGCCGAACAGCACGTAGCCCAGCATCAGGATGCCGACGACGATCACCGAGATTTCATAGTCGATGCCGATCAGCGTCTTCACCAGCACGCCGCCGCCGACCATCTGCGCGGTCAGGTAGAACGTCGACACGGTGATCGTCGACAGCGCACCGACGACCCGCGCCTTCTTGGGGTCGTTCCGGTAGGCGAGGATGTCCGACAGCGTGTACTTGCCGATGTTGCGGCAGGGCTCGGCAATCACGAGCAGCACGGTGATGTAGGCGACGAGCCAGCCCACCGAGTACATGAAGCCGTCGTAGCCATAGAGCGAGATCAGGCCGGCGATGCCCAGGAACGACGCCGCGGAAAGATAGTCTCCGGCGATTGCCCAGCCGTTCTGCAGCCCGGAAACACCGCCGCCCGCGACATAGAAGTCGGAGGCCGTCTTGACGCGCTTGGCCGCGACATAGGTGACGTACATCGTCACCGAAATGATGACGCCGAACACAAGGAACGTGAGCCAGCGGAACTTGTCGGGCACGGCGCCCTGAGACTGGGCCAGCGCCGGTGCGGCGGTCGCGCATGCGGCGAGGAGGCCAGCGAGTGCTGCGAAGCGACGCGTATTCATTTGCGGCCTCCCAGCTTCTTCTCGACGTCCTGGACGATGGCGGCGGCCTCGGCATCGAATACGGCGTTGGCGTGATGCGAGTAGTACCAGGCGAGACCCCACGCAACGATGAACTGGGACAGCGCGAAGAGGATGCCGACGTTGACCGGCCCCCACACCTTGATGATGAAGAGATTCTGGAAATAGGCCGCACCGATGGGCAGCAGGAAATAGTAGACCATCGAAAACACCATCAATCCCCACAGGAACAGCGTCTTCTTGCGATGCAGCTGCTGGAATCTCGGATCCTCGTCGATCGCCTTCCAGTTCACTTGGGTCATGTCGGCCATCGTCCCCTCCTTCGTCCGGTTATACGATCGGCAGCGTGCGGCCCGCCGCTCGGTTCCGGTGATTGGCGCACGATTCCGCCGCATCCGCGTTGACACAGGTCAACCCGCGGCCCAATACGTCCGTCGCGGTGCTCAACGATGCGCGCCGCGGCGGAAAGGCGGCCGGACGGCGCAATGACACCGGGGTCACTGTCGCTGCCAAGTGGGGGGGCGCTTGCCGAGGAACGCGTCGATGCCTTCGGCGGCGTCGGGTTCGAGCAGGTTGCAGGCCATCGCTTCGCCGGCGGATTCATAGGCGCCCGCCAGCCCGCGGTCGATCTGCTGGTAGAACGCGCGCTTGCCCAGCGCGACCACGGCCGGGCTCCTGGCCACGATCACGTCGGTGAATCGCTTCACCTCGGCATCCAGCCCCGCCTCGGGCACCACGCGGTTGACCAGTCCCCAGGCCAGCGCCGTCGGGGCATCGATCATCTCGCCGGTCAGCAGCATTTCCATTACCCGCTTGCGCGCGATGTTGCGCGCGACGCCGACGGCCGGCGTCGAGCAGAAGACGCCGACATTCACGCCGGGCAGCGCGAACTTCGCGGTATCGGCGGCCACCGCCAGGTCGCACATCGATACGAGCTGGCAGCCCGCGGCGGTGGCAATGCCATGAACCCGGGCGATGACCGGCTGGGGCAGCCGCGTGAGCTTCAGCATCATCCGGCCGCAGGCGCCGAAGAGTTCGCGCTGCCAATCGAGATCCGGGTGGGCGCGCATTTCCTTCAGGTCGTGTCCGGCGCAGAAGCCCCTGCCCTTGGCTGCGATGACGACGGCGCGAACGCTGCCATCATCTGCAATCTCATCGAGCGCCGCCTCGAGCGCGGCGATCATCGGCCGCGACAGCGCATTGAAGCGTTCGCCCCGGTTCAGCGTCAACGTGGCCACGCCGTCCCGCGTGCCCACCAGCACATAGGGTTGCACGCCGGCTTCGACTGTTGCTTCCATCGTGAACTCCCACTGGCAATTTCGGCGTTCGCCGGGCCTGCGGGACCGGACCGCCGCCGCGCGAGTGGGTATGATACGCCGCCGGCTTGCCCACTTTTGACGCCGGGCCAGGCTCCCATTCCTGACGTCAACGCGCGATCGTCGTGAGCGACATATGAACGACAAGGCCCCTCTTCTCGCGGTTCCCTACGCTTCGGCCGCGGCGCTGCGCGAACGCATCACGGCGGACTACCGCTGCGACGAAACTGGAGCGGTCCTCGCGTTGGCCGCCGAGGCCCGGCTATCCGCAACCGAACTCGCGACGACGCAGCAGCTCGCCACGACGCTGGCCGAAGGCGTCCGCGCATCGCGCACGACGGCCGGCGGCGTCGACGCGCTGATGCTCGAATTCTCGCTCGAGTCGCGCGAAGGCATCGCGTTGATGTGCCTGGCGGAAGCGTTGCTGCGCATTCCCGACGCCGCCACGCGCGACCGCCTGATCCGCGACAAGATCGCGCAGGGCGACTGGCGCTCGCACATCGGGCGCAGCCCGTCGCTGTTCGTGAACGCCGCGGCGTGGGGACTTCTGGTCACCGGCAAGCTCGTCGACTCGCGCAGCGACTCGGCGATGGAACAGGCGCTGTCTTCGCTGCTGCGCAAGGGAGGCGAGCCGCTGATTCGCAAGGGCGTGGACCTCGCGATGCGGCTGCTGGGCAAGCAGTTCGTGACCGGCCGCACCATCGACGAGGCGCTGGTCAACGCGCGTCCGCGCGTCGCGCGCGGCTACTGTTACTCCTTCGACATGCTGGGCGAGGCCGCGCTGACCGCGGACGATGCGCGGCACTATTTCACCGCCTACGAAACCGCGATCCACGCGATCGGCAAGGCGAGCGCGGGCGCGGGCATCTATGCCGGACCGGGCATCTCGATCAAGCTGTCGGCGCTGCACCCGCGCTTTTCCCGTGCGCAACGCGACAGGACGCTTGCGGAACTGGTGCCGACGGTCGCGCGGCTCGCGTTGGTCGCACGCGGCTACGACATCGGCTTCAATATCGACGCGGAAGAGGCGGACCGCCTGGACCTGACGCTCGACATCCTGGAAACGCTGGCCGGCGATCCCACGCTCGCCGGATGGAATGGCCTAGGCTTTGTCGTGCAGTGCTATCAGAAGCGCGCCCGCGCGGTGATCGACTGGCTGGTCGATCTCGGCCGCCGGCATCAGCGCCGCCTCATGGTGCGGCTGGTCAAAGGCGCCTACTGGGACGCCGAGATCAAGCGCGCGCAGGTCGACGGCCTGGCCGGTTACCCGGTGTTCACGCGCAAGGTCCATACGGACGTCGCGTATCTGGCGTGCGCCAAGGCGCTGCTGGCCGCGCAGGACGCGATCTATCCACAGTTCGCGAGCCACAACGCGTTCACGATCGCGGCCGTCCGCGCGCTCGCGGGCGATCGCGATTTCGAGTTCCAATGCCTGCACGGCATGGGGGAGAGCCTGTTCGACCAGGTCGTCGGCCAGGAGAACTGGGGCAGCGCCTGCCGCATCTACGCTCCGGTAGGCTCGCACGAAACGCTGCTGGCCTACCTGGTGAGGCGCTTGCTCGAGAACGGCTCCAATACGTCGTTCGTGAATCGCATCGTCGATCCTTCCGTGGCGATCGCCGACCTCGTCGCCGATCCGGTCGCCCGCGCCCTTGCCACCGGAGGTCTTCCGCATCCGCGCATACCGCTGCCGATCGCGCTGTTCCCGGACCGCCGGAATTCGCAGGGTATCGATTTTTCAGACGAAACCGCGTTGCGCGCGCTCGACGCCGACTTCGCCCGCGTGCCGGCGCGGTTCGCCGCGGCACCGATGCTGGGCGATGCGTCGCCGGCGCCGCCGGCGGGAGAGGTGACGATCACCAATCCGTGCGACCGCCGCGACGTGGTCGGCACTGTCGTCGAGGCCACCACGACGGATGTCTCGCGCGCGGTCGATCTGGCCGTTGCCGCCGTTGCCGCGTGGTCCGGCGTGTCCGCGTCCGAGCGCGCCGCGTGCCTCGAGCGTGCGGCCGACCTCATCGAAGGCGAACGCGCGACGCTGATCTCGCTGGCCACCCGCGAGGCGGGCAAGACGCTGGCCAATGCGGTGGGCGAAGTGCGCGAAGCCGCCGATTTCTGTCGCTATTACGCCGCGGCAGGCGCGGCAAACGCTGGAAGGCGCCGGTGCGCTGGGACCGATCGTCTGCATTGCGCCGTGGAATTTCCCGCTGGCCATTTTCGTCGGGCAGGTCAGCGCGGCGCTCGCCGCCGGCAACCCGGTGCTCGCCAAACCCGCCGAGCAGACGCCGCTGATTGCCGCGGCCGCGGTGCAGCTGTTCCATCGCGCCGGCGTGCCCCGCGCCGCGCTGCAATTGCTTCCCGGGCGTGGCGAAACAGTGGGCGCGGCGCTGGTCGCCGATCCGCGCATCGCCGGCGTCCTCTTCACCGGCTCCACGGCTGTGGCGCAGATCATCAATCGCGCGCTCGCGCAGCGCGCCGACGACGCGCTGCTGGTTGCCGAGACCGGCGGCCAGAACGCGATGATCGTCGACAGCTCGGCGTTGTCCGAACAGGTCGTTTCGGATGCGATCACCTCGGCGTTCGACAGCGCGGGGCAACGCTGTTCGGCATTGCGCATCCTGTGCCTGCAGGAAGACATCGCCGACCGTGTGATCGGGATGCTGAAAGGCGCGATGCAGGAACTGTGCGTTGGCGACAGCGCGCGCCTTGGCACCGACGTCGGTCCCGTCATCGACGCCGAGGCAAAGGCACTACTCGAGGCGCACGTGGCGCGGATGCGTGCCGCCGGCGCCGACGTGTTCCAGTTGCCGCTGCCCGCCGAATGCGGTCACGGAACCTACTTTCCGCCGACGTTGATCGCCCTTCCGGACATTGGCGCGCTGACGTCCGAGGTGTTCGGTCCGGTGCTCCACGTCGTGCGCTACGGGCAAGGTCGGCTCGCGCAGCTGCTCGACGCGATCAATGCCACCGGCTACGGCCTGACCCACGGCGTGCAGACGCGGATCGACGAAACCGTCGAGGCGGTCTGTGCGCGCGTTCGCGCCGGCAACATCTACGTCAACCGCAACATCGTCGGCGCCGTCGTCGGCGTGCAGCCGTTCGGCGGCGACCGCCTGTCGGGAACCGGACCCAAGGCGGGCGGACCGCATTACCTCGGCCGCCTCGTCAGCGGACCGCCGCCTCCGCTTCCCGCCGACGTCAATGCCGGCGAATCGCTGCCCGGCCCGACCGGGGAAACCAACACGCTGTACCTGCGGCCGCGTGGCCGGGTCGCGTGTATCGCCGACACCGAAAGCGCGTTGGCCGATCAGGTCCGTGTTGCGACGACGACCGGCAACGTCGCCTTGCTGTCCGCGTCGGCGGCGAGCGAGCGCGTGCGCGATGCCGTCGGCGGCGCCTGCGAACTCGTTGCCGATCCGCTGGCCGCCGAACCTGAAGCCGTGCTGTTCGCCGGCGCCGTCGCCGACGCCCAGGCGTTGCGCAGGCGTCTGGCGGCGCTTCCCGGACCCATCGTTCCGCTCATCGTCGCCGGCGTCGGCGGCTACGACTGGACCCGCCTGGTCGGCGAACGCACGGTCACGATCAACACGACCGCTTCGGGAGGCAACGCGTCGTTGCTGTCGTTGACCGAAACGCCGGGTTGATGCAGTTCCTCGACGCGGCGACGATTCGCGCGCGCCTCCCTTGGCCGCGCATGCTGGCCGCGCTCGACGAGGCGCTGCGCTCCGACGTGTATGCGCCGCTGCGCGTCAACCATGCCATCGACGTGCCCGGCCTCCCGGCGGCGTCGTTGCTGTTGATGCCCGCCTGGCGCACGGGTCGCCACGTCGGCGTCAAGCTGGTCACGGTGTTTCCCGGCAATGCGACGCGCGGCGAACGATCGGTGTCGGCGGTCTACGTGCTGTTCGACGCGCAGAACGGCGTGCCGGTGGCGACGCTGGACGGCGAGGAACTCACCGCGCGGAGAACCGCCGGGGCCTCGGCTTACGCCGCAAGCCGGCTTGCCCGACGCGACGCGCGCCGCCTGGTGATGGTCGGTGCCGGCCGCCTGTGCCCGGAACTCATCGACGCGCACCGCCACGTCCGATCCATCGATGACGTGACCATCTGGAGTCGCACGCTTGCGCACGCGGAACGGACGGCCGAGGACTGCGTGCGCGCCGGCATCCCGGCACGCGCCACGGAGGATCTCGAAGGCGCGGTCGCGACGGCGGACATCGTGTCGTGCGCGACGCTGTCGACGTCGCCGCTCGTGCTCGGCCGCTGGCTCGCTCCCGGCACGCACGTCGACCTGGTCGGCGCGTTCAAGCGGCACATGCGCGAAACCGACGACGCGGCGATGCAGCGCGCCGACCTGATCGTCGTCGACGACCGGCAGGCGGCGCTCGCCGAGGGCGGCGACGTCGTGCAGGCGATCGCGAGCGGCGCGATTCCCGAAGCCAAGGTCGCGGCGGAACTTCGCGATTTCGCGCGCGGCACGCATCCCGGACGCACGCGCGACGACCAGGTCACGGTGTTCAAGTCCGTCGGCTTCGCGCTCGAGGACCTGGCGGCGGCCGAGGCCGTGGTGGCGGCAACCTGATGCCGCCGGCTACTGGATCGCCGACGCCGACCTGACCTTTTCGCGCAGCAGGAATTTCTGGATCTTGCCGGTGGACGTCTTCGGGACTTCGCCGAACACGATCCGGTTCGGCGCCTTGAATCGCGCCAGATGCTCCTTGCAATGCGCGATGAGTTCCGCCTCGGTCGACGACGGCGCCGGGCTTCAATTCGACGAAGGCGCACGGCGTCTCGCCCCACTTCGAATCGGGCTGCGCCACGACCGCGGCTGTCAGCACGGCGGGATGGCGATAGAGCACGTCCTCGACTTCGATCGAGCTGATGTTTTCGCCGCCGGAGATGATGATGTCCTTGGAGCGGTCCTTGATCTTCACGTAGCCGTCCGGCTGCATCACGGCCAGGTCCCCGGTGTGGTACCAGCCGCCGGCGAACGCTTCATCCGTCGTCTGCGGATTCTTGAGATAGCCCTTCATCGTGATGTTGCCGCGGAACATGATCTCGCCCATCGTCTCGCCATCCCACGGCACCGGCTGCATCGTTTCCGGATCCATCACGGTCATGCCTTCCTGGCACGTGTAGCGGACGCCCTGCCGGCCGTTGCGTTCGGTGCGCGCGCCGATGTCGAGGTCGTCCCATTCCGGATGCTTGGCGCACACCGAGGCCGGTCCGTACACCTCGGTCAGCCCGTAGACGTGCGTGATGTCGAAGCCCATGCGCTCGGCGCCCTCGATCATGGCGGCCGGCGGCGCGGCCGCCGCGACCAGTCCATGCACCTTGTGCGCGATGCCGCGCTTCATTTCCTCCGGCGCGTTGATCAGCAGCGAGTGCACGATCGGCGCGCCGCAATAATGCGTGACCGAATGCTCGCGAATGGCGTCGAAGATCGCCTTGGCCTCGACGCGCCGCAGGCACACGTTGGTGCCCGCGTTGGCCGCGACCGTCCACGCGAAGCACCAGCCGTTGCAATGGAACAGCGGCAGCGTCCACAGGTAGACCGCGTGCCGCGGCATGCCCCAGTCGATGATGTTCGACAGCGCGTTGAGATAGGCGCCGCGGTGATGGTAGACGACACCCTTCGGATTGCCCGTGGTGCCGGACGTGTAGTTGAGCGAGATCGCGTCCCATTCGTCGCCCGGCGGCAGCCACGCAAATTCCGGATCGCCTTCGGCCAGCAGCGCCTCGTAATCGGTGTCTCCGAGCAGTTCGCCGCCGGGTCCTTCGAAGTCGGCGATGTCGATGACCAGCGGCGCCACCGGCAGCAGCGAAAGCGCCTTCGCCACCGTCGGCGCGAACTCGGTGTCGGTCAGCAGGACCTTGGCCTCGCCGTGCTCGAGCATGAACGCGATCGCCTCTGCGTCGAGCCGCGTGTTGAGCGTGTTGAGCACGCCGCCCATCATCGGCACGCCGAAGTTCGCCTCGATCATTTCCGGCGTGTTGGCGAGCATCACGGCGATGGTGTCGCCCTTGCCGAACCCGCGCCCGGCAAGTGCGGAGGCGAGCCGCCGCGAACGCGCATAAGTCTCTTCCCACGTGTAACGGCGCCCGCCGTGGATGACGGACACGCGATGCGGCCAGATGTACGCCGTGCGCGCGATGAACGACAGCGGGGTCAACGGCGCATGATTGGCGGGATTGCGGTCGAGATGCTGTTCGTAGGGATTCACGGCGTTCCTCCACCGGTGCGTTGCCGGATGTCCATGCTAGCAAATGCGCCGTCGCGTGCGATGTCCGCTTGCCCCGATGTGCCGATTTCGCTACCCTCGGTCGATTCCTCCCGCCACTTCCTGTCTGCTGCTGCCATGGGACATCGCCTGTCGAAGATCGTGACGCGCACCGGCGACGCCGGCGAGACCGGCCTGGGGGACGGCTCGCGCGTATCCAAGGATTCGCCGCGCATCGAGGCGATCGGGGCCGTCGACGAACTCAATTCGACGGTCGGCGTGCTGCTGGCCGAGACGCTGCCCGAAGCCGTTGCGGCATGCCTCATCGATGTGCAGCACGATCTGTTCGACCTGGGAGGCGAGTTGTCGATTCCCGGCTACGCCGCGGTGACGGACGCGCACGTCGCGCGCGTCGAGGCGGCGGTCGAGACATTCAATGCCGACCTGCCGCCGCTCAAGGAATTCATCCTTCCGGGCGGGACGCGGGCGGCCGCCCTCGCCCACGTCGCGCGCACGGTGTGCCGGCGCGCCGAACGGTCGCTGATCCGGCTCGCGGCGGCGGAGGCAGTCAGCGAGCATTCGCGCATCTATCTCAACCGCCTGTCGGACCTGCTGTTCGTGCTCGCCCGCGCCATCAACCGCGCCAACGGAAGCCCGGACGTGCTGTGGCGGAAGGGCCGCGCGCAAGGTGGCTGATACCGCGCAAGTCCCAGGAGCGAAACGTCCGCCTGGCGGCGCTGATGGCCCGGGTCGCGCTGGGCGACCAGGCCGCCTTCGCCGAGCTCTACGCGCAGACGTCTGCGCATCTATACGGGGTCGCCGTGCGTATCCTCAGGGACGGCGCGCTGGCCGAGGAGATCCTGCAGGAGGCATTCGTGAGCGTGTGGCACCACGCCGGGACCTACGAGGCGGCCAAGAGCCAGCCCTCGACGTGGCTTGCCGCCATCGTCCGCAACCGGTGCCTGGATCTCATGCGCAGGCGCGAAATCGACACGATCACGATGACGGCGGATGACGACGACGGCAGGGAGTTCGACCTGCCCTCCGGCGATCCGACGCCCGTGGAAATGCTGTTGGCGGGCGCCGACGCGCAAGCGGTGCGCGATTGCGTGGACGCGCTCGATGCCGGCCCGAAACAGGCGATCGCGCTGGCGTTCTACCAGGGGCTGTCGCACGCCGAATTGTCCGATCACCTGCGGCAGCCGCTGGGCACGGTCAAGTCCTGGGTGCGCCGCGCGCTGGAGCGGTTGAAGGGCTGTCTCGACCGCGTCGGATATACGCGCACGTGAGTTACGCAAATGAGTTACGCAACAAATGAGGCACGGAATTAGAACAAAGCGATGAACCTGTCCCGCCCCGACCGCCCGCAACGCCTTGATGCGCTGGCCGCCGAATACGCGCTCGGCACGCTGCCCGCGCGTGCGCGGCTGCGGCTGGCGCGCGCCGCCGCGCAGCGACGGCGGCGATCGCCGCGGCGATTCGTGATTGGGAAACGCGTCTCGCGGCGCTGACCGAGGGCGTCGCGCCTGTTACGCCGCCGCCGCGCGTTTGGACCGGAATCGTCTCCCGGCTTGGCCTCGCCGATGCGCCGGTGGCGGGCGCGAGCGTCCCGTGGTGGGCACGCGTGGCATTCTGGCGGAGCTTCGCGTTGACGAGCTTCGCCATCGCCATGGCGTTCGGTGTCACGCTGTTCACGCCCGCGCCCAAGGTACCGGAGCAACCCATCGTCGCCGTGCTTGCGGGTCCGGACGCGAAGCCCGCGCTGATCGCCACGGCGATGCGGGGCGAGCGCACGATGACGATCAAGGTCGTCGGAGCGGCGCCCGTACCGTCCGGCAAGTCCCTGGAATTGTGGATGCTGCCCGACGGTTCGGCGCCACGGTCGCTGGGCGTGGTTCCTGACAGCGGCGTCGGTCGCGTCACCCTCCCCGCCGCGGCCGACGCTGCGCTGGCCAACGTCCCGGCGCTCGCGGTCAGCCTGGAGCCCGCGGGCGGATCGCCCACGGGCGCGCCCACCGGCCCGGTACTCTACTCAGGCAAGGTCGAGCGCTTCTACTGATCGGTCCGGCTTCGTTTCACGCCAAGGCCACTCTAGTCTAATATCCGGCTACCTCTGCGGGCGTTCGCCTCGGACGGAGGAAACGCGACGCGCAACCGAGAGTTCGAACAGCCCATGCCAGGTTTGCCGAAGAGCAGGAAGAAGGCGGTTCCACCCGCTGCAGGCATAGCAACGAAGCGCAAGGTCACGAAGCGGGGAGTCGCGAACCCGGCGCCCGCCGTCGCGCAACAGGTCGGGGACCTCGCGTGGACCGGCCAGCATGGCAAGGCCGTCGAGCTGGCTTCGGCGACGCTGGCCAAGCGTTCGTTGACGGTCCCGACCCGGCTCGACCTGCTCGACCTGCGCGCCGAGAGCTGCATTGCGCTCGGCAATCTCGATGCCGCGAGGGCGGATGCAGACTCGATGCTCGATCTCGCGCGGCGCGCGCGCAAGCCCGCGTTCATCGCACAGGCTCTCAACCGGCGCGCGTTGATCGAGATCCGCACCGGCGGCGCGAAGCATGCGCGCGTCACGGCGGCGGATGCGCTCAAGTCCTCGCGCCTGGCCAAGCGCGCCGATCTCGAGGCCCTCGCGTTGTTTCGCCTGGCCGAGGCGGAGATGCGGCAACGCATCCACGATCGCGCGTCGAAGTCGGCAAATCAGTCGATCGCGCTGTACCGGAAACTCGGCCAGCCGATGGGTGAAGGACGCGGTTGGTGGGCCCTTTCCGCGGCCTGCAGCGGATTGGGGAAGGTCGCGCAGGCCGACCGGGCCGCTGCCAAAGCCCTGGCGCTGGCCAAACGCTGCGGCGACCTATGGGGCGTGGGCAACGCCGCCAACATGCTCACGTTTAACGAGCCGGACATTACGGTCCGTCTGCGCCTGTTGCGCGAATCGCTGGCGGCCTTCGAAGCCTCGGGCTACGTCGAGCGTCAGGGCATCATCACGCACAACATCGGCGGTCTCTACAGCGACTTGGGCCTCAATCGGCGTGCGCGCAGGCTGCTGCTCGACGCCAGCACCATCTATCGCCGCACCGGCGCGCTCACCGCCCTGACCACGACGTTGTGGGTGCTAAGCCGCGTGGAACTGGAATCCGGACGCCCGGAGGTGGCGCACCGGTATTCCGAAGAATCCCTGGCGCTCGCCGAGGCCTCGCAGGACCGCCGCTTCAAGTCCTATCGGCCCTGGAACGGGGGCATTTTCGCGCTGCAAGCGAACGACTACGCGAAGGCGATCGACCTTCTCAACGAAGCCGACGCCATACTCGAAGGCCTCAACGAAACGGTGTTTCGGATCAACATCCTTGTATCCCTGGGACGCGCGCACCTCGGCATGGGCAACGTCGAAGCTGCGCTGGCCGCGACCGAGCGCGCGACGGCAATTCACCGCGCCCACGGGCTCGCATCCATTGAAAGCATCGACCCCGAAGGACTGTGGTGGCAGCACAGCCAGTCGCTCGCGGCCAATGGCAAGGCAGCGGCGGCCGAGCGCGCGCTGGCGACCGCCTATAAATTCCTGATAGCCCCGGTCGCGCATGTGTCGGACGAGGGTCTGCGCCGCAACTACTTCAACAAGAGCCGGGAACGGCGTGAAATTGTGGCCGCTTGGCTTGCGCGGGCGCGTCAGGGCAAGACCAGCGCCACGCGTCGGATTCCGCATCTGGCGGGCACGTCCAGTCTGCGCGAACCCTTCGAACGCCTGGCCGACACCGGCTTGCGGCTCAACGAATTGCGCAGCAGCGAAGAGTTGCAGGAATTCCTGATCGACGAAGCCACCGAATTGAGTGGCGGCGACCGCGTCCTGCTGGTCCTGGAAACGCCCGCCGGCCCGCAGCTGGCCGGCTCGCTGGTACCGCGCGGAGAAGATGCCAAGGCGTTGCTGGCGCAGATTGCACCGCAATTGCTTGAGGTCCAGCGCGGCCGGATCGTCACGCTCGATTACACGCCGGAACGCGCCGATCCGCTCGACCAGCGCTCGCGCATCGTCGCGCCGTTGATCGCGCAACGCCGGTTGCTCGGGTATCTCTATATCGACATCGACGGAATCTTCGGGCGCTTCCACGAGACCGACCGCGACATGATGGGCATGCTGGCCAGCCAGGCTGCGGTGGCGCTGGACAATGCGCAGTGGTCGCAGGGACTGGAACAGAAGGTCGCGCAACGTACCGAGGAATTGGAAGCATCGAAGTCGCTCACCGAGCAGCGTGCGGCCGAGCTCGCGATCATCAACAGCATCCAGCAGGGTGTCGCTGCCGAGCTGGATTTCATGGCCATCGTCACCATGGTCGGCGACAAGCTGCGCGACGTCTTTCGCACTGGCGATATCGGCATACGCTGGCACAATCCGGCGACCGGTCAGGTGCATTGCCTCTACGAATATCAGTCCGGCGTGCTGCACACGCTGCCGCCCTACGCCGCCTCCGGTAGCGTTTCCTGGCGCACGCTGACCGAGACGCGGAGGCCGCTGGTCATCGGCAACCATGCCGAACTGATTGCGGCGGGAATGAAGCCGCTCACGCCGCGCGACAATGAAACGCGGTCCTGCGTATTCGTGCCGGTGCTCGGCGGCGATCGACTCCTCGGGCTCATCGTCCTGCGCAGCTTCGAACGCGACAACGCCTATGGCGAGTCCGACGTACGGCTCCTGAGCACCGTTGCGGCAAGCATGGGTGTCGCGCTGGAGAACGCACGTCTGTTCGACGAGACGCAACGGCTGCTGACGGAAACCGAACAGCGGGCCGCCGAACTCGCGATCATCAGCAGCGTGCAGGAAGGACTGGCCGCACAGCTGGACTTCCAGGCCATCATCGACCTGGTCGGCGACAAGATCCGCGAGATCTTCGGCTCGTCGGACATGTCGATCGCGCTGCTCGACCAGCGCAGCAACGTCGTCGCCATGCCGTACTACGTTGAGCACGGCGAGCGCTTCCCGGTGCAAGCGTTTCCGCTCGGCGTCGGCATGACCGGACACGTCGATCAGGACGCGCGCGCCACTGGTCATCAACGACAATTTCCCCGAGCGCGCGCAACAATATGGCGCGCGGCTCATCGGTGACGCGGCCGTCGCTGACATAGCGTAAGAGTTACCTCGGCGTGCCCATCCTGTCGGGCGATGAAGCAATCGGGGTGATCGCGCTGTACAGCGTTCACGAAAATGCCTTCGACGAGCCGAGCGTCAAGCTGCTGACAACGCTTGCGAGCAGCATGAGTGTAGCGCTGCAGAATGCACGCCTGTTCGACGAGACGCAGAGCCTGCTGAAGGAGACGGAACAGCGTGCAGCGGAGCTGGCGGTCATCAACAGCATCCAGGAAGGGATGGCGGCCGAACTCGACTTCCAGGCGATCATCGACCTGGTCGGCGACAAGCTGCGCGAGGTCTTCAATACGGGTGACATCGGCATTCGCTGGCATGACCCGAAGGCGAACATGATTCACTATGTCTATGACTATGAACATGGCGTGCGCAAGCATCACCCGCGCGGCGCGCACCCGTAGAGGGCGGAATCTGGTCAAGAGTCTCGGGAACGCGCCAACCGTTGGTCATCCACAGCCGCACTGACAGCGGGGGCCTGCCGGACAACTACCCGCGGCTGTCCGGAACCGACGCTTCGCTTTCGCAGGTGCACGTCCCGATCATCGGGAGCGATCGTGCGCTCGGCGTCATCGTTCTGGAGAATTACGAACGCGACAATGCGTTCGGCGAATCGGACGTCCGGCTCCTCAGTACCGTCGCGGCAAGCATGGGCGTCGCGCTGGAGAACGCGCGCCTGTTCGACGAAACGCAGCGCCTGCTCAAGGAGACCGAGCAGCGCAACGCCGAGCTCGCGGTGATCAACCGCATCCAGGAAGGCATGGCGGCGGAGCTCGACTTCCAGGCGATCATCGACCTGGTCGGCGACAAGCTCCGCGAAGTGTTCAACACCGGCGACATCGGCATCCGCTGGCACGACGCCAAGTCCAACCTGACGCACTATCTCTACGAGTACGAGCACGGCGTGCGTCTCACATTACCGTCCGCGCCACCGGCGGTGGGCGGATCGTGGTCGAAGCTCGTGGCAACGCGGCAGCCGCTGGTCGTCAGGAACATGGCCGACGCGCAGGCGATGGGAATCAACGTCATGCCGGGCACGGATGCGAGCCGCTCGGCCGTCACCGTGCCGATCCTCGGCAGCGATCGTGTCCTCGGCTCGATCATCCTGGAGAACTACGAGCGCGAGGACGCGTTCGGCGAGTCCGAGGTGCGCCTGCTGACGACGGTCGCCGCCAGCATGGGCGTGGCGCTCGAGAACGCGCGCCTGTTCGACGAGACGCAGCGTCTGCTGAAGGAAACGGAGCAACGGGCCGCCGAACTGGCGGTCATCAACTCCATTCAGCAGGGCGTCGCGGCCGAACTGGACTTCCAGGCCATCGTCGACCTGACCGGCGACAAGCTGCGCGAGGTGCTGCGCACCGAAGACATCGGAATCCGCTGGTTCGATGACGAGCGCCGCACCGTCCACTACCTGTACGAATACGAACACGGGCAGCGCCTGACGCTGGAGTCGACCACGCCCACGCCGGAGCGCTGGGAGAGCCTCACTTCACGTCGAACCGCAAGGGTGGTGAATACGGCGGCGGAGGTCGCCGCCATGGGCATCGTTCCCGGCACGGACTCGGCCAAGGCGCAGGTGCAGGTCCCGATCGTGGGCAGCGACCGTGTGATCGGCGGCATCACGGTCGAAAGCTTCGAACGCGAGTTCGCCTTCAGCGATTCCGACGTGCGCCTGCTGACGACCGTCGCTTCCAGCATGGGCGTGGCGCTCGAAAACGCCCGGCTCTTCGACGAGACGCAGCGGCTGCTCAAGGAAACCGAACAGCGCAATGCCGAGCTTGCGATCATCAACAGTGTGCAGGCGGCGCTGGCGGCAGAGCTCAACATCCAGGGTATCTACGACGCGGTCGGAGACAAGATCCGGGAGATCTTCCACAACGCGGACATGAACATCCGCATCTTCGATCCCAAGCTACAACTCCTTCACTATCCCTACACATACGAGAACGGCAAGCGACTGACGATCGATTCGGCGCCGCTTCCTGAAATGGGCTTCGCCGCGCATGTCCTGCGCACCCGAGAGACGCTGGTCATCAACGAAGGCATCGAGGAGGCAACGAAGAAGTACGGCAGCTTCACGATACCCGGCACGCTGGACGAAAAATCGGCGCTATTCGTTCCGCTGGTCTCCGGCGACCAGGCGCGCGGCCTCATCAACCTGTTCGACATGGAAAAGGAAAACGCCTTTTCCGTGTCGGACGTGCGGCTGCTGCAGACGCTCGCCAACAGCATGAGCATCGCGCTGGAGAACGCTCGCCTCTTCGACGAAACGCAGCGTCTGCTGAAGGAAACCGAGCAACGCGCGGCCGAACTCGCGGTCATCAACAGCATTCAGGAGGGAATGGCGGCCGAGCTCGACTTCCAGGCGATCGTCGACCTGGTGGGCGACAAGCTGCGTGATCGTCCTGAAGAGCGAAAACCTGAGCATCACCTGGTACGACGCCAAGGCCAATCTCCTTCAAGACCTCTACAGCGTGGAACATGGCAAGCGTCTTCCAGCGGGAGAGCCGCGCAGCCCGAAGCCGGACGGTCCCTTCGCGCGCATGCTGCGCGCCCGGCGGGCGCAGGTCTTGAACAATCCCACGGAAATCAGGGCCGCAGGATTCGTGGTCCATCCCGGAACCGACGCCGGCACGCTTTCGCTCGTGAATATCCCGATCCTGGGCGGAGACCGCGTTTTGGGCGAGATCATGCTGGAAGACTACGAGCGCGAAGACCGCGTTCGGCGAGACGGAAGTGCGCCTGCTCAGCACCGTCGCCGCCAGCATGGGCGTCGCGCTGGAAAACGCGCGCCTGTTCGACGAGACGCAGCGGCTGTTCAAGGAGAGCGAGCAGCGCGCGGCGGAGCTGGCGATCATCAACAGCGTGCAGCAGGCGCTCGCCGCCGAACTGAACATGCAGGGCATCTACGATGCGGTCGGCGACAAGATCCGCGAGATCTTCAACAAGGACGACTGGGCATCCGCATCTACGACCCGAAGACCGGAACTGGTCCATGTCCCGTACGCGTACGAGAAAGGGCAAGCGGATCAACATCGCGCCCACCCGCTTCCGCAAGGCCGGATTCGCCGCGCATGTCCTGCGCACCCGCGAGACGCTGGTCATCAACGAGAACATGGAGGAGGCGATCCGGAAGATACGGCAGTGCCACGCTGCCCGGCTCGGAGTTGGAGAAATCGGAAGTCTTCGTGCCGCTGATCGCCGGCGATCAGGTGCGCGGGGTGATCACCGTTCTCGACATGGAACGCGAGCACGCGTTCAGCGAATCGGATGTGCGGCTGCTGCAAACGCTGGCCAACAGCATGAGCGTCGCGCTGGAGAACGCGCGCCTCTTCGACGAGACGCAGCGCCGCACGCGCGAGTCGGCCGCGCTCGCCGAAGTCGGACGCGACATTTCGTCGACGCTCGATGTCGCCAAGGTCATGGACCGCATCGCGCAGCACGCCAAGGACCTGCTGAACGTCGACACCAGCGCCATTTTTCTTCCCAGCGGCGACGGCGCGAACTACCGAGCGATCGTGGCGGTCGGCGACATTGCCGACGCGCTGCGCGAAACTGAGATCGAATTCGGCGTGGGCATCATCGGCGGCCTGGTCGAAGAGCGGACGCGCGGAATACATCAACGACACCAACGCCGACCCACGCGGCATCCAGATAACCGGCACGGACAAGGAGGAGAACGAACGCCTGATGGTCGCGCCGCTGCTCGCCGGCAGCAAGGTCAAGGGCGTGATGGCGGTGTGGCGGACGGGCGGCGTTCCGTTCAGCGACAGCGACCTGGACTTCCTGGTCGGACTGTCGCTGCAAGCCACGGTGGCCATCGAGAATGCGCGGCTGTTCGCGGAGTCCGAGAAGCGCGCGACGGAACTCGCCACCATCAACACGGTGTCGCAGCAACTGGGCGGCAAGCTCGAGCTGGCCCCGCTGCTCGACCTGGTCGGCGAGCAGATCCGGACGGTGTTCGATGCCGATGTTGCCTACGTCGCGCTGTACAACCCCGACACCGGCATCATCGACTTCCCTTACCAGTACGGCGACGACCTCAGGCCGATCAAGTTCGGCGAGGGCCTCACCAGCCGGATCATCCAGTCGGGCAAGGCGCTCATCATCAACCACGAAGCCGACCGGCGCGGGCTTGAGCTGGGCGCCAAGGTCGTCGGCAAGCAGGCGTTGTCATACCTTGGCGTGCCCATTCCCGTGGGCGGCGCGAGCCTGGGCGTGATCAGCGTGCAGAGCACGCACAAGGAAGGCGTCTACGGCGCCGACGACGAGCGCCTGCTGTCGACGATTGCCGCCAACGTCGGTGTCGCACTGCAGAACGCGCGGCTGTTCAACGAAACGCAGGAGGCGCTCTCCCACCAGACGGCATCGGCCGACATCCTGCGCGTGATCAGCAGTTCGCCCACCGACGTGCAGCCGGTGTTCGACGCGATCGTCGGCACCGCGCTCAAGCTGCTGGCGTGCGACTTCACCGCATTGCTGCGATGCGACGGCAGCACGTTCACGCCCGGTCGCGTCGGCCACGCCGGGTGGCCTGCCGACTCTGCCGGGGGACCGCGTCGTCCCCGTCGATCCCGCCAGGAATTTCCCGTCGCGGGTGATCCTTGCCAAGGCGATGCTGCACATTCCCGACTGGACCGCGATCGAGGTGCCGCCGCATGAACGGGAGGTGCGCGAATTGACCGGCGTCAATTCGTCGCTGATGCTGCCCTTGATGCGCAAGAACGAGTGCATTGGCGTGCTGGTGCTGGCGCGCGACAAGGCCGGCGCGTTCGGCGACAAGGAGATCGCACTCGCCAAGTCGTTCGTCGACCAGGCCGTGATCGCCATCGAGAACGTGCGCCTGTTCAACGAGACGAAGGAGGCGCTCGAGCGGCAGACGGCAATGTCCGAGATATTGCAGGTGATCAGCGGTTCGATGGCCGATCCCAAGCCCGTCTTCGACAAGATCCTCGACAGCTGCGAGCGCCTGTTCGGTGCGACGGATATGACCGTATGCCTGGCCGACGGCGACCAGTTGCTGATCGGCGCCTACCGTGGCGGTTTCAACGACGAGGTGTTGCGCACCTTCCCGCGGCCGCTCGCGGGCACGATGAGCGACATGGCCATGCGCAAGGGATCGGTCCTGCACCGCAACAGCGTCCTGTCTGCCGAAGACCTGCCCGAGTACATGCATGAGATGGCGCGCCGCGTCGGCGATTTTTCCATCGCCAACGCGCCGATGAGCTGGGAAGGCCGCGGTATCGGCACGATCGACATTGCCTGCCGGCCGCCGCGTCCATTCACCGAGACCGAGCTCGCGCTGCTCAAGACCTTCGCCGACCAGGCGGTGATCGCAATCCAGAATGCGCGGCTGTTCAACGAGACGAAGGAGGCGCTCGAACGCCAGACCGCGACGGCGGACGTGCTGAAGGTCATCAGCCAGTCTCCCACCGACGTGCAGCCGGTGTTCGACGTCATCGCGGAGCGCGCAGCGACGCTCACCGGAGCGAACTACGGACTGGTATTCCGCTTCGACGGCGAACTGATTCATATTGCGAGCCTGTTCGGCATCAATCCCGACAGCGCGGCGGCGTTCAGCAACGTATATCCGGTCAGGACGGACAGCACGTCCATCGCCGCGCAGGCTATCCGCACGCGGGGCGTCGTCAATGTGGCGGATTTGCTGGCGGAGTCCGACACGGACTACGCACCCATCATGAAGAAGATCGTCCGTGCGGCCGGCTTTCGCAGCGGCTTGAGCGTCCCGATGATGCGGGACCAGCAGGTCGTCGGCGCGATCGCGGTCAACCGCGCCGAACCAGGGCTCTTCGCCGAGAAGGAGGTGACCCTGCTGCAGACTTTTGCCAGCCAGGCGGTTATCGCCATCGAGAACGTGCGGCTGTTCAACGAAACACAGGAGGCGCTGGAGCACCAGACCGCGACGGCCGAGGTGCTCGACGTCATCAGTCATTCAATGGCGGACGCCACGCCGGTGTTCGACAAGATCATCGAATGCTGCGAACGACTCTTCTCGGCGCATGCCTTCGCGCTAGGCATCGTCGACGACCGCAATCGGGTGAATCTGCCCGTGTACCGCCTGACCGCGTCGGCCAGGGCGCTGGTGGGCGAAGCCGAAGCCGCGTCTATCGAAGCTGACACCCACGCTGCCTTCCCGCGCCCGCTCGCCGGCACGTTGACCGAGAAGGCGATCCGCAGCGGCCGGCTGGTCGAAATCCGAGATGTCCTCGACGGCGCCGACGCCACCCAGCCCGCCGTGCAGGCGGCGGCGCGGATGAAGCTCGGCACGTCCGTCGTCGTCGCTCCGCTGATGTGGGAGGGACGCGGAATAGGGTCGCTAACGATGATCCGCAAGGAGGTGGATGGACTGCGCGAGCGCGAGAACGTCCTGCTCAAGACGTTCGCCGACCAGGCGGTGATCGCGATCCAGAATGCGCGCCTCTTCAACGATACCCGGGAAGCCCTCGAGCAGCAGACCGCGACCGCGGAAGTGCTGCAGGTCATCAGCGGCTCGGTGTCGGACACGGCGCCGGTGTTCGACAAGATCCTGGACAGTTGCCAGCGCCTGTTCGCAAGCGAGCAGCTCGCGGTGATGCTGCTGCGCGACGACGGACGTGTCTACCCGACGGCGTGGCGTGGCCCGGCCTTCGACAAGCTCGTCCGCGACGTGGGTTCCATGCCGCTCGAGGGGACAATGACGGACCAGGCGATCCGCGAGCGGCGCACGATTCAGATCGACGAGACCGCCATGGCCCGAGCCGGCCATCCGGCCGCGCGCAAGCTCGGCGACGAGATCGGCCCCTATACGGCGATGTACAGCCCGCTGATCTGGGAAGGCGACGGCATCGGATCGCTGTGCGTATTCCGCCAGCCGCCCCGGCCGTTCAGCGACAAGGAAGAGGCGTTGCTGCGAACGTTCTCCGACCAGGCGGTCATCGCCATCCAGAACGCGCGTTTGTTCAGGCAGACGCAGGAGGCGCGCGCGGCGGCCGAGGCCGCCAACGAGGCGAAGAGCTCGTTCCTGGCCACGATGAGCCACGAGATCCGCACGCCGATGAACGCGGTGATCGGCATGAGCGGCCTGCTGCTGGACACCAGGCTCGACGTCGAGCAGCACGACTACGTCGCGACGATCCGCGATTCCGGCGACGCGCTGCTGACCATCATCAACGACATCCTCGATTTCTCCAAGATCGAAGCCGGACGGATGGACATCGAGGCGCACCCCTTCGACCTGCGCGAATGCGTGGAGTCCGCGCTCGACCTGGTCAGCGCGCGCGCGACGGAAAAACACCTCGACATCGCGTACGTCTACGAAGGCGACGTGCCGCCGGCCATCGTCGGCGACGTGACGCGGCTGCGGCAGATCATGCTGAACCTGCTCTCCAATGCGGTGAAGTTCACCGAAAGCGGCGAAGTCGTGCTGACCGTGACGGCGGAGAATGCCTCGCCTGGACGGGCCTCGCTGGCGTTCGCCGTGCGCGACACCGGCATCGGTCTCTCCGAGGAGGCGATGGGCCGCCTCTTCCAGTCGTTCTCGCAGGCCGACTCGTCCACCACCCGCAAGTATGGCGGCACCGGACTCGGACTCGCCATCAGCCGCCGCCTGGCCGAATTGATGGGCGGGCAGGATGTGGGCGCAGAGCGATGGCCCCGGCAAGGGCGCGACGTTCCACGTTCACCATCGAGGCGCCGACGGCGGAAGCTTTGCCGTCGCGCACGCGCGACTTCGTCGGCCTGCAGCCCGAGATCCAGGGCAGGCGCGTGCTGGTCGTCGACGACAACGCCACCAACCGCCGCGTGCTGGAACTGCAGACTGCCAAGTGGGGCATGCAGTCGCGCGCGACGGAACGCCGCACCGAGGCACTGCGCTGGATCGACGCTGGCGAGGAATTCGACGTCGCGATCCTCGACATGCACATGCCGGAAATGGACGGCCTGACGCTGGCGAGGGAGATCCGCAACCGCCGGCCGACGCTGCCGCTGGTGCTGTTCAGTTCGCTCGGCCGCCGCGAGGCCGGCGACACCGACGGCCTCTTCGCCGCGTACCTCGCCAAGCCGGTCCGGCAGTCGCACCTGTTCGACACGCTGGTCGGCCTGCTGGTGAAGGACGCAGCGCCCCGCGCGGCGCCCGCGCAGGCCAAGTCGCAGCTCGACCCGGGAATGGCCGCGCGTCACCCGCTGCGCATCCTGCTGGCCGAGGACAACGTCGTCAACCAGAAGCTGGCGATGCGCATCCTGCAGCAGATGGGATATCGCGCCGATCTGGCGTCGAACGGCCTCGAAGCCGTCGAATCGGTGCAGCGGCAGGCCTACGACGTGGTATTGATGGACGTGCAGATGCCGGAGATGGACGGCCTCGAGGCTTCGCGCCGGATCTGCGCCATGGCGACGCCGCCGCAGCGGCCGCGCATCGTCGCCATGACCGCCAACGCGATGCAGGGCGATCGCGAGATGTGCATGGACGCCGGAATGGACGACTACCTGACCAAGCCGATCCGCGTGGACCGGCTGGTCGAGGCGCTGTACCAGGTGCAAGCACGCAAGGACCGATGACATGAGTGAAACGACGATCGATCGCGCCACCTTCGAGGCGCTGCAGCAGACCGCCGGTGCGGAATTCGTGGGCGAACTGGTGGATACCTTCCTCAGCGAAGCGCCGCTGATGCAGCAGGACCTGCGCGCAGCGCTTGCCGCCGGTGACGCCGACCGGTTCCGCCGCGCCGCGCATTCGCTCAAGTCCAACAGCCTGACGTTCGGCGCGCACCCGGCTCGGCGCCATGGCCCGGGACCTGGAGTTGGGCGGTCTCGACCGCGTTCGCGAAGCCAACGCGCAGCCGCTGGACGCGCTGGCGCGCGAGTACATGCAGCGTCGCCGCCGCATTGACGGAACTGCGCAATGCCTGAGCGGCGCACGGAGGCGGCCCGCCTGCTGGTGGTGGACGACAACAAGGTCAACCGGCTGCTGCTGACGCGCAGCCTGGAACTGCAGGGCCATCGGGTGGCGATGGCGGAAAACGGACGGGTGGCGCTGGACATGTTGCGACGCGAGGCATTCGACCTGCTGCTGCTCGACATGGAAATGCCGGAAATGGACGGCTTCCAGGTGCTCGAGCAGTTGATGAACGACCTGCAGCTGCGCGACCTGCCGGTCATCGTCACGTCGTCGCTCGAAGGCGTCGCCAGCGTCGTGCGCTGCATCGAGTTGGGCGCCGCGGACTACCTGTCCAAGCCGGTGAATCCGGTGCTGCTCAAGGCGCGCATCGACGCCAGCCTCGACAAGAAGCGGCTGCAGGACCAACTGAAGGAGATGGTGCGAAGGTTCGCCACGCCGGAGGTGGCGCAGGACATGCAGCTGTCAGGCTTTGCGCTCGGCGGCAAGCGCGTCTATGCGTCCGTGATGTTCTCGGACATCCGCGACTTCACTCCGCTGGCGGAATCGCAGTCTCCCGAGGAGACCATCGAACTGCTCAACACCTATTACACGCTGATGTTCGACGCGATCAGCAGCCACGGCGGCATCGTCAGCCAGATGATCGGCGACGGCCTGATGGCCATCTTCGGCGCGCCGCTGCCGCTGCCGGACCACGAAGCGCGCACCGTGCGCGCGGCGCTGGAAATGATCGAGATGGTCGGCATGTTCAATCAGGAACGCACAGCGGCCGCCAAGGCGGAAATCCGCATCGGCATCGGCATCGCGTCCGGCGAGATGGTGGCCGGTTACGCCGGCACCAGCAAGCGCGCGTCCTATACGTGCATCGGCGACACGGTCAACGTGGCGTCGCGCCTGGAGTCGCATACCAAGGTCGCCGGACGCGCCATCCTGATCGACGGAGCAACCCGCAACGCGCTCGAAGTCCGATGTGTCCGTCGAGCCGCTCGGCCCCGTCGACATCAAGGGCAAGTCCGCGCCGGTGGAAGTCTTCTCGGTGAATCTCGGACAGCCGGGCTAGGCCGGTCCGCCCTGCAAGGGGCCGGATACCCTGCGGTGCCCGGCCCCATCGTCCTTTCCGATCCGGCGTTCAGCTCTTCTGCTTGTAGACCGCGGGGACGCTCCAGCGATTGGCGGCAGCCTTGGTCGGACGCGTTCCCACGATTTCCACCGGGGGCAGCGTGACCAGTTGCGTCGGTCTCTTGAACCTCGCGCGGCTTGCGCGGCGACCGGCTGGATCGCGTCGATCGCGGGCAGTGCCGCGGCGATGCCGGCCAGCCGGCGCGGTCGCCACCGGTTGCCCGGGGAGCACGCACCGCGACGCCGATGGTCAGGGCCGTGGCGAACACTGCAGCCAGCGCGAACAGCGGGGATCGGCCGGGGTTGAATTCAGGATGCGTCGTTGCGTTGCTCATGGTGTGCCTCGCTTCAGTCCGAATACAGTCCTGCTCCCGCATCGGGCGGGCCCGGGTTTCCCTGGTGCCTGGCTGTAGTTCGTGCCGGCTTTCTGGTGCTTATGGCCCTTTGATGCGGCCACCGGCGGATTCGGATTCACCGGGGGTCCCAAGGGGCCGTTGCTGACAGGCTGAATCCTAGGCGGCGAAAATGTCACCCTCAAGAACCAGGCGACGAAGCGGAAGATTCGTGGCGTGAAGAGATGGAGAACGCGACGAAGTGGCGAAGCGGCAGGCGACGGAGGCGTCTGCCGGGGACATCAGGTGCGGGTCACGCGCCTTTGCGGACGACCTGGTCGATGGCGCCGAAGATCGTGCGCCCACGCGCATCGACCATCTCGATGCGCACGCGGTCGCCGAAGCGCATGAACGACGTGGACGGCTTGCCGGCGAGGATCGTCTCGACGGTGCGCTGTTCGGCGATGCACGCGTAGCCGCGTCCTCCGGCCGCTGCCGGCCGGCCCGGCCCGCCGTCCTCCTTGTTGGAGACCGTGCCCGATCCGACGATGCTGCCCGCCTCGAGCTCGCGGGTCCTGGCGACATGCGCAACCAGCGTGTCGAAATTGAATGTCATGTCGGTGCCGGCGTCGGGCCGCCCGAAGAGCTCGCCGTTGAGAGTGCGTGACGAGGGGAAGGTGCACCTTGCCGTCGCGCCACGCCTCTCCCAGTTCATCCGGCGTCACCGCCACCGGCGAAAAGGCCGACGCGGGCTTCGACTGGAAGAAACCGAAGCCCTTGGCCAGTTCCTGCGGAATCAGGTTGCGCAGGCTGACGTCGTTGACGAGCATCAGCAGGCGAATATGCCGGCGCGCATCGGCCGCCGGCGTGCCCATGGGCACGTCGCCGGTGATCACCGCGATCTCGGCCTCGAAATCGATGCCCCACGCCTCGTCCATCGAGCACGATGTCCTCGCGCGCGCCGAGCATGTGATCGGACGCGCCCTGGTACATCAGCGGATCGGTCCAGAACTCCGGCGGCATCGTGGCGCCGCGCGCGCGGCGCACCAGTTCGACGTGATTGACGTAGGCCGACCCGTCGGCCCACTGATAGGCGCGCGGCAACGGCGCCATCGCGCGCGCCGGATCGAACGGCTCCGCGTCCGGCATCCGGCCCGCGTTGAGCTCGGCGTAGATCGCGTTCAGTCCCGGCTCCGCGGCAGTCCAATGGTCGAGGGCGGCCTGCAGCGTGCGCGCGATCTCCGGCACCGCGACGCAGCGCGCGAGGTCACGCGACACCACGCACCAGGCGGCCGTCGCGCGTGTGGTCGTTCTGCGTCGCCAGTTTCATGCCTTCGCTCCCGATCCGGCCTTGACCCGTTTCAGCTTGAAGCCCTGGGCCAAGTCTTCCATCTCCCAGCCCGCGGCGCCAAGCGCGGCGCGCAGCCGGTCCGCTTCGGCCCACGCCTTGCCGCGACGCGCAGCGGCGCGCGCCTCGGCCAGCGCCTGCACATCGGAAGGAACCACTTCCTCGGTCGGCCGCCACGTGCGCGAGCCGCAGACCCAGTACTTCGTCGAACTTGACGCAGCGTGGCCCGCCGGATTGCCGGCGGGAGGTCGCCGCGCAGCACTTCCCACGCCACGGCGAGCGCGCGCGGGACGTTGAGGTCGTCGTTGATCTCGTCGGTGAACCGCGCCACATAGGCCGCATCCGGCTGCGCGGCGGATTCGTCAGGCAGCGCGTGGATCCCCTGTCGCATGCGGTCGAGCGCCGTCGTCGCCGCGTCCAGCGCGTCCCAGGTGAAGCTCATCTGTGACCGATAGTGCGCGGTCAGGCACAGGTAGCGGTACGCGAGCGGATCGTAGCCGCGGTCCTGCAGCAACGCGATCCGCAGGAAATCGCCTGACGACTTGGCCATCTTGGCGTCGTTGGTCGTCAGGAAATAGCCGTGCATCCAGAAATTGGCCAGCCGCGTGCCGACGCGCGCCTCGGTCTGCGCGATCTCGTTGGTGTGGTGGACCGGAATGTGGTCCTCGCCGCCGCAGTGGATGTCGAAGTAGTCGCCGAGGTACTTCTGCGCCATCGCCGAGCACTCGATGTGCCAGCCCGGATAGCCGCGACCCCACGGGCTGTCCCACTCCATCTGGCGCTTCTCGCCCGGCGCCGTGAATTTCCACAGCGCGAAGTCGGTCGGGATGGCGCTTGTCGCCCAGATCCACACGCTTGCCGGCTTCCTGGCCCTCGACGTTCAGCCGCGCCAGATAGCCGTAGTCCTTTTGCCGGGACGTGTCGAAGTACACGCCGTCGGCCGTCACGTACGCGAAGCCGTTCTTCTCGATATCGGCGATGAATTCGATCTGCTCGCGGATGTGGTCGGTCGCGCGGCACAGGATCGTCGGGTCCTCGATGTCGAGAAGCGCAAGATCGGCAAGGAACGCGTCGGTATAGAGCCGCGCGATTTCCCATGCGGTCTTGCCCGTCCGGCGGGCGCCCTTCTCCATCTTGTCTTCGCCGGTGTCGGCGTCGGACGTCAGGTGGCCGACGTCCGTGATGTTCATCACGTGCCTGACGGCATAGCCGTTCCATTCCAGCACGCGCTTCAACACGTCCTCGAACAGGAATGTGCGGTAGTTGCCGATGTGCTGGTAGTCGTAGACCGTCGGTCCGCAGGTATACAGGCCGACGGGTCCTGGCGCGAGCGGCGCGAAGGGGCGCAGCGAGCGCGTGTAGTTGTCGTAGAACTGCAGGGGAGCTGGCATGCGGCGATCTGGGTTTGAATCGCACAAAAAAGCCGCCGGTGATACCGCTGGCGGCTTTCCCGATGCGTGCGTTCGATGGTATGCGAGAACCACGGGGCTGGCAATCGGGCGCCACGGCGGCCGGCGCGTCGCACCCGGTCGTCGAAATGCCGCAAGGTAGAATGCGGGGCCCTTTGCCGTCGGGCAGCCCGCCCCCCATCCCGCGCCCGAGATGCTCGCTTCCCTTCCCCGTTCCGCCTGGTGGCTCGTTGCCGCGGCCCTGCTGGTTGCCTGGTTCTCGGGAATCGCCTTGCGCAAGCTGCAGCATCCCGACGAGGGCCGCTACGCGGAGATCGCGCGCGAAATGGCCGCTTCGGGCGACTGGGTGACGCCGCGCCTCAACGGCCTCAAGTATTTCGAGAAGCCGCCCTTCCAGTATTGGGCAACCGCCGCAGCGTTCAACACGTTCGGCGTGCACGAATGGTCGGCGCGGCTGGTGCCTGCGCTGGCGGGACTGCTTGCCGTGGCGATCGTCGGAATGACCGCGGCGCGGCTCGACGGTCCCGCGACCGGCGTTTATGCAGCACTGGTGCTGGCGGCGAGCTTCTGGCATTTCGCGATGTCGCAACTGGTTACGCTCGACAGCGTGCTTGGCGCGTGGCTTGCGGCGGCGCTGTGCGCGTTCCTGCTCGCCCAGCGCGACGGGCTCGCACCGGCGGTCCGGCGCAACTGGATGCTCGCGGCCTACGCCGCGGCGGCGGGCGCGACCCTGACCAAGGGACTGGTCGCGCTGGTGATTCCCGGTGGCGACGCTGGTGCTGTACACGCTGGCGACGCGCGACATCGGTCCCTGGAAGCGCCTGCACGCCGTGCCCGGCCTGGCCCTGTACCTGCTTTTGACAGCGCCGTGGTTCCTGCTCGTGTCGCGCGACAATCCGGAGTTCGCGCAGTTCTTCTTCATCCACGAGCATTTCCAGCGCTTCCTGACGACGGGACATCGACGCGAGGGCAGCTGGTATTACTTCGTGCCGCTGTTCGTGGCGGGAATCCTGCCTTGGCTACTCGTCTGGCTGTGGACACTCACGCGCAGCTGGCGCAACGCGCCGATCGCCGCCAACGGCTTTTCTGGCCGCGGTTCTGTCTGGTCTGGGCGCTGTTCGTGTTCGTGTTCTTCAGCTTTTCCGGCTCCAAGCTTCCGTCCTACATCCTGCCGATGTTTCCGGCGCTGGCGCTCGTCCTCGGCTGGCAGCTGAAGCAACTGCCGGCGCGGACGCTGGCCCTGCTGGTGCTGCCGCTCGCACTGTTGTCCATGGTGCTGCTGGCCGGGTTGGGCGTGGTGCTCGGCGGCGTACGTTCCGGACCTTGCGGACGGCAACACGCCGGCGGAGGTATTCCACGCGTTCGGTCCGTGGATCGTCACGGCGGCCGCGGTGATGGCGGCGAGCGGCGTCGCCGCGTTCCTGCTGCTTCGCCGCGATGGCGCGTCTGCGAAGATCGCTGGGCATCGTCGTGATGACCCTCGGTTCCGTGGCCGGAATGCAGACTGGGATTCATCGGCTATGACGCGTTTCGCGCGACGCGTTCGGCCTACGATCTCGTCCAGGAGCGCGGCCGCGGAAGACATGCATGGCGGCGGCCCGCTCGACCCGCGCATTCCGGTCTTCCAGGTTCGCACCTACGACCAGACGTTGCCCTTCTACCTTGGACGGACCACCACGCTCGTCGCCTACCGGGACGAAATGGGGCTGGGACTGGACATCGAGCCGGAACGGGGCTTCGCGACCGAGGCAGTCCTGGATTCCGCACTGGAACGCGCTGCCGCAGGGCTATGCGCTGATCCGGCTGGACGACTATGCCGCGCTGGTCGGCCCAGTCCGTCCCGATGCGCGTGATCGCGCGCGACCCGCGCCGCGTCTTCGTCGCCAGGAATTGACCATGACCGCCTCCGCCTTTGCCTTCCTGTTCGCCGGCGTAGTGCTCAATGCCGGCGCGCAGCTGCTGCTCAAGGCCGGCACCAACACGCTGGGCGTCATCACGCTGACGCGCGACAACTGGTGGGACATGCTGTGGAAGATGGGGACGCAGGGGTACTTCGTCGCCGGTGTCGTCTGCTACATGATCAGCCTTCTGGTGTGGATCATCGGACTGTCGCGCGTGCCCGTTTCCGTCGCGTATCCGATGCTGTCGCTGGGCTACGTGATCAATGCCGTCGCCGCGTACTACCTGTTCGGCGAATCGGTCACGATCACGCGCTGGCTCGGCATCGGCTTCATCATCGTGGGCGTCTGGCTTGTCGCCAAGACCTGATCGTCGCCCCGGCAATCGTCATTCCCACACAACGTGAGCACGCAACCGTACCTGCCGTTTGCCCGTCCCACTCTGGACGAGGCGACGATCGCGAGCGTCGCCGATGTGCTGCGGTCGGGCTGGATCACCAGCGGCCCGAAGCTCAAGGCCTTCGAGGCCGCGCTGTCCGAGTACGTCGGCGGCCGTCATGTGCGTTGCGTGTCGTCCGCGACCGCCGCGCTGGAACTGGCGCTGCGTGTGTGCGGCATCGGGCCGGGCGACGAGGTGATCACGCCTGCGATGACATTCTTCGCCGCGCCCAACATGATCGTCAAGGTCGGCGCGACGCCGGTGTTCGTCGACGTCGAGCCCGGCACGCGCAATCTCGACCTCGCCGCGGTCGCCGCGCGCATCGGTCCGCGCACGCGCGCCATCCTGCCCACGCATTTCGCCGGACTGCCGTGCGACATGGACGGCCTCTATGCGCTGGCGGCCAAGCACAAGCTGCGGGTGATCGAGGATGCGGCGCTGGCCATCGGCTCGTCCTGGCGCGGCAAGCGCATCGGCAGCTTCGGCGACATCTGCATCTTCAGCTTTCACCCGAACAAGAACATCACGTCGATCGAGGGCGGCGCGCTGGTCATGGGCAACGAGCACGAAGCGCGCGAAATCGAGGTGCTGCGCTTCCATGGCATCACCTACCTTCCCGACCGCACGCGCGACGTCGCGGAAGCCGGCGGCAAGTTCAATCTGCCTGACGTCAACGCGGCGGTCGGCTTGCGGCAACTCGCACAACTGCCGGAATTCAATGCCAGGCGCCGCGCGCTCGTCGCGCCGCTACTTCGAGCGGTTCCGCACCGACCCGGCCTGCGAGTTGCCGCATCCCGGTTATACCGGCGACGCGGACGGCCATAGCTGGAACATGTTCGCGCCGCTGCTCCCGCTCGCGCAGCTGACCATTTCCCGGCGCGAGTTCCGCGACGCGCTGGAGGCGCGCGGCATCGGCACCGGCATGTCCTACGAGGCGGCGCATCTGGCCACGCTCTATCGCCGCTTCGGCTATCATCGCGGCAGCCTGCCCCATACCGAGCACATCGCCGACACGACCGTGACGCTGCCGTTGCATCCCTCTCTGACGCAGGCCGACGTCGACCGCGTGTGCGCCGCGTGCGCGGACGTCCTGGCCGCCCATCCGGCTGATTGACCGGTCGCCCGTGCCGATGGCCACACCGCTGCTATCCGTCGTCATTCCGGTCTACAACGAAGAGGCCGGCCTCTCCGCGCTTTTCGCGCGCCTCTATCCGGCGCTCGATGCGCTGCATGTCGGCTACGAGGTCATCTTCGTCAACGACGGCAGCCGCGACCGCTCGGCCGCGCTGCTGAAGGACCAGTTCCTGGCGCGGCCGGACGTGACGCGGGTCGTCCTGTTCAACGCCAACTACGGCCAGCACCTGGCGATCATCGCCGGCTTCGAGCGCGTGCGCGGCGAGCGCGTGGTGACGCTGGACGCGGACCTGCAGAATCCGCCGGAGGAAATCGGCAGGCTGCTCGAGGCGATGGATGCCGGCCACGACTACGTCGGCGGCGTACGGCGCACGCGCGAGGATTCCTGGTGGCGGCGAGTCGCCTCGCGCGCCATGAACGGGCTGCGCGAGAAGATCACCCGCATCCGGATGACCGACCAGGGCTGCATGCTGCGCGCGTACAGCCGCGAAATCGCCGATGCGGTTGCGGCAAGCCGCGAGGTCAGCACCTACATTCCGGCGCTGGCGTACACGTTCGCGCACAGCCCGACGGAGATCGACGTCGCGCACGAAGAGCGCGCCGCCGGCGAGTCGAAGTACTCGCTGTACAAGCTCATCCGGCTCAACTTCGACCTCGTCACCGGCTTCTCGCTGCTGCCGCTGCAGCTGTTCTCGATGTTCGGCATGCTGGTGTCGGCGGTGTCGCTTGTCGCCTACGTCATCGTGATCGCCTACCGGCTGGTCGATTTCCGAGTGGGAGGGCTTCGCGACGCTGCGCGTGTTGTGGGACCGCGACATCCTGGCGTTCTTCCTGATCGGCATGCTGCTGTTCGGCCTGGGACTCATCGGCGAGTACGTCGGGCGCATCTACCAGCAGGTGCGCGAGCGCCCGCGCTATACGATCCGCGCGGTGCTGGAAGCGCAGGACAGTCGCCCGTCGGCAGGCGCGGACAAGGTGCGTGCAATGACGCGCGCGGTCGTCTTCGCGTACCACAACGTCGGCGTGCGCTGCCTCAAGGTGCTGCTCGCCCAGGGCATCGACGTGCCGCTGGTCGTGACTCATGCTGACGATCCCGCGCGAGACGCAATGGTTCGGCTCCGTTGCCGCGACCGCCGCGGACTACGGCATCGCGGCCATCGCGCCCGCTCGACCCGAACGCGCCCGACGTCGTCGCGCGGGTCGCGGCGCTCGCGCCGGACTTCCTGTTCTCGTTCTATTACCGGCGCATGCTGGGCGCGGCGCTGCTCGCCATTCCACCGCGGGGCGCCCTCAACATGCACGGTTCGCTGCTGCCGAAATTCCGCGGCCGCGCGCCGGTGAACTGGGCGGTGCTGGCCGGCGAGCGCGAAACGGGCGCCACGCTGCATTACATGACGACCGAAGCCCGACGACGGCGACATCGTGGCGCAGACCGCGGTGCCGATCCTTCCCGACGACACCGCGCGCGAGGTCTTCGACAAGGTGACCGTCGCCGCGGAAGTGACGCTCGTCCCGCGTGCTGCCCGCGCTGTTGGCGGGCACCGCGCCGCGCGTGCCGCAGGATCCGGCAAGCGGCAGCTACTTTGGCGGCCGGCGGCCCGAGGATGGTGTCATCGACTGGAGCCGCGACGCCGCCGCGATCCACAATCTCGTCCGCGCGGTCGCGCCACCGTTTCCCGGGGCTTTCACCACCGTCAATGGCGTTGCCGCGCGCATCCTGCGCACCCGCATCGCCGATGCCGGCGCAACGCGCAATGACACGCCCGCACTCGAGGTCGAACCGCGAGCGCATCGTCGCCCGCTGCGGCGGCGGCGGCGCACTCGAAGTGCTTGCCCTCGAAATCGACGGCAGTGTCGTCGCGCCGGATGCACTTGCCGCTCGCTTCGGCGGCGCCCCGCTTCGCCTGGGCGCCGGACGTGCTGCATGAGCCACGAAGACGGCATTCCGGGCATCGAAAGGCGCGGGCTGACCAAGGGCCGGATCGAGGCGCTCGCCGACGGCATCTTCGCCGTCGCGATGACGCTGCTCGTGCTCGACATCAAGTCGCCGACGAACCGCAAGTTCGAGACCGCGACGGACCTGGTCGCCTATCTCGTCACGCTCGAGCACAGCTTCGCCATGTACGCGATCAGTTTTTTCGTGCTGGCAATTCTCTGGATCGCGCACCACCTGCTGTTTCATTTCGTGCGCCACGCCAATCGCCGACTGCTCTGGCTCAACATCGCCTTCCTGCTGCTGGTCACTTTCGTGCCGTTCTCGACGGACCTGCTCGGCGACCAGGGACACCTGCTGCTGCCGGTCGTGGTCTACGGCGCCAATCTCCTTGCGCTGGGATCGCTGCTGGCGTTGCAGTTGCGCTATCTCGTCGCCAACCCGCCGCTGGCCACCGCCGACCTGACGCCGGAGGTCGTGACGCAGATGTGGCGCGATCTGCGCCTCTACGCATCCGTGCCGCTGGCATCGATGGCCGTTTCGCTGATCAGCCCGCGCACCGGCATGTACATGTACCTTTTGCTCGCGATTCCCACCTTCGCGCCCAGCCGGCTCGATCGACTCATCTTTCCCGGCGCGGGTCCGCGCATCGACTCCTCAAGCGAAAATTCATGAAAAAAGTCCTGATCCTGGGCGTCAACGGCTTCATCGGCCACCATCTGTCGCAGGCGATCATCCGGTCCACCGACTGGGAGATCTTCGGCATGGACATGCAGAACGACCGCATCGCGAGACCTGCTCTCCGAACCGCGCTTCCACTGGTTCGAAGGCGACATCACGATCAACCGCGAGTGGATCGAATACCACGTCAAGAAGTGCGACGTGGTGCTGCCGCTGGTGGCGATCGCCACGCCCGCCACTTACGTGCGCGAACCGCTGCGCGTGTTCGAGCTCGACTTCGAGGCCAACCTGCCGATCGTGCGCGCGGCCGTCCGCTACCGGAAGCGCGTCGTGTTTCCGTCGACGTCGGAGGTCTACGGCATGTCGCGCGATGCCGAATTCGACCCCGAAGCGTCCGAGCTGGTGTTGGGCCCCATCAACAAGCCACGCTGGATCTACTCTTGCGCGAAGCAGCTGATGGACCGGGTGATCCACGCCTACGGCATGCAGGAGGGCCTCGATTACACGCTGTTCCGGCCGTTCAACTGGATCGGCGCCGGCCTCGACTCCATCAACACGGCCAAGGAAGGCAGCTCGCGCGTCATCACGCAGTTCCTGGGGCACATCGTGCGCGGCGAATCCATCAAGCTCGTCGACGGCGGTACGCAGAAGCGCGCGTTCACGTACATCGACGACGGCATAGCGGCACTGATGAAAATCATCGCCAACCCCGACGGCATCGCGACTGGAAAGATCTACAACATCGGCAACCCTGCCAACAACTGGTCGGTGCGCGAACTGGCCGAGAAGATGCTGGCGCTCGCGAAGCGATACCCGGAATATGCAGAAAACGCAGCCAAGGTGACGATCATCGAGACCACCGCGGCAGAATATTATGGTGCCGGCTACCAGGACGTGCAGAACCGCGTGCCCAAGATCGCCAATACGTGCGCCGACCTCAACTGGAGCCCCAAGGTCGGCATGGAGGACGCGCTGACTCGCATCTTCGACGCGTATCGCGGGCAGGTCGCGGAAGCGCGGCGCCTGGTCGACTAGGACCCCGATGTTCCTCGCCCTCAAGATCGACGTCGACACGCTGCGCGGCACGCGCGAAGGCGTCCCGAACCTGGTCGAGATCCTGCGCCGTCACGGCGTGACCGCGACGTTCCTGTTCTCGCTGGGACCGGACCACACGGGGCGCGCGATCAAGCGCATCTTCCGTCCGGGCTTCGTGGGCAAGGTACGCCGCACATCGGTCGTCAAGCATTACGGCGTGAAGACGCTGCTCTACGGCACGCTGCTTCCCGGCCCGGATATCGGGCGCCGCGCCGCAGACGTCATGCTGGGCGTGCGCGACGCCGGCCACGAAACCGGGATCCACTGCTGGGACCACATCCGCTGGCAGGACGGCGTGGCCGACGCGGACGCGCAGTGGACATACGACGAGATGCAACGCGCCTGTTCGCGCTACGTCGACATTTTCAAGGCGCCGCCGACGACGCACGGCGCCGCGGGCTGGCAGATGAACCGGCATGCGTTGCGGCTCACCCAGCGTCTGGGCTTCGACTATTGCTCCGACGGACGCGGGACGCACCCCTATCTTCCGGTCTGGAATGCGGAGCCCGTTCGCTGCCCGCAGTTCCCGACGACGCTGCCGACGCTGGACGAACTGATCGGGACCGGTGACATTACCGAGGAAAACGTCGCTGCGCACCTGCTGGAACGCACGCGGGCTGCCGCCCCCGCCGGCCATGTCTTCACGCTGCACGCGGAACTTGAAGGGATGCGGCTGGCGCCCGCGTTCGAGCAACTGATTGCCGGCTGGAAGGCACAAGGGTGGACATTGGGTCCGGTGCGCACGCTGTTCGAATCCGTCGAGCCCATGGCGCTGCCGCGCTGCGCAACGGGGCCAGGCGTGGTTGCCGGCCGCACGGGCACGCTGCTGGTGCAAGGTCCGGAGTTTCTGGCCGACGTCGACCTGGCGCAGGCCGCCTAGAAGGAGGAGCGAGATGACCATGACAGGAAAAAAGGTTGCCGACTTCACTGCGCCCGCCACCGGCGGCGATTTCCGACTGTCCACCCACAAAGGCGAGACCGTCGTCCTCTACTTCTATCCCAAGGACAACACACCCGGCTGCACCACCGAGGGCGAGCAATTCCGGGATGCCTACAAGAAATTCCGCAAGGCGGGCGCGATCGTCGTCGGCTGCTCGCGCGATTCGCTCAAATCGCACGAGAATTTCAAGGCGAAAATGGGATTCCCGTTCGAACTCATCTCCGACGCCGACGAGAAGCTGTGCGCGCAGTTCGACGTGATCAAGATGAAGAACATGTACGGCAAGAAGGTGCGCGGCATCGAGCGCAGCACGTTTGTCATCGATGCCGGCGGCAAGCTCGTCAACGAGTGGCGAGGGGTCAAGGTGGCCGGGCATGTGGACGCGGTACTGGAGGCTGTCAAGGCACTGGAGTAGCCGCCGCGTGGGCTTGCATGAGTCCCGCCTCCGGCACATGATTTGGCGTGGAAGGAACCCGCCGCATGCGGTTGTCGCACCGATTCTGCACACTTAAAGGGGCTTCGATGAAAGCGGCATTCGTCTCGTTGGCGTTCGCAGCATTTGCCTTGACCGCACCGGTAACTTCGCACGGCGGCGTTCTCGTCATTGACCCGACCAGCGACGGATCGCTCTACGTTTGCGCGGGCTGCAATATCGTATCCGAAGGCGACTACGTCCTCGTTGCGGGCTATATACAAGGCGACATCAAGTTTGCGTCGGCTTCAATTTCAGGGGCGGTCACTCAGGCCCTGTTGTCGCTCAATCCGTACGGACTCCCTCTGGAGGGGAACGAGGTGGCCATTTACGGCTACGGCACCGCTATCGGCGCACTCGACGATAGCGATGCCGACGCCGGGACATTGCTGGGGATTCTCGTCTTGCCGGCCAACTTGGGCTACGGCGAAGACGTGTATTTCGACGTGACGTCCTTCGTCGCGGGTACGAACGCGCCGTTTCTTGCGTTCAACCTGCGCACCACCGGCGCCGACGTGTTCAGTTCGCTGGAATTCAACTATGGCCATCCATCGCAACTGCTTGTAACAACGAAGGCGATTGCCGAACCCGCCCCGGTGGCGCTGCTGCTCGCCGGCCTGTTGGCACTGGCTGGCTTCTCGCGGAGGGGGAGTACATTCGCCGGTGTTCTCTTTCCACCACAACCGGTCGCCGTCCGGTCCGGCGGCGACCACTAGGGCTTGTGTCCATGGCTTTGCTTGAGGCAGCATAAGGACGACTCCCCCGATTGACGACCTTTCCGTTGGAGGCCCATGGTCGAACGCAAGCTGCGCCCCGCACCTTCCACGCTGCAACTCCTCCCTTCCCGCAAGCCCGCCAAGACCGGCTCTGCGTCCGCGACCAAGCTTTTCGTACTCGACACGAATGTGCTGATGCATGACCCGACGAGCCTGTTCAGGTTCGAGGAACACGACATCTACCTGCCGATCCTCACGCTCGAGGAACTCGACAACAACAAGAAGGGCATGACCGAGGTGGCGCGCAACGCGCGGCAGGTGAGTCGCTTCCTCGACGAACTGGTGACGGCGCTGGGCGAGACCACCGAGACCATCGCCAAGGGCATTCCGCTTGCGGCCAAGTCCAACGGCGCGGCCACCGGACGGCTGTTCCTGCAAACGGAGAGCATCTCGACGGTGCTGCCGGCGTCGCTGGCCGGCGGCAAGGCCGACAACCAGATCATCGCGGTTGTCATGCACCTGTCGCAGACGCATCCGAAGCGCAACGTGATCCTGGTGTCGAAGGACATCAACATGAGGATCAAGGCGCGCGCGCTGGGCATCGCCGCCGAGGACTACTTCAACGACAAGGTGCTGGAGGACACCGAGCTTCTCTATTCCGGCACGACCGAGCTGCCTGCGGACTTCTGGGACAAGCACGGCAAGGGCATGGAGTCATGGCAACAGGGCGGGCACACGTACTACCGCGTCACCGGCCCGATCGTCACGTCGCTGCTGCAGAACGAATTCCTGTACCAGGAGAAGAAGGACGAGACGCCCTTCTACGCGATCGTCAAGGAAATCACCGGCAAGACGGCGCTCCTGTCGACGCTCAAGGACTACACGCACCAGAAGAACAACGTGTGGGGCATCACGGCGCGCAATCGCGAGCAGAACTTCGCGCTGAACCTGCTCATGAATCCGGAGATCGACTTCGTCACGCTGCTGGGCCAGGCCGGCACCGGCAAGACGCTGCTCACCCTCGCGGCCGGCCTCATGCTGACGCTCGAGTTCAAGGTGTATACGGAAATAATAATGACCCGGGTCACGGTTCCCGTCGGCGAGGACATCGGCTTCCTCCCGGGAACGGAAGAGGAAAAGATGAATCCGTGGATGGGCGCGCTGGAGGACAACCTCGACGTGCTGAACAAGACCGATGACGAAGCCGGCGAATGGGGACGCGCCGCGACGCGCGATCTCATTCGCTCGCGCATCAAGGTGAAGAGCCTGAACTTCATGCGCGGCCGCACGTTCATCAACAAGTTCCTCATCATCGACGAGGCACAGAACCTGACGCCCAAGCAGATGAAGACGCTGATCACGCGCGCCGGACCGGGCACCAAGGTCGTGTGCCTGGGCAACATCGCGCAGATCGACACGCCCTACCTCACCGAAGGCAGTTCGGGACTGACGTATGTCGTCGACCGCTTCAAGGGCTGGGGGCACTCGGGCCACGTCACGCTGCAACGCGGCGAGCGCTCGCGGCTGGCGGACCACGCTGCGGAAGTGCTGTAGGAGCGCCGCGCGCTGCCGTACGCCAGGCCTCGTCGGCCAGGCGACGCAGCGTACGGCTCGTCCAACAACAGTCCCACGCCCGCCGCGCAGCAGTTTGGCGTGGTACGCCATGCCCCACACGCGCGGCACGGGCGCAAACGGGTTGGGCCATTCCCTGTCCTCCATTGCGCGGCCCAGCACTTCGCGCATGACCTCGAACGCTTCACCACGCATCCTTCCTGCCGCCCGCGTGACGGTGTTCCGGCCATGGAAACGGTAGCGATAGAGCTTTTCCGGCAGAAACACGGGCTCCGAAGCGAGAGACGCGCGGAGACCAAATTCCCAGTCCTCGCTGTAGTTGTAGATGCGCAATCCGCCGATTGCATCGAGGAACGCGCGGCGAACGAAGAGCTTGCCGGTGGTGACCGCCACGCTCGTCGACAGCAGATCGACAGCAGATCGATCCGCGCATTCGGAAATCGGTCGGATGCTCGATCGCCCCTGCACCATCGCGCTGTCCCCCAGGCTGCCATAGGCGGCAGGCACGAGAACGAGGTAGCCGGACATCCTCGGTCTCGACGCACGTGCTCGCGGCGATGAGGCCGCTTCGACCAGCCCCTCGAGGACCGGACGCGCGACGTCGGCGGAGAAATGCCGCGAGACGTTCTCCCGCCCGCCGGATGCCACGCGCAGCCCACAGCGTTCATCTTCGTGCAGGCGCAGGATCGCGTCGGCGAACGCCTCGGCCGTATCGGCGACCAGCACGTCCCGCCGGATTCGAGATTCATGCCTTCGACGGCGATCGACGTGGCGACCACGGGAAGGCCGAAGCCTGTGCCGCGCTGATCTTTCCCTTCACGCCCGCGCCGAACGCAACGGCGCGATCGACACCCGGCTGCGCTGCAGGTAGGGCGCCAGGTCAGGGACATGACCGCCTCCATTCCATCGCCCGCGAGATTGCGCACGGCTCCGGCATGTCGCTGCCGATCACCAGGGTCCGGCATCGGGCATCCGGCGGCGGACCCGCGGCCACACCTCGCGTGCATACCAATGGATCGCATCGACATTGGGGCGTGACTGAACGCGCCGACGAACAGCATGTCGCGCGCTCCAAATCCCGGACCCGATGACGCGATCGGCAGCACGTTCGACACGATGCGAACATCCGCATCGGGAACTTCCGCCAGCAGCGCGTTGCGTTCGCTACGACGACCAGCGTGACGTCCGCGTCGCGGACCATCGCCAGTTCCCGCTCGCGGGTCACCGCGGACCGGCGTCGTGCCGCTCCGGGGCGCGCAGCGCCGGACCGCGGTGACGCATTCCTGCGCGCTCGATATTTGCACGCCCACACCAGGTCGAATTCCGGCCCCGGGCCGCCAACAACTGTCGGACGTGCCATACGTCGGGCTGGCAAAGCACTTCGACGCCCATGGCCCTGAGCCGCTGCACGTGGGGCCGCCAAACTCGACGCCGCGGGCGACGAACGTCAGATTGCACCCGAGCGCACGCAGAATCTCGAGGACGGCGGTGAGGCGAACCGATCCCGAATCGCGGTCGGGCGCGGGGACGCTGTCGTCGATGACGAGGACATTGACCCGCCGTGAATCGGCCGTGGCCGGAGCGGTCCAACATACGGCACGCCGAGCGCATTCGCGCAAGGCGGCTATCCGCTTCGATCCGGGCACGAGCCCCTCCTCGCCGGACAGCATCGCGTCGACCGCATCGTCGGTCGCGAGCATGGAAGAAAGCACCAGCGCGAAGTTGTGGCGAAACATCGGAATCTGCCAGCCGGTCTCGTCCAGCGCCTCGCGGATCAGGTCGTAGCCTTCCAGCAGGCGACCGGTCTGGTAGCAGATCGCACCGAGCATGTGGAGCGCGTCGGGCGCATGCGGTCGATCGCCAGGGCCGCGCGATAGAGCCGTTCCGCATCAGGAAGGCTGGCGCGCAGTTGCGCCGCCAGCGCCTCCTCCATCAAGGCGCGTGCGCGATTCGCGGGGAGTTGCGCGGCGGCCACTACCGAGCCGCAGCATTGCTTGTAGCGCTTGCCGCTACCGCAAGGACATGGGGCATTTCGGGCGGTTGCTGGCAACGAGCCTGCGGCGGGATTCAGTAACTTCCCGCCGTCGCGAAATTCTCGAACCGGGTGTGCTCGCCCAGGAAGGTGAGGCGCACCGTGCCGATCGGCCCGTTGCGCTGCTTGCCGATGATGATCTCGGCAACGCCTTTCTCCTGCGTCTCCGGGTTGTAGACCTCGTCGCGGTAGATGAACAGGATGACGTCCGCGTCCTGTTCGATGGCGCCGGATTCGCGCAGGTCCGACATCACCGGGCCGCTTGTTCGGACGCTGCTCGAGCGAACGGTTGAGCTGCGACAGCGCCATCACCGGCACCTTCAGTTCCTTGGCCAGCGACTTCAGCGCGCGCGAGATTTCCGAGATCTCCGTCGCGCGGTTTTCGCCCGACGAAGCCGCCTGCATCAGCTGGATGTAGTCGACGATGACGAGGCCCAGTTTGCCGTACTGCTTGGCCAGGCGGCGCGCGCGCGATCGCACTTCGATGGCGTTCAGCGCCGGCGTCTCGTCGATGAGCATGGGCGCTTCGTTGAGGCGGCCGAGCGCGCTGGACAGCTTTTCCCAGTCGTCGGGCCCCAGGCGTCCGGTGCGCAGCTTGTGCTGGTCGAGCTTGCCGACCGATCCGATCATGCGCAACGCCAACTGCGATGCGCCCATTTCCATCGAGAACACCGCGACGGGCAGCTTCAGGCTCAGTGCGACGTGCTCGCCGATGTTGAGCGCCAGCGCGGTCTTGCCCATCGACGGCCGGCCCGCCACGACGACGAGGTCGCCTTCCTGCAGTCCGGACGTCATCCGGTCCAGATCGCTGTAACCGGTGGCCACGCCGGTGACGTCGGACGGGTCGTCGCGGTTGTACAGCGTCTCGATGCGGTCGACCACATCGGTCAGCAGCGTACCCAGCCGCTGGAAATTCTGCGCGCCGCGCGAACCCTGCTCGGCGATGTGCAGCACCTTGGCCTCGGCCTCGTCGAGGACCGCCTTGGCGCTGCGGCCAAGCGGGTTGTACGCGGTGTCGGCGATCTCGCCGGCCGTCGCCGCCAGCTGGCGCAGGATCGAGCGTTCGCGGACGATCGTCGCGTAGTGCCGGATGTTCGCGGCCGTCGGCACGTTCTGAACCAGCGCGCCCAGATAGGCGAGCCCGCCGACATAGTCGAGCTTCTGCACGGACGAGAGCGACTCCGACAGCGTCACAACGTCGACGGGCTTGCCCTCGCCGCCAAGCTGATTGACGTGGCGGAAGATCAGACGGTGCGCTTCGCTGTAGAAATCGTCTTCGGAGACGACGTCGCCCACGCGGTCGGCGGCTTCGTTGTCGAGCAGCAGCCCGCCTAGGATGGACTGTTCCGCCTCCAGCGAATGCGGCGGCAGCTTCAGCGCTTCGAGTTGTGGATCATCAGGCACTGGGGGGATCGTCGGGCATGGGGAGCAACGGGCAATAGGCGATTTTACTCGCCGGCCATGGTTTGCGGGTCCGGCTTCATGCTTTGCCGGCCGGACACCCGGTTTCGCGGCATCCACCAAAGGCAAGAGGCCGCGACGAATATCGGCGCGGCCTCTTCCCGGGAGTTGCGATGCGGCTTGAGGAATCAGCCCTGGGCCGTGTCACCCAGCACGGATACCGTGATGTTGGCCACGACGTCGTGATGGGGCGCCACCACCAGCGGGTAATCGCCAACCAGCTTCAGCGGTCCCGCCGGCATGCGGATCATCGCCTTTTCCACCGCGAGGTCCTGCTTCTGCAGCGCCTCGACGATGTCGACGTTGGTGACGGAACCGAACAGCCTTCCGTCCACGCCGGCCTTCTGCGTGATCTTGATGATCTGGCCTTCCAGCTTGGCGGCCAGCGCCTGCGCGGCTTCCAGCTTGGCGTTGGCGGCCGCTTCCAGCTCCGCGCGCTTGCCCTCGAGCATCTTGACGTTCGCTTCCGTCGCCCGCTTGGCCTTGCCCTGCGGGATCAGGAAGTTGCGCGCGAAGCCGTCCTTGACCTTGACGATGTCGCCCAGGTTGCCGACGTTGGCGATCTTTTCGAGCAGGATGATCTGCATTTTCTGTCTCCTGCCTTAGTGACGGTCGGTGAACGGAAGCAGCGCCAGGAACTGCGCGCGCTTGATCGCCGTGCCGAGCTGGCGCTGGTAGCGGGCCTTGGTGCCCGTGACGCGCGCCGGCATGATCTTGCCGTTTTCCTGCACGAAATCCTTCAGGACGTCGATGTCCTTGTAGTCGATCTCGACGACCTTCTCGGCCGTGAACCGGCAGAACTTGCGGCGCTTGAACAGCGCATTGCCGCGGTCGCGCTTCTTCAGGTCCTTCTTGTTCTTGCCTTTACCTCTTCCGATGGGACGGGGCATGTCGTTTCCTCAGTTTTCTTTCGATTCAATCCAGATGCGTGATGTGCAGCGCGACGGTCACGCCGGTCCGGTAGCGCCGGGCGAGGAATCCCTCGCAACACAGGGCGCTTCCGACAGGCTTGGCGGCCAGTTTCCGGGCGACGTCTCCGAAAGCCACTGCAAACAGTTCGCACTCCACCTTGCGTTCGCCTCCGGCTTCCGCCTGCACCGACTGGTGGTGCAGGCTGCAGTCGATCGCCGGGATGCCGGCGGGCGTGTAGCGCAGGTCGCCGCGTTCTGTCAGCAGGGCATCGAACACCAGCCGGTTATTTGCCGGCACGTCCGCTGTCCTCGTTGCTCAGTTGACCTCAGTTGGCCTCAGCTGGCCGCTGCGGCGTCGGTGACCGGCGCGGCTTCCGCCACCGGCTCGGCGCGTGCCTCGGTCCTCGCCTCAGTTCTCACTTCCGCATCCCGCGACAGCGACCGCGCCTTTTCTTCCTTCATCATCGGCGACGGCGCGACCTTCGCTTCCGTCGTGGCGACGATGAGGTGGCGCAGCACCGCGTCGTTGAACTTGAACGCATGCTCGAGCTCACCCAGCGTTTCCTGGTTGCACTCGATGTTCATCAGGACGTAGTGCGCCTTGTGAACCTTCTGGATCGGATAGGCCAGCTGGCGGCGGCCCCAGTCTTCGAGACGGTGGATCTGGCCTTTGTGGCCAGTCACCATCGTGCGGTACCGCTCGATCATCGCGGGCACCTGCTCGCTTTGATCCGGGTGCACGATAAATACGATTTCGTAATGACGCATATGCAGAGCACTCCTTTCGGTCGGTTAAGTGGCGGCTCGCTGTTATCAACCTCATTTTGGTAACTGAGTGCGGACCACCGGCGGCCTCCCCGTCTGCGGCGGGTGAGGCAAGGGAACCGCTAATGATAGCGCATTTCGCCTTATCGATCAACGATCTGGACGCGTTGCCGCAGATGGCGCCGCGCGTTGCCGCATTCGATCGCCTGACGCCACGCGGCCGGCGCAGAAATGCCTTCCCGTTCAACGACCTAGGGAGGCGGTCGGCCGGGCAGAAATGCGTTCCCGTTCAACGACCTAGGGAGGCGGTCGGCGCAGCGCGCCGCGCGCGGCCGCGCGCGGCCTGGGCCAGGACCTCGTCGCGCGAGACCTTCGGGAGCCCGGCGATTTCCTTCACGCGTGCGTAGAACCGGGGAAGGCTGTCGTCCTCCTGCGCGAGCAGTTCCCGGAACGCCGGCACCTGCGCCGTGTACAGCGCCACCGACGCCAGGCTGGCGTTGTTCGGTCCCTGGTTGGCATAGCCTGCGAACCAACGATCGTAACCGGCCATGCCGGCCTCGCCGTTCTTGGCGCCTGCATAAGCTTCCGTCATCGCCACGAACGCCGCCTTCTTTGCCGCGCGCTTCGCGTCCTCGCTCGCCCCGCCCGCATAGACCGCCTGCAGGCGCTCGCGCGCGTCATGCACGAGATCGCGGAATATGATGCGCTGGCGCTGCGCCCGCGCGAACTGCGCATCGAGCTGCGGGTTGCCCTGGTCGCGCAGCCAGCGCTCCACGCCGGCCTCCTCGACCGCCACGGCGAATGACTCGTTGAACACCGAGTCGTCCTTCACGTAGACGATCTGGTGCGCGAGTTCATGGAAGACCAGCCGCGCGAGCTCGGACTCGGGCCAGCGAACAAACGTGGACAGGATGGGATCGTCGAAGTAGCCCAGCGTCGAATAGGCGGGCACGCCGCTCACGTGGACATCGTCGCCGGCCGCGGCGAGGCGCGCGGCTTCCTCGCGTGCTTCGTCTTCACGGAAATACCCGCGATAACTGACACATCCGGCCACCGGGAAGCACCACTGCCGGGCGGCGAGCGACAGCGGCGGAGCGGCGAACACGTTCCAGACGACGTAGGGACGGCCCAGGTCGCTGTACCGCGTGAAGCTCTTGTTGTCGGGCAGGCCGAGCTCGCGGCTCGCATACGCGCGGATCGCCTGCACGCGCGCGAGGCGCTGCGCCAGCGCCTTGTCGTCGCCCTGCGCGATCACCTCGTCGATCGGCTTGGCGCGCGCCAGGATGTCGAGCTGGCCCGTGGCGCCCTGCCAGTAGTAACCGGTGGTCTCGTAGGCGGCGCAACCCGCCAGCAGCAGCCCCGCCAATCCCGCAAGCGTGGTCTTCTTCATTCAGTGTCCGAGATATCGGGCCAGCCGGGCGACACCGTCTTCCAGCTTGTCCTGCGCGATAGTGTAGGCGAAGCGCACATGTTCGTTCGCCCGGTGGTGGCCGAAGTCGAGGCCGGGCGTGATCGCCACGCCCGCCTGCTGCAGCACGTCGCGGCAGAACTGCTCGCTGTCGCGCGAGAAAGCGGAACAATCCGCATACACGAAGAAGCCGCCCGTGGGCATGACTGGAATCCTGAAGCCCAGCGCACGCAGCGCCGGGACCAGATAGTCGCGCCGCGCCTGGAACGCGCGCCGGCGCGATTCGACGATTTCGAGCGCGGCCGGCTCGAAGCATGCCAGCGCCGCGTGCTGCGACGGCGCCGCCGGGGATATGTAGAGATTCTGCGCGAGCTTCTCGAGGTCGCGCACGTGCCGTTCGGGCGCCACGACCCACCCGAGCCGCCACCCTGTCATGCTGAAATACTTGGAAAAGCTGGAGATGACGAATGCGTCGTCCGTGAGGTCGAGCACGCTCCGCGGCTGGTTGCGCGAATCGAGGTCATAGGTCAGTCCAAGGTAGATCTCGTCGACGATCAGCCGGCCGGCGCGTGCCGCGACGGTGGCAGCGATCCGCTGCATCTCGTCGCGCGGCACGACCGTTCCCGTGGGATTCGACGGCGAGGCGATGATAACGCCGCGAGTCGCTCGCGTTCCAGTTCTGCTCGACCAGGCTCGCAGTCAGCTGGTAGTCGGTCTCGGGACCGACCGGAATGGCGACCGGCTCCCCTTCGAGCACCCGGACGAAATGGCGGTTGCACGGATAGGCGGGATCGGGAAGCAGGATGCGGTCGTCGCGGTCGACGATCAACGCGAGCACCAGCAGCAGCGCCGCCGACGAGCCGGCCGTGACAATCACGCGTTCGGGCGCAACGTCCACGCCGTAGTGGTCCGCATAGTGGCGCGCAATCGCGGCGCGCAACGCGGGCAGACCCAGCGCCGACGTGTAGAAGATTCCACCGTCGGCGATGGCACGCTGCGCCGCGGCGATGACCGGCTGCGGCGTCGGGAAGTCCGGCTCGCCGATCTCCATGTGGACGACCGTGCGCCCCGCCGCTTCCAGCGCGCGCGCCGCGGTCTGCACCTCCATGACGTGAAACGGCTCGATCTCGGCCACGCGGGCGGCCGTCGCAATGCGTGCATCCATCGAAAGTCGTAAACCGGGACGGGAGGGAAAGCGCTATCGTACGCTTGCGTGCACATTGACCCAACGCCATGCGCCATCACCACCTCACTGCGACTTTCGCCGCGGCAGCCGCCGCCGCGGCGGTCGTCATGGCCGGCAGCGCGGCGGCGGCCGTCTACAAGTGCGTCGATGTCGACGGCAAGCAGCCCATCTACCAGGACAGCCCGTGTCCGGCGGGCCGGGAATTGCGCAATTTCGACACGGACCCGGCGGAAGTCTCGGTCATTCCGTTCCGCGTCGTGCCGGACACCTCCCCGGCCCACGCCGCGCCCAAGTCGGCAAAGGCGCCGGCCGCCGCCAGGTCCGACAAGAAGAATGGCGTCGCGCCCACCGTCGACATCGCGCAGCGCAAGTTCATCGTGGCCGGAATGAGCGAAGGCGAAGTGGTCGCGCGCATCGGCGCACCGGACATCACGCGCGGCGGCAAGGGCAGCAAGTCGTCGCGGTGGAGCTACCTGCCGGCGCCGGGCGATCCGCAAACCATCACCAGCCTGGTCTTCGACTACGGGATCGTGACCCAGGTCGAGCGCAAGACCGTCAAATGAGGGCGCTGGTCCAGCGGGTGCGCGACGCGAGTGTCAGCGTCGACGGACGCGTCACCGGCGCCATCGGACACGGATTGCTGGTGCTGGCCGGCGTCGGCGGCGATGATGCGCCGGACGACCGCGAATGGCTCGCGCGCAAGATCGTGCAGATGCGCATCTTCGACGACGACGCCGGCGTGATGAACTTGTCGGTCACGCAGGCCGGCGGCGGCATTCTCGCCGTCAGCCAGTTCACGCTGTACGCATCGACGCGCAAGGGCAACCGGCCGTCGTGGTCGAGCGCGGCGCCGCCGCCGCTCGCGCAGCCGGCCTTCGACGCCTTCGTGCAAGCGCTCGCGCAGGAACTGGGGCGCCCCGTGGCCACCGGCGTCTTCGGTGCCCACATGCAGGTCGCGCTGGTCAACGACGGCCCCGTCACGATCTGGCTCGATTCACGGCAGCGCGACTGAGAATCGGGGTCGGCAACTTCATTGTTGTCCCGGATCAACTGCCCGCGCGGGTGCCGGTCGGATAATCAGGCGTTCCCCCCTTGCGAACCCCTGCAACTGCCAATGCAATCTGTCCCGCGCTGGCGAGAACAACTCGCGAACTTCGAGAATGCGCTGCGCGGCCGTTGGACAGGACGCGCGTTGCTGGCGATTGTCGTCGCGCTGGTCGCCGGTTACTTCCTGCGCGATTCAATCCTGGGCACGCCGGCAGACATCGCGGAGGTCACGCGCGGCGAACTCGTCCAGACGGTCGTCGCGAGCGGCCGCATCATGACCCCGCAACGCGTATCTGTCGGCGCGCTGGTCACGGAGCGGGTCGCGCGAATTCCGGTGGCCGAGGGCAGCGACGTCAGGCGCGGCGACGTGCTGATGCTGCTGGACGATGCGGACGAGCGCGCGGCGATGGCGCAGGCGCAGGCCGCCGTCGCGCAGGCCGAGGCAAAGGTCCGGCAGTTGCGCGAAGTCGGCCTGCCGGGCGCGCAGCAGACGCTGGCACAGGCGCATGCCAATCAGGTCCAGGCCGAGCAGCAGTTCGCCCGTGCCAAGGACCTCAAGGCGAAAGGATTCCTGAGCCAGGCGGCGCTCGACGACGCGAAGCGCAACCTCGACGTCGCGCAAAGCCAACTCGAGGCGTCTCGACTCCAGGTCGACAGCAACCGTCCGACAGGCAGCGACTTCGTTCTGGCACAGGCCGCGCTGCAGCAGGCACGCGCGACGCTCGACGCGGCGCGCGCTCGGCTCGACCAGACGGTCATCCGCGCGTCCGTCGACGGCACACTGATCGCGCGCAGCGTCGAGCCCGGTGACGTCGTGCAGCCGGGCAAGGAACTGATGGTGCTGGCGCCGGCCGGCGAAACGCAGATCGTCGTCTCGGTCGACGAAAAGAACCTGGCGCAGCTGCGCCTCGGCCAGAAAGCGCTCGCCTCGGCCGATGCATTCCCGCAGGCCCGGTTCCCGGCGCGAACTCTTCTACATCAATCCAGGAATCGACGCGCTGCGCGGGGCGGTCGAAGTGAAACTGCGTGTTCCGCAGCCGCCCGATTACCTGCGCCAGGACATGACGGTATCGGTCGACATCGAGGTCGGACGGCGCGCGGACGCGGTGACGATTCCTTCCGGTGCGGTCTTCGATGCCGCCAGCGCCGCGCCGTGGGTGCTCGTCGTCGACGGCAGCCACGCGGTGAAGCGGCCGGTAAAGCTGGGGTTGCGGGGCGAGGGCCGCATCGAGATCGTGGCCGGCCTGGCTGCGGGTGACCATGTGGTGGCCGCCGCCGGCGCCGGCATCGCGCCGGGACAACGCGTGCGCGGGGCCAAGGTGGCCGCCAGCGGCGCGCGATGAATCCGTTCACGCGCTTCGAGACGATCGTCGCGTTCCGCTTCATGCGCGAGGGCCTGACGCAGACGCTGCTCATCGTCTTCGGCGTCGCGCTCGGCTGCGGCGTGATCATCTTCATGTCGGCGCTGCTCGCGGGATTGCAGACCAACGTCGTCCGCCGCACGCTGAGCTTCCAGGCGCCCATCGTGATCCTGGCACCGGACCAGGTCGCGCGTCCGCTGCGCGATGGCAGCCAGGCGAGCGTAACGGCGCAGATCCAGCCGCGGTCGCAACAACTCCGCTCGGTGGACCAGTGGCAGAAGGTGCAGGCCACCGTTGCCGGGATTCCCGGCGTCATCGGCGTCACGCCGGTGGTCACGGGTCCCGGCTTTGCGCGCCGTGGTGAAGCGCGCAAGTCGGTCACCATCACCGGCATCGATGCCGCGACCTATTTCGACGTGATCGCGCTCCCTGAGAAGATGGTCGCCGGCCGCCACGATTTGGGACCGCTCGACATCATCATCGGGACCGAGCTCGCCAAGGACCTGGGCACGACGGTCGGCGACAAGATGACCCTCACGTCGGCGACCGGTGTCGCGTCGGTCCTCACCGTGACCGGCATCTTCGATTTCGGCAACAAGGGGGTGAACGAGCGCAACGTCTACGTGACGCTGCGCACCGCGCAGAACCTGCTGGACTTGGTCGGCGGCGCGACAAGCATCGAGGTGAGAGTTGAGGATCCGTTCGCCGCCGAAACGATCGCACAGTCCATCCGTGCCGATTCCGATCTCGAGGTGGACAGCTGGATACGGACCAATGCGCAGTTCTTCAGCGCGATGGCTGCGCAAATTCTCGCCAACACGCTGATCCGCTTCTTCGTCGGCCTCACCGTCGCGCTTGGCATCGCCAGCGTGCTCGTCGTGTCGGTGGTCCAGAAATCGAAGGAGATCGGCATCCTGCGCGCCATGGGCACCGCGCGGGCGCAAGTGCTGCGCGTGTTCCTGATCGAGGGCGCGTTCATGGGCCTTGTCGGCGCGCTTGCCGGCGCGCTATTGGCCTGGGGCTTTCTGCTGCTGTGGCGCGGTGTCGCGACCAACGCCGACGGCACGCCGATGTTCATCGTGGTCATCGAGCCGTCGCTGTTCGTGATCGCCTGCGCCGGTGCGACGCTGGTGGGCATACTGTCCGCGGTGATTCCGGCCCGGCGCGCGGCGCAACTCGATCCGGCGGTGGCCATCCGTGGCTGACGCACGCACGGCCGCGGCAACGCTGCGCCTCGAAGGCGTGCGCAAGTCGTACGCCGCCGGTACACCGCTGGAGGCAGAGGTTCTGCACGGCGTCGACCTCACGCTGCAGCGCGGCGAGTTTGCCGCGCTGATCGGTCCGTCCGGTTCCGGCAAGTCCACGCTGCTCAACGTCATCGGCCTGCTCGACCCCCCGAGCGCCGGAAAATTGTTTCTCGAGGGCCAGGATGCGGGCGCGCTGGATGAAGGCGAAGCGACCCGGCTGCGCGGTCGGACCATCGGCTTCATCTTCCAGTATCACCATCTTCTGCCCGCATTCACCGCGCTCGAGAACGTGATGATGCCGATACTGGCTGCGCGCGGCGCCCTCGACGGCGCGATGAGCGAAGCCGCCGCGGCGCTCCTCGAGCGCGTCGGCCTCACGCCGTGGCGCAATCAGACAGGCATCGGAGATATCCGGCGGCCAGCAGCAGCGCGTCGCCATCGCTCGCGCGTTGGCTATGCAACCGGCGCTCGTGCTGGCCGACGAGCCCAGCGGAAATCTCGATACCGAAAACGCCGACGCGGTGTTCGACCTGATGCGCGACGTCAACCAGACGAGCGGCACGACGTTCCTGATCGTCACGCACGACCCTCGCCTCGCCCGCCGCTGCGACCGGATCGTGGAACTGGTCGACGGACGCATCGTCGCCGATGCGCCCAACCGGGAGGTCGTGCGTCGCGGATAGCGACCTCCCGCCCGCGGTTCAGCCGCGGTCGGCGCTGAACCTGCCCGGGCCGAACGCGAACACCATCAGCATGCCGCCGATGACACCGACGTTCTTGTAGAAGAACAGCGTATTCGCCATCACCGCTTCCGGCTGCATGTCCCAGAAGCGGTGGAACACCAGCGTCGCGACCAGCGTGAACGCGGCCAGCGCCAGCGCGACGAAGCGCGCCTTCCAGCCGACGATGAGCGCGATGCCGCCGCCCAATTCGACCAGGATCGTCATCGGCAACAGCAGGCCCACCATGGGCATTCCCGCGCTCGCCATGAAACCCGCGGTCCCCGCGTAGCCCGTGATCTTGCCAAAACCGGCCCACACGAACATCACGGCGAGCAGCACGCGGCCCACCAGCGCCGCGAAGTCTTTATTGGAATCCATGTCATCCCTTTCAGTTGAAAATCAGTTGAGGTCGAATACGAGAATTTCGGCGCCGGCGCCTTCGCCAAGCGTGATCTGCGCGACGTCGTCGATCCTGGCGGCATCGCCGGCCGACAGGGCCACTCCGTTCAGCTTCGCGCTGCCGCGCGCGACGTGGACATAGGCGCGGCGGCCCGGCGCGAGCGCATGCGTGACCGATTCGGCGCCGTCGAGCAGCGTCGCGTAGATCCGCGCGTCCTGGTGAATCGTCACGGCGGCGCCCGATCCTTCCGGTCCCGCGATCAGCGCCAGCCTTCCGCGCTTGGCTTCCGCTTCCACGCGGCTCTGTTCGTACGACGCCGGAATGCCGCGCACCGAAGGCTCGATCCATATCTGCAGGAAGTGGACGCCCTCGGTCTGCGACGGGTTGAACTCGCTGTGCATCACGCCACGGCCCGCGCTCATCCGCTGCACGTCACCGGGCGTGATGACCGACCCGTTGCCGATGTTGTCCTTGTGCGACAGCTGCCCTTCCAGCACATAGGAGATGATTTCCATGTCGCGGTGCCCGTGCGTGCCGAACCCCATGCCGGGCCGCACGCGATCCTCGTTGATCACGCGCAGCGGCCCGAAGCCCATCTGCTCCGCGTCGTAATAGTCCGCGAACGAAAAGCTGTGGAAGGAGTCGAGCCAGCCATGGTTCGCGTGGCCCCGTTCCCCGGACAGTCTCAGCGTGATCATTCGATTCTCCTGTTGTAAGGCGCGCCGCAGGCATGCGCCGTGTAGGTATGAATGTTAGGAGCGTGCCGCCGCGCGCAAAAGGGGCCTATACTGACTCATTCATTCAAATTTATTGAATATGGTCCCCATATGGCACTCACGCTCGAAGCACTCGCCGTTCTCGACGCCATCGACCGCCGCGGCAGCTTCGCCGCGGCCGCCGTCGAACTCGATCGCGTGCCGTCGGCCATCACCTACACGGTGCGCAAGCTCGAGGACGACCTCGACGTACTGCTGTTCGACCGTCGCGGCCACCGCGCTCGTCTCACGCCCGCCGGCCGGCTGCTGCTCGACGACGGCCGCCGCCTGCTGGTCGCCGTCAACGAAATCGAGCGGCGCGTGCAGCGCGTCGCCACGGGATGGGAAACCGAGTTGCGCGTCGCTGTGGACACGCTGGTCCCGTTCGCCCGCGTATTTCCGCTCGCCTCGGCATTCTTCGCGGAATGCAGCGCGCAAAACGCCGCGCACACGCGCCTCAAGTTCTCGCACGAAGTGCTGGGAGGCGCGTGGGACGCACTTGCCGAAGGCCGCGCCGACCTGGTGCTGGGCGCGCCCGGCGACCCGCCGCCGGGAGGCGGTTATCGCCTTCGCATCATGGCCGAGGCGACGATGATCTTTGCCGTCGCGCCCGGGCATCCATTGGCCGCCGCGACGGAGCCGCTGGCCGAGGCGCAGATTGCCGGATATCGCGCAGTGGCGGCAGCCGACTCGTCGCGCCGGCTGGCGCCGCGCTCGGCGGGACTTCTCGCAGGACAGGACACGTTGACCGTTCCCGATATCGGCACCAAGCTCGCGGCGCAGGTCGCGGGGCTCGGCTGCGGATTCCTGCCTGCATTCATGGCGGCTCCGGAGGTCGCTGCCGGCCGCCTCGTCATCAAGGCCGTGGAACCGCCGCGCGCGACCGTGCGCCTGCATGCCGCTTGGCGGGAAGCCCGGCCGGCCCGGGCGCTCGCGTGGTGGATCGCCGCGGTAACGCGCACCGACTGGCGTTTCCTGGCGCTGGGACCGACGCCGGACCCGGCACGCGCCAGCGCGAATACCGCATCACGGCGTCGCGCGAGGTCCTGAACGCGGCAACGCCGGCCGGCAGCTAAAGCTTGTACGCGGCCTTGGCCAGTCCGTAGGCGAGCAGCGGCGCCAGTTCGAACGCCTCGTCCTCGCCGATCTTGTGTTCCACCGCCAACGTCGCGAGAAAGCGGCAATCCATGCGCCGCGCGACATCGTGCCGCGCCGGAATGGACAGGAACGCGCGCGTGTCGTCGTTGAATCCGACCGTGTTGTAGAAGCCGGCGGTCTCGGTGACCTGCTCGCGAAAGCGCTGCATGCCTTCGGGACTGTCGTAGAACCACCACGACGGCCCCAGCTTCAGCACCGGATAGTGGCCGGCCAACGGCGCCAGTTCGCGCGAATAGGTCGTCTCGTCGAGCGTGAACAGGATGATGGTCAGGTCGCGCTCGTTGCCGAACTTGTCGAGCAGCGGCTTCAATGCGCGCACGTAGTCGGTGCGCGTCGGGATGTCGGCGCCCTTGTCGCGGCCGTAGTCGCGGAACACGAGCGGATTGTGGTTGCGGAAGCTGCCCGGATGAATCTGCATCACCAGGCCGTCCTCGAGGCTCATCTTCGCCATCTCGGTGAGCATCTGGCCACGAAAGGCTTCCGCCTCCTCCGCCGTGATGGCGCCGGACAGCGCGCGGTCGAGCAGCCGCTGGCATTCCGGCACGCCGAAGGTCCGACGTGCGCGCCGTCGGGTGCCCGTGGTCGGTGGACGTGGCGCCCATGGATTTGAAGAACGCGCGGCGATTGCGGTGTGCCGCGAGATAACCGTTCCACGTCGCCGTGTCCTCGCCGGTGAGTGCCGAGAATTGCGCGAGGTTGGCCGCGAAGCCCTCGAACTCGGGATCCACGACCGGGTCCGGCCGGTAAGCCGTGACGACGCGGCCTTTCCATCCGGACTTGCGGATCTTCTGGTGATGGACCAGCGGGTCGAGCGGCGACTCGGTGGTGGCGATGACTTCGATGTTGAAGCGCTCGAACAATGCGCGCGGCCGGAACGCGGGTTGCGCCAGGCACTCGTTGATGCGGTCGAAATAGCGGTCGGCGGATTCCGCGCGTCAGCCGCTCGTCGATGCCGAACACCGTGCTGAACGCGTGGTCGAGCCAGAGGCGCGTCGGCGTGCCGCGGAACAGATGGTAGTGCGCGGCGAACGCATGCCAGATCTTGCGCGCGTCCTGTTCGGCGGCGCTGCCGTCGCGGCGGGGAATGCCCAGGTCCTCGAGCTTCAGGCCCTGGCTGTACAGCATGCGGAACACGTAGTGGTCCGGCGTGATCAGCAGCGCCGACGCGTTGGCGAACGGCGTGTCGTCGGCGAACCACTGCGGGTCGGTGTGCCCGTGCGGGCTCACGATGGGCAGGTCCTTCACCGTCGCATACAGGCGGCGGGCAAGGCCGCGCGTCGCGGCGTCGGCGGGGAACAACCGGTCCGGATGCAGGTTCATCGGTAGGGCCATGTCGATTCCTGTGGTGGATTTCGCGGCGGCGGAAGTCAGCCGGCTCGCAAGTGCCGCGCAAGGGTCGCCTGCGTTCCATCGCGAAACAGCGCGATGACGTTCCCGCGCACCGCCTCGCGAAATGCGTAGTGGGCGACCAGGTCGGCGCCGAATACCGGCTTGAGATCGAGGAAGCCGTCGGCGATCACGCCCGGATCGCCGCGCGCATCGCGGGCGATCTGCGCGAATGTCGCGGCGAGCGGATCGGCAACGTCGATGGCGCGTCCCTGTTCATCAGTGCCGCTCGCATACCGGATCCATCCGGCCACCGCTAGGCCCAAGTGCGCGTAGGAGGTCCCCGTCGCGATCCGGTCGCGCACCGTGCCGAGCAGGCGTTGCGGCAACTTCTGCGAGCCATCCATCGCGATCTGTCGCGTCCGGTGCGGCAGCGCGGAGTTGCGGAAGCGCTGCATCAGTTGCGCAGCAATACGCTGCGAGGTCGATGCCGGGTGGCCGGGCGAGCGTCGGCGCAATCTCCTCGGCCATCTGCCGTTCGACCAGCAACGCCAGCAGCGGATCGGCGGACGCCTGCCAGATGTAGTCGTGCCCCATGAGGAAGCCAAGGTAGGCGAGCGTGGAATGGCTGCCGTTGAGCAGGCGCAGCTTCATCATTTCGAACGGCGCGACATCCGCAACGAACTGCGCGCCGGCGTCCTCCCACGCCGGCCGCGGGCCGGCGAAGCGATCCTCGATGACCCACTGGCCGAACGCTTCCGCCGCGACGGGAGCTTCGTCGCGCACGCCGAGCAGCCGTTCGGCTTCGGCTAAGTCGGCGTCGGTGGTCGCGGGCACGATCCGGTCGACCATCGAGCACGGGAATGCGACATTCGCGCGTATCCATTCCGCCAGCGATGCATCGCGTGCGGAGGCGAATGCCGACACCAGTCCTTCCACCATGCGCCCGTTGTGCGGCAGGTTGTCGCAGCACACGAACGTGAGCGGCCCTGCGCCGGCCAAGCCGCCGCGACGCCAGCCCGGCCACCAGGATGCCCACGGCCGATTCCGGCGAATCGGGATGCGCCAGGTCGTGCACGATGTCCGGATGCGCGAGGTTGAGCGCGCCCGGACGCGGGATCGTGGCAATAGCCCTTTTCCGTGACCGTCGCCGTGACGATCGCGATGCGCGGATCGGCGAAGCGATCGACCAGCGCGGCCCGGCCGGCGCCGGCAAACAGCGTTTCGCGCAGGCTACCGATCACGCGCGCCGTCGTGCCTTCGCTGCCCTTGGTGAGCAGCGTGTACAGGCCGTCCTGCGCCGCCAGCGGCGCAATGGCGCGCGGCGTCTTCAGCGACACGCCGCAGATGCCCCAGCGCGGATCGCGCGCGAGCACGTCGTCGGTGTATACCGCCTGATGCGCGCGATGGAACGCGCCGAGTCCCAGATGGATGATCCCGACCGTCGACGCGCGCCGGGTCGAAGGCGGGCCGGCGTGACGCCCGCGGGCAGCGCAGCCAATCCGGCAAGGTCCAGGCGACCCGTCACGCGTGCCTCCTCAGCCGCCCAGATAGCCGAACGCCTTCGGCAGCCATAGCGAGAACGCCGGCACGTAGGTGACCAGCATCAGCGCGGCGATCAGCGCGCCATAGAACGGCCAGATCGTGCGCATGACGTAGCCGATCGACACGCCGCCGATCGCGCAGCCGACGAACTGCGTCGTGCCGACGGGCGGCGTGTTGAGGCCCAGCGCGCAGTTGATCAGCATGACCATGCCGAACTGCACCGGGTCCATGCCGAACTGCTGGCAGATCGGCAGGAAGATCGGCGTGCAGATCAGGATGGTCGCCGCCATGTCGAGGAACGTGCCGAGCACGAACAGGATCAGGTTGACCAGGAAGAAGATCGTCCACGGATTGGTGGAGATCGTCGCCATCATCTTGCCGGTCAGCTCTGCCACGCTGTACAGGCTGATGAGGTAGCCGAACGTCGCCGGAAATGCCGATCAGCAGCAGGATCGTCCCGGTGGTCTTCACCGCCTTCGCGGCCGCCTTGAGGAAGTTCTCCCACGACAGGCTGCGATAGATGAACGTCGTCATCAGCAGCGCGTAGATGACCGCGATCGACGCCGATTCCGTGGCCGTGAACACGCCGGACAGGATGCCGGTGAGGATGATCACGACGACGAAGAGTCCTGGAATCGACGCCACGAACGACCAACCCACCATGCTCCAGCCCGGAAACGTGCCGGACGGGTAGCCGCGCTTGACGGCCACACCGTAGGCCGCCGCGAGGTTGCACAGCGTGAGGATCAGCGCGGGGATCGATGCCGGCCAGGATCAGCGCCGCGATCGACACCTTGCCGCCTGCTGCCAGCGAATAGATGATCATGTTGTGCGACGTCGGCATCAGCGCGCCGACGAGCGACGCGTGGGTGGTCACGTTCACCGCATAGTCCGCTGCGTAGCCCTCCCGCTTCATCATCGGGATCATCACGGCGCCCATCGCGGAAACGTCCGCCACCGGCGAGCCCGACACGCCGCCGAACAGCGTGCAGGCGACGACGTTGGACATCCCGAGGCCGCCGCGGATGTGGCCGACCAGGCTCTTGGCGAACGTGACGATCCGGTCGGCGATGCCGCCGTAGAGCATCAGCTCGCCGGCAAAGATGAAGAACGGAATGGCCAGGAACGAGAACACCGTCATGCCCGACGTCATCCGCTGGAACACGACGGCGACCGGCAGGCCTTCGTACAGGATCGTGCAGACGGCCGAGAGTCCGATCGCGAACGCGACCGGGACACCCAGGATCAGGAACAGCACGAACGAGATGCAGAGAATCGTCAGTGCCATGCCGGCTCCACCTCGGTGCCGTGCACGAGCGCGACGATGTGCTCGATCGAGAACAGCAGGATCAGCGCGCCGGCGATCGCGACCGGCACGTGGTTGATGCCTTCCGGAAGCCCGAGCGTCGGGATCTTGTAGTCCATGACCGAGATGGCGAGCAGCGCGCCGTTGTAGGCCATCAGCGCGCCGAATGCGCCGACCAGCACGTGAATGACGATTTCCAGCTTCACGCGGATTCTTTCGGGAACCAGCACCAGCAACGACTCCATGCCGATGTGCCCGGCGTCGCGCACGCCGACCGCCGCGCCGAACATCGTCACCCAGATCACCAGCACCAGCGCGAGCGCCTCGGCCCACGTGGGCGTGTCGTTCATGATGTAGCGGCCGAACACCTGGAACGACAACGCAGGCGACGATGGCCATGAGGCCGACCACGGCGAGCATCAGCAGATATTTCGCAAGCGGAGCGCAGAAGCGGGTCAGCATGGAGGCACCGGGGGAGGCGAAAACAGCTTGAGGGCGCCAGGCCGGGAGCCGCGCGGGCCCCGGCGCTGGCGGATGACGATTACTGCGTGGCTTGCACCTTCACGACCATTTCCTTCAGCTTCGGGTCGGTGATGAACTTGTCGTAGACGGGCTTCATCGCGTCCTGGAACGACTTCTTGTCGACCTCGACGACCTGCGCGCCGCCGGCCTCGACCTTCTTGCGCGACGCCAGCTCCTTCTCGTCCCACAGCTTGCGCATGTAGGGCACCGAGGCCTTGGCCGCGTCGCGGATGATCTGCTGCTCCTGCCGGCGTCAGGCCGTCCCAGACCTTCTTCGACATCAGCAGCATTTCCGGCGCCATCGAGTGCTCGGTCAGCGAGTAGTACTTGGCGACTTCGAAATGCCGCGCCGTGTCGTACGACGGCCAGTTGTTCTCCGCGCCGTCGACGACGCCGGTCTTCAAGCGCCGTGTACACCTCGCCGTACGGCATCGGCGTCGCATTGGCGCCCATCGCCTGCAGCAGCGCCACCCACAGGTCCGACTGCTGGACGCGGATCTTCAGGCCCTTGACGTCGGCCAGCGTCTTGACCGGCTTCTTGGTCGTGTACAGCGAGCGCGAGCCCGAGTCGTAGAACGCGAGGCCGATGATAGCCCTGCGTTCTCGCACGCCTTCAGGATCTCGTCGCCGATCGGGCCGTCCAGCACCTTGCGCATGTGTTCCTTGGAACTTGAACAGGAACGGCATCGTCGGGACCATCGTTTCCGGGCAGATGTTGTTCATCGGCGCCACGTTGATCCGCACGAGATCGAGCGCGCCGATCTTGATCTGCTCGATGGTGTCCTTCTCGCCGCCCAGCTGGTTCCTCGTGTAGACCTTGATCGAGTCCTTGCCGCCGGTCTTGGCCTTGATCTGGTCGCTCATGAACTTCACCGCCATCACCGTCGGGTAGTCCTCCGGATGCACGTCGGCCGAGCGGTATTCCCTGGCCGCGACCGTCGTCGCGATTCCCGCCGCAACCATGCCGGCGACCATCAACTTCAATTTGCTGTTCATCAATTTCCTCCTGATCGAATTATGGATGCGACTTCGGTACGGCTGCCCCGGGTGTGGCGCTGCCCGGGACAGATTCTGCTCCATTGCAGCTCACGCGGGTTGCGGATGCTCCTTGACCCGGCTCACCAGCTGCGTCGGATTGACGAAGCGCAGCGCGATCAGCAGCCACGCCAGCGTCACCATCATGTACACCATGGCCATCGCGTCCACCGACTGCGGCGCGCGCACGCCGGCGGCGAACACGGCGTAGTACAGCGCGACGACCAGCGTCTGCGAGTCCGGGCCGGCGGTGAGGAAGGTCAGCTCGAACAGCGCGATCGTGCGCACCAGCACGAGCAGCGACGCGGCCAGGATTCCCGGGCCGAGCAGCGGCACCAGCACATGCCAGAACATGCGGCCCGTGCTGGCGCCGAAGACACGCGCCGCGGATTCGAGGTTGGGGTCGATCTGCTCGATGAACGGCGTCATGACCAGGATGACGAAAGGCGCCGCCGGAATCAGGTTGGCCAGGATCACGCCGTAGATCGTTCCGGCGAGCTGCGCCTTGTACAGCACCGTCGCCAGCGGAATGCCGTAGGTGATCGGCGGCACCATCAGCGGCAGCAGGAAGAGCAGCATCAGCAGCCGCTTGCCGGGGAAGTTGCGGCGCGCCAGCGTGTACGCGGCAGGCACGCCGATCAGCAGCGCCAGGAACACGACCGCGAACACGACCTCCACCGTGACGATGAGGATGGCGTCGAGCTGGAATTCCTTCCACGCGGATACGTACCACTGGGTGGTCCAGCCTTCGGGCAGCCACGTGCCGAGCCAGCGCTTGGCAAAGGAATTGGTCGCCACCGCCGCGATCATCAATCCGATGTTGACCAGGAACAGCGTCATCAGGCCCCACAGCAGGCCCGTCCACGCGCGGTCGAGCCACGTGAAGTCACGGGACGTGGCCACTCGCTCATGAACGACCGCCGCTCATCCCTTGCCCCCGCTCACCGGACCGCGGTACATGAGATTGCGCAGGCCCAGCACCGCCGCGACGACGATGAGCTGCACGAAACCCATGATCATCGCGATCGCCGACGCCAGCGAGTAGTCGTACTGCTCGAACGCCGCCTCGTACGCGGCGATGGAGATCACCCGCGTCGGCCCCGCCGGCGATCCCAGCAGCACCGCCGACGGAAACACCGAGAACGCCTGCACGAACGCCAGGCAGAAGCACATCGCCAAGTCCCGGCGCGAGCAGCGGCAGGTAGATCGTGCGGAACTGCGCGCGCGGACTCGCGCCGAGCGTCGACGCCGCGCGCGCCAGCACCGGGTCGATGCCGGTGATGTAGGACAGGATCAGCAGGAACGCGAAGGGAAAGCCGGAGATCACCAGCGATATCAGCACGCCCCAGTAGTTGTGGGTGAGACGGATCGAGCCTTCGTACAGATGGAAGAACTGCAGGAACTGCGACAGCCATCCCTTCGGTCCGAAATAGGTCAGCATGCCCTGCGCGATCAGCACGGTGCCCAGCGTGATGGGAATGACCAGGATGGTCGTCGCCCAGCGTTGATACGGCGACTTCACGCGCATCTTGAACGCGATCGGCAGCGCCAGGCCGACGTTGATCAGCGTGGCGGGAAGCGCCAGCCGGAGCGTGGTCCAGATCGTCGGCCACAGATTGTCGGTCGTGAAGAAGTGCGAATAGTTGGCGAGCGCCCCGCCTTCCTTCGGATTGAAGGACAGCGCGAGGCCGTAGAGAAACGGATAGACGAAGAGCAGCAGCATGAAGGCCGCGGCGGGCACCACCAGCAGCAGCGCGCGGTCGAACGCGGCGTTCGGCGGCGCGCCAGCGGCCGCGGCCGCGCTACTCATGCGGATGCCTCGGTTGGGTAGACCAGCACGCGCTCGACCGGGACCTGCACGTGAACGATGTCGCCCAGCGCCGGCGTGCCCGGCGACCGCACGTGCAGCAGCGTCCCCGACGCAGTGACCACGTCGACCAGCGAATCGCGCCCGCAGTATTCGACGTTGGCGACCCGCCCGGCAATCGTATTGGCGCCGCCGGAATCGCGCACCGAGCACGAACTCCTCGGGCCGCATGGCCACGCACGCGCGACCGCCCGCCAACGGCTGCTTGCGCACGCCGGTCAGGCGTACGTCGGGGCCGGACAACGCGACCCGGTCGCCCTGCTCCGATTCGACGTTCAGCTCGAGCACGTTGCGATACCCCATGAAACGCGCGACGTGCAGGTTGGACGGCTGGCCGTAGACGTCGTGCGGCGCCGCGATCATCTGCACCACGCCGTCCTTCATCACGACGATGCGGTCGGCGAGCGACAGCGCCTCGTCCTGGTCGTGCGTCACGTAGATCGTCGAGCGGCCGAGCTCCTTGTGGATGCGCCGGATCTCGGCGCGCGTTTCGATGCGCAGCTTCGCGTCGAGATTCGACAGCGGCTCGTCCATCAGCACCAGCGGCGGCTCGATGACGATGGCCCGGGCGATCGCGACCCGCTGCTGCTGCCCGCCCGAAAGTTGCCCGGGAAGCTTGTGCTCCTGCCCCGTCAGCTGCACCAGCGTCAGCGCATGCGCGACGCGCGGCGCGATTTCCGCATCGGGAAGGCCGCGCATCCTGAGGCCGAAGCCGATGTTCTTGGCCACGGTCATGTGCGGAAACAGCGCGTAGTTCTGGAAGACCATGCCGAAGCCGCGCTTTTCCGGGGGCAGCGTGTCGATGCGCGTCGCGTCGAGCCAGATGCTGCCGCCGGACAGCTGCATCAGCCCGGCAATGCAGTTGAGCGCCGTCGACTTGCCGCAACCCGACGGCCCGAGCAGCGCGATGAATTCGCCGCGCTTGATGGTCAGCGTCAGTTCGTTCAACGCCGCGAACGCCTGCCCACCCGCACCGGCAAAGCGACGGGTAACGCCCTCCAGCCGCAACTCATTGAAGTCGTGATTCATGGGCATCCGGTCGAGCGTTCGCGGGTTTCACGGTAAACGCCACGTTAACCGGCGACCCCGGCGCCGGTTAACGTGGCGAGCATTCCGTCGCGGTCTTCGCGACGGAATGACCTCACTTGGTCTTTTGCGCGCCGACCTGCTGGTCCCAGATCTTGAACGCCTCGACCTGCGCCGACGGCGGCAGCGACTGCGTGTGCGGGAACTGGGCAAGCCATGCCTTCGTACTCGGGACGGCCGAATTCCTTGATCGCGTCCTGCGACTCCTTCGGCGCCATCGACAGCGGCACGTTCTTCACGGCCGGGCCCGGATAGAAGTAGCCCTTGTCATACGTGTACGCCTGCGCTTCCGGCGTCAGCAGGTAGGCCATCAGGTCCACGACGGCGGCCACCTTCTCCGGCGGAACGCCCTTCGGAATCGTCATGTAATGCGCGTCGTTGACCCACGTCATGCCCTTGAACGGCACGACCTTGTAGTCCTTGGGCACGATGCCCAGCACGCGCGGGTTGATGTCCCAGCCCGTCATCGTCAGCGTGATGTCGCGCGAGCCTTCGCCCAGCTCCTTCATCACCGCGCCGGTACCGGTCGGGTAGTACTCGATGCAGCTGTTGAGTTCCTTCAGGTAGGCCCAGGTCTTGTCCCAGCCCTTCACCGGATCCTTGGGATTGCTGTCGCCCAGGATGTACGGCAGGCCCATGATGAACGTGCGTCCCGGACCCGAATTGGCGGGCCGCGCGTAGATCAGACGATTCGGATTGGCCTTGCACCAGGCCAGCAGTTCGGCCGGCGTCGTCGGCGGCTGCTTGACCTTGGCCGGGTTGTATTCGACCAGCGGGCCGGCCGGCATGAAGACGACCGCGACGCCGTAGTCCTGCGCCAGTTCCTGCATCTTCGCGGCGGCGGGCTGGTAGTTCGCCGTGAGGTCGGGGAACTTCGCCGCCTGGTCCGGCAGCACCTTCATCAGCACGCCCTGGTCGATGCCGGCGGCGAGGAAGTCGGTGCCGGTCAGCACCAGGTCGATGTCGCTGCGACCCGCGCCCTGCATGGCCTTGAGCTTGCCCGGGCAGTTCCGGGCGCCGGCGCCTTCGTGTACGTGACCTTCGAGATCTTGTCCGGGTGCTTCTTCACGTACGCGTCGATCGCATCCTGCGTCAGCGCGAGGTTGCCGGCGACGTCGACGATGTTGAGCGTCACCGGCGCCGCGAAGGCGGGCGTGACGCTCGCCGGAATCGACGCCGACCGCACCCAGCGCGGCTACCACCGCAGTCAGAATCCAGCGCCGACCGCCCGCGTTCACCTGCTGCTTGCTGCTGCCTGTATTCATGCCACTCCTCCTTTGCCGATGAAATGCGGTTGCCGCGCTTCGCGGCTGCCCGCCTTGGTTGTTGCCTTGCCCTTGCTGTTCACGCCACGCTGGAATTCGCGCACGACGCGCGCGAGATGACGATGCATGGCCGTACGGGCGGCGTCCGGATTGCGCGCGGTGATCGCCGCCAGGATCGCCGCATGATCGTGAATGGTGCGGCGCGCCAGCGCCTCGGTGTGGAAGTGCTGCTGCATCCTGCCCCCACAACTCGGCGCGCTGATTCCACAGGCCCTCGACCACCAGTTCGAGCGATCCGTTGCCGGTCGCCTTGGCCACGCCCAGGTGAAACTCGCGGTCCGATTCCTCGCGAATGACGAAATCGTCGACGTGAGTGGTCATGCGCGCGATTGCCTGCCGGAGCGCCTCGAGGTCATCGGCGGTCGCGTGGACGGCCGCCAGCGCCGCCACTTCGCCTTCGACCAGCGTACGGGCGCTCAGCAGTTCGAAGGGGCCGGGTCCCTTGTCTCCGCCTGATGCATGCGACGACGGTCCGGCCGTGACGAACACGCCGGAGCCGACCCGCACTTCCACCAGGCCGCCGATTTCCAGCGAGATGAGCGCCTCGCGCACGGAGGTACGCGAGACGCCGAGCAGCGTGGCCAGCTCGCGCTCCGCGGGCAGCCGCGTGCCGTGCGCGAATTCACCATTGCCGATGAGTCCCGCGATCTGGTCGGCGATCTGGCGGTAGAGCCGGCGCGGTTCGACGGTCTGCAGCGGCAAGACGGACACTCCTCAGACGGCCAGGTTGAATCCCGGCGCGAAAAGCTCCGGTCGACGCGGCATCGAAAGCCGCGCGCCGCAACCTGTATACAGCATGGTAGCCCCCCGTCTACAATCTGGTCAAGTGGTCCAACCACCGGGCCAAATGTCAGTTCCTTGCCCTTGCCGGGACCCAATCTTCCATCTGGAAACACGCGCATGAAAATCACCTCCGCACGCGTCATCGTCACCTGTCCCGGACGCAACTTCGTCACGCTGAAGATCGAAACCGATGCGGGGCTCTCGGGTCTCGGTGACGCGACGCTCAACGGCCGCGAGCTCGCGGTGGCATCCTACCTGACCGAGCACGTGATTCCGACGCTGATCGGCCGCGACGCCCACCGGATCGAGGACACCTGGCAGTACCTCTATCGTGGCGCCTACTGGCGTCGCGGTCCGGTGACGATGACGGCCATCGCCGCCGTCGACACCGCGCTGTGGGACCTGAAGGCCAAGGCCGCCAACCTGCCCCTCTACCAGCTGCTGGGCGGCCGCAGCCGTGACGGCGTGATGGTCTATGGCCACGCCAACGGCAACGACATCGCGGAGACGCTGGACGAGGTCGCGCGCTATGTCGACATGGGATACAAGGCGATCCGCGCGCAATGCGGGGTGCCGGGATTGCCGTCGACCTACGGCGTCGCCACCGACAAGCTCTATTACGAGCCCGCCGATTCGGCGCTTCCCACCGAGAATGTCTGGTCGACGCCCCGCTATCTCGACCATGCGCCGAAGCTATTCGAAGCAATCCGTGCACGCTTCGGCTTCGACCACCACATCCTGCACGACGTGCATCATCGCCTCACGCCGATCGAGGCCGGCCGGCTCGGGCAAGGCGCTCGAACCCTATCGCCTGTTCTGGATGGAGGATCCGACGCCCGCGGAAAACCAGGCCGCGTTTCGCCTGATCCGCGAGCACACGGTCACGCCCATCGCGGTCGGCGAGATCTTCAACACCGTCTACGACTGCCAGCAGCTGATCAGCGAACAATTGATCGACTACATCCGCACCACGGTGGTCCATGCCGGCGGCATTTCACACCTGCGCCGCATCGCGCACCTCGCGGAACTGCATCAGGTGCGCACCGGCTGCCACGGCGCCACGGACCTGTCCCCCGTCTGCATGGGCGCGGCGCTGCATTTCGACACGTGGGTTCCGAACTTCGGCGTCCAGGAATACATGCGGCACACGGCCGAGACCGACGCGGTGTTTCCGCACGACTACGTCTTCCGCGATGGCTATCTGCACGCGGGCGAAACGCCCGGGCATGGCGTCACCATCGACGAGGAACGGGCCGCGCGCTACCCCTACAAGCCCAGCGCGCTTCCGGTGAACCGCCTCGAGGACGGCAGCATGTGGAATTGGTAGTTCAAACCACGCAAAACCGAAATTCGAAGACGCCGCCACGCAGGCGGCGTCTTGGGCTCACGGCGGCGGGGAACAAGCATACGAAAAACCGAAATACGAAGATGCCGCCATGCAGGCGGCGTCTTAGACTCACGGCGCCAGAGAACCAGGCGCCGAATTGCAAGGGGAAGGGCCCTAATTATCGGCGACGAAATGCCCGGATTTGCCGCCGGACTTTTCGAGCAGCCGGACCCGCTCGATCCGCATCGCGCGGTCGGCCGCCTTGCACATGTCGTAGATCGTGAGCAGACCCACCGCGGCGGCGGTCAACGCCTCCATCTCCACGCCCGTGCGCGCGAGCGTTTCCGCCACGACCTCGATGTCCACGGCCGACGCATCGGCAACGAAGGAAAAATCGACGGTCACGCGCGTCAACGGCAACGGATGGCACAGCGGAATGAGATCGGCGGTGCGCTTGGCGGCCTGAATCGCCGCGATTCGCGCGACGCCCAGTACGTCCCCCTTTTTCCCGCCGCCGCTCTCGATCAGCGCCAGCGTCGAAGGGAGCATGACGATCCGGCCCGCGGCACGCGCGACACGCCTCGTTACATCCTTGGCGGCGACGTCGACCATGTGCGCCTGACCGCGACGCGTCGAAGTGGGTAAAATGACGGCTTGGCGCCTTGTCCGATGCCGTGTGCGACGGTCCCTTGGTTCCCGCGATCTTCGCCGCCGCGGATTTCGCCCCGGTCCCCACCGTGCGTGAACGTGCCACCGAAGTTGCCCTTCGTTTGAACTTGATCGATCGGCGGGAATCTTAGCACCATCCCATGACGCCTCCAATCCTCATCGGCATCGCCATCCGTCCGCGCCAAACGGCGCGTCGGGCATCGCGCCCGCTCGGGGATCGCCGCGTTCGTCGCCGTGGCGCTGGCGATCGCGCCGGTGGCGCGCCCGCCGCTGGTGTCAGTCGCGTCGGCGCAGGCCGCCCCGGACGCAGGCGAACTGCGCAAGTACGGCTCAATTCCTGCGGTTCCCCCACCAGGTCCCACGCTCCCGGATTCCGCCGACATCCAGAAATACGGCTCGATCGGGAGTCCCGCGGTGCCGCTCTCGCCCGGCCAGCAGCTCCCCGATCTCGGCGATTCCTCGCAGTCCATCATGTCCCCGATACAGGAACGCAAGCTGGGCGAGGCGATCATGCGCCAGATTCGCGCCGGCGGCGGCTACCTCGAGGATGCGGAAGTCAACGACTACCTGAACGAACTCGGCAACCGGCTGGTCACCGCCACCCGCGATGTCAAGCAGGACTTCGTGTTCTTCGCGGTCCCCGATCCTGCGATCAACGCATTCGCATTGCCCGGAGGATTCGTCGGCGTGAATACCGGCCTTGTCCTGCTCGCGCAGAACGAGTCGCAATTGGCCAGCGTGCTCGCGCACGAGATCTCGCACGTCACGCAGCACCACATCACGCGGGGAATGGCCAGCCAGCAGAACGTCCTGCTGACCACGCTGGCGGGCCTCGCCTTGGCCATCCTGGCCTCAAAGGCGGGCGGCTCGAGCAGCAACCAGGCGACGTCGGCTGCCATTGCCGGCACGCAGGCGATGGCCGCGCAACAGCAGATCAATTTCACGCGCGAGAACGAATTCGAGGCGGACCGCGTCGGCTTTTCGCGTCTCGTCGCCGCCGGATTCGACCCGAACGCCATCGGCGAATTCTTCGACCGCCTGCAGCGTTCCAGCCGTTTCGTCGAAGGCAACCTGCCATCGTATCTGCGCAGTCACCCGGTCACCTACGAGCGCATCGCGGAGGCCAAGAGCCGCGCGCAGGACCTGCCCTACAAGCAGGTGCGCGATTCGCTGGACTTCCACCTCGTGCGCGCACTGCTGCAAAGCTACCAGGGCGACGCGCGCGAACAGGCGGCCAACTTCGCGCGCAACATTGCCGAGAAGAAATTCAACAACGAGATCGCCGAACACTACGGACTGGTGGCCTCGTTGCTGCGAGCGAAGGACATTCCGCGGGCAAAGGAAGAGCTGGTGTTGCTCGAGAAGATCGCGCCGCCGCATCCGATGGTCGAGGCGATGGCCGGCAACGTGCTGCTGGCGGCGGCGGAGTATCCGGCCGCCGTCGCGCGCTTCGAATCCGCGCTGACCCGCTATCCGAACAAGATGCAGCTGATCCACGATTATCCGGAAGCGTTGATCAAGGCCGGACGTCCGGCCGACGCGTCCGCATTCGCGGAGAAGGAACTGGTGCGCTTCCCCGGGGAAGGCCCGCTGCACGAAATCGCCGCGCGCGCCTATGCGGCGCAGGACAAGCGCCTGAAGCAGCACGAGCACCAGGGCGAGTTCTACGCATGGATCGGCAACCTGCCGCTGGCCGTGACGCAGTTCGAGCTGGCAACGAAGTCGGGCGACGGCGACTTCTACCAGCTATCCGTGGTGGAGACCCGCCTGCGTGCATTGCGCCAGGAAATGGCGGAGCAGCAGCGCCTTGGATTCAGCCGCGCGGGATAGCGCCGCAGAAGGCGACACCCGCGCCGCGCCCAGTCCCTTGGGGCTCAATCAAGACGGCACGCACATGACCACGCCTTCGGCCACGAAGCCCTGGTTGACCATGGTCTGCTGGTCGGTCAGCGTCGTGACAAAACGATGGTTCGGCGCGGCGCCCATGCCCTGGTTGTAGACGCGATACACCGGGTTGGTTCCCTGCGGACAGGCGCCGTTGACGTCCGGCAGCATCGTGTTGAAGAGCTTGTCGTCTTCCAGTGCCCAGTCCGGGAACTGCGCGAGCGTCGCCTCGCAGCCGAATCCGTGGGCCGCGTAGAAGTGCGAACTCTTCGCGCCGAAGTGACTGTTGAAGAATCGGCACACGGCGACCGATCCTGCGGGCGCGGTGGCATTGGCGTACGCCTTGAAGGATTTCCCGGTCGCCGTCCAGTCCTGGAACGGCGGCGCGCGAGCGTCGAGCAGCGCCTGTTCCCCTGCGACCGGCGTGATGAAGTAGTGATCGAAGCCGGAATGGTAATACTCTTTGACTACGGCGATGCCGGGTGCGGTGGGCGTCAAGTCGTAGGTGACGTTGTCGCAGGCCTTCTGGGTCAGGAATGGGGTCAGATTGATCGGCGTGAACATGCTGGCGGTCGGGAGCGCCAGCGCGGGAACGTCGGCCATGGTCGTCGTGCAGGGAAGCAACGGCGGGTAGTAAGTCTTCCCGGCAACCGTGACCTTGGCCGCGAACAATACCTTCATCGTGACTGGCGACGGCAGTCCGGGCGCGGCGTGCAGGGAGAGCTGATAGTGATATCTGCCCGCACCGCCGGGGGGCACGCCGCCGGGGAAATCCAGGATCAGGAATTTGGTGCCCGCCTCCGGCACGATCTGGTGCGTTGCGTCCGCCTGCAACGGCCCGGCGACCGTCGTGACGCTGAGATTGCCGCTGGCAGGTCCCGAGAATTTCCCGCTATCGACCGTAATGCCTGCCGGTACTTGCAGAATGAGCGGATCCAGCCAGTTGAGCAGGTTCGCGTCGTTGCCGGTGAGATTGAAAATTGCCGTCGCCGCGAAACCGAAAGGCCCGCCGAAGATGCACTCCCACGAAAAGGTCTGGATCGAATCGCACTGTTCTACGGTGACGTCCCCTTCGATCAGAAGCGTCTTGGAGTGGTCGGGCGCCTCCGGACTGACATAGGCAGTGGCAAAGTGAAACAGGCAGCCGGAAAGCGATAGCGCAAATATCGCGGTAACCAGAACACGAAACCAGGGGCGGACGATGGGCATCACGGCTCCTTCAGTAGGACCAGGGGGTCGGCGGCTTCACCTGCTCCCACGTCGGGGTCGGCAAGCGTGGCCAGGTAGTTGGTGAACTCTTCCGGGTGCGAGAAGTAGCAGGTCTCCTCCTCGTCGACCCGCCGCACCGAGGCACGAAAGCCGCCGGCGATCTGATGCCAGATTCGGACGATGAACAGCTCGGGGTGGGTCATCGGTCGCCTTCGTCGTGCTGGTTCTCGGACGAGAAGGTAGGACGGACGACCGTTTCGCGACCGTTTCGCGGTCGCCGGGGAATGCGGTCAGCCGCCTGTACGGTGGGAAACGCTCAGGCGCAATGGTGCGCCAGCGCTGGCGCCGCCTTCAGCCGGTGAAATCGCCAGATCCCGCCAGTGCGTCCGCGAGACTGCTCAACTCGAAGCGCTGCGCCTGACTCCTCGGCCCACGTACGGTCGGCGCCAGATAGCGCCGCGTTGTCGACAAAGCGCTGGTTACGCTGCCGATCGGCGTCGCTCGACTGCGGGTGCGCGTTGAGGAACAGCCACAACGTCACCGCACCGCGCGCGTCGCCAGCGTGCATGCGACACTCCGCGATGCAGTGCACGGTGTCGAGCAGTACGGGCAGATTTTCGAGTCGCACGGCCTGCCGCAGTGCGTGCTGCGCCAGCTCCAGCGCCAGGTTCGCATCGCTCGCCGCGAGCGCGATGCGCGCCAGCTGCATCTGCGCCTCCACCGCGACATGTGGCTCTCCACTGTCCAGCGCGGCAGCGAGTGCTTGCTGCGTGAGATCACGCGCAACCGGCAACTGGCCAAGCGCCAGGCGCGCTCCACCCAGTCCGAACAGGAAGTTTGCCCGCATGACCGTGATGCCATGTTGGCGCACAAAGGCGCAGCCCTTCCTCGTACAACGGCAACGCGTCGGGCGCCCGCTTGCTTTCCAGCAACAGCAACGCGAGGTTGTTCAGCGCGGTGAGCATGCCCCGCGAATTTTGCAGCTCGCGGAAAATGCCGAGCGCTTCGCGGTAACGCGCCTCGGCAGCCGCGCTGTCGCCCGTTTCCTGCTCGACCATCGCCAGCGAGTTGACGAACGCTCCGATTCCCGGAAGGTCGCGATCGTCACGCGCCAGCGCGAGCGCTTCCTCAAAGCAGCCGCGCGCCAGGTTCAGCTGTCCACGCTGATATTGAGCGAGGCCCAGGTTGAGCAGACAGCCTTTCAACGCGGGGCGCGCGTTCGCGCGCCGCGCGAGAGCAATGCCGCGAGTGGCCGTGGAGATCGTAAGCGCCATTTCACCGCTGCGATACCGCAACGTAGAAACCGCACGCGCCAGCATGGCCAGCGCTCCCGCGGCGGCATCGCCGTCGACCTCCAATGCACGTTGCGCAGCCGAAAACAGTGCGACGCCTTCGACGCGCCTCCCGCGCGCCTCGTAGTAGTACATCAACGACAACGTGGCGTGTTCGATGAATTGCGCGTCGCGCTGCTCCATGGCGTAACCCCACGCGGCATGGCAATCCGGTAACTTCTGCTCCAGCGCCGCCAGCGCCTTGGGCTGCTCGGCACCGCGCAGCGCTTGCTCGGTACCGGCCAGCCATTCGCGCAAAATAGCGGGCGTGACGGGACTTAAGCTCGCGTCGTTCGTCGAACTACGTGCAGCTTGTTGCGCGCGAAGTGGCGCAGCAACGGGTGCAGGTGGAAACGCGACGCCACATCCTCCGCGGCGTCGACCTGCAGCAGCGACTTGTCGACCAGCGAGGACAGCAGCACGACCGGTGCGCCCGCGACGGCGAACGCAGCCGCACGCGAAAATCCTCCCGCGAATACCGAAAGCGCGGCGAGCGCTCGTTGCTCGGCGGGGGCCAGCAGTCGCCATGACTGTTCGAATGTCGCACGCATGCTGCGGTGTTCGGCGCGTTCCTCGCCTTCGTCGGCACTCTCCAGCACGTCGAGCGACTGCGTAACATCGTTCGCGAGCTCGGTCATCGGCAACAGCCGAACCCAGCTGGCTGCAAGCAGGATGGCGAGCGGCAGGCCGCCTACGGCGCGCACCAGCCGGACGATCTGCGGCGCATGCGCTTCCGCGTCGAATCGCGGGTCGGCCGCGCGCGCGTGTGCCACGAACATCTGCACGGCAGCGCCGGCGATGCCGTGCGGCAATCCGTCCGCAGGAGGCAGCGGCAGTCCCGACAGCGGCAAGAGCCATTCGTCGCGGACGCCAATGCGCGCGCGTGAAGTGGACAGCACCTGCAGTCGTGGCGCCGCGATCGTCAACGCATCGAGCAGTGTCGACAGACGAGGCAGATGCTCGCAGTTGTCGAGTACCAGCAGCATCTGCCGCGAGGCGATGTGACCCGCGATGCACGCGATCGGGTCCTGCGCGGGATCGAGGGCCAACGCAAGTTCGACAGCGATGCGCGGCGCCACTTGCGCGATATCGGCCAGGTCATCGAGCGCGATCCAGGTCACGCCGTCGGCGTAGTTCGGGGCGAGCTCTCGGACCGCCTGCTTGACGAGCCGGCTCTTGCCCACGCCTCCAGGTCCGATGACCGTCAACAGCCTGCAGCCTGGCTTCGTCAGGAGTGCTTTCAGTTCCTCCAGCTCGCTGTCACGGCCGATGAAACTCAGGGCCGTAGGCGGCGCGGCGGCAGAAGGGACGCTGCCCGCATTGCTCGTGCTGGTGCCGGCGCTGGTGCTGACGGATGTGTCCAGCGAATGCGCGCTGCGGCCGAGCGCACCCGCGCCGAAGGCTCGACGCCAAGCTCCTCGATCAGACGCTCTGCGTAACCGCGAAACGCCTGGGCTGCTGCGCGGCTGTCGCCGAGTTTGATGTGCGCGTCAAGTACCGCGACCATTGCGTCTTCATCGAACGGGTCGTCGTCGAGAAGGAGCTCGGCGAGCGCGAGAGCGGCCGCCGCGTCACGATGCGGCAGCAGCACGACAACGGCGTCGCGCCACGCGGCGTGAAGGCGCCGCCGCTCGCCCGCGAGCCAGGTGTTGAACGCGGCGCTCTCGCCGCCGTCCAAGCCGGGCAGGGCCGGCCCGCGATACAGCGCGAGCGCCGCGTCCTTGTCGCCCCGATCGAGCGCAGCCCGGTACTCGGCCACGTCAGTACTCACGGTCCAGCGAACGCTATTGCGATCCGCCTCAAGCGCTGGCAGATCCAGCGCGCGCGCTTCCTGCAAAAGCTTGCGCAGATTGCTGCGCGCTGCCTCCTGTGTTCGATCCGGCCAGAAGAGCGTGGCGAGCTCGTCGCGGCTTACCCACTCGCCGCGAAGCGCGAGGTAGGCGAGCAGCCGAAAGCGGCGCTCGGGCAGGAACCGCAATGCACCGGCGTCGCCGGAGTGCCCAAGGACAAGCTCGACGCGGCCCAGCAGGTGCAGCTTGGCCGCTCCCGGGCGCTTGAGCGTCGCTTCAATGGCGGTCACGGTTCTTCACCCCCAATGGGTTCGCGTGCCGTAGATCAAGGCTATCACGATCGCCGCAGGAAATAGCAGGTCTGCTCCCCGGCAGGGGCCCCAGGCGAACCGGGGCGAAGGCATGACTGTCGTAAATGACAGTTTCCTTGCCCTACGGCCGCGAATAGAGTTGGCCCTCGCGCGAATGGGGGAGTCCGTCGCGCGCTGCCAAGGGGGGCGCCATGAAGATACTGATCGTCGACGATCATCCGCTGATCCTGCACGCGCTGGAACAGGTGCTGCCGCAACTGGACCGCCGCGTCGAGGTGCTGTGCGCGCCGGATCGGACGCAAACGCTGAGACTTCTCGCCCGCCATCCCGACTGCGCGCTGGTCCTGCTCGACCTCACGCTGCCCGGCGCGCGCGGCCTGGACCTGCTGGCGGAATTGCGCCGCGATCGTCCGCTGTTGCCGATCGTCGTGCTGTCGGCGACACACGACTCCGCGACGGTCAGCGCGGCCATCGCTGCCGGCGCGCGCGGGTTCATTGCCAAGACGGCGAGCCCGATGGCGCTGCTCGACGCCATCCAGACCATCCTCTCGGGTGGCCGTCACATCACCACCGACCTGCGTTCTGCGCCGCGCACCATCAACGGCGTTCCGGTCGACATGCTCGGACTCACGCAGCGACAGTCGGACGTCCTCCAGCTCCTGCTGCAGGGAAAACCCAACAAGCTCATCTGCCGCGACCTGCGGCTCTCCGAAGGCACGGTGAAGGTGCACGTGAGCGCCATCCTCAAGGCCCTGAACGTGCATTCGCGCTCGCAGGCGATCGTCGAACTCGCCCGGCGCGGAATCAGCGTCGAAAATTCGTCGACGAATTACTGACGCGCATACGACGCACGAGGCGCGTCGATGGTGTCGCCGCTCGCCGGCATCGCCCCCGCACTGATCGCGCGCGCCCGCGCCGATCAGGTCGGAGAATTGTATGCCGGATGGCACCGCACATCGCTGTCGATGTTGCTCGGCGCGGCGCTGCTGTGTTCGGCCATGTGGGGGCAGGCGCCGACTTGGCTGATGGCGTCGTGGGTGACGCTCATCGCCGCCAACCAGTTGTGGCGCGGCGCGCTGGTCCGCGCCTGGCACCGGGTGCAGCCGGGGCTCGCCGCGGCGCCGCGCTGGGGCCGGTACTGGGCCGTTGGCTCGTCGCTGGGCGGCGCGCTGTGGGGTATCGCCTCCGTCGCGATGTATCCGCACTCGCCGTCGCACCAGGCGCTGCTGATCGTGTGCCTGTTCGGCGTCGTGCTGGGCGGCCTCAATCTCACGGCCGTGTACAAGCCATCTTTCTATGGCTTCGTCATCCCCGCGCTGGTGCCGCTGATACTTCGCGAGGCGCTGGTCGCCGACCATGTCCACACGTTCACTGCGCTGGTCATGAGCGTCGTGCTGGGATTCGTGCTGGCGTTCGGGCATCACCTCAATGATGTGCTGACCCGGTCGCTCGCCATCCGTTACGAGAACATCGACCTGATCGACGGGCTCAAGCGTCAGACGCGCGCGGCGCACGAAGCCCGCGCCGCGGCCGAAGCCGCGAACCGCGCGAAGAGCCAGCTGCTCGCGGCGGCGAGCCACGACCTGCGCCAGCCGCTGCATGCGCTGGGGCTGTATACGGCGGTACTGGCGGCGCGGGCGCGCGAAGCGCCATGGCAAGCGATGGTCGGCAACGTCCAGAGCGCCGTCAACGCACTGGAGGCGCAATTCGCGCAGTTGCTCGACTTGTCGCAACTGGAGGCAGGCGCGCACACGCCCGAACGCTCCCGCGTCGCCCTGGCGCCACTGCTCGCGCGCGTGGCAGCCGAATTCAGGCCGCAGGCGGAGAACAAGGGCCTGCAATTGCACTGCGTCCCGACGCGCCTCGCCGTCGACAGCGACGCCGCGCTGCTCGAGCGCATGGTGCGCAACCTCGTCGCGAATGCGGTGCGCTACACGACGCAGGGCGGCATCGTCATTGGCGCGCGGCGGCGCGGCGATCACGTTTCTGCGGTCGTCGTCGATAGCGGCCCCGGCATCGCGCCGGAACATTGCGACAAGATCTTCGAGGAGTTCTACCAGGTGCGGCGCGGCGGCGGAAGCGCGCCGGCGCCGACCGGGATGGGCTTGGGCCTTGCCATCGTCCGCAGACTGGCACAGTTGCTCGGCCACGAGGTCACCGTCGTTTCGCGCCTGGGTACCGGTTCCAGCTTTCGCATCGACATGCCAAGGGCGACCGACGCCGCGCACGCGTTCACCGGCGTGGTTCCTGGCGCCGCCTGCATCGGTCGCGTTTCGCTCGATGGGACGCTCGTCGCGGTGGTGGACGACGACCCCGCGGCGATCGACGCCATGTCCGAGTTGTTCTCGATCTGGGGTGCCCAGGTCGTTGGCGCGCGCGACGCGCGATCGCTGCTGGATGTGCTGGGCCGAACGGCGCGCTATCCTGACCTCATCGTCGCGGACCTGCGGCTGGGCGATGGCGCCAGCGGCGTCACGACCGTGCGCGCGCTGCGCGCGGAGCTGGGCTTTGCGGTGCCGGCCCTGATCGTGTCCGGCGATACCAGCGCAGCCGCGGAACGCGCAGCCCGGTCCGCAGGACTGACCTTGCTTCCCAAGCCGGTCGTCGCCAATGTCCTCGAAGCGGTGGCGACCGCTCTGGTCGCGCGCGCCGTGCCGCGCGCGGCGTAGCGGCGCACCGCGCGTGCGGTGCGCATTGAGCTACCGTCAACCGGATCATGACGCCACAAAAAAGAGACGCCGATCGGATCGCGGCGCGTGCGATCCGACCGGCGGTCGGAGGAGAAAGGTGGCGGTCCCGCGCCGGCGCCGCGGGGGGATGCGACGCCGGAGTCGTCTAACGCAGGACCGTCGTAGTCAAGCTGGGCTGCTTATCTGCGGCCTCCGCGTGAATCAGGACATGAAGCCCAAGTCGGGCGCGAAATTCTTCAGGTTCGGGAACACCTGCGCAATGTCGCCGGCCGGCATGCCGAACCATTTGGCGAGCGTGCCGCCGACCTGGTCGACCGCGGTCGTCGGAATCCACGCACCGTTGCTGCCCGAATCATCCGGCCCCTTGACCGTGAGATCCGGGAACTTCCCATACATGTTGCCGCCCTTCACCGCGCCGCCGAGGACGAGTGAATGGCCGCCCCACGCGTGGTCGACGCCGGCATTGCCGTTGCCGATGAAGGTGCGATTGAAGTCCGAGGCCGTGAACTGCGTGACCATGCTGTCCACGCCATCGGCGACGGTGTAGTCGTAGAACGCCTTCATCGCCGGCGCGAGCTGGTTGAACAGGTTGGTCTGGTTGGTGATCGTGTTCGAGTGCGTGTCGTAGCCGCCCATGCTGACGAAGAAGAACTGGCGGCCGACGGTATTGCCGGTGGCCGCCCGCGCATTGATGAGCCGCGCCACCTGCCGCAGCTGCTGCGCAATGCCGGTGTTGAGCAAGTTTCCACCGACCGTGAAGGCCGTCTGAATCACCGGCGGCAGCGTGGCCTGCAGGATCGGATTGGCCGTGGCATTGGCAACCAGCGCCTGGTTCAGGATGTTCGATCCACCGGCGACAACGACGTTGGACTGGCCGGTACCGAGCAGCGCCTGCATCGCGGCGAATCGCGCGGCTGCATCCGCGCCCGCCTTGCGCCGACACCGACACACCGCCGTTGCCCGGGATGACCAGCGGCGCCGTCTTGTTGCCGATGGTGAACACCTGCTTGCCCGAGACCGAGATCGTCACGGGAATCATCGACGAACGCGCTGGCGGCGGTGATGCTCGGCGTATCCCCTGCCCGTCCGCCCCAACCCGTGGCCACCGCCTGCCCCGATATCTGGCCCATCCACGCATTCTGCTGGTCCGAGTGCGAGAACAGGTTCGACGGCCGCACATAGCCCACCGGCGGATTCTTGTATTGCGCCTGCGTCAGCGGCGTGACCAGCGTCCCCGCGTTGGCGATCACGGCGAGCTTGCCCGACGCATAGGTCGGCGCCAGCGGCGCAAAGGACGGATGGAAGCCGTAGGACTTGCCCGCGCTCGGCGCATTGAATGAAAGCAACTGCGCCTGCGTGAGGGCCACGTTCGACGCCACCGTGCGCGTCGCCGCGTACTGGGCGTAGTCCGTGACCGGGACGATCATGTTGTTCGAGTCGTTGCCGCCGAACAGGAACACGCAGACGATGGCCTTGTATCCGCCCACCGCTTGCGCTTCGGCGCTCTCGACACCCCAGCGGAGCATGCTGCCCGCGGCCGCGCTCGCGGTGAGCGCGGTGGTCGACGTCAGGAATTTCCGGCGATTGGTATTCATCAGCGCTGCACCTGGAAGTGGAAGGAGGAAAGAATCAAGTAGGCCCCCATCTGGGCGCGGGCCATCAATTGCGCCGCCGTGGGCGTTGCACTGATCGCGACCTGGTTCACCGCGTTCACCACGATGGCCTGGGCCGCCGGGTCGAGCTGGCCGCCGGTCAGCACTTCGCTGTACCGGGTGACCATCGCCGCCGGGTTGGTCGCGAGCGCCGCGAACTGCGACAAGTCGAGCCGCGTTCCGACCGCGTTCGGAATCGTCGGGTCCGGCGCATACGGTTGGTAGACCAGCGTGTACACCAGGTTCGAACGCGCGACCGCCGAGTTGGTCGTGTGTATCGCGAATTCCGGCGCAAGGGTTGACGTACCCGGAATCGTCGCGTCCGGCGGGAAGTAGTTGAACACCGTCGGCGAGAAGTACGGGTTCTGGCCAAGGTTGTTCGTCGCACCCGCGAGGCGGTTGCCGTCGGTGATGCCGTTCAGCGCACGGATCGCCGCCGTCACCGCAATCACCGGTTCGCGCAGGCTGCCGAACGTGGCTGCCGGGGTGGCGACGTTGCGCGCTTCCGGATCCAGCAGGATCGCCCTCACCACGGCCTTCAGGTCGCCACGCACGCCCTGCCCGTTGTTCTTGAACACGGCGGAGATCCGCGCGAGATAGGCAGGCGACGGGTCACCGGTGACCAGGCGCTGGATCAGCTGGCGGCTGATGTAGGCCGGCGTGTTCGGATGCATGAACACGTTCTGCACCGCCGCGTCGAGGTCCTGCTGCGGCGTCTGGCCGGCCGGCACCACGACGCCATTCAGCAGCGTCTTGGCCGATGTTTCGTGACCGGCGTTCGCGGTGGTCGGATAGGTGACCATGTTCGCCGCGTAGTACGCGCCGTTCTTCTTGGTCGCCGGCCCGGCGGGATTGGCCGGATCGGCGTACGTGTAGCCGGTGAACACCTTCGCGAATTCCTTGATGGTGTTCTGGTCGTACGTCGGGATCGGAACGCCCTGCGCGTCCTTGATCGTCGAGCCGTCGTCGTTCAGCTCCTCGAGTCCGACCGAGAAGAGCTGCATGATTTCGCGGGCGTAGTTCTCGTTCGCCACCCGGGCGCCGCTGGCACGGTCGTTGTTGACCATGTCAAGGTAGTTGCCCATGGCGGGACTCAGCGTGATCTTCTGCAGCAGCGTCTGGTAGTTGCCGAACGCCTCCTGGAACATGATGTTCTGGTACCGCGACATCACGTAGGCGTACGACAAGTCCCGTTCATTGCCCGACGTCACGGTGATCTGCGACAGGGCCCAGGCCACGCGCTGGCGCAATTGGTCCGGCGCCGTGATCGCATTGGTGAAGAAGTCGCGCTGTATGCCCGCAAGCGTCAGGTGATCGCGGGCGCAGATCGCCTGCGGCGAGTCCGCCGCATAGTTCTTTCCTGCCGGATCCTGCGTCGCGCACACGGAAGGAATCGTGTTCAGCGCGATCACGTTGTACTTGGTGTCCGGGTACCCCGACATCGGCTGCAGGAACTGGTTGTCGATCCAGCCCGGGATTCCCATGGCCTTGACCTTCGCCGCCTCCGCCTGCGAGGCGCCGAACGTGGCCTGGTTGAGCAGACGCCAGATGTTGGCGTCGGTGGATGCCACAGGCGGCGGAGCGGAAATCGCCACGACGTTCTGCGTCAACGTCGACGTCACCGTGCCCAACAGGTCGGTGGCCGTCGCGTAGATCTGGTGCGTGCCGGCCGCCAGCGCCGGCGTGGTGAACGTGTACGGCGCCGTGGCGAGGTCGGTGAGCTTCACGCCGTCCAGGTACAGCGAGACTTTGGCGATCGTGCCGCCGGTCTCCGTGGCCGTCGCCGTGATCGTCACCGGTTGCGGGGCGATCAGCAGCGTGCTGGACAGCGAGAATGCGACCTTCGGCACCAATGCCGCCGGGGCGCCGATGATCGTCTCGCTGATCGTTGCGCTCGTCGACGTCTTGTTGTTGGCATCGCCCGAATATTTCGCGGCGATGCTGTGCGTGCCCACCGCCAGCGTCGTGGTCGTGCAGGTGGCGGTCCGCGAGTTGCCGCTGCCGGCGGCGAGGTTGACGACGGCGCAATTGGCGATGGAACCCGCGCCGTCCGTGAAGTTGACGCTGCCCGTCGGCGCCGCGCCGGTCACCGTGGCGGTGAACATGACGCTCGCGCCGCTGGCCGCCGGGTTGGCCGAGCTGACCAATGTGGTCATCGTCGTTGCCGCTCCGCCGCCGCCGCCGCCCGCATTGATGACCTGGGAGACCATGCCGCTGGACACCATGTTGCCCGCGTCGCCGCCGTAGCTCGCGATGATCGTGTGCGTGCCTGCGCTCAGCGCGTTGGTCGAGCACGTGGCGGTTCCGCCGGCTCCCAGGGAAACCGCGGCGCAGCCCATCGGGTTGCCGCCGTCGGTGAAGCTCACGCTACCTGTGGGCGCGTTCCCTGTCACGGTGGCCGTGAACGTCACCATTGCGCCGACGGTCGCGGGATTGGCCGAGCTGGCCACCGAGGTCGTCGAGGCTGCGCCGCCGCCGCCGCCGGTGATGTTCTGCGTAAGCGTGTTGCTGGACGACGCGTTGGCGGCGTCGCCGGCGTAGGTCGCCATGATCGTGTGGCTGCCCGCCGCCAGAGTGTCGGTCGTGCAGACCGCCGTTGCGGTGTTGCCGCAGTGCCGGCGGCAACAGCCGCGCAGCCGGCAAGCGCCACGCCACCATCGGTGAATGCGACAGTGCCCGTGGGCGCAGTCCCGGTCACGGTAGCCACGAACGTCACGCTGGCGCCGACCGCTGCCGGATTGGCCGAGCTGAACAGGACGGTCGTGGTGACACCCGCGCCACCGCCGCCACCGCCAGGCGCCACGTCCGCGAAGACCTGGTAGGCAACGCCTTCGAACGTGAACCACGGCCACGTCGCCTTGACGTGATCGCGCTCGGGCGCGCTGGTCGTGTAGAAATGGGCCCCCGTGCGCGTGTTGAAGAACCGGTACAGGTCCTCGCTGCCGGCCATCGGCGTGTTCATCGCGTAATACACCGGGCCTTCGAAGGCGAAGACCGGGTAACGCTGCAGCACGTAGTCCTTTTCCTCGGGGACGATCGTGTAGAAGTGCGTGCCCGTCGACGTGTTGAAGAAGCGGTAGACCGGCTGGCTGCCGGCCACCTGCGTCTTGTATGCGTAGAACTGGACGCCTTCGTAGTCGAACCACGGATACAGGCGCAGGACCTGGTCACGCTCCGCGGTATCGATCGTGTAGAAGTGCGTGCCGGTCCGCTCGTTGTAGAAGCGCACGACCGGGTAGGCCTGGTCCGCGGCAACCGCGTTCTGCGCCGCGAGACCGGCGCCGAGGCCGAAGCCAAGCGCGACGACCGCCGCCACACTCTTGAGCCAGCCGCGCGTGCGCGGCACCACATTCTTGGACTTGCTGATTACGCCCTGCATCGCCAGCCTCCGGACTTGGGACGACGGATGTCGTGGTTGGCTCGTTCGTGCGTTCTCACGGGGCTCTATTGCGAGGCCGTGAGTACGTCGGAACGCTCCCCTGTGCGGCGATTATTCACGGGCAATGTATATATTTCAAGTCATTTTTCCGTTTGGCGACAAACGGTAGTTACAAAGCACTATTTTATGCAGCATGCCATGTTAGGAATGTGATGTAATTTATTGATTTAACATCGTTAGATAAATCTCACATGACGATGTACTGCTGTGTACCGTACATGTTAAATGACATACGTATGGCCGGATGGATGGGCCAATCGGCGAAAATCGCGGTAACGGCGGCTGATGTTGTCGAGCGCTTTCCCGCTCATCGGCGGTTGCCGGCCAATCACGCTAGTTTTATGCCGTGGGAATGTTGGCCCCAGGGCCGCCCGTCAGCTCAGCCGAGGAATCCCAGGTCCTGTGACGGCGAATGCCGGCAGATTGGGAAACACCTGTGCGAGCGCGGCCGGCTGCACGCCGAACCATTTCGCGAGCGTCGCGCCGTATTGTTCGATCGACGTCGTCGGAATCCACTGTCCGTCGTCGCCCGCGTCGTCGGGCCCGCCCATGGCGAGATTCGGGAATCGCCCGTAGAACGCGCGGCCGCGCACGCCGCCACCCACGACGAAATGGTGGTTGCCCCACGCATGGTCGCTGCCGGCATTGGCGTTGATGCGAAATGTCCGGCCGAAATCCGACAACGTGAAGGTCGTGACCTTGTCCGGCACGCCCAGCGCGTCCATCGCCTTGCTGGAACGCGGCCAGCGCAGGCCCGAGTTCGCGGAAGCGCGATGCCTGCTCGCCGCGTTGCGCGTTGTGCGTGTCGAACCCGCCCATGGACGTGAAGAACGCGTGGCGCGTACACGCCCAGCTGCGACCGCGCGGCCACCAGTTTCGCGCACTGGTAGAGCTGGTCCGCGAGGCCGCCGTTGGTCCCCTGGAATGCCGTATCGATCGCGCTGTACGCGGCGTTCAGCGCGTCGGACAGCGCCTCGCTGCTCTTCACCGCGAGCGACATCACGTCCGCGGCATTGGCGATGAGCTGATGCTCGCGGTCGCGGCCGAGAATCCTGTTCAGCGCGTCGTAGCGGATCCTGCCCGAGTCGCTGTAGCGATCGCCCGCCAGGCCAAGCGCCCCGTTCTGCGACAGCGCCACGGGCAGCGACGTCGCGCCGATCGTGTAGATCGCATCGCCGGCGAGCGACACCATTCCCGGAATGGCGAGTCCGGAATTGCCGGCGCCGGTGACGTCGACGATGCGGCCGCCCCATCCGCTGGGCGTCGCCTGTCCGGGGACCAGACCCTGCCACGTGGACTGCTGGTCGCTATGGGAGAACAGGTTGCGCGGGCGCGGCTTGCCGGACAGGTAGTCCGCGCGCGTGAGCGGCGCGGTCAGCGCGCCGACATTGGCCACCACGGCCAGCTTGCCCTGTTCGAACAGCGGCGCAAGCGACGAGAGATCGGGATGCAATCCATACGCGCGCCAGGCCCGCCGGCGCGATGGGCACGAGTTCTCCGCGATCGATGGCGGCACCGGTCGCGCCGCTGCGACCCGCGGCGTAGCTCGCGTAGTCGTCGTACGGCACGACCATGTTGTTGCCGTCGTTGCCGCCGTACAGAAAGACGCACACGAGCGCGCGATAGTCGGACGCCTGCGCCAGCGTCGACGGCGCCCACGCCGACAGCGCCGGGAACAACGCGCCCGCCGAGAAGGCGCCGGTGGCGCGCAGGAAACGCCGGCGGCCGGGTTCGCCGGTCATCGGGACACCTGGAACTGGAAGGACGACGCCGCGAGGAACACCGCGGTGCGCGCGCGCTCGTCCGGATCATCGGCGGGCAGCGCGTCGACCGCGGCGAGGATTTCCGCCTTGATGCCGAGCGGCATGCCGCCGCCGAACAGGCGATCGTTGACCATGCGCGACGAGCTTCGCGGGATCGGCCGCGACGCGCGCGAACGGCACTCAGGTCCACGCTCGTTCCGATGGCATTCGGCACGTCGCCGTCGGGCCCGTAGCCGTCGTTGTAGATCATGTCGTACGCGAAGTTCATCCGGTGCAGCACGGTGTTCGTGTTGTGGATGCCGAACTGCGGCGCGACCAGCGCGGTTCCGGGAATCGTGTATTCGGCCGGGTAATAATTGAACACCGTCGGCGCGTAGTAGACGTCCTGGCCCATCGCCCGCGCCGCCCGCTCCAGTCCGGCGCCGTCGCTCTGCGCGCCCAACTGGCGCAGCATCGACGTGATGTAGAGGACGGGCTCCTTCAGCATCCCGTAGCCGGGTCGGTCTTCACGTCGCCGCGCGCTTCCGGATCGAGGAGGACCGCGCGCAACACCGCCTTCATGTCGCCGCGCACTCCGCTGCCGTTGTCGTTGAATGCCGCGGCGACGCGTCCGATGTACGCCGGCGAAGGATTGCCGGTCACCAGCTGCCGGACCATGTGCTTCGCGAAGAACGGGCCGGTGTTCGGATGCATGAACACGTTGTGGATGGCGAGGCGCAGCTCGACGTCGGCCGACAGGCCCGCAGGAAGCGTGGCGCCCTTGAGCAGCGTCTTGGGGGCGGTGTCGTGGTCCGCCGCCACCGGCACCATCGGCTTGGCGAAGTAGCGGTTGTCGTCCGGGCCCTTCGGCTGCGCCGCGTCGAAGGGCGGATAGGTCCAGCCCGTGAACACGCGCGCGAACGCCTTGATCTCGTTCTGGCCGTAGCTCGGGATCGGCTGGTTCGCGGCGTCCCGCACCGGCGTGCCGTCGGGTTGCAGTTCATGCGTGCCGATCGAGAACAGCTGCAGCAGCTCGCGCGCGAAATTCTGGTTGGGCTCGGTGCCGGCGGCCGGATTCGCCTTGGCGTTGTCCACCATGTCGAGGTAGTGGCCCATCTGCGGCGACAGCGCGACGTTCCGCAACAGGTCCTCGAAGTTGCCGAACGCGCCGTTGAACAGCATCTGGTGGTAGCGCGCCTGCACGTACGCGGCTTCCATGTCCGGATCCTTCATCGCCGAGATGACGAAGAACTGCGACAGCGACCACGCGACGCGCTGCCGCAGCTGGTCGGGCTTGGTCAGCGCGTTGGCGAAGAACTGGTTGCGCAGCTTGAACAGCGTCAGCTGGTTGATTGCGCAGGCATAGGCGGCGCCCTCGCGCGCCGCGCTGAACGAACAGTTGTCGGATTCGTCGAGCGACAGGTAGCTGTACTCCGCGTCCGGATAACCGCTGGCGGGCACGCGCGAACTGTTCGTCGAGATACGCCGGCACGCCAACCGCCGTGATGCGCGCGAGCGTCGCCGGCGTGGCGCCAAAGGACGCCTGCTGCAGGAAGCGAAAGCCGTCGGGCGACCGCCACGGCGACGGGCGGCACCGGCACGCCGTCCGCGCTGATAGACGTAGAACGCCACGCCCTCGTACGCGAACTGCGGCAGCGTCGCGCGCACGTGGTCGCGCTCGTCGACTGAAATCGTGTAGAAGTGCGCGCCCGTCGTGCTGTTGAAGAAGCGGAACAGCGCCGGTCCGCGCATCGGCGCCGGCCGCCGGGCATCGCGTAGTAGGCCGCGCCTTCGAAGGCGAACTGCGGCCAGGTGGCGAGGACGTGGTCGCGCTCGGCCACATCGATCGTATAGAAATGCGTTCCGGTCGCCGTGTTGAAGAATCGGAAGACAGGCTGCGACCCGGCGGACGGCGGCCGCAAAGGCCGCGAACGCCGGGCCCTCGTAGGCGAACTGCGGGTAGGTGGCGATGACGTGGTCGCGTTCGGCCGCGACGATCGTATAGAAGTGCGTGCCGGTGGCCTGATTGAAGAAGCGGTAAACGGGATTGACCGGCGTCTGCGCACCGACCATTGGCACCAGCGTGAACAGGAGCAACAGCGACCACCGCCCAACGCCAGGGCGCGGCCCGTGGGCGCACGTCCGGCCGGTAGCTCGACACGTCCGCGCCCTGCCCGTTCTCGCCCGACCCGCATGGCCCCTTCCCCTCGCGGCGGAACGCCCTGCGCGCTCCATGACAGAAGCATAACACCGACAATGCCAATGTCATAGTCACCGCTCTAGCGCCAAGTTCAAGCCATTGTATTTATTTACTTATCCATGGACCTTGCCTCCGTGGCGCCTGACCGAAAAAACGGGGCGTGCACAGGCACGCCCCGTCCACACCCACCACTACCGAACGCGCAATACCCAGGGAATGCGTCACGCAATTCCGACGCAGCCCGGTTCAGCCGCCTCGTTGCATGTGCTCGCGCATCTTCGCGCCCATCGACTCCATGCGCGCCATCTGCTTGGCAAGCGCATCACGCACGACCGCCTTCTGCTCCGGCGAGAACGTGGCGTAGACCTGCAGCCACTGCTTGCGCACGTCCTGGCGCAAAGTCTGGTTGCCCGCCTGCACGCTGTCGGCAACGGCGGCAACCGCGGCCAGGTCCGGCTCCGGCTTGGCCAGTTCGGCCGTCATCGCCGCGTGGACCTTTTGCATGTTGGCGCGACCGGTTTCATGGGCCGCCTTGGTCTGCGCGACGGCGTTGTCCCACATCACCTGCTGCGACGTATTGAGGTTGAGCTGACCCTTGACGGAGCCAAGCACGTGTTCGATCTCCATTCCGCCGGGTCCGCCATGCGGGCGACCGTGCCCCGGTCCGAAGGCGGGCTGCGCCATCGCTGCGGCGCCCGTCAGCGCCAGGACGGCCGTCGCGGCAAGCACGGCCAGACGAAATGAAGGGCGTCCCAATTTGCTTGCTTGCATGATGATTCCTCTTCCAGAGTTTTCCTGTCGGGTTTGCACCATCGGCCGCAGCTCCACTACCGAATCGGTCCGATGCGATGGTTCGAGCACCATTGTCCACGCAGAGTTCGCATCCATGCACTGGCATATTGCAACGGGACGTTGCGCGCACCCCGCTGCCGTTACAATTGCTTACAGCATGGACGCGCAGTATCGCAAGCCCAGCCGTTCTAATGGCACACATGGTTACGAAGTCCGCACCTTCCAAGATCCTGGTCGTCGATGACGACGTCCGCCTGCGCGACCTGCTGACCCGCTATCTGGGCGAACAGGGCTTCCAGGTCGCGGCGCTGCCGGACGCGCGCGACATCGACAAGAAGCTGCAGCGCGACCCGCCGCACCTGGTCGTGCTCGACCTGATGCTGCCCGGCGAAGACGGGCTGTCCGTGTGCCGGCGCCTTCGCGGCGCGGGAGAGACCGTGCCGATCATCATGCTCACCGCCAAGGGCGAGGAGGTCGACCGCATCGTCGGGCTCGAGATGGGCGCCGACGACTACCTTCCCAAGCCGTTCAATCCGCGCGAGCTCGTCGCGCGCATACACGCCGTGCTGCGCCGGCAGCTGGACCGCGTGGCCCCGGGCGCGCCCGGCGACGAGGGCTGCGTGCCGTTCGGTCCGCACGCGCTCGACCTGAGCGCGCGCGCGCTGCTGCGCGACGGCGGAAGCGTTTCGCTGACCACGGGAGAATTCTCGCTGCTCAAGGTGTTCGTGCAGCACCCGCGCCAGCCGCTCGCGCGCGAAAAGCTGATGATGCTGGCGCGCGGCCGCGATCACGAAGTGTTCGACCGCGCCATCGACGTCCAGGTGTCGCGGCTGCGCAAGCTGATCGAGCCCGATCCCGCCAATCCACGCTACATCCAGACGGTCTGGGGTTTCGGCTACGTGTACGTGCCCGACCTGGCCGCACCCGACGACGCAGCAACAGCCCGCGGCGGGCGGCGAAGAGACGCCGTGACGCTCTCCCGCGTTCGCTGTTCGGACGCCTCGTGCTGCTGCTGGTCGCCGTGGTCGGGCTGGCGGTGCTCACCAGCATCCTCATGTTCCGGCACGACCGCGCGGAACTGCTGGTCCGCCAGTTCAGCGACACCAAGCTCGCGCAATTGCAGGCGCTGCGCGCCGCGCTGGAAAGCGCCGACGGCCCTCACCGCAGGGAAACGCTGCTGCGGCTGAACCACGAATACGACGTACGCATCGTCCCGGAAAGCGAGCGCCCCAATATCGGCCAACCCGTGATGGGCCCGACGTTCTCCGATCTCGAGGAGCGCCTGCGCGCGAACCTGGGTCCCGACACGGAAATTCGCGTGGCGCCGCGCTTGCGCCTGCTCCTCGTGCGCGTGAGTGCGGGGGGCCAGGGCTACTGGGTGGGATTTCCGATGCCCGAGCGCCCGGAGGCGCCGGATATCCCGTCGCGTGCGCTGACCTGGACGCTCGTCGTGCTCGCGCTGCTGCTCGCCGCCGCCTACGCGTTCGCGCGCGTTCTGGCGCGCCCGCTGCGGGAACTCGCCGGCGCGGTCGGCCGCGTCGGCCTGGGCGAGACGCCACCGCCGCTGCCGGAATCGGGACCCTCGGAGATCGCCGCCGTGAATCGCGGTTTCAACGCGATGCTCGGCAACCTGCGCCAGATCGAGCGCGATCGCGCCGTGCTGCTGGCCGGCGTCTCGCACGACCTGCGCACGCCGCTGGCGCGGCTGCGGCTGGGCATCGAACTGGGAACGCGCGACGAGTCGACTCGCGCCGGAATGGTCGCGGACATCGAGGAAATGGACCGCATCATCGGCCAGTTCCTCGACTTCGCCCGCGACGACGTCACGACAACGATGCAGGCGGCGGACCTGAACGCGATCGTCGCCGCGTGCGTCGAGCGTTACACGCAGGCGGGGCAGCCGGTGACATTCGCGCCTGGCGCGATTCCGCCAGTGCCGCTCAAAGCCACGGCGATCTCGCGCCTGGTCGCCAACCTCGTCGACAACGCGCTCGCGTACGGCGCGCCTCCCGTGGAGGTCGCCACCGACGCTGTCGGGCAGCGAGGTGTGGCTCGACGTGGCCGATCGCGGCGCCGGCATTCCAGCCGACCAGGTGGAACGGCTGAAGCAGCCATTCACGCGCGCAACCGCGGCGCGCGCCCGCGACGATGGTGCGGCGGGGGCCGGACTGGGCCTGGCGATCGTCGAACGCATCGCGCGCATCCATGGCGGATCATTCGACTTGAAGCCGCGCGACGGCGGAGGCACGCTCGCGCGCGTGACGCTGCCTGCGCCGGGACTGAAGGCGAACTAGCCTTACGGACCCGCGTTGCGATCGCGCTGCTGCAGCAGGACAGTCGCCAGCGCGGCGATGCCCTCTTCCCGTCCCGTGAAGCCCAAATGTTCGGTCGTCGTGGCCTTGACCGATATGCGGGTTTCGTCGCAACCCAAGTCGCCCGCGAGATTCGCGCGCATCGCGGCCACATGAGGCGCGATCCTGGGCGCCTGCGCCATGACGGTCGCATCGACATTGCCGATTTCCCACCCCGCATCGAAGGCCAACGCATAGACATGACGGAGCAACGCGCGGCTGTCGGCATCGCGCCAGCGCGTGTCCGTGTCCGGAAAGTGCTTGCCGATGTCTCCCAACGCCAGCGCGCCGAGGATGGCGTCCGCGATGGCATGCAACAGCACATCCGCATCGGAGTGACCCGCCAGGCCCCGAGGATGGGGAATCGTCACGCCGCCCAAGACCAGCGGCCGGCCGGCCACCAGGGCATGAACGTCGAACCCATTGCCTATGCGCATTGTCATGATTGAACCTTTTGATTGGTCTGCGCAGCGAGGATTGCCGCGGCAAGCAGGAGGTCGTCGGGAAAGGTGACCTTGAGATTGGCCACGCTGCCGCGAACGAGCCGCGGCGACATGCCAAGCGCCTCCACCGCCTGAGCCTCGTCCGTGCAATCGCGTGCCGCGGGCTGCGCCAATGCGCGCAGTCAGCACGCCATAGCGGAACATCTGCGGAGTCTGCGCCTGCCACAACTGCCGCGCGATCCTCCGTGCGCAGCACGCGGGGCGCGGCCCCATCGGCGTCGCCGCGTTTCAGCGTGTCGGCCACCGGAATCGCCAGCAGACCGCCGACGTCATCGTCACCGAGTTGCGCGACCAGCCTCGTCGAGTGCTTCCGGCGGCGCGCAGGGTCGCGCGGCGTCATGAACCAGGATCCAGTCATCGTCGCGGCACGTTCCTGCCAGCGCCTGCAGCGCGTTGCGGACGGTATCGCTGCGCGTGGCGCCACCGCAGCGCAGGATCGTCAGGCCGGCGCGCGCGCCGACCTCGCGATCGAAATGGGTGTCGTCGGCCGCGATGGCCACGGCCATGCCATCGAGGGGCAGCGCTTCGCGCAGGCGATCGAGCGTACAGGCAAGCAACGGGCGCGTTCCCAACCGGGCATATTGCTTCGGCATCGCCGCGCCGAAGCGGGATCCGCCCCCCGCGGCCGGAACCAGAGCGAACATCCGGCTCGCGCGTACCTGCGGTCACAACAGCACCGCGATCCGCTCCTCATCGAGCGGCCGAAAACCCATCCGCTCGTAGAAGCGCCACGCGCCCGCATTGTCGCGATGGCAGCCGCAGTCGATTCTTGCGACTCCCTGCGCGCGCAGATGTTGCATCAGCGCGGTGAGCATTTGCCGCCCGATGCCGCGGCCCCGCCAGTCGGCCTGGATCGCTGACGTCGTCGAGCTTGGCGACCAGCGACCCGCAGGACGTGGATATGGCATTGCAGACCACGCACGCGCCCACCGTGCGCAACAGCGCGCCGTCCTGCACCTGCGCGAGCCACACGAACCCGATTTCGGGACGGGCGAGAAACAGGTCGAGCGCGCGCTCGAGCGCCGCCGCGCCGCCGTCGCCGTACACCGCGGCGGACGCGCGGTAGTGCTCGTCCTCGCCCAGGAATGCTCCGAGCATTGCCCGGGCGTCGTCGCGAGTGGCCGCAGTCATCGAGACGCACCGCAAGGCGACAGGCGCAATCACGTGGACCCCGTCGACGGTGTCTTCGATTGCCACTCTTCGGCCACTCAGTTGACCATGACCAACGGTTCGAGCGCCGCGCGTATGCTCGCCGGCACCGCGACCGGGCGCTGCGTCGCGCGTTCGACCCACACGTGCACGAAGTGTCCCGTCGCGGCCGGGGCGTCGTCGCCGCTTCGGAAAAGCGCGATTTCGTAGCGTACCGACGAGTTGCCGATGGACGCGACCCGTAACCCGGCATCGATGGAATCCGGGAACGAGAGCGGACGGTGATAGCGGCAGCACGTCTCCACCACCACGCCGATGGCGGGAGACGCGAGGATGTCGAGCCCGCCGGCGCGCACCAGGTGCTCGTTCACGACGGTATCGAAATAGGAATAGTAGGTGACGTTGTTCACGTGCCCGTACGTGTCGTTGTCCATCCAGCGCGTCGGAATCGCCAGGAAATACGCATAGTCGATGCGGCGGTCGCGCCGGTCCGCGGTCTCGGTTCGGCGCGTCACGCGGTACGGGACGGATTCATCATTCGCTTGTCGAGCAGCTCGATCCAATGCTTGACCGGCGTGCGCGTTCCGGATTCGAGATGCGTCATGCAGCCGATGTTCGCCGTCGCGATCACGTTCGGGCGCGACGCCTCGAGAGCGCGCAGCTTGTTCGCCTTGAGTTCGCCGGCGAGCTTCGGCTGCAACATCGAATAGGTTCCTGCCGAACCGCAGCATGTGTGGGGGTCGTCCACCGGGAGAAGCGAATGCCCCAATGCCTGCAGGATTTCCTCCACCTGGCCGCGGATCTTCATGCCGTGCGTCAGCGTGCACGGCGAATGGAACGCGACGCGTTGCGGGCCCTGGTCCATCGCCACCAGCGGCGCGATCCTGCGCCATTCCGCGGTGACGATCTCGATCGGGTCGCGCGCGATGTCGGCGATCCGGTGCGCCTTGGCCACATAGGCGGGATCGCGGGCGAGGAAATGTCCGTAGTCCTTGACCATGACGCCACAGCCGGTCGCCGTCACCACGATGGCCTCCACGCCCTGCAGCAGGTGGGGCCACCAGGCATCGATGTTCTTGCGGACGATGTTGCGCGCCTCTTCGTCGGCGTTCAGGTGATGCGACAGCGCGCCGCAGCATCCGCCACCCTCGACCCGCAGCGCCGAGATTCCGATGCGGTCGAGTACCCTCGCTGTGGCGGCGTCGATGTTCGGCTTCAGCGCGGGCTGCACGCACCCTTCCACCAGCAGCACGCGGCGCGCATGGCGCGGCGCGGGCCAGTCGGCGGCGCGTTCGCCTCCGGGGATGCGATCGCCCAGTTCGCGCGGCAGTAATCGCTTGATCATTCGGGCCGACGAGATCGCGGCCGTGAACAGCGAGCCTGACAGCAGTCCGCGGCGCAGACCCCAGCGCTGGGCAGCTTCCGCAGGCGTGCGGCCCACCTTGCGTTCGACGATCGCGCGGCCGATGTCGAGCAGGCGCCCATACTCCACGCCGGAAGGGCACGTCGTCTCGCAATTGCGGCAGGTCAGGCAGCGGTCGAGGTGCAGCTGCGTCTTCTGCGTGACCGCGTCGCCTTCCAGCATCTGCTTGATGAGATAGATCCGCCCGCGCGGACCGTCGAGCTCGTCGCCCAGCAACTGGTACGTGGGACAGGTTGCCGTGCAGAATCCGCAATGCACGCACGAGCGGAGAATCGCGTCGGCTTCGCGACCCTCGTGCGTGTCGCGGAACTCGTCGGAGAGATCAGTTTGCATGGGCGATCCGCATTGGCATCTTCAAAATTCCGGGTAGAGCCTGCCGCGATTGAGGATACCGTGCGGATCGAACGCGGTCTTCAGCCGCTGATGCAATGACTGCAGCGTGGCGGTCAACGGGTGGAACACGCCCGCGCTCTTGTCGCCCGCCCGGAAGAGTGTCGCGTGGCCGCCATGCGCCGTGGCCCACAGCCGGACACGTTGCGGATCGGTGCGCTCGCCCGCGGCGAGCCAGCGCAAGCCTCCACCCCATTCCAGCAGCTGCTCGCCGCCCAAGTCCGTATAGGGCGCCGTCGACTTGACGGACAAGCGCCACAGTGCCAGGTCGGACGTGCGCGTGCCGGCAAAGAACGGGTGCGTGTGATCGCGCAGCGACGACCCAGTAGCCTTCGGCACGCTCCACCCGCGCGCCGCCCAGCTTTGCCGCCGCGGTGGCGACGGCGGGCAATGCTCCGGACAACCTCAACCGCATGCGCCCGTCGTGGTAACACGTGGCCGACAGCGGCAACGGCTGCGAGGCCCATTCGTTGACCATGCGAACGGCTTCGTCGGCGGAACATTCGAATTCGAGCGTGGCTTCGGCCTTGGGGCAAGGCAGGCATTTGAGCGACACCTCGGTGATGACACCCAGCGTGCCCAGCGCGCCCGTCATCAGGCGCGATACGTCGAAACCCCGCAACGTTCTTCATGACGCGGCCTCCGAAGGCAAGGTCGTCGCCGATTCCGTCGAGCACCCGCACGCCGAGCACGACATCGCGCACGGCGCCGGCGTAGGGTCGGCGCGGTCCGGACAATCCGCTCGCGACGGCGCCGCCGAGTGTTGCGCCTTCGCCGAAATGCGGCGGCTCGAACGCGAGCATCTGGCCCCGCGCGCGCATCGCGCTCTCGATCGCGGCCAGCGACGTGCCGGCGCGCGCGACGAGCACCAGTTCGGTGGGATCGTAGTCGACGATACCCGCGTAGACCTGCGTTTCGAGGATGTCGCCCATGCGGCTGACCGCCGTAGAAATCCTTGGTCCCGCCCCCGCGGATGCGCAGCGGTGTGCGCGCTTCAGCCGCCTTGCGGATCCTTGCCTGCAACGCCTCGAGTCCCGGGTCCATGGCCGCCATCACGCGCGACCCGTTGCGAGGAGCTTGTCGCGATAGAGGAGCCGCGGTTCGTCGGCCTCGATGATGTCGGTTTCGGCAACAGCCGCGCCTTCCCACTCGCGCATGAAGGGATGCGCCAGCAACGCGCGCAGATAGGCCCCGGCGTCGCCGGCCGACTGCACGCCGTACGTCTGGAAGCGAAAGGCCACCGGGCCGTAGAAGGCATCGGCCAGCGAGAACGCGCCGCACAGGAAGTCCCCGCCCGCACCGAAGCGTCGCCGCGATTCGGTCCAGATTTCCTCCACGCGCGCGATATTGGCGACCAGCGCATCGGACCACGGCCGCACGTCGACGCGCTCGCGGATGCACATCGCCATTTCGTTGCGCAGCGCCGAAAAGCCCGAATGCATTTCGGCTGCGATCGAGCGCGCCCACGCACGCGCCGCGGCATCGGCCGGCCACATGCCCGGATGCCGCTCGGCCAGGTATTCGCCGATCGCCAGCGAATCCCAGACATGAATCGGCCCGTCGTGCAGCGCCGGCACGAGCGCCGTCGGCGAGAACGCGCGGTTGTCGGGATTGTAGGTACCACGCAACGCCACCTGCACCTCGCGAAACGGAGCGCCGGACAGCTTGGTCGCGAGCCAGCCACGCAGCGACCACGTCGAGTAATTCTTGTTGCCGATGTAGAGCGTATACACGTCGGGACCTTCAGTATCCTACGGAGGCACCGTCTTGCCCGGATTCATGATGTTGCGCGGATCCAGCGCGCGCTTGATCGCCTGCATGAGTTCGACCGCTTCGCCGTGTTCGGCGACGAGGGCCTCCAGCTTGTGCACGCCGATGCCGTGCTCGCCGGTGCACGTGCCGCCCATGGCAATCGCGCGCAGGCTGACGCGCTTGGCCAGGCCCTCGGCGCTCGGCGCGCTCGGCGGCGGAGTTCGGATCGAACAAAATGGTCAGGTGGAAATTCCCGTCGCCGACGTGGCCCACGATCGGCGAGATGAGACCGGTGGCGTCGGCGTCGGCCTTCGACTCGAGCACGCAATCGGCGAGGCGCGAGATCGGCACGCAGGCATCGGTGGCGAAGGCCTCCTTGCCCGGATAGCACGCCTTCGAGGCGTAGTAAGCGGAGTGGCGCGCCTTCCACAGGCGGTTGCGATCTTCGGGCCGCGTGGCCCACTCGAAGGCGCTGCCGCCGTGTTCCGCCGCGATCGCCTGCATCATTTCCGCCTGTTCCTGCACGCCCGCGCTCGACCCGTGGAACTCGAAGAACAGCGTCGGCGCGGACTTGTACCCTTCGAGCTTCGAGTACCTGATGCATACGTCCATCTGCACATCGTCCAGCAATTCGATTCTGCGCGACCGGGATTCCGACCTGCATCGCCACGATCACCGTGTCGACGGCCGACTTGAGATCCGGAAACTGGCATACCGCCGCGCTGATCGCTTCCGGTATTCCATAAAGCCGCAACTGGATCTCGGTGATGATGCCGAGCGTGCCTTCCGAACCGACGAAGAGCCGGGTGAGATCGTAGCCGGCGCTCGACTTGCGGGCACGGCCGCCGGTCCTGATGATGCGGCCGTCCGGCGTGATCACGGTCAGGCCAAGGACGTTTTCGCGCATCGTCCCGTAGCGCACGGCATTGGTACCCGACGCTCGCGTCGAGGCCATGCCGCCGATGGTCGCGTTGGCGCCCGGGTCGATGGGGAAGAACAGGCCCGTGCCCTTGAGCTCCGCGTTCACCTGTTCGCGAGTAACGCCGGCCTGCACGCGGCAGTCGAGGTCCTGCGCGTTGACTTCCAGCATGCGGTCCATCCGCGACAGGTCGATGCAGACACCGCCGTACAGCGCCGCCACGTGGCCTTCGAGCGACGTTCCGATGCCGAACGCGATCACGGGAATGCGCGCGGCGTGACACAGCCGGACGATCGCCGCCACTTCCTCGTTGGTGTGCGGGAACACGACGACGTCGGGCAGCGCCGCGTCCGCCATGCCCTCGCCGTGGCCGTGCTGCTCGCGCACCGCGTTGCTGGTCACCGCGCGTTCCGCGAAATCTTCCGCGAGTTTCTGGACGACGGCCGCCACATCGTCCGCGGACGGCCGTGCGCGCAATTCGGTGGGAGCGTTCATGCCGGGTCTCGCTTCAATAGCGTGGGATGTCGGGATGCGGAACCTGCCCGGCGTGCACGTGCTTCTTGCCGAATTCGCCGCAGCGCGCGAGCGTCGGGACCGCCTTGCCGGGATTGAGCAGGGCCGCGGCGTCGAACGCATGCTTGATCGCGTGGAAGCGTTCGAGTTCCGCGGAGGTGAACTGGATGCACATCGAGGACAGCTTCTCGACACCGACACCGTGCTCGCCGGTAATCGTGCCGCCGGTCTCGATGCAGAGCGACAGAATGCGGTCGCCGAATTCGATCGTTTTCTCGGCCTCGCCCGGCTTGTTGGCATCGAAAAGGATCAGCGGATGCAGGTTGCCGTCGCCGGCGTGGAACACGTTGGCGCAGACAAGTCCGTATTCCTTGGACCACGCGGCGATTTCGCGCAGCACGCGCGGCAGCGCGGAACGCGGGATGGTACCGTCGATGCAGTAGTAGTCCGGCGAGATGCGCCCCACCGCGGGAAACGCCGATTTGCGCCCCGACCACAACAGCAGGCGTTGCGCCTCGTCTTTCGACACGCGGATGTCGGTGGCGCCCGATTCCGAAAGCAGGCGCTTGACTTCAGCCATTTCCGCCGCGACTTCCTCGAGCGTGCCGTCCGACTCGACCAGCAGGAGCGCCGCGGCGTCCAGCGGGTAATCTGCGTGCACGAACTGCTCGACCGCGCGCACCGCGGGCTGATCCATCATCTCCAGGCCGGCCGGGATGATGCCCGCACCGATGATGGCTGCGACCGCCGCGCCGGCCTGTTCCACGTTGGCAAAAGCCGCCAGCGCGACCTGCGCCAGCTGCGGCTTCGGGCAAAGCTTGACGGTGACTTCGGTGATCACGGCGAGCAGGCCCTCGCTGCCGTTGATCAGCGCCAGCAGGTCGTAGCCGGCGCTGTCGTAGGCTTCGCCGCCGAATTCCACGACCTCGCCGGTGATCAGGACTCCCCGTACGCGGCGCACGTTGTGCACCGTGAGCCCGTATTTGAGGCAATGCACGCCGCCGGCGTTCTCGGCGACATTGCCGCCGATCGTGCAGGCAATCTGCGATGACGGATCCGGCGCGTAATAAAGGCCATGCACGGCGGCGGCTTCCGAAATCGCGAGGTTGCGAACACCGGGCTGAACGGTCGCTGTGCGGGTCAGCGGATCGATGGCGAGGATCTTCCGGAATTTTGCCAGCGACAGCACGACGCCATTCGGATCCGGCACCGCGCCGCCGGAAAGGCCCGTCCCGGCGCCGCGCGCAACCACGGGAATGCGCGCGTCGAAGCACGCCTTGAGAATGGCGGCGACCTGCGCCTCGTTCTCGGGCAGAAGCACCGCGGCGGGACGCTCGCGAAAGAGCGTAAGGCCATCGCATTCGTAGGGTCGCGTGTCCTCCGCGGTCGTGAGCAACGCAGCCGGCGGCAGGATCGCCGCGAATTGCGCGTGTACAGAATCGTCGAGCATGAAATCGGTACCCGCCTTGACCCGTGGGCCTGGCTGCGACCGGGGTGGCCGCGACAGAGTGCGATTATTTCACAAAGACGCCTCAAGGGCGCGGTCCCGTCCCCAATGCGCGCCCAGCCCATCGTCATAGGTTGCCCCGCGCCTCCCCGCCAATGGCCAGCGCTCGCCGGGTGGCGTTATGATGCACGATGCGCGCAGCGGTATTGGCAGTTGCTGTGCATCACGGGTACTGCAAAAAATGAATCTGGATGAGATCTACGTCAAGACTGACTTGGGCACCAAGGAGTTAGCCGAACGGCGTATGGGTCTCGCCATCGACGTGCGGCGGCTGCTGATTCTGGTCGACGGCAAACATACGGTGGCGCAAGTCCTCGCGCGGGGCCGGGCTTTCAACGCGAATGTTGCCGCGTTCGAGGACCTCGAGCGCGCGGGCCTCGTCACCCGGCTGTTCGGCGCGCGCTCCAACGCGCAGGTGGAATCCGAACCGGCCGAACGCAGCGCCGACGAAGTCCAGCACTTCCTCGACGCGCAAAAAGTGTTGAGCAATGCCATCAACGAACACCTGGGCTTTCGCGGCTACGGGCTCACGAAGCGGCTGCAGAAGAGCGAGAATCTGCGCGACCTGCACGAAATGCTTCCCGACTTCGCGCAGTCGCTGGTGAAGCGCAAGGGCATGGCGGTGGCCGCGCCGATCGTCTCCGCGCTCGAACAAATGATCGTCCGCAGGCCGTGACGCCCGGAGCAGCGGCAGCCCCGCGCCCACTCGCGGGGATTTCGGTCGTGGAACTGGGTGCGCTGATCGCAGGCCCGTTTTGCGCCAAGGTCCTGGCGGAATTCGGCGCCGACGTCGTGAAGCTCGAGCCGCCCGGAGCGGGCGACCCGTTGCGCAAGTGGCGTTACATGAAAGACGGGACGTCGCTGTGGTGGCACGTGCAGTCGCGCAACAAGCGATCGGTTGCCGTCGACCTGCGCAGGCCTGAGGGCCAGGCGATCGCCCGCGCATTGATGGAACGCGCGGACATCGTAGTCGAGAACTTCCGCCCCGGCACGCTCGAGGCCTGGGGCCTCTCCTACGAATCCCTCGCCGCCGTCAATCCCGGTTTGGTCATGGTGCGCATTTCCGGGTACGGACAAACCGGCCCCTATCGCGAACGCCCGGGTTTCGGCGTCATCGGCGAGGCGATGGGAGGATTGCGCCACGTGACCGGCACGCCGGACCGCCCACCGTCGCGCACCGGCATTTCGATCGGCGACACGCTGTCGGCACTGTATGGCGTGATCGGCGCGCTGATGGCGCTGGAGCAGCGCCGCAAGACCGGCCTCGGGCAGGTCGTCGACGTCGCGCTTTACGAATCGGTGTTCTCGGTCATGGAATCGATGCTGCCCGAATTCGATGCGCTGGGCGTCGTGCGCGAGCGCACCGGCTCGATCCTGCCGGGCATCGCGCCAACGTCGGCCTACCGCTGCAGCGACGGCAGTTACGTGCTGATCGCGGGCAACGGCGATTCGATATTCAGGCGCTTGGCACTCGCCATGGGCCGAGCCGACTTGGCGGACGATGCAACGCTCGCGCACAACGATGGTCGCGCCGCGCGACAGGCGTGGCTCGATGCGGAAATCGAGGCGTGGACGACGACGCGCACGCCGGAGACCGTGCTTGCCGCCATGGAGACGGCGCACGTGCCCGCGTCGAAGATCTACACAGTTGCCGACATCGCCGCCGATCCGCATTTCGCGGCGCGCGAGATGATCCGCGAGGTCGTGCTCGCCGACGGCTCGAGGCTCAAGGTGCCCGGCATCGTGCCGAAGCTCTCGGCCACACCGGGAGGATTCGCGGCGGGAGGACCCGCGTTGGGCGAACACACGGACGCCGTGCTGCGCTCGCTGGGTTACGATGACCAGCGCATCGCCGCGCTTCGCGCGTCGGGCACCGTCGCGTGACCGGGCCAACGATCAGGATGGCAACGAGGAATTGACATGACCGAAACCGAGCAACGCGCCACGCTGACCGTGGCCCTGATGGCGGCGCTGGCCGACGGAACGAACGATGAAAGCGAGCGCGTTGCGCTGGAGAGACTGGTTGGCCAGTTGAGCGCCAAGGCAGGCGGAACGGGACTCGATGTCGCGGCGATCTACCAGGACGTGCTGGTGCGCAAGCCCGACCTGGCCGAAGTGGTCGCCCCGCTGGTCACGCCAGAATCTCGCCAATTGGCGTACGAACTGGCAGTGGGGGTCGCGCACGCCGACGGCGCCACGTCGCCGGTCGAGGCGGCGTTTCTCGCCCGGCTCGCGACGGCACTGGGGCTGCCGGCGCCGGCAGCGCAATCCTTCGCACAATCGGCCAACGCGCTGGCGACGGTGCCGTTGGCCGTCGCCGCGCCTTCGCCCGCGTCCCGCGCGATGCCGGACGCGGCGGCGCTCGACCAGCAAATTCTCAACGCCGCGATCACCAACGCGGCGCTCGAACTGCTGCCAGAATCGCTGGCCTCGATGGCCATCATTCCGCTGCAGATGAAACTCGTCTATCGCCTGGGTCAAGCCTACGGCTACGACCTGGACGCCGGCAGCGTCAAGGATTTCGTGGCCACGCTGGGCGTGGGGCTGACGGCACAGTATGTCGAACAGTTCGGACGCAAGCTGTTGGGTGGCCTGCTCGGCGGCATCGCCGGCGGCATCGGCCGGTCGATCGGGCACCAGGCGGCCAGCTCGGGAATGGCGTTCGCGTCGACCTGGGCGATCGGCAAGGTCGCGCAGCAATACTATGCCGGCGGCAGGACGCTCGATGCGGAAAAGCTGCGCGCAGCCTTCGCGCCGATGCTGGATCAGGCGCGGGAACTCGGCGCGCGCTACGCGGGAGAAATCCAGCAGCGTGCACGCACGATCGACCTGTCCAATCTTCCCGCGTTGATCGGCAAGGCCTGAAGGTTTCTCGTCAGACGCAGCGTCCGCCGTCGACTTCGAGGCAGGCGCCGGTGATGAACGCCGCCTCGTCGGAGGCAAAGAAGACCGCCGCGGTCGCAATGTCCGACGGCTGCGACAACCGCCCGAGCGGAATCGATGCGATGAACTGCGCGCGGCGCTCGGGCGTATCCTGGCCCATGAAATCCGCGAGCATCGCCGTTTCGCCCGCAACCGGATTGATGACGTTGACGCGGATGTTGTCCTTCGCCAGTTCCACGGCCATCGACCGGCTGGTCACGATCGCCGCGCCCTTGCTGCCGTTGTACCAGGTGAGTCCCGGCCGGGGCCGGACGCCCGCCGTCGACGCGATGGTGATGAACACGCCGTTCCTCTGCGCCCGAAAATGCGGAACGACGTGCCGCGCCGTCAGGAAGAGACTCTTCACGTTGACCTGGTAGATACGGTCGAACTGCTCTTCGCTGACGTCGAGCATCGGCTGGTTCTTGTGCGTCGTCCCGGCATTGTTGACGACGACGTGCAGGCCGCCATAGGCCGCCAGCGCGAATTCGACCAGGTGCTTCACGTCGGCGTCCCGCGACACGTCGCCGCCGCAGAACCGCGCGTGGCCGCCGGCCTCCACGATGTCCTGTACCGTGTGCTCGCCGTTCTCGGCGTTCAGGTCGTTGACCACGACCTTGGCGCCCTCGGCGGCGAAGCGCTGGGCAATGCCGCGCCCAAAACCCGACCCCGCGCCGGTCACAATGGCGATCTTGTTCTGCAGCCGCATCGCGCCCCTATCCGTGCTTGATCACGACGGTCTTGAGCGTCGTGAATCCGTGCAGCGCCTCGAAACCCTTTTCGCGTCCGTAGCCCGAATGCTTGACGCCGCCGAATGGCAACTCGACGCCGCCGCCGGCGCCGTAATTGTTGACGAACACCTGTCCGCTCTGGACCGCACGCGCCATGCGCAGCTGGCGGCCGCCGTCCCGCGTCCACACGCCGGCCACCAGTCCAAAGTCCGTGGCGTTGGCCAGCCGAATTGCGTCGGCCTCGTCGACGAAGGACATGGCAGCCAGCACCGGTCCGAACACCTCGTCGCAGGCCAGACGGTTGTCCGCCGGAACGTCGCGCAGCAGCGTCGGTGCCGCATAAAAACCGCCTGACGGCGCGTCGGCGACGATGGTGCCCGCAGCGACGATCGCGATGCCGTCCTTCGCCGCGTCGGCCAGGAACGCGCGCACCCGCTGCAACTGCGAGCCGCGGATGAGCGGCCCGCAATCGAGATCGGCCAACGCCGGTCCGGTCTTGAGCGCGGCAAACTTCTCACCGAGCCGCGACAGCAATTCTTCGTACCGCGACGCTTCGACCAGCACGCGGCTTCCGGCCGAGCATGTCTGCCCGGCGTTCTGGACGATCGCGTTGACCAGTGCCGGCAACGCTGCGTCGAGGTCGGCGTCCGCGAAAACGATCTGCGGCGATTTGCCGCCAAGTTCCAGCGTTACCGGGCAGTGTCGCTTGGCGGCCGCCGCGGCAACCCACGTTCCCGTCGCGGGCGAGCCGGTGAACGAGACATGATCGACGCCCGGGTGCTCGACCAGCGCGGCGCCGGCTTCCTGCCCCAAGCCCGTGACGATGTTCAGCGCACCGGCCGGCAGCCCGGCGCCAGCAGCGAGTTCGGCCACGCGCAACACCGACAGGCACGCGTCCTCCGCCGGCTTGACCACGCACGCATTGCCTGCCGCGAGCGCGCCGCCTGCCGAGCGTCCGAATATCTGCAGCGGGTAATTCCACGGAATGATGTGGCCGGTGACGCCGTGCGGCTCCCGCCACGTCAGCACGGTGAAGCCTTCAGGATAAGGAAGAGTCTCGCCGTGCAGCTTGTCGCACGCGCCGCCATAGAACTCGAAATAACGCGCGCACGCGGTGACGTCGGCGCGCGCCTGCGTGAGCGGCTTGCCGCAATCGCGCGCTTCGGTCAGCGCCAATTCATCCGCGTGATCGAGGATCGCGCGAGACAGCTTGCCCAGCAGCCGGCCGCGCTCCGCCGGCGACAACTTGCCCCACGCACCGGCGCGGGCACCCTGCGCGGCGCGCACGGCGGTGTCGATGTCGGCGGCATTGCCGCGCGCGATGGCCGCGAACGGCGCGCCATCGGAGGGATCGATCATCGGCAGCTCGGCACGGCCCTGCGGCGCGTGCCAGCGGTTGCCGATGAAATGCTGTGACGGCGTGGTGATGGCCGGCCAGGCGGCATGAGGAGCGTTCATGATTTCTTCGGGATGAATTTCCAGGCCAGCGTGTTCTCGTCGGTGCGCGGCACATAGGTGATGCCGTCGCGCGTCGCCCACAGGTTCACCTGGAAGTGCAGCGGGACGATGCCGGTTTCACCGATCGCGACCTCGGTGGCCCGCTGCAGGTACGCCTCGCGCTTCACGTCGTCGACAGTCTGCAACGCATCTTCGGTAAGCGCATCCACCTTGGTATTGGAATAGCGGCCGCGGTTGGCCGTGCCGAAACCCTTGTCCTTGTTGTAGGTCATCAGCAGCGCTTTGAGCGATGACGACGCCTCGCCGGTGCCGGTGCTCCAGCCCAGCAGCATGAAGCTGAACTTCAGGTCGGTCGCCTGCGCGAAGTAGGTCGCGGACGGCATCGCGACGACCTTGGTGTCGATGCCGATGCGCGACAGCATCTGCGCGACGGTCTGCGCGATCTTGGCATCGTTCACGTAGCGGTTGTTGGGCGCGTGTATGGTCAGGCCAAAGCCATCCGGATAACCGGCCTCGGCCAGCAGCTTCTTCGCTGCGGCCGGGTCAAAGGCCTCGACCTTGAGGTTCTTCGTCGATCCGAACAGGAATTCCGGCACCAGCTGGCCGGACATCACGGCCTCGCCCTCCATCACCTTCTCGACAATGGCGGGACGATTCAGCGCTTTCGAGATCGCCAGCCGCACGCGCGGATCCTTCAGCGGATTGCGATCGAGCGGCTTGCCCGCCTTGTCGGTGACGAACGGAGAATTGTCGCGGTTGCTGTCGACATGGATGTAGATGAGGCGGTCGGCGACCGTCCGGTAAACGTTGATCCGCTTGTCCTTGCGCAGATTGACGACGTCGGCCGGCGGCACGCCCTCGATGACCTGCACGTCGCCCGACAGCAACGCGGCGACCCGTGGCGCGTCCTGCGGCAGCAGGCGCAGCGTGACCTTCTCCCAAGGCGTCCTTCCGCCCCACCAGGCGTCGTTGCGCGCGAGCTCGATCCGGTCGCCCTTGGCGTAGCGCACCAGCTTGTACGGTCCGGTGCCGATCGCGGCCTTGCCGGAATTGAAATCCTCGGTCGATGCCTTGGCGGCGGCCTTGGATATGATCGCGACCTGTGTCATGTCCGACGGCATCAGCGGATAAGGTGTCGCCGTCTTGAAGCGGATCGTGTACGGGTCGACGACGACCATTTCCTTGATCTGCTTGCTGTACGCGGTGAACGGCGAAGGACTGTTCGGGACGGTCGGTACGCGTTCTATCGACGCGACGACGTCCGCGGCGGTGAAATCGCTGCCGTCGTGGAATTTCACGCCCTTGCGCAGCTTGAACTCCCACGTCAGCGGATCCACGGTCTTCCATTCGGTGGCCAGCGACGGCTCGAGCTGCGACTTCTCGTTGCGCTGGACCAGGAAGCCGAAGATGTGCGCGGCGACGTTGTTGTTGGGCGTGACGTTGTGATAATGCGGATCGAGGGCCGTGACGTCGGTGGCAAGGCCGATCGTCAAATCCGCCGCCAATGCGCGCGTGGCAATCAGGAGCGCGAATACAACCAACCCGGGAAAGCGGAGACGACGCATCGGGGAACTCTCCAGATTTAGGCCGCGGAACGCACGCGGCGGTCCGTCGTCGTGGACGCGGCCCGTTGCCGCACGTCGACGCCGGAGACGATAGTCTAAAGCGTTTCCATTTGTAACAGGCATCCCGCGGGCATCGGCGCAGTCAACCTGGTCGCCGCCGGCAGCGTTTTCAGGGCACAGGTCGCCTCGTTCTCCGAAACTTCCCGCGATGGCGCCGTAACAGAAGGAGAGCCCAGATGAATCGTCGCATCGCCTTGTCCACCACGCTGTGCGCCACTGTTCTCGCCGCCAGTGCATTCGTCGTTCCCAGTGCCCACGCGGGCAATGTAGCGTGGGGGGTGTCCGTCGGCGCGCCCGGATTCAGCGTAGCTGTCGGCCAGCCGGCTTACTACGGCGGCCGCGGCTACTACCGCGCGCCGTTTGTTCCCGTGGCAAGGCCGTATTGGCGTCCGTACTACCGGCCGTATGCCTACCGCCCGGTCGTCGTCGTGCCGCAGCCCGCGTACGTCGCGCCGCCGGTCGCGTATCCGTACTACGCGCCCACGCCTTACTGGTCGCCGAGGTAACGAATGCGGTAGATGACGCCGGCGGTGTCGTCGGACACTGTTAGCCAACCATCCGGCGCGACCAGAGTCGGCCGGGCGTTCGCGCGGACTTGGGACGGGCCGGGCACGGTGCTATCCTCCCCGTTTAGGCAGCGGGAGTTCCGCCATGAATGCTCCGGCCACGCCGGCGCAGGTCCGACCCGAGCACGATCGCGTGCGCGCGGAAGACCTGGCTTCGCTGGAACTGATCAGGAAGCTCGTGAGCTTCGACACCACGAGCCGCGACTCGAACCTTGCGCTGATCGAATGGGTCCGCACGTATCTTGACGGCCACGGCATCGCCTCGTCGCTGACGTTCGCCGACGACGGACGCAAGGCCAACCTGTTCGCCACCCTTCCCGCGCGCGATGGCAATGCGACGACGGGTGGCATCGTCCTGTCGGGCCATACCGATGTCGTCCCGGTCGACGGCCAGCCGTGGGACACCCCTCCCTTCGAAGTCACGCAGCAAGGCGATCGGCTGGTCGGACGCGGCGTGACCGACATGAAAAGCTTCCTGGCCGTCAGCCTGGCCTTCGTGCCCGAATTCATGCGGCGCGGATTGCGCAAGCCCGTGCACCTGGCATTGTCCTACGACGAAGAGGTCGGCTGCATCGGTGTGCGCCGGCTCATCGCCGACATCGCCGCGAAGGGAATCGCCCCGTCGGGCTGCATCGTCGGCGAGCCGACGGGCATGCAGCTGGTCGTCGCGCACAAGGGAAAGAAGGCCTGGCGCTGCCGCGTGCGCGGCTTCGAGGCGCACTCTTCGCTGACGCCGCTTGGCGTCAATGCCGTGCAGATCGCGTGCGAAATCGTCGCCTGGATCGCGCGCCGCGCCCGCCAATTCCGCGACGCCGGCCGCAAGGACGCCGCGTACGACGTGCCGTTCACCACCGTGCACGTAGGGACGATCCACGGCGGCACGGCCCTCAACATCGTGCCGCGCGACTGCACGTTCGATTTCGAGATCCGGCATCTTCCATTCGATGTTCCCGACGCGTTCTTTGCCGAAGTGAAGGCCTACGCCGAAACGTTCCTGCCCGCGATGCACGCGGTGGCGCCCGGCACCCACATCGACTTCGACGTCCTGTCGACGTTGCCGGGGTTCGACACGCACGAGGGCAGCGAGATCACCGCGCTCGGCGGCGCATGCAACGGAACGCACGAATTCGGCAAGGTGTCCTTCGGCACGGAGGCCTCGCTGTTTCACATCGCCAACGTGCCGACGGTCATCTGCGGACCCGGCCACATCGCGCAGGCGCACCAGCCCAACGAATGGGTGGCGCTCGATCAGATCGCCCGCTGCGAGGATTTCATGCGCCGGCTGGCAGACCAGGTCTGCGCGAGCTGAACACCGTGGACGCGCGCAGCACGCTGCCTCCAATCGAGGTGGCGTTCCCGGACATCGAGCGTTGGCAGGCGGGCAACACCGGCATCCCGTTCGTCTGGACATTCCCGTCCGACCGGCCGGGGCCGCACGTCACCATCCAGGCGCTGACGCACGGCAACGAGGTCTGCGGCGCGATCTGCAACGACTGGCTCCTGCGCGAGGCGTTCCGCCCGACGCGCGGGACGCTGACGGTGACCTTCGCCAACGTTGCCGCCTACCGCACGTTCAACGCCGCCGACCCCTACACGTCGCGCTGCGTCGATGAGGACTTCAACCGGTTGTGGACGCTCGACATTCTCGACGGCGCGCGGCAGACAGCCGATCTGTCGAGGGCACGCGAGCTGCGGCCCGTCTATGATGCGACGGAATACCTGCTCGACCTGCACTCGATGACCGATCCATGCCTTCCACTCGCGCTCGCGGGACAGCAGCAGAAAGGATTGGAACTCGCCTTCGCGATCGGCATGCCCGAGCATGTGATCATCGACGGCGGCCACAAGGCGGGGCGCCGGCTGCGCGACTACGCCGCCTTCGACGACCCCGCCAGCCCGCGCATCGCGCTGCTGCTGGAATGCGGCCAGCACTGGGAGCTGGCGGCGCCCCATGTCGCGCAGCAGGCGGCGCTGCGGTTCCTGCGCCACTTCGGCATGGCGGACGGTACCTTCCTCGACGCGCATCTGGACACCACGCAGCTTCCGCCGCAGCGGGCGATCGAAATCACGCACGTCGTGACCATCGCCACGGACGCGTTCGAGTTCACTCGACCCGTCGAAGGCCTCGACGTCATCGCGAAGGCCGAAGACGCTGCTCGCGCGCGACGGCGACGTCGAGGTGCGCACTCCCTACGCGAACAGCGTGCTGGTCATGCCGACGCGCCGCCCGAAGAAGGGCGAGACGGCGGTGCGCATCGGGCGATACGTCAACTAGTTCGAATTCGCTTCCCCCCGCATCAATTGGAACCCGACGACAGGGAGCCGTTGCCATGAATCGCCTTGCAGTGACTTTTCTAGCGCTGGTCGCAATCGCGGCGCCTGCGCTTGCGGCGGAGTTGTCGCCGCTTGCCAAGCGCGGCAAATTCATCGTTCAGTCCGGCGGATGCAACGATTGCCACACGCCGCTGCGCATGGGTCCCAATGGTCCGGAACCCGACATGGCGCGAATGCTGTCGGGCCATCCGGAGAGCGTTGTGCTGCCGCCGCCCCCCGTGCTCACCGACGCATGGAACAACGTCGGCTCGGCGACGGGAACGGCGTACGCCGGCCCGTGGGGCATCACCTATGCGTTCAACCTGACGCCCGACCTGGAAACGGGCATCGGCAAATGGCGTGAAAAAGATTTCGTGCAGGCGATCAAGACCGGCAAGCACATGGGCGTAGGCCGTCCGATCCAGCCGCCCATGCCGTGGGAATCGTACCGGCACCTGTCCGAGGCCGACCTCAAGGCGGCCTTTGCGTACCTGAAGTCGATACCCGCGATCAGGAACCGCGTTCCCGATTACGTTCAGCCCAAGAGCCCCTAACGCGCGTCGCGAAGCGGTTCGCCGCAGCGCGGGCACCCGGGGCGACCATTCGCCCGGACGTGTTGCTACTTCCGCGCCGCCGTCACCACCGCCTGCGCGGCACCGGCGAGTTCCGCGCCAACCGAACTGGTCCACGCGTCAATCACCGGTTGCGCGGCGTCGCGGAATGCATTTCGCTGAGCCGGCGACAGCCGAAGAATGGTCACGCCGTCCTTGGTCAACTGGGCGAGCGCGGCATCCTCCCGCGCCAGCGCATTCGCCTCGCGTGCCGCCTGTTCCGCCGCGCCTCGCACCAGAGCGCGGCGATCTTCGGGCCAGGCATCCCAGGAAGCCTTGCGCACGGCGAACACCATGACATCCGTGAACGCACCCCAGCGCGTGACGAATTTCTGCCCGGAAACGGACGCGCGGGCGGCAACCAGCGTTGTCGGCATCGCATCCTGTCCATCGAGCATGCCGGCGGCGATTGCTGCCTGTGCCTGCGCAAAATTCATCGACTGGGGCAACGCACCCAACGCGAGATAGACGTCGATGAGCGAGCGCAGCGGAACCACCCGCACGCGCAGCCCGCGGAGGTCCTCGGGCGCGGCGATGGGCGCCCGCATTGTCGCAAGGACATGCTCCCCCAGCGGCGCGACCGCCAGGCCGATGACGCCCGCGGCCGCCATCTGCGCAAAGACGGAGTCACGCAGCGGGGCATCCCCCGCCAGCGCTTCCTGTTCGCGCGCGCTGCTGGTCAACCAGGGAATCGCATATACCCCCAGCGGCGCGAATTGCGCCGACCATGCCAGCGCTGAACCGACTGCAAGCTCGGCGAGACCGGATTTGAGCGCACCGAATTCGCGCCCGGGATCGCGCGACGCGAGCGTTGCGCCGGGATACTGCCTGACCTCGAAAGTGGCTCCCGCCTTCTCGTTCACCAGCTGCGCCCAGCGCGCGCCGGCGCGCCCCAGCGGATAGGTCGGCGCCAAGGCAGTCGACAAGCGCAGTTCGGGAATGCCGGCAGTGCCGTCCTGCGCGTGCAGCGGCGATGCGGCGATCGCAACGCCCAGCAGCGCTGCGATGCCAAGCACGCGACCCGGCAGTCTCGAAGAAGGTGAGGAATTCGCCACGTTCTTTAAGTCTACGCGGTGCCAGCCAGTGTGTGCGTCAGGTGCTCTCTCGTCGATGTACTTCGATCCTTGCCTGTCCGCGCGGGGCAGGTGCATGCCCATCGGCTGCGCAACCTTTGCAACTGCCGCACCCGCTATTTTCGGCATCCGCCTCCAGCCGGGCAAGCAAGGCGCGACGCGATGGCGCAATGACCATCAGCAGGCCGATCAGCCAGCGGCGCATGCGCCGCGGCATCAGCAGCCAGGCGGCATAACCGGCAGCGGCAGCAACAATGAGAGAAACGGTCAGCGCCTGCATGCCTCAGCTTCCACTGAATGCAAGCGTGACGCGGTAGGTGACGAACGCAGCCACGTAAGCAAGCGCAAACAGGTAACCGGCCATCAGCAGCGGATAGCGAATCGAGTTGGTTTCGCGCTTCACGATCGACAAAGTCGAAATGCACTGTGGCGCGAACACATACCAGGCAAGCAGCGAGAATGCCGTCGCCAGCGACCAGCCCTGCGCGATCATCGGTGTCAGCTGGTCCGCCACGTTGTCGCCGGTAGCGGATAGCGCGTACACCGTACCGAGCGCGCTGACCGCCACTTCGCGTGCGGCGAGCCCCGGTATGAGGGCGATCGAAATCTGCCAGTTGAATCCGATCGGCGCCAGCACCGTCTCCAATGCCCGCCCGAGCATTCCCGCGAGACTGTACTGGATGGCCGGGCCGGTGGCATCGGCGGGCGGAGCCGGGAATGAAGACAGGAACCACAACAGGATCGACAGCGACAGGATGATCGTGCCGACGCGCACGAGGAAGATCTTCGCCCGCTCGATGAGGCCGATGAACAGATTGCGCAGGTTGGGCCAGCGATACGAAGGCAATTCCATCAGCAGAGGGTGCAGCAGTGCCCGGCCGGCAGCGACCTTGAACACCCATGCGACCGCCATCGCGCTGACGATTCCGGCCAGATACAGGACAAACAGCACGACACCCTGGAGGTTGAGAAAACCCAGGACCGTTCGCCGCGGAATGAAAGCGCCAATGATCAACGCATAGACCGGCAGGCGCGCGGAGCATGTCGTCAGCGGCGCAATCATGATCGTGGTCAGCCGGTCGCGCCAGCTGCTGATATGGCGCGTGGCCATGATGCCGGGCACCGCGCACGCGAAGCTCGACAGCAGCGGAATGAAGGAGCGGCCCGACAATCCCACGGTACCCATCAGGCGGTCCAGCATGAACGCGGCGCGCGGCAGGTATCCGGAATCCTCGAGCGCAAGGATGAACATGAACAGGATCAGGATCTGGGGCAGGAAGACCAGCACGCTCCCTACTCCCGCCACCACACCGTCGACAAGCAGGCTTTGCAGGACCCCGGCCGGCAGCCATGAGGTGAGCAATGCGCCGAGCGCCTCGACGCCGGCCTTGATCCAGTCCATCGGCAATTGGGCCCACTGGAACACGGCCTGAAAAATCAGGAACAGCGTCGCGGCAAGTATCACGAATCCCCAGACGGGATGCATGACGACGCCGTCCAGCGCGTCATCCACACGCAGCTCGTTCAGCGGCTCACGCACCGCGGCGTCAAGAATACGCCGGACTTCGCGCTGAGTGGCCGCCACATCAGTGACATCCGGTGCCTTCCACTCCCGCGGCGACATTGGCCGATCGGCGAGATGTTCCTGGATAAGGCGCACGAGGGCATCTGCGCCGCCACGCCGTACCGCGACGGTCTGCACGACCGGCATGCCGAGTTCCCGTTCGAGCGCCGCGATGTCTATCTCCACGCCGCGGTGCTTGGCCACATCGGTCATGTTCAGTGCGAGCACCGTCGGCAGGCCCAGCCGCTTCACTTCGACGACCAGGCGCAGGTTCAGGCGCAGATTGGTCGCGTCGGTCACGCATACCAGCAGGTCGGGGCTCGGCTCGTCCTTCTTGTTGCCGAGGACGACGTCGCGGGTGATGGTTTCATCCTGACTGAGCGGGTTCAGGCTATAGGCGCCGGGCAGGTCCAGCACCCGGACGCGTTGCCCCATCGGCGTATCGAACAGGCCTTCCTTGCGTTCCACGGTAACGCCGGCGTAGTTCGCGACCTTCTGCCGGCTTCCGGTCAGCAGGTTGAATAGCGCGGTCTTGCCACAGTTGGGATTGCCCAGCAGCGCGATGCGAAGCACCGATTGCGACGCGTCACTCATGACTTCGGTCTGTTCTGCGGCGCCAGCGCCACCAACACGTGATCGGCTTCGAAACGCCGCAGGGCAAACGTCGTGCTGCCGATGCGCACCGCGATCGGCTCGCGCCCGGGGTACCCATGCGCAATGACGCGCAATGGTTCTCCCTCGACGAAGCCGAGCTCGAGCAAGCGCAGCCCTATGTCTCCGCCCTCGACCTCCGCCAATCCGGAGCGGACCTCGCGGACGATGACGGTCTGGCCCACGTCAACGCAGCTGAGCGGGATGAGCTCTTCAGCAGTCAGCGTGGAACTCCGGTACTTGTCTGCACGCATGGAGCGAATATCGCCTTGGGACCACCACCGTGAACGGGAATCATTCGCATTATCACACGAATGCGAGTCTTTCGCACCCATGGCGGCCAAGCGACCGGATCTCCGGAATTGATAGGGCGGGATGGCGAACGACAGATTCGCCCCCGCTCAATGCCTAGATCAGCATAAGCTCCAAAGACCGTTTCAGAATGACCGAAACGGCCTTTGAGTCAGGGGAGTTTGAAGGGACTATCGGCTGAGATCACGCCAAGTCGAAGCGATCAAGGTTCATCACCTTGTTCCAGGTCGCAACAAAGTCATGGACGAACTTCTTCTGCGCGTCCGAACTTCCGTAGACTTCAGCCAAGGCACGGAGTTCGGAGTTTGAACCGAACACGAGATCGACCCGCGTGCCGGTCCACTTGACTTCGCCCGTCTTGCGGTCGCGGCCTTCGAACCCGTCGGCGTCCTTCGAGACCGCCTGCCACTGCGTGCCCATGTCAAGCAGGTTCGTGAAAAAGTCGTTGGTCAGCGCCCCTGGCCGCGTGGTAAAGACGCCGTGTTGGGACTGCCCGAAGTTGGTCTGCAAGACGCGCATGCCGCCCACGAGCACCGTCATTTCGGGCGCGGTCAGCGTCAGCAATTGCGCCTTGTCGATCAGCAACGCCTCGGCCGCTACGCTGTATTTGCCCCCGACGTAGTTGCGAAAGCCGTCCGCGATCGGTTCGAGCACGGCGAAGGAAACCACATCAGTCTGCTCCTGTGCGGCGTCCATGCGTCCCGGCGTGAAAGGAACCGTCACCTCGTGACCAGCGCTTTTCGCCGCTTGCTCGACGCCGGCGCAACCGGCCAGGACGATCAGGTCGGCCAGCGAAACCTTCTTGCCGCCAGACTGGGCGCCGTTGAACGCGCTCTGGATGCCCTCCAGGGCCTTGAGCACCTTCGCCAACTGGGCAGGCTGATTGACCTCCCAGTCCTTCTGCGGAGCTAGACGAATGCGGGCACCGTTCGCACCGCCGCGCTTGTCGGAGCCGCGGAACGTGGACGCCGATGCCCAGGCAGTCGTCACCAGCTCCGAGACCGACAGGCCGGCAGCCAGGATCTTGCCCTTGAGGACGGCGATGTCCTGCGCATCGATCAACTGGTGATTGACCGCGGGAATCGGGTCTTGCCAGATCAGCTCTTCCTTCGGCACTTCCGGGCCGAGATAGCGGGCGCGCGGGCCCATGTCGCGGTGCGTCAGCTTGAACCAGGCGCGCGCGAAGGCATCCGCGAAGGCCTGCGGGTCCTCGAGAAACCGGCGCGAGATCTTCCCGAATTCCGGATCGAAGCGCAGCGTGCAGTCGGTCGTCAGCATGGTCGGCTTGTGCTTCTTCGACGGGTCGTGCGCGTCGGGAATGATCTCCGGCGCGTTCTTGGCCACCCATTGCTTGGCGCCGGCCGGCGACTTGGTCAGCTCCCATTCGTACTTGAACAGGTTCTCGAAGAAGTTGTTGCTCCACAGTGCGGGAGTCTTGGTCCACGTCACTTCTATGCCGCTCGAAATCGTGTCGCCGCCGTGCCCCGTGCCGTAGTTGCTCATCCAGCCCAGACCCTGTGCTTCCAGCGGCGCGGCTTCAGGTTCGGGACCCTTGTGCGATTCCGGGGCGGCGCCATGGCACTTACCGAAGGTGTGGCCGCCGGCGATGAGGGCGACGGTCTCTTCGTCGTTCATTGCCATGCGGCCGAAGGTGGCACGGATATCCTTGGCGGCGGCCATATAGTCGCCGCTGGCGTTCGGGCCCTCCGGGTTGACGTAGATCAGGCCCATGTGGGTGGCGCCAAACGGCGGAACCAGCTCGCGGTCGCCGCTGAAGCGCATGTCGACGCCCAGCCAGGCGATCTCGCCGCCCCAGTTCACGTCCTCGTCCGGCTCCCACACGTCTGCACGCCCACAACCGAAGCCGAAGGTCCTGAAGCCCATCGACTCCAGCGCGACGTTACCGGCGAGGATCAATAGGTCGGCCCAGGAGATCTTCTGGCCGTACTTCTGCTTGATCGGCCACAGGAGGCGGCGCGACTTGTCGATGTTCACGTTGTCGGGCCAGCTGTCGAGCGGCGCGAAGCGCTGCTGGCCGCGGCCGGCGCCGCCTCGGCCATCGTGGATGCGGTAGGTTCCGGCGGCGTGCCAGGCCATGCGGATGAATTGCGGCCCGTAATGGCCGAAGTCCGCGGGCCACCAGTCCTGCGAGTCGGTCATCAGCTTGACCAGGTCCTTCTTCAGCGCCTTGTAGTCGAGACTCTTGAACTCCTTCGCGTAGTCGAAGCCTTTCGCCATCGGGTCGGATTTCGAGGAATGCTGGTGAAGCAGCTCAAGCCGAAGCTGGTTCGGCCACCAGTCGCGGTTTGTCCTGCCGACGCCGGCAATGTGGTCGAACGGGCACCTTGTTTCGGTTGACATGGTTTTCTCCTGGCTGAGATTTGGGCGCTTGGGCGGGAAGTCTTAAGGCGATCCTCGCAACAATGCGAACATCGTCCGCAATTCGCCCTCAGGAAGCTCACTGCTCGCAGGCGCCGTTTCCGGGCCACTACAATCGAACGGCTTATTGCGTTTTCGTCGCGGCTGGGCGGATTTGCAGGCACTGGCCGAAGCAGTTCAACGAGTCGATGCGTTAAGTGCCCGAAGTCGATAACGTCAATAATAGGCTATGCACTCATGGTCGGCTTGACATCGCTCAAGTAGCCGCCGCCTTGGCTGCCTCGCTTGTGTTGTCCAGATTGCCTGGCTCGTCGTCGCGTATCTGCGGGCACCCGCGGTGGAATCTACTCCGCCACCGCACCCGTGAGGCGCAACCTTGCTCGCGCCGCGCGGCATCGCGGCGACGCATGACGCGTCGCCGCTGATCACTGCGCGATTTCGGCATCGGCTACCGCAGGCTCCCGCACCGGCGCGTCCATCCAGTAGCGCCGGCGCTGGTCGCGCGCCGAAGCGGGCAAGAGTGGCGCATCCGGAGCAAACGTAAGCGTGACCGCGCCAGCGACATCGGTGCGAATCATGCTCACGGACGCCGCCGCATAACGGGCGACGATGTCCGGTCGCGGATGGCCGAACCTGTTCTGATAGCCACACGCGAACACGGCGATCCTCGGTGCGACGGCCCGGATGAAGGGCGGCGTGGACGACGTGCGCGACCCGTGGTGCGGGACGACCAGCACGTCGGCGCGCAGCGCAGTGGCGGACGTGCGCAGCAGCAGCGCCTCGGACCGCGCCTCGAGGTCGCCGGTGAGCAGTGCGCTGCCGTACATGGAGTCGACGCGCACCACGCACGACCGGTCGTTGGTCTTCGCCTGCGGATCGTCGTATTCGGCGCGGGTGGGATGCAGCACGGTGAAGTCGACACCGTCCCAGTGCCAGCGCTGCCCCGCGATGCACGCCATGACCGCGTTCCCCGATTCGCCTCGACTCTGCGCGCGCGCGACGATTGCATGATCCGCGGGCAGCGAGGACGCGAACCAGCCGACAGGCGTGACCTGCATGAGTGACAGCGTCCCGCCGGAATGATCGAGGTCCTGGTGCGAGATGATGAGGCCATCCGCGCGCCGCAGTCCGGCCGCGCGAAGAAACGGCGCGACGATCCGGCCGCCCGCATCCGCGGTTTCGCTGAAGCGCGGCCCCGCGTCGTAGACCAGTGTACGGCGGTGCGTTTCGATGACCACGGAAAGGCCCTGCCCGACATCGAGCACCGTCAGGCGAAAGGCGCCGTGCGGCGGCGGCTCCGGCCGCACGATCAACAGCGGCAGCAGCCACACCAGCCCCCAGGCTCGACCGGGCAGCCCGCGCGGCGCGAGCAGCCACAATGCGCCCGCGATTCCCGCAGCCACTGTCCATGGCAACGGCGCGTGCTGTTGCCACGTGGCATCGGGCAACGCGGCCAGCAACTCGAGGAAGCGCATCAACAGCGCCAACACCGCGTGCGCACCCTCGAGCAGCGCGCTGCCCGGCACGACGACGCCGAGCAATGCAAGCGGCACGACGCCGACGGTGACAACGGGTATGGCCACGGCATTGGCAATTGGAGCAATCAGCGATGCCTGCTGGAACAACGCCAGCGTCAGCGGCGCCAAGCCCAGCGTCACCACCCATTGCGCATGCGCCCCTTCACGCACGGCATCGCGCAATCGCGCCGGCCAACCCGCTTGCGCGGTGCCGCGCAAGCGGCCCACCGACGCATACAACAACAGACCGACAGCGGAGAACGAGAGCCAGAAGCCTGGAGTCAGCGTCGCCCACGGGTCCCACAGCAGCACGGCGGCGAGCGCCCACAGCCACACAATTCCGGCGGTGCCCGGGCGACCGAGCCACAGGCCGCAGGCGGCAACGAACAGCATCGCGAACGTGCGCACCGCAGGAACGCCGGCACCGGCCAGCAGCACGTAGCTGCCAGCCGCGACGACGCCGATCACCGCAGCCACCTTGCGTGCGGGAATGCGCATCGTCAGGCGCACGCTGCGGCGGGCAAGCGCGTAGGCGATGCCGCCAGCGAACGCCGCGAACACCGTGACGTGCAATCCGGAAATGCTTATCAGGTGGGACACGCCGGTGCGATTGAACACCGTCCATTGCGCCTCGGGAATGGCACGCTGATCGCCGATGGCCAGCGCCGCGACCACGCCCGCATAGGGCGCACCGGCCAGCGCGGCGACGATGCGATCGCGAATCCGCTCGCGCGCACGCTGCACGTAATCTCCAGGCCGCGCAGCAAACAGGTCGCGCCGCGCATTCAAGCCGTCCGGATGCACATAACCGGTCGCACGAAATCCCTGCTGCAGCAGCCAGGCCTCGAGATCGAACGCGCCGGGATTGACGGTGCCGTGCGGGCGTTTCAGCCGGACGGTCAGATACCATCGCTCGCCTGCATGCACGACGGGAACTTCGTCACCCGACGCCGCCGGACGCGCCGGCGCGAACCAGGCCAGCGACAATTCCGTCGGAACGACCGCGCTTGGCGTACGCACGCGCTCGACCGTGAACGCGAAACGCGTGCCTTGCGGCGAATTCGCGGGAAGGTCGGCAACGACGCCGACGAGTTCGATGTCCACGCTTTCCCACTCGCGCGGCAGTTCTTCCGCCATCCGGACCTCCGCGCGCCAGCCCGCGTAGCCGCAGCCCGCCAGCAGCGCTGCCGTGACGACAAGCGGCGCCAGCCACGCCGGCCGCAGTTTGTCGCGCACGGTGGACGCGACACACAGCGCGATGGCGCCTGCACCGGCAATCCATGCCGGATGCGCGGGCAACGAGGCCCACGTCTGCAGCCAGGCGACGCCGCAGGCGAAAGCCACGAGGACGAGACCGACGATTCCGCGCATCGCGATGCTCGCGCGGTGAGCGCTGAGCCTGCCGGACTCTAGGTGATCCGGATGCGCGCGGCGATGCGCCGTTTGGCCTAGGCGCGCGGCGTGCGGAACTGGGCCGCGACTACTTCCTGGCCCAGATGATCATCTGCGTGCAGCGGAACAGCGCCAGCGTCTTGCCGTTGGCCTTGTTGGTCACCACGGCATCCCAAACGTGCGTGCTGTTGCCCAAGTGCGCCGGACGCGCCACGCAGGCGATCGTGCCCTCGGTCGCGGTGCCGAGAAAGTTGGACTTGAGTTCTATCGTCGTGAACAGCGTGGCGCCATCCGGCAGGTGGGCGAGACAACCATAACCGCATGCCGTGTCGGCCAGCGCGATGACCGTCGCCGCGTGCAGGTACCCGTTGGGGGCGATCAGATCGGGGCGGATTTCCAGTTCCGCCGCCACCATGCCTTCTTCGATGGCGGTGAAACGAATCCCGACCAGCCCGGGCAGGCGCCCGATGCTGCGGGCATTCAATGTGTCGAGCGATTGATCGGTGCGAAAAGGCATGGTCGAAGCGCGCGACCGGCGTTCAGGAAGGCATCGCCGCGCGCAGGTCGGCAACGAGGGCGTCGATGCTCGCGGGTGTCGTGTCCCACGAGCACATGAAGCGAACTCCGGTTTCGCCGACGAAGCTGTAGAACTGCCAGCCCTTCCCGCGCACGGCATCGATCGCCGATTGCGGCAGGTCGACGAATACGCCGTTGGCCTCGACCGGCGCCAGCAGCTGCGCTCCGGGAAGCTCGCCGACGGCCGCGGCGAGCCGCGTCGCCATCGCATTGGCGTGCGTCGCGTGTCGCAGCCACGCGCCGTCCTCGAGCACGCCCACCCACGGCGCGGCAAGGAAGCGCATTTTCGACGCGAGCTGGCCGCCCTGCATCCGCTTGCGGCCGAATTCCTCGGCCAGCGCCGCGTCGAAGAACACGACCGCCTCGCCGAATTGCATGCCGTTCTTGGTGCCGCCGAAGGACAGCACGTCGACACCGGCGCGCCAGGCCAGGTCCGCCGGCGCGCATCCCAGCGCCGCCACCGCGTTGGCGAAGCGCGCGCCATCGACGTGAACCTTCATGCCCAGCGCGTGCGCGCACTCGGCGAGATCCCACATCTCGAGCGGCGTGTACAGCGTGCCGAGCTCGGTCGCCTGGGTGAGCGACAGCGCGCGCGGCCGCGCCGAATGCACGTCGTGCGGCGTCACGGCGAGGCGCTCGACCGCGTCGACCGTGAGCTTCGCGTGCGGCGTGTCCGCGGTCAGCAGCCTGGCGCCGCCACTGAAGAAATGAGGAGCACCGCACTCGTCGACGTTGATGTGCGCGTTGGCGTGGCAGACGATCGCATCGGTGCCGCGGCACAGCGCAGACAGGGCCAGCGAATTCGCGGCCGTTCCGTTGAACACAAGAAATACTTCGCATTCCGTCTCGAACACGTCGCGGATTGCCGCGACCGCGGCTGCCGTCCAGTCGTCGCTGCCGTAGCTCGGCGCGTGCCCGGCGTTCGCCGCCGCGAGCGCGGCCCATGCTTCAGGACAGATGCCCGACCAGTTGTCGCTCGCGAATTGCGGCAGACGCGGCCCTCGTGGCGCCTTCACAGCCGCTGTTCGACGAACGCCTGCACCGACTTGCAGCGCCGCCGGCAGACCCGCGGGATCGGTGCCGCCGGCCTGCGCCATGTCGGGGCGCCCACCGCCCTTGCCGCCGACCTGCTGGGCGACGTGATTGACGAGTTCGCCCGCCTTCACCTTGGCTGTGAGGTCGCTGGTCACGCCGGCGATCAGCGTGACCTTGCCGTCGGCCACGCTGGCCAGCACGATCGCCGCGCTCTTCAGCTTGTCCTTCAGCTTGTCCATCGTCTCGCGCAGCGCCTTCACGTCGGCGCCGTCGAGCGCGACGGCGAGCACCTTGGCGCCCTTGACGTCGATAGCGCCGCCCGGCCAGGTCGTCGCCTGCGCTGGACGCAGCCTTCGTCTTCAGCCGCGCCAGTTCCCGCTCGCTGGCGCGCGCATGCTCCAGCAACTGCGTGATCTTCGCTTCGAGCTCGCCCACCGGCGCCTTGAAGCAGCCCCGCGGCCTTGGTCAGCATGGCATCGCGCGCCTGCACGTAGTCGAGCGCGCCGCGTGCCGGTGACCGCCTCCACGCGGCGGACGCCGGCCGCCACGCCGCCTTCGCCGACGATCTTGAAGAGGCCGATGTCGCCGGTGCGCGCGACGTGCGTGCCGCCGCACAGTTCGCGCGATGTGCCGATGTCGAGCACGCGCACGTCGTCGCCGTACTTTTCGCCGAACAGCATCATCGCGCCGGTCTTCTGCGCGTCGTCGATCGGCATCACCCGCGCCTGCGTCGCCACGTTGTCGAGGATTTCCGCGTTGACCAGCCGCTCGATGCGCGCGATCTCGTCGTCGGTCACCGGCGCGTTGTGCGCGAAGTCGAAGCGCGTCTTGTCCGGATCGACCAGCGAGCCCTTCTGCTGGACGTGGTCTCCCAGCACTTCGCGCAGCGCCTTGTGCATCAGGTGCGTCGCCGAGTGGTTGCGCATCGTGCGGCCGCGCGCGTCGTGGTCGACCTGCGCCGCGACAGTGTCGCCGACACGCAGCTCGCCCGTCTTGACCTCGCCCATGTGTCCGATACACGTCGGGCTGAATCTTCTGCGTGTCCTCGACCGCGAACAGCGTGAGGCACGTGCCGCCCTTGGTGAGTTCGCCGCGATCGCCGACCTGCCCGCCGGACTCCGCGTAGAACGGCGTGCGGTCGAGCACGACCACGCCGCGGTCGCCTGCGGCCAGCGCCTCGACCTTGGCGCCGTCCTTGTACAGCGCGACGACGCGGCCCTCCTCGGACAGCGATTCGTAGCCGCGAAAGGCCGTCTTCGGCCCGGCGTAGTCGAGCTGCGCGCCCGCCTTGAACGTGCTCGCGGCGCGCGCGCGGTCGCGCTGCGCCTCCATCGCCGCGTCGAAGCCTGCCTCGTCCACGGCGACACCGTGCCCGCGGCACACGTCGGCGGTCAGGTCGAGCGGAAAGCCGAACGTGTCGTACAGCGCGAACGCCGTGGCGCCGTCGAGCGTCTTGCCGCCGGTCTTGGCGAGCGCGTCGAGCGCGCCACCGAGGATCTTCATGCCGTTCTCGAGCGTCTCGCCGAAGCGTTCTTCCTCGGCGGCGAGCACCTGGGCCACGCGCGCCTTGTCCTTGCGCAATTCCGGATAGGCGTCGCCCATCTGCGCGTCGAGGTCGTCGACCAGCTTGTGGAAGAACGGCTTCTTCTGTCCCAGCTGATAACCGTGGCGGATCGCGCGGCGAATGATCCGGCGCAGCACGTAGCCGCGGCCTTCGCTGCGCTGGAATGACGCCGTCGACGATCAGGAACGCGCACGCGCGGATGTGGTCGGCGATGACCTTCAGCGACGGATTGTCGAGGTCGGTCGCGTGCGTCTCGCGCGCCGCGGCCTGGATCAGCGCCACGAAGAGGTCGATTTCGTAGTTCGAGTGCACGTGCTGCTGGATCGCCGCCAGCCGCTCGAGGCCCATGCCGGTGTCCACGCACGGCGCCGGCAGCGGCGTCATCGTGAACTCGCCGTTGGCGGCCTTCTGCCGGTCGAACTGCATGAACACGAGATTCCAGATCTCGATGTAGCGGTCGCCGTCTTCGTCGGGCGAACCCGGCGGCCCGCCCCAGATCGCCGGTCCGTGGTCGTAGAAGATCTCCGAGCACGGGCCGCACGGACCGGTGTCGGCCATCTGCCAGAAGTTGTCGCTCGCGTACTTGGCGCCCTTGTTGTCGCCGATGCGCACGACGCGCTCGGCGGGAATGCCAATTTCCTTGGTCCAGATGTCGTAGGCTTCGTCGTCGTCGATGTAGACCGTCGCCCACAGCTTTTCCGGCGCCAGTCCGTAGGTGGTGGTCAGCAATTCCCACGCATACTTGATCGCGTCGCGCTTGAAGTAGTCGCCGAACGACCAGTTGCCGAGCATCTCGAAGAACGTGTGGTGGCGTGCCGTGTAACCGACGTTCTCGAGGTCGTTGTGCTTGCCGCCGGCGCGCAGGCAGCGCTGGACGGAGGCCGCGCGCACGTAGCTGCGCTTCTCCGTGCCCAGGAACGTGTCCTTGAACTGCACCATGCCGGAGTTGGTGAACAGCAGCGTCGGGTCGTTGCCGGGAACGAGCGGCGAACTGGCCACCACGGTGTGGCCCTTGGCGACGAAATAGTCGATGAACTTGCGGCGGATGTCGGCGACTTGCATGGCGGTCTCGAAGGCACGGCGCGCCCGTTGCAGGGCAAAACGCCTCGCGGAATCAAAAGCTTACATTCTAGCCTTTTTGCTGCCTTGCCGCACCATCCGCGCCCGCTTTGCTGGTTGCCACCGCGCTGAACACCCTTCGCCAGAGGACCTGACCGCTATCACCAGAATCATTGACCACCGATTGCCGGTCGATTGATCGGCTCACAGCGTGCGTTCGCGTTCGCTATCTGCCCGATAACGGTTCATTGGTCGCCTAGAAGTCTCGGTCGACCGTCAGCAACGCCACGGAAAGGAGCCGTACGTCGCCGACGCGGGAATGCGAACTATCGACCCATTGCCGACTGACTGTCGCGCTTTCGAAGACCGGCCATTCGCGAACTTCACGGAACGGCAGAATGTGGCCGGTCGCCAAGTTGCGACAATGTCCTTGCGGCCGACACCTGCCAGTCGGTGTCGTCACGGAATACTCAACATCCGTCCCAGCATGCAATGCATCGGGAGCCTTTAGGTGTCGAGAATGTTTACAGCGGATTGGGACCTTAAGTGCCAACTGTTTAATTTGAAACGTATTGCAGTTCGGCTCGGAAACTGCTTACGTGTTTCCGGCGTTGTAACCCGACGAAACCGCACTGCCGACCGCGTCTTAACGCGGCATCGCAGACACCACGAGGAAAGCCACGCGCAACTGACAAACAACGAACCCGAGGAGTTGCAAATGACCCGAGAATTAGGTAAGCGTACTATGTCATGGCTTGCGCGTATCAGCGCCGCCGCTTGCATCTTGGTTTCGGTCGGCGCACAGGCCACACCGTTCGAGCTGATCTACACCGGCTACTTCAACAGCGACGAGGCGCTGAACCTCGCATCGGCGCCCGCGCCAATTTATTTCGGGCAGGACACCGCATTTGCGCTGAATGCCCGCTTCGACGACAGCAGCCCGAACCTTGCGCCGCCCTCCCCGCCGGCGCCGCCGCCCTTCGCGGGTTACCGCGCCTATGCGCCGACCTGGATGACAATCAAGATCGGCAATGCAACGTTCAATGTGTTCACCGCGGACAACCCCGGTCTGACGGTATCGATCTTTGGCAAGAACAGCTTTGACCCCGGCTTCTACGGCGTCGGTATCATCGTCAACGCGGCGGCCGACGGCGCCGGCATCATCGGCGACTTCGCTTCGGCAGCGCCGGATTTCGCCGTCGGCGCGCTGGTGCCGACGGTCTTCTCCGACTACCGTGGGGTGGGCCACAGTTCGGGCACCTGCAGCTCGGGCTCTCCCCCCAACTGCCCACACAACATCCAACCGATCGTGCTGCGGGACGCAGCCAACGACGCGTGGAATCTGACCCTGGCGTTCTATTCGCTCGACCCGCCGGATCAGGCGATCAACACCGCGCAGATCATCGCTGTGCCCGAGCCAGCCAGCTACGCGTTGCTGATCGGTGGCCTGATGGTGCTTGGATTGGTGCGTCGCAGAACGCGAGGCTGACGCGGCAAGTGCCGGTGACCGACCCGTGTGGCCGCGCCGGTCGGTTTTTCAGGGTGCCCGATTGGCAGGGCGGACGTTCATCCCGCGTCGCAGCCAGTAGGTTTGGCGATTGCTTTTTTGGTGCTACAGCGGTCTCGGACAGGTGGATGGCGGTTTGTGCATTTGCCGGTTCCGGCGCCGCCGGCGTCAGCTCTCGTCGTCCGGGGGCGCTCCGGCCGCGCGCAGCACGCGCAGCGCGACGGACATGCCATAGCCGCGCGACAGAAGAAAGCGCACCTGCCGCGCCTTTTCCTTCTGGTTGGCGGGCGCGGCGCCAAAGCGCTGCCGCCACAACGCCGTGGCGTCGGCCAATTCGTCGGTTGCGGCGAGCGGCGCCATCGCGGCGAGCGCCTCGGGCGCGGCAATGCCCTTTTCCCGCAATGCGTAGGCGATGGCGCGCTTGCCGTAGCGTCCGCTGCGCTGCGCGACGACGGCAGTGGCATAGCGTGCATCGGACAAGTAGCCTGCCGCCGCGAGCTCGTCGAGCGCACGATCGATGTCGTCACGGGCAATGCCCTTGCGCAGCAGACGCTGCGTCAATTCCGCCCGGCTGTACTCGCGCCGCGCGAGCATGCGCACGGCCAGGACCTTGGGCGACGTTGGCGGCCCGGAGGCCTCGCCTGGCGCGCGGGGAGGCGCCGCGCGGCGCTGACGCATTGCTCGAGGCTCCGTCAGCGCCTGGACGCGTGAGTCGCCGGGCCTACTCGTCGGCTTCCGGCATCGGCGTGATGCGGCCGGGCATGGGCACGTCGACGGCGGCGCGGATCTTGGCCTCGATTTCGGCCGCCAGTTCCGGATGCTCGCGCAGGAATTCGCGCGCGTTGTCCTTACCCTGGCCGATCTTTTCGCCGTTGTATGCGTACCACGCGCCGGACTTCTCGACGATGCGGTGCGTGACGCCCAGCTCGACGATCTCGCCTTCGCGCGAGATGCCCTCGCCGTAAAGGATGTCGAACAGCGCTTCGCGGAACGGCGGCGCGACCTTGTTCTTGACGACCTTGACGCGCGTTTCGTTGCCGACGACTTCCTCGCCCCGCTTGATCGAGCCGATGCGGCGGATGTCCAGCCGCACCGACGCGTAGAACTTGAGCGCATTGCCGCCGGTGGTGGTTTCCGGGTTGCCGAACATCACGCCGATCTTCATGCGGATCTGGTTGATGAAGATGACCAGCGTGCCGGCGCGCTTGATGTTGCCCGCGAGCTTGCGCAGCGCCTGGCTCATGAGGCGCGCCTGCAACCCCGGCAGCTGGTCGCCCATCTCGCCTTCGATTTCCGCCTTGGGCACCAAGGCAGCCACCGAATCGATGACGATGATGTCCACGCCGCCTGAGCGCACCAGCATGTCCGCGATTTCGAGGCCCTGCTCGCCGGTGTCAGGTTGCGAGATCAGCATGTCGCCGACGTTGACGCCGAGCTTGCCGGCGTAGACCGGGTCGAGCGCGTTTTCGGCATCGATGTAGGCGGCGACACCGCCCGCCTTTTGCACCTGCGCCACGACCTGCAGGCACAGCGTGGTCTTGCCGGAGGATTCCGGGCCGTAGATTTCGACGACGCGGCCGCGCGGCAGACCGCCGACGCCCAGCGCGATGTCGAGGCCGAGCGATCCGGTGGAAACGACCGACAGGTCGCTGGCGATCTGGGCATCGCCCATTTTCATGATCGAGCCCTTGCCGAACTGCTTTTCGATCTGGAGCAGCGCCGCCGCGAGGGCTTTGCCTTTGTTGTCGTCCATGCTGGAAGTCCTGGAGTCGAGGGGCATGATGATTGTCCTTTGCTTAGGATAAGGGATAGGGGCTTGTGTGAACTGAGGCTAACCGTGCACCTAGGACAGAACGACCGTTCTATACTGTGGCGCGATTATGCAGGGAACGATCGTTCGATGCAACGTCCCGGGTGGCCTAATCCCTTCGGCCTATTGCGCTGGACCGATTCTGTCTATAAGTCCTTGTATTGCAACAATTACCGAGGCACGGCGCACGGCTGCCCGGTCGCCTGGAAAATGCTGCGTGATGGCGGTCGTCGCCCCGTCCCGCGCCGCCCAGCCAAAGCAGACCATCCCGACCGGCTTGGCAGCGGTGCCCCCGTCCGGCCCGGCGACACCGGTAATCGCCACCGCGTAGTCCGCCCGGCTCGTACGCAGCGCGCCCTCGGCCATCGACCGCGCCGTTTCCTCCGACACCGCGCCGTGCCGCGCCAGTGTCTCCGCCGGCACACCGAGCATCTCCGTCTTCGCTTCGTTCGAATAGGTGACGAAGCCGCGCTGGAACCAGCCTGAACTGCCGGGGATCGCCGTGATCGCGCCGGCCACCAGGCCACCCGTGCACGATTCCGCCGCGGTCACGAATGCGCGCCGCGCCGCGAGGCGCCGTCCCAATTCCGCGGCCAACTCAACGATTTCGCCGTCGCTCAGTGACATTCGCCGGGCATGCCTCGATAGTGATACGTGTACGCGTCGGCGAAGCCGAACCTGCGATAGACCGAAATCGCGCGATCGTTGTCGGCGCTGACCTGCAGATACGCATGCGTGGCGCCGTGTTCCCACGCCCAGCGCAGCATCATCGCGAGAATGCCGGTCGCGATGCCGCGGCCGCGGACGTCGGGCATCGTTCCCATCGTGAACACGCCGGCGAGTCCGTCTTCGATCATCACGGTCCCGGTACCCACGGCGCGGCCGTCCTGCACCGCGATCACGGCGCGAGTCGCGAGCGGCGACTGGATCATCCGCTCCAGATAGGCAGCGCGCTGTTCTACTGTCGTCTGCTGGATTTCACCGACCGCCTCGGCGAACGCCGCAGGTGTCGGCGTCATGAATTCGACGCCGGCAAGCGGCGGCGTTTCGGGCGGATGGTCGAGCCGCACCAGCTGCACCAGCGTCGGCTCGAACGCCTCGTATCCGCGCGCGGCGAGTTCGGCTTCGAGGTTCGGCGGCTGAAGAAATGGCGTGATGCGGAACAGCGTCGGCAGTCCGCGTTCGGCGTAGATGCGTTCGCAATAGGGAATCTTCCGCGCGAGCGGCAGCGTCGAGCCGAAGTGCGCGTTGACGCTGCGCGCGCGCTTGGCCTTGCCCGGCGACACGCGCAGCAGCCAGCCGTCGTAGAACAATTGCCTCTGCGTCTGCAGCGCATTGAGGCCGACCTCCTCCACGCGGGCGAGATCGAGACCGGCGAATTGCGGCGCGTCGTTCATCCGAAGAGCCGTTGCCAAAGCGCGAACACCAGGAGCGTGTATGCCGCCGCGAGCAGGTCGTCGAGCATCACGCCGACGCCGTTCTTCAGCGCGGCGTCGAGTTGCCGGATCGGCGGCGGCTTCCATATGTCGAACAGCCGGAAGAGGAGGAACGCGAACGCGACCCGCACCCAATCCGCGCCCACGAAATAGAGCACAAGCAGGAACGCCGCGATCTCGTCGATGACGATCGCCCCGTGGTCGGATTCGCCCAGGCCGCGGCCGGTGACCTGCGACGCCCATGCGCCCGCGGCGAACAGGATCACGATGGCGGCGACGAATTCGGCGCCGCCGGCATACTCGCGCAGCAGCATCGCGACCGGAATCGCCGCCAGCGTGCCGAACGTCCCGGGGGCCGCCGGCGCCAATCCGCTGCCCGCGCCGAGCGCGATGAAGTGCGCCGGATGGCGCAGCATGAAGGCAAGCGTCGGGCGATCGGCCACGGGTCAGCCGAAATGGTCGAACGATCGCGGCAGCATCGCCAACGATGCGCCCCGCTCGTCGCGCACTACAAGTCCTGGTCCGGCGGTCACACTGCCGATACGCGTGAGCGGAAGGTCCAAGTCGCGCGCGATTCCCGCGAGCGCCTCCCGGCGTGAAGCTGCGGCGGTGAAACACAGTTCGTAGTCATCGCCGCCAGAAAGAAGACACGCGAGCCCCGCGTCGTGCCGGTCGCTTGCGATCAGCGCGTCGACCTGGCGCGAGCGAGGAATTCGGGGCAGGTCGATCGTGGCGCCCACGTCGGAGCACTCGAGCACATGCGCAAGGTCGCCGGTCAAGCCGTCCGATACGTCGATCGCCGCGGAGGCAACGCCTCGCAGCCGCTGACCCAGCGCGACGCGCGGCTCGGGCGTTTCGAGTCGCGTACGCGCGGCCGCGAAGTCCGCCGCGGCGAGACGCGCGCCGCCCTGCAGGACCGACAACGCGAGCGCCGCGTCTCCGAGCGTTCCGGAAACATAAATGTCGTCGCCGGCCGCAGCGCCACTTCGGGTCAGCGCGGTTCCGGCCGGCACGTCGCCGATGATCGTCAGGCAGAAATTGCGCGGCCCGCGCGTGGTGTCGCCACCGATCAGCTCGACGCCGAATCTATCCGCCAGCGCGAACAGGCCGCGCGCGAACGCATCGAGCCAGTCGGGTTCGACGTCGGGCAGCGCGCCGGCGAGCAATGCCCAGCGTGGCCGCGCCCCCATGGCCGCGAGGTCGGACAGGTTGACGGCCAGCGTCTTGTGTCCCAGCGTCACCGGATCGACGTCCGCGAGGAAATGACGGCCCTCGACCAGCATGTCGACGGAGAACACGAGGTCGCAGCCGGCGGCCGGAGCAACGACCGCGCCGTCGTCGCCAATGCCGACGCGCACCGCCGGATCGCGCCCCGCGCGGCGAAAGTAACGGTCGATGAGCGCGAATTCGTTCATGCGGAGAAATCTAGCGCAGCGAGTCGCCGATCTCCTTCTGCCAGCGCGCGAGCAATCGCTTGCGCAACTCGGGGTCCCCGAATTTCGCCGGGTCCACGTCCAGTGTCTTCACGTTGGCGAAGACAGCCGCCTCGGCGCGGATCTCGGCTTTCGCGTTCGCCGGCACCAGCAGATTCTTCGTGTGATTGGCGAGTTCCTGCGCAGGCTTGGTCAGCGCCCAGTCGTAGAACATCCGTGCCTCGTCCGGATGCGGAGCGCCATTGATGATCGCCATGCCGCCCAGCGCGTCCCCGGTGCCTTCGCACGGGATCGCGATCGCCACCTCGAAGCCGGCCAGTTGCTGCGTGATGAACTCGTGGACGAAGGTCACGCCCACGCCCACCTCGCCGCGCGCCACCGATGGTCCTTGCGCCGTGCCCGACTGCGTAAATCGCACGACGTTCGGTTGCAGCCTCTTCAGGTAGTCGAAAGCCCCTTCTTCACCGTACAACGCGATCAGCGTCGCCAGGATCGTGTAACCGGTGCCGCTGGTGACCGGATTGGAGAGCTCGATCTCCTTGCGATAGGCCGGCGACACGAGGTCCGACCAGCAGCGCGGCGCGACGAGTTCCTTTTGCGTGAGGATCGTCGCGCTGGTTCCGAAACCGATGATGATCCGGTAGATCGCGGCGACCTTGTAGTCCGACGCGCTCGGTGACGCGGCGCGCCCAGGGTTGCAGGTCGGCCACGCCGGGCGAGCGGTAGGCAACGAACAGGCCTTCGGCCGCCGCCTGCAGGAACGGGTCGATCGTGCCGCCGTACCAGACATCGGCACGGGGATTGGCACGCTCGGCGCGGATCTGCGCGTAGAACTCGCCGGTCGGCTTGCGGATGATCGCCGTCTCGATGCCGGTTTCGCGCTGGAATGTCCGCGCGGCGAGCTCGCAGGCATCCGGATCGTGGCTGCAGTAGACGACGAGCGAACGGGCGAAGGCATGCGTGCTGCACAGAAGCGACCACAGCAGCAGCGGAAGCAGGTAGCGCATTCCCGGGAAAGTCCGGCGTTCAGGTCGCCGTCGCGCCGCGCCGCAGTGCCGCGATCTCCGAGGCGCGCACGTCCGCGGCAAATTTGTCGAGGACGCCGTTGACGAAGCGGTGGCCATCGGTTCCGCCGAACGACCTGGCGATCTCCACGGCCTCGTTGATGACCACCTTGTAGGGAATTTCCAGCCGGTGCGCGAGCTCCCACGCCCCGATGACGAGGATGGCCCGCTCGATCGGCGACAGTTCGGCCGGCTTGCGGTCGAGGTGAGGCGACATCGCGGAAATCAGCGCGTCCTGCTCGCGCGTCACGCCGTCCCACAGTTCGCCGAAATAGGGCTGGTCGGCGCGCTGGTACCCCTGGCTCGCGGCGAGGTCGACGCGCACCGCCTCGGCATCGTTGCGCGACAGCTGCCGCTGATACAGCCCCTGCAGGACCAATTCGCGGGCGCGGCGGCGGGGCGTGGTTCTCATCGATCAATCATCGTCGAGTGCCGCGAACAGGTTGGCCATTTCCAGCGCCGCCTGCGCGGCCTCGAAGCCCTTGGCGTCCATCCGGGCTTCCGCCTGCGCATCCGTTTCGCAGGTCAGGATGCCATTCCCGATCGGGATGCCGAATTCGAGCGCGACGCTGGACAGCCCTGCGGCCGACTCGTTGGAGACGACTTCGAAATGGTAGGTCTCGCCGCGGATCACCGCGCCGAGCGCGACCAGCGCGTCGTAGTCGTCCGTCTGCGCCAGCTGCTGCAGCGCCAGCGGCGACTCCAGCGCGCCCGGCACGCTGACGACGGTGATATCGGCGTCGGCCACGCCACTTTCACTGAGGGCGCGCAGCGCGCCGGCCAGCAGGCCTTCGCCGATCGCGGCATTGAAGCGCGAGAGCACGATGCCCACGCGCAGGCCGTCGCCACTATGGCTGGGAGCAATTCTGCGGATGGGCATGGTATGAAGTATCGGTGAACGAATTGAGGAAGGAGGAGCGGAAGATCGGCTCAGAGCGCAGCGGGCGCTCCGGGATCGGCGGATCAGGCGCCATTGCGCGCCGGAGGCTCGACCTCGTAACCGGTGACTTCGAGATCGAAGCCACCCATGCTCGGCATCTTGCGCGGCTTGGCCAGCAGCCGCATGCGGCCGACGTTCAGGTCGCGCAGGATCTGCGCGCCGATGCCGTAGTTGCGCAAGTCCATCTTGGATGGCGGCGGCGCCGTGTCGGCGATGGCGCGCTGCCTCAGTTCCTGCGCCGATTCCGGCCGGTGCAGCAAGACCACGACGCCACGGCCGGCGGCGACGATCGCGCCGAGCGCCTCCTTGATGGACCAGGAATGCGACGCGCTCTCGGCGTCGAGCAGGTCCATCACCGACAAAGGTTCGTGCACGCGCACCAGCGTCTCGGCGTCCGGTGAAATCGGACCGCGCACCAGGGCCAGGTGCGTCGCATCGGTGAGCTTGTCGCGATAGACGACCAGGCGGAACGCGCCGTAGGCGGTATGGAGCGGACGCTCGGCGATGCGCTCGACGATCCGCTCGGTGCGGCTGCGGTAATGAATGAGGTCGGTGATCGCGCCGATCTTGAGGCCGTGGGTCTGCGCGAACACGAGCAGATCGGGCATGCGCGCCATCGTGCCGTCGTCCTTCATGATCTCGCAGATCACCGCCGCCGGCGTCAGTCCCGCCATGCGCGCCAGGTCGCACCCGGCCTCGGTGTGGCCGGCGCGGACAAGGACCCCGCCCGGCTGCGCCATCACGGGAAAGATGTGGCCGGGCTGCACGATATCCGCCGGCCTGGCGTCGGGCGCCACGGCCGCGCGCACCGTACGCGCCCGGTCCGCTGCGGAAATCCCGGTGGTGACGCCTTCAGCCGCCTCGATCGACAGCGTGAAATTGGTGCCCTGGCCCGAGCGATTGGCCGAGACCATCAGCGGCAGCGCCAGTTGCCGGCAGCGCTCCTCGGTCAGCGTGAGGCAGATGAGGCCGCGCGCATGCCGCGCCATGAAGTTTATCGCGTCGGGAGTCACGAAGTCCGCCGCGACGACGACATCGCCTTCGTTCTCGCGATCCTCCTCGTCGACCAGCACGACCATGCGGCCTGCCTTCAGTTCGGCGATGATTTCGAGCGTGGGGACGAGGGTCATGGGGGAACGAATCGGATCAGCCGGGCAACGGCGATACACCCTCTAGTTTACAGTAGCAGTGCCGCCCCTGCCTCGATCTACCTGGCCGGCGTGTCAAGCCACCATCACATCGCCGGACGATCCGCACACCACGCGGAGCGCCCGGCGCCACATTTGCGGGAGTACCTGAATCATGATCATCGATTGCCGTTGTCGTCTCACCGTCGACGGCGCCGCCGACTACTTTGTCGACAGAGTGACGCTGGCGGGAAAGATGGATGGTGTTCCGGCTCTGCGCGAACGCACGCATGAGGCCTTCTTCGCGGAGCTCGACGCTGCCGGCGTCACGACGGCCGTGTCCGTTTCCGGCTGCAATCCGGGGGCTCGACTCGGGCGCTTCGACCTTCCGGCGCGCTCGACGTCCAACGACCTGCAGGCCGACGTGCAGCGCGCGCATCCGGGACGCTTCGTCGGCGTCGCCGGCATCGACCCGAGCAACCAGATGCATGACGCCATGACGGAGCTGCGGCGATGCGTCGAAGTACTGGACCTGCGCGCGGTGTTCATCGAGCCCGGCCGCGCTCCCGGCTGCAACCTGGACGACCCAATCCTGTATCCGATCTATGCGTATTGCCAACAGCAGCGCGTGACGCTCATTCCGCAAACGTCGGGATTGCTGGGAGGCCGGCTCGTCGATTATGCAAACCCGAAATACATCGAGCGCGTGGCCGACGATTTTCCGGACCTGAACATCATTTGCGGCCACGGTTGCTATCCGTACGTGCGCGAGGCGATCCTCATGGCATCGCGCCGCAATAACGTCTGGCTGGCCCCCGACAGCTATGTGTTCCATCTCGGCCGCGACGACTGGCTGCACGCCGTCAATTCCAACCTGCTCGGTTTCGCCGATCGCTTCCTGTTCGCCAGCGCCTATCCGCTCAACGCGCTCAAACCGCAGATCGAGCGCTTCCATTCGCTGGGGTGGAAGCAGGACCTGCTGCCGAAGCTCCTGTACCGAAACGCGATCGCGGCGTTGCGCCTGAACGAACGCCCGGCGCTGGCAAACTCTCCGGAATGGAGGGCCGCGCACCGCCGTTAGTGCGACGGCCGGTCGCCGTCCGGCGGTAATCGGCCTTGTCGAGATGCTCGCGATGAAGTCAGCCGACATATGACCGCGATACGGCCAGGCGTCACGCCGTCGAGATTGGTCAGCGGGCGGCGAGACGCGTGGGCAGGTCCATCACGACAGCGCGAGCCGGCGCCGATCCACGGTCCGGTCGACGTCGCTCGCCCGCAGCAACGCCTCCTGCCGATCCGGCTGACGTCGTCGTCTTCAGGAACTGGGTGCTCGGCGCCTTCGTTCAGCGGTACCAGACCCACGAGCGCCGCCCATCGCGCCAGGCGCTCACGCAGGGCGTCCGCCGGTGCTTCGTCGAGAACCAGCCGCCCGCCTGGCGCCAGCACGCGGCGGCACTCGAGCAGAAGCTGGATCAATTCGCGCACGGGCATCGCCGTCACGGCTGAACCCAGGTGGAGCGATGCGACGGCGCGGTCCTCGAATGGCAGTTCGCAACCGGGCGCGAGGTTAACGTCCGCGTCGGCACGCGTGCTGATGTCGACGCGGCCCTCGCGACGTTCTGCGTGGCCAATGTCCACCGTGAGCGCCGGCCCGGATGGCAGCGTCAGTGCTTCTGGCGCATCCATTCGCCGCGCTCGGCGAGTTCGCGCACCTGGCCACGGTCCGCCGCTCGCGGCATGAGCCCTTCCAGCGCGACCGCCGGCGGATCCGCCGAGGGAAAGGAAGAAGGGATCTGCATGCCGGTGAACGCCCGGACGGCCGTGCCGATCTCGTCGCAACCGATATGCCAGCGCGCCCCGGTGGCGCCGGTGAATCGCGCGTTGAATTCGTGGATGAACAGCGTTCCGTTGGACGCCGGCAGGCACTGGATATTGAGCGGGCCGCGCCACCCCGCATCGGCGAATACGCGCGCGCATGCCTCGGCGATCCGCCGCGACTCGGCGTCGTCGTCCCGGGAGATCGACCGCGCATTGTGACGGAGCCGCTTGTTGTGCGTGCACACGACGTGCTCGATGCGGCCTTCGGGCCCGATCAGCACCTGCAACGACCGCTTGACGCCTTCGAACGAATGAATCAACGGGATGCCTTCCCTGTCCACCTGTTCCAGGTAGGTTCGTGGAGCATCCAGCGCGCCAAGGAACTTCTGCAGCACGTAGTTGCGCCTCGTCATCGCGCCGTGCGCCTGTGCCCGCGTCGTGACGATGAGGACACCCGTGGAGTCGACGCCGTTCCTGGGCTTGGCTACAAGCGGCAGGCCATGCTCGTGCACGAAGGCGTCGACGCGTTCCGGCGCGCCGGCGTCGTCGCCGCAGGGCAACGACGGCACGAACGGCAAACCATGCGAGATGGCGAACTCGCAACTGCGCCACTTGTCGTTCATCATGGCGGCGATCTCGCGGGCGCCGCAAAGCAGCGTCGTGGCCATGTCGGGCCGGCGCTCGCGCAGGCCGGCCAGCCACTCCACGTCCTCGTCGCGGCACGGCACGACGAGATCGGGTCTTTCGCGGGCGATGATGGCCAGGATCCGGTGCTCGAACTCGACAGGATCGTCGGCCACCTTCGGCGCCAGGTAAACCGCATCGAAGGCGAACAGCGCGGGCTCGTCGGGCGTGTCGCTGGTCGACACCAGGCGCAGCGAATTCCGACGCGTTTGCAGCGACGCCATCACGTTCGTGCCTGTGTGCCCGCCGCCCGAAAGCAGCAACAGCGTCAGCAAGCGCATCGCTTCAGGCGGCGTCGGACGTGCGATGCGTTCGGATGATCGTCGCCGCGTTTGGACATGGCAAACGGCAGCAACTTAATGGCAGCGAGCGCATCTGCTGTTCTTCTTGGGTAAGCGGGTGCCGATTGTGTCAGCGGGTCATGCGGTCGTCAATTGAACGGCGAGAAAATCACCTCATGCCGATGCCGGCTCGTCGTTCACTGCGCCGGGAACGACGCGAAACCACGCAGCGTAGAGCGCGGGCAGGAACAGCAGAGTGAGCGCTGTAGCGATCGTGATGCCGCCCATCATCGCCACGGCCATCGGACCGAAGAAGTCGCTGCGGATGAGGGGGATGAGACCAAGCACTGCCGCCGACGCGGTCAGCACGATCGGGCGGAACCGGCGGACAGTCGCGCCCACCACTGCCTCCCAGGGTGCGTGTCCACCTGCGATGTCCTGCTCGATCTGATCGACCAGGATCACCGAATTGCGCATGATGATCCCGGCGAGGGCGATCGTTCCCAGCAGCGCGACGAACCCGAACGGCTTGCCGAAGACCAGCAGCGCAAGTGCGACGCCGATCAGTCCCAGCGGCGCAGTCATCACCACCATCAGCGTGCGCGAGAAGCTGCGCAACTGGATCATGAGGAGCGTGAGGACGGACATCAGAAGCAGCGGAAAGCCGGCGGCGATCGACTTCTGGCCGCGCGCCGAATCCTCGATCGCGCCGCCCTGCTCGATCCGGTAGCCCAATGGCAGCGTCGCGCGGATCTTGTCCAGCTGCGGGGTCAGGTGGTTCGCCACGTCGGGTCCTTGCGCGTCGCCCTTCACATCGGCGCGGACGGTGATCGTCGGCAGGCGGTCGCGGCGCCATATGATCCCGTCCTCCTGCTCGTAGCGAATCTCGGCGATCTGCGTGATGGGCACGGCGCGCCCGTTGCGGGACGGAATCGCCAGGTCCTTGAGGAAGCTGATCTTCGCGCGCTCCTCCGCGGCGCCGCGCAGCAGGATCTCGACCTGCTTGTCGCGTTCGCGGAAATAAGTGACCGAGAAACCGGACAGCGAGTTGTTGAGGAACGTGGCCAGGTCCTGCGACGAAATGCCCAGCACCCGCGCCTTGTTCTGGTCGATGGCCACGCGGATGACCTTCGACGGCTCGTCCCAGTCGAACTGCACGTTCGACGTGTCGGGGTCGGCGCGCATCACGGCGGCCACCTCGCGGGCAATGCGGCGGACTGTGGGAATGTCCTCGCCGGACACCCGGAACTGCACCGGAAACCCGACGGGAGGACCGTTCTCGAGACGCGACATGCGTCCGCGCAGCGACGGAAAGTCGTTGTCGAACAGCGTCAGCAGGCGCGTGCGCAGCCGCTCGCGGTCGGCAATGCTGTTGGCCGTGACCACGAATTGCGCGAAGTTGGCCTGCTGCAGCTGCTGGTCGAGCGGCAGGTAGAAGCGTGGACTTCCGCTGCCGACATAGGTCACGTAGGTTTCGATGCCGGACTCGGCATTGAGCACGGCCTCGAACTTCTTCGTCTGCTCCAGCGTGGCCGCGAAGGAACTGCCTTCCGCCAGGCGCAGGTCGACCAGCAATTCCGGCCGCGACGATGCCGGGAAGAATTGCTGTGGAATGAAGCGGAACAGCGCCAGCGATCCGACGAAGATCGCCAGCGTGGCGACGATCACCGTCTTGCGATGACCCACGCACCAGGTGATGAGCGCCCGCAACCGCGTATAGAAGGGCGTCCGGTACACCGCCTCGGGATCGCCGTGGTGCGCCTGCACGGGCGCGGGCGCCGGACGGCCGCGGAGCCGGGCCATCAGCCGCGCAGCGAACGACGGACCGCGCGCCTGCGTGTAATCCGGAAGCAGCTTGTAGCCCAGGTAAGGGATCACGACGACCGCGATCACCCAGGACGCAATGAGCGCGATCGCCGAGACCTGGAAGATCGACCGTGTGTATTCGCCGGTCGAACTCTTCGCCGTCGCGATCGGCAGGAAACCGGCGATGGTCACCAGCGTTCCGGTCAGCATCGGGAACGCCGTGCTCGTGTAGGCGAAGCCCGCCGCGCGGAACCGGTCGAAGCCCTGCTCCATCTTGATCGCCATCATTTCGACCGCGATGATCGCGTCATCGACCAGCAGCCCCAGCGACAGGATCAGCGCCCCGAGCGAAATCTTGTGCAGGCCGATATCGAACAGGTACATGAACAGGAACGTGACCGCGAGCACGAGCGGGATCGAAATGGCGACGACCAGTCCGGTGCGAAGGCCCAAGCTGACCAGCGACACCGCGAGCACGATCAGCACCGCCTCGGTCAGCGAGCGGATGAACACGTTGATCGAGCGCTGCACCGCGCGCGGCATGCTGGCGACCTGCTGCAATTCCACGCCCACCGGCAGCTGCTGCTGCAGGCGCGCAACCATCGCGTCGAGGCCATGACCCAGTTCGATGACGTCGCCGCCCTTCACCATCGTGACGCCGAGCCCGAGCGCCTCCTGGCCCTGCCAGCGCATCTTCTGCTGCGGCGGGTCGACATAGCCGCGGGTCACCGTGGCAATGTCCCCCAGCCGGAAGACCCGGTTGTTCGCGCGGATGGCGATGTCGCGGATCGCGTCGACGCTGTCGAACGCGCCCGAGGGCCGCACGTAGACCCGGTCGCTTCCGGTGTCGAACACGCCCGCGGCGGCCACCACGTTCTGCGCGGCAAGCGTCTGGATGATCTGCGCCGGCTCCACGCCGAGCGTGGCGAGCTTGGCGTTGGACATCTCGATGAAGATTTTTTCGTCCTGCTCGCCGATGAAGTCGACCTTGGCCACACCCGGCACGCGCAGCAGCTCGGCGCGCGCCCGGTCGCCGAAGTCCTTCAGTTCCTTGTAGCCGAATCCGTCGCCCGTCAACGCGTAGATGTTGGTGTAGACGTCGCCGAACTCGTCGTTGAAGAACGGGCCCTGGATGCCGCTGGGCAGCGTGTTGCGGATGTCGCCGATCTTCTTGCGCACCTGGTACCACGTATCCGGGACCACGGCGGCCGGCGCGGAGTCCTTGATCGCGAAGAACACCAGCGACTCGCCGGGCTTGGAGTAGCTGCGCACCCAGTCGACGTACTGGACCTGCTGCAGCTGGTGCTCGATGCGGTCGGTGACCTGCTGCTCGACTTCGTGCGCCGTGGCGCCGGGCCAGTTGGTCTTGACGACCATCACCTTGAACGTGAACGGCGGGTCCTCGGACTGCCCGAGCTTTTCATAGGACAGGAAGCCGATCAGCGCGAACGCGACGATCAGGTACAGCACCAGCGAGCGATGCCGCAGCGACCATTCGGACAGGTTGAAGCGCGAGTCCGGCGGGCCGCCGGGCGGGTTCACGGGAGTCATGGCCAATGCTTCGGTGCGCGCTTCAACTGCCCGCTGCCGGCTTCAACGGCACTGCCGCGGCAGGTACTTCGCCTGCCGCGCCGCTTTCATAGGGCCGCACCACCTGGCCGGGAAGCAGCTTGTGCACGCCCGCCGCGACAATCCAGTCCCCTTCGCGCACGCCCGACGTCACGACCACGCCATCCTCGCGATACTGGCCGATGGTCACGGGCGCGAGGCTGACCTGCCTGGTGCCGGGGTCGAAGCGCCACACGGCGGGCTTGCCGTCCTGCTGATAGATCGATGTCGCCGGCAGCACCGCGGCGTTCGGCGCGCCATCCGCCAGCACGCCGACATTCGCGGTCATCCCCCATTGCACCGCTGGATCCGGATTGCCGATGGCAACGCGCACGGCGAACGTGCGCGTCGTCGCATCGACCGACGGCGAGACCTCGCGCACCCGCGCCGGATACAGCTTCTGCGGGTTCGCCCAGAGCGCCACGACCAGCCGCTTGGCGCTCGTGAGTTCGCCGATGCGATTTTCCGGAACGCTGATCGCCACCTCGCGCTCCTCGGCGCGCGCCAGCCTGAACACCGACTGTCCCGCGGTGACGACCTGGCCCGAATCCGCGTTGACGGCGGTGATCACGCCGTCGTCGCTGGCGTTGAGCGTGGCATAGCTCGCCTGATTTTGCGCGACGGCGAGATTGGCCTTCGCCTGCTCGTACTTGGCGCGGTTGGCGTCGAGCGTGTTGCGCTTGGCGTCCAGCGCCGACGCGCTGATGAACTTCTCCTTGAGCAGGCCCTGGTAGCGGTCGTACTCTGCCTGCGCGAATTTCCATTCCGTCTCGGTCGCGGCGACCTGCGCCTTGGCGGCCTCTGCCTGCAGGCCGACGTCGGCCGGGTCGATGCGCGCCAGCGCCTGCCCCTTCTTCACGCGCGCGCCCACGTCGACGTAGCGCGCGACGAGCTTGCCGCCGATGCGAAAGCCCAGGTCCGCTTCGTAGCGAGGTTTCACTTCGCCGGCGAACACCGACGTGGAACCGGCGCCGCCCAGTTTCACCTGCGCCAATTGCACGGGTCGAACCACTTCCGCGGGCTTGTCCTTGGCGCCGCAGGCGGCGAGCGCCGAGACAAGAACGAGTACGACGGCGACGGTCCGCGGTGAATGCGTGCGCATGGAGGTCACCTTCAACGCGAAGCCGGCGCGGGCAAGCCCACCGTGCCTTCCCACAGCGCGCGCATGGCGCGATCGAGTTCGTCGGGATAGTGCCAGCCGAAGACCACCGGATCGGCCGCGGCAGCGTCCATCGCGCAGCTGCCACCGGCGGACTCGCCGGACATCTGCCACAGACCGATGATCAGCGCATAGCTGTGCCGGAGCAGGCCGACGCCCCCAGCGCCCGCGAGTTCGGGGAAATGGCGCGCGAGGCCGGCGCCCGCGCGCTGCAGGCGCTGCGCCATCCGCTGCTTGAACGCGAACGCCGCCTCCGTCGGCACGCCTTGTCCCATCATCCCGAAACACCGCGCGGCGAGCGGCAGGAACAACGGCGGCTCGACGATGTGCCGGTGAGTGAGCGCGAGTATGTCGTCGATGGTCACCACGCCGTCGCCCTCGAGGCGCTCGATCAGTTCGCCGAAGAAACCGTCGATGTTGCGTTCATGGACCGCGAGCAGCAATTCCTCCTTGCTCGGGAAATACAGGTAGACGGTACCCTTGGCGAGGCCCGCCTCATCGGCGACCTCCGCCACGTTCGCCATCCGGTCCTTCGACCGCGACAGCAGTCGCTCCGCGGCGTCCAGGATGGCGTGATGCCGTTCCTGCTTGGCTTCGGCCTGGATTGCGCGCTGCCGTATGACCATGTCCGTCGTCCTCCCTTAAGTCACCCGCTAAATGACCGCGAGTCAATTGGGGGACAGCGTAAATGACCGATGGTCAGTTGTCAATGGCCGAGCCAGGCGCCGGTGCCGGGACGGACGCTAGACGAAAAGAGCCAACGTCGCGCGCGTCAGTTCGCTTTCCGGATCGGCATAGTCGACGACAACATCGAAGTGATGCTTGCCGGCGATGATCAGCGGGCCAGCCGCCGGCAGCGCGTTGTCGGGCCATGCCTCCCACATCAACTGCGACTGGCGGATGAACTCGGACGTCTCGGCGCCGCCGACGGCCACCAGCAGGGGCGCCGGCGACAGGCTGACGTGATTGACGGGCGATACCCGCGCGGCCTCGGCGTTGGTGAGTCGCAGGTCTGCGTTCATCGACGCCATGCACCAGCGGCTTCAGGTCGTGCACGCCGGACAGCGTGACACCGCCGACGAACGGTTCGCGCGCGAGCCCCAGCCGTTCCCAGTCGGTCGCGAACATCATTGCCGCGAGATGTCCTCCCGCCGAATGGCCGCCGACGACCACGTTGTCGGCCGCTGCGCCATGCCGCGGACCTTCCCTGGCCAGCCACACCATCATCCGGCGGCACTGGTCGACGATCCGCGCGATGGACACCGCCGGGCACAGGTCGTAGTTGGCGACGGACGACGGCCATGCCACTGTCCACCATCGGTCCCGCGACGAACTGGAAATCGGACTTGTCGAACGCGCGCCAATAGCCGCCGTGGATGAACACGAAGGTTCCGCGAGCGGGGCCAGGCGGAAGGAACAGGTCGAGCGTTTCCTTGCGGACCCGGACCGTAGCGCAGGTCGAGCACATGCCGGTGGCGGTCGCGTGCCGCCTTCGAGAGCACCAGGTAGTTCTCGATCCACCGCGGATGGTCCGGGACCGCGGCACGGTTGTTGTAGCCCCGTTCGACGAACTCGGGCGTCAATACCGGGACGGGGTCGGCACTGTTCACGCGATGACGATCGACAATGGCGTCAGGCCGTCGATGTGCCCGTCCAGCCGGTCGCCGGCGACCACCGCGCCGACGCCTGCGGGCGTTCCGGTGAAGACGAGATCGCCCGGCAGCAGTTCATAGTATTGCGACAGGAACGCCAGCGTGTGCGGCACGTCCCAGATCATGTCCGCGAGGTCGCCCTTCTGACGCGTCGCACCGTTCACGTCGAGCCGTGATCTCCCCACGCTTCAGGAAGCCCGTGCCCGCGACCGGGTGGATGGGCGCGATCGGCGCTGCCTGCGCGAACGACTTGCCCAGGTCCCACGGCCGCTTCTTCTCGCGCATGTCGTTCTGCAGGTCGCGGCGGGTCATGTCGAGTCCGGTCGCGTACCCGAAGACCAGGTCGTTCGCGTCCGCGGCGCTGATTTGCACGCCGCGCTTGCCGATGGCGACGACCAGCTCGATCTCGTGGTGGAAGTTCTTCGTCGCCAGCGGATAGCGCACGCTGCCGACCTGCAGGCGCCACGACCGGCGCGACCGCGTCGGCAGGCTTGCAGAAGAAGAACGGCGGCTCCTTGGTCGCGTCGCCGCCCATCTCCTTCGCGTGCTCCGCGTAGTTGCGGCCGACGCAGTAGACGTGGCGCACCGGAAAGAGGTCGGTCGAGCCGGCAATCGGTACGGCCGGCGGCGTCCCACATCGGTATCGCGTATTTCATTGTCGCTTCCGGAAGGTTGATCGGGCTATTCGGCGTCGGGTTGCCGCGACGGCGCCGCGTCGGCGAACGCCGGCAGCGAGATTGCCGCCGCCTCGATGCGCGTGAGCGTGGGATACGGCGTGACGTCGATGTTCATGCGCCGCGCGTTCGCCAGCTGCGGCACCAGGCAGACGTCGGCAAGCGTGGGCACGTCGCCGTGGCAGTAACGGCCGGTCGCCGGGTCGCGCGAAAGCCGCGTCTCCAGCGCCTCCAGCCCGACGTCGATCCAGTACCGGTACCACGCGTCCTTCTGTTCGTCCGACACACCCAGCGTGTTCTTCAGGTACTGGAGCACGCGCAGGTTGTTGAGCGGGTGGATGTCGCAGGCGATCTCGAGCGCGATGCCGCGCACGCGCGCGCGCGCCGCCGGCGTCGCGGGCAGCAGCGGCGGCAGCGGGTGCAGCTCGTCCAGGTACTCGATGATCGCGAGCGATTGCGTGAGAACTTCGCCGCCGTCGGCCACCAGCGCCGGCACCAGACCCTGCGGATTCAGCGCGAGGTAGTCGTCGCCGCGCTGGACGTTCTTGCGCAGGTGGACGAACTCGCGCTCGGGCTTCAGGCCCTTCAGGTTGATCGCGATGCGGACGCGGTAGGCCGCGGACGAGCGGAAGTAGTCGTAGAGCTTCATGTCAGTCCCGCCTCAGAACGCGGAGATGTCCCGGTTTGCGCGCGACCCAGGATCAGCGCGTGCACGTCGTGCGTGCCTTCGTAGGTGTTGACGGTCTCGAGGTTGAGCACGTGGCGTATCACGTGGAACTCGTCGACGATGCCGTTGCCGCCGTGCATGTCGCGCGACATGCGCGCGATGTCGAGCGCCTTGCCGCACGAATTGCGCTTCATGATCGACGTGATTTCCGGCGCGGCAAGGCCTTCGTCCTTCATCCGTCCGAGGCGCAGGCATCCCTGCAGGCCGAGCGTGATCTCGGTCATCATGTCGGCCAGCTTCTTCTGGATCAGCTGGTTGGCGGCCAGCGGCCGCCCGAACTGGATGCGGTCCATCGTGTACTGCCGCGCCGCGTGCCAGCAGAATTCCGCGGCGCCCAGCGCGCCCCACGCGATGCCGTAGCGCGCGCTGTTGAGGCAGCCGAAAGGCCCCTTGAGTCCCTGCACGTTCGGCAGCAGGTTGTCCTCGGGAACGAACACCTCGTCCATGACGATCTCGCCGGTGATCGACGCCCGCAGGCTGAACTTGCCCTCGATCTTCGGCGTCGACAATCCCTTCATCCCGCGCTCGAGAATGTAGCCGCGGATGATCCCCTGGTCGTCCTTGGCCCAGACCACGAAGACGTCCGCGATCGGCGAATTGGAGATCCACGTCTTCGCGCCCGACAGGCTGAATCCGCCGGACACGCTGCGCGCCCGCGTGACCATCGAGCCCGGGTCGGAACCGTGATTGGGTTCGGTGAGGCCGAAGCAGCCGATCCATTCGCCGGTCGCGAGCTTCGGCAGGTACTTCCTGCGCTGCGCTTCGCTGCCATAGGTGAAGATGGGAAACATGACCAGCGAACTCTGCACGCTCATCATCGAGCGATAGCCCGAATCCACGCGCTCGATTTCGCGCGCGATGAGGCCGTAGCAGACGTAATTGAGGCCGGAACCGCCGTAGTCGACCGGCAACGTCGCGCCCAGCAATCCCAGCGCGCCCATCTCGCGAAAGATCGACGGGTCGGTCGTCTCGTGGCGGAACGCGTCCTTGATCCGCGGCATCAGCTTGTCCTGCGCGTACGCCTGCGCGGCGTCGCGAACCATCCGCTCTTCCTCGGTCAGTTGCGCGTCGAGCAGCAACGGATCGTCCCACTTGAAGACGGCCTTGGCGTATGGGCGCGGTCGGGGGCATTCATCGGGAACTCCGGTTGGACAGGCGGGCCGTTCGGCCGGCGATGCGAAGAAGGTGCCCGCCGATCGTTCTTGTTCAGGACTCGATTATCCGACGGGCGCGCCCGCAGGTCTACTTCCTCCGCTACAGCACTTTCATGTGCAGGCCGCCGTCGACGTTGAACGCGTCGCCGGTGTTGAACGGCAGCAGCCCCTGCGCGAGCGCCGCGACGGTGCTGCCGACGTCCGAGGGCTCGCCCCAGCGCCGGACCGGCGTCAGTCCATCCCGGATCAGGCCGTCGTAGCGGTCGAAGGCGCCCGCGGTCATGTCGGTCCGGATGATCCCCGGACGGATTTCGTAGCACATGATGTCGTGTTCGGCGAGACGATGCGCGAACAGCTGGTTCGTCATCGCCAGCCCGGTCTTGGATATGCAGTATTCGGCGCGGTTCGGTCCCACGGTACGCACGTTGGCGGAAGAAATCGTGACGATCGAACGCGGCGGATCGGCTGGCCCGCGCGTCTCGGCCAGCATCCTGCGCGCCACCGCCTGCGTCAGGAAGAACGTGCCGCGCAGGTTGACGCCGAGCACGCGGTCGAACGACTCCGGCGTCACGTCGAGCAGGTCGCCGCGCACCTTGACCGAGATTCCCGCGTTGTTGACGAGGCAGTCGATGGTCCCGAAGGCGGCAAAACACCGGTCGACGAAGGCCGCGTGACCGGCAACGTCCGCGACGTCATGGGCGACGAATGCAGCGCGCCGGCCGTGCGCGGCGACGCCGGCCAGCGTCTCCTGCGTGGCGGCATCGTCCGCGACGTCGTTGACGACGATGTCGAAACCGCGTTCCGCGAGCGCCAGGGCAATGCCACGGCCGATGCCGCGCCGCGCGCCCGTCACCAGCGCGACCGGCGGCCTAGGCATCGGGCACCATCGCGGTGGCTTCGATTTCCACTTTCGCGCGATCCTCGATGAGCGCCGTGACCTGCACCGCGGTCATCGCGGGGAAGTGCCGGCCGATGACTTCACGGTAGGCCGCGCCCAGCGCGCGGTAACTGGCGACATATTCGCGCTTGTCGGTCACGTACCACGTCATCCGCGTGATGTGCTCGGGACCGCGCGCCGGCCTCGGCGAGGACCGCGAGAACGTTGCGCAGCGCGGCCTTCGCCTGCGTCACGAAGTCGTCGGACTCGAACTGCTGCTGGCCGTTCCAGCCGATCTGGCCGCCGACGAAGACCGTCAGTGCCGCGCGCGGCGACGCCGTTGGCGTAGCCCTTCGGCGGCGCCCAATCCGGTGGTTGCAGGATGCGCATGGCTGGTTGTCCCTAAAGTTTGCGTGAATTGCGGCCGATCGTCACCGGGCGTTGCCGCGCCGGCTTTCGGCGTCCATCTGCTTCAACCGGAAGTGCTGCAGCTTTCCGGTCTCGGTGCGCGGCATGCTGGCGATGAACTCCACCGCGCGCGGATACTTGTACGGCGCGATGCTCTGCTTGACGTGCTCCTGCAACTGCTTCGCAATCACGTCGCCGGGTTCGAAGCCTGCTTTCAGCGCTACGTAGGCCTTCACGATCTGGCCGCGCTCGTCGTCGGGCACGCCGATCACGCCGCATTCGGCGACGGCGGGATGGCCGAGCAGCGCGCCTTCCACTTCCGGACCCGCGATGTTGTAGCCCGCGCTCACGATCATGCCGTCGTTGCGCGCCTGGTAGACGAACCAGCCGTCGTCGTCGACGAGGTAGGCGTCTCCCGTGTAGTTCCAGCCGTGCTGCACGTACTGGAGTTGACGCTCGTCGGCAAGGTAGCGGCAGCCGGTGGGTCCCTTCACGGCGAGCCGCCCGACCTTTCCGGCGGGCAGCGGATGGCCCGCGTCGTCCATCACGCACGCGCGATATCCGGCGACGGGCTTGCCGGTGGCCCCGGGCCGGGCATCGGTGTCGTCGTGCGAAATGAAGATGTGCATCATTTCGGTGGCGCCGATGCCGTCGATCAGTTCGATGCCGGTGGTGTCCTTCCAGAGCTTGCGCGTCGCCGCGGGAAGCCCTTCGCCCGCGGATACGCACTTGCGCAGGCTCGCCAGGTCGAATTGCGCCGCCTGCAACGCCATCGCCCGGTACGACGTCGGTGCGGCGAACAGGATCGTGACGCGGTGCGCGGCGATCGCCTGCAGCAGCGCGTCCGCCGACGTCTTCTCCAGCAGCAGCGTCGCGGCACCGGCGCGCAGCGGAAAGAGCAGCAGGCCGCCCAGCCCGAACGTGAAGGCCAGCGGCGGACTGCCGGTGAAGATGTCGTCCGGCGTCGCGCGCAGCACGGACCGCGGCCAGCAATCGCAACTCGCCATCACGTCGCGATGGAAGTGCATCGTGCCCTTCGGCTGTCCCGTCGTACCCGACGTAAAGGCGATGAGCGCGGTGTCGTCGAGCGCGGTGGCCACGTTGACGAAGTCCGCGGGCTTCGCGGCGGCGCGCGCTTCGAGGCCGTCGACTGCGTCCGTCTGGAATTGAATGATCGCCGTCAACGTCGGACAGGCCGCGCGCGCGGCGTCGAGTTCCGCCGCGAGCCGCGCGTCGCACAGCGCATGGGTGATCTGCGCCTTGACGATGATGTCGGTGAGTTCCTTTGCGCGCAGCAGCGGCATGGTCGCCACGGCGATTCCGCCTGCCTTCATCACGGCGAACCAGCACGCCGCCATCATCGGGCTGTTCGGTCCGCGCAGCAGCACGCGGTTGCCGGGAACAAGGCGCATGTCCTCGACCAGCACGCGCGCGATACGGTTGGCGCGGGCCGTCAGTTCCGCATAGGTCCAGCGACAGCCCGCCCGGCGCCAGGATCGCCGTGCGCTCGCCCCACCCGCGCGTCGACCGCGCGATCGAGCAGTTCCTCCGCGCAATTGAGGCGGTCCGGGTAGTTCAGTTCCGGCAGGTCGAACACCAGGTCCGGCCACTGGTCGCGCGGAGGCAGGTGGTCGCGCGCAAACGTGTCGACGTGGGCGGTGTAGCTCATGTCGAGGTCTCCTTCAACAGTTCCCGGCCGATGATGAGTTTCTGCACTTCCGTCGCGCCCTCGTAGATGCGCAGCGCGCGGATGTCGCGATAGAGCCGTTCGACGATGTGGCCATGGGTGACGCCGAGTCCGCCATGCAGCTGAACCGCGGCGTCGATGACACGTTGCGCGGATTCGGTGGCCGACGAGCTTGGCCATCGCCGCCTCCTTCGTGGTGCGGGCCTGGCCAACGTCGCGCAGCCACGCCGCGCGATAGGTCAGCAGCGCCGCCGCGTCGATTTCCACCGCCATGTCGCCCAGCTTCGCCTGCGTCAGTTGCAGGTCGGCCAGCGTCGCCCCGAACATCCTGCGCGAGCGCGCATGCGCGACGCTCTCGTCGAGCGCGCGGCGCGCGAATCCCAGCGCGGCCGCGGCCACCGAGGCGCGAAAGATGTCCAGCGTGCGCATCGCCAGCTTGAAGCCTTCGCCCGCGACCCCCAGCAGCGCGTCGTGCGGCAGCCGGCAATCCTTGAACTCGAGGCGCGCCAGCGGATGCGGCGAGATCACGTCGATGCGCTCCGCGACGATCAGTCCCGGCGTGTCGGCCGGCACCACGAACGCCGAGATTCCCCGCGCCCCGGCCTCATCGCCGGTCCGCGCGAAGACGCAGTAGAAATCGGCGATGCCGCCATTGGATATCCAGGTCTTGCAGCCGTCGAGCACCCAGCGCGTCGCCCTCGCGCCGCGCGCGCATGGCCAGTGCCGCGGCGTCGGAACCGGCGCCGGGTTCGGACAGCGCGAAGGCGGCGATGGCTTCGCCGCGAGCGACCGACGGCAGCCAGCGGTCGTGCTGCGCGGCACTGCCCGCAAGCGTGATGGCGCCACTCCCCAGTCCCTGCATCGCGAACGCGAAATCGGCAAGGCCGTCTTGGTAGGCCAGCGTCTCGCGCACGATGCAAAGCGCGCGCGAATCGAGCGCGGGCAGCGCGCCGCCGTGCGCGGCGGGGACGCAATACCGCAGCCAGCCGCCATCGCCCAGTGCGCGCACCAGGCGCCGGCACACGGCATCGACATCGCGTCCGATTTCAGGACCGGCGATCGCCGGAATCCCGCCGCACCATGCGTCGAGTCCGCTGGCGAGGTCGCGGTGTTCGGCGGCGAAGAACGGCCAGTCGAGATGCGTGCGGTCCACGTCAGTTGTTCCTCAAGTTTCCCTCGGTTTGCCCTCAGTTTCCCTCAGTTGCCTTCGAATTTCGGCGTCTTCTTCGCGGCGAAGGCCTCGAATGCGCGATGAAAGTCCCGCGTCTGCATGCACAGCGCCTGCGCCTGCGCTTCGGCCTCGATCGCCGCGTCGAGGTCCATCGCCCATTCCTGATGCAGGAGCTTCTTGGTCATCGCGTGCGCGAACGTCGGGCCATCCGCCAGCGCGCGGGCAAACGACTGCGCTTCCCGGAGAACGGCATCGGCCGGCAGCACACGCGTGAAGAAGCCCCACGCCAGGCCCTCGTCGGCGGTCATCGCGCGGCCGGTGTAGAGCAGCTCGGACGCGCGTCCCTGTCCGATCATCCGCGGCAGCAGCGTGCAGGCGCCCATGTCGCACCCGGCCAGCCCGACGCGCACGAACAGGAACGCGGTCTTCGCCGCCGGCGTGCCGAAACGAATGTCGGCGGCAAGCGCGATCATCGCGCCAGCGCCCGCGCACGTCCCGTCGATGGCGGCGACGATCGGCTGCGGGCAGCGCCGCATCGCCAGCACCAGGTCGCCGGTCATGCGCGTGAACGCGAGCAAGTCCGGCGCCGCCATCTTCGTCAGCGGTCCGATGATCTCGTGCACGTCGCCGCCGGAGCTGAAGTTGCCGCCGGCGCCGTTCACGACGACGCACTTCACGTCGCTCGCGTAGACGAGCGCGCGAAACAGGTCGCGCAATTCGGCGTAGGAATCGAACGTGAGCGGATTCCTGCGCTCCGGCCGGTTGAGCGTGATCGTCGCGACCTTGGCGTCGGCATCGACGGCCCACCGGAAATGCGTGGCGCGATACCCGGCAAACGGCCGCAACTGCGCATCCATGGTCATGTGCGTGCTTCCTTTCGGCGCTTGGGCACGTCGGCCGCGTGCAGCGTGGTCTTGAGCCGGCCGAGCAGCGCGTGCAGTTCGCCGCGCTCGCCCTCCGTCAGTCCCGCGAACATGTCGACGATCCAGCCCTCGTGCTCGGCGGCCATCACGTCGAACGTGCGCTTGCCCTTGGCCGTCAGCCGGACCAGGAAGGCGCGCCGGTCGGCGGGAATGGGCGTGCGCTCGACCAGCCCTTCCGCAGCCAGCTGGTCGGTCAGTCCGGTGATGCTTCCGCTCGTCACCATCAGTCGGCGCGACAACTCTCCCATCTTGAGTCCTCCGGGATTGCGCTCGAGTTGCGCCAGCAGGTCGAAGCGCGGCAGCGTTATCGCGAAGCGTTCGCGCAACTGCGCGCGCACGCGCCGTTCGATCGTAAGCGTGCAGGTGAGCAGCCGCAACCACAGGCGGAGGGACTCGTGGTGCGCGTCGTGGAGCCGCGACTCCGGATCCGGCGCAGCCGCTTTCTTCCGGCGTTTCTCGCTCTGCATGGCTCACCCGTTCGCTTCGGGGACATCGCGCGCCATTTGCGCCGCGCGGGCCAGGTTGCGTTCGAGCTGCTCGCGGCCGCGTTCGTATTGGACGGGCCACGCGATGTCGCGGTATCCCAACTGCGCCGCGGCGTGCAGCGTCCAGTACGGGTCCGCCAGGTGGGGGCGCCCCAGCGCGCACAGGTCGGCGCGTCCCGCCATCAGGATGCTGTTGACGTGATCGGGCTCGAAGATCGCGCCGACCGCCATCGTCGCGATGCCCGCTTCGTTGCGGACGCGGTCGGAAAACGGCGTCTGGTACATGCGGCCGTACACCGGCTGCGCCTGCCGCGTCGTCTGCCCCGACGACACGTCGATCAGGTCGGCGCCCGCCGCCTTGAACATGCGCGCGATGGCGATGGCGTCGTCAGGCGTGTTGCCGCCCTCCGCCCAATCGTGCGCGGAAATGCGCACCGACATCGGCCTGTCCGCGGGCCACTCCGCGCGCATCGCGCTGAACACCTCCAGCGGATAGCGGCAGCGGTTCGCCAGCGATCCTCCATAGTCGTCGTCGCGGCGGTTGGTCAGAGGGCAGATGAACGCGGACAACAGGTAGCCGTGCGCGCAATGCAGTTCCAGCCAGTCGAAGCCCGCCTCCGACGCCCGCACGCGTCGCGCGAACGAATTCTCCGGTCACCCGATCCATGTCGGCGCGCGTCATCGCGCGCGGCACCTGGTTGTGCGGGCCGTAGGCGAATCGCCGACGGCGCGATCAGCGGCCAGTTGCCGGCGTCCTCAGTTGCGTCGTCCACGAGCGGCTCGTCCGCCTCCTCCCAGCCGAGTTGCGTCGAACCCTTGGGCCCGGCGTGTCCCAACTGCAGCGCGATCTTCGCGTCGGTCTTCGCGTGCACGTAGTCGACGATGCGCCGCCAGGCGACGACGTGTTCCGGCGCGTAGAGCCCCGCGCACCCGGGCGATATGCGCGCGTCGGGCGCCACGCAGACCATTTCGGTGAACACGAGCCCCGCCCCGCCGTGCGCCCGGCTGCCCAGGTGCACCAGGTAATAGTCGTCGGGCGTGCCGTCGCGACACGAGTACTGCGCCATCGGTGAAACCACGACGCGATTGCGCAGCGTCAGGCCGCGCAGCGTGAACGGCGTGAACATCGGCGGCACCGCCTTGGGTTCGCCGCCGGCGCGTCCCGAATACCACGACTCCATGCCGGCGACGAAGCCCTTGTCGCGCAGGCGCAGGTTCTCGTGGGAGATGCGCTGGCTGCGCGTGAGCAGGCTGTAGGCAAATTGCTCCGCCTCGAACGCCGAGTAACGCTCGACATTCTCGAACCACTCGGTCGAATTGCGCGCGGCGTTCTGGATCTTCAGCACTTCCAGCGCGCGGTCGGCCTCGTAGGTCGCCAGTGCCGCCGGAAGGTTGTCGGCGTCGGCCAGGGCGCGCGCAAGCGCAATGGCGTCCTCGAGTGCCAGCTTGGTGCCGGATCCCACGGAAAAGTGCGCCGTGTGCGCGGCATCGCCGGCCAGGATGACCGGCACGCGCTTTCCATCCCATTCGTTCCAATGCACCCACTTGCGGCAGACGACGCGCGGAAAGCGGATCCAGATGGCGGAGCCGCGCAAGTGGGACGCGTTGCTCATCAGCGGGTGACCGGCCAGGTACGGCGCGAACAGTTTCTCGCAGAACGCGATGCCTTCCTCCTGCGACATGGTTTCAAGTCCCGCCGCGCGCCAGGTCTCCTCCGGCGTCTCGACGATGAATGTCGAGGTTTCGCCATCGTATTGATAGGCGTGCGCCTGGAACCAGCCGTGCGGCGGTGTGCACAAAGGCGAACGTGAACGCGGGAAAGCGCTGCCGCGTGCCCAGCCAGACGAATCGGCAGCGGCGATGGTCGATGTCGGGCTGGAACGTCGTCGGCGTAGCGGGTGCGGATGCGGCTGTTGAGGCCATCGGACGCGATCACGACGTCGGCGTCGAACTCGCGCGCGGCGGCGACGTCATCCGCGACGTCGGTGTCGTAGACCAGTTCGACGCCCAGCGCCTCGCACCGCGCCTGCAGGATGTTGAGCAGGCGCTTGCGGCCAATGCCGCAGAACCCGTGACCGCCGCTCGTGATCGTGCGTCCCTTGAAATGGACGTCGATGTCGTCCCAGTGATTGAAGGAATCGGCGATGTCGCGCGCCGTCTCTGGGTCGGCGGCCGCGAGGTTGTCCAGCGTCTGGTCGGAGAACACGACGCCCCACCCGAACGTGTCGCCCGGCCGGTTGCGTTCGACCACGCGCACGACGTTGCGGGCGTCCGCCTTCCTGAGCAGCAACGCGAGATAGAGGCCGGCGGGGCCGCCGCCGATGCAAAGCACGCGCATGGTCGAGTGACTTTCCTTCAGCCGCAGGCGAATCCGCGTCGGCGATACCTGCAAATTGAATATCTTAGACCTAAATTAAATCCCGTCAAGCCCGCGGGTCGCGCCGTCAATCGCACCTGCGGCCTATGTCGCCCGGCGCATTGGCCGCGCCGGTCCAGCTTCCTAGCATCGAAGTCTTCCGCGCCAGCACCGAACGGAGGCAACCATGCAACACGGAGCGCATTGCCAACGATGGCCGCTGCACGGGTTCGGCCTGCTCGAGTTGCTTGATCGCGCTGCTTGTCGCAGTTCTGCTCCTGCCAATCGCGCTTCCTGCGTACGACGACTGGATCGCATCGACGGAAATGATGAACGAGGCCCAGCACCTCGCCAACAGCATGAATCGGGCGCGCGCCGAAGCGATCAACAGCGGGTTTCGCGTAAACCTCTGCCAGACGGGCGGAGGCCGACAATGCCTGCCGGCCGGGACGTGGCAAGGCGGCTGGATCCTCTTCATCGACACGAACCACAACGGCGAAGTCGACGACGACGAAAAAGTGCTTTGGACGGAGGAGGCGGCAGCGCCCGGCGTGACGATGTCGGCCAACGGACCGCTCAAGCACTACGTTTCGTATACTTCGACGGGCCATGCGCGGATGCTCAACGGCGCACTGCAAATGGGAACATTCACGGTGTGCCGGCAAGGGCGCAAGGCCATCGATGTCGTGCTGGCGCACAGCGGCCGCGTTCGAATTGCCCGGACAGGCGCAATTTGTCCATGATTTCCCGACCGCCCGCATCAGGGTCGGGACCGGGAGAGCCGCGTCCGGGTTGATGAATTGCGACGCCCTGTGGGGACCCGCAACCGTCCATTCCCGCCTGTGCGCCACTAGTCGGGCAACTTTGCGCTGAGAGGTACGCAGCGCATAGCATCCACTCGTCCATAGGGAGTTGCCATGCGCATTTCCACGTCTCGCCGCCACAAACGCCGGCTCGGCTTCACGCTGATCGAAATGATGATCACGGTGGCCATCGTCGGCATTTTAGGCGCCATCGCGCTGCCGATGTATTTCGAAACGATCACGCGCGGCAAGATCATCGACGCCACCACGAGGCTGGGCGATTTCCGTTCGAAGATGGAAAAGTACTTCGCCGACAACCGTACCTACCTCGACGCCGGTGGCGCGGCATGCGGCTTACCCAATCCGCCGGTCGGCGCCAACGACTATTTCGCCATCACCTGCGGCCCGCCGGCCGCCGCGACAGCCACGACGCTACACCCTCGTGGCGTCGGGCGTCGCCGCGAAGGGAATGGGCGGCTTCCGGTACGTGGTCGACCAGACCAATCTCAAGTCGTCGTTCGGACCCGGAGGCCACTTTACAAGCGCCAATTGCTGGGCCACGCGCAAGGACGGGTCCTGCTGATGATCGCGCGGCTGCACCGCGGGTTCACGCTCATCGAGCTGATGGTGGCGATGACCATCCTCATCCTGCTGCTGGTGCTGGCCATGCCGGGCTACATCCAGTGGATGTCCGACAACGAGATTCGCAATGCCACGGAATCGGCCGCCAGCGGGCTTCGCTACGCGCAGTCGACGGCGATCACGAGCAACCGCAACGCGCAGTTCGTGCTGAGTCCTGCCGGCTGGAATGTGATGATGGTCGATGCGCCGCTGGTGTCGATCCAGACCGCCGCTTTCAACGAAGGCGGAAAGAACGTGACGGTGGCCGGCAAGGACGCCGGCGCAGCCGCCGCGACTACCGTGGCGTTCGACGCGCTGGGCCAGATGATTCCCGACCCGGCAAACCTGGTGCAGGTCGACCTGTCCATGCCGGCCGTGGCGAACACGCATCCGTTGCGCGTGCTCGTGGGCAATGGGCGCACCGGCGTGAAGATATGCGATCCGGATCCCAAATGGGTATTCCCCGATCCGCGCGCGTGCCCGCCATGATCGCCGTCCACGCAACGGGTCGCGAGGTTTCGCGCTCGCGCAGGCCGACGCAGCAGGGAAGCTATCTGCTCGAGGCGCTGATCGCCATACTGATCGTCGCCATCGGCGTTCTGGGCGTGGTCGGGCTGTATGTTCGTTCCATGCAGAACGTCGACGACGCGAAGTTTCGCGGCGAGGCGGCGCTGCTCGTGAACACGCTGGTCGGCCAGATGTGGGTTTCCGACACAAGCTTCGCGAGCCTGCAGGCCAAGTTCGACAGCGGCGGCGGCGGCGCCGAGTACACCGAGTTCGCGGCGATGGTCGCGCAGCGGATGCCCAATTCCGTGCCGCCAACCGTCGTGGTCGCGGCCGGGCCGACGCCCACCAGCACCGACGTCCTGGTGACGGTCCAGTGGATTCATCCCGGCGACAACGACCCGCTTCTGCCGGCGCCGCTCAAGTACCGCCAGTACCAAGTGAACGCAACGATCGGATCGAACTGACCATGGCCCTGCGTGCATCCGTCCGTGCCCGCCATCGCGGCGCCAGCCTCGTGGAAACGATGGTCGGCATCCTGATCGGGATGATCGTCATCGCCGTCGTCTACAACATCCTTTCCGTGGCCGAAGGCTACAAGCGCGCCACCGTCGGCTCCTCGGACGCCCAGATCACCGGCCTCTTGACCCAGTTCATGGCGTCGCCGCGACATCAGCAACGGCGGCGCGGGGATCATGATGTCGACGTCGCAAATGAACACTGCCGGAGGGAATGACCCCTCGGATCTTGCCAACTGCTTCAAGGACGGAACCGGCGCGCTGCTTTCGGCCCAGGCCTTCGAATCGCTCGACAACGCGGCGCGCCCCATTCCCGTGCTGATCACCAGCGGCGCCGGTCCGGGCCTGTCGGACGAACTTCATTTCGCTGAGCGCCGGCGCCGCCCACGTCATTTGGCCGGTCGACGTCATCCAGCCCTATCCGTTGGCCGGGGCGCCGATCACCGTGCAGAGCCCGAATGGCTTCACGGTGCCGCCGCCCACGCCGGCCAGGCCCTACTGGGCCGTCGCGATAGGCAACGACGACGACGTGGTCCCGAAGGAAAGCAGGTGTCAGGTGATCCGGGTGATCGGCGCGGTGCCGGACCCGACCGTGCCGCCCACCGGCAAGGTCACGTTGACGCAGGACCCGGCAGTGAAAACGGCCTTTGCGTTGGCCGGGTCCGCCGACCCCCCGCGCGTATTGAGCCTCGGGCCGCAGGGCCTGGCGACGCGCATTCGCTACGACCTCGACCAGCCCAATGCAGTGCTGCGGACGACCGACCTGCTGACGACGAACGCGCTGGCGCCCGTCCCCATTGCGCAGAACGTCGTGCTGCTGAAGGCGCAGTATGGTGTCGATACCGACGCCAACGGCATCATCGACTGCTGGACGCCGGCGGACGCCTCGACGCTGCGGCGATTTCAGTCCCGCGGCCGTGCGCGCCTTCACGCTGCCGCAGATCAATCGCATTCTCGCGGTGCGGATCGGCGTCGTGGTGCGCAGCGACGAACCCGACCTGCGCGCATTGACCGATCCGGGCAACGCCGACCTCCAGGCGGAAGCGCGGGCGCTGAGGTCCGCCACGAGGCCGCCGGTCGTGCTCTTCAATTGCTCCACGAACAACGCCGCCTGCCAGAACCGCGTGGTGGTGCCGGCGGCGGCCGGCGCACCTGTCGGATCGTCGAGTTGCGGGGCAGCTGTCATCTGCGACTACTGGCGCTATCGCACGTACGAGACGATCGTGCCGCTCCGCAATTCCATCTACGCGGCGACCATTCCATGAAAACGCCACCATCTTCGGGTGCCTTTCGCAGCCGCCAGCGCGGCATCGCGCTGTTCGTCGCGCTGATCGGCATGGTTCTGCTGAGCCTGGCCGGCATCGCGCTGGTGCGCTCCGTCGACACCACGAGCGCCGTGGCATCCAATATCGCGTTTCGCCAGGCCTCCGTAGGTCCGATCAGCCGCGCCATCGAGGACGCCGTCTACAACCTGTTCAAGGCGCCGCTGGCATTGCGCATCGGGCAGACCGGGCACAACCCCGCGCGCGGCTATTACGCGCTGCTGCAGCCGGGCGAATTGCCCAATGGTGTGCCGGACGTCCTTGCCGGAGACTATGCAACGATGTCGGCGAAATATGCCGCGGCCGGTCTGCCTGCGGCAGTCGTCGACATCAACACCAAGATGGAAGTGCGGTCGGTCATCGAGCGCGTCTGTACCAATGCAGCCGTGCGGTCCCACCTGGCCCGTCTCGATCGGCACGTGCGACACGCTGCCACCGAAGGTTTCGCCAGCCGGTACTGACAACAAGTACAAGCCGATCCCGCTGCCGCCGATCCCGAATTTTCGGCTGACGGTACGCGTCGATCTTCCCAATTCCAATACCGTTTCTCACGCGCAAGCTTTCTTGCGCTAAAACAATATCAGGCAGCAGGGAGTCATCCATGAGCCACATCGAGCGGACCCGTCCCACAGCGACGCGAATTCTGGCCGGCATTCTCACCTGGGCCCTGATCGCGGGCCAGGTCATGCAGCCGGTCTATGCCGTGCTCACGAATCTCGCCGATTCCCCGATCGCGGCCAAGGTGGCGGCAAAGCCGAACATCGTCTACACGCTCGACGACTCCGGCAGCATGTCGCTCAATTACGTTCCCGATTACGTGGTGAGCACCGCGCCTTCCGTGGCGGTCACCAAGATCACCCGCGTCGGCGCAGTTGCGACGGTGCAGGTAGCTGCCACGGCGGCGCTGTTCGTTGGCCAATTCGTCAACATCGTCGGCGCCGTCCAGCCGGAGTACAACGGCCAGTTCCAGATCGTCACCATTCCCAACGGCACCACTTTCACCATTGCCGTTGCCGGTGCTCCGATCACGCCGGCCACCGGAACCATCACGTACACCGTCGGCTCGGCGTATTGCCGCGGCCCCAACGGCAACATCACGAACTGCTCGGCGACCATCCAGGGCAACAACTCGTTCACGTCGCCGCCGTTTTTCACGGCCGACTTCAACCGGATGATGTACAACCCGGCGGTGACCTACTACCCGCCGCTGAAAGCCGACGGGACACCGGTCACCATCGCCGGCGTGACCGACGCCAACGGCAACATGGGCACGACCATCGCCCTCTACGCGGCTGTGCAGCGCGACGTGTACCTGAAGATGTTCGCCGCCGGCGTCAAGGACAACCTGCAGGCTCGCGTTTCCGTGCCGCTCTACTGCAATACCGATTGGCCGGTCACGGCGGGCGTCAATCTCGCGATCACGGATGTCGCCGACCTCCAGGGCGGGCCGACGTCGGGTGTCCCGTTGGCGTCGCCCGTCGGCGCGTACTGCCGCATCAACGGCACGGTCTACGGGGCATCCGCCGTATCCGGCGCACCGGCAACCGCCGTGGCCGGCGTGGAAATGGGCTACAACTACCCGTGGCAGTCGTCGTCGGGCACCACCGGCGCGCAATATTTCTACAAGCAGCTCAGCAACAAGATTCTGTACTGCGACAACAGTTCGCCGTACTGGCCGCGCACGAACGTCATCACCTCCTGCAATGGAGGCGCCCCCGTGTTTGGTGGTGCACCCATCGTCCAGACATGCAACAAGAACGTCGACACGTTCTCCTGCAATCCGGTGGTGGCATCGAGAAACTTCACGCCGGCGGCGTGCAAGACCGATCCCGCTGCGAAGTATTGCACTCCGGGGACCGGCGGTTCCGGCAGCAATACCCCGGGGACCGGAGGGCTTCCGGAATGCATCGCCTGCACTTGCAACAATGATTACCTGACTGTCGGCGTGAACGGAAAGTGCAGCAATACGGGCGCGTTTTGTAACGCGAACTATGGTGTGGTGGGTGGCAATCTTGCCCAATGCCCGAACGTCAACACCGTCATCACCAGTTGCGGCGTCGGAACGCCGGTTTACACCAAGGCCACTGCGGTGTGCACGGCGGCGCCGGCGGGTGTCCTGTTCAATCCAGCCACCAATGCCGCCCTCGTCCCGGCAACGACGTTGCTGCAGGATGCCAACACCAATGGCGTGGTGTGCCGTCACAACAACCAGACCTATGCGGTCAGCGGCGTGCCGCTTGCCGGCGGATTGTTCAGCTATCCGCGCACCAACGTCAACGACGTGGCCGCCGCCAACAAGACGGGCATACCCGATGAACGGCTATCCGTTCAGTCAGACCGGTGCGTTCACCACGGCGGTCACCAGCGGCTGCCCGACGGTCGGCACGACGATCGCCGATTCCGCGCCATTACTACACCGTCGACTCGGTGCTGTTCTGCGACAACCGGAACAACACGGCGGACGACCAGTGGCGCGGCTTCGGCACCGGCGTATGCCCGGCGGATGGCAAGAACGACCTGACGCAATACAAGAACGTGAAGTACGGTCCGTTCCATCGCTGGGACCTGTACGCCGCCGCGTCGGCCCCCAGCCCCATCTACAACCCGGCCACGGTCTACCCGGGCGGCCGCACCTGGCTGCCGGCGTCGCCGACACCGGTCAACTCCGAGGCGGTCAACTACGCCAACTGGTACGCCGGCTACGCGACGCGCCTCAATGCCGCGAAGACCACGTCCGGGATCGCCTTCTCCTACCTGACACCGCAAGGCGCCGACCCCATCGGCTATCGCGTCGGCTTCCACAATTTCGGCGAAGAGCTGCCACCCAATGGCGCCGGCACGGGGATCCTCTGGGTCAACGTGAAGGACTGGGACCTGGCGCAGCGCACCGCGTGGTACAACGCGTTGTACGGCATCACCGTCAGCAATTTCAAGACGCCGACGATTTCGGCGATGCTCCGCATCGGCAACCTGTTCGAAAAGGGCGGGTCGGCAGGCGGCGATGCGGCCGTCAATCCGCTTCCCGCAGGCGCCCTGGATCCGATCGACAAGGATTCGTCCGGCGCGCCGATCAGTTGCCAGAACAACTATCACATCCTGTTCACGGACGGGTACACGAACCAGATCGCGCCGACGACGACCGTTGGCGATCGCGACCTGAACCTGCCGCCGATGCCGCCTGCAGGCGTCGTCGAGACGGCGCCGGACCTGGTCGTCACCAATCTGAAGATAGGAGGTGCCCTGGCCCAAGCCGTTCCTGCAGGGCGCGCCGAACCTCGGGAACACGCTCGCCGACGTTGCCGCGTATTACTGGGCGCGCGACTTGCGCGACGGGACATTCGGCGCGGCGCTCAAGGACGACGTGCCGTCCGCGTCGGGCGCCAACAATGCCGATCTCGACCCGACGCAAGGACGTCGCGTGGTGGCAGCACGTCAATTTCTCCGCGCTCTCGTTCGGATCCGCCGGTGTACTCGACGCCGCGAACCAGAAGGCAACTCTTGCCGCGATTACCGCCGGAACGGAGTCCTGGCCCGACCTGACCAATCCCAATTCCCCGGTGAATCCAAAGGGCAATGGCGCGGGCGCGGTTGCCGTGGATGACCTGTGGCACGCCACGGTGATGGGCCGCGGCTCGTTCGTCTACGCGAAATCGCCGGTCGAGGTCTCGTACGGCCTCGCCAAGATCCTCGCCGGCATCCAGAACCAGCGCACGTCGCGCGCCGCCGCGGCATTCGGCGGCCAGGTGCTCGACGCGGGCAACAGCATCATCTTCCAGCCCACGATCGAACCGGGCTGGGCCGGAGATCTGCTGAAGATCGAGATCAATCCTGTCGACGGCTCCTATGTCCAGACGGTGTGGCACGGGACCGTCGAGCTCGCCAAGCAGATCGAGATCCCGCCGGCGACTCCGCAGGCGCAGCCGTGGATGGACGAGACCAAGCGCCGCGTGGTCACGCTGGCCAACAACGTCGCGCGTGGGACGCATTCCCGGGCCGGGCGTGCCGTTCCAATATGCCTCGCTGACCGGCGCGCCCGTCGGCGGCGCGATGCTCGATTCGCTCGCACCGGCGGCGAACGTCGACCAGCAGAAGAAGGTCATCGCCTACCTGCGCGGCGGCTCGTCGTTCGGCCCGCCGTACTCGGCCAATCCGTGGACGCTGATCGAAGGCACCGACATCGGGCAGTTCCGCCAGCGACCGTCCGCCGGCCAGGACGCAGTGACCTATGCGCCGCTGACCGTCCAGCTCGGCGCTGGTCTCGGCGACATCGCCAACGCACAGCCGCTCATCCTGGCGCATCCGGAACGAAATTATCAGGATGTCACCGATCCGGGCTACTCCGTCTACAAGGCCGCGCAGGCTGGACGGCCGACGGTCGTCGTTGCTCCGGCCAACGATGGCATGGTCCACGTATTCAACGCGGGTCCCATGCCTACGCTCGCGGCACCCGCCGTCCTACCGGGCGGCGGCACCGAGTTGTTCGCGTTCATCCCGAGAGGGCTGTTCCGTGGCGTCGCGGGAGCGGCGGCAACCGAGGACGTGACCGCCATCCAGGCGCTGACGTACCAGGACGGCGGCGTACCGATCTATCACCACCACATGTACGTGGACTCGTCGCCACGGGCGGCCGATGTCGATTTCGGCAACGGCACCGGCACGTGGCACACGATCGTCGTCGGCGGACTCGGCAAGGGCGGCAACAGCTATTACGCGCTCGACCTGACCGACGTCAACGTGCCCGACGAAGCCGCCGCGGCAGCCAAGGTGATGTGGGAGTGGACCAATCCGGACTCCGACGTGCTGCCGGGCCAGAAGCTCACGGCGGCCAGCAATCCTGGCTTCACCTTTGGCCGTCCGGTCATCGTCAAGGTCCGCGACGTCGGCATACCCGACCGGACGCTGGGTGGTGATCGTCACCGGCGGCTACAACAACTTCAGCGGCAAGGGCAAGGTGTTCTTCATCGATGCCGCGACCGGACAGACGTTGTCGCACGATAACCACGACGGCAGGCGCTTCCCGGCAGCCCCAGCGGGTTGGCGCAGATCCATGCGTTCGTCAAGAACCAGAACAACCAGACCGCCGAGCAGATCTACGGCGGCGACCTGCTGGGCAACGTCTGGCGCATCGACGTGTCGGATCCGACCGACCCGACCAAGTACTACAAGACGGCCCCGGCGGTGCTCTTTGCCGAGTTGAAGGACAAGTTCAACGTCCCGCAGCCGGTGACCACGGCGCCGCAGATCGAGATCGACATCAACAACGGTATCGATCGCTACGTGTTCGTCGGCACGGGCCGCCTGCTCCATTCGGAAGACCTGATCATTCCCGCCATACCGCAACCGCAGACGATGTACGCCATTCGCGACGGCTCGCTGTCGACGATCATTCCGCCGGGGCCGCTGCTGCCCATCCAGCCGCGCGCAACGATGGTGTCGATCGACATTGCGTCGAACGGAGTCGCCGCCATCGCCGGCGGTGCGCCGAACGGCTGGTACCACGACCTTCCCTCGGACCCCGCAATCTCTCCCGAGGGCGCGCAGCGGATCGTCGTCGATCCGAAGTCGGACGTGAATATCGCCTCCTACGTGGGCACCAAGGTCCAGGACGATCCGTGCATCATCAACCTGCCGGCATTCTTCTATGCCCGCGACTACACGTCCGGCAGGTCGCTGATCGATGACGGCTCGGGCACTGGCACGGGCCTGCCATGGCATTACGAGGCAGGGGCGGCATTTCCGGCATCCAGAACGCGGCGGGGTCCACCGGGCAGCTCATCGGCCTTCCCAGCCTGCCGGTGTCCAATGCCCCGCGAATCCTCCTGTCGATCCGGTGAAGCTCATCAACCCGGTCACGGGCCCGGGCATCCGTTGGTCGTGGCGGCTGCTGACCGGGGAGTGACCGTCGGGGACGGCGCGACCAGCTTCCATCCAAGGACGCGCGACCGGCGCGGCGTCGCCCTGCTCTGGGCGCTGGTCGCGTCCACCGTGGTGCACTCGGCACTGGTCGCGCTGCCGCGGACCGTGCCGGGCCGCGGCGCAAACCTGTTGCCCGATCGCGGCGTAGCGTTGCAGGCCGTTCTCGCGGCGCCGGAGGATCAGCAGCCCGACGCGACTGCGGACCGGCAACCTGTGGTCGCGCCAATCGAAGCGCCTTCGCCGCTGCAGATCGCCGCGCGGGACGTGCCGGCAACCCCCGACGTTCCACCCGTCCCATCGGGCGCCCTTGCCCATTCGCCTGCGGCGACGGCGCCGTTGCTCGGCGTCGGCGGTTTCGGCGAAGTGAACGTCGACGGCGTTCTGCTCGCCGACAAGGACCGGCTCGGCGAAGCGCTGTCGCGCCAGATGAGCGAGTTTCCCGTCGAGGTCGATTTTCCGGTCCGCATGAACGAAGCCATTCGCGCCCAATATCCGCCAGCGGCACTGGCGGCAGGACGCGAGGATTCGGTCGCCGTCTGGATTGTCGTGGATGCGCAAGGCCTTCCCGAGGAAGTGCTGGTCACCGACGGCCAGGAGGAGTTCGCCGCCGCCGTCATCGCGGCGGTCAGGGCTGCGCACTTCGTGCCGGCGCGGAACAACCTGGTCCCGATCCGCTTTCCACTGGCGCTGGAATTCCGCTTCGTCGATCGGCGCGCGCGACGCAACTGCCGTCGGCCGCTAGGCGCCGCCTGGTTCCTCAGCTCGGAAATTCAGCGAGCCGCGCGACGTAACGCGCGACGATGTGATCTTCATAGCGGGAGCGGTGTCCCGCCAGCGGGCGCGGTATACCAGCGCCGGGTGGTGTGAAGGTACTTACTACCCCTGCAACTATTAACTGTCCTAGCCGCGATTCGACCTTACAGACAAATGTCAGATCGCTTAGAGCTACGCTCCACAAAATGATCGAGAGCAGTCGTTCAATCGCGGCTCGTCAACCGGCGCTTTCGGCCAGAAGCGGACATTTCAGCCACTTGCCGCAAGCGGCCGATGCCATCCTGTCGCGCGATTTCAAAGATCGAGAAATGTGATCGCTACGCCATGAACCCGAGGTTTAGTGTTTGCGAACGTACCGATGTTGGGAATACATAGCGCAAGTCTTCGTTGTGGAGAGGTTGAGCGAATCTGCACTGCGCGTGCGTTCGCTCCCCTCAGCACCCCACATCGAGACTACGCCGGCACGCACATCCCGACACCGATGCCGGCACCTTCGGCCACGAAGCCCTGATTGAGCATCTTCTGGCGCTCGGCGAGGCTGGTCACGAAGCGGTGATTCGGTGCGCCGCCCATGCCCTGGTTGTACATGCGGTAGACGGGAATGGTCCCGGCCGGGCAGGCGCCGGTCGTCCCGTCCGGCAGCATCGTGTTGAAGAGCTTGTCGTCCTCCAGCCCCCAGTCCGGGAACTGGGCGATGGTGGCTTCGCAGCCGAAGCCATGGGCGGCGTAGAAATGCGAGCTCTTGGGGAAGAAGTGGTCGTTGAAGAAGCGGCAGATGGCGACCGAGCCGGCCGGCGCGCCGGCGTTCGGGTAGACGTTGAACGAGAACCCGGTGCGTGACCACTGCTCGAACGGCGGCGCATGGGCGTCGAGCAGCGCGATTTCCGCGGCGACCGGCGTGATGAAATAGTGATCGAATGCCGCATGGTGATATTCGACCACCGTCACCGTCGATGCGGGCGCCACGGTAATCGCGCGAAAGTCCGCCCGCGTCCACGTTTCGCCGTGGAAGATCGTAGTCGTTGTATTCAGAAAGTGCGCTCCTCCTGAATCACAGACGCTGAAATCGCCCAAACAGAAGCCGGCCTTGATCACGTCGGTGCCGGCCGTCTCGTGCAGCAGTGCCAGCACGATCGAGCCTGAGTACGCCGCCGGCAATAGGACCTCTTCCAGCAACGTCCCCGTGCCCAGCACGAAATCCTGCCGGGAAAATCTAACAACCGGTGCATTGAAGACCGACGACCAGGCCACTCGAACATCCACGACATCGTTCTGGGACCCATCCGTCAGGCGCACGCCATAGCTGTCGTCGACGTCCGGAGCTGTATAGTCAAACAGACCTGCCACGGAAAATGTATGATTTCTCTTTAAGCCGCTGACCGTATCGTTCGAGTCGTTGTTGGTTTGCAGCGTGGCGTTATTGACAAGGAACGTGCGTCCTTGGGCACTCTGAAGCGGAACGTAGCCAGTCCCACCGAGCCGGAGCTTGCCCCCCGCCTCACCGCCGACGAAGTTGCCGTTCACGCCGTAGGGTTTAGGATCGGGTGAGGCCGGAGGCGGATTGCCATCGTCAAAGGTGTCCGTGAAGAATGGGCTATCGTTTTTGTCGATAGAGAATTCACGGATGTAAGCCGTGAACGATGCCGCCTGTGCTGCACAACTTGCGGCCATGAACACTGCCGCCGCTAATCTGACAGCGCAACTTCCCCATTTTCCACACTGGAACGACATGAGATTTCCCCCTTGGTCCTGCGGTTGGCGGCGCGACCACGGGCAAATCTAAATTTGCCTCTTAGGCCGGATTACGCGCCCCCGGACTCGAGAGGGCGTCTGCAGCGGATGATGTTCTATTGCAATAACCAACGCAACAGGTGCTATCGCGTCAGCAGTAGCCCGTTCGTGCCGATTGAGGTACGCGGCAGCCAGTTTTCTTTGGCGCGGCAGGCACGCGACGGCGGACGCCTGCCCGGCGCCATCATCAGTGACAATCAACGGTGGTCTGAAATTGCGCAGGACTGGACGGCGGTCGTGAAACGAAAAAGGCCTCACGCGGAGGCCATCTGCGCTGCGCGTGCGTTGCCCCCCCTCAGCACCCCACGTCGAGACGGTGCCGGCATCGGTGTCGGGATGTGCGTGCCGGCGTACTTCGGCCACGAAGCCCTGAATGACGGCGGAAAAAGTATACCGCTCGTCGGGCGTAGTTCAGCTAGCTTCTGAACTCTGCTGCCCTAATAACGTACCGCGCGACGATGTCTATTTCGAGATTGACCGCCGCGCCGGGTGCCAGCCGGCCCAATGTGGTCACCTTCAGCGTGTGCGGAATCAGGTTGACGGCGAAGCGCGCGCCGGCAACTTCGTTGACGGTGAGGCTCACGCCGTCCACGGCGATCGATCCCTTCGCGGCGATGAAGCGCGCCAGTTCGGCGGGCGCATCGATCTCCAGGAACCAGCTGCCGTAGGCGTCACCGGCGATCGCGGCGAATCGCGTCACGGTCCCCACGCCGTCGACGTGACCTGACGTCAGGTGCCCGCCCAAACGGTCGGCGAGCCGCAGCGCGAGCTCGATGTTCACGTCGCCGGGACGATCGAGCCCGGCCGTGCAGCGCAGCGTTTCGGCCGACACGTCGAATTCGAGGCTGAGCGCGTGCTTCGCGACAACGGTCAGGCAGCAGCCACTCACGCATACGCTGTCGCCGATCGCGACGTCGTCGACTGCGAGCCCGCCCACGTCCACGGCGAGCCGCACCCCTTCGCCCTGCGGCGATACCGTGGCGATCCGGCCCATGGCCTGCACGATTCCGGTGAACATCAGGCGCGCTCCGTTTCCCGCAGGCGCGCGATGACGCGCAGATCGCCACCGACGCGCTCGACGCTGTGCCAGTCGAGTCCGGTCGCGTCACCCAGCGCGGCCAACGGCACGGCGCGTTCGAACATGCCACGCGCCGGATCGCCGATCAGCATGGGCGCCAGATACAGAAAGGAGCTCGTCGACCAGGCCGGCATCGAGCAAGGCGCCCGTCAACTTGGCGCCCGCCTCGACGTGCAATTCGTTGATGCCGCGCGCGGCCAGCTCACGCATCAGCGCCGGCAAGGTCGACCCGCCCGACGGCGTCGGGCAATGCGAGGACGTCGAGCGCCGACGGCCACGCGGCATTGCGTTCGCCCGCCGTCACGATCAAGCACATTGCCGTCGGCGAGCACGCGCGCCGTGGCGGGCGTCTGTGCATGCCGGTCGATGACGATGCGCAACGGTTGTCGCGGCGTGGCGATCGCGCGCACGGTCAGTTGCGGATCGTCCTGCAGCACCGTGCCGACGCCGGTCAGCACAGCGCACGCGCGCGCGCGCCAGACGTGCCCGTCGGCGCGCGCCGGCTCACCGGTGATCCACTGGCTCTGTCCGCTGCCAAGCGCCGTCCTGCCGTCGAGGCTCGCCGCCAGCTTGGTGCGCACCCATGGGCGGCCGCGCTCCATGCGCGAGACGAAGCCGATGTTCAATTCGCGCGCCTCGGCCTCAAGCGGACCGAACGCGACGTCGACGCCGGCCGCGCGCAAGCCGATCGCCGCCATTGGCTTGCGCGGGATTGGGATCGCGCATCGCCGCCACGACGCGCCGGATGCCGGAAGCGATCACCGCATCGACGCACGGAGGCGTGCGGCCATGGCTGTTGCAGGGTTCGAGCGTGACATACAGCGTGGCGCCGCGCGGATCGTTGCCGCGCGCGCGCGCGTCTGCGAGCGCGTTGACCTCCGCGTGGGGTTGGCCCGGGCGCGCATGGAAGCCCTCGCCGATCACCACGCCATCCTTGACGATGACGCTGCCCACGCGCGGATTCGGCGTCGTCGAGTACATGCCTTGCGCGGCCAGCGCCAGCGCGCGCGCCATGTGCAGGCGGTCGGTCGCGGCGATGTCGGTCATTGCGCGGCGCGGTGACGCTAGCGGCGGGTGCGGCGCGGCGCGGGTGGCGGCGCCTCGACTTCCTTCAGCGCATCGCGAAAGTCCGAGATATCCTGGAACGAGCGATAGACCGACGCGAAGCGGATGTAGGCAACCTTGTCGAGCTTGTGCAATTCCTGCATCACCATCTCGCCGACCTGCCGGGACGGAATCTCGCGCTCGCCGAGCGACAGGACCTGCTGGACGATGCGGTCGATGGCGGCATCGACGTAGTCCGTGGGCACCGGCCGCTTGTGCAGCGCGCGCTGGAAGCCGACGCGGATCTTCGCGGCGTCGAAGTCGGAGCGGTTGCCATTGGTCTTCACGACCTGCGGCAGCCGCAATTCGACGGTCTCGTAGGTCGTGAAACGCTTCTGGCAGGCTACGCAGCGACGGCGACGGCGAATGGAGTCGCCCGGCTCGGACACGCGCGAGTCGATGACCTGCGTATCGACACTGCCGCAGAACGGACACTTCATCGCCGGGAATCGGGGCTCTAGCGGTAGACGGGAAAGCGCGCGGTCAGCGCCGCCACGCCCTTGAGCGCCGTGGCAATGACCGCGTCGTCCCGCGGAGCGTCGAGGACATCGGCGATCAGATGCCCCAGCTCCTCGCACTCGATCTCGGTGAATCCGCGGGTGGTGATCGCGGGACTGCCCATGCGTATGCCCGAAGTGATGAACGGCTTCTCCGGATCGTCGGGTATCGAATTCTTGTTCACCGTCATGTGGGCGCGTCCGAGAACCGCCTCGGCGTCCTTCCCGGTGATCTTCTTGGCCCGCAGGTCGACCAGGAACAGGTGCGAATCGGTGCCGCCGGAGACGATGCGCAGGCCGCGATCCTGCAGCACCCTCGCGAGCACGCGCGCATTGTCCAGCACGTGTTCCTGGTAGAGCTTGAAGTCGTGCTGCAGCGCCTCGCCGAACGCGACGGCCTTGGCGGCGATGATGTGCATCAGCGGACCGCCCTGCAGCCCGGGGAACACCGCGGAATTGACCGCCTTTTCGTGTTCTCCGCGCATCAGGATCAGCCCGCCGCGGGGACCGCGCAGCGTCTTGTGCGTCGTGCTGGTGACGAAATCGGCGATGCCCACCGGGCTGGGATACAGGCCGGCCGCAATCAGGCCGGCGTAATGCGCCATGTCGACCATCAGCAGCGCGCCCACCGAGTCGGCGATCTCGCGGAAACGTTGCCAGTCGATGACCCGCGAATAGGCTGACGCGCCGGCGATGATGAGCTTGGGCCTGTGCTCGTGCGCGAAGCGTTCCGCGGCGGCGTAGTCGATGAGCTCGGTGGCCGGATCGAGGCCATAGGGAATCACGTTGAACCACTTGCCGGACACGTTCACCGGCGAGCCATGCGTCAGGTGGCCGCCATGCGGCAGGCTCATGCCCAGTATCGTGTCGCCGGGCTTGAGCGCGGCGAAGAACACCGCCTGGTTGGCCTGCGCGCCCGAATGGGGCTGCACGTTGGCGGCCTCCGCGTGGAACAGCTTTTTCACGCGCTCGAGCGCGATACGTTCCGCGATGTCGACGTATTCGCAGCCGCCGTAGTAGCGCTTGCCCGGATAGCCCTCGGCGTACTTGTTCGTGAGTTGCGAGCCCTGCGCCGCCATGACCGCGGAACTGGCGTAGTTTTCCGACGCGATCAGCTCGATGTGGTCTTCCTGCCGCTTGTTTTCACCGGCAATGGCATTCCACAGCTCGGGATCGGCGTCGGCAAGCGTTCGGGTGCGGGTGAACATGGGGAAAGGATTGCGCGCGTCGGCAATGCACCATATTAGCATCGGCACGGCACGGCGCATCCACCTCGTTGCTCGATCGGGTCCGGGCGCGCTTCCGGCCGTGCATTTGCCGTTATACCCCTTATAATCCTGCCACATCGCGCGGCGGCCCCGACCTCGGGGCGTCCTCGCCCTATCGACGAACGGGCCTTGTCCCCAAGGATTCGGGTCAGGGGATTCGTATCGGTCGCATGACATTCGGAGGAAGCGTGAAAGCCCTGCTCTCCCTGTCCCACGCCATTGACAAACTGAACGAGCGCGTCGGCCTGACCGTCAGCTGGCTGGTCCTGGCCGCCGTGCTGATCAGCGCCGCCAATGCCGTCGTGCGCAAGGCGTTCAATGTCAGCTCCAACTCATTCCTGGAAATCCAGTGGTACCTGTTCTCGGTGGTTTTCCTGTTCTGCGCCGGGTACACGCTGCTGCGCAACCAGCACGTTCGCATCGACGTCATCGCCGGCCGGCTGTCGCCGCAGGCGCAGGCGTGGATCGACATCCTCGGGACGATCTTCTTCCTGCTGCCCATGTCGCTGACGATCATGTGGCTGTCATGGCCGGTGTTCATTGAAGCCTACCAGCGGCACGAAGTCTCGACCAACGCCGGCGGCCTCATTATCTGGCCGGCGCGCCTGATGGTGCCGATCGGCTTCTTCCTGTTGATCATCCAGGGCGTGTCCGAGCTGATCAAGCGCGTCGCCTTCCTCAAGGGAATGATTCCCGACCCGGCGCAGAAGCAGCATGAAAAGAGCGCCGAGGAGGAACTGGCCGAAGAGATCCTGCGCGCGCGGGGAGAGAAGGCATGACCGCCCTCCTCGTCGAGAACATGGCGCCGCTGATGTTCGCGGCGCTGATCGTCGTCATGCTGCTGGGCTATCCGGTCGCGTTCGCGCTGGGCGCTGTCGGCATCGGGTTCGGACTGCTCGGCATCGAGCTGGGGCTGCTGCAGGCGACGCTGTTCCAGGCGTTGCCCGAGCGGATCTGGGGCGTGATGTCCAACGACACGCTGCTGGCCATTCCATTCTTCACGTTCATGGGCTTGATTCTCGAACGCAGCGGCATGGCCGAGGACCTGCTCGAGACGATCGGCCAGCTGTTCGGGCCGGTGCGCGGCGGTCTCGCCTACGCAGTGATCTTCGTCGGCGCGCTGCTGGCGGCCACCACGGGCGTTGTCGCGGCCTCGGTCATCTCGATGGGGCTCATCTCGCTGCCGATCATGCTGCGCTACGGCTACGACCGCCGCTTGGCATCGGGCGTCATCGCGGCCTCCGGCACGCTGGCGCAGATCATCCCGCCGTCGCTGGTGCTGATCATCATGGCCGACCAGCTCGGCAAGTCGGTCGGCGACATGTACGCCGGCGCGTTCATTCCGGGCTTCGTGCTGACCGGCCTCTACGCGAGCTACATCGTGGGCGTCTGCGTCTTCAAGCCCGCGTGGGCGCCGGCGCTGCCGGTGGAAGCGCGCACGCTGAATGAGCCCAACGGCGACACGGGCACCCGCTCGCTGCTCGTTCTGTTCGTGATTTCGGTCGCCGTCGCCGTGGCCTTCGCCAAGTGGTATTACCCGCCCGATGCGCCGCTGGACGAGATCATCGTCGTCGCCACGTCGGTGGGTACCGCATTCGCGTTCTTCTCGGCGCTGATCGGCAAGCTGCTGAAGGTGAAGCTTCTTTCCCAACTCGCCGAGCGCGTCGTGTTCGTGCTGATACCCGTGCTCGCGCTGATCTTTCTGGTGCTGGGCACGATCTTCCTGGGCGTGGCGACGCCGACCGAAGGCGGCGCGATGGGGGCGACCGGCGCACTGATCATGGCGCTGGCCCGCAACCGGCTGACATGGAAGCTGCTGAAGCAGGGCATGGACACGACCGCCAAGCTCACGGCGTTCGTCGTGTTCATCCTGGTCGGCGCCCGCGTGTTCAGCCTCACGTTCTACGGCGTCAACGGGCACGTCTGGGTCGAGCACCTGCTGTCGAGCCTGCCGGGCGGCCAGCTGGGCTTCCTGATCGTCGTCAACATCCTGATCTTCTTCCTGGCGTTCTTCCTCGACTTCTTCGAGCTGTGCGTTCATCATCGTGCCGCTGGTGGGCCCGGTGGCGGAAAAGCTGGGCATCGACCTCATCTGGTTCGGCGTGCTGCTGGGCGTCAACATGCAGACGTCGTTCATGCATCCGCCGTTCGGGTTCGCGCTGTTCTACCTGCGCAGCGTCGCGCCGGCCAAGGATTATCTGGACAAGATCACCGGCAAGCTCACCGCCAAGATCACGACGGGCCAGATCTACTGGGGCGCGGTGCCGTTCGTGATCATCCAGATCATCATGGTGGCGCTGGTCATCGCGTTTCCGCAGATGGTGATGGTGTACAAGGCGGGCGAGGTGACCACCGATCCGAGCAAGTTCGAAATCAGAATTCCCGAAGAGGAGAACCCTGCGGGCAGTTCCTATGACGCGCCGGGCCAGCCGCCGGCCGAGCCGCCGAAACAGGACACCACCAGCGAACCGCCGCCACCGAAGTAACGTCTTCCCAATGCCGCCTTAGTACCGCCGGGCGGCGTTCGGCCGACGGCCATCGGCGACTTGCCGCGATGCGCCTTGGCTCGCGGACTCCATGTCAGCCCGATCGTGGTCCCAAGCGTTAATCGCGCCGGGTCCATCGTGGGCCCGCTGACGGGAGGAACCGTGTTCGAATCGCTGCAGACCATTTTCGCCTCGAACCCGCTAGCGTCGGGCGGGGCCATGCTGGCCATCGTCGGCGTGTTCGCGATGTGGCTGCGCGACGTGCCGGGCAAGCTGGCCGCGTGGGCGAAACATTTCTTCGTGACGACGCTCACCGTCGACAGCCGCGACGAGATCATGTTTCCGGCCCTCGTCGAGTACATGGACAGCCGCCCCGCCTTGCGCCGGCTCAACAACTTCACCGTGCGCACGGTACGCGAGCAGAGCTCGTCCTACCAGAGCCTGCAGGACGAACTGCAGCAGGGCGGACGTCCGGCGCCACGCTTCTCCCCCGGCGAGGGCTTTCACCTGTTCGTCCTCGACGGGCGCCTGATGTGGATGAAGCGCGAGGTGCAGGTCGCCGTCTCGATCATCGAGAAGATCACGCTGTCGACGTTCGGCCGGAACAAGGGGCCGCTGGAGGCCATTGTCGACGCCGCGATGCACCTTCGCATCGAGCGCGAATTGAACCGGATCGCCGTCTACGTTCCCAGCCCGTACAACAACGAGTGGACGCGCGCGCGCCTGGGCAACAACCGCAAGCTCGACTCGGTGGTGCTGAAGGCGGGCCAGAAGGAGGCCATCGTGGCCGACCTCGACCGCTTCTTCGCTTCCCGCGAGCGCTACGAGGCGCTGGGCATCCCCTGGCGCCGCGGCTACCTGCTGTACGGCCCGCCTGGGACCGGCAAGACGTCCCTCGTCACGGCACTCGCCTCCGAGCTCTCGCTCAACGTGTGCGTGCTGAGCCTGGCCTCGCCCAATGTCACCGACGAGAAGATCGGCAACCTGCTTGCGAGCGTGCCACGGCGATCGGTGATCCTGATCGAGGACGTCGACGCGTTCTTCCAGCACCGCGGCAAGGCCGATGCCGGGGTCAAGGTGTCCTACTCCGGGTTCATCAACGCACTCGACGGCGTGGCCGCGCACGAGGGATCGGTCGTGTTCCTGACGACCAACCACCCGCAGCTGATCGACGAGGCGGCGATCCGCTCCGGGCGCGTCGACTTCCGTCTCGAACTGGGCATGTGCGACCGCGATCAGCTCGAGCGGATGTTCCTGAAGTTCATCGACGATGCGGACGCCGCGGCGCGCTTCGCGAATGCGCTCGACGTGGACCGCTGGTCGCCGGCACAGGTCCAGGAGCGGCTGCTCAAGGCCACCGGCGCGGACGAGGCACTGGGAATGTTCGAAGCGCCTCCCACCGAGGACGCCGTGCCGAGGCTGCGGGCGGCGTAGCGGGCGGCCGCCGGCAAGGAAAAGGCCCCGCGAACGCGGGGCCTTTCTTCGGACTGGAGCCGGCGTTACAACTTCTTGGTGGCGGTATCCGGCGCGAGACGCGTGGCGCCGATCATGAAGTTGTCGAACCTGGACTCCGCCACGCTGAACCAGGTGAAGCCTTCGTCGCGGAACTTCTTCCACGGCTCGTAGACCTTCTTGAACGCCGCGTTCTTCGCCATCGTTTCGTCGAAGACTTCATTCGCGGCCTTGTAGCAGGCCGTCATGACTTCATTGGGGAACGGACGGAGAATCACCTTGTTGGCAAGCAGCTTACGCAGCGCCGGCGGGTTGAGCGCGTCGTACTTGGCGAGCATGTCCATGTTGGCTTCGTAGCACGCGGCCTCAAGGATCGACTGGTAGTCCTTTGGCAATGCCGCGAATGCCTTGTCGTTGACGAACAGGTCGAGCTCGGGACCGCCTTCCCACCAGCCGGGGTAGTAGTAATTCTTGGCGACCTTGTAGAAGCCCAGCTTTTCGTCGTCGTAGGGGCCGACCCATTCAGCGGCGTCGATCGTGCCCTTTTCCAGCGCTGGGTAGATGTCGCCGCCGGGAATCTGCTGCGGCACCGCGCCCAGCTTGGCCATCACCGTGCCGGCGAAGCCGCCGATGCGGATCTTGAGTCCCTTCAGGTCCGCGACCGTCTTGATCTCCTTGCGGTACCAGCCGCCCATCTGCGCCCCGGTGTTGCCCGCGCCGAAACTGACAATGCTGTAGTCCTTCAGGAAGGCGTTGTAGAGTTGCCGGCCGCCACCGTGGTACATCCATGCATTCTGCAGGCGTGCGTTCATGCCGAATGGGATGGCACAACCGAAGGCGAATGTCGGATCCTTGCCGAAGAAGTAGTACGGCGCGGTGTGGCAGCACTCGACCGTGGCGTTCTGCACCGCGTCGACGACGCCGAACGCGGGAACGATTTCACCGGCCGCGAACACCTGGATCTGGAACTTGCCGTTGGTCGCCGAGGCGACGCGCTTGGAAATGGTCTCGGCCCCGCCGTAGATCGTGTCCAGGCTCTTCGGAAAGCTCGACGCCAGACGCCATTTGACTTCGGGGGCAGCCTGCGCAAACGCAGGTGCGGTACCGGCAGCCAGTACGCCCGCCAAGCCGGCATGTTTGATAAAGGAACGACGCTTCATTGATACTCCTCCATGAGTGCCAGGCTATGAGCTGGCGTTGATTGCCTTCACCACCGGACGCGCCGTGCGCGGTCTTCCCTGCGACCGCCGGCTGGAAAGCCTCCCCTCGGGCGCTGGTTAACGATTGATTCTAGCGGATTTTCCCCCGGCGCAACCATACGGGGGTGACGTACTGTACAACCGGACGGCCGCCCTAGGCCGACAACTTGCGCACCGCGGTGAACAGCGACCACGACCACCCGCTCTGGCGCTCCAGCGTCTGCGTGAAGCGGATCAGGTACCGGGCATTGCCGGTATCCAGCTCGACCATGCCACCCGCAATGAACTTGTCGTCCGGCCCGATGATGCTGCGCTGGGCGGATTGCCTGTTTTCCGGATGCGCCGGCAGGTACACGCCGAAGAAAGGGCGATCGGCATGGGCGTGCCCGGCGTCGGAAGGCGTGACCCAACTGCGCATCAGCACGCGCACCAGCCGCCGGGCGATGATTTCCACGCCCACCGTCACCTGGTCCACCTGCTGGCGCTGCATGCGCCGGACCACGGCGAGCATCCACTGGTCGCCGTCCTTGATGGCGATGAGCTCGCCCAGCTTGGCGGGAGCCTCCTTCGTCGGCGCCTGCAAGCGGCATCCGGACTCGCTGCGATCGGTCAGCTTCCAGGTCGTCCCGCGAATGCGCCGTGCCACGGATTCGGGGTTCGCGGTCGGGTTCACGAGCTGCGTCACTTCGTCGTAGCTGGCCGCCACGCCGGGGGTGCGCGCCTGCTCGGGCAGGCGTTCGATTTCCGCCACCGCGCGGGTGAGCGCCTGCAGTCCGACGACGACGCGCACGTCACCCTCGGTGGCGAACCGCGCCGCGCGCGGCGCCTGGGCAATGGCGTCGGGCCCGAACAGCGAGGCCAGGCGCATCAGCAGCAGCCGCTGCTCGCGCGACGGCAGGTCGCCCGGCGGGGTGACTTCCTCGTCGTGCTCGGGCAGCCAGCGCATGCGCTCGACGATGCGCGCGTACACGGGACTCGCGTCCAGGAACAGCATGCGCCCGCCGCTATGCGGCCGGTCGCGACGCCGCAAGCCGGCGTTGCCGGACAGGTCGACGCAGAACGGCGCGCCCTCGGACGGCGGCGGCGTCAGCTGCAGCGTGGGCGTCCAGTCCTCGAGCTGCCGCGAGACCCATTCGACCTGGTCCGGCGTGAAGTTGCCGGAGTCGAGCCGCATCATCAGCAGCGTCTTCAGGTATTCCTGCTCGAACGACACGCCGGGCTTGGCGAATCCGCCCACGCCGTAGAGCAGTTGTTCGCGCTGCCAGCCGCGCATGCGCGCGAATTCGTAGAGTTCGTGGAATTCCCGCCATTGGGCCGGAATCCAGTGGCTGTACCGGAACAGCCGGAACTTTCCGTCGAGACCCTTGTAGTGCGCGAGGCGGACCAGCACCCAGGGCAGCGTCGCCCGCCAGCGCTTGCTTTGCGCCCGCGGGTAGCCCGACTTGAGCGCGATCTGGTAGGCCGCGGTGAATGCCTTCACCAGATCGAACACCGAGTGCCAGAGCCGGGACTCCACCGCCGTGCTCTTCTGGTAGTTCGCCGTGTACTGCTGCGTCAGCTGCGCCATGACGGGCTCCAGGCGCGCGTCGATGCGCAGCAACGCTTCGACCTGCCCTGGGCCCGGCTCCTTGCGCGATCCCGGAAATCCGGCGACGAGCTCCAGCGCTTCGCGTTGAATGGCGATGGCCTCGGACGTGGGCAGCTGCGCGATCCAGCGTCCCGCGTGCTTGGCGCTGGACAGCGGATCGTAGAGCGACCGCACCCAATCGAGCATGCCGCTGATCACCGCAAGACATCCAGGGCGAAGGTGAGTCTCATCGTCAGTGCCCCGCCACCATCATGCGGCCCACCAGTATCGATCCCGGTGTGGCGCGAACCCCGCCGGTCCACGTCGCTGCCGACGGCCAGGATGTCGCGAAAGATGTCGCGCAGGTTGCCGGCGATGGTGATCTCCTCGACCGGATAGGCGATCGCGCCGTCTTCGATCCAGTAGCCGGCGGCGCCGCGCGAATAGTCGCCGGTCACCGGGTTGACGCCCTGCCCCAGCTGTTCGGTGACGAACAGGCCGCGGCCCATTTTCCGCATCAGCGCCGCGAGGTCGTCCGGACCATGACCCAGAACGAGATTGTGGCTGCCGCCCGCATTGCCGGTCGAGGCCAGTCCCAAGCTTGCGCGCGGAATAGCTGCCGAGGAAATAGCCCTGCACGACGCCGGCCTTGACGACGTCGCGCGGCTGCGTGGCCACACCGTCGCTGTCGAAGGGCGCGCTGCCGCGGCCACGCGGCAGGTGCGGCTCTTCGCGCAAGTCGATGTGCGGCGCAAAGACTTCCTTGCCGAGCGAGTCGGGGAGGAACGACGATTTTCGATACAGGCTTCCGCCCGAGACGGCTTGCACGAAGCAGCCGATGAGGTCGGCTGCTTCCGGGGCCTCGAACAGCACGGGGCATTCGAGCGTGCCCAGTTGCCGTGCATTCAGCCGGCGGGCGGTGCGTTCGCCGGCGATTCGCCCCACCACGTCGGCGCCGAGCAGGTCCTCGGGCGCGCGCGCCGCGGTGTACCAGTAGTCGCGCTGCATCGCGTCGTGGTCCTCGCCGATCACCGAGCAGTCGATGTGGTGGCGCGAGCTGCGATAGCCGCCGGAGAAACCGAGCGAGTTGGCGTAGACGAATTCCGATTCGCCGCGCGCCACCGTCGCGCCTTCGCTGTTGGTGATCCGCGGGTCGACGCGCAGCGCAGCGGCCTCCGCCTCGCGGCCAAGCTCGATCGCGCGCTCGACGGAAAGGTCCCATGGGTGGTACAGGTCGAGGTCGGGCCACGACTTGGCGAGGCGCGCAGGATCGGCGAGTCCCGCTGCGTCGTCTTCAGCGGTATACCGGGCGATGGCCAGCGCCTTGTCGACGGTGGCGCGAATCGATTCGTCCGAGAAATCCGCCGTGCTGGCGTTGCCGCGCCGCTTGCCCACGAACACCGTGACGCCGATTCCCTTGTCCCGGTTGTAATGGATGGTCTCGACTTCGCCATGACGCACGGTGACGCTCTGGCCGACGGCTTGCGACACCTCGGTTTCGGCCGCCGACGCGCCACCGGCCTTGGCTGCGGCGAGAATGGCCGCGGATACGCGTTCGAGTTCCGCGCCAGTGACGGGGAAATGCCGTTCGGCGAGCGCGGACGACGCGCCGCGCGGTGCAGGCGCCTTCGGGTCGACGTTGAGTGACACGGTCATGGATGGGCGTGGGTTAGCGGCGAAGCGCGTTGGACGTAGGCAGTGGAGCGCGTTGGAGGTGTCCCGTGGCGCATCTATCGCGGCCTTGGGGAATCGGTCGGTTATCATAGCAAACGCCCAAGCACCGACGCCGTTCCCGAGCAATCCGACCGACCGAATGATCTCCCGACCCGACGAGCCGCACGACGCCGACTCCCCGTCCGCCGAGGCGCCGTCGAAAACCCGGCGCAAGCATGCCATGCACGCCCTGCAGGACTTGGGCGAGGCACTGGTCGCGCTCGACCCGCGGCGCCTGAACGACCTGGACTTGCCGGAGCGGCTCGTTGACGCGATCGTCCAGGCTCGCGGCATACGCGCGCACGAGGGCCGCCGCCGCCAGATCCAGTACATCGGCAAGTTGATGCGCACCATCGATCCCGCGCCGCTGCAGGCGGCGTTGGCGGCGTGGGCCAAGGGACCGAAGGAGGAGAATGCGCGGTTCGCCGCCGTCGAGCGCTGGCGTGACCGCCTGCTGGTCGAACCCGCGGCGCTGAACGAATTCGTCGGCACGTATCCGCAGGCCGATCGCCGCCACCTGGAGTCGCTCATCCACGACGCCAATCTGGAGCGCGCGCGCGGCGGCCCTCCGCACCGCTACCGCGAATTGTTCCGCCAACTCAAGGCCGCCGTGGCCATCGAGCAATGACGAGGAATGTTCCGGCATGACCGATACGCTGACCATCGGCCTTGTTTCGATTTCCGATCGCGCCTCGACGGGCGTCTACGAGGACAAGGGGCTGCCCGGGCTCAATGAATGGCTGACGGCGGCGTTGCAATCGCCGTGGAAGACGCTGACCCGGCTCATTCCCGACGAACAGGCCATCATCGAGCGCACGCTCGTCGAACTGGTCGACATCCACGGCTGCAGCCTGGTGTTCACGACGGGAGGCACGGGGCCGGCACCGCGCGACGTGACGCCCGAGGCGACACTCGCCGTCGCGCACAAGGTGTTGCCGGGCTTCGGAGAACAGATGCGCCAGGTGAGCCTCAAGTACGTGCCTACGGCGATCCTGTCGCGGCAGGTCGGCGTCGTCCGCGGCCACGCGCTGATCCTCAACCTCCCCGGCCAGCCCAAGGCAATCAAGGAAACGCTCGACGGCGTGTTCCCGGCCGTTCCCTATTGCGTCGACCTGATTGGCGGTCCGTACATCGAGACGCACGACGACGTGTGCCGGGCGTTCCGGCCCAAGAGCGCCCTCCGGCCGCCGTCGCTGAGCTCGGCCGGCGAACGCGCCGGGCCCTTACCTATTCTTCCAGCAGGAGTTCGGTGCGCGTCGCCGGCTCCTGCCGGTAGAAGCGGGCGAACTGCTGGTACACGGCGAGATATTCGTGGCGCAGCAGCGTCGGCTCGACGAAGAACACTTCCGACAACACCGCGAAGAACTCGGCCGGACTCTCCGCCGCATAAGGGTCGATGGCCGTGCGGTCGCCGCGCCGCACGCGCATCTGGAAATGCTCGTACGCCGCCAGCATCGTCTTCTTCCAGATGTGCGGCGGCATCTCGGCCGGCAACGGTGGGCAGCCGTTGGCGGCGCCGTTGCGCATGTCGAGCTTGTGCGCGAACTCGTGGATCGCGAGGTTCATGCCCGCCGTCGTCCAGTCGGAACTTGCCTCGACGTCGGCCCACGACAGCACCACCGGGCCGCCCAGGATCGCCTCGCCGGCCATCGGGTCCTCGTTGCGATGCACGACGCCCGCCTCGTCCTCCCACTCCCAGCCGGGAACGAATTCATCCGGGTAGATGATGATGTTCTGCCAGCCGTCGTAGAACGGACAGGTCGTGGTTGAGGATCAGCACGCAGGCCTGCAGCGCGATCACGACGCGCTGGCGCGGCGTCACGCGGTGGCCGCGCGCGCCGACGATGTTCTTTGCGTGCAGGAACAGCACGACCTTTTCGCGCAGGCGCCTCAACTCGTCGTCGGTATAGATGGCGAGAAACGGCAGCGATTCCAGCGAGTCGCGCCACAGCGCATCGGGAATCGCCTGCGATTTCAGGACGCGCTGCTGCTGCCAGCGGCGTAGGGTGGCGAACATTTCGGGCGCGTTACTTGGCCTCGGGCGGCGTATCGTCGACGTCGAGCAACAGCGACTGCGACAGCACCGACCGCGACTCGGACTCGGGCAGCGACTCGACCTTGCGCAACTCGCGCACGATGGCACGGCTGCGCGCGCCGGTCTCGTCCAGCGTGCGGCTCGCCTGGTCGAGCTTGTCCTTGGTCTTGGCGATGACGTCGCCGAACTTCGCGAACTCCGTCTTGACCGCGCCCAGCACCTTCCAGACTTCGCTCGACCGCTGCTCGATCGCCAGCGTGCGAAAGCCCATCTGCAGGCTGTTGAGCAGCGCCAGGAAATTCGTGGGCCCCGTGAGCGTGACGCGATATTCCCGCTGCAAGCTTTCCGCAAACCCGGCGCGCGCCATCATTTCGGCGTACAGCCCTTCGGTCGGGACGAAGAGGATCGCGAAATCGGTGGTGAACGGCGGCGAAACGTAGGAATCGCGAATCAGTCTCGCCTGGATGCGGAGGAATTCCGCGAGCGCCTTCCTGGCCATGTCGGCCGCCGGGGCGTCGGCGCGCTCCAGCGCATCCTGGAGCTTCTGCCATTCCTCGAGCGGAAACTTGGCATCCACCGGCAGCCAGCACGGCCGGCCGTCGTCGCCGCGGCCCGGGAGGCGTATCGCAAACTCGACGCGCTTGTTGCTGTTCGGCACGGTCTCGACGTTGGTGCCATATTGCTGGGAGGTCAGCACCTCCGACAGCAGCGCTGCAAGCTGCACTTCGCCCCACATCCCGCGCGTCTTGACGTTCGAAAGCACGCGCTTCAGGTCGCCGACGCCCGCCGCCAGCGTCTGCATTTCCCCCAATCCCCTGTGGACCTGCTCCAGCCGGTCGGAGACGATCTTGAACGACTCCCCCAGGCGCTGTTCGAGCGTGGCCTGCAGTTTCTCGTCGACCGTCGCGCGCATCTGCTCCAGTTTGGCGGCGTTGTCCACGCGCAACGCATCGAGGCGCTGCTCGACGGTGCTGCGCACGGCGTCCAGGCGCTGTTCGTTCGATAGCGTGAGCTTGGCCAGCTGCTCGCCGAAGCCCTGCAACTGCCGCTGCTGCAACCCGGCCATGTCGGTGAGCTGCGCCTGCGTGGCTTCGCGGAACTTGCCGATCGCGCCGCCGACCTCGCTGCGCAATCCCGCCGCGGTGCTGGCCTGCTCGGAGCGCGCGTTGGCGAGGTCCTGCCGGATGTCCGATTCGACGCGCGCGACCTGCGTGCCCAGCGCGTCGCCGCGTGCGCGCGCATCGGCGGCTTCGCGCGCCGCTTCGCGCATCGCTTCGTCGCGGGTACGGGCCAATCGCCGAAATGCGCAGCAGACCGACGACGCCCAGCACGAGCAGGACGACGAGCAGCACGAGAACGGTGATCTGAAGAATCTCGGTCATGGACTGGGAAGTCTACTGGGTCGAGGCAAGCGTAGCAAAGGTCGCAAGCCAGTGTTCGCCCATGTAGTCGCCTCCCGCCAATCCTCTCATGCCGGCTTCGAGGTGGACGGCGGCCGCTTCGCGCAGGATCGTCGCGCGCGGATCGGAGGCCGGAAGCGCGGACGCGATCCCGCGCAGGCACCACGCGCGCGAGAAATTCAGGCCGTCGAGATGGACGATGAAGGGATCGCTGCGATCGGCGACCTCCGCGGGCGTGAACAGCGTCGCCGGCTCGCGCGCCGTCCAGTCCTGGCAGGAAATGCGCCGAGCCACGTCGCGAATTCCGGCGGCGGCAGCACGCGCCGCATCAACTCCGCCTCGATCAGCACAGGCGAAAGGAAATCGGCGCCCGACGGTTCCCACGCGGCCGGCGCATCGCGGTCCCCGGCATACCATGCGCGCGCACGTTCGACGCAGAGTGCTTCGAGCGCGGATTCGCCCGCGCTTCGCGCGTAGTCAAGCGCAAACAGCAGGCCGAACGCGCTGTTGGGATGGACGCCTGCGCGCAACGGATAGTGCTGCTCGCGGCAGGTAGTCGATGTACCGACGCGACGAATGCATCCGTCAGCGGCTGTAGCGTCGCCGACCAGCGCTGCGATCCTGCATCGGCGCTGCGGCGCAGCTCGGTCGCAAGTTCCAGCAACCACGCCCAGCCGTACGTCCGCTCGAAGCCGCGGGATTCCGGTCGCGCGAGGTACGCGCATTCCGCCGCGATGTTCGCCGGCGTCACGTGCGCGTCGAACAGCGCGTCGATCGCGGCACGCTGCGGCAGGCCGGGAACGAGTCGCCGCACGCGCGCCAGCAGCCAGTGCATGTGCACGCATGAATGCCAGTCGAAACTGCCGTAGAAAGCAGGATGCAGATGCCGCGGCCGCCGCACGTCGTCTGCCGTTGCCGATGACGTGGTCCATCTTGCCTGGAAATTCGCGGACGACATTGGCCAGCGCAATGTCGGCAAACGATGCGGCGAGCGAAGGCGTGAGGCTGGGAGATTCGGACATGGTTCTGGATCGCTTCGAGTCGCATTGTCACGTCCGCCGTCACGGGCCACAAGACCGACCGCGGGACAGCGGGCGCAAAGTGCGCCAGAATGGTCCATACCTGCTCCCGAAGGGCCATAATGCCGGGCCTACCGGCTGACGAGCGGCAGGCGCAAGCGTTCACCGCATCAAGGCACCGGGAGTTTGGTCATGGCCAAGCAAGACCTCCACGTCGGATTCGGCGGACGCAACGGCGCCCGACCCGGAAGCGCATCTGCTTCGCGCGGGCCTCGACACACTGACTTTCGGCTTTGCGATCTTCGACCACGACTTGAAGCTCGTGGCCAGCAACCGTGCATTCAGGACGTTGCGCGGGTATCCATCGGCGTTGTGCAAGCCGGGAACGGAACTGGCGGAATTCTATCGCTTCAACGCGGAACGCGGCGACTACGGACCAGGCAATGCGGAGGTACAGGCCCGGACGCGCCTGAATCGCGTCCGCGCACGCAAGCCGCACGAGCTCGAATATGCATTGGCGTCCGGACAGACACTCCAGGTCCAGTACACGCCGATGGGTGATGCTGGCCTGGTCCTCACGTATTCGGACATCACTGCGCGCAAGCAGGCAGAAGAGGCCGTCGCACGCAAGGAAGCGCAGCTCAAGGTCGCCCTGGACAACATGCCGGGCGCGCTCGTCTACACCGATGACGACCTGAACATCGTCGTCTGCAACGACCGCTTTGCCGACATGTATCCGGTTCCGCCGGAGTTGCTTCAGCCGGGGCGACCCTACCCCGACTTGCTGCGCCATCTGGCCACGCATGGATACTATGGCGACGGGTGATGTCGACGCTCTCGTCGGCAAAAGGGTGGATAGTCTGCGCAACCCGACGGGCGCGACCTTCGAGGATCGAACACCTGACGGTCGCACCTACGAGGTCTATCGCCGCCGCGCCGCACCGGGAGGCACGGTTACGGTGATCACGGACATCACCGGACTCAAGGTCGCCGAGTCGAATCTCGCCCACAAGGAGGCGCAACTCCACCTCGCGCTCGACAACATGCCGGGCGCGCTGTCCTACATCGATGAGGCGCTCAATGTCGTCTTCTGCAATGACCGCTTCGCCGACGTCTACCCTGTGCCGCGGGAACTTCTGCAGCCCGGCCGCCCCTATGTCGGGTTGCTCTGCTACCTGGCGACGCACGGCTACTACGGCGACGGCGATGTGGAGACACTCGTCAACAAACGGGTGGAAAGCCTGCGCAATCCCACCGGCCAAACGTTCGAGGACAGGACACCGGACGGCCGCGTACTCCGGATCGGCCGCCGTCGCATCGCCGGAGGCGGAACCGTGACGGTGATGACGGATATCACCGAACTCAAGGATGCCGAGAAGGGCCTGCTCGACGCGAAGCTTCGGGCAGAAGAGGCCACGCGGCTGGTCACGGAAAAGAAGCAGATGCTCGAATCGCTGGCATCGAAGCTGTCGAAATATCTGTCGCCGCAAATCTACCGTCGATCTTCAGCGGCGAGAAGAATGTCGAAGTCGCGTCGCAACGCAAGAAGATGACGATCTTCTTCTCCGACATCGCCGGCTTCACGGAGACGACGGACATCCTCGAATCCGAGGAGCTGACGACGCTGCTCAATCAGTACCTGCGGGAAATGTCGTCGATTGCGCTCGAGTACGGCGCCACCATCGACAAGTTCATCGGCGACGCGATCATGCTGTTCTTCGGGGATCCGGAAACCAAGGGGGCGCGGGAGGACGCCATCGCCTGCGTCAGGATGGCCGTCGCAATGCAGCAACGGATGCGCGATCTGCAGGCCGAGTGGCGCGAACGCGGCCAGGAGCACGTCTTCCAGTTGCGCATCGGGATCAACACCGGCTTTTGCACCGTCGGCAACTTTGGCAGCGACGAACGCGTCGACTACACGATCATCGGCAATGAGGTGAACCTGGCGGCGCGGCTGCAGACGCACGCCGACCTGGGGGGCATTCTGCTCGCCCACGAGACCTATTCGCTGGTCAAGGACGTCGTCATCGCCGAGGAGACCGGAACCATCACCGTCAAGGGCTTTCCGAGGCCCGTGAGCACGCACAGGGTGGTGGGATTGCAGGACGAATCCGGCGTGCACGGTCGCATCATCCGGCAGGAGCAGGAAGGGATGCTGCTGATCATCGACCAGAAGAAGCTGACCGGAAAAGGCCGCGCCGACGCGATCAAGGCGCTGCAGGACGCCGCGGGCCGGCTCAGCGACGAAGCTGAGGCGCGGAATGACTCTGCTCCAGGGGAGGTAGACCAGCGATGAGCCAACCATCGATTTCCCAGGATTCAAAGCCTGCGCGTGCGATCGGTTCGCGTGCCGATGCAGCATCCCCATCAGACCGCCAGCGGCACGGTTTCGGAATCGCCGCTGGTGCTGACGGACGCCATCGATCGACGACGGCACTGTCGGTCACGGCATGGTGTTCACGTACACGCCCGCGGCGCTCAAGCCCGTCGCCGAACTGGTGCGCAATTTCGAGGCGCTGGTGAAAGGCGAACCGCTCGCGCCCGCCGAGATCGCGCAAAAACTGAACGCGCGCTTCCGGCTGCTCGGCACGCAGGGACTGGTCGGCATCGCGCTGGCCGCGATCGACATGGCGCTGTGGGACGCGCTGGCACGCAGTCACCGCACGTCGCTGGTCCGCCTTCTGGGCGGCGTAGAGAAACCTGTTCCTGCCTACGGCGCGATCGGCTACGACGGGATTGCGGGCTCGGCGCGCACGGGGGAGGACTGGGCGAAGCGTGGCTTCACGGGCGTGAAGGCCAAGATCGGTTACCCGACCGTGCGGGAAGACGTTGCTGTCATTCGCGCCATACGCAAGGCGGTCGGCGACGACGTCGCGGTCATGGTCGACTACAACCAGAGCCTGACGCCTATCGAAGCCGTGCAGCGGATGCGCGTTCTCGACGACGAAGGCCTCACGTGGGTCGAGGAGCCCACGCTCGCCCATGACTACGCGGGCCACGCGATGGTGGCGCGGGAGGCGCGCACGCCGATCCAGTGCGGCGAGAACTGGTGGGGACCGCTCGACATGCAGCACGCGATCGACGCGCAGGCGTCCGACTACATGATGCCGGACGTGATGAAGATCGGCGGTGTCACGGGGTGGATACGCGCAGCAGCGATGGCGCAGTCCAGGAACATCCGCATCTCCAACCACCTGTGGCCGGAGATCAGCGCGCAGTTATTGTGCGCCACGCCGACCGCGCACTGGCTGGAATACGCGGATTGGTGGAATCCGATCCTGAGCGAACCGCTGCGCATCGAGAACGGCATGACTGCCGTGCGCGATACCGTGGGAACAGGCGTCGCCTGGGAGGAAAGCGTCGTGGAACGATTGTCGGTCTAGCGGCGATCAGCGCTTTCGACGTAGCCGGAACATCCCCGCGAGGCCGATCCCGAGCAGCGCAAGCGTGCCAGGTTCCGGCACATCCACTCGACGCGTCGAGATTGCACCTACCGCATCGATGTCCGCGCCCGGGGTCGAACCGCCTCCACCGCCCACAGTCGGATCATCCGTCAGCCGGACATAGGCGAAAGCACTGGCGATTCCAAAGCCAAAGGCGTCGAGGTCCACTCCGGCTGTCGCGCCACCGACAAAACCGACGGAAGTCCAGGCGAGTCCGTCAGTGCTGACGTCGACGAACGTCTTCTCGACGTCCGGGCCGACTTCGAAGATCCATAGATCGGCTGCCGCGCTGTCGCTGCCTGTGAGTATGTTGTCGACAAACTGCAGGACGATGCTGCCGCCCTGGCCAAGCGTCACGAAGCTGCAGAGCGCCTGCGACGCGCAGGAATTGATGCCGTTGTAGTTCGGGACGCCGAGTGCGTTGAAGTCACCTCGATGTGGGAGCGTCGGCCCTGCGGCGGGCGTATACGACGTGACCGCATCGGCGAAAGAAACCGGACCCTGGGGAAACTCAATTCCGCCAATGAGGACAGCGTGTGCGCTTGACGATGCCAAAGCACCCGTCAGGACTGCGCCCACAATCAGGCTCTTCATCAAGTAAGTTTTCATGCGCCCCCCAATCTCGTTTGCCGTCGAATTTCGGGGAAGGCAAGAGCACGAACCACGCCGGAATGTCAAAACGCAATGAATTCAACGCTACGACGCGACCCAGGCGGGGCCGCGACGGTGGTGCCGTAAGATTTGCCGACGCGGATCCATTAACAATTCGAATACGATGTTCCGCCTGGGAAGACTCGCGCCAGCGCCCGAAAAAAAGGGGCCGCAGTCGGCGGCCCCTTCAGTCCCACTCCAAACAGGCGTTACGCCGCTTCGCGGCTCGCCTTCTTCCGCTCGTGTTCCTTGAGGTGACGCTTGCGGATACGGATCGACTGCGGCGTGACTTCCACCAGCTCGTCGTCGGCGATGAACTCCACTGCGTACTCGAGGTTCAACTGGATGGGCGGCACCAGGCGCACTGCTTCGTCGGTGCCGGACGCGCGCACGTTGGTCAGCTGCTTGCCCTTGATCGGGTTGACCACGAGGTCGTTGTCGCGGCTGTGGATGCCGATGACCATGCCCTCGTACAGCGCCTCGCCCGGCGACACGAACATCCGGCCGCGATCCTGCAGCTTCCACAGCGCGTACGCGACGGCGGGACCGTCCTCGGCTGAAATCAGCACGCCATTGCGGCGCTCGGGGATTTCGCCCTTCACCGGCGCGTAGCTGTCGAACACGTGGCTCATGAGACCGGTGCCGCGCGTCAGGTTCATGAACTCGCCCTGGAAGCCGATCAGGCCCCGCGCGGTGATGCGGTAGTCGAGGCGCGTGCGGCCCTGGCTGTCGGATTCCATGTTGACCAGATCGCCACGGCGCGTGCCCAGTGCTTCCATGACCGCGCCCTGGTGCGTTTCCTCGACGTCGACCGACAACGCTTCGAACGGCTCGCAGGTGACACCGTCGATTTCGCGCAGCACGACTCGCGGCCGCGACACCGCCAACTCGAAGCCTTCGCGGCGCATGTTCTCGATCAGGATCGTCAGGTGCAGTTCGCCGCGGCCCGAGACCAGGAAGGCGTCGGTGTCGCCCGTCTCCTCGACGCGCAGCGCCATGTTGGTCAGCATTTCCTTGGCGAGGCGGTCGCGCAGGTTGCGCGACGTCACGTACTTGCCTTCGCGGCCGGCGAGCGGCGACGTGTTGACCTGGAAGTACATCGACAGCGTGGGCTCGTCGATCATGATCGGCGGCAGCGCTTCCGGCGACTCGAGCGACGCCAGCGTCGTGCCGATCGACAGTTCCTCGACGCCGGTCACCAGCACGATGTCGCCGACTTCCGCCGTTTCGATGGGAACGCGTTCCATGCCCGAGAACGAGAACAGCTGGCCGATCTTCGCCTTCTTCGGCATTTCGCCTTCGGCCAGCGGGCCGTTCAGCACGGCGACTTCCTGGCCCGGCGCGATGCGCCCGCGGCGGATGCGGCCTATCCCCAGCCGTCCCACGTAGCTCGAATAGTCGAGCGCGGAGATCTGCAGCTGGAACGGGCCGTCGGAATCGCCGACCGGCGCGGGCACGTGCTTGATCACCGTCTCGAACAGCGCGCGCATGTCGGCACTGTCCGGCGCCTTGCCGGCCTTGGCGACGTTGACGTCCATCGTCGCCCAGCCGTTCAGCGCCGACGCGTACACCACCGGGAAGTCGAGCTGCTCTTCGGTCGCGCCCAGCTTGTCGAAGAGATCGAACGTCTGGTTGACGACCCACTCCGGGCGCGCGCCGGGGCGGTCGACCTTGTTCACGACGACGATCGGCTGCAGGCCCTGCTGCAACGCCTTCATCGTGACGAAGCGCGTCTGCGGCATCGGGTCCTTCGACCGCGTCGACCAGCAGCAGCACGCCATTGACCATGCCCAGGATGCGTTCGACCTCGCCGCCGAAATCGGCGTGACCCGGCGTGTCGACGATGTTGATGCGGATGTCGCCGAAGCGGATCGAGCAGTTCTTGGCCAGGATGGTGATGCCGCGTTCGCGCTCGAGGTCGTTGCTGTCCATCATCCGTTCGCCGATATGCTGGTGCTTGGCGAACGTTCCCGCCTGCACCAGCATCTTGTCGACGAGCGTCGTCTTGCCATGATCGACGTGGGCGATGATGGCGATGTTGCGCAGGTCCTGGCGCGGCGTGGTCATGGCGTTCGTTCCGTTTCTTAGGATGCGTCGCTGGATGCCGGAAGGTGGCCCGCTCGGGTTGCGGCACCGCAGCAAAAACAGTCGATTATACAACAAAATACGCGCAACACGCTACAATTATTTTGAATAATCCGCGACTTAGGCTATAATGCGATTTCGGGCGGCCGTTCCGGTCACCGCCCAACCCAAAGCGGGTAAGCCGCCGCCCAGACCAAGGGCGACCTTCCCGCCAAACCTCGCAACGTCATTTGCGCTGCCTGGACCGGAAACCGCCAACGGCGGTAGGCCGCAACAGGAGCATTCAATGAGCGACACGAGCTTCGCTGAGCTCGGTCTCAGCCCGGAGATATTGCGGGCCGTGACCGAAGCCGGCTACACCACGCCAACACCCATCCAGGCGCAAGCCATCCCCGTCGTGCTGGCGGGACTGGACGTCATGGGCGGCGCGCAGACCGGCACCGGCAAGACCGCGGGATTCGCGCTGCCGATCCTGCAGCGTCTCCAGCAGTACGCCAACACCAGTCCCTCCCCTGCCCGCCATACCGTACGCGCGCTGATCCTCGCGCCGACGCGGGAACTGGCGATCCAGGTCGAGGAAGCGATCAAGGAATACGGCAAGTACACGGGGCTGCGTTCCACCTGCGTGTTCGGGGGCGTGGACATCAAGCAACAGCTGGCCATCGTCCGCGCCGGCGTGGAAATCCTCGTCGCCACGCCGGGTCGCCTGCTCGACCACATCGAGCACAAGAGCGTGAACCTGGGCCAGGTCGAGATCTTCGTGCTCGATGAAGCCGATCGCATGCTGGACATGGGCTTCATCCCGGACATCAAGCGGATCATGGCGCTGCTGCCGGTCACCGCGAAGCGGCAGAACCTGCTGTGGTCGGCCACGTTCTGCAACGAGATCAAGCGGCTGGCCGACCAGCTGCTGAACGAGCCGCAACTGATCGAAGTCGCGCGGCGCAACGAAGCCGCGGATACGGTCACCCAGCGCGCCTACAAGTGTCCGCAGGATGCCAAGCGCGCGCTGCTCGCGCACATCGTCAAGTCGCGCAACGTCTGGCAGGTGCTGTGTTTCGTGCGCACCAAGCACGGCGCGTCGCGGCTCGCACGCCAACTCGAAAAGGACGGCCTCATCACCGAGGCGATCCACGGCGACAAGACGCAGCAGGCGCGCCTCGAGGCGCTGACCCAGTTCAAGGAAGGCAAGCTGCAGGTGCTCGTCGCCACCGACGTCGCCGCGCGCGGCCTGGACATCGACGACCTGCCGCTGGTCGTCAACTACGAACTGCCGCATACGCCGGAAGACTATGTTCACCGCATCGGCCGCACGGGCCGCGCGGGCGCATCCGGCGAAGCGATCTCGTTCGTCGCGCCGGAAGAAGAGAAATACCTGGTCGAAATCGAACGCATGCTGAAGAAGAAGGTGGCCGTCGAGTCCGTGGACGGATTCGATCCCGTCGCGGCCGCGGAACGCACGCCATCGCGCGAACGCGCGAGCGCGCACCGCGCGGCGAGCGCCGGCCGGCTGCGCGTACCGAACGCGCGCGTCCTGCCGCCACGGCGCCTGTCGCGGCCGCGCGAACCGGCGGAGGCCAGGGTTTCCCGTGTGCGCGATCGTGGCGAGGGCCATAGCGGTGACGGGCGCAGCGCGCGCGAACGCCAGCGCGACGAGGTCTACGCCAACAATCCCGATCAGCCCGCAATCAGCCGCCCGGCAGATGCGGCTAAGCGCAAGTCGGCGCTGATGAACGGGACAGGCGCCCATCGCCATGGTTCTGGCACGGTCGAAGCCCATTCCCGCGCTGCTGATGAAGAAGCGCGCGCCGGAACCCGAGAACGCCTGACGCGGAACACGGCGACAGCGCTTGTCGCCGTTCGCATCCTTGCCGACCAAAGCGTGACGATGAGCGCGAGTTCGATCGTCGCGCTCTGCCGCGCCGGCTTCGAACCGGAATGCGCGCGCGACCTTGGAGCGCTGGCCGACGCCGCAAAAGCTGTCGCCGCCGCGGATCCCGTCATCGTGCCCGGCGTCGTGGCGCTGCCGCTTTCAAGGCCGCTTGCTCCGGCGCGGGTGTCCGCGGCACTTGCGGCGCGCCCTCCCATATTTGCGCGCGAGTTGAGCTTGGGCGCAGGACCGATGTCCGCTCGGCGAGCGCGACCGCATCACGCCGATCGTCGCGGCGGCGCGCGATCTCGGGGTCACAGTGCGGCGCGATGTGGCTCGAATACCCGGACACCAACGACGGCAAGCACCTGTCGTCGCTGTGCCGTCGCCTCGAGCCGCTGCTGCGTGACGCGCTGCAGTCGGCGCAGGTGCTGACCGTCGGCACGCACGCGCGGCTGCCGCCTAATGTTGCACCTGAGGTGGCAACTGAGTTGCCGACACTGCATGTCGTCTTCACGTCAAAGCAGGCTGCCTATGTCGCGACCAGCGCGCCAGGCTGGAATTCTGCGTGGCCGATGGGCATTCCGCGCCTGAAGATGCCGCGCGACGTGCCGTCGCGGTCGACTCTCAAGCTGGCCGAGGCGTTCGGCGCGTTCCTGACCGACGACGAGCAATTGCGGCTGCTTGCGTCCGGGGCTGCACGCGGTGGATCTGGGCGCCGCGCCCGGCGGGTGGACGTGGCAGCTCGCGCATCGGGGCGTGCGCGTGACGGCCGTCGACAACGGGCCGATGAAGGGGAGCGTCGGCCGACGATCCGCTGGTGACGCATCTGCGCGAGGACGGCATGACGTGGCGCCCACGGCGGCCGGTCGACTGGCTCGTTTGCGACATCGTGCTGCAGCCGATACGCATCGCCGACCTGGTCGCGCGCTGGATCGCCGACGGCGCCGCGCGCCGCGCGATCTTCAACCTCAAGCTGCCGATGAAGAAGCGCTACGATGAAGTGCAGCGATGCGCGTCGCGCATGCTGGAAATCACCGGACGCGCAGGCGTGAACGTCGAGCTGCGGATCCGCCAGCTGTATCACGACCGCGAGGAAGTGACGGGCTACCTGTCACGGAAGGACTAGCCGCCGAGGCGACCGTACTGCTCCTTCAGCTTTTCCAACGTTGCGGCAAAGCCCGCGAGACGCGCCCGCTCCTGCTCGACGACCGCGGCCGGCGCCCGCGCGACGAAGCTCTCGTTGCCGAGCTTGGCGCTGGCGCGGACGATCTCGCCGTCGATTCGCGAGATTTCCTTGCCGATCCGTTCGCGTTCGGCCACCGGGTCGACTTCGATGTGCAGCATGAGCCGGTATTCGCCGACGACCTGGACCGGTGCGTCGGAGGCAGGCAGTGACGTGACGATCTTGACGTCCGAGAGCCGAAGCAGCGGCATGAGGTAGGGAGCGAACTCGCCCAGCAGCGCGGCGTCGCCGGTCGCGATCAGCGGCACCTTCTGCCCCGGCGACAGGTTCATCTCGCCGCGCAGCGTCCGGCTGGCGTTGACCATGTCCTTCAGCAACGCCATTTTCGCGTTCGCCGCGGAGTCGATCCGGCTTGCATCAGGTTTCGGAAACGGCTGCAGCGAAATGGTCTCGCCGGACTTGGCGGCCAGCGGCGCCACCGACTGCCACAATTCCTCGGTGATGAACGGGATGAACGGGTGCGCGAGGCGCAACATGACCTCGAGCACGCGCACCAGCGTCCGGCGCGTCCCGCGCTGCGCGGCCGTCATCGCCGTGTTGCAGCTGGGACTTCGTCAGCTCGACATACCAGTCGCAATACTCGTCCCAGACGAGTTCGTAGACGGCCTTGGCCGCGAGGTCGAAGCGATAGGCGTCGATCTGGGCGGCGATCTCGGCTTCGGCCTGCTGCAGGCGCGAGATCATCCAGCGGTCGACGAAACTCAAGCGTGACCGGCTGTGCATCGTCCAGGCCGACGTCCTTGCCGTCGACGTTCATCAACACGAAGCGCGTCGCGTTCCACAGCTTGTTGCAGAAATTGCGGTAGCCCTCGCAACGATCCATGTCGAAGTTCAGCGTGCGGTTGAACGTCGCGAGCGAGGCGAACGTGAAGCGCAGCGCATCGGCGCCGACCGCCGGGATACCGTCGGGGAATTGCTTGCGCGTGCGCGCGGCGATGGATTCGGCCTGGCGCGGGTCCATCATGTTGGACGTGCGCTTGGTGACGAGCGTCTCGAGGTCGACGCCGTCGATCAGGTCGATCGGGTCGAGCACGTTGCCCTTGGATTTCGACACCTTCTGCCCGTGCTCGTCACGGACCAGCGCGTTGATGTAGACGTCGTGGAACGGGATGCGGCCGGTGAAGTAGGTCGTCGTCATGATCATCCGCGCGACCCAGAAGAAGATGATGTCGAAGCCCGTCACCAGCACCGATGACGGCAGGAACGTGCGCAACTCCTTCGTGTCCTCGGGCCAGCCCAGCGTCGAATGGCACCACAGAGCACGACGAGAACCACGTGTCGAGCACGTCGTCGTCCTGCGCTAAGCGGACCCGGATCGCGGCCCAGTTTCGCGGCGGCCAACGTGCGCGCTTCCGCTTCGCTGCCCGCCACGTAGGGCGTGCCTGCCTCGTCGTACCAGGCCGGGATGCGATGACCCCACCACAGCTGGCGCGAGATGCACCAGTCCTGGATGTTGTCGATCCAGTGGTGGTACGTCGATAGCCATTCCCCGGGCACGAAACGCACGCGTTCGCGCTCGGCCGCCACCGGGCGGGACCACACCGTCGCCGACGGCGGCGAGGCAGAGGTCCTGGATCGTCTTGCCGGGAAAGTAGGGATGCGTAGCCGGCGCGGGCGTGGTCATCGCGACGAACCATTGGTCGGTGAGCATCGGCTCGACGACTTCGCCGCTGCGTCCGCAGCGCGGCACGACCATCTTGTGCGGCTTTTCGGAGACGAGCAGCCCCGCCGCGGTCAGGTCGGCCAGCACTGCCTTGCGCGCCGCGTAGCGGTCCAGGCCGCGATACTTCTCCGGCGCGTTGTCGTTGACCTTCGCTTCCAGCGTGAAGATCGTGATCGGCGACAGCTTGTGCCGCTGCGCGACCTGCCAGTCGTTGAAGTCGTGCGCCGGCGTGATCTTCACGCAGCCGGTGCCGAAGTCCTGCTCGACGTATTCGTCGGCGATGACCGGGATACGGCGTCCGGTCAGTGGCAGCGTCACCTGCTTGCCGACGAACGCCGTGTAGCGTGAGTCGCCGGGATTGACGGCCACCGCGACGTCGCCAAGCATCGTCTCCGGGCGCGTCGTCGCGACGACGAGGGATTCGCCCATCGGGTTGCCTGCCGCGTCGGCGACCGGATAGCGGATTTCCCAGAGCTTGCCCTGCACTTCCTCGCTTTCCACTTCCAGGTCCGACACCGCCGTGCCGAGCTTGGGGTCCCAGTGCACGAGCCGTTTGCCGCGATAGATGAGTCCGTCCTCGTAGAGGCGGATGAACGTCTTCTTCACCGCCGCGGACAGGCCTTCGTCCATCGTGAAGCGTTCGCGCGTCCAATCCGCCGACGCGCCCATGCGCCGCATCTGGCGGGTGATCGTGGATCCGGACTCCTCCTTCCACGCCCACACGCGCTCGACGAACTTCTCGCGCCCCAGGTCGTGCCGCGACATGCCCTTCGCCTTCAGCTGCTGCTCGACGATGATCTGCGTCGCGATGCCGGCATGATCGGTGCCCACCTGCCATAGCGTGTTGTCGCCGCGCATCCGGTGGTAGCGGATCATGAGGTCCATCAGCGTCTGCTGGAACGCATGGCCCATGTGCAGCGAGCCGGTCACGTTCGGCGGCGGAAGCTGGATGCAGAACGCAGGCGCGTCCGCGTCGCCGGACGCTGCGAAGTACCCGCGCGACTCCCACAGCGGATACCACTTGGACTCGATGGCGTGGGGTTCGAAGCTTTTGGCTAGTTCCATGCGGAATGGGAAGAGTGAGTTCGCGCTCGCTTCGCGCGCAAGCGTGCAAAGCTTGAAATTATAGCGGAATGCGGCACGCGGGCCGCGGTTGATCCGTGCGGCGCGCTAGTCGACGCGCACCGCGCCGGTCATCCGATACAGGATGCCCGACGCAGTCGTCCTTCACCACGGAAAATTTGCCGCCGATGACGATCGGATCGAACGTATAGGCGACCGGACTCCTGGCCTCGACCTCGACGATCTCGTCGGGGCCGGCGGGAAGACAGAACTGGCAATGCGGAGGAACCGCGGAAAGAAGAAAGCGCTTCTGCTTCTCGCCGATATCGAGCGGAATCATGAAACCCTGGACCTTGACGTCGGTGCGGTCGAGCCCGAGGATTTCCGCGGAAAAAGACGGAACCAGCTTGCCGTCCTTCTTGATCGGCTCCACCTGCGACAGCGTCTTCCAGGAAACGACGCCTGCGCGCTCGGGCAGGATCCCCGACGCATAGTCCGCAGCGCTGGGCATTCCCTGCGCGGCAACGCCGGTATTGAGCGCTTGCGCAGGCGCGGCGGCGAACATGGCGAGCGACAGGACAATGGCCGTGCGCATGCATGGCTTCAGCCCTCGGCAAGGGTGGCGGCGACATCGAGGCGATAGGCCCTCCATGCCGGCCACAGTGCGGCAATTATACCCACGGCCATCGCCAGCCCGACCACGACCCACTCCTCCGGCATGAAGTGGCGAGCCGCGTCCGCAAGGGGCGCCACCTGCGGCATCCACCACGGTATGGCCGCCGCGGCCGACGTGCGCAAGGACGAGTCCCCAGCAGCGTTCCGGCCGCCGCAAGGAACAGGCTTTCCGCGAGGAGGACAAACGCCACCTGCGCGCGCGACGCGCCCAGCGCGCGCATGATTGCGAGGTCGTAGCGACGCTCGTCCAGTGTCTGCGCCAGCGCGACGAACAGCATCAGCGTCGACGCCGCGACCAGCAGCCACGCGAACGCGCGGATCAGGTCGACGCCCGCGCCGAAAACCGTCAGCAGGCGCGCGGTTTCATACGCCGGCGATGCTGCGACCAGTTGCCGTGTCGCTGTTGATGGCGCGAGGCAGGCTGGCCGCGGCCAGCGGCGTACGGTACTTGACGAGGGCGAGCGTCACTTCGCGGCGGGCAACGGCATCGCTGTCGCCGTGATGTTCGTGCACGGTCCACACGCTGGCGAGCGACGTCAGCACCAGCCGGTCGAGCACGGTGCCGGTCGGCGCCAGCACGCCGGTCACCGTGTAGCGCGCGTCGGCATGCTGCCCGCCCCCTTCCGCCAGGCCATGCGAGCCTACGAATCGGTCGCCTCTGCGAAGCTTGGTCGTGCGCGCGACGTCGCTGCCCAGCACCGCGTCGAGCGGCAGGCTCCAGAGCTCGCCCGCTTCGAGGACGCCACCGTATTGCGCGACCAATTCGGGTTCGGTGCCGACAATGCGAAATCCGCTGGACGCTGTCGCCCAGCGCCAGCGGGATCACCTGCGCGACCAGCGGATTCCTGCGCAACGTCGCGATCGCGGAAAGTGGAATGTTTCCGGGCGGAACATCCGCGTGATAGACGCCCGCCAGCACGATCTGCAACGGACTGCCCTTGGCGCCGACGACCAGATCGATGCCTGCGGCGTCGCGCGTCAGCCGTGTTTCCAGTTCGCGCGCGATGAGCAGCGTCAACGCAACCGTGGCCACGCCCAGTGCCAGCATGACCACGACGAGCAGCGTCGACAGCGGACGCCGGCGCGCGTAGGCCAAGGCAAGCCGAAGCATGTTCATCACATCGCCCAACCGGCGCTCATGCTGCCGCCACGTTCCACGCGGGCAACGCGAACACGTTCGGCAGCAGCGACCTCACCCGTGCGTCATGCGACGCGACGACGAGCGTCGCGCGGGCCTCGATTGCCTGCCCGCGCAACAGTTCCAGCGCCTGCGCCGCATGCGCGTCGTCCAGGTTGGCCGTGGGTTCGTCGGCCAGCACCAGTGCCGGGCGATTGATCACCGCACGCGCAATGGCCACGCGTTGCGCCTGGCCCTGCGACAACTGAGACGGCAAGCGCCCGGAGAGCTCGATGACGCCGACCGCCTCGAGCAACGCGGTGATGCGATCGTCGTCGACGCGCAAACCCGCCAGTGCCTGCGCGAGCCGCAGGTTGTCGCGTACATCCAGCGCCCCGACCAGGTGCAGGCGTTGCGGCACCAGGCCCACGTTGCGGCCGCGCCAACGGTCGCGCGCGCTTTCCGACAGCGCGGCGATGTTGGTGCCGTTGACCGTCACCGAACCGACCGTGGGCCGGGTCAGCCCGGCCAGGATGTGCAGCAACGTGGATTTGCCGCTGCCGGATTGTCCGGCGAGCAGCCATGCGTCGCCGGCTGCGGCACGCCACTCCGGGACCTCGACGGCGGTTACCGCACCATAGCGGTGAAGGATGCCGGAGAGTTCGAACATGGTTCCAATCTAGCAGGTTCCGCGACACCAGCATCGGACAGCCGCCTCACGGCTGCGTTCCACCGAATGTCGGTCGTCGCCGGCCGGACCCGGATTGCGCGGTGGTCAGGCATTCGCCATGGCACCCGCGTGCACGTCGCGGAGCGTCGCCTTGGCGTGCCTGTCGAGCGTCCGCCCGACGGCCTGCGCCACAGCTTGGAGCCTGTCCATCAGCGCGACGAACTCCGTCGGAGTGAGCGCCTGGTCGGCGTCGCACCACGCCTCCGGCGGATTCGGATGCACTTCCACCAGCAGGCCGTCCGCTCCGGCAGCGATGGCAGCGCACGACAGCGCCGACACCATCCACGCCTTGCCGCCCGCATGCGACGGGTCGGCGATGACGGGCAGATGCGTCTCGCGCTTCAGCACGGCAATCGCCGTGACGTCGAGCACGTTCCGGTAGGCCGTCTCGAACGTCCGGATGCCCCGCTCGCAGAGAACGATCCTGTGATTGCCTCCTGCGGCGATGTACTCGGCGGCCATCAGCCATTCGCTGATCGTCGCGCTCATGCCGCGCTTCAGCACCACCGGCACATCGACGCGGCCGACTTCCTTCAGCAGGTCGAAGTTCTGCATGTTGCGCGTGCCGATCTGGATCACGTCCACTTTCTGTTCCAGGAATGTGTCCAGCATCCGCACGTCCATCAGTTCCGTGACCACAGGCAAGCCGTGGCGCGCCGCCGCATCCTTGAGCAGCTTGAGGCCGTCGACCCCTTTGCCCTGGAATGCGTAGGGGCTGGTGCGCGGCTTGAATGCGCCGCCGCGCATCATCGTTGCGCCGCCGGCTGCGACGGCATCGGCGGCGGCGGACATCTGCGCTTCGGTTTCGACCGAGCACGGCCCGGCGATCATCTGCACGGCCGCTCCGCCGAGCGCAACGCCGCCGCACGCGTACGACCGTGTTCGACCGGTGCCACTCCCGCGCGACGAGTTTGTACGGCTTGACGATGTGCATCGAGCGTTCGACGCCGGGCAGCGTGATCGAACATCTCCGGGTCGAGACTGCGCTCGTCGCCGATGGCGCCAATCAGCGTGCGCTCCGTGCCGCGCGATATGTGCACGCCCAAGCCCTGGGCGCGGATCCGTGCTTCGACCGCGGCGACTTCCGTTTCGCCCGCGTCCGGTTGCATCACGATGATCATGGTCTTGCTCCTTGCAGATGTGTTGCGTTGGAAAGCACGCGCACAAAACAAATCGGGCGACCCTTTTGGGGCCGCCCGACTGGTGAAATCCTTGAGTTGCTGGAAATCTACGCTCGCGTTCGGTCCCCTTGGGCGTTTGCCCAAAAATAGAAAAAGTACGCGTACGCGTACGGCCGTGCGCGAAGCGGACAGAGCGGACAATGAGGTCAACGGCGAATTCATGGGATCAGTCTAGCACGGGTGTCAGGTGCAGGCGCGGAGCTGGCCATGGATCAGTGGTTGCGCCGCCAGCTGTCGATTTCACGCTCGATGGCCTCCGCCACATACGCGCGAAGCAACTCGCCGACGTGCTGGTTGATCGTCGCGACGAGATCGGCGCTCGCGCGGTCGACGATCGGCTGCAGCCGCTCGCCCAACTGCGTGCGCAGTCCGGTGTCGGTGAAGAGGTCGATTCGCTGCAGCACCTGCATGCGAATTTCCTCGGCCATCGGCCTCCCAATTCGCGGCGTCGGGCGCTTGGCCGCAGCCGGCGGCGGCACAGAGCGGCGGCGGCGATCTCCCATTGCGCGGCGTCGAGCGCGATTGGCGCGTTCGCCGGTGGCATGGACTCACCATGCACGGCGTCGGGCTCAGGCGGCGCGTCGGCAGGCAGTGCATCCGCCACATCGGCAATCTCCATCGCTGGACGGAGGTCCGCCAGCGATGCCACGGGCGCCGGCACAGCCTCAGATTCCACCGCTGGGCGATGCGTGGGAGCGACGGCGGCCATGTCCCCGTGCAACAGTGCGGCCGCGCCACCGGCGATGACGGCAGGCAGATGCGACGGGGATTGCGTGTGCGGTATCGGCGGTACCGGCGGCGTCGCGTGTTCCGGAACCAGCGTAGCCGACGACGGAGGCTGCAGCGTCTCCTGCTTCGGGAGGCGCGGCAGCAATCGCGGCGGCAAGTTCGTCGTCGAGTTCGTCGAACTCCTCGACATTCGGACGGCGTTTCGGGTCTGCGCAGGTCCACCGGCGGAACGATCGCAATGGAATCCGGCGCATCGCCGATCACGGAGGGCTCGCCGGCGTCGAAATCGAGCCACAGCCGACGGCTCGCCTTCGTCCACGGCGGCGTCGATCGCCACGGCGTCGATTTCCTCGACTTCGTCGGTGAGCAGCGGCACGTCGTCGCCGGCATCGGCGGCTGCAGGCGGCGCCTCGACGGGACGCAGCGGCGGCGCGAAGGCGGAACGGGCCTCCTGCTGGGGTACCGCGTCGGTCAGGACCGGAATGTCGTCGTCTGCGCGCGTCGCGGTTGCGGCGCATCAGCGCATCGGCCTGCTCGAGGAGTTCACGCGCCGTCGGCACGGATCATTCTTTCGCGGAAAGGTTGTGAGGGCGCAGTTCGTAACCGCGCTCCTTGTAGAACTTCCAGCGCTCGCGGCCCGCGGCAGCATCGGCGTCGTCGGTGCCGACGATTTCCGCAAGCCGCTCGAAGCGGCTGAAGAAAGGTGGCGGCGACGGGTGCAGATTGACCAGCACCGCAGCGGCCCCGTCGTGCTCGAGCGAGTGGCCGATCCAGATCGGCGTTTCCGCGGCGAGCGGACTGTCGGTGGTGCAATGGGGAAGAAAGCCCAGTCGGCGGCAACAGCCACAGCCGGCGATCGAGCGCGTCCGTCGTGGCGGCGTCGGGAGTGAGAACGCGCACGCTGCCGTGGGCCGCATGCGCCTTGGCAATGATCCTTGCCGCGACCTCGAGGCGGTCCGGCACGTGCGTGTAGAAATCGATCGTGGTCATCGGTGCCCCTGGCGGATGCCCACCCTGTCCCGCCGCGTCACGCCGGCGGATTCTCCTGCGCGAGCAGCCACGTGGCGAGCAGCGGCACGGGCCGGCCCGTGGCGCCCTTCTCCTTGCCGTCCTTCCATGCGGTGCCCGCGATGTCCAGGTGCGCCCAGTCGTATTTCTTGGTGAAGCGCGACAGGAAGCAGGCGGCCACGATGCTGCCGCCGCCGCTTTCCGGCGATGTTGGCGAAGTCCGCGAAATTGCTCGCGAGACCCTCCTGGTAGTCCTCCCACATCGGCAATTGCCACGCGCGGTCGTAGGCATCGTCGCCGGCGCCGAGCAGCGCGCGCGCGAGCGTCTCGTTGTTGCTGAACAGGCCGCTGGCGACATGCCCCAGCGCGACCACCATCGCGCCTGTCAGCGTCGCGATGTCGACGACCGCCTCGGGTTCGTAGCGTTCCGCATAGGTCAGCGCGTCGGCCAGGATGAGCCGACCCTCGGCGTCGGTGTTGAGCACCTCGATCGTCTGGCCGGACATGCTGGTCACGACGTCGCCGGGCTTGGTGGCGCGGCCCGACACCATGTTCTCGCAAGCCGGAATGAGGCCCACCAGGTTGATCGGCGCCTTCAGTTCCGCGATCGTGCGGAACGTGCCGAACACCGACGCCGCGCCGCACATGTCGAACTTCATCTCGTCCATGGTCGGCCGCGGACTTGATCGAGATGCCGCCGCAGTCGAACGTGATGCCCTTGCCGACCAGCACATTCGGCTTGGCGTTGGCCTTCTTCGACTGCATGTACTCGAAGACGATGAAACGGGGCGGCTGATCGCTGCCGTTGGTCACCGACAGGAACGAGCCCATGCCGAGCGCCTCGCATTCCTTGCGCTCGAGGATGGTGACCTTGATGTCGGGAAACTCGACGCCGAGCTGCGTCGCGCGCTCGGCAAGGTACGTCGGCGTGCACATGTTGCCCGGCATGTTGCCCAGGTCGCGCGCCATGTCCATGCCGTGCGCGATGGCCAGGCCCCGCGCCGACGCGGCTTCGCCGTCGGTGAGGTCCGAGCGCTGCGGCACCGACAGCGTCAGCTTGCGCAGCGGCCGCCGGACTTCCGTGGGCTGGCTCTTCATCTGCTCGAAGCGGTAGACGGACTCCATGGCGACCACGACGGCGTGCTCGACGCGCCACGCGACTTCGCGCCGCTTGACCTTTTCCTCGGTCAGGTAGACCACGGCCTCGTACGAGCCGGTTTCGTTGAGCAGCTTGACCGCGGAGCGGATCGCCGAGCGGAATTCGCGGTCGCGGAAGTCGCGCTCCTTGCCCAGGCCGACCAGAAGCACGCGGTCGGCCAGCGTGCCGCGCACGTTGTGCAGGAGCAAGCGTCGCGCCGAGCTTGCCCTCCATGTCGCCGCGACGGATGATTTCGCTGATGTAGCCGTTGCTGGCCCTATCGATCAGTTCCGCCGAGAGGGAAAGCTTGCGATTGTCGAACACGCCCACCACCACGCAGGCGCTTCGCTGCTTCTCGGGGCTGCCGCTTTTTATGGTAAATTCCATCGCGTTCCCTCGTCTGCTGTCTCGGCATTTTGTTGCCGTTTGGCGATCTGCCGAGCATTATCGGCAAATTCGCCCGAAAAAGTCAAAACTTTTCCTTATGTCATGATTTTCCGCAGAAGCCTCGTCCGCGAGCTGACCGCCACGACAATCGGTCTGTTCGTCGTCCTGCTGGCCATCCTGTTCACTCAATCCGTGATCCGGATCCTCGGGCGCGCCGCGGGCGGCGCCATCGCCGCCGACGGGGTCCTGGCGCTGATCGGCTTCAACGCGATGTTCTATTTGAACCTCTTGCTGTCGGTGGCGCTGTTCCTGACCGTATTGCTGACGTTGTCGCGCTGGTACCGGGACAGCGAAATGGTGGTGTGGTTCACCTCCGGGCAGTCGCTGACCGCTTGCCTGAAGCCCATCATGCTGTTCGCGGCACCGTTCCTCGTGGCGATCGTGCTGCTGTCGCTGTTCCTGTCCCCGTGGGCGGAGCAGCGCAAACTCGAATTCGAGCGCCAGCTGGAGCAACGCGACGAAGTGGGCGTCCTGGCGCCGGGACTGTTCAAGGAGTTCAAGCGCGCCGGGCTGGTCGTCTATGTCGAGAGCCTGAACCCCATCGACGGCCGGATCCGCAACGTGTTCCTGCACTCGGTCGACGACGCCAAGGACACCACCACCGTCGCCCGGCTGGGGCATCTCGAGGAGATGCCCAACGGCGACCGCTTCGTGGTGCTCGAGAACGGCAGCCGCTACGAAGGCAAGCCCGGGACCGCCGAATACCAGGTCATCGCGTTCGACAAGCTCGGGCGCCGGATCGAGCCGGCCGAGGCGCGCGCCATCCCTGCGACCAACAAGGCGATGCCGTTGTCCACGCTGATATTGCTCGACGGAAACAGCGAGCGCGCCGAACTCTTCTGGCGGATTTCGGTGCCGATTCTGGCGCTGATCCTGACGCTGCTGGCGATCCCCATGTCCTACGTGAACCCGCGCATCGGACGCTCGCTCAACCTCGTCGCCGCGGCTTTCCTGTACATGGTCTACACCAACTGCCTCAACATCGTGCAGAGCATGATCGCCCAGGGCCGCATCGGATTCTGGACCGGGCTCCTGATCCCGCACGTGATCGCCGCGCTGCTGGTCTTCGTTCTGTTCCGGCACCAGTTGTCGATCGCCGGTCTCTTTGCGCGCGCGCCGCGCGCCACGACACCGGCGTCGCAGTCGGCCTGACATGCGCACGCTCACCCGCTACGTCAGCCGCGACGTTCTGTTCTCGACGCTGCTGATCTTCACGGCGTTGCTGATGCTCTTTTCGTTCTTCGACCTGATCAACGAGATGAAGGACGTCGGCAAGGGGAGTTACACGCTGACCGCCGCCGTGCTGTTCGTCGCGCTGAACATTCCGTCGCGCCTGTACGAGCTGTTCCCCGTGGCGGCGCTGATCGGCACGCTGTTCGCCATCGCCCAGCTCGTCGCCAACTCGGAATGGACGGTGATGCGCGCATCGGGCGCGTCGGTCATGCAGCTCGGCTGGGCCGTGGTGCGCGTCGGCATCCCGCTGGCGCTGGCCACGTTCCTGGCCGGCGAATTCGTGGCGCCGCCGGCGGAACGCCTGGCGCAGACGCTGCGCGCGAGCGCGCGGGGTGACTCCACCGGCATGGTCGCGCAGCAGTTCGATTCCGGCTTCTGGTTCAAGCAGGACCTGACCTTCGTCAACATCCGCACCGTGCTGGCCGACATGAAGCTGGTCGGCATCCGCATCTACGAATTCGACCCGCAACTGCGGCTGACGACGGTGCGCAGCGCCGAACAGGGAAGCTTCTCGGGTGACGGAAAGTGGAAGCTCGAGCAGGTGAAGGTGACCGAGCTCAAAGGCGACAGCGCGAGCGTGTCCAGCATGCCGACGTGGATGTGGGAAACGGTGCTGAAGCCGTCGATCCTGACCGTCTACCAGGTCGCGCCGGAACGCCTGGCCATTGCCACGCTGTACGACAACATCCGGGTGCTGGGCAGCAGCCAGAAGACGTCGCGCTTCGAAATCGCGCTGTGGGGCAAGCTGTTCTATCCGGTGACCGTGCTGGTGATGATGTTGCTGGCGCTGCCGTTCGCCCAGTTCCAGCGGCGCCAGAGCGGCATGGGGTTTCGCCTGTTCGCGGGCACGATGCTCGGCCTGACGTTCTTCTTGGTCGGCCAGCTCTTCAAGTACCTGGGCGTGCTCAACGCCTGGCCGCCGATGTTCTCCGCGCTGTTTCCGCTGGCGACGTTCTCGGTGATCGCGCTCGCGATGCAGTGGTACATCGAGCGGCGCTAGACCAGCGGCAGAGGCAACAACTATCGTCGCGAGGCGCGGAGTGGGCCATTCGCACCCGGGCTCAGGTGTCGCCAAACATGTCGGCGGGCGCGTGTTTCGCCACGCGGCGGGCAGTCAACACACGACTACCCGCCGCGTGCCGCACGCGCTGCGCCGACGGCGACACATTCGCCCTTGTGCGAATGGCCCACTCCGCGCTGCGTCGCGTATCCGGCGCGAATCGCGGCGGTCAGCGTCCGTGCCGGCGCGCCGTGGATCGCGCCGGCCGTCGCGGGTGGCGCGTCACGCGAAGTCTTGTTTTGACGAGCGCGACGCGCCGGGCACCCGCAGGCCGGCGTTTGCGATTCTCCGGCCGCCGGCACGGACGCTACCGCTGCGATGAGCTACCGCCGGCTCCTGCACAAAGAAAAACCCCGCAGGGCTCGCGCGCTGCGGGGGTCTCGTGTCGCATGTCGAAATCGTCGTTACGCCGCTACAGCCTCTGCGGGCGCCGCAACAACGTTGGCGAACTTGTGCTGCTTCGGACCCTTGGTATGGAACTCGACGTGGCCGTCGATCAGCGCGAACAACGTGTGGTCCTTGCCGATGCCGACGTTCACGCCCGGGTGGATCGTGGTGCCGCGCTGGCGGATGATGATGCCACCGGCGCGAATCACTTCGCCGCCGTAGACCTTCACGCCAAGACGCTTCGCCTGGGAGTCGCGCCCGTTGCGCGAACTGCCGCCTGCCTTTTTATGTGCCATGAGTGTTCCTCGTTACCCGTCGGTTACCCGACGATCGCGTCGATCTTGAGTTCGGTGTAGTTCTGGCGATGGCCCTGATGCTTCTGGTAATGCTTGCGGCGGCGCATCTTGAAGATCTTCACCTTTTCGCCGCGACCGTGCGCGACGACCGTTGCCGTCACCGTCGCACCGGCGACGGTGGGCTGACCCAGACGGACGCTTTCGCCTTCTCCGACCATCAACACCTGATCGAGAATCACATTTGCGCCCACATCCGCCGGTATCTGTTCTACTTTGAGTTTTTGACCGGGGGCAACCTTGTACTGCTTGCCGCCGGTTTTTATGACCGCGTACATGAGAGACTCCGCTTCCTGGTTTGAATGCCGTATTTCTTTGCCCGTGAGAACCGGGAAAAGCCTTGAATTATAAGGCCGAAATGCCGATCTTGTCAAAACCTGCCGAAGCTGCTCGGCGCGGGGGGCGGCAGGCGGCGGAAAAGGCCGCTTTTCCCGGAAAATCAGTGAGTTTCCGCACCCTTCCCCCTTCAAACGATCCATCCCAGCCCCACCCGTGATCATCGATTTCCTGCAACGAACGATTAGCGCCGACATGGACGCCGTCGACCGCGTCATGCGCAAGTCCCTCGATTCCGAGGTCGTTCTCATCCGGCAGGTCGCCGAATACATCGTCGCCGGCGGCGGCAAGCGGCTGCGCCCTGCCCTGTTGCTGCTGACCGCAGGTGCGACCGGGTACCGAGGGACCGACCATCACGTTCTCGCCGCGGTCATCGAAATGATCCACACGGCCACGCTGCTGCACGACGACGTCGTCGACGAATCCGACATGCGGCGCGGTCACGCCACCGCCAACGCCCAGTTCGGCAACGCGGCGTCCGTGCTGGTGGGCGACTTCCTGTATTCGCGCGCATTTCAGATGATGGTCGGCCAGGGCAGGATCCGCGTGCTGCAGATCCTGTCCGATGCGACCAACGTCATCGCCGAAGGGGAAGTGCTGCAGCTCATGAACGCAGGCAACACCGATCTCACCGAGCATACGTACCTCGAAGTGATCCAGCGCAAGACCGCCAAGCTGTTCGAGGCGGCGGCAAGGCTGGGAGCCGTCTTGGGCGGGGCCTCCGCCGAGCTGGAGGATGCGCTGGCCCGCTACGGAATGCACCTGGGTACGGCCTTCCAGCTGGTCGACGATGTCCTCGACTATTCGGGCAGCGTGGAATCCATCGGCAAGAGCCTTGGCGACGACCTGGCCGAGGGCAAGATGACACTGCCGCTGATCCGGGCCATGACTACCGGCAGTGCCGACGATGCCGCGCTCATCCGGCATGCGATTTCCGGCGGCGGCCTCACGGACTTTGCGCCCGTGGTATCGGCGTTGGAACGGACCGGGGCGCTCGCCTATGCCAAGACCTGCGCCGAAGGCGAGGTCCGGCGCGCCGAGTCGTGCCTGGCCGGACTTGCCGATTCTGCGTACCGCCAAAATCTGCTAGAATTGACGACCTTCGCGGCGCAACGAACGTATTGATTCTGCATACCGTTCATACCGCAAGGTTTCCGCGAGTCGCACCTTGTCTCGTCCCGCCGCGGAATTCGCCTGTACGCACAATTCGGGGTGTAGCTTAGCCTGGTAGAGCGCTACGTTCGGGACGTAGAGGCCGGAGGTTCAAATCCTCTCACCCCGACCACCCTTTCCCGATCCAGAACACCACCCCCAATCAAGGGTGGCGGCGAAAGGAGTCCCCCGCCCCTCCCCCCACGCGAAAGCGTATCCGGCACGTCCGGGCGCGCGTGCGCGCCGCGTATTCGATGATCGCGGTGCATCATTGACAAGAAAAATCGGACCTGCTAAACGCAGCAATCCGGATGCTCTAAAGCCATCTCTTATCCGATTGTGACCCGGAATCTGCAGGTATCAAAAGGGGGAGTTCATGAAACGAGGAAGACGGTTGATGCTGGTGACCCTTGCGGCAGTAATGGTCGCCGTTACGATGCCTATCACCAGCTTCGCGCAACAGAAGAAGCTGGTCCTCTGGACCCACTGGGATCAGAACCCCGAGTTCAACAAGTGGTACGCGGACAAAGGGAAGGAGTTCGCCAAGAAGTCCGGCTACGAAGTCGAAGTGGTCACCATCCCGTACCAGGGATACGACGCCAAGTACCTCGCGGCATTCATGGCTAAGAGCAGCGCGCCCGACATCTTCATGGGCATGACGCATCAGTGGTGCGGCCAGTACGATTTCTGCGACAAGATGCCCGATGATCTCGCGAAGACGATCGACCAGAACCTACCGAAGTACATGGTCGACATCGGCAAATGGAAAGGCGTGCGCTACGGCATTCCGATCGAGCACGGCAACTTCCAGCAGATGTACATCAATGTCGACATGTTCAAAAAGGCCGGTCTCAATCCGGACGATCCACCCAAGACCTTCGACGTTTGGCTCGCCGACCTGAAGAAGCTGACGATCGCCGATCCCAAGGGCGGTGAGCCCACACAGGTAGGCTTCGCGATCCGCAGCAAGGGTGCACCGGTGGGCATCACGGACAAGTTCCTGCCCTTCGCGCACGCATGGGGCGCGCGGATGCTGAGCCCGGATCTGGACAAGGCCACGGGTTACGCGAACAGCCCGCAGATGGTGGCCGCGCTCACATTCTTCGGTGATCTCGTCAACAAGGACAAGGTGGCGAGCCTCGCGTTCGGCAATCCCGAGGATGCATTCGGACAGAAACGGGCCGCGATCATCTTCCGCGAGTCGTGGTTTTTCGGATGGCTCAAGAAAAACGCGCCCGACGTGAACTTCAAGGTGTACGCGCTGCCCTGCGAAAAGGCTTGCCCCGGCGCTGGCGCATTGTTTCCCTGGACGGACCTCGTCTACAAGAACAGCCCGAACAAGCAGGTGGCGTGGGAGTTCATGCGGTTCATCAGCAATGCCAAGGACGACATGGAGCACCATCAACTGCAGGGGATTCTCCCTGTGTGGACGGCGAACCTCGACAGCGCCTACGTAAAGGCGCGGCCCGACTACCAGTCCACCAAGGACATGCTCGCCCAGCAGGTGCCGCCGACCTACTTCCACCCGAAATCGAACGAGTTGGCGACCGCCTTCGGTGAGGCCGTCGTGGGCGTACTTTTCGGCAAGGGACAGCCGAAGCCGTTGCTGGACGAAGCGGCGGCGAAGATGGATCGCATCCTCAAGGACTAGCAATTCATCGAGGGACGCTGGTAGCTCGCTCGGCAGGCGGGCTGCCAGCGGGTTCGCTGTTGCGGCCCGCGCCCGACTCGACGCGCGCGGCAGCACGCGCCGTCGCTTGCCAGATCGCCACACACGATACTCGGACGTTCCATCCAGGGGCTCACCACTGACCATGCGCCGATGGTTTCGCATCGCGTTCCCCAGGAACTACCTGGATCGCCGCAGTCGCGCGGGTTTCCTGTTCGTCCTCCCCGCGCTGCTGTTCTTCGGCTCGGTGTATCTGCTGCCGCTCGGCCAGTCGATCATGTACTCGTTCTACAAGATCCCCCCGGGCGGAGCGCGCGAGTTCGTTGGCCTGCGCCTCTATGAAAAGGTGCTCACCGACTCGACCTTCTGGACCGCCGTCGGCAACACGCTCCAGCTCTTGTTCTTTTCCGTCCCCACGACGGTCGTCCTTTCACTCGCCGTGGCGCTCGGCCTCAACAGGATCTCCAGTCTCAAGTGGCGCAACGTCTGGGCCTCGATGTACTTCCTGCCCTTCGCCACTTCGCTGGTCGCTGCCGCCCTCATCTGGCAATGGATCTACGACCCGATCTACGGTTTTCTCAACTATGCGCTGTCGTTCGTCGGCATCCCGCCTCAGAAGTGGCTGCAGAGTCTGTCGCAGGTGCTCCCGTCAATCGCCGCCGTGAGCGTCTGGGTACGGATCGGCTTCGACACCATGATCTTCCTCGCCGCGCTGCAATCGATTCCGGAGGAATACTACGAAGCGGCCAACATCGACGGCGCCAGCGCCGCCCAGCGACTGCGGTACATCACCCTGCCGCTGTTGAACGCGCAGATCATCATGGTCTGCATCCTCGAACTGATCTTCAATTTCAAGGTTTTCGATCAGGTGTATGCCACCACCCAGGGCGGACCGGCGGGCGCAAGTCAAACCATCATCATGCTGTTGTACGACACGGCCTTCAAATACTTCCGATTCGGCGATGCTTCCGTCATGGCAGTCTTCGTCTTCGTCACGCTCATGGTGGTGACGCTGTTGCAATGGCGCTTTTTTCGCAAACCCGTCGAGTACTGACGAATTGCCTAGGACATGACTGCGATCGCCACAGCGAATGGTTTACCCGCGCGAAGGTCGTTGACCATCAAGCAGGTCTATGTCCGCTGGCTCATCATGCTCGCGGTCGCCTGCGGCGCCATCGTTGTCTTCTTCCCCTTCTTCTGGATGGCGGTCACGTCGCTCAAGACGGCGCCGGAAATCCAGCGTGTTCCGCTCCAGATCGCCCCCGACCACTGGTTCAATTTCAGCAATTACCTCGAAGTATTCAAGCGCGAGCCATTCCTGCGTTACCTGCTCAACAGCGCGATCGTCGCGTCGATCGCCGCGGTGAGCAGCGTGGCCGTCTCCTCGCTCGCGGGATTTGGCTTTGCCAAGTACCGCTTCCCGGGACGGGACGTGTTCTTCCTCGCGATCGTCGGCATCCTGATGGTCCCCTTCCAATCGGTCGTGGTGCCGCTGTATATCTGGATGAACGACCTCGGGTTGCTCGATACCTACGTGGGCATCGTGGCCCCGGACCTGGTCAGTGTCTTCGGCGTTTTCCTGATGCGGCAGGCCATCGAGATGATTCCCAACGATTACATCGATGCCGCACGCATCGACGGCGCCAGCGAGTTCCGAATCTTCTTCCTGGTGATCCTGCCATCGGTGAAGCCCGCCATCGCCACATTGCTGATCATCAAGTTCCTGTGGAGCTGGAATGAGTTCTTCTGGCCGATGGTGGTGATCAGCAGTCCCCAGATGAAGGTAGTCACCATGGGCCTCATGAGCTTCACCAACATGTACTTCATCGAATACAACCTCCTGACCGCCGCCGCGGTGATCAGCATCCTGCCCATCCTGCTCATCTTCATCACGTTGCAGCGCTGGGTGGTGCAGGCCGTGGTCATGAGCGGCCTCAAGGGCTGATGGGTCTTTGTGGGAAATCCGTTGCCGGATGCCGCCACGCCCGCACCGATTCAGCGGCTAGGATAAGGATCAGCCGCCGCGTTCTATAATCGCCGCACCAAGTTGGTCTGACATTCGTCACGGCGATCGCTGGATGAAGGCAACCGCGTTGCCGAATACGAGGAGGGTCCCATGGTTCCACATAGCATGTTCATAGCGCTCGCGCTGGTTGCCTCCGTCGCGTTCGCGCAGACCCCCCCGCCCGGCTATCCGGCCGATTACGCGCAGACGATCGCCGCCGCCAACAAGGAAGGCAAGGTCGTCATCTACAGCGCGCTCGACACCAAGGCCGCGCAGCCGCTGATCAAGGATTTCACGCGCGCTCTATCCCGGCATCAAGGTCGAATACAGCGATCTCAATTCGACCGAGCTCTACAACCGCTTCATCGCCGAATCGGCTTCGGGCCAGGGATCGGCGGACGTGATGTGGAGTTCGGCGATGGACCTGCAGGTGAAGCTTGTCGACGAGGGGCAGGCGCTTGCCTACCTTTCGCCGGAGGCATCGAAGCTGCCGTCATGGGCCGTCTACAAGAACCAGGCTTACGGCACGACGTACGAACCTGCGGTGTTCATCTACAACAAGCGGCTGGTGACCGCCGACGAGGTGCCGCAGGACCATGCGGCTTTCGCCAAGCTGATCAACACCAAGGCCGACAAGTTCAAGGGCAAGGTCACGACGTACGACATCGAGAAAAGCGGCGTCGGCTTCATGTTCGTCGTGCAGGACACCAAGTATTTCCCCGGCATGAAGGACCTGGAGCAAGGCTTCGGCGCGTCCAGCTATCGCGTATACGGCAGCACCGGCAACATGCTGGAGAAGGTGTCCTCGGGCGAACACCTGCTGGGCTACAACGTCCTGGGCTCCTACGCGCTGGTGCGCGCCAAGAAGGACCAGGCGCTGGGCGTCGTGCTGCCCAAGGACTACACGCTGGTGCTGTCGCGCGTGCATGTTCATCGGCAAGCAGGCGAAGAATCCCAATGCCGCCAAGCTGTGGGTCGACTACATCCTGTCCGCAGCGCGGCCAGAAGCTGATCGGCAGCGACGTCGAGCTGTTCTCGATCCGCAATGACGTCGACGCCGAATACACGGCGGCATCGCTGACCAAGCAGCTCGGGCCCAACAATGTGAAGCCCATCCCGGTCAGCGCCGAAATCGTGACCTATCTGGACCAGAAGAAGCGGCTCGACTTCCTGAACGCATGGAAGGCGGCGGTGGCAGCAGGCGCGTCGGGCAAGTAGCGTCACGCACGAAGGAAACGGTACACCACACAACCGTCTCCTGCGGGCGACCATGCGCGCCGCCACGCTTGCCGCCGTTCCCCGCGGCCTCACCATCCTGCTGACGGCGGCGGCGGTGCTGGCGCCGCTGCCGCTGATCCTCTACCAGAGCTTGCTGACCGCGCCGTTCTTCGACGCGCGCAAGACGGTCGGCCTCGGCGCCTACGAATTCATCTTCGCCGACCCCGACTTCTGGCAGGCATCGCTCAATTCGGTCGTGATCGCGACGGCGATGGTCGTGATCGCGGTGCCGCTGGGCGGCATGCTGGCGTTCGTCATGGAACGCACGGACCTTCCGGGCAAGCGCTGGATCGAGCCGCTGATCCTCGTCCCGAGCTTCGTGTCGCCGATGGTCCTGGCATTCGGCTACGTGGTGGCCGCCGGCCCGGTCGGCTTCTATACGGTGTGGGCGACCGAGTGGCTCGGCGGCGCGCCGTGGGGCATCTATTCGCTTGACGGCGATCGGCATCATCGCCGGCCTGCTGCACGTGCCCAACGTCTACGTCTACGCGTCGGCCGCGCTGAAGAGCCTCGGCTCGGACGTCGAGGAAGCCGCGCGCGTCGCCGGCGCGTCGCCGTTTCGCGTCGCGCTGACGGTCAGCCTGCCGCTGATCATGCCGGCGATGCTGTTCGCGGCGGTGCTGGTGTTCTTCCTGGGCTTCGAGCTGTTCGGCCTGCCGTTGGTGCTCGGCGACCCGGAAGGCCACCTCGTGCTGTCGACGTATCTGTACAAGCTGACCAACAAGCTCGGCACGCCGTCGTATCACCTGATGGCCGCCGTCGCGATCTGCATCGTCGCGGTGACGTTTCCGCTGGTCCTGCTGCAGCGCTACCTGCTGCAGAACGCGCGCAAGTACGCGACGATCAAGGGCAAGGCCGGCCGGATGCGCGAACTGCCGCTGGGCAAATGGAAGTGGGTTGCCGCCGGCGCTGATCGGCCTGTGGCTTTTCGTCGGCGTGATCGTGCCGCTGTCGGGCATCGCGCTGCGCGCTTTCGTCACCGAACTGGGGCTACGGCGCCAAGCTGGCCGAGGTCCTGACGCTCGAACATTTCCAGTCGGTCTGCGACGAGCCGACCCTCGTGCGCGCGATCTGGAACACGATCCTGATCGGCACGGTCGGCGGCGCCATTGCCGTCGCCTGCTATACGGCGATCGGCTTCGCCACGCACCGCCGCAACGACGGCTGGTCGCGCTTCGTCGACTACCTGGTGCTGGTGCCGCGCGCCATTCCAGGACTGCTGGCCGGGCTCGCGTTCCTGTGGGTGTTCCTGTTCTTCCCGCCGCTGCAGCCGCTGCGCACGACGATCTTCAGCATGTGGCTCGCCTACACCGTCGTCTGGCTCGCCTACGGGATGCGGCTCATCTCGTCGTCGCTGATGCAGGTCTCGACCGAACTGGAAGAGGCCGCGCGCACGGTCGGCGCGAGCCGCGGCCAGATTTCGCGCCAGATCACGCTGCCGCTGATTCGCCCCGGGCTGATGGCGTCGTGGCTGCTGGTGTTCATGATCTTCGAGCGCGAATACTCGACCGGCGTCTACCTGCTGGCGCCCGGCACCGAGGTGATCGGCGCGCAACTCGTGTCGCTGTGGCAGGGCGGCGCGATCGACGTGGTCGCCGCGCTGTCGCTCATCAATGTCGTGCTGGTCGGAGTCGGACTCGCCCTCGCGCTGCGCTTCGGCGTCAAGCTGCGCGATTGAGGCAACGCAAGAGGAAACGCCCCATGGCTGAACTCACCGTCGACGACCTGCACCTCACCTACGGCGACAACCCGATCCTGAAGGGCGTTTCGCTGACCCTCAATCGCGGCGAGGTCGTGTCGCTGCTCGGCCCGTCCGGCAGCGGCAAGACGACGCTGCTGCGCGCGGTGGCCGGTCTCGAGACGCCGCATGAGGGAACGCATCAGGATCGGCGACAAGGTCGTGTTCGACGGCGCGGCGCGGACGCGACGTGCCGGCCGAAGGGCGCAACCTCGGCCTCGTGTTCCAGTCGTACGCGCTGTGGCCGCACAAGACGGTGTTCGACAACGTGGCCTACGGGCTCAAGCTGCGCAAGATCGGCAGCGATGAAATCGGCGACGCGGGTCACGCAAGGTGCTGGAGCAGCTTTCGCTCGGCCACCTGGGCGAGCGCTTTCCGCACCAGCTCTCCGGCGGGCAGCAGCAGCGGGTCGCGCTGGCCCGCGCGCTCGTCTACAACCCGCCGGTGATCCTGCTCGACGAGCCGCTGTCCAACCTCGACGCGAAGCTGCGCGAGGAGGCGCGCGCCTGGCTGCGCGAACTCATCGTGCGGATGCAGCTCTCCGCGCTGTGCGTGACGCACGACCAGAGCGAGGCGCTGGCCATGTCCGATCGCATCCTGCTGCTCAACAACGGCCGCATCGAACAGCAGGGCACGCCGCGAGCAGATGTACAGCGATCCGGTCACGCTGTTCACCGCGGATTTCATGGGCAGCAACAACAAGCTGACCGGGCGCGTGACCGACGTGCGCGACGGCGCTGCGCTGCTGGAAGGCGACGGCTGGAAGCTGTGGGGCACGGCGCGCGCGAGCGCCAAGACCGGCACGGACGGAACCGGGATGATTCGCCTGGAACGCATTCGCCTGTCCGACGGGCCCGGCGACAATCGCCTGGAGGCGGGCCTCACGACATCGATGTACCTCGGCGACAAGTGGGAGCACCTGTTCGCGCTCGGCGAATCCCGGCTGCGCGCCTACGGCGACAAGCCGCTTGCCGGCGGGCGCCACTGGCTCGAAGTTCCACGCGAAAGCTTATGGGTGTTCTGATGAACCACACCACGCTTCCGGCCACGGCCGACCTCATCGACGCGCATCCCGATACGCCGTCGTGCGCGCTGCCGTTCCGCAGCTTCGGCCAGCGCCGGCGCTTCGCGGGCCGCATCCGCACCGTCAAGTCCTACCAGGACAACGTGCTGCTGAAGGAACTGCTCGGCACGCCCTCGCAGGGCGACGTGCTGGTGGTCGACGGCGGCGGGTCGCTTGCGTGCGCGCTGATCGGCGACATGATCGCGATACTGGGAATGAAAAGCGGCTGGGCGGGCGCGTCGTGCATGGCGCCATCCGCGATTCGGTGGCCATCGACGCGCTCGACTTCGGCATCAAGGCGCTCGGCACCAATCCGCGCAAGAGCTCCAAGAACGGCGACGGACTGGTGGATGTTCCCGTCAATTTCGGCGGCGTGAACTTCGTGCCGGGGCATTGGCTCTACAGCGACGAGGACGGCATCCTGGTTTCCCCGACGCCGTTGGCCGCGTAAGACGCAGCGGTTCCGGCAAGTCCGGCGCTCAATCGAATCCGGCGGCGCGAAAGCGCTCGCGGCCGTGCTTGGCCGTCAGCGCCTCGACCAGCTGCCGCGCGGCCTGATTGGCGGGATCGGGCATCCATGCGACGTAGGTCGTTGCCAATTGCAGCGCGTCCGGCAACGGGCCGACCAGCGTGCCGGCGTCGACGTGCAGTATTTCGCTCACCTGCGTGATGCCAAGTTCGGCTTCGCCGCGCGCCACCTTCTGCACGACGTCCAGTCCGTTCGCCGCGAGAATGGTCTTGGCGGCAAGGACGCCGCGCAGGTCGAGCTGGTCGACGATGCGGGAGAAGTGAATGCCGGTCGTCGCGCCGCGCGCCGGGTCGCCGTAGGTGATCGACTCCGCACGCACCAGCGCGTCGCGGAAGCGGACCACGCTCGACAGGTCGGGACGTGGCGCGCCCTTGCGCGCGGCCACGCCGATGCGGACGGTGCCCAGGTCGCGCACGGCCGCGGCGTCGGCGGGGTTGGCACTCGTCCGGGCGGCGATGCGGCCGCTGCTGCTGATGACGATGTCCGGATGCGCGCCGGCCGAGAGCTTCTCGTCGACCTGCCCGGCCGTCGCGAACTCGAACGTGACGCGGTGGCCCGGTCTCGCGCATGAATTGTTCGGCCACTTCAGTCACCGGGACCTGCACCGCGGCGGCACTCAATACCTGGAGCTCGACAGCGGCGGCGATCCAACCGCCAGCACGACGCCAACACTGCCAGCGCGACGCCTGCCTGGCGCATGCCCAGCATCCGCCTCTAGCTGCGCTGCATCGGCAGGTTCAGGCCCTTTGCCTTCGCGACGTCGACGGCCTTCGCGTAGCCGGCGTCCGCGTGCCGCATGACGCCGGTCGCCGGATCGTTCCACAGCACGCGCTCGATGCGCTTCGCCGCGGCATCGGTGCCGTCGCAGACGATCACGACGCCCGCGTGCTGCGAGTAGCCCATGCCCACGCCGCCGCCGTGATGCAGCGACACCCACGTCGCGCCGCCCGCCGTGTTCGAGCAGCGCGTTGAGCAGCGGCCAGTCGGACACCGCGTCCGAGCCGTCCAGCATCGCCTCGGTCTCGCGATTGGGACTCGCGACGCTGCCGGTGTCGAGGTGATCGCGGCCGATCACGATCGGCGCCTTCAGTTCGCCGCTTGCCACCATCTCGTTGAACGCGAGTCCCGCGCGATGTCGCTCGCCCAGGCCGAGCCAGCAGATGCGCGCCGGCAGTCCCTGGAACGCGATGCGCTCGCGCGCCATGTCGAGCCAGCGATGCAAGTGCGCGTCGCCGGGAAAGAGTTCCTTGACCTTGCGATCGGTCTTGTAGATGTCCTCGGGATCGCCGGACAGCGCGACCCAGCGAAACGGCCCCTTGCCTTCGCAGAACAGCGGCCGGATGTACGCCGGCACGAAACCGGGGAACGCGAACGCGTCGGCGAGCGCCTTCGTCGTGCGCGACCTGCCGGATGTTGTTGCCGTAGTCGAATGTCGGGATGCCCTGCGCATGGAAGGCGAGCATCGCCTCGACGTGCGCCTTGCACGACGCTTGGCCGCCGCGACCAGTCCCGCGTGCTGCGACGGGTCGCGCTGCGCCGCCTGCCATTGCGCGACGGTCCAGCCCGCCGGCAGGTAGCCGTTGACGAGGTCGTGCGCGGACGTCTGGTCGGTCACCATGTGCGGCCTGACGTCGCGCCTGACCAATTCCGGAAGAATTTCGGCGGCGTTGCCGACCAGACCGACACTGACCGGCTTCTCTCGCCGCGCACGCTTGTTCGCATCATCGCGAGCGCGTCGTCGAGATCCTTCGCCTGCTTGTCGAGATAGCGCGTGCGCAGCCGCATGTCGATGCGCGACGGCTGGCACTCGATCGCGAGCATCGACGCCCCGGCCATCGTCGCGGCCAGCGGTTGCGCGCCGCCCATGCCGCCCAGACCTGCGGTGAGGATCCACTTGTCCGCGAGTTCGCCGCCGAAATGCTGGCGGCCGGCCTCGGCGAACGTCTCGTAGGTGCCCTGCACGATGCCCTGGCTGCCGATGTAGATCCACGACCCGGCCGTCATCTGGCCGTACATCATGAGGCCCTTGCGGTCGAGTTCGTTGAAGTGCTCCCACGTCGCCCACTTCGGCACCAGGTTCGAGTTGGCGATCAGCACGCGCGGCGCGTCGGCGTGCGTCTTGAACACGCCCACCGGCTTGCCCGACTGGATCAGCAGCGACTCGTCGTCGTTCAAGTCGCGCAGCGCCGCGACGATGGCGTCGAAGCATTCCCAGTTGCGCGCGGCGCGGCCGATGCCGCCGTAGACGACCAGCTCCTGCGGATTCTCGGCGACATCCGGATCGAGGTTGTTCATCAGCATCCGCAGCGGCGCTTCGGTGAGCCAGCTCTTCGCGGTGCGGTCGCTGCCGCGCGGCGCGCGGATCACCCGGTCGGCGCGGCGCGTGCCTTGCGCGGTTGCAAGGGATTTGGGGTCGTCACGATGCATGATGACTCTCCGTTCAGTTCTGCCGCGCGACGGGCGTCGACCTTGGCGATCCAGCGTCGCCTTGTCGGCCTTCCGGCAGGAACGATGCCGCGAACGAATTACGCGCGAGCGTCGCGATGTCTTCGCGGGTCAGTCCCAGCGCCTGCTGCGCGGCCACGTAGTTGGCGACGACATAGCCACCGAAATAGGCCGGGTCGTCGGAATTGATCGTGACGCGCGAGTCCGCGGTCGAGCAGGCGCTTCAGGTTGTGCTGCTCCATGCGCGGGAACACGGCCAGCTTGACGTTCGACAGCGGGCACACGGTCAGTGGAATGTGTTCGTCGGCAAGCCGCCGGCACAACGCGTCGTCGCTCTCGCAGCGCACGCCATGATCGATGCGCTCGACATGCAGGAGGTCGAGCGCTTCCCATATGTAGGCGGGCGGACCCTCCTCGCCCGCGTGCGCCACCGCGCGAAAGCCGGCCGCGCGCGCGGCCGTGAAGACGTCCGCGAATTTGGACGGCGGGTGCCCGACCTCCGACGAATCGAGGCCGACGCCGTGGATGACGGCCTTGTGCGGCAGCGCCTCCTGCAGCGTGCGCATCGCGTCGTCGGCCGACAGGTGACGCAGGAAACAGAGGATCAATCGGCTGGTGATGCCGAATTCACGCTCGCCCCGCGCCAGCGCGCGCGTGATGCCTGCAATCACGGTGGCGAAGGCGATTCCCCGCTGCGTGTGCGTCTGCGGGTCGAAGAAGATTTCGGCGTGCACCACGCCGTCGGCGTGCGCGCGCTCGAGGTAAGCCCACGTCATCGCATGAAAATCATCTTCGTCGCGCAGCACGTCCGCACCCGCGTAGTAGATGTCGAGGAACGACTGCAGGTTGTGGAAATCGTAGGCGCGGCGCAGCGCGTCGACCGATGGATACGGCAGCGCGACGCCATGCTTCGCGGCCAGCGCAAACACCAGCTCGGGCTCGAGCGAGCCCTCGATGTGGATATGCAGCTCCGCCTTGGGCAGGCCGCGGATGAAGCTGTCCATCGTCGCGCTTTGCGTCGTCATCGACCGCGGTCATGCGGTGTCGAACAGTGATCCGACGAAGGGCAGGAAGTCGCCCGCCTCGACGCGGCGGCGCATGGCCGCGAGGTCGGGCGCGAACGCGCGGTCGCGGTCCCAGAACGCCGCTTCGGACCGGACGATGGCGCAGGCTTCGGCCAGCCTGGGCGACGTCTTGAGCGGCGCGCGGAACTCGATGCCCTGCGCCGCGGCGAGCAGCTCGATCGCCACGATGGCCGATGTGTTGCCCGCCATTGGCGTCAGTCGCCGCGCCGCGAACGTCGCCATGCTGACGTGGTCCTCCTGGTTGGCGGAGGTAGGGAGCGAATCGACCGATGCCGGATGCGCCAGCGACTTGTTTTCCGACGCCAGCGCGGCGGCGGTGACCTGCGCGATCATGAAGCCGGAATTCACGCCGCCATCCTCGACCAGGAACGGCGGCAGCTCCGAGAGATTGGCGTCCATCAGCAGCGCGATGCGGCGCTCGGACAATGCACCCGTTTCCGCGAGCACCAGCGCCAGGTTGTCGGCGGCGAACGCGACGGGTTCGGCGTGGAAGTTGCCGCCCGACAGAATCTCGCTCGTGTCGGCGAACACCAGCGGATTGTCGGAGACGGCATTCGCTTCGGTGAGGAGGACGCCGGCGACGTGCCGCCACTGGTCGAGGCAAGCGCCCATGACCTGCGGCTGGCAACGCAGGCTGTACGGGTCCTGCACGCGGCCGCAATCAAGGTGCGACGCGCGAATCGCGCTTCCGGCCAGCAGCTCCCTGTAGACAGCCGCGGCGTCGATCTGTCCACGATGCCTGCGCACCGCGTGAATGCGCGCGTCGAATGGCGTGTCGCTGCCCAGGCATGCGTCGACCGTCATCGCGCCCGCGACGAACGCGGCGGACATGGCACGCTCCGCGGCGAACAGCCCGGCGAGCGCCAGCGCAGTCGACACCTGCGTGCCGTTGAGCAGCGCCAGCCCTTCCTTGGGCGCCAGGTCGATCGGCCGCAATCCGGCCAACGCAAGCGCCTGCGCGCCGGGAACGATGTCGCCGTTGATGCGCGCTTCGCCTTCGCCGATCAGCACGGCCGACAGATGCGCGAGCGGCGCCAGGTCGCCCGACGCGCCGACCGATCCCTGTCCGGGAATGCACGGCACGATGCCGGCGTTGTTGATCGCGACGAGCAGCTCGATCACCTCCCAGCGGATGCCGGAGTGACCGCAGGCCAGCGACGCCGCCTTCAGGGCAATGACCAGACGCACGACCGCGTCGTCGAGCAACGCTCCCGTGCCGGCGCTGTGCGAGCGCACCAGCGCGCGCTGCAATTCGCTCAGCCGCGCGCTGTCGATGCGGGTTCGCGCCAGCAAGCCGAAGCCCGTGTTGACGCCATAAACGGTGCGACCCTCGTGAATGACCTGAGCGACGGTCGCGGCGGCGGCGTCGACGCCGTTTTGGCGGCCGGATCGACCGCGAACGTCGACCGCTCCGACCAGATGCGCCGCAGGTCGGGCAACGTCAGGCGTCCGGGTCGCAACTGTAGTGGAGGCATGAAAGACGGTCCGGCGCCATTGGCACCGGCGGCGTTGAACAGGGAAGCGCGATTCTAACGCCGTCCGTACCGGCGAAACCGGCAAGGTTTGCGCGAATCCTACCGGCGAGGAACCGCCTTTGGACTCGCCTTCGCTGCCACGTCGCTCGCGCACTTGAGGTTTTCCGGCGACCCCAGCGGGAACCCAGCGATGGCGCAATCGCGCCTGAATCCGAGCATGCGCGCTTCGGCCTGCGCCTCGGGCGACGTCCCGCGCGCCGTGCACTGGAATTCCATCGTCGAAATGTACCGCGCCGGCATGTCGGTGTAGGTGCTCGCCGGCGAAGCCAACGGCGCCTTGTCCATGTTGCCGCAGAACCTGGTGGCCTGGCTGATCGCCACCCGCGTGGCTTCCGACTCGGTGTTGTCGGTGGCTCGTCACCCGCCACGCGTTATCACCGATGTTGACCAGGTCGCCGCTGGTGGCGCAGCCGCACAGCAGGGCAATCAAAGGAAGGGAGTGGATTTTCATGGGGGGTGCAGTTTTCGCTCAGTCGGGTCAGGCGACGACCAGATGGCGCGGATTTCCGCGCCAGAAGAGTTCGATGTTCTCGGTCAGCTGATCGGCCAGTCCTTGTATCGCTTCGCGGCTCGCCCACGCTACGTGCGGCGTGAGTATGAAGTTCGGCCGATCGAGAAGCCGCATGAATGGATGATCGGACGGCGGCGGCTCCGTGGTCACGACGTCGAACCCCGCGCCGCCGATCTGACCCAGCGTCAATGCTTCGGCCAGCGCGCTTTCGTCGACAAGACCACCCCGCGCCGTATTGATGATCAGCGGCTTGCGTTCCATAAGTGCAAATTCCGGCGCGGCGATCATGTTGCGGGTAGCCGGCAGCAACGGGCAATGCAGCGTGACGATGTCGCTGGTTCGCACGACCTCCTCGAACGGCGTGTAGAGAGGACCCATCCCCGGCACGCCCTTGTACGACGAGAACAGCACGCGCATGCCGAGCGAACGGCCGATCGCGGCGACCGCTTGGCCCAGGGCGCCGTCGCCGATGATTCCCAGCGTCGCTCCAGCGAGATCGTTGATCGGATAGTCGAAATAGCAGAACTGTCCGGACTGCTGCCAGGCACCGGCAGCGACCGATTGCCGGTAGGCCACGATGCTCCGACGCAGCGCGAAGATCAGAGCGAACGTATGTTCCGGCACGGTGTTGACGGCATAGTTGCGGATGTTCGACACGGTAATGCCGCGGGCAGCGCACGCCGGGAGGTCGATCTTGTCGTAGCCGGTGGCGGCGACCGCGATCATTCGCAATCGCGGCGCCGAAGCAATGGCGGCACCGGGCACTGGCACCTTGTTCGTGATCACGATTTCGGCGCCGGCAATGCGGCCGGCCACGTGCGCAAGCGGCGTCTCTTCGTACGTGACGAGCTCGTGCGCGAAATCCGGCGGCCGCAGGTTGATCTCCGCGGGCAGTGTGCCTCGATCCAGAAAGACGATGCGCGCCCGCTTCTCCATAGCCATCGGGGATATTGTAAGCCCAACTCTTGGTCAGCAAATCGTCAGCGCCGGCCGGTAGTTCGTTGCGACGAGCGCGGGAGCCGAGGCAGCGGCTGAACGGCAGATCTCCAGTGCCCGGCCGCGAACTATCGACCCGTTACTGCCCCCTTCTCAAAAGGAGCAGCCGCTCGTGGGCTTGGAACTTTCTGCTTGGCCCGGCATGAACCTGCGAGCGACGAATCGCCCTAAGGGATCACCGCTTTGGCCTAGGGGTACTGGAAGTCCTGCACATTGATAATTGTCAAGGTGCTTGCGAGGCACAGAGCAGAAGATCTCTACAGGCCATAGGGTATATGCACGATAACTAGGATGCCGATATGCGGTTGGATAACATCGACCATCCTGCAGAGTTTAGGCGACACTGCGAGATCGTGCTGAATCTTGTCGATCACCTTGATGCGATGGTGGCGTACTGGGACATCAACCAGACATGCGTTTTCGCCAACAACGCCTACCGCGCCTGGTTCGGCAAGTCCAGGGAAGAAGTGATCGGCCTCACGATGCAGCAGCTGCTCGGGCCGCTGTATGTCAAGAATCTCCCATACATTCGTGCCGCCTACGCCGGACACCAGCAGGTGTTCGAGCGGGAGATCCGAACGCCAGCGGGCGACATTCGCTCCAGCCTCGCTACCTATACGCCCAATCGAGTGGATGGCCGCGTAGTCGGTATCTTCGTACATGTCGCCGATGTATCTCCACTCAAAATGCTGGAACGCGAGCTGAAGGCCGCGAAGGTTAAGGCCGAGCACCTGGCGACGCACGATTTCCTGACCGGGCTACCGAACCGGCTCCTGCTTATGGACAGGTTCGCTCAGGCACTCGCGCTCGCCGAACGCGATTCCCACATAGTCGCGGTTTTCACTTTCGATATCGACGATTTCAAGAAGATCAACGATGCGTATGGGCATGGCGAAGGCGACCGTCTGCTCATCGAGATCACCAGGCATACCAGGGAGGTGGTCCGGGAATCCGACACGGTGACACGCATGGGAGGCGACGAATTCTTGGTACTGGCGCCCGGAATCGAGTCGATTGCCGAGGTCGAAACCATTGCCCACCGAATACTGTGGGGCGTAAGGCAACCCTTCACGGTCGGGGATGCGACTATAGTTCCTACAATCAGTCTGGGTATCGCGCACTACCCGCGCGATGGCGCGACTGCAAAAGTCCTGATTGCCAACTCGGACCACGCGTTGTATGCGGCAAAGAAGCTGGGCAAGGGTCGGTACGTATTTGCTAGCAATGAGGACGCGTAGCAACCCGCGGACCGACGTATATCGCCAACTGCAATGATTCTATGGCGTCGCCGGACGACCGCTTTCCCCGACTGAGCCTCCGGCCGCTGTTGGCCGTTCGGAGTAATGGCCGAGCGCAGACATTGCGGACTGCAACTGTTCACAACGCGTAAATCAGCGAGATGTTGCGACACGTTGGATTTGCTAAAAAGACTCGGACGCCATCGAACTTGACCGCGTCGGACCCTTGGGCACTGCATTCGTAGCGAGGATTGTTCAGTCTTCGCCGGACGTTTGACTAGTTCATTGGAGGCGGAGCTCGCAATCCAGACGGCTCCGGCACGATGTCGATGCCCTTAGGCCCGCTGGTATTCCTGGGTGCTCATGGCGTCCGCCGTCATTGCACGGTCGGCGGAGATCGCGCGGCCGGCTACTCGGCGACGTATCACGCCCCGTCGTGCAGCGACACTACGATGTCGTATTCCTTGAGGGTAATCTGCACCACGCCTGCGCGAAATCCGGCGGCGTTCGCCTGGACGTATGGGTTGGTCTTGTTCGGATCGATCCGCTGCACAGCGACGTCCAACGGCACGCCGCGCGTCCATTCCTCGACGCCACCGAGCAACACCCCGCTCCTCGCTGGACCGGAGTTGGCGGGATCCGAGGGCATTGGATCGAGGAACGCAGTCTTGATCTCGGCGCGACCGACGAACTCGCGCGTGAGCGCGACGAAGATCAGCGCGAGATCGCCGGGCGCGAGGGCATCGCGATGGCGCTCGTCGCGGTCGACCGTCCAACTCTTCGCGTGCAAGAACGACTTGGCCCGCTCCCGGTCGCCGTCAGCCAGATTGAATATGAAGTGCTGCATCTGCACAGGGGACGCGTTGAGAATCGATCTCGTGATGATCCTCGATGCACCCTGCCGGGGTCAAGATTGAGGGCTTTTCGGGCCGATTGATTTGTCCTCTACAATGCACACTCGATGAATTGGTCCATCGAAATCGCGATTCAGCCCTGTTACGCGCAGGGGCCCGCAACAGGCCGCCGGCGATGGCAATGAATCCCCGCGACGTCGCGCAGAAAAGCGCTGAGTACCGCCAGTCGTGACCTTGCCGCTCTGCACACAGTACGCAGTGGGCGGAGGCAACGTATCCGCATGCGGCGATTCGCATTCGCAAGCGTGTTTTCCACTGCGTTTGTCGGTGTGTTGACGGCCTTCTACGCCCAGAACAAGGTCGATGGGGACACTCTGGTGCACGCCGCCCTCTTTGTGTTCGCCTTCATCGGTACCTTCTTCTTCATTTTCCGGACCGGGATCAACCTAAGGTTCTCCGATCCGAGCCTGACCGGATGGCAGTTTCTCGCGGCCGTCGTCACGATGCTGTACGCGGTGTACTACGCGCCGGACACCCGTCTCGCTTTCACAGCGTTTTTCTTTGTCGCCGTCATGTTCGGAATGCTTCGTCGTGATAGCGGGAAGATCGCGGTTCTCGGTTTCGTGTCGATAGTGCTGTTCGCGCTATTGACGGCGCTGCGCTACGCGAACAATCGCGACGCGGAGACCTTGCGCCTCGACATTCTCCAATGCTTGGTGATGGTAGTGACACTTCCGTGGATTCTGTTTCTGGGAGGGCATCTGAAGCGACTTCATCAAGGCTTGGCCGACGTTCGGATAAAGCTCGAAGACGTCGAGGAAAAGGCAAGCCGCGACGAACTTACGGGCGTCTACAACCGCCGCGCCCTGCTCGCTGCGATGCACGATTCCAAACTGCAAAGCGATGCGACCGGCGAACCCTTCTCGATCTGCGTGATCGACCTCGATCTATTCAAGCGCTACAACGACGAGTTCGATCATTTGACCGGCGACCAGGTCTTGCGCACGTTTGCCCGAACGGTGCAGGAAGGCCTTCGCACAGCCGATTTCTTCGGGCGTTATGGCGGCGAGGAGTTCGTGCAAATATTGCCGCGAACCCCCATTGCCGGTGCGATGGCGGAAGCCGAGCGATTGCGCAGCCGGATTAGGACCATGGAACTAGCCGGCGACATCCTCGAGGGGACGATTGACCGTTTCGATCGGTGTAGCGGAGTACGCGCCGAACGAATCCATTGAACAGACCTTCGCGCGTGCCGACAGCGCGTTATACAAGGCAAAGCACCTTGGACGCGATCGTGTGGAAAGTTAGGGAGAGTGCGTGCCGCCACCCGCGGCCCGCGATTCGGCTGGTATGGAGCTGTTAGTTTCTAGGAGGTTCTAATGTCCTCAAGACCCATCTTCTCGCTTTGCGCACTATTCTTGGTCGCGGTGAGCCAGGCGTTTGCCGCCGCGCCGGCACAAGTGCTGGAGATCAAGCTTCAGGATCCCACAACCGAACCTTCGACTGCGCACATGCGCATCGTGCTTGACCAGGATACGATCAGGCCAGGGCGTGTCACTTTCCACGCCGAGAACCAGTCGAAGAATCTGGTGCACGAGGTTATCGTCGCGCGCGACGAAGGCGCCAAAGAGCTTCCGATAGACGCCAAGCACGCAAGAGTGATCGAAAGCCGTGTCCGGCGCCTTGGAGAAATTGCCGATCTCGCGCCGGGCAAGTCGGGCAAGCTGACCCTGACCCTCAAGCCTGGCACTTACCTGCTGTTCTGCAACGAGCCCGGGCACTACCAGGACGGAATGTTTACCAGGTTGACCGTCGCCCCGTGACGCTGTGCCCCGCACCCCGGCGAAGGTCCGGACTCGGCCGAGCGAGGAAGTCGTCGACGACCGCTCACGACCCACTCCGGTCGTGCAACGTTCCCGGAAGCTGACATCGAGGTGAATGTCCGATGTCCGGCCAGCCGACTTAGCGGGCGGCTCAGAGGCACCCTCTCACCGGTGCAGGTGAGCGTGCTTGCACGGCTTCCTTGACCCTCTGGGGCTGACCGCGTAGCGTCGTCTTTTCTGTTCCAGACATCCACGCGGGGAGTCGAGAAGCTGCGAAGAGCAATCCTCGCGCTCGGCCCGACGATCCTGCAGTCGCTACTGCTGCGTGCTGGCGAGGTGATTCAATGATGGATCGGCGCATGTTGATCCGCAGTGTGCTCGGTCTGATCGGTGCGCCATTCCTTGCGCATGCGCAAGCGCCACGCCCGGCGGGCAAGATCGGCTACGTGGCCCTGGACCCACCAAACAGTGCGAACGTGAATAATTCGAACGTGCGGTTGCTGAGGCCCGCTTGGCAGCGGCTAGGATATGTCGAGGGTGAGACGATGTTGCTGCGTTTTGCCGATCGCGACGCGCAGCGTTTGCCGCGACTTGTGGCGGAACTGATCGCCCTCAAGGTTGGAGTACTGATTGTGGTGGGGGGTGAGGCGGTGAGGATTGTAAGCCGAGTCACCGAGGTGCCTCCCATCGTCGCCCTGGACCTCGAGACCGATCCGGTTCGATCCGGGCTCGCCGCGAGCTTTGCTAGGCCCGGTGGCAATGTGACCGGTCTGTTCATGGACCAACCGTTGCTCGCCGGCAAATGGGTCGAACTGTTGCGCGAGGCTGCGCCAACCATCGAGCGCGTGGCCCTGCTGTGGGATCCTGGCACCGGCCGGGATCAATTGGAGATCGGGCAGGCCGGGGCGCGGGCAAAGGGACTAGAAACGGTGGTGGTCGAATTCAGCGCGGTCACGAATTTCGACGATGCACTGCGTGATCTCGGGCGGAAGCAGCGAACCGGCGTCGTCGTTCTGACGTCGCCCAATTTTCCCCGAGGGAATTTCGCCGCGGCGGCGCAGAAGCATCGATTGCCCAGCATTTCATTCCAAGCGAATCAAGCCCAGGCCGGCGTGCTGATGAGTTACGGGCCCAATCGGGAGGCTTACTTCCCGCGCGTCGTGGTCATCGCCGACAAGATCCTAAAGGGCGAGAAGCCAGGCGACATTCCAATCGAGCAACCCAATAAATTCGAATTCGTCATCAACCTCAAGACCGCGAAGGCGATCGGCCTCACGATGCCACAGTCCCTGCTATCGCGTGCGGACGAGGTAATCCAATGAATCGCGCCCACATGAACGCATTTGGGTGGATGACTGTTTGCAGGCGTCGGACGTGAGCGTGATATTGCCTCGAATGGCTGGTCCCGGCGATCATTCGCAGGCTGTCGGAAAGTCCGGAAGTGGCCGTTCTCGGAAGTCCGCGAACGGCCGCTGAATATGCCGGTGGTAGAGAGAGTTAGATTCGCCTTCTACCGCCGGTCATTACGTGGCCGTTGATGTACGAGTCTGCTCTGTAGGGACCTTTCTGCAGTAGCCGGCGCTCATCAACAAGGCAGGCATCGAGCCCAAGTGAATGGCGCAATGCGCTGCGATCACTGGAACTTATAGAACTGCTCATTCAAGTACTGCTCCACGTTCGCCCGGTCCGCGTCGCTCAGGTTCATGTGCGCACCCGCGCTGCATCCCGTCAACTGCTTGTCGAGTGCCGCCAGCGACTTGATCTTGTGGTCGGGCCGCGTGTGAACACTGGCGTTGTGACATTGCACGCAATTTGCGTCGTAGAGCTTCTTGCCGGCGGCGCTGTCGGCGCCGTGCGCCGGCGGTGCCAACATGACGATGGGCAACAAGATCGGAAGTGCGCGTTTCATGATGACCTCACGGTATCGAAGGCTGGCGGTCAAATCATAGCGCATTCGACGTCAACGGGCGCCGTTCGCGGACGCGAGTGCACGTGGCTAGCTGGATTGGCCTCCGGGAGGCGATTGGTCAGCGACGCCTCCCGCCTCGTCGTGCAGCGCCAACAAGATTGGGGCAGCGCGCGAACTCGCGACTGCAATCCGAGGGTGATCATCCCTCGTCATAATGAAACGTAACAGGGAACTTCCGCAATTGGCTGCGGGCTCAACCGGTGGATGCAACACACTATGGCGTGAGCCATCAGAGGAGTGTTGCAGATGAGACCTCGGATCCATTACACGGAGAGCCAAAGGGCGCTGATGTGGGAGCGCTGGCAGAAGGGTGAGTCTCTCCAGCACATTGCACAGTTGTTTGATCGGAACCACTCGTCGATACAGCGGATTCTGGCAGAGACAGGTGGGATCCGTCCGGCCGCACGGCGCCGATCCCGATTGGCGCTGACCCTGGCCGAGCGGGAGGAGATCTCGCGCGCGGTGGTTGCGGGTCATTCCATGCGTTCGATAGCAGCGCAAATCGGCCGAGCGCCGTCCACGATCAGTCGGGAGATCAAACGCCACGGTGGCCAGGAATGTTACCGAGCGAGTCAGGCTGACCAGTCCGCTTGGGATCGGGGATGTCGCCCCAAGACCGCTAAACTGGCACAGAATCGAGCGCTGGCGCGCCTCGTGGCAGCCAAGCTCCGACTGCAGTGGTCACCGGAGCAGGTTGCCGGCTGGCTCAAGCGCACCTTTCCAGACGATGCGAGCCGTCAGGTGTCACCCGAGACCATTTATCGCAGTCTGTTCATCCAGGCCCGCGGCGCCCTGAAGAAGGAACTGGTGGCGCATTTGCGGCGCAGCCGAGTAATGCGCCGGTCGCGCCATCACACCCAGACGACTGCATCGAGCGCGTCATCGAATACTGCGTGGACGCCATCGCCGATCATCTTCACGACAGTGCCGTGGTGACTTTCAACTACTATTCGGATCAGCGCGTCGTGGCTCGCCAGAGCCGGCTGCATCCGCTCCGGCTCGCGCTCCCAGAGCCGGGTGCTGCCCTCGATGTCGGTGAAGAGAAAGGCCGTGTCTGCGGATGGATCGTGCATGGCAATGACACCAGGACATCTCGCACAAGACTCCCATGCTACGGCAGCGCCGGTTCCGCTGCCAACCGCCAACCCCCAACCACCGCTCGTGCCGGTCAGCCGCCTTTCGTGCACCGTTCACGCGATAATCCGGCCAAGATGAAACTGAGCCCCAGGAGCCTGGTCCACCTCATCGCGCTGGCTGAGGAGGGACGCATTTCCCGCGCGGCAGCGCGCGTTCACTTAAGCCCCTCGGCCTTCAGTCGAAGCATTCAATCGGTTGAAGACGACCTGGGCGTGCAATTGTTCCACCGCAACATGAACGGCGCCACACTCACTGCCGCCGGAGTCGCGGTGCTGGGGCATGCACGAGCGCTCGACTTCGAGAACAAGCGCTTCGAACTCAATCTCGACCTGCTCCGGCGCGGGGACTTCGACCGCATTTCCATCGGCGCCGGACCGATTCCGGCGTCCATCCTGGTTCCCGAACTGATCCGGGCGATGCATCTGCAGACTCCCCACCTGCGCATTCACGTGGAGTTCGGCAACATGGCCACGCTGATCGAGCGGCTGGACAAGAACGAGATCGACATTTGCATGGGCGACATTCGCTACGTGGCTGGCAACGAAGAGCGCTATGCGTCCAAGAAGCTGGCCGTCGTCAAGGCCATTGTTTGCTGCCGCATGGGTCATCCGCTGTCGTCGGCGGGAAGAGTGACCTCCCGCGATTTGCTGACGTATCGTCTGGCGCTGGCGCGCGTCAACCCGTCAATAGAATGGGAACTCCACGCCTGCTTCGGGCTGGACGCGTCGGAAAACATTCCCATGGTCATCGAATGCGACGACCTGACCGTCCTTGCCAATCTGGTGGCGACGACCGACCTGATCGGGATCCTGCCTTCGGCGGTATTCGAGAAGCACTCAGGTTGCGTTGAGCGTACTCGATCCGGAGGACCCATCGAGTCTCTATGGCTACATTCATGCGATCTGGCCCAAGAATCGGGTTCTCGCGCCTTCGGCCATCAGGGTCCTGGACCTGGCGCGGCAAATCGCACAGGCTTGACCTCAAGCCTCCTGGGGCAGAGACGACACTTCTCTTGCGGATTTCCTGTCCTGCTCGAGTGCCTGCTCCGCGGCTGCCAGCGTGGCCTCGAAAGTCTTCTCCGACGAGCGATTGCAGATGCCGATGCTGACCGTGATGCGAGCATCGGGATTCGACGGTATCCACTGCCCCTGCGCGATGGCGGTCCGGATCTGCTCGCAGGTAGCTAGCGCGGCTTCCGGCGAGGTGTCCAGCAGCAGCAATTGAAATTCTCCGCCCTCGGCGCGGGCGTACTGGTCCGCATGGCGCAGGTGGGACGCAATGATTGCCGCGACTTCCTTCAGCAGCCGGTCGCCGGTGGCTTGACCGTAGGTCTCGTTCAGCGACGCGAAGTTGTCGATGTCGATGATCGCGGTGGCCAACTGCCGGAAGGGCGCGAACATATGGCCCGCGACGCGCGCGAGTCCTCGCGCGTTGAACGCGGCGGTGAGCGCATCACGGAGCCGTGCATCGTCCCAGTCGCGGCTCCTCGAGATCAGCGATTCGGCTTCCTCCTGATAATTCGAGGCCCTTTGGCTGACGGAGTCGACCTGCGCGGCCAGTTCCGTGCTTCGGGCCAGCAGTCGCAGCCGCTGCTTGTAGTGCTTCTCCAGAAATTGGCAGCGGCGGGTTGTCCAGTCCAGCGTGGCCGCAATGTTTCCGGCCGCGCTTTCCAGAAGCGCGCCCTCGGCCATCACGCGATCCAGCACCAGGCCAAGCTGTCCGGTGGTTGCGATCTCATGCGGCAGTCCGCAAATGGGCGCGCGCGTCGTCGTACTCTTCGCTCATCCGATGGGCGATTGCGATACCCAGGTGCGCGTCCGACGCTTTCGCTCGGATGCACTAGCCCCGTTCGCAGGGCTTGCGCGAACATTGTCTTGGCGCGCGCCACCTCGCCTGCGTGCAGCAAGGCCTGGCCGACAAGACTGTCCATCACGCCGGGATCGAGGCCAAGCTCCTCACCGGAACAGAGGTTCCTTGCCCGTTCCGCGTACTTCAGCGCCTGGTTTGCCAGCGCTTTCTTCTGCACCCGCGACAATGTCTCGCTCTGCTGCAGCTTCGTCAGCAAGCCGTACGCAATGTTCGACAGTGCGATGTATTGACTTCCCACGTTGCCGGTCGCGATCGCAATCGCGAGCGCCTGTTCCAGCACTTCCTTGGAAGCATCGTGCTCGCCGACCATTCCCAGCAGGCAACCGTGGTTGCAGTAGGCGGTGAAGCTGTCGACGGACGTTGGCGTGACATCGACGGCCGCAACCGCGCGCGCCGTCCATTCCAGTCCGCGTTCCGGGTTGCCCATCATTCCCACGGCAAAGCCGACCAACGTGTGCAACCAGCCCAGCCGCTTGTTGAAGGCGCTGCGCTCCAGTTCTTCCAGCGCCGGAATGATGGCGTGCAACGCTTCCTCGTAGCGCCCGGCATTGAGCTGCGTGCGCCGCGCGCGATGGCGCCCAGCGCCCTGTGCAGCGGCGTTTCGATGTCGCCGTGCTCGGAAATTGCCGCATCGAGCGTGCGCGAGACACTGCCCCGTCCGCCAAGTGTGATCTGGTCGAAGACCGGGGCAAAAATCTCCTGCCTTGCGTTGATCATCGAATCCCTGCCTGGACCGAATCGCCGATGCGAAGTATAGGACGGAAAAAGAGGCCGACGTTGCAATTATTGCAACGACTGACTACAAAAATTGCAATTGACACAATCCGGCAGTTCTCTACACTGCGCGCCGGAAGTCGCACCCCGACAGCGTGCGCATCTCACCGAGCCCAACCCAATGAATCGATCCATTCATCCGTTGATGCCCACTACCCGTGGGCCGAAAGAACGCGCCCATCCGGCGCGTGCACTGACCCGGCTGGTCGCCGCGGCGAAGGCGGCACACGCTTTTGTCCGGCGTCTTTGTCCTGGCCGCCATCACGACGACGCCTTTGCACGCGTCGCAGCTCGTAGCGCAGAACCTGAAGCAAATGATCCAGGAGGCCGACGTGATCGTGACCGGCGAGGTCAGCAAGGTCACCGACGGCATCGAAAACGGCCTCCCGTTCACCGAAGTCACGATGAAGGTCAACAGCAGCATCAAGCGCGACCTGGCGACGAACAGCAATTACAGCTTCCGCCAGTACGGCTTGCTCAAGCCGCGCAAGCTGCCGGATGGCCGCTACCTTCTGGCCACGAAGATCGAAGGCATGGCCACGTGGACCGTCGGCGAGAAAGTCACCACGTTCATGAACAAGCCGGCCAGCCGCACCCGCATGACCACGCCGGTCGGCATGGCGCAGGGCAAGTTCACGTACAGCGGTGCGCAAGTCGCCAACAGCTTCGACAACCGCGGCATTGTTCAAGGGAATGTCGGTCGACCCCGGCGTGCTGAACGCCAAGGAGTCGGCGATGCTGGCCAAGCCGGCGGGCTCCGGTCGAAGGCGAGGTTCTGATGAACTTCGTCAAGCGCGCCGTCAAGGAAAAGTGGATTGAGAAAGGTGTGATGCGCTGATGAAGACGCTAAAACTAACTCTGACCGTGGCACTGGCCGCGGCTCTCTCGGTCGCGCAGGCTGCCGGTCCCTTGCTGACGACCGACAATCCGCGCAATCCGCAGCCGCTGCGCTGGGACATGAGCAAGGGTCCGGTCAAGGTGTACACCGACATCGGCGACTATTCGTACAAGGACGACGGCTCGGTGTTCCTGAACAACGTCCAGGCCGACAAGATCACCGCGTTCGCCCTCAAGCAGTGGAGCGACGTGGCCACGTCCACCTGGAAAGCCGTCACCAATCCGGCGAAATTCACCAAGTTCAGCCAGGTGCCGAGCATCGGCGTGGACGTGGTCGACGGCGCGACCGCCTCCAAGATCTACGGCCAGTACAACGAAGGCGGCCTGTACGTCATCTACGACCAGAACGGCACGGTGATCGAAGAGATCTTCGGCGCGCCGAAGGACCAGGTACTGGGCATCGCGTTCGCCGAGATCGCCGAAGACCGCGACGGCGACGGTTATCCCGAGACCATCGTCAAGGCAACCGCCGTGATGAATGGCTGGATCGTTTCCACCGAACCGGCGGACCCGGACAACGGCGTTCCGGCGCCGGACGTCGACGGCAAGCGCATCGCCGGCGTGTTCACGCACGAGTTCGGTCACGCGATCAATCTGTCGCATTCGCAGGTCAACGGCCAGCTGGGCTACTTCAGTTCACCGGGCTGGGGCCAGGATCTCTACCCGGGCGTTCCCGGCTGCGTCGCGCCGGTTCATTCCTGGCACAACTGCGGATCCCGGCGCGAACAAGCTGGACCCGAAGTACATCGAAACGATGTTCCCTTTCATCAACCCGACGTCGCTCGACGAGAACGGGCGCAATCCGGGCGTCGAGCAAAGCACGATCGACCGCGCCGACGACATCGCGGCCATCTCGGATCTCTATCCGACGGCCAGCTATGCGAAGACCCGGGGCTCGATCGCCGGCACGCTCTACCTGAAGGATGGCCGCACGCCGTACAGCGGCATCAACATCGTCGCCCGCAACGTGGCCAATCCGCTGGGCGACGCGATCTCGGCGATGACCGGCGACAAGACGCAGGGCAAGGTCGGCCCGGACGGACGCTTCCGCATCAACAATCTCACGCCGGGGCAGAAGTACCAGCTCTACACGGAAGAGATCTACGCCGGTGGCTACCCCACCACGCCGACGGCGCTCGTGTCGGAAGCCGAGTACTGGAACGTCAACGAGCAGGCGAATGTGGCCAAGGACGATCCGTGCCTGGCCAGCGCCATCACGGCGGAAGCCGGCGTCGACCAAGACGGCCAACTTCTACTTCAACGGCTACATGGACGGCGTGCAGTACACGCCGGTGACCTATGGCTACCTGGGCAGCATGTCCAAGGACGGTGAGCGCGCCGCGGGAACGATCGACAACGTTCCCTTCGTCTGGGATGCGAAGAAGGGCGTGCAACTCGCGCCTCAGGGCATGCTGGGAACGAACGCCAGCATCACGCGCGATGGCCGCCAATCGATCGTGCAGACGACCGCAGAACGGCAAGACCATCGTGGACCCCTGGTCCGGCGAGCACGTTCATCACCAACTCGGCGGGCATCTGGGACACCAAGACGGGCAGTGTCGTCGACCTCGGCAGTCTCAACGGCAACACCTGCTTCGGCGGCAGTCAAATCGGATTCTCGAGCAGCTACATCTGGGCGGTGGATGCAAAGGCCAAGGCGGCGGTGGGCACGGCCTACATCGATCGCAACGGCGACGGAAGTTGCGAAGGCGGCTGGACCGACGACGGGCGGCGCCGGCGGCGGCGAGATCGTGCCGTTCATCTGGACCGCCAAAGGGGAATGCGCCAACTCAGCCTGCGAGGGCATCGACCTCAGCGCGGAGCCCTGGCACCGCGCGCAGGCGATCTCCGGCAACGGCAGGGTCGTGCTCGGCAACAGCAACTTCTCGAAGGCCTATGCCTGGATCGATGAAGGCAAGCCGATCGACCTGTACAAGGCGATTGGCGCGCTCGACGGCGGTTACGCAATGACGCCCGATGGCAGCCGCATCGCTCTCGAAACCGAGAAGGACGGCGTGGTGTTCTGGAACGCGAACAAGGGCACGCAACCCAGCGCCTTCACCAAGATCCGCCAGTTGCAGTGGTGCGTCGACCTGCCCTTCTACGACTTCGGGTTCAGCTGCGAAGTCGACGGCGCCGAGTTCATCCAGAGCAACTTCGGGCCGATCCCGGTCTTCACCAACGACATCAGCGACGACGGCAAGGTGATGATCGCGCGCGCCGGCACCTTCTTCGAGAGCGGCTTCCACGGCATGATGTGGCTGGAGGACCTGGGCTGGATCAAGTTGAAGGACTTCTTCCGCACGCAGGGCGTGGCCGAAGCCTATCGCTTCGGCCTGGACGGACCCGGCTCGATCAACGGTCGCGGCACCGAAATGGTCGGCGGCATTCCAGGCTATCCGCTTACCTGGTACGTCGACATGAAGAAGGTCTTCGTCTGCAAGCACGGCAAGTCGATGGAGACCGACTTCCCAGCGGGGTTCGTCGAGCAAGTAAAGAACGGCGCACTGATGGGACGTTGCGAGCACCAGTAAGCAACGCAAGTGACGCTGCATTGGCGAAAGGCCGGTCCCGCAGAGGGATCGGCCTTTTCCATTGGCCATGAAGTCAGTGCCAGGGATTCGCCCGCAGCCTCGTGAATGACCGAGAGGACCGGCTGATCACGCTCAATGGGGCAGACGACCATTTTTGAGATAATGCGAAGTTAGGCGTTCCGTCAAGGCGTCTAAGCCTACCTCTTCAACCCAATCAGTACAAGGATTCAAGCCATGCGCAATCTCTTCGCCACCATCGGACTAGTCGTCACAACCGCCATCGCGTGGCCCGCCATCGCCCAGACAACCGGCACCGTTGCCGGATCGGCGCCGGGCAAGGTCGGCGTTGCCGAAACGGTCAAGGTCACCGCCACGATTACCGCCATCGACAAGGCGACGCGCGACATCACGCTTAAGGGACCGAAAGGGAATGAGGTCACGCTGACCGCCGGTCCCGACGTCAAGAACTTCGACCAGTTGAAGGTCGGCGATCAGGTCAACGTACAGTATGTCGAGGCGCTGACGCTCGAACTGAAGAAAGGCGGCGGCATGGCCGTCGCCCGCACCGATAGCACCGGAGCCGCCGGCGCGAAGCCGGGTGACAAGCCCGCCGGCGTCGTCGGTCGTCAGGTGACGATCGTCGCCGACGTCGTCGACGTGAACCCGGCCAAGCAATCGATCACGCTGAAGGGACCGAATCGCACGGTCGATCTCGTCGTCGCCGACCCGGCGCAGTTCAAGCTGATTGCGAAGGGCGATCAGGTCGAAGCAAAGTACACGCAGGCCCTCGCCATCACGGTGGAGCCCGCGGCAAAGAAATAACCCTTTCCGGGGGGCGGACCCGCCCCCTATCGGGCGGCTGACCGTTGCAGAAGCTGCGCCAGCCGCCCGTGAGCGTCGCTCGGCAGGATGTCTACGCCGATTTGCGCCGCCCGCGCATGACGAAGAACAGCACCAGCGCGATGATGATGGCGATCAGCACGTACCCGGTCATCCCCATCCCAGATGCTTCAGCCGGCGGCGCTGCACTCGGTGCGGGGGAAGGGGTCATAGGGGCGGCAGCGGGAGGGGCAGCTGGCGCGGCGGCCGGAGCAGCGGCAGGCGCGGTAGCTGGAGCCCCGGCGGCCGGTGCTGGGGTCGACGTGGCAGGCGTCCCCGGTGCAGCCATGGCCGGAGGTGGCGCCGCCTTGTCGAGCGATGCCTTCACTTCCTGCTCGGTCACCACCACTGGCGCAACCGGCGAGACGATCGTCGCGGTGATCACGTCGCCTTCCTTCACTTCGCCGATGCGCATCAAGCGCCCGTCCTTGAGAATCTGGATGTTCCACTTGTCCAACTGGTCCTGCGTAAAGCGCTTCCGCACGCCATCCTTGTCGCGCACGATGATCGACCCCGGCCCCGCCTGCAGCACGACGGCTTCCCGGAATTCGGTGACGTAGACCGGGATGATGGACGTCGTGGTCGTGACGACCGCCGTGCCTTTCATTCCCGGCTTCAGTTCCGAGACGGACATCTTCTTGCCGTCGACGGTGAATCGGAAATCGTTGGGGACATTGAGCCCGTGGGTGCCCTTCTGATCGTGGAAGACGAGGAAGTTTCCATCGACGGAAAGCACCTCGAAAGTGAGCACCTCACTTTTTGACGTTGACGTCGTTTGCGCCATCGGGGCACCCGCGAAGGCGAGCCCCAGCAAAATCATCACAACAAACCCGCCCAGCCCTCTCGCCTTCGATCTCATGGTCGGTCTCCTTGGATTCGCGATGCGATCCGATCTGCCGGCGCGGCGCGTCCCGCCACACTATCATTTTGGAACGCAGCGCGCAGCAACCGTGGCGTCATTTCGGAATGACGCTGGCGCCGCCAAGTTACGCCGGCCGGTGGAGGCCGTTTCTGAGATGGATCAAAGTTGCACCTTTTTGATGCCGCGACCGATGCCGGGAACCGTCGACACGATGGCGCAAGGCGATTACAGTCCAAGTGTAGGCGGCGCAAAAGGGCGCGGCTGATTCCGCTTCGCAACGAGGCGGAGGCTGACAACAGGGGGTGAACATGAATCGCAAAGTTCAGTTTGGCACGATCGTTGCGGCAGCTCTGCTGGCCGCTTCCGTTCAGCAACCCGCGCAGGCGCAAACGCAAGCCGGTGGGGTGCAATCTTGCGTGGTGTCCGATCCATGTCGAAGTCATCAAGAACTCATCCGGCGCCGAGTCGCTGCGGACCTCGTTCAACGAAATCCGGATGGCGCCGAAGTATTCCGGTGCGACGATCGTCTGGAAGCTCGTGGGCAGCCCCGACTACGAGTTTCGCGCCGACAGCGTCATGGCGAGTGGCGCCAATGCGCCGTGGGCGTCCACGCAGTTTCCGCTGCGGCTCATTACCCCCACTGAGTACGGGTACGACGACCTGAACAACAGCGGCATCTCCTACGGCTACCAGGTTCGCGTCTACAAGAAGGGTTCGCCGGCCGGTTCGACGCCGATCGTTTCGACCGGTACGGTCGTCAACGCCAACTGACCGCCCTCGAATGCCGCCCGCGATCGCGGGCGGCATTCCGGGTTGGCGCGGCGCCTCGATTCCGAAGAGGCGCGGACTTGCGCGCGCATGGAGTTGCACGGCAGGTAGCCCGGCCAGTTCGCCGCGCTGGTAGCGCGTCGCGGCCGTTTGCGGCGGGTCCGGCCGTTGGGCGGTCCTCCATTCGTCGCGCCCTTATAATCCACTGCGATGAACGCCCGCCTGCCCAGCGATGCCCCCCTCTCGGCCCACACGCCGATGATGCAGCAGTACCTTCGCGCCAAGGCGGAGCATCCGGACAAGCTCGTCTTCTACCGGATGGGCGACTTCTACGAACTCTTCTACGCCGACGCCGAGCATGCTTCGCGGCTGCTCGACATCACGCTGACGTCGCGCGGACAATCGGCAGGCGCGCCCATCCCCATGGCCGGCGTGCCGCACCACTCGCTCGAGCCGCACCTGGCGAAGTTGATGAAGCACGGCGAGTCGGTGGTCATCGTCGAGCAGTTCGGCGATCCGGCGACGAGCAAGGGACCGGTGGAGCGGCGCATCGCGCGCATCGTCACGCCGGGGACGCTCACCGACGCCAATCTGCTCGACGCCAAGCGCGACTGCCTGCTCGCGGCATTCCTGCCGCAGGGGAAGCGCGCCGGAATCGCATGGCTCAATCTCGCGTCCGGCGCGTTCACGCTGACCGAGGTTCCGCTGGCCGAGGCCGCCGGCGTGCTCGAACGCATCGTCCCCGCCGAAATGCTCGTGCCGGACGAAGCGCCGGCGCCCGCGCTGCGCGGCGGCATGCCGCCCGTGCGTTCGCTCGCAGCGTGGAAATTCGATGCCGCTCGGCCGCAACACGCGCGCTGGCCAAGCAGCTCGGCACCCTCGATCTCGCTGCATTCGGCGTGGATGAGACGCCATTGGCGGTCGGCGCCGCGGGCGCGCTGCTGGATTACGCGAGCACGACGCAGATGTCGGCGCTCGCCCATATCCGCGCGCTGACCGTCGAGACGGCCAGCGAATTCGTTGCCCTCGATCCCGCGTCGCGGCGCAACCTGGAGATCACCGCGACATTGTCGGGCGACGCCGCGCCGACGCTGTTCTCACTGCTCGACGGCTGCGCCACCGCGGCGGGCAGCCGGTTGTTGCGGGTCTGGCTGACGCAACCGCTGCGGTCGCAGGCAAAGGCTTCGGCCCGGCACGACGCCAGCGGACGCGCTGCGTGCCAACGGACCCGTTGCCCGCGCACTCGTGGCGGGCTTGAAGAAGACCATCGACGTCGAGCGCGTCGTCGGCCGCATCGCGCTGCGCAACGCGAGGCCGCGCGATCTGGCGGGCCTGCGCGACACGCTGGCCCGGCTGCCCGACCTGCGCGCAACGGCGGCGACCATCGACGCGCCGCTGCTGCGCGCCGCGCACCGGCGGCCTCGATGTCGACGCGCAATGGGCGACGCTGCTGGCGCGGGCAATCGCTCCCGAGCCCGCGGCACTGGTCCGCGACGGCGGCGTGATCGCGACCGGTTTCGACGGCGAACTGGACGAACTGCGCGCGATCGACGCGCACTGCGGCGAGTTCCTCGTGGCGCTGGAGGCGCGCGAGCGCGAACGCACCGGCATCGCCAATCTCAAGGTCGAATACAACCGCGTGCACGGCTTCTACATCGAAGTCACCAACACGCACGTCGAGAAGATTCCCGACGACTACCGCCGCCGGCAGACGCTCAAGAACGCCGAGCGCTACATCACGCCGGAACTGAAGACCTTCGAGGACAAGGCGCTGTCCGCGCAGGAGCGAGCGCTGGCGCGGGAGAAGTGGCTGTTCGAGCGGCTGCTGGACGACCTGTCGCCGGCGATTCCCGTGCTGCAGGAGCGCCGCGACGGCGCTGGCCACGCTCGACGTGCTCGCCAATCTCGCGGAACGCGCCGATGCGCTGCGCCTGACGCGGCCGACATTCGTCGCGGAGTCCGGCATCGCGATTCGTGGCGGCCGGCATCCTGTGGTCGAGGGACAGGTCGAGAGCTTCATTCCCAACGACGTCACGCTGGCGCAGGATCGGCGCCTGCTGATCGTCACCGGACCCAACATGGGCGGCAAGTCGACGTACATGCGGCAGACGGCGGTGGTCGCGCTGCTGGCGTATTGCGGCATCCACGTGCCCGCCGACAGCGCGGAAATCGGACCGCTCGACGCGATCTACACGCGCATCGGCGCGGCCGACGACTTGGCCGGCGGCCGCTCGACGTTCATGGTCGAGATGACCGAGGCCGCCTACATCCTCAATCGGGCGACGCCGCAGAGCCTGGTGCTGATCGACGAGATCGGCCGCGGCACGTCCACGTTCGACGGGCTGGCGCTGGCGTGGGCGATCGCGCACCGATTGGCTGAGCGCAATCGCTGCCTGTCGCTGTTCGCGACGCATTATTTCGAACTCACGGCACTGGCGGCCGAGCTGGACGGCTGCGCGAACGTGCACTTCGACGCGGCCGAGCACAGGGACAGCATCGTGTTCCTGCACGCGGTCGCCGAAGGCCCGGCCAACCGCAGCTACGGCCTGCAGGTGGCGAAGCTGGCGGGCGTGCCCGCGGAAACCGTGCGCCAGGCCAAGGCCTATCTCGCGCGCCTCGACCAGTTCTCCGCGCGCAACGCCGCGCAGGACGATCTATTCGGAAGCACTGCGGCAGCGGGACCTGCCAGCCTGCCTGCCGCCGACCGCGCGTGCGACCGATGTGCTGGAGAGGCTGCTCGCGCTCGACCCGGACGCGCTGTCGCCGCGCGAGGCGCTGGAAACCCTCTACGCGCTGAAGAAGCTCGCCGAGGGCTGACCCGCCTTGACTCAGTGGTGATGGTGGCCGTCGGGGCCATGCGCGTGACCGTGCGCGATTTCCTCGGCCGATGCCTTGCGCACCTCCAGCACGTTGCAGTCGAAGCGCAGGCGCTGCCCGGCGAGTTCGTGGTTGCCGTCGAGCACGGCCTTGCCGTCGGCGATGCCGGTCACGCGCCAGACGACTTCCGCGCCGTCCTGCTCGGCGACCAGGTAGCCGCCGATCGCGATGTCGGGCGGCAGGTCCGCCACCGGTTCGATGCGGATCATCTTGGCGTCGTATTCGCCGAACGCGTCCACCGGTTCCAGCGTGATGGAGATCGAATCGCCGACCTTCTTGCCGTTCAGCGCGTCCTCGATCTTGGGAAAGATCCCGGAGTGCGTGCCGTGAAGATAGACCACAGGTTCCGGCGATTCTTCGAGCATCTGGTTGCCCGAATCGAAGAGCTTGAAGGAAATCGTGACAACCGAATTGTTCGCTATGTTCATCGTCGGGCTCGCGGCGGGAGGATTGGGGAGCGTCGCGAATGCCTGGTGCGCAGGGTCGCGGCACGCGATTGTAACCGGATCGTTCCTTCGGGTTGCGACCGAGTGCTAACCTCCCGTGGATGCCAGCTACGGATGCCTCGACCCGGACATTGCTGGGCGGCCTCGCGCCGTCGACGTTCCTGCGCCGATTCTGGCAGAAGGAGGCCCGCCTGGTTCGCGGCGCCGTGCCGGGGTTTGCCGGCCTGTTCACGCGCGAGGCGCTGTTCCGCCTGGCGGGGCGCGACGACGTCGAGTCGCGCGTGGTCGTCCGCAGCCGGGGACACTGGTCAATGGAACACGGCCCGTTTCGCCGCGCGCGCTTTCGCGCACTGCCCGCGACGGGCTGGACGCTGCTGGTGCAGGGAGTCAATCTCCATTCCGATGCCGCCGATGCGCTGTTGCGGCGCTTCGCGTTCCTGCCCTACGCCCGCCTGGACGACCTGATGGTGAGCTACGCCGCGCCCGGTGGCGGGGTCGGGCCGCACTTCGATTCCTACGACGTGTTCCTGCTGCAGGGCGACGGCCGCCGCCGCTGGCGATACGGCCGCCAGGCCGATCTCTCGCTCAGGCCCGGGCTGCCGGTCAAGATTCTTCGCCACTTCACGCCTCAGCTCGATGCGGTCCTGTCGCCGGGCGACATGCTGTACCTGCCGCCTTCGTATTGCGCACGACGGCGTCGCCGTGGACGCGTGCACCACGTATTCGATCGGATTCCGCGCGGCGTCGCACATCGAAATCGCGCAGGGTTTCCTCGATCACCTGCGGGATGAGATTGGCGCTCGACGGACGCTACGCCGACCCCGATCTCAAGGCATCCGGCGAGCCGGCGCGCATCGCCGCGGCGATGCAGCGACGCGTCGCTTCGATCCTGCGCGGAATCCGGTGGGACCGCGCCGCCACGGCGCGCTTCCTCGGCACCTATCTTTCGGATCCGAAGCCGGACGTCTACTTCGACGCGCCCGACCCACGACTGTCGCGCGCGGCATTTGCGCGGGCCATCGCCCGGCAGGGCGTCGCGCTCGACCGGCGCACGCAATGGCTCTACGATGACGGCGCGATCTACACGAACGGCGAGGCCAAGGCATGGCCGGTCGGCGGCCGCGATTGTCTGGCCGGTCTCGCCAATGCGCGCAGGCTAGGCGCGCGCGAGGCCGCGTCGCTTTCGCCAGCGGCGCTACAGTTTCTTTACGACGGATACAGCCATGGATTCCTCCACGTCGCCTGAAATTCCAGCCGCGGCGGCTCCCCGCGAAGCCCGGCTCGACACCGTTGCGGCGCAAACCGCCGCCATCGACGAATTGATCGGCCTGGCGCAGCACAAGCTGCAGGTATTCGACGTCGACCTGTCGCAGACCGGCTGGAACACGGCAGCGCGCGCGTCCAACCTGGCCGCGTTCCTGCGGCGCACGCCGGCCGCGCGCATGGATCTCATCCTCCACGACACACGCTGGCTGGAGCAGGCGTGCCCGCGCTTGATCGACCTCGTCCGCCGCTACTCGACGGCGATTACCGTTTACAAGACAGGCACGGAAGCGCGCGTCGCGATGGACCCGCTGGTTATTGCCGACGGCCGGCACTTCCTGCACCGCTTCCATATCGACCAGCCCCGCGCGTCGCTTGTCATCGACAACTCGCAACTGGCCGGGCCGCTGGTCACCCGCTTCGAGGAAATCTGGGCGACCGGCGAACCGGGCGTGGCCGGCACTGTGCTGGGGCTCTGACAGGTTGCACTGCAACCTGGCGGCAAGGCGACGCCACCCCTTTGAATTAAATGGTCTTTGTGTTAAGCTCTCGGCCCACGGTTGCTGCACTGCTGAGCATCTGGTCGGACCCTGCGCAAACCCTGCCCCAACTCTCAAATTCTCCAAGGAATCAAACCATGAACAAATCGATCCTGGTCGCGGCAATGGTCGCGGTTGCACTGACCGCCTGCGGCGAAGACAAGAAGCCGGCCGCGCCGGCACCCGCTCCTGCTGCTGCCCCGGCGCCCGCTCCCGCACCGGCACCCGCTCCGGCCACCGACGCCATGAAGCCCGCCACGGACGCGATGAAGCCGGCCGATTCGGCTGCCGCACCCGCCGCCCCGGCCACGGATGCAATGAAGCCCGCCGATGCTGAGCAAGGACGCGAAGAAGTAATGCAATCGTTTCACGCGCCAACAAAAAACCGACCCGCGGGTCGGTTTTTTGTCGCCTCATTTTGCCGGCGGTCAATCGCGTCACAGCGGAACGCCGATTCGCTTCGCCACCTCGCGGTAGTGCTCGATGACGCTGCCCAGATCGCGCCGGAAGCGATCCTTGTCGAGCTTCTCGCCGGTCTTCGCATCCCAGAGCCGGCAACCGTCCGGCGTGAATTCGTCGCCGAGGACGAGTTCGCCATCGGGATCGTCCGTCGGGTGCCCGAACTCGAGCTTGTAGTCGACCAAATCGATGCCTGCGGCCGCGAACAGCGGCTGCAGGACCGCATTGACCCGGTGCGTCAGCGACTTCATCTGCGCGATTTCCGCGACGCTCGCCCAGCCCAGCACGCGGATATGGTCGTCGTTGCACAACGGGTCGTGCAGCGCGTCGCTCTTCAGGAAGAATTCGAAGATCGGTTCGGGCAGCTTCGTCCCTTCGGCGATGCCGTAGCGCTTGGCCATCGACCCGGCACAGACGTTGCGCACGACGCATTCGACCGGAATCATCTTCATCGCCTTCACCAGCGACTCGCGCTCGTTGAGCATCCGGTCGAAATGCGTCGCCACGCCCGCCGCCTCGAGCTTGCCCATCACGTAGGCGTTGATCCGGTTGTTGGTCTCGCCCTTCTTGTCGAGCTTGGCGAGCTTGGCGCCGTCGAAGGCCGAGACGTCGTCGCGATAATGCATGATGAGGCGGTGCGGGTCGCTCGTCGCATACACGGTCTTGGCCTTGCCCTTGTAGAGCTCGTCACGCTTTTCCATTTCCATTCCCCTGTTGGCGTTCGATCACGCGAGCTCACGCCACGCGAAACCTTCCGCCTGATTGGCAATGCCGATCCAGTCGGCCGAGCAGCCCAGCGCGCCCGCGAGCGCGGCCCGGGCCCTGTCCGGCGTATTGTTTTGCTTGGACAGATGCGCGGCCAGGATGTGCTGCAGCCGGCTGTTGTCGAGCGCGGCCAACAGCGCCGCCGCGGCTTCGTTGTGCAGGTGGCCCAAGCGTCCGCTGATGCGGTCCTTCAACCCGCGCGGATAGTCGCTCGCTTCGAGCAGCCCGAGATCGTGATTGCATTCGAGCACCAGCGCGTCGCATCGGGTAAGGCTCGCTTCGACATACGGCGTGGAGATCCCGAGATCGGTGACCACGCCCAGCTTCCAGACGCCGTCGGTGATCACGAACTGCACCGGCTCGCGCGCGTCGTGCGGCACCGGGAACGGCACGACCTCGAGGTCGCCCACGACGAAACGATCATGGCTGTCGAAGCCGTACACGTGGGGCACGCCGGCCATGCGTTCGCCCACCGTGGACAACGTCCCGAAGGTGAGCCACACCGGAATGCCATGGCGGGCCGCGAAGGCCGGAACGCCGCCGACGTGGTCGGCGTGTTCGTGCGTGACGACAATGGCGTCGAGGGATTCGGGCGCAACGCCGATGCGCGCCAGGCGCGCCGCGGTGTCGCGCACGCCGAATCCGCAGTCGATCATGACGCGGGTGGACCCCGCCTCGACGACGAGGCCGTTGCCCTCGCTGCCGCTGCCGATCGACGAGAAGCGCACTACGACTTCCGCGTTACTTGAGCTGGTCCTTGAGCATCGTGAGGATCTTCTCGCTCGTCGCCGACTTGTCGGGAATGCCGCCCGGGTCCTGCACGCTGACCACGCTGATCGGCGTCGCCTCGGCCACCATGATCTGGTACTGCTCGGGCTTGCCTTTGTCGTCGGTCTTCCAGAACTGCAATTTCGACCAGATGCTTTCGCTGCCGGACTTGACGGCGTCGGGATCGCCAAAGCGGACGAAGTACACGCCTCGCGACCGGTCGCGATCGACCACGGTGAAACCGATGCGGTCGAGCGCCAGACCCACGCGGCGCCACGCGCGGTCGAACTGGTCGTCGACCACGAGCTTGTAGGAGCCGTCGGCATTCTTCTCGACGCGGGCCTTGTCGGGCGAGCTGGCGGCCTGCGCGACCGCGGTGCGTGCGGCCGTTTCCGGTGCGCCGAACTTCATCATCATCCGCGTCAGCATTTCCGCCTCGACCTCGGGGTTGGGCGGCACCACCGCCCACACGAAGGCGGCGCCCGCGTGGTCGATGGTGGTGGTCGGCACCTGCTCCATCGCCCGCGCCGAAATGAAGATCTCCACGGTGCCGGGTTCGACGCCGCGTTCGATGCGCGTGCGGAACTTGTCGCGCTTGTACGTGCCGCCGAAGACGTCCGCCACGTTGCCCAGCGTGCGCTGCAGGAAGTCCTGCGGCGCCGCCGCGCGGTTTTCGGCCCAGTCGGTTTCCATGACGCCGGCTGGTGGGCTGGTCGACTGCAATGGAGAAACCGTTCTCCTGCCAGAACGAGCGGACCATGTTCCACGACTGCTCCGGCGTGGCCTTGACCACCAGCCAGCGTTCGCTGCCGGCGCGGACGATCTTGGCGTCCGGCACCGTGGGCAGCAAGTCGCCGCGACCGCTCTTGTTGGCATTCTGCGCCGCGAGTCCCGACGCCGAGTTGACCTGGTAGCGGTCGTCGTAACGCGGCGTGGTGAGGTCCGGCGGCAGTTCGAGCGACGGTGTGCTCGACGCGGACTTGTAGTCGATGCGCTTGGTGAGCGAGAAGTTGCTCGACGAGCAGCCGCCCAGCAACAATCCCAGCGATGCTGCAAGGAGGGCCGTGGCCCCGTATTTGCGTGACATGATGTGCATCGGCATTACCTCTTCCGTCAAGCGAGACAGCCGGCTTCGCTCAGCGCGTCGCGGACGGTCTGGTGAAATTGCGGCGACAGCTGCACCAGCGGCAGCCGAAGTTCATTCTTGATCAAGCCCATTTGCGCGAGCGCCCATTTGGTCGGGATCGGGTTCGCTTCGACGAACAGCGCGCGGTGCAGGCCGAGCACGCGGTTGTTGCACTCGCGCGCCGCGATGACGTTGCCCGCCAGCGCTGCGGCGCACATCTGCGCCATCAACTTCGGCGCCACGTTGGCGGTCACGGAAATGACGCCGTGTCCGCCCATCAGGATCAGCGGCAGCGCCGTGATGTCCTCGCCGCTGTACACCGCGAAGTCGCGGTGACCCGCGTCCGCCAGCGCCTTGATCAGCTCGCTGCCCCGCCCGATGTCCGCCGTGGCGTCCTTGATGCCGATGATGCCCGGGACCTCGGCCAGGCGCAACGTCGTCTCGGTGGAGAGATCGGCGACGGTGCGCCCGGGAACGTTGTAGAGCACCATCGGCAGCGCCGCGGACTCCGCGATCGCACGGAAATGGCGGTACAGCCCTTCCTGCGTCGGCTTGTTGTAATAGGGAACGACGGAAAGGTGGCAATCGGCGCCGACCTTGGCCGCGTACTTGGCGAAGTGGATGGCTTCCGCGGTGGAGTTGGCGCCGGTACCGGCCATCACCGGGATGCGTCCCGCGGCGTGCTCGACGGCGGTCTTGATGAGCAGGCAGTGCTCGTCCACGGTGACAGTCGGCGATTCGCCGGTCGTGCCGACGATCACGATGCCGGCCGTGCCGTTCGCGATCTGGAAATCGATGAGCTTGCGCAGCGCCGGCAGGTCGAGCGCACCGCCCTCCTGCATTGGCGTCGCGATCGCGACGAGGCTTCCGGTCAGCATTGTTTTCGTGAGCGAAATTACCCATTTTACCCCATTGGCGCGCAGCACGCGTCGCCCCCATTCGACCGGAACCGAGTTCCCGCGTTCCGTGGCCCATGCGAGCCTTCAGCCCAGCGGCGGCGGCCACACCCGCGCCGCACCGACGGCGGCCAGCCGCTGCATGACGGCCGGTCTGCCCGAGAGGTCCACCAGGCCTTGCTCGAACGCGATCACTGTCAGTGGCTGCGGCGGCGCGGCCGCGAACTCGAGCAATTCGCCCGCACGCAGCAGGAACGCCGGATTGGCCGGCCGGCCGTAAGCCTCGTTGCCCTGCGCGAACGTCTCGTAGAGCAGCGCGCCATCGTCGGCCAGCGCGGCACGCAGCTTCGGCAGCAGCGGGCGATGCAGGTAATGGCTGACCACGATCGCGTCGAAGCGCTCCTCGCCAAACGGCCATGCTTCGCCCTCGAGGTCGGCCAGGCAGGTCGCGATGCCCGGCGCCCGCGCCAGCGTGGCGAGCGCCGCGGCGTCGCGGTCGACCGCGACGACTGTTGCGCCCCGCGCGCGCGAAGTGCAGCGCGTGGCGGCCGTAACCGCAGGCCAGATCGAGCACGCGCGCGCCCGCCGGGACAAGCGACGCAAAGCGCGTGATCCATGGCGACGGCGCGAGGCCGAAATGCGGATTCGACGGCGTATTCACACGTTGCCTCGCCTGGCGCGAGCCTTGACCGGCGTCTGTGGCCGTGGCGGTGGGACTTGCGCGCGGGGCCGGCCGCGAGCATGCGGCGTAGCGTCGGCTTGGGTCTGCGCCACGGCTTCGCGCTGCAGCCAGTCCAGGAAAGCGGCGACGTCCGGGCCGGCCGGCCGCGTGCGGCGCCACGACGACGAAATAGCTTCGCGGCGAATCGTAGCGCTTGGGAAATGGCGCGATCAGCTTGCCGTCGCGCAACAGTTCGGAAATGAGCGGAATGCGCCCGAGCGCGACCCCTTGCCCGCCCAGCGTCGCCTGGATGACCTGATCGTAGAGGGAAAAGCGCAACGATCCCGCGGGCTTCAGGTTCGGCTGGCCGTTCGACGTCAGCCACGCGGGCCAGTTGAGCCAGGGCATGAAGCCCGACGGGTCGTCGAGATGGATGAGCACATGCCCGGCGAGGTCCGAGGGCTGTTTCAGCGGCGCATGCGCCACGCTTCAACAGGGCCGGGCTCGCCACCGGCAGCAAGCGCTCCCCGAACAGGCGCGTCGGCGTCGTCCGGCGCACCGGCGTCGGCGAGATAGCGCACCGCGAGATCGACGTCGCCCCGCGACAGGTCGACCATGCGGTCGTTCGCGGACACGTAGACTTCGACGGCGGGCTGCGCCGCGCGGAACGCGGCAAGGCGCGGAATCAGCCACAGCGCAGCGAACGATACCGTCGTCGACACCGTGAGGCCGGGATCCCGCGTTCCTTCGCGCAGCGGATTCCGCGGCGAGCGCAATCTCGCGCAACTGCAGCGACACGCTGCGGTGAAACGCCGCGCCGGCCGGCGTCAGCGCGAGCGCGCGATGACGGCGCTCGAACAGCGGAACGCCAAGAGCGTCCTCGAGCGCCTTCACCTGGCGCGACAGCGCCGATTGCGTCAGGAACAGTTCTTCCGCGGCCAGCGTGAACGAAAGCCTGCGCCCCGCCGCCTCGAAGCCCCGGAGGAAATCGAGCGACGGCAGCCGGTGCAGCACCCTATGCATTCGCAAAACTCATGCAAGCCATTCCCATTCGGCGTTTGAATCGCGCGCCGGCGAATCGCAGAATCCGTACCAAGCCAGCGCAGAAGGCGCCGGCCGGTGGCCCGGGGATCAAGTTTGCCGGAACGCCAAGGATGCATTCTACGCATGTGAACGGAGGACCGCCATGGCTTGCTTCGAACACGGTACGATCGTTGAACTCGCCGCCCGCGAAGTGGTGACGCTTCCGGACATGCGCAGCGCGACGCTGCGCGTGACCCGCGGGACGCTCTGGATCACGCAGGAAGACGACACGCAGGACGTCGTGCTGCGCACCGGCGACAATTGGGCGGTGGAACGCAACGGGCTCACGGTCGTGGAAGCGCAGGAGGATGCGATATTCTGCGTCACGGGCCGGCGTTTCGCGCCACTGGTTACGTCGCGCAATGGTCGCGCGCGGTCGCCGTGGACGAAGCTGCGCGCCGCGGTCGCCGCGTTTCTTGCGACACCGCCGCGTGGCGTCGTACCCTACTTCTGAACGGAGTCCGCCGTCATGCCTCTGGTCACGCTGACCGTCACCGCGCCCAAGAGCACCGCTTTCAAGTCCGCGGTGCTGGCGGGAGTCCATCGCGCGCTGGTTGCGTCCGGCGTTCCCGAGGCCGACCGCTTCCAGCGCGTGCTGGAGTTGTCGGCCGACGACTTCCGCTTCGATCCCCGCTATCCCGACCTCGCTTCTGACCGGGACGCAGCGTTCGTGCTGATCGAAATACTCTGGTCGGTGGGGCGCAGCGTCAAGGTCCGGCGCAAGGTGATCGCGGATATCCTCGCCGACCTGGCGCGCGACCCAGGACTCGATCCGGAGCACGTCATGCTGGTGTTCAAGGAAACGCAGTGGGAGAACTGGGCGTTCGGCGGAGGGCGGTTGCCCCACGTGTAGCGCCGGTCAGCAAGCGAAATTCCGGGAGGCGCGGCAAGCTGCGAAGAACGTCACCACATCCGCGCGAGCGTGTTGTCGCGATAAACGAAACGGTGCCACAGCGCCGCGCTGACGTGCACGGCGATAAGCGCCATCATCGCGTTGCCGATCCACTCGTGGATGTCCTCGAGGCTATGCGCCCACGCCTTGTCGACGGCCACCATCGGGGGAAGTGACGCGCCGAGCAGCGAGACCGTTTTTCCGTCCGCCTGCATCATCACGATGCCCAGCACCGGCAGCACCACCATCAGCGCATAGAACATCCATTCGACCGCGTGCGCCGCATTGCGCTGCCATACGGCCGGCGGCGGAACGATCCCCGGTTCGACGTTTCCCACGCCCACGCGCCAAAACAGCCGGAACCAGACCAACGCGAGCACGACGAGGCCCGCCTGGGCGTGCCAGTCGCGCAGTCCCGCGCGCAGCGCGCTGCCCTTCGGCGCCCACTCGCGCACTTCGATCATCGCCAGCGAAACGAGGATGAGCAGCGCCATGCCCCAATGGAACGCCCGGGCGACGCCGCCAAATGCGGTGGGTGTGTTGCGGATGTCCATGCTTTCGGTTTTACTGCGGCCGGGTTTGAATCGCACATTGTAATGGGGTCCGGGCGCCGCCCGCGCGGCGCGCATTCCCATCGTGGAATGTCGCGCCGCGCCGCATTCCGGCAGCGCAGCGCGCGCCGGAAAGACCGATCCTGCCACACCCGCATGACGCTGCGGTGACGCCTCGGCTGCGGCTTGGTTACGCCTTCGCGAAGACGATCTGCCCGCCCTTTTCCCGGACATGCACCGTGTCGCCCGGCCCGTAGGTTGCCGGAGAGAATCTCCTTGGCCAGCGGATTCTCGATCTGCTGCTGGATCGCGCGCTTCAGCGGCCGCGCGCCATACACTGGATCGAATCCGGCCTGCGCCACCAACTTCATGGCTGCGTCGGTGGCCACCAGCTTGATCTCCATCTTCGCGAGCCGCGACTCGAGCGCCTTCAGCTGGATCTTCGCGATGTTGGCGATCTGCGCTTCGTCCAGCGGAGTGAACACGACGATCTCGTCGATGCGGTTCACGAACTCGGGACGAAAGCCTGTCTTCACCTCGGCCAGCACCGCCATCTTGATCATCGCGCGGTCGTCGCCGGCGTCGGTCATCTGCTGGATCCGCTGCGAGCCCAGGTTGGACGTCATCACGATGACGGTGTTCTTGAAGTCGACGGTGCGTCCCTGGCCGTCGGTCAGCCGGCCATCGTCGAGCACCTGCAGCAGCACGTTGAATACGTCCGGGTGCGCCTTCTCGATTTCGTCGAGCAGGATCACCGAGTACGGCTTGCGGCGTACGGCCTCGGTCAGGTAGCCGCCTTCCTCGTAGCCGACATAGCCCGGCGGCGCGCCGATCATCCGCGCGACGGAATGCTTTTCCATGAACTCGGACATGTCGATGCGGATCAGCGCGTGGTCGGAGTCGAACAGGAATTCCGCCAGCGCCTTGGTCAATTCCGTCTTGCCCACACCCGTCGGCCCCAGGAACAGGAACGAGCCGTACGGACGATTGGGATCCGACAGGCCGGAGCGCGAGCGGCGGATCGCATCGGCGACCAGCCGAACCGCCTCGTCCTGGCCGACGACGCGGGTGTGGATCTTGTCCTCCATCGTCAGCAGCTTGTCGCGCTCGCCGGACATCATCTTCGACACCGGAATGCCGGTGGCGCGCGACACGACTTCGGCGATCTCTTCCGCGCCCACCTGCGTGCGCAAGAGCTTGGGCGCCTTCGCCTCCTCGCTGTGCAACGCGGTGTCCGCCTTCTTCAGTTGCGCTTCCAGCTGCGGCAGCTTGCCGTACTGCAGTTCGGACATCTTCTGCCAGTCGCCCTTGCGCTTGGCCTCGTCCATCGCGAGCTTGATCTTGTCGATCTCCTCCTTGATGTGCTGCGAGCCGGCGACCTGCGCCTTCTCGGCCTGCCACACCTCGTCGAAGTCGGCGTATTCGCGCTCCAGCTTCTTGATCTCCTCGTCGATGTGCGCGAGGCGCTTCTTCGACGCTTCGTCCTTTTCCTTCTTGACCGCCTCGCGCTCGATCTTCAGCTGGATCAGCCGGCGGTCGAGCTTGTCCATCGCCTCCGGCTTGGAGTCGATTTCCATGCGGATGCGCGCGGCGGCCTCGTCGATCAGGTCGATGGCCTTGTCCGGCAGGAAGCGGTCGGTGATGTAGCGGTGCGAGAGCTCCGCCGCGGCGACGATGGCCGGGTCGGTGATGTCGACGCCGTGATGGATTTCGTAGCGCTCCTGCAGTCCGCGCAGGATGGCGATGGTGCTCTCCACCGACGGCTCGTCGACCAGCACCTTCTGGAAGCGGCGCTCGAGCGCGGCGTCCTTCTCGACATATTTGCGGTATTCGTCGAGCGTGGTCGCGCCGACGCAATGCAGTTCGCCGCGGGCCAGCGCGGGCTTCAGCATGTTGCCGGCGTCCATCGCGCCCTCGGCCTTGCCGGCGCCGACCATCGTGTGCAGTTCGTCGATGAAGACGATCGTCTGGCCTTCGTCCGCCGCGATGTCCTTCAGCACGGCCTTCAGGCGCTCCTCGAACTCGCCGCGGTACTTGGTGCCCGCGAGCAGCGCCGCCATGTCGAGCGACAGCACGCGCTTGTTCTTGAGCGTCTCCGGCACTTCGCCGTTGACGATGCGTTGCGCCAGGCCCTCGACGATGGCCGTCTTGCCCACGCCGGGCTCGCCGATCAGCACCGGATTGTTCTTGGTGCGGCGCTGCAGGATCTGGATGGTGCGCCGGATTTCGTCGTCGCGGCCGATCACCGGGTCGAGCTTGCCTTCGCGCGCCCGCGCGGTGAGGTCGATCGTGTACTTGGTCAGCGCCTCGCGCTGGCCTTCGGCTTCCTGCGAGCTCACGCCCGCGCCGCCGCGCACCGTCTCAATCGCGGCTTCGAGCGCCTTGCGGTTCAGTCCCGCCTCCTTCGCAATGCGTCCGGTGTCTCCCTTGTCGCCGGTGAGCGCCAGCAGGAACAGCTCGCTGGCGATGAACTGGTCGCCGCGCTTGGTCGCTTCCTTGTCCGTCAGGTTGAGCAGGTTGTTGAGGTCGCGCGAAACCGTGATCTCGCCGCCCTGGCCTTCGACCTTGGGCAGCCGGTCGATCGACGCCTTCAGCGCCGCCTGCAGCTTGGGCACCTGGACGCCGGCGCGGGCCAGCAGCGACGTGGTGCCGCCATCCTCTTGCGCGAGCAGGGCGGCGAGCAGATGTTGCGGCTCGATGAAGCCGTTGTCGTGGCCCAGCGCCAGGCTTTGGGCGTCCGCGAACGCCTGCTGGAACTTGGTGGTCAGTTTGTCGAAGCGCATGGAAAGTCCCTTGAATTCGGATTATTCCTCATATTGGGGGATAACCCTGCGGTTTCAACGGGTATGGAGCGCCCGCCGGCTGCTGTTAAGCTCGGAGATCGCCAACGGTCCGAAATGCCATCGTCGGATCGCCCGCCATGCCCCCGACCAGGCCAGACCCCAGCCAAGAACGCCCGGACCCGCGCAAGCCGCCGAGCTTCCTGCGGGTCGTCCTGGCCGTGTTCTGGAGTTTCTTCGGCGTCAGGAAGGGCCGCGACCTGCTCGCCGACGCGTCGAGCATCAAGCCGCAGCACTTCATCGTCGCCGGCGTGATCGGCGCCCTGCTGGTGATCTTTTCGCTGCTCCTGCTGGTCCGGATGATCATCAAGAGCGCGGGCGCATAGCCACGTTCGTCAGCCGATGGGTCACAGCATCGACATCCGGGAAGAGGCCGGGATCCGTTACCTGCATTTCGGCACCGACTGGGTGCAGGGCGCCATGCGGCTGTCGAAGCCGAACCGCCTGGTGCTGGTCTACACGCAGGCGATGCTGTCGTTCCTGCTGTTCCGGCCGGAACCGCGCAACGTGCTGATGATCGGCCTGGGGTCGGCATCGCTGGTGCGCTGGTTTCGCCACGAGATGCCGGACGCGCACCTCACGGTGATCGAGATCAACCGCGACGTGATCCAGGTCGCGCACCAGTTCTTCCGGTTGCCGCAGGACGACGACCGCCTGGATGTCCAGGTCGGCAACGGCTATTTCTTCGTGCAGCAGACGCCGTTGCGATTCGACGCGATCTTCGTCGACGGCTACGACCACCGCGCACGGCCCGGCAAGCTCGAGTCGCGCGAGTTCTACCGGGCCTGCCGCGCCCGGCTCGCGCCGCAAGGTGTGCTGGTCGCCAACGTCTTCGGCCGGGTGCGCGGACATGGGCAGACCAAGCGGCACCTGCGCGACACCTTCGGCAGCGGCGTCGTGCTGCTGCCGTCGTCGGACTCGAAGAACGTGCTGGCGACCGCGTTCGCGGATCCCCCCGCGCCGGTCAGCGCCGCGCAGTTGCGCAACCGCGCGGCCAAGTTGAAGGAACGCTACGACCTGCCGTTCGTCAAATGGGTGCACGAACTGCAGCGGGCCAACTCGCCCGAGACGCAGACGCTCTTTCGCTAGTGTCCGATGCGTCCGTGACCCGCCAGCCGGGCACGCACATTCCCACGTCGCACCTTCGCCCACCCAGCCCTGGTTGACCATCTTCTCGCAGTTCGGCGAGGCTGGTCACGAAGCGGTGGTTCGGCGCGCCGCCCATGCCCTGGTTGAACATGCGATAGACCGGAATGGTCCCTGGCGGACAGACGCCAGTGCCGTCCGGCAGCATCGTGTTGAAGAGCTTGTCGTCTTCCAGCGCCCAGTCCGGGAACAGTCGCAGCGTGTCTTCGCATACCGAGCCCTTTGGCCCGTAGAAGTGCGAGCTCTTCGCGCCGAAGTGGTTGTTGAACAAGCGGCAGATCGCCGTCGAGCCCGCCGGCGCGCCGGCGTTCACGTAGGCGTTGAACGAAAAGCCGGTGCGCGACCAGTCCTCGAACGGCGGCGCGTGGGCGTCGAGCAGCGCGATTTCCGCGGGGACCGGCGTGATGAAGTAGTGATCGAACGCCGCGTGGTGATATTCGACCACGTTGACCGTCGCCGGGCCGCCCGGGGCCGTCACCGATGCCGTGGCGCCGGCGAAATTCTTGGCGAGATTCTGCCCAGTGGACCCGTCGCTTGAACAGGGCGGTGACGCCGTCGGTGGGCAATGCAGCATAGGTCAAATTATCGACGCCAGCGAAGTCGACGGTCCCGCCATTCGTGAACAGGAATCCCGCCGGCATCGTGTAGTCGGGCACGATGAGGCCCAGCGCGGCGAAGCCCGGCGTTGCGATCAGGACGGAGCGGAAGCCGGTGTTGCTGCTCGGCAGATTTTGGGGAAAGGCGAACGTATGCTGGGTCGCGCCTTGCGTGCTCGTTATGGATTGGCGGGACGAATAAATTCTGGCCAGGGGCGCCGTCCTGTTCGGTCAACACGATGAACTGAATGGATCCGTCCGCGTTGGAATAAAGCTGCGTAATGTCGAACGTATGGAACGATGCGGCCGCAGCGGTGGCAAAAATCGCGAAAAGTGCAGCACACGTCCAGCGCAGGGAGTTCATCATGGCGGTCTCCTTTGGGCGATCTCTCGGCCGAGCGCACGAGGTTCGTACACTCGCGATGTCCGTTCCGGAGCGGTCAACAGCACGGTGCCGCCGCCGATTATTCCAACCGCGCCAGCTCGCTGCTACGCTACGCTCCGGCGGCGGCCAGCGCGTCGGCTGCGCGCACGAGTTCCGCGTCGGTCGTCAGGATGTCCGGGACAAAGGCGCAGGTGGCGGCCACGCGCATCGGTGATGACGCCGGCGTCCAGCAACTGCCGCGCCCAGGCTTCCGCCCGGTCATCGACGACGACGACGAACGCGCCGCGATCGTCGCCGCCGCCCTTGCGCTGAAGCCGCGGTCGCGCAGCAGGCCGGCGAGGCGCTGCTGCAGGCCGAGCGAATGCGCGCGGATTCGGTCGACGCCGATCGCGCAGCGTGAAGATCTGCCCTGCGCGCGCCTGGTAGAACGGCAGCACCGGCGGCGTCGATTCCAGGAATGCGTCGCCGCCCTCCCCGTATTGCGGCGGATCGGGCCGGAGATAGGCGAACGGATCGCGCTTGGCGAACCAGCCGGTGTCGAGCGTGCGCAGCGAGCCGTCGAGATGGCGCGGATGCAGGTACAGGTAGCACGCGCCCGGTCCGCCGCGCAGGTACTTGTAGCTGCCGCCGACGGCGAAGTCGACGTCGAGCGCCGTGACGTCGACGTCGGAAATACGCCGAGCGCGTGGTAGACGTCGAGCAGCAGGCGCCCGCCCGCGCGGTGCGCCGCCGCGACGATGTCGGGCAGGTCGTCCAGACGTTGTCCGGTTGAGAACATCACCTGCGAGACCACGACGAGGTCGGCACGCGCGCCGATGGCGCTCACGATGTCGGCCGTGTCGAAGCGGCCGTCGCCGCGCGGGTCGACCAGCGTCAGCGTGATGCGGCCGCGCCGCGCGTATTCGCGCAGGATCACGTCCAGCGAGTCGAATTCGCCCCTCGTCGCGACCACGCGGGGAATCGAATCGAACGTGTTGAGAATGGCGCGCAGGCCCTGTCCGGCGCTGGTCTTGGGCACGACGCAGTCGGCGCGCGGCGCATTCAGCAGTTGCGCAAGTCGTCCGCGATACGCCTGCATTTCCGCGTCCCAGCGTCCCACGCGTCGCCCATGCGCGCGATACCAGGCCGCCGATGCCTTCGCGCACGTCGTCGTCGACGGCGTCGAGCGGACGTCCGAGCGAATGGTTGGCGAGGTAGATGCGATTCGCGAACGCCGCGCGCACGCGCGAAAACAGCGGCGCGACGTGCCGTTGCAGCGCGGACTTCGGTCAACGGACCGGGGCCCAGCGCTTCGCGACGGCCGCTTCGATCGCGGAACCGCCGTGCTGTGCCGGCTGCGTTCATGTGGCTGGCGCTGCGATGACCGTGCGCACGTCGATCAGTTCGGGGAAGAACGTCTGGTCCAGCGCGCGCTTGAGGAAGCTCACGCCCGACGAACCGCCCGTGCCCGTCTTGTGGCCGATGATCCGCTCGACCGTCTTCATGTGCCGGAAGCGCCAGAGCTGGAAGCTCTCCTCGATGTCGACGAGCTTCTCGCACATGTCGTAGGCATCCCACCATCGCTTCGGATCCTCGTAGATCGCCTTGAAGACCGGGACCAGGTCGGGATGCCGGACGTAGGGCTGCGTGAAGTCGCGCTCGACGCAGGAGGCCGGCACCGGCAGGCCGCGGCGCGCGAGGTGGCGCAGGAATTCGTCGTAGATCGAAGGCGCACGCAGCAGCGCGTCGAGTTCGGCGGCGGTGGCGGCATCGTGCCGGAACACGTCGAGCATCTTCGCGTTCTTGTTGCCCAGCAGGAACTCGATCGCGCGATATTGCGCGGACTGGAATCCGCTCGAACTCGCCAGCGCCGGGCGAAACGCCTCGTACTCCGATGGCGTGAGCGTCTCCAGCACCGCCCATTGCTCGAACAGCTGCTTCTGGATGAGCTTCACGCGCGCCAGGATCTTGAAGCCTGGCATCCAGCGCGTCGGCGCGGACGTGGCCGATGGCCGCCTTCAGTTCGTGGATCATGAGCTTCATCCACAATTCCGACACCTGATGCTGGATGATGAACAGCATCTCGTCGTGGCGCGGCGGATGGCCGGGACTGCCGGACAACGGCACCTGCGCGGCGAGCAGGTGGTCGAGGCGCAGGTAGCCGCCGTAGGAGAGGCGGTCGGCCAGGTCGGTGACGATGCCGGGTTCGAGATCGCGCGTGCTCATGGTCGGGGAAGAGTATACGCGGCGCGCCGCCAAACGTATCGCGGCGGCCCGACGCGACGCTCGCTGATCGGCACGCGCAATCGCGAGTCGCACCGCGTTTGCTACCATCGCAAAGTCATGTTGCGCCAATGCTCCCCCTTCGCCATTGCGGTCGCGCGCTGGCCATCATGATCCTGGCGGCGCAATGGCCGGATGCGGCAACGACGCGGCGCCGAACGCGCAGCCTGAAGCTCGGCGAGTGCCGGTTGCCCAACCTGCCGACGCTGGCCCAGTGCGGCGAGATCCGAGGTTCCCGAAGACCGCTCCAAGCCGGACGGCCGCAAGATCCGGATCTTCGCCGCGGTCCTGCCGGCGAACACGCTTTCGCCGAAGGCCGATCCACTGCTGATCCTGGCCGGTGGCCCGGGTCAGGCCGCGTCGACGCTGGCGCCGTTCGTCGCCGCGCCTGAACGAAGTCCGGCGGACGCGCGACGTCGTCCTGATCGACCAGCGCGGCACCGGTCGCTCGTCGCCGATGCAATGCGCTGCGTTCAAGCCCAGGGACGACGAGGCGCTGGAGACGGATCCCGTTCCGCGCGCCAAGGCCTGCGCGGCCGAGCTGCTCGCACAGGGTGTGGACGCGGCGCAATACACGACGACGGCGTGGATCGCCGACCTCGAGGCGATGCGCGAGGCGCTCGGCTATCGCGCAGTGGAACCTCTGGGGCGGCAGCTACGGCACGCGCGTCGCGCAGGAGTACCTGCGCCGGCATCCGGATCGCATTCGCACGGTGACGCTCGATGCCGTGGTACCGCCGTCGATGATCAGCACGCTCGATGTCTGGCGCACGCGCCAGGCGACGTTCGACGCGGTGCTCCGCGCGTGCGGCGAGTCGCCCGCGTGCAGGACACGCCATCCGGATCCCGCCGCCACGCTGACCACGATCGCCGCGTCGCTGGGCCCCGCGGGTCGCGATATCGACGCCGTCGATCCGCGCACCGGCGAATCTCGCCCGTGCATCCTGACGTTCGACGTCGTGCTCGCGCTGCTGCAGCCGCTTCTCTATACGCCGGAATGCGTCGAGCCTGCTGCCGGAAATGCTGGGGCTCGCCGCCGCCGGCGACTACGGGCCGCTGTTCGCCGCGACGCAGTCGACGAGCACCAACCCGGCCGAGCAGCTGAACGCCGCGCTGCATTTTTCGGTCACCTGCGCCGAGGACGTGCCGCGCATCACGCCGGACCTCGCCACGGCCGCGCTTGCCGGCCTGCAGACGCGCGGTATTGCCGACAACGTGCATCGCCGTGTGCAACGTGTGGCCGCGCGGCCGCATGCCCGCCGACTTCGCGCAACCGGTCGCCAGCGACAAGCCGGTGCTCCTGTTTTCCGGCGCGCTGGATCCGGTCACGCCTCCCGCCAACGGCGAGCTGGTGGCGAAGACGCTGGCCAACAGCAGGCACATCGTCGCCAGCGGATTCGGCCACATCGTCTCGCCCAATGCGTGCGGACCGCGCCTGATCGCGTCGTTCGTCGACGAAGCCGGATTCGCGAAGCTGCTCCGAGTCCTGCGTCGCGTACTTCGCGCAAAGCCGTCCGCCGCCGCTGTGGCCGGATCGCCTGGCGCCGCAGCCATGATCCGCGTCGACGCCATCACCAAATCGTTCGGCCGGCATGGCGAGGTTCGCGCGCGTGCGCGACGTCTCGTTCACCGCGCCGGACGGCCAGATCACGGGCCTGCTCGGTCCCAATGGCGCGGGCAAGACGACGCTCCTGCGCATGCTGGCCACGCTGATCGTGCCGGAAGCCGGCAGTGCGTCCATCGCCGGGCTCGACGTCGTGCGCGACCGCTACGCCGTCCGCGAAGCCATCGGCGTGCTCTCGGACGCGCGCGGACTCTACCCGCGCCTCACCGCGCGCGAAAACATCCGCTACTTCGGGACGCTGCATGGGCTGTCCGGCGGCGAGCTCGACGCGCGCGCCGCGCAGCTCATCCGCACGCTGGGACTCGACGCGCTGGCCGACCGCCGCACGCAGGGATTCTCGCAAGGCGAAAAGATGAAGGTCGCCATTGCCCGGGCATTGATTCACGATCCCGCGACGATCCTGCTCGACGAGCCCACCAACGGCCTCGACATCATGAGCGTGCGCGCGCTGCGGGAACAGCTGCGGCAATTGCGTGGCGAAGGCCGCTGCCTGCTGTTCTCGTCGCACGTGATGCAGGAGGTCGCCGCGCTGTGCGACCGCATCGTGATCCTCGGCGCCGGCCGCGTGGTCGCCACCGGAACCGCCGCGGAATTGATCGCCCAGTCCGGCGCGGCGACGCTCGAGGATGCTTTCGTGTCGTTGCTCGGCACCGGCGAAGGACTGGCTGCCTGAACATGCGTCGCCCGGCGCCGCCGCCACGCCACGCTCGCGCGTCGCCGCAGTCGCGCGCAAGGAACTGCTCGACACGCTGCGCGACCGGCGCACGCTGCTGGTGACCTTGCTGCCGGCCCTGGTCGCAGGCCCGCTGGTGCTGATGCTCATGTTCACGGTCATCGCCGGCCAGATCGACAAGTCGCGCGAACTGAAGCTGCCGGCCGTGGGGCAGGCGCATGCGCCCGCGCTGATCGCCGTTCCTCGAGCGCCAGCAGGTCACGCTGACCGCGGCTCCAGCCGACTACGAGGCGAAGAGTCCGTGGCGGCGAGCTCGACGTCGTGCTCGTGGTCGACGACAACTTCGCAAGCGACGTGGCCGCCGGCAGGGCGGGCAAGGTGCAGCTGGTCTACGACCGCTCGCGCGACCGGGCGCAAGCCTCGATCCGCGAGGCCGAGGCGCTGCTGCGCGCCTACAACCGGCAATGGGGATCGCAGCGACTGCTGTTGCGCGGCGTCGCGCCCACGGTCGGGCAATCCGCTCGTTGTCGACGCCATCGACCTCGCGACGCCGCAGCAAAGCGGCGCGTTCCTGCTCTTCTTCCTTGCCTACTACGGTCTCTTCGCCGCCGTCATGGGAGGAATGGCGATCGCGTTGGACGTCACCGCCGGCGAACGCGAGAGGCAATCGCTGGAACCGCTGCTGATGACACCGGCGCGCCCGCTGGAGCTGGTCGTCGGCAAGTGGCTGGCCGTCGCGTCGTTCAATGCCATGATCGTCATCGTCACGCTGACGGGATACTACGTGACGCTGCGCTTCGCGCCGCTGCCCGCGGTGGGCGTCCCGTTCCTGTTCAGCGCGCGCGAACTGGCGTGGTTCCTGGTCGTGCTGCTGCCGCTGGTCGCGCTGCTGCCGACGGTGCTGCTGTTCATGGGCGCGCGCAGCCGCACGTTCAAGGAAGCGCAGGCCAGCGTATCGCTGGTGATCTTCGTCGTGTCCATCATTCCCGTCGTCCAGCTGGTCCAGCAAAAGAAGGATCCCGACTGGATCGTGTGGATACCGGTTTCCGGACAGTTTTCGCTGCTCGGGCAGGTGCTGCGCGGCGAAGGCATTCCGCTCGCCCAGCTCGCGGCATCGTTTGCCGTGCCCGTGGCGCTCACTGCCGGCATGCTGCTGCTGGTGACGCGCCTGTTGTCGCGCGAGTCGATCCTCGCCGGCAAGTAGCGCGGTCGTGGCAGAATCGCGACGTGCCGCGAACCAAGACTCCCAAGACCCCGTCGTTCGAATCCGACGCCCGCCGCCATGATGGACACGCGCGAGGTCGCGGCGTACCTGCGGCTGAAGGAGCGCCGCGTCTACGACCTGGTGCGCAACAACACGCTGCCGCACATTCGCGCGACCGGCAAGCTGCTCTTTCCCAAGGCGCAGATCGACGCCTGGCTGGCGGCCAAAGGCGGCGCGCCGCTGGTCGCCGCTACAGCAGCGCCGCCGATCGTCGCCGGCAGTCACGACCCGTTGCTGGAATGGGCCGTCCGCGATTCCCGTTGCGGCTTGGCCGTTCTCGCCTGCGGCAGCAGCGCCGGTCTCGAGCGGCTCGCGCGCGGCGAGGCCACAGTCGCGGCGATGCACTGGCTCGACGCGGCGTCAGGCGACTACAACGTGCCGCTGGTGCGCGAGCGCATGGGCACGGCGGATCTCGTCGGCATCGAGTGGGCCAGGCGCGTCCAGGGACTGCTGCTCGCCGCCGGCAATCCGCTTCAGGATCAAGACGCTGGCGGATCTGGCGAAGAAGCGCGCGCGGATCGCGCCGCGGCAGCCGGAGGCCGGGAGCCAGCACCTGTTCCTGCACTTGCTGGACCGGGCCCACATCGCGCACCGCGAACTGCGTTGGCTGGCCGCGCCCTTGCCTGGCGCAGACGGACCTCGCGGCGGCAATACACGACGGCCATGCCGATGCCGGCGTGGGCATCGAGGCCGCGGCGCGCGCGCAGGGTCTCGCGTTCATTCCGCTTGCCGTCGAGCGCATGGACCTCGTCCTGCATCGCCGCGATTATTTCGAGCCGCCGGTGCAGACGCTGCTGGCCTTCGTGCGCACGCCGGAATTCGCCGCGCAAGCGAAAGCGCTGGGCGGCTATGACGTCACGGAAACGGGTCGGGTGGCCTTCAACGGTTGACGCGGCAACCTTCAGGGTCCGTCGAATCCGAATCCCGCGAGAATCGCGCGTCCCTGCTGACCGAGCGCGAATTGCACGAATTCCGCGCCGCCGGTGCGGCGTTGACCGTCGCGCCGATTCCGTACACCGCGCCGACATTGAGATCGTCCGGAATCCGCACCCAGGTCAGGCGGGGATCACGCTTCGCCGCGGACGCAGCGTTGGTGCAGTAGGTGATGAAGACGTCGGCGCTGCGGTCCGCGCCGACGAATCTTCGCGTAGGGCGCTTCCTGCTGCTGCGGATCGACGTCGCGGCCGGTAAGCTTGAACGCCTTGCGATCGAGCGCGGCGAAGGCGCCGGGGCGCACCTTGTCGGCGTTGCGGAAAAATTCCCACGTGTAATCGCCGGAAGGATCCGCGCCTGGCGTCGACGTGCCGACACGGACTGCCGGATCCAGCAGCTGGTCGAGCAACCGATCGGCGTCGAGCGTCACACCCGGCGCGGCAAGCACGCAGAGGCGGTTCCGGGCCAGGACCAGGCTTTGGCGAAGGATGCCGGCCTTGGCCAGCGCGTCGGTGTGGTCGATCGATGCGGACGCGAACACCGCCGGCACGTCGCCACGCTGGATTTGTTCGCGCAACTTTCCGGAGGGTCCGTACAGCGGCTCGATCCGACGCCGGACTTCTCCTTGTAGGCAGCGATCAGCACGACGAACGCGTCGCGCAGGCTGCCGGCGGCGAACACGCGTTCGGCGGCCACTTCGGCTGCATTCGCCGTAGGAGTCATTCCGATCGTAACCGTCGTTGCCATCGCGACCATCGCGATGCATCCACGCCAGCGACTCAATGCCGCCTCGTTCGCCGCATTACGAAGCAACATGTCGCCTCCCAGATCAATCCGCTACGCGAACGACATCGACCGTCGCCAGCCATTTGACGTGACGCGGACCCGGGCCGCGTGTCCTTGAGCGACACCAGCGCGATGCGCCCTTCGTCGTCGCCGAGCGGCGCGCCATCCCGCTCGTAGACGATCAGCACGCCGTCGCCGATCGACGAATTGAAGAGCTCGGCCCAGGAAAAGACCGCCTTGTAGCCGTCGCTCGCCGTGGCGACGACGATCGTCCTGCGCAGGTCATTGCGGCCGCCTTCCGTCAGCTTGGCAGCGTTCAGCACGTCGCGCAGCAGGCAACCGGCAAACTGGCGCACCAGCGCGCTGTCGCTGCCCTGGGCGCGCACGACGCGCGTGTCGTCGACGCGCTGCACCGGGAAATCGCGCGAGGTCGCCACCGTCAGCGACAGCGGCACGGCCACGTTGCCACGGACGCTCAACGTGGTCGTGACCAGGCGCGCGTCGGCCTTGTCCTGCGCAATGCGCGGGCAGCATCGCCGAGGCCGCCGAGCGCCAGCACGGCAACGCGAAAGCAGCGACGCGGCAGTACTGCCGCATTTCAGTCCGTGGCGACGACGACGCTGCTCGCCTTGATGAGCGCGTGCACGGGCTTGCCGACCGCAAGCCCCAGCCCATCGGCGGACCGCGTGCTGATGGTCGCGACGATTTCGACGCCCGGCGCGACGGTGATCGTCAGCTCCGCCGAGACGGGTCCCTTGATCAGTTCCTTGACGGTGCCCTTGAATTGATTCCTTGCGCTGGTCTTCATGAAGTTGTCCTATCCATTTGCGTTGGGAAAGAAGAGTTGCTCGCCGCCGATCTTGTAGCTGGCGATGGCCGCCTGTCCGCGCGGCGAGACCAGCCAGTCGATGAACTGCTGGCCCAGCGCCGCCTTGACGTGCGGATGCTTCGCCGGATTGACGAGCATCACGCCGTACTGGTTGAAGAGCTTCTTGTCGCCCTCGACCAGGATCGCGAGATCGCCGCGATTCTTGAATGCGAGCCACGTGCCGCGGTCCGCCAGCACGTAGGCGTTCATCGACGACGCGGTGTTGAGCGTGGGACCCATGCCGGACCCCGTGTCGCGATACCACGTGCCCTTCTTCGCGTCGAGGTCGACGCCGGCATCCTTCCAGTAGCGAAGCTCGGCCGCGTGCGTGCCGCTCTTGTCGCCGCGCGACGCGAACGGCGCCTGCGCGCCTGCGATCTTGCGCAGCGCGGCCAGAATGTCCTTGCCGCCCGCGATCTTGGCCGGATCGCTCTTCGGGCCGATCAGCACGAAGTCGTTGTACATGACCGGAAAGCGCTTTACGCCAGAGCCTTCGGCGATGAATTTTTCCTCCGCCGCCGTGTCGTGGACGAAGGCCACGTCGGCGTCGCCGCGCCGCGCCATGTCGAGCGCCTGGCCGGTGCCCAGCGCCACGACGCGCACGCTGATTCCGGTGTCCTTTTCGAACATCGGCAACAGGTGCCCGAACAGGCCCGATTGCTCGGTCGACGTCGTCGACGCGACGACGATGAACTTGTCCTGTGCACTCGCGGGAACCGCGAGCGCGAGGGCGAGCAGCGCGCAAGCGAGAATATGGCGGCGATTCACAGGCGTTCTCCTTCCAGAAAGGTCGGCCGCCTCGATCGAGCGCGGCATCGTGAAGAATTCCCACGCGGGCGTGCGCTCGGTAATGCGCCCCGCATGCAGGAACAGGATGTCGTCGGCCAGGCGCTTCGCCTGCACGAGGTTGTGCGTCGTCATGACGATCGTCGTGCCGCGCTCGTGGATGTCGACGATGATCTTCTCCACAGAGCGGGCCGCCGCCGGGTCGAGGCTCGCCGTCGGCTCGTCGAGGAACAGCACTTCGGGTCGCAGCGCCCACACGCGGGCGAACGCGAGCTTCTGCTGCTCGCCGCCGGAGAGCACGCGCGCGGGACGCGCCGACAGCGCAAGCAATCCCACTTCGTCCAGCGCTTCCGCGATGCGGTCATCCGCTTCGTCCCCGCGAACGCCGGCCAGGTCCAGCGCGTAGCGGATGTTTTCGTAGGCGGAACGGCGCAACATCACCGGCCGCTGAAATACCATCGCCTGCCCGGGCGGCCGGGCAGTCGTTGCGTCGCCCCAGGCAATCGAACCCGCGCTGGGCGGGATCAGCCCGTGCAATACGCGCAGCAGCGTGCTCTTGCCCGCGCCATTGGGCCCGAGCAGGACGGTGCGACCACCGGCCACGAGCACGAGGTCGATGTCCCGCGAGCACGGGCACGCCGCCCGGCGCCGCGGCGACCTTCGTCAAGGCGATCGGCAGACCGGTGGCATGCGTTCAGCCAAAGCGCGCCTTCGCCCATCCGCGCGTCATCTGCGCCACGGCGTTCAGCAAGCATCACGATCGCGATCAGCACCAGTCCCAGCGCCAGCGCCAGCGGCAGGTCGCCCTTGCTGGTTTCGAGCGCGATCGTCGTCGTCATCACCCGCGTGACGCCGTTGATGTTGCCGCCGACGATCATCACCGCGCCGACTTCCGCGATCGCGCGGCCGAATCCCGCAAGCAGCACCGTGGCCAGCGAAAATCGCGTGTCCCACAGCAGCGTCATCGCCGCGCGAAACGTGCCGGCGCCGAGCGACGTCAATTGCTCGCGGTACTCCGACCACGCGTCGGCCACGATCTGGCGCGTGAGCGCCGCGATGATCGGCGTGATCAGGATCGTCTGCGCGATCACCATCGCGCCGGGCGTGAACAGCAGGCCGAACGCGCCGAGCGGACCCGCGCGCGACAGCAGCAGATAGACGACGAGGCCGACGACGACGGGCGGCAGTCCCATCATCGCGTTGAGAACGACGATCAGCGCGGACCGGCCGGGGAAGCGGCCCACGGCGATCGCGGCGCCCAGCGGCAAGCCGATGCAGGCGGCGAAGAACGTCGCGGTGAGGCTGACCCGCAGCGAGAGCATCACGATGTCGACCAGGTGCGCGTCGAAGTGCGTGACGAGGCCCGCGGCCAGCGCGAGGCTTTCGGAAACGGTATTCAATGCAGTCCGGGGCTGGCCGACAAAGTGCAAAGTGTGCACCAGGACTGCAATTATAGGCAATTTTTACATCAGCCCAGCTCCCGGATCACCGTCAACGGCGAAGTGCTCATCGTCCCGCGCGTCCCGAGCCAGCCCGCCAGCGTGACGGCGAGCGCGCCGCCGACGATGCCGTAGACCCAGACGAGCGCGCGGAACTCGAACGGAAACTTGAACACGTACTCGGCCAGCGCCCAGCCGATGGCGGTAGCCCCCGCGGCCGCGACGAGGCCCGCCAGCGCGCCCAGCAGCAGGAACTCGGCGATCTGCGCGCTCACCAATTGCCGCTGCGACGCGCCGAGCGTGCGCAGGATCGCGGCATCGAACTTGCGCTCGTCCTGCGTCGCCGCGATCGCCGCCTGCAGCACGAGCAGGCCGCCGGCAAGCGTGAACAGGAACACGAATTCGACCGCGCGCGAGACGCTGTCGACGATGCCCTGCACCTGGCGCACGATCTCGCCGATGTCGATGGCCAGGATGTTCGGATTCTTGCGCACGAGCGGTGAAAGCCAGGCGTTGCTTCCGTCAGGCGCGCGAAACGCGGCGATGTAGGTCGTCGGCGACGCGTCGAGCGGGCCGGGCGGAAACAGCGCAAAGAAATTCACGCGGAAGCTGTCCCAGTCGACCTTGCGCAGGCTGGTCACCCGCGCCGTCACGCGCGTTCCCCGCCATGTCGAACGTCAGCGAGTCGCCCAGCTTGACGCCCAGCGTTTCCGCGATGCCGTCCTCGAGCGACATGCCTGGCGATTCGCCCGGTGTCGCCTTGCTTCCAGAATTCGCCTTGCGAAACGCGATTGCCCTTCGGCAGCACGTCGGTCCACGACAGGTTGAATTCCCGCTCGGCCAAACGCCGCGCCCGCACGTCGGCGAACTTGGACGTGTCGACGGCAGCGTCGTTGACCGCCACGAGGCGGCCGCGCACCATCGGCCGAAACGCCACGTCGATGCCGATGCCGCGGAGGAGTTCGGCGCGCGCGTCGGCGACCTGGTCGGGGAGCACGTTGACGAGGAACTGGTTGGGCGCATCGGGCGGCAGGCTGGCCTGCCAGTTGCGCATCAGGTCGCCGCGGACGACCGTCAGCAGCAACAGCGACATCAGCCCCAGGGCCAGCGCGCCGATCTGCAGGCTGGACGCAAGCGCCCGCCGGCGCAGGTTGGCCAAACCGAAGCGCCACGTCGCGCCGCGTTGCGGCAGGCGCTTCAGCAGCGCGAGCAACGCCCATGCCGCCAGCGCCGCCGCGACAAGCAGCCCCGCGACGCCGCCCACCATGATGAGGCCCGCCTTGACTTCTCCGGCCTGCCACGCGATCAGCAACGCGATCGTCGCGGCGCCGAGCACGTACGCGAGGATGCCCCCGGCGCGGGGCCGCGGGAGATCGCGGCGCAGGACGCGCAGCGGCGGCACGCGCGCCAGCGCCACCAGCGGCGGCAGCGCGAAGCCGAACAGCAGCAGCAAACCTGCGCAGAACGCGGCGACTCCCGGCATCCAGGTGGGCGGCGGAAGATCGGTGCGCGACCACCGACGCCAGCATCGTCACCAGCACCTGCTGGCCACCGAGCGCGAGCACCACGCCGACGGCGCTTGCCGTGACGCCGATCACGGCGAACTGCACGACGAAGAGCGCCAGCGTTTGCAGCACCCTGGCGCCGAAGCAGCGGAACATCGCCGCGGCGTCGAGATGCCGCCGCAAGTAGCGGGACGCGGCCAGCGCCACGGCGACGGCCGCGAGCAGCACGGCGACCAGTGCCGCGAGTCCCAGGAATTTTTCCGCGCGGTCGAGCGTCTGCCGCACTTCGGGCCGCAGGTCGCGCACGCTCTCCATGCGCTGTCCCGCCTTCAACTGCGGCGCCAGTCCCTCGCGATACTTCTCCAGCGCGGCGCCACCGCCGCGATCGGCAACGAGCAAACGCCACGTCGCGCGATTGCCCGGCTGCAGCAGGTTCGTCGCGGGCACGTCGTCGATGTTGAGCAGCAGCTTGGGACCGAGCGCGAACATCACGCCCGCGACTTCCGGTTCGTCCTGCAGGATCGCGCCGACGTTCAGCGTCGCTTCGCCGACCTCCACGGAATCGCCGACCTTGAGTCCCAGCCGCTGCGCGAGACGCACGTCGGGCCATGCCTCGCCGCGCGCCGGAATGCGCCCGACCGGTTCGCCAGCGGGGTTCGCGGCCGAGCTGAGCGTGATCGCGCCACGCAGCGGATAGCCCTCGCCAACCGCCTTCACGTCGGTGAGCACCGCGACCGCGTCGGGTCCCGAATGCGCATTGGGTTGCACCATGCTGTTGAAGCGGATGACCGGCGTCGTGACCAGTCCGCGCGCACGCGCATCGTCCGCGAACGCCGGCGGCAACGGCCGATCGCCGGAGATCATGACGTCCGCGCCGAGCAGGAGGTTCGCCTGACGCGCCAGCGCGCCCTTGACGCGATCGGCGAAGAATCCGACGGTGCCGACGCTTGCGACCGCGAGAACGAGCGCCGCCGCCAGCACGCGCAGCTCGCCGGCGCGCCAGTCGCGGCGCAGAAGTCGCAATGCCAGGCGCAGCGTGTTCACGGGATTCAGTCGAACGCCGACATCGGGCCGAGTTCGTCACCGACGACGCGCCCTGCCGAAAGCGAGATGCGGCGACCGCACCGCGCGGCGAGCGAGAGGTCATGCGTTACCAGCACGAGCGTCGTCCCGTGCTCGCGGTTCAGGCGGAACATGAGATCCGCAACCTCGACACCCGTCGCGCCGTCCAGGTTGCCGGTCGGCTCGTCCGCCATCAGCAGCTTGGGCTCGCCCGCGAATGCACGTGCAATGGCGACGCGCTGCTGTTCGCCGCCGGAGAGCTGGCGCGGATAGTGAGTTATCCGCTTGCCCAATCCGACGCGGTCGAGCCAGGTTTTCGCGCGGGCGCCGGCGTCAGCCGCACCCGCGAGTTCGAGCGGCAGCATCACGTTCTCCAGCGCGGTCAGCGCAGGCAGCAGCTGGAACGACTGGAACACGAATCCGAGCAGCCGCTGCCGCATCGCGGCCAGCGCATCCTCGTCGAGCGTCGACAGCGCGGCGCCGTCGATGCGGATTTCTCCCGACGTCGGCCGGTCGAGGCCGGCGAGCAAACCCAGCAGCGTGGTCTTGCCGGAGCCGGATGCGCCGACGATGGCGATCGACGCGCCCGGTTCGACCACAAAGAAGACACCGTCGAGGATGGTGAGCGGCGCGTCGCCGCTGCGCACGATCTTGGTCAGCGCATCGGCAACGATGATGGGTTCGGGCATGAAGGGAATTCTAAGATGGCGTGCGAGCATTGTAGCTTGGGGCCGATGGCGGCCAATGCAACGACGCCGGCACGCTACAATCACGCGATTGCGATCGAGGATGTAACCTGATGTTACTGCAGCGCGTCCGTTCCTTCCTGCCGGTCTTGCTTGCGCTGGGACTCGCTCTTCTCGGAGGCGGCGGTTCCGCGGCCGCGGCGCCCGTTCTTCTGGTGCTCGGCGACTCCGTTTCCGCCGGCTATGGGCTCTCGGCCGGCACCGGCTGGGTCACGCTGCTGTCGCAACGCCTGCAGGCCGAAGGCTATCCCTATTCCGTCGTCAATGCGTCGATCAGCGGCGACACGACGGCGGGCGGCCGAGCCCGCCTGCCGTCGTACCTGAGCAAGAACCAGCCGGCCATCGTAGTCATCGAACTCGGCGGGAACGACGCGCTGCGCGGCGGAAATCTGGCGGCGACGCGCGCCAATCTCGACGCGATGGTCACCGCCGCGCTGGACGCCAAGGCCAAGGTGCTGATCGTCGGCATGCAGGTGCCCCCGAACTACGGCCCGGCCTACGCGCGCGATTTCAACGCGTTGTTCACCGACGTCGCCAAGTCGAGGCGCGTGCCCGTCGTGCCTGCGTTCTTCGCGGGCTTCGGCGACGACCTGGCGCTGTTCCAGCCTGACCGCATCCATCCGACCGCCGAGGCACAGGCGAAGTTGCTCGACAACGTCTGGCCCGCGCTGAAGCCGCTGCTGCGCAAATGAATCTCCCCAATTCCGCGCCATGGTCCGGTCACGAAGATCGGCATCGAGTCGCTGCCCGATTACCCGGAGCGCATCGACGTGCGCAGTCCGGCCGAGTTCGCCATCGATCATGTTCCGGACGCGGTGAACCTGCCCGTGCTGAGCGACGACGAGCGCAAGGTTGTCGGCACGCTGCACGCGCAGGATTCCGCGTTCGCCGCGCGCAAGCTGGGCGCCGCGCTGGTCGCGCGCAATATCGGGCGCATCCTCGAGACGCATTGCGCGGCGAAGCCCCGCGATTGGGCGCCCGTCGTGTATTGCTGGCGCGGCGGCAAGCGCAGCGCATCGCTCGCGCACGTGCTGAACGAAATCGGCTGGAAGGCCATGCAACTCGACGGCGGCTACCGGACCTGGCGCCGGCACGTCGTGGCGTCGCTGGCAAGCGCCCCGGCGCGATTGCGCTACGTCGTCGTGTGCGGCCTCACCGGTTCGGGCAAGAGCCGGCTGCTTGCCGCGTTGCGCGACGAGGGTGCGCAGGTGCTGGATCTGGAGCAGCTCGCGCGTCATCGCGGCTCGCTGCTTGGGCGACCTTCCCCGCGATCCGCAGCCGTCGCAGAAGGCTTTCGATACCGCGCTGCTCACGGCACTCGAAGGTTTCGACTCGGCGCGTCCGGTGTATGTGGAGTCGGAGAGCCGCAAGATCGGCGTCATCCAGGTGCCCGATGCGCTGCTGGACGCGATGCGCGGCGCGGCGTGCGTACGCATGGATACGCCGAAGCACCTGCGGGTGGCGCTGCTGAAGGACGAGTACATGCACTTCATCACGGACCCGGCGTCGCTCGCGGACAAGCTGCAGCCGCTGGTTCCCGTGCATGGCCGCAAGGTGATCGAGCGCTGGATCGCCGCCGCGGCCGCCGGCGACTTCGAAACGCTCGTGGACGAACTGCTCGTCATGCATTACGACCCGACGTACGGCCGGTCGATCCTGCGCAACTTTCCCCGCCATGCGGAGAGCCTCCGGGTGACGCCGAACGCGATCGACGTGCCGGCGTTCCGCGCGCTTGGCTCGCGACCTCGATGCCCAGGTCAACAGCTCGTTCGCGGCCGCGGCATGATCATGGGTCAATACGACTTCCGCATCGTGAACGTCTTTGCCGAAAGCCCGCTCGGCGGGAATCCGCTGTGCGTCTTCGAAGACGCGCGCGACCTGGACGATGCCACGATGCAGGCGCTGGCCCTGCAGTTCAACCTGTCGGAGACGACCTTCGTACTGCCGGCAGCAAACGCCACGGCGCGCGTGCGCATCTTCACGCCGACGTTCGAGATGCCCTTCGCCGGACATCCGACGCTGGGCACCGCGCACGTGGTTCGCGATCTCATGTCTGCCGGGGACACGCTGACGCTGGAAATGAAGGCCGGCGTCATCCCGGTCACGGCGCGCGGCGACGTCTGGACGCTGCGAGGCCAATGCGCCCGTGCAGCGCGCGCCCACGGCGACGCGATCCGAACTGGCCGCGATGCTGGGTCTCGACGTGAGCCGACCTGTCCGAAGCGCCCGCATTGTGGGTGAATACCGGCTCCGACCAGCTCGTCGTTCCAGTCGCGACCTTTGCCGGCGTGCGCCGCGCCGCGCCCCGGGCCGACACGCTGCTGGCGCATGGCAGCAACGGCCAGCGGGCGATGGCCTACGTCTTCGCGCGCGAAGGCGATCGCGTGCTGGCGCGCTTCTTCTTCCCCAAGCACGGTTCGGTCATCGAGGATCCGGGGACGGGGTCCGCCTGCGCGAACCTGGGAGGCTGGCTTCTGACGACCGGCGCGGCTCTGCCGCAGAAGCTGACGATCGACCAGGGCGAGGCGGTCGGCCGGCCGTGTCGCCTGGGTCTCGAGGTCACCCCCGACCGGCGGATCCTGGTCTCCGGGCGCGTCATCGAGGTCGCGCGCGGCACGCTGACGATCTAGCGACAACAACTCGTACACGTCGAACGCCGCGGTCCCGTTCCTCAAGTCCTGGCGGTGTTCAGGCGCCCGCGTTCCACGCCGTCATGAATTCCCGCCAATGCGGCGCGCCGGACGCCGCGATGCGCTCCCGCGCCAGCGCGATTTCCTTCGCATACTCGCCGGCGCTCAACTCGCCGCGCATCAGGCGGAAGCGCTGGTAGACGAGGTAGGTGTTCATCACGTCGCATTCGCAATAGTTGCGCACGTCGGCGAGCTTGCCCGTCGGTCACCGCGGCGGCGACCTGGCTGCCGTCCATGCCGAGCTTGCCCGGAAATCCGCACAGCCTCGCCATCGCGTCGAGCCCCGCATTGGCGCGCGGCTGGTACATCGCCAGCACGTCCATCAGGTCGAGATGCCGCGTGTGATAGCGGCCAAGATAGCTGTTGAACTTGAACTCGCGGTCCTGGTCGCCCCAGTCCCAGTATTTTTCCGCATTGATGCCGTGGATCAGCGCGCGATGATTGAGCACCGGCAGGTCGAAGCCGCCGCCATTCCATGACACCAGCTGCGGCGTCAGCTGTTCGATGCCGCCGAAGAAGCGCCGGATCAGTTCGGGTTCCGGGTCGTCCAGGTCGCCGACCGACCAGACCTTGAGGTCGTCCTTGCTGCGCAGCGCGCAGGCGATCGCGACCACCTGCTGCAGGTAATGCGGCGCAAAGTCGTTGCCGGTGGCGGCGCGCCGCTTCTGGTTGAACCAGTCCATCACCGCCGCGTCCGGCAAATCCGCGGGAAGATCGTTGATGCGCCGGATGCCCGGCGACATCCGGCACCGTCTCGATGTCGAAGACGAGGATCGGCGTCACGCGGGAAACACACCGGTCGACAGGTAGCGGTCGCCGCGGTCGCAGACGACGAAGACGATGGTCGCGTCGCGCGACCTCGCGCGAAATGCGCAGCGCCACCGCGCACGCGCCGCCCGCCGAGATTCCGCCGAAGATGCCTTCCTCGCGCGCGAGGCGGCGCGCCGTGTCCTCGGCTTCGCGCCTGCGTGACGGATTCCGTGCGGTCGACGCGCGTGCCGTCGAAGATCTTCGGCAGGTATTCGGCCGGCCACTTGCGGATACCGGGGATGGACGCGCCCTCCGCAGGCTGCGCGCCGACGATCGTGATCGCGGGATTCTGCTCCTTCAGGATATTTCGACACGCCCATGATCGTGCCGGTCGTGCCCATCGCGGATACGAAATGCGTGATGCGCCCGCCGGTGTCGCGCCAGATTTCCGGTCCCGTAGTGCGGTAGTGCGCGAGCGGATTGTCCGGATTGGCGAACTGGTTGAGGATGTGTCCCTTGCCTTCGGCCTGCATGCGATCGGCCAGGTCGCGCGCGCCTTCCATGCCCGCGGCCTTGGTGACCTGGACCAGTTCGGCGCCGTACGCACGCATTGTCTGCACGCGCTCCAGCGACTGGTTGTCGGGCATCACCAGGATCAGCTTGTAGCCCTTGATCGCGGCCACCATCGCCAGCGCGATGCCCGTGTTGCCGGACGTCGCCTCGATCAGCGTGTCGCCGGGACGGATGTCGCCGCGCCGCTCGGCCTCGACGATCATCGACAGCGCCGGCCGATCCTTCACCGAGCCCGCGGGATTGTTGCCCTCCAGCTTGCCCAGGATGACATTCGTCGTGGTTCCCGGCATCCGCTGCAGCCGGACGAGGGGCGTCTTGCCGACGGTGTCGGCAAGCGTTGGGTAGTCTGTGGAATCGGTCATGGCAGGAGAGTTCGGATTCGACGGGGAACCGCGCTGCGCGCGTCACCGGACGCGATCGCTCATTGTAGCGGAGCGTTTCGTTCACCCTGCGCAAACGAAAACCCCGCCACTGTGGGCGGGGTCTCGTTGACGGCCGACCGCGGTTACTTCTTTGGCGCAGCGTCCTTGTCGGCGCTGGCCGGCTTCTCGGCCTTGCTCTTGTCGGACTTGGCCTTGGCCGCGGCTTCCTTGTCGGCCTTTGCCTTCGCCTTGGCTTCCTTGTCCGCGGCCGCTTTGTCAGCCTTGGCCTTGTCGGCGGCAGCCTTGTCCGTTTTGGCCTTGTCGCCTTGTCCGCCTTGGCCTGCTTGTCGGCCGCCGCCTTGGCGTCCTTGTCGGCCTTGGCCTTTGCCTTGGCGTCCTTTTCCTCCGCGGCCTTGTCTGCCTTGGTCGGCTTGTCGGACTTGGATGCCTTGTCGCTCGCCGCCGTCTTGTCGTCCTTGGCCGGGGCCTTGCCGTCAGCCTTGGCACTGGCCTTTTCGGCCTTCGTCGGCGCGGTCGCTGCGGCGGGTGCTGCGGCAGGCGCAGGTGCGGCTACGGGCGCAGGCGTCGACGCGGACTTGGCCGCGGTCGGCGCGGGTGCTGGCGTCGCGGGCGTGACCGGCGCAGGCGCAGCCGCCGGTGCGGACTTGGCCGCGGTTGGCGCAGGTGCTGGCGTCGCGGGCGCAGTGGCCGGCGCGGCCTTCGCCGATTCGGCCTTCTTGGTTTCGGTCGCCGCAGGCACCTTGGTTGTGCCGCTCAGCTTGACGCCACTCTCCTTCATCTTTTCGAGCGTCGCATCGCCGATGCCGTTGACCTTCTTCAGGTCGTCGATCGACTTGAAGGGGCCGTTGGCCTTGCGATAGTCGATGATGGCCTGGGCCTTGACCGGGCCGATGCCGGGCAGCGCCTCGAGTTGTTCCAAGGTTGCCGAGTTGACGTTGACGTCCGCGAGTGCAATGGTCGACATCAAGACCATCGCAAGCGCGAGCAAAAATCGCTTCATTGAAGTTCCCCCGATAGACACAATGGTCGTTACACGCCGCTCTTGTGTGAATTTGGGCGGCGAGGCAATAACGCGCCACGCATGCTACGGGTTGACCGCTGATGCCGCAAGGCAATGGTGCCCCGCCGCCGGGAAGGCCGCTTGCGAGGCCCTCCCGGTGATTTGCAGTCGATAGCGAGAACTGACGCTTCGAAACTACTTTCTTCCGGCATCGGCCACAGGTCGGATGTCACCCTTGGCTACCGGAGCAGCAGCTTTCGCGTCGCCCTTCGCAGGGCTTGCGGCGGCGACCTTGGTGGCTGGACCGACGGTGAGGTCGGCGCGCAGTTTTTCCAGGCGCTTGGCGCCAATGCCCTTGACGTGCTTCAGATCGTCGACCGACTTGAACGGCCCATGGGCCTTGCGGTAGTCGATGATCGCCTGGGCCTTGGCGGGTCCGAGGCCCTTGTGGAGGGCGACGAATTCTTCCTGCGACGCGGTGTTGATATTGACGACGGCCAGGGCCGGAAACGAATACAGCGCGAGCGTCATCGCCAGCGCCACGAACAAGCGTTGCATGATTTACCTCCTTGCGTGGTTGGGGAACCTGCGTCGTCGCATGCCGGCACGGAAGCAGACACGACGGCCAGCGACGTTCGCCCACGTTACGGGGAGGAAGCACCTTCCGAAATCAGACTTTCGACGTAGCGTGCGACGCCTTGCGCCACGTCCAGCATCGGAGCCTGGTAGCCCGCGGCACGCAGCGTCGTGAGGTCTGCCTGCGTGAAGCTCTGGTACTTTCCGACGAGCTGCGGCGGGAACGGTATGTATTCGATCGCCCCCTGATGCACCAGCTCGGCCAGCGTGAGCGCGGGCTTGCCGTCGCGAGCCAGGCATGCGTTGACGGTCGCGAGCGCGACCGCGTTGAACGTTTCGGCGCAGCCGGTGCCGAGGTTGAAGATTCCCGAGCGCTTCGGGTGGTCGAGGAAGTCGAGGTTGACCTTGACCACGTCGTCGACGTAGACGAAGTCCCGGCGCTGCTCGCCGGCCCCGTATCCGCCCGAGCCTTCGAACAGCTTGACGCGCCCGCTGCTCCGGAACTGGTGATAGAGGTGAAAGGCGACGGACGCCATCGCTTCCCTTGTGCTGCTCGCGCGGACCGTACACGTTGAAGTAGCGGAAACCCGCCACCTGCGCCGTGCGTTCAGGAAGCATGCGCCGCACATAGCGGTCGAACAGGCACTTCGAGTAGCCGTACACGTTGAGCGGCGCCTCGTTGGCGCGATCCTCGACGAACACGGTGCCCGCGCCGTAGACCGACGCGCTCGATGCATACAGGAACGGAATGTCGTTGTCCTGGCAATGATCGAGCAGCGCCACCGAGTACCGGTAGTTGTTGCGCATCATGAAGCGGCCATCGGACTCCATCGTGTCCGCGCACGCACCCTGGTGCAGCACCGCCGTGATGTCGTCCTCGAAGTCGCCTGCGCTGATGCGCGCGATGAATTCGTCCTGGTCGAGGTAATCGGCGATGTCGCAGTCCGCAAGATTGCGGAACTTGTCCGCATCGTGCAGGTTGTCGACGGCGATGATGTCGCGTTCGCCGCGCGCGTTGAGCGCCCTGACCAGGTTCGATCCGATGAAGCCGGCGGCGCCGGTGACGACGATGTACACGGTCAATGCTCCGTTGTAGTCCGGTTGCGCGCCTACAGGTCGAGATCGATGCTGCCGAGCTCGCTGGTCACGAACGGCACCCTTGGCGCGACGGCGCACAGCAATTCATAGCCGACGGTCGCCGCCGCGGCGGCGACATCGTCGACCGGCAGGCCCTCCCCCCACAGCACCACGGGACTGCCGACGCGCGCCTCCGGGACATCGGTCAGGTCCACGGTGAGCATGTCCATCGACACGCGGCCCGCCATGCGCACCTTCGTTCCCAGGACCCGCACCGGCGTGCCGTTCGGCGCGTGCCGCGGATAGCCGTCTGCGTATCCGCACGCCACCACACCGACGCGGTGCGACCGCGATGCCGTGTACTGCGCGCCGTATCCGACGCTGTCGTTCGCCTTCAAGTCCTGCACTGCGATGAGTTGCGAACGCAGCGTCATCACGGGGCGCAGTCCGAGCATGTCGGACGTGTCGTAGGGCAAAGGCGTCGCACCGTAGAGCATGATGCCCGGCCGCACGAACTCGCCGCCGACTTCGTCATACCGGATGATCCCGGCCGAATTGGCCACCGACCGCGGATAGGGCAGGCCACGGCACGCGGTCTCGAACAATGCCAGCGGCTCGGCGAGGCCATCCTCCTCCTCGGCGCGCGCAATATGCGTCATCAGGCGCAAGGCCGCCACGGACGGCGTCCCGGCGAGGCGTTCGCAAATCGCGGCGACGTCTGCGGGACGAAAACCCAGGCGGTTCATGCCGGTGTTGACCTTGACGAACACTTCGAGCGGACGCGCCAACACCGCAGCTTCGAGCATCTTCACCTGCTCGACATCGTGCACTACAATCGCCAGCCGGCGCCGGGCGATCTCCTCCAGCTCGCCTTCCGCGAAAAAGCCCTCGAGAAGGAGGATGCGGCGCAGGTACCGCTGCTCGCGCAAGCCGACCGCTGCATCGAGTTCGACCAGCGCCAATCCGTCGGCATCCTCCAACGCCGGAAGGACGCGCGCGAGGCCGTGACCATAGGCGTTGGCCTTGACCACCGCCAGGATCTGCGTTCCCGGCGCCTTTTCGCGCACCCGCGCCACGTTCGCACGCATCGCGGCGAGGTTGATTTGTGCGTATAGGGGTCGGGCCATGCGTGGGGACAGTGCCTGCCGGATCGAATGTCAGCCGAGGAGACGACCAAGGAGCGCCGGGTCCGCGCGGCAACGCAAACTTGCCGTCCACGCCCCGCAGGACAGGGGTAGGGGGCAAACATGGTATAAAACGCGGGCCGCGCTGTTGCGGACATTATAACCAACCAACCCGAAGTCACCGCACCAGCGCGGTCGCTCGTGGTCATGCTCCGGCGCATCCAAGGCGCCACTCGAGGAAATGAAGGCCGGCTTCTACACGATCATGGCGGCGCAGTTTTTCAGCTCGCTCGCCGATAACGCGCTGCTTATCGCCGCCATCCGGCTGCTCCAGGAACTGCAGGAACCGGAGTGGATGCTGCCATCGCTGCAGCAGTCCTTCGTCGTCTCCTACGTGATCCTCGCGCCACTGGTCGGCGCGTTCGCCGATTCGATGCCCAAGGGCCGCGTGATGCTGATCACCAACGCGGTCAAGGTCGTCGGGTGCGTGCTGATGCTGTTTTCCGTGCACCCGCTGCTGGCCTACGCCGTGGTGGGCTTCGGCGCCGCGGCCTATTCGCCGGCCAAGTACGGAATCCTCACCGAGCTCCTGCCGCCGAGCCAGCTGGTCGTGGCCAACGGCTGGATCGAGGGAACCACGGTCGGCTCGATCATCCTCGGCGTGCTGCTGGGCGGCCTGCTGGTCAGCCACAACGTTTCGCACGCCCTGCTGGGCTTCGACATGCCCACCATCGACACGGGCATCAACTCGCCACCGGAAGCCGCCATCACCGTCATCGCGGTGCTGTATCTCATCGCCGCAGTCATCAACTGGTTCATTCCGGACACCGGCGTCGATCACCGCATGGCGAGCAAGAATCCCTTCTACCTCATCCGCGAATTCACGCACTGCGTGTCGCTCCTGTGGCGCGACAAGCTGGGGCAGATTTCGCTGGCCACCACGACGCTGTTCTGGGGCGCCGGCGCGACGCTGAAATTCATCGTGCTGGCGTGGGCAGCGAAGGCATTGGGCTACGACCTGTCGCAGGCATCCTACCTGCAGGGCGTCGTCGCAGTCGGCATCGCGCTCGGCGCGGTGCTCGCCGCGAAATTCGTATCGCTGCGCCATGCCGTGAACGTGCTGCCGATCGGCACGGCGATGGGCCTCGTCGTGATCACGATGATCTTCGTCACGACGCTGCCCGTCGCGGTGCTGCTGATGATCGTCATCGGCGCCTGCGCCGGATTCTTCGTGGTGCCGATGAACGCGCTGCTGCAGCATCGCGGCCACGTGCTGATGGGCGCCGGCCACTCGATCGCCGTGCAGAACTTCAACGAGAACATCGGCATCCTCGTGATGGTCGGCCTGTACGCGCTGATGATTCAGCAGGGAGTCTCGGTCAACCGCGCAGTCGTGCTGTTCGGGCTATTCATGTCCGGCGCGATGCTGCTCGTCATGTGGCGCCACCAGTACAACCAGAGCAAGGGCGACTCGCTGCACCTTATCGCCGACGACGGCGAGCACAAGCACTAGGGCACGGGCGGCTAGAGAACGATCGGCGCGTCGGAAATTTCGTTGCGCCCCGGTCCGGCGCGCGGCGAGTGCTGCGCGAGCAACGCCGAGATCTCGCCGATTCCCTGCTCGACGCCTTCGGCAAAGCGGCCGGCGCGGAACGCCGACTCGATCTTGTGGCAAATGGTCTGCCACGCGGCATCTCCGACGAGCGCGTGGATGCCCCGATCGGCCACGATTTCCACTGCGTGATCGGCGACCAGAACGTACAACAGGACGCCATCGTTGGCCTCCGTGTCCCAGACCCGCAGATGGCTGAACACTTCAAGCGCGCGCGCGCGCGGCCGTTCCCGGCGCCAGACGCTCGCCAGAGGCAGCGCCGCCTCGACGGCAAAACAGACCTGCCCGGCATGGTGCGTTTCACCCGCGGCGATGGCGCGTTCGACGCGATCCAGATCCTCCGCGGAGAAATGGCGATGGACCACGCCGCGATCGGTGACGAAATGCCGCCACAGCCTGGTCATCCTTCCGGTCATCACCAATCTCCCGACGCGCCGCCGCCGCCGAATCCGCCGCCGCCGCCCGAAAAGCCGCCGCCACCGCCACTGCCGCCGCCAAAGCCGCCACTGCCGCCGCCGGGTATGAAGATGCCGCCGCCGCGGCCGACGAGGCCGCTTCCCAGGCCGAATGTGAGCATCACAATGAAGGCGACGATGGCCGCGATGATTGCGATCACGAGCGACCCGGCAAACATCCACGCAGCGCCACCGACGATACCGGCACCCACCGTCGACCCGATCGCCCTGCCGAAAATGCGCCTGAGAATGCCGCCGATCACCGGCACGACGACGAAGAGGAGGATCAGTATCGTGTCGAACGATATGCCGCCTGACCTCCGCTGCGGGGCCTGCACCGCCGGCGAGTCCGCCAGAGGCTCGCCCTTGTTGACCACGGCGATGACCTGGTCGACGCCTGCGTCGATGCCCTGCGCGAACTGGTTGTTGCGAAAATACGGCGCGACGGTCTCGGCAAGGATGCGCCGCGTCGTGACGTCGGTGAGCACGCCTTCCAGGCCGTAGCCCACTTCGATACGATTCTTGCGATCGTTCTTGGCGATCAGGAAGACCGCGCCGTTGTCCTTGCCCTTGTGCCCGATCTTCCATGCTTCCGCCACGCGAATGGAATAGGCGGCGATGGCCTCGGGCTGCGTCGACGGCAGCATCAGGACAACCAGCTGATTGCCCGTCTGGGCTTCCCACGCGGCGAGCTTGGCGTCGAGTGCCTGACGCTCCGCCGCCGACAGCGTGTTGGTGAGGTCCGTTACCCGCGCGGTCAGCGGAGGAACCTTGACCAGGTCCTGCGCGCGGGCCGGACCCGCCGAAAACGTCAGGCCGACCAGCAGGAACAGCATCGCAATGCCGCGCGCCACCATCCTGGCGGAGCTGACGGCCTGGCTCATGACAAATGCGACGCCGCTTCGACGTTCACGGGAATCACGACTGCAGGTGCAAGGCCACGCGCAGACCGAGCGTCCACGCGTGGCACCGCCGTCAATATCCCTTCTTCATCAGTTCGGCCGCCGGATCGACAGCGGCATCGGCGGTCTTTGCCGTGGGCGCGGCCGACGTCTTGGGCGGCGGAGCGGGGACCACGGGCGCGGCAGGCTGCTTGCCGAAGTCGACCTTCGGCGGCGCGCTGATCGTCGCTTCGTTCTCGACCGCGAAGTTGGGCTTCACGTCCATCTTGAACAGCATGGCGGTCAGGTTCGTCGGGAACGAGCGCACCGTCGAGTTGTACGTCTGAACGGAGTCGATGTAACGCTTGCGCGCCACGGTGATGCGGTTCTCCGTGCCCTCCAGCTGGGATTGCAGGTCGCGGAACAGCGCGTCCGACTTCAGTTGCGGATAGTTCTCCGAGACCACGAGGAGCCGCGACAGCGCGCCGGTCAACTGGCTCTGCGCTTCGATGAATTTCTTGAAGGCCACCGGGTCGTTGATGAGTTCGGGCGTGGCCTTGATCGCGCCGACGTTGGCGCGGGCATTGGTCACCTCGGTCAGCACCGTCTGTTCCTGCGCTGCGTAGCCCTTGACCGTGTTGACGAGGTTGGGCACGAGATCGGCGCGGCGCTGGTACTGGTTCAGCACCTCGGACCACGCGGCCTTGATGCCTTCGTCCTGCCGCTGCAGGTCGTTGTAGCCGCAGCCGGCAAGCGTCATGGTGACCAAAGCGGCGCACAGGACGGCGATTTTTCTAAGCATGTTTCCTCCAGACGGATGTCGAACCGCGGTCAACCCGCAAGCTGCAATGTGGGGTGCCCGTGCCACCACCGCAAGGTGTTCATGCGATCGGCGGCGAAATTGATGGCCTCGTGCTAACGGACAACGCCACCGTACGGCGTGCCAACACCATATCTTCCCATGCCTTCGCCTTGTCCGGTAGGTTGCGCAGCAGGTAGGCAGGGTGATAGGTCACGACCAGGGGTACGCCGCGATACCGGTGAACGCGACCGCGCAGACTGGCGATCGTCGCGTCGGTATCGAGCAGCAGAGACGCGGCGCTTTTGCCAAGCGCGACGATGAGCTTGGGCCGGATCAACTCGACCTGCCGCTCCAGATACGGTCTGCACGCGTCGGACTCGGAGGGTTCCGGCGCGCGATTGTTTGGAGGGCGGCACTTGAGCACGTTGGCGATGTAGACGTTGCGGCCGCGCGCGATTCCGAGCGCCGCCAGCATGTTGTCGAGCAGGCGACCGGCCTGGCCCACGAAGGGCTCGCCGCGCGCATCTTCTTCCGCGCCCGGCGCCTCGCCGACGAACAGCCACTCCGCGCTCGCATCACCCACGCCCGGCACCGACTTGTTGCGGGTCCGGCAGAGGCCGCATGCCGTGCACGCGTCGACATCCGCCGCGAAATCGTCCCAGGATAGCGAAGCGATTCGCGCGCTGCGCGTTTCACCGTCACGGGGTGGCGGCGATGCGCGCGGCGCCTGCGGAGTCGCGTCCGCGGCCACGCGCGGCGGCCGCGCGGCCGCCGCCTCGCGCAAGCGCCACGTCGGCGCCAATCCGAGTTCGATCAGGATGTCGTCGCGCGTCGCCATCAGGGACTCGGCAAGCCGCGGCGCATGACCAGCGCATCTTCACGCGGGTGGCCATCGCTTCCCGCAGGATAGTAGGACTCGCGGCGCGCAACGGGCTTGAATCCCGCACGTTCATAGAGCGCAATGGCCGGCGCGTTCGATTCGCGGACTTCGAGGAATACCTGTTCGGCACCGAGCCTTTGCGCATCGTCCAGGAATTGCGCGAGCAGTTCGGTGCCCAAGCCGTGGCGGCGCGCGTCGGGAACCACCGACAGATTCAACAGTTGCGCCTCGCCCGGCGCCAGCATCAGCACACCGTAGGCGACGATGCGGCCCTCGCGTTCTCCGACCCGCGCGCTGTAGCCCGCGGCAATCGCTTCGCGGAAATTTTCCGGCGTCCATGGCGCTGCGTGGATATGCGCCTCGAGTGCGGCAACGTACGCGACATCGTGCGCGGCAAGCGGGCGCCATTGCACGGGAGCGGAATGCTCGATCCGGGGCAGGCTGGCCATGCCGCTTAAGGCCCGTGTCAAAGGCGCGCGCCGGCGGCGCGCTCCTCGGTGGTCAACGCCACCCGGTGCCGGACATAGAGCGGCGCGGCATCCGCCGCCGCGACGCCTTCGCCGGCCGCGAAGCGCGGTTGCGCGAGCTCGCCGATCGCACGCGCATCCGGGACCGCTTTGGCGTCCACACGCCGCAGTCCGAGCCGAGCCGCCAGCGCGGGGTATGCGGCGAATCCGCCGCCCACGCCGAACCACGACGCAGCGTCGGAAGTTGGCGCCGTCACCGCATCGGGCACGAGGACGGCGGGTGCCTGCACATCGCTCCAACGCGATTGCGAGCGCTCGTAGGCCGCGACGTAGACCTCGCGCATCCGCGCGTCGAGGCACGCCACGATGTGCGTCTCCGCGTGTTCGCGCCAAGCCGCATGCGCCAGCGCCAGAAGCGTGGGCACCGGCACGAGCGGAAGGTCCGCGCCCAGGCTTAAGCCCTGCGCGACGCCGCAGGCAATCCGCACGCCGGTAAACGATCCGGGACCGGCGCCGAAGGCAATGCCGTCGAGCGAGCGCAGCGACCAGCCCGCCTCCGCGAGCACGGCGTCGATGAGCGGCAGCAGGCGCTCGGAATGCGCCTGCCCCGCCGGCTCCCCGCGGACCCACCACGTACCCTGCGCGCCGCATGCGACGGAAAGCCACTGGGTTGAAGTGTCGAACGCGAGCAGCCTCATGCGACGAATTTTACCGGAGCCAACCGTGGTTGCGACTCCGCAAAGGTACAATTCGCGGCCTTTCGTCCGTTTTGGTGCGACCCCGTGTCGCTTCGCATGGCCACCTCCGTCCTCTCCTCCACCACGCTGCTGACGATCGAGTCGCTCGACCAGGAAGGTCGCGGCGTGGCGCACGTCGACGGCAAGGCGATCTTCGTCGAAGGTGCGCTGCCCGGCGAACGCGTCCACGCGGCAACGGTCCGCGCCAAGCCGACCTTCGAGACCGCCCGCGTCACGTCCGTCGTTAAGGCCAACGCGTCGCGCGTCGTGCCGCGCTGCCCGCATTTCGGCGTGTGCGGAGGCTGCACGCTGCAGCATGCGCACCCGGCGCTTCAGGTCGCCGCGAAGCAGCGCGCGCTGGAAGAGGCGCTCGCGCGCATCGGCCGCGTGCGCGCGGAACGGATGTTCCCGCCCATCGAAGGACCCGCGTGGGGCTACCGTTACCGTGCGCGGCTCACCGTGCGCCACGTCGCGAAAAAGGGCGTGGTGCTGGTGGGTTTTCACGAGCGCAAATCGAGCTTCGTGGCCGACATGACAGAGTGCCACGTCTTGCCCAGGAAGATTTCCGGCCTGCTGCCGGCATTGCGCCTGCTCGTCGCATCGCTGACGATCTACGACCGCCTGCCGCAGATCGAGCTGGCGGTGGGCGAAAATCCAGACGGGGACGGCGTCGCGCTCGACTACGTGCTGGTTCTGCGCATTCTCGCGCCGCTGGCGCCGGAGGACGAGGTCAAGCTGCGCGACTTCGCGGATCGCCACGCCGTCGCCTTCTGGACGCAGACCGGCGGTCCGGCGACTGTGTTGCCGTTTCATCCTGCCGCATCGTCGCTTGCGTACCTCCTCCCCGAATTTGCCGTGGTCATGCCGTTCGCGCCGACCGACTTCACGCAGGTCAACAGCGCGATCAATCGCGTGCTGGTGCGGCGCGCGCTGGCGCTGCTTGATCCCCGGCAAGGCGAGCGAGTCGCCGATTTCTTTTGTGGCCTGGGCAATTTCACGCTGCCGATCGCGCGAAGCGGCGCCGACGTGGTCGGCGTCGAAGGCAGCGCGGCGTTGGTACAGCGCGCGCAGGACAATGCGCGCCACAATGGGCTCGACGCGCGGGCGCGCTTCGTCGTCGCCAACCTGTTCGAGGCCACATCCGAGAGCATCGCCAGCCTGGGGCGCCTCGATCGCGCGCTGATCGACCCGCCGCGCGAAGGCGCCATCGAGCTCGTGAAGTCGTTGCCGAAGCGCGACGACGGCGATGGCCTCACGCGCATCGTCTATGTCTCGTGCAACCCGGCCACGCTCGCGCGCGACGCCGAGGTTCTGGTGCATGAACGCGGGTATCGCCTTGCCGCGGCCGGTGTGGTCAACATGTTCCCGCATACGGCGCACGTCGAGTCCATCGCGCTGTTTGAAAGGTAAGTGAGCGATGCGCGAGCGCCAGGCGCGATCGGCGCAAAAAAATGGGCGCCCATCAGGCGCCCGCCAAGGTACTGCCGGTTATCGTTTCAGTCGCGCTGCCCGGTGAAGGCGAGGAGCAGGTTGAGCAGGCTGATGAAGATGTTGAACAAGTTCAGGAACAGGTTCATCGTCGCCATGATGTAGTTGGTCTCGCCGCCGCGGATGATGTTGCTCAGGTCATGCAGCAGCCACGCGGAAAAGATCAGTACCGTGATCGCGGACAGCGTGACCGTCAGCGCCGGGATCTGGAAGAACAGATTGGCGAGGCTGGCCACGATCAGCACGACCGTGCCGACCATGAGGAACCTGCCCATGCCGGAAAAGTCGCGCTTGCTCACCGTTGCGACCGCCGCCATCGTGAAGAAGATTGCCGCCGTCATCACCCCGGCGAGGCCGACCAGCTGCCAGCCGTTGCGGAAACCACCCGCAACGGTGAGGATGGGCGTCAGCATCAGGCCCGCCACGAACGTGAAGCCGAACAGCGCGACGATGCCCCAGGCGCTGTTGCGCAGCCGGGTGACCACGAACAGCATGCCGATCATGGCGGCGAACATCAAAAGCGGCGTCGCGATCGGATGGGCGGCGAACTGCGCCGCGAAGTTGAGCTGGGCCCCGACGAAGGCGCCGGCGATCGTGGGCAGCATCGACAGCGCGAGCAGCCAGTACGTGTTGCGCAGGACGTTGTTCTGCGCCAGCGGCGGCGCGACGGTACCGTCAAAGACAGGGGTGCGCGACCGGGTCGGCTGGCCCGACATGACCGGTTCGAATTTTCGATCCATCTATCCCTCCACCAGGTGGCCCAGGCGGGCCGTGTGAACCCTTAGACTAACAGAAAGGCGAAGGGTTTCATCGCCAGGGGCGTCCGGACCGTAAGTCCGAGTCCCCGGCCCCAAGATTGCACCGGCGTGGCGGCATTTCAAGCCGCCGCCCTGGGGCCCCAAGTCAGGCAGGGGACTACTTGGCGGCGTCCGCCTTCTGCCAGCTGGAATCCGGGTCGTAGGCCTTGATCGCCCGCGCCGCGGCATCGGTGCCCGCGCCGAGATTCTTCTGGTAGACGATGCCGTCCTGGTTGACGATGAACGTCATCACGCCGGTGTCGTCGTACTTCGCCGGCCACGCCACCAGCGCATAGCCTTCGGTCATGCGGCCGTTCTTGACGTAACTCCTGGCGCCGCCGGGCGCGTTCTTGCCCTGCGCGGTCAGGATCTTGTACAGATACCCGTGGTACGGCTGGCCCACCTTCGCCTCCGCGAACTCGGCGCCCAGCGGGCTTTCCGGCTCGCCGGCAAGGGATGCCCAGTACAGCCCGTCGTGCTTGCCCGGCGTCGACAGTCCGTGCATGGCGTATTCCTTGACGCCATCGCCATTCCAGTCGGTTTGCCGGTATTCCCTTTGCGCATCCGTGTAGGCAAGCGCCACCTGGATGGCCGCCAGCTCGTTGCGCCCGATGCGACGAACCCGCATTTCCTCGGGCGCGGCCTTGGTGTCGAAACGCCATCCGGCCGCGGACTTCACGATGGGGATGGGCAGTGTCCAACCTTTCGTCCCCACCCCGAGATAGGCCCGGTCGTTGCCTGCGGGCACGATCTTGTGCGCACGGGCCCACGCCTCGAGAAAGTCGGTGACGTCGGCAGGGTCCACGCTCGCGGACGGGATGTACTTGCGATAGTCCGGGCCGATGGCCGCCTTGATGGCGTCGCCGTCGTGCCGCGCGATGCCGTCGACCAGCGCGTCGGCGGCCGCTTCGGGCGTCGGGTAGGCGTTCTGCGCCAGCGCCGACGGTGCGACCGCCAGCATGGCCGCCATTGCGGCGACATTCAGGATGTATTTGAAGTTTGTCATGTTCGTGGGCTCCCTGATCAGCGACGTCCGCCACCACCACGGCCGCCACCGCCACCGCCGCCGCCACCTCGGCCACCGCCACCGCCCGACGGCCGGGCGCCGCCGCCGCCCGACGGGCGCGCACCGCCACCTCCGCCCATTGACGAACGGTTACCGCCGCCTCCGGCATGCTGTGCGGCAGCCTGGCTCGACCTGCCGCGGTCCATCTGGGCGCCTGCGTTCGAATTGCTCGCGCCGCGCAGCGCGTTGTCGCGACTGGCCGATTGCGAGCGTTGCCGCGCCGCGTCCCGGTCCATGCTCTGCGCCCGGTTTTGCGCCGCGCCGCGGTCTACCGCGCTGCGGTCCACGCCCTGCGCGCGTTCGCGGGCAGTTCCGGATCCGCTGGCACCCTCAAAGCCGCGGCTCTGCATCGCCTGCTGGGCATTGGCCCGGCTGGCATCCTTGCCGCGATATTGTTCACGGTTGCCGGACTGGTATTTGTTGTTCAGGTTCTGGCGCGTCGCGTCGCCACCCTTGTACGCGGTCGCGCGGTTCGCCGTGTTGTGATTCCAGTTGGCGTTGCCGCTGCCATTGATGCGATTGTTCGTGTTGATGTTGTTGTAGCGGTTGACGTTGATGTTGACGTCGCCGCGGCCCCAGTTGCAACCGCCCCACAACGCATTGCTGATGCCGATGCCCACGCCCCAGGCGATGCCGGTGGCGACGGTACGCGAGAACCAGTAGCCTGGAGGCGTCGGGTAGTAGTAAGGCGGGTACGCTGGGTACGGCCACGCGCCATAAACCACCGCGGGGTTGTAGGACGGCACGTAGACCACCTGCGGCTGCGCCGGCTCGATCACGATGACCTGCGCCGGCGGCGCCGACTGCTGCACGACCGTCGTCTGCGGCGCGGGTTCCGGCGCCTGTGTGGAAACCTTGACCTGCTCGTTGGACTTGAGGTTGCCGGCCGCCTGCGCCTTCTGCCGAAGCCGCTGCACCGAGTTCATCACGTCGTTGGGCTGCGCCAGGAAGGCGTCGCCCATGCTCTGCACCCACTCGGGCTTTTCGCCAAGGGTGATGACCACTTCGGGGAACGCGACCATCGATGCGACCGACGGATCCCAATTCTCGTTCTCGACCATCTTGACGGCGTCGTCGCCCTTCGCATCGGGATGCGCCTTCGACCACGCTGTCGCTTTGGCGAACTGGTCGGGATAGGTCGTCGCCATGAACAGCTGTGCCAGCAATGAATCCGGATACAGGGCGACTTGCGCCGTCAACTGGTCGAGCTGCTCATTGGACAGCGGCTTCGCGTCCTGCGCGAGCGCGGAACCTGCGAAAAGGATCGGGATGAGCAGCAGCGCACCGATCATTCTCGATTTGGCGGAACTCCAACTCATCGTGTCATCTCCCTGCCGCGCAGCGGAATATTCGGCGGCCTTCGCCACCTGCGGGCGCATTATAGCCGTCCGGACATTGGGCGCCGACTGCACGCGGATGGGGTCCGGAATCTTGTACACTGACACCCGTTATCGACACACCCCAACTCGCTGATTTCAAACAACGGATGGGTGGCAGAGTGGTCGAATGCACCGGACTTGAAATCCGGCAAGGGCGCAAGTTCTTCGTGGGTTCGAATCCCACCCCATCCGCCAGATTCAGCATGAAATCGCCGCCGCAGCGGGTCGCGTGTCCTGCTCCCGCGCGCAACCAAAGGGCAAGAGAACATGTACAGCGAAGATGACTTGTCCTCGGCCGTCGCCGCAGGCGTCCTGTCCGAGGCATCGGCCGAAGCGTTTCGGGCGCACGTCGAGCAACGCCAGCGCTCTTCTGCCGTGGACGAAGAGCATTTCCGTCTCGTCACCGGATTCAACGACATCTTTGTCGTGATCGCCTGCGTGCTGCTGCTGGCGTCGCTTGCCGGGATCGGCGCCTCCTACGCGTCGCACGTGGGCAGCGCGGCGGTCGCCGTGGCCGCCTGGCTGCTGGCCGAGTTCTTCACGCGCAGGCGCCGCATGGCGCTGCCGTCGATCGTCCTGCTGCTCGCATTCGCCGGCGCCGTGTTCGCCACGATCCTCCTGCTGGTCGGCACCAATGACCCGGTGGCGTATGCGATTGCCAGTGCCTTTGCCGCCCTGGCCGCGTGGCTGCACTGGCGGCGCTTTCGCGTGCCCATCACGATCGCCGCCGGCGTCGCCGCGGGTGTGGGCTGCACGTTTGGCCTGTTCCTGTGGGCGGCCCCCGAAGCTGGCAAGTGGCTGAATGTGCTCTCGCTGATTGCCGGAATCGCGGTATTTGCGCTAGCCATGCGCTGGGACTCGACCGACACGCTGCGGCAGACGCGCCGGTCGGACGTGGCGTTCTGGCTGCACCTGCTGGCCGCGCCTCTGCTCGTGCACCCGATCTTCACGGTGCTGGGCGTCACCGGCGGGCATGCCGACCTGGGACAGGCGCTCGCCGTCGTGGTGCTCTACGTCGCGATCGCGCTGGTTTCGCTGGCCGTGGACCGCCGGGCGCTGATGGTCTCGGCGCTGACCTACGTACTGTTCGCGTTCAGCGCGCTGCTGAAGCAATTCGGCGTCGTGAGCCTGAGCTTCGCGATCACCGCCTTCGCCATCGGCGCCGCGTTGCTGCTGTTGTCGGCGTTCTGGCATCCCACCCGCGCCTACGTGCTGGGGTTTCTCCCGCCAGCGCTGCAGCAGCGGCTCGCGCCGTTCCGGTAGCCACGCAGAGACATCTCCGCTTCGACACGAACTTCGGCCGAGGCCCATGAGTTCATCTCCAGTCGCCGAGGCAATCGCGAATTGTCCCAATTGCGGCGCCCGGAGGACCGGCGCGTGGTGCGCGGATTGCGGCCAGGAATCCTTGGGCGGACCGCACGCAGGCACGCGTGCCATGCGACGGCAATGGGAGCGCATCCGGCATTCGGCCGTGGCGCTCGTCTTCCATCCGGGACAGCTGACCGCAGAGTTTCGCGACGGACAGCGCGCCAGATCGGTGACTCCCTGGCGGCTGGCCATCAACGTGGTGACGTTCTTCTTTCTGCTCTCGTTCGTGACGGACTTCCGCATCGCCAACCTCGCCCGCCAGGACGGTGGAGGACCATTGACAGGCATCATTAGCGAAGCGGCCAGCCTTGCCCATGTCGATGTGCCCACCTACATCGAACGCGTGGATCGCCGGTTCGACGCCATTTACACGGCAATGATCGCCGTGCTGGTCGCCATTGCCGCATTGACCGCGCGGTTGACGCATTGGCGGCCCGGCGCGCGCTGGAGCGTGCACTTTGTGCTGGCGCTGCACCTCATCGCATGGTCGTTCATCGTCAATTTTATCTATCTGGTGGCGATGCGCGTCTTGAACCTGCCACCCTTCATGTTCGGCCGCAATCCGTCCTTCAGCATCGCTGGCGCCGCGTTGCTTTTCGTGGTGCTTGCGTGGCAGTTCGCCTATGTGCTCGTCGCATATCGCCGTGTCTACGGCGACACCTGGACAGGCGGCTCCGCGAAGTCCGCGGTCATGGTCGTCGTCAAGCTGGTCGCCGGCAACGCGTTGGCCGTCCTGTCGTTCTGGCTTGCCGTGCAGTCGTTGGTGCACGTGAATTGATCCTCCACACACGGTACACACTTGGGACAACCCCACGATCTGGCGATTCGCGATTTCGCCGAGACAGACTTCGACGAATTGGTCATGCGGTGGCACGAGACAAATCTGACCAGCTATCGGTACAACGTGGTGCAGCAACGGCACACGCTGGCCAATGCGCGCGCGTTCTTCCGGAACAAATTGCTGCCGGTCTGCGAAGTCTGGGTGGCGACGCGCTCCGGCAATCTTTTGGGCATGCTGGCGTGGGAGGCGCCGTGGATCCGCCATTTCGCGATCTTTCCGGAGCACCAGCGCCAGGGCATCGGCACCGTGCTGCTGGAAAGGGCGCGCGAGCGTTCCCCATCCGAAATCCGCCTGTTCACGTTTCAGCGCAACACGCCGGCACGCGCGTTCTACGAAAAGCATGGCTTCGTGGCCGTCGCGTTTGGGACCAGTCCCGCGCCCGAGCTCGAACCCGACGTCGAGTATCGCTGGCCCGCCTGACGTTGCGGACGCCGCACAGGGGTCGCGGGCTAGAATAAGCGCGAGCTTCCGCTCCTTTCGAGGCGGAAAAGGAAATTTCCCATGTCCGATCCTTTCCTGGCCCACATGCGGGCAACGCTGGACCAGATTCGCGCCGACGGCTTCTACAAGTCCGAACGGGTGATCGAAAGCCCACAAGCGTCGCAAATCGGCATCGCCGGCGGCCGTGCGGTTCCCGCGGACGTTCTCAACTTCTGCGCGAACAACTATCTCGGGCTGGCCAACGATCCGCGACTTGTGCGGGCGGCCAAGAACGGCCTCGACAGGTGGGGCTTCGGCATGGCGTCGGTGCGTTTCATCTGCGGCACGCAAAGCGTGCACAAGCAGCTGGAAGCAGCGCTGGCCGCGTTCCTCGGCACCGACGACAGCATCCTTTACACGAGCTGCTTCGACGCCAACGGCGGTTTGTTCGAGACGCTGCTTGGCGAAGAGGATGCGATCATCAGCGACGAACTGAACCACGCCAGCATCGTCGACGGCATCCGGCTGTGCAAGGCGAAGCGGTTCCGCTATCGCAACAACGACATGGCGGACTTGGCGGCGAAGCTCGCGGAGGCGGATGCGGCAGGTGCCCGGTTCAAGATGATCGCCACCGACGGCGTGTTCTCGATGGATGGCATCATCGCCGACCTGAAGGCTATCTGTGACTTGGCCGACCGACACCGCGCGCTCGTGATGGTCGACGACTCGCACGCCGTGGGCTTCGTCGGCGCGCATGGCCGCGGCACGCCGGAGTTCTGCGGCGTCGAAGGCCGCGTGGACATCCTCACCGGAACCCTGGGCAAGGCGCTGGGCGGCGCGTCCGGAGGCTATACGGCGGGCCGGCGCGAAATCGTCGAGTTGCTGCGCCAGCGCTCGCGTCCCTACCTCTTCTCCAATACGCTGGCGCCCTGCATCGCGGCCGCGTCGCTTGACGTGCTGGCGCTCCTGCGCAGCGACGAGGGCGCACAGCTGCGCGGCAAAGTGCGCGAGAATGGCGAGCGGTTCCGGCAGGCCATGTCGGCGCTGGGTTTCACCTTGGTGCCCGGACAGCATCCGATCATTCCGGTGATGCTGGGTGACGCTGCGCTGGCAACGCGCATGGCCGACGCGCTGCTCGACGAGGGCATCTACGTCATCGGATTTTCGTTTCCGGTCGTCCCGCGAGGCAAGGCGCGAATCCGCACGCAGATGAGCGCCGCGCACACCACCGGACAGATCGACCGCGCAGTCGCGGCATTCGCAAAGGTCGGCAGGCAGCTGAACGCCATCCGCTAGTCCACGCAGCCAAGGTAGAACGATGATGAAGGCACTCGCAAAACTGGAACGCGCACCGGGACTCACGCTGACCCAGGTGAAGAAGCCCGAAGTCGGCCACAACGACATCATGATCCGCATCCGCAAGACGGCGATCTGCGGCACGGACATCCACATCTGGAAGTGGGACGAATGGGCGCAGAAGACGATTCCGGTGCCGATGCACGTCGGCCACGAATACGTCGGCGAGATCGTCGAGATCGGGCAGGAGGTCCGCGGCTTCAAGGTGGGCGACCGCGTGTCCGGCGAAGGACACATCACCTGCGGCTTCTGCCGCAACTGCCGCGCCGGCCGCCGCCACCTGTGTCGCAACACCGTCGGCGTCGGCGTCAATCGCGAAGGCGCGTTCGCGGAGTTCCTCGTGATCCCGGCGTTCAATGCGTTCAAGATCCCTGACGACATCTCGGACGACCTGGCGTCGATTTTCGACCCGTTCGGCAATGCCACCCACACGGCGCTGTCGTTCAACCTGGTCGGCGAGGATGTGCTCATCACCGGCGCCGGACCGATCGGCATCATGGCCGCGGCGATCGCGCGCCACGTCGGCGCGCGCCATGTGGTGATCACGGATGTCAACGACTACCGGCTGGACCTGGCGAAGAAGATGGGTGCGACCCGCGCGGTGAACATCGGGCGCGAGAACCTGCACGACGTGATGGAAGAACTGCGGATGACCGAGGGCTTCGACGTCGGCATGGAAATGTCGGGCGTGCCGCAGGCGTTCTCGGAGATGCTGCTGCACATGAACCACGGCGGCAAGATCGCTCTGCTCGGGATACCGCCGTCGAACATGGCGATCGACTGGAACCAGGTGATCTTCAAGGGGTTGGAGATCAAGGGCATCTACGGCCGCGAGATGTTCGAGACCTGGTACAAGATGGCCGCGATGCTGCAGAGCGGACTCGACCTGACGCCCATCATCACCCATCATTTCGTCGCCGATCAATACGAGGCCGCGTTCGCCAAGATGCTGTCCGGTCAGAGCGGCAAGGTGATCCTGGATTGGGCTGCCTAGCACCGGAAGGCGCGGCTTCGCGGAACTCCGCCCCACTCGGCATGTCCATTGCCGACCACCGATTCGGCCAGTCCGGCCCTCCCGCGCAAACTGGCGCACGGACATAACCCTCCAGAACTGACCAGTCATTTGACAACATTGACAGCAGGTTCGATCCGATGCGCGGCGCTGGTGCTGCTGGCGACCGTCCTTCCGGGTCTGTCCCTGGCCGCCAGCGGCGCTACTGAGGCCGGACCAGGCGATGCGCAGGTGTCGCGCCTTGTGCTGCGCCTGCGGCCCGATGCCCGACCCGCGGGAAACACGCCGCTCGACGCCGCCCGGCTCGCCGAACTTCAAAGCGTGCTGGGTCAGTCGCTGGCCGGCAGCGCCGTCACGTCCGCCGGGAATCAGGTTATCGAACTCGCCACTCCCGTCAGCGCCGCGACCGCGAAGCAGCTCGTGAACACATTGCGCATGCGCGGCGACATCGTGTGGGCCGAAGTCGAGCGTGTGGCCCGGCCCACGGTGGCCAAGTCGTCGCTTGCCGCCGAATCGCCTTCCATACGCCGTTTGATCGTGACATTCGCCGATCCGCAATGGGCAATGGCCTCGCGCAGCAACGCCAGCGCCGGCGCGGAGCGCGACGCGGAACTCTCCAATGCGGCGGGCACACCACTGCACGTGGCGCGGGCCAGCGTCGGCGGCGCGTGGATCGTCGAGCTTCCCGTCGCCGTGGACACGGCGACCGCGCGCGCCGTTGCGGCTGCGCTCCAGAGCTCCGGCGTCGCGCGGCTCGCGGTACCCGACTACCGCGTCCGGCCGATGGCGGTGACTCCCGACGATTCCTTCTACACCTCCGGCGACCAGTGGTACCTGCAGGACAAGGCCGATACCGGCTACGCGGGAATCGACGCCGCGCACGCGTGGGACATCACCACCGGCTCCCCGGGCATGGTGATTGCCGTGGTCGACACCGGCATCGTGCCGCATCCCGATCTTGGCCGCGTCATTCCGGGTTATGACTTCGTCTCCGATGCCACCAGCGCCAACGACGGCGATAAACGCGATCCCGATCCCACCGATCCGGGCAACTGGCGCACCACCGGTCTCTGTCCTGCGCCATTTAATACCAGGGAAAACAGCGACTGGCACGGAACAATGGTCGCAGGCGTGATCGCGGCCGATACCAACAACGGGATCGGCGTCGCCGGCATCGACTGGAATGCACGCATCCTCGACGTGCGGGCATTGGGTCGCTGCGGCGGCGATTTCTCCGACATCCTCGACGCGATGACCTGGTCCGCCGGACTGCGCGTGCCCGGCGTCCCGATCAACCCGAATCCGGCCAAGGTCATCAACCTGAGCGTGGGTGGCGACGGTCCCTGCGACGGTCAGATCCAGGCGATGCTCGACGAGATCCTCGACGCCGGCGTTTTCATTGCCGTATCCGCGGGCAACGACAGCACCAACTCGGACTACGCCGTGCCCGCCAGTTGCAACGGCGTCAGCACCGTTGCCGCGACCGATGAATCCGGCGCCCTCGCGAGCTACAGCAACTTCAGCACGTCCATGGACATCTCCGCTCCGGGAGGAGACGGCGATCTCAGCTCGCACGACACGATCACAACGACGTGGAATTCCGGCACCAACGTGGCGAGGAGTCCCAACTACGCCGCGACCGAGGGCACCAGCTTTTCGTCGCCGATGGTCGCCGGCGTTGCGGCATTGATGCTGGCCGTGAATCCGTCGTTGACGCCTTCGCAATTGAAGGCGCTGATGGCGCAATCCGCGTCACCCTTTGCGGCCGGCAGCAGTTGCGCCACGCAGGGCATCTGCGGCGCCGGAATTCTCAACGCCTACGGCGCGGTGAAGGCGGCGCAGGCCACGCTGGGGCAGGCGACTACTGTGCCCGTCGTCGAGTACTACCACCAGGCGCTCGACCACTACTTCATCACGGCCTCGACCAGCGACATCAGCCTGCTCGACGGCGGCGCCTTTCCGGGCTGGCTGCGTACCGGGCAAACGTTCCGTGCCTACCCCACGCAGTCGAACGCGTCGCTGCGCCCCGTCTGCCGCTTCTTCATTCCGCCGCAACACGGCGATTCGCACTTCTTCTCCGCCGCGAATGCCGATTGCGCGTTCCTGCTCATGGCGGCCGCCAATCCGGCGAGCTACCCGAACTTCTCCGGCTACATCGAGGAATACGCGGCAGCGTTTTACGTCGCACTGCCGGACGCCACCGGCGCATGTCCAGCCGGCACCGTTCCCGTATTCCGGCTCTGGAACCAGCGCGTCGACTCCAACCACCGCTATACGACGAATGCGGCGATCGTGGCGCAGATGCAGGCGCGCAACTACGCGCTCGAGGGCGCCGCCCCCAATTTCGCCTCGATGTGCGCGCCGCCCTAGGCGCGCCGCCACACGGCGTAAGATTTCGTCCCCACAACCGACCAATCGACCATGAAACGACGCGAATTCCTGCATTGGGGTCTTTCCGCTGCCGCGCTGGCGTTGGCGGCGCCGGCTTCCGCGAAGCCGGACGCCATCGGCAAGGTCGTGAAGACCGAAGCCGAATGGCGCAAGCTGCTCACGCCCCAGCAATTCCACATCCTGCGCGAGGAAGGCACCGAGTGGGCGGGGACCAGCCCGCTCAACAAGGAATACCGCAAGGGAACGTATGCCTGCGCGGGCTGCGACCTGGTTCTCTACTCGTCGGCCGCCAAGTTCGACAGCGGCACTGGCTGGCCGAGTTTCTACGAGTGCCTTCCCGGCACGCTCGAATACGAAAGCGACCCGAAGGGCTTCAAGACCCGGATGAGCTACACGGAAATGCATTGCGCGCGTTGCGGCGGCCATCACGGCCACGTGTTCAACGACGGCCCCAAGCCGACGGGCTGGCGTTACTGCAGCAACGGCGCGGTGCTGAAGTTCCTGCCGGCCTGACGCTAGGGCCTGTTCACGCTACGGGCGCGAACGCGTTGCACGGCCGAAAGCGCTCAGCGCAAGGCGCGAAGGCGAAGGCAGGTCGCGAACCTGGCGAGCCTTTGCAACGCAGCGATGAACGCTTTCGGCAGCAACCCGAGGGGAACGGGCGGCCTGGGGCGCCACTCTTTGTTGCTCTCCTCGCCAAGACATCTGGTATTGGCTTCCTCATTTGCCAACTGAGCTGCCGCGATTGGCGCCCCATCCCACCCGTTCGCGTTCGCGCCCGTAGCGTGAACAGGCCCTAGGCCAGCGGCGCGACGCGGAAGACTTCCTCCGCCGTCGTCAGCCCGGCGGCGACCTTCATCGCGCCCGACACGCGTAGCGGCTTCATCCCGTCCTTGAAAGCCTGTTCGCGGATCGCGCGGTCGTCCGACTCGCGATGCATCAGCCGGCGCAGCGCCGGCGTCATCAGCATGATCTCGTACAGCCCCATGCGGCCGAAATAGCCGGTCATCCGGCATTCCAGGCACCCTTCCGCCATCATCACCGTCGCGGGCTTTTCGCCGCGCCAGGGCGCCGTGATCGCGTGCCAGGTGTCGTCGTCCGGCGGCTCCCCCGGCTTCTTGCAATGCGGACACAGCGTGCGCACGAGGCGCTGGGCCATCACCCCCAGCAACGTGGAATTGAGCAGGTACGGGGGCACATTGAGATCGAGCAGACGGGTGACCGCCGTGGGCGCGTCGTTGGTGTGCAGCGTCGAGAACACCAGGTGCCCGGTCAGCGCCGCCTGCACCGCCATGTCCGCGGTGTCGCGGTCGCGGATCTCGCCGACCATGATGATGTCCGGGTCCTGCCGCAGCAGCGTGCGCACGCCGCTGGCGAAGTCCACGCCGATGTTGGGCTGCACCTGCATCTGGTTGAACAACGGCTCGATCATCTCGATCGGGTCCTCGATCGTGCAGACGTTCACCTCGGGCACCGCGAGCTGCTTCAGCGACGAATAGAGCGTCGTCGTCTTGCCGGAGCCCGTGGGGCCGGTGACCAGGATGATCCCGTGCGGCTCCTTCAGCATCTTCTGCCACCGCTCGCGGTCGTCCTCGGTGAAGCCCAGGTCGGTGTAATCGCGCACCAGCACTTCGGGCGTGAAGATCCGCATCACCAGCTTTTCGCCGAACGCCGTCGGCATCGTCGAGATGCGCAGTTCGACCTCCTGGCCGTCCGGCGCCAGCGTCTTGATGCGGCCGTCCTGCGGCCGGCGCTTCTCCACGATCTCCATCCGCGCCAGCAGCTTGATGCGCGACGTCATCGCGATCAGGACCGGCGCGGGAATGGCGTACACCTGGTGCAACACGCCGTCGATGCGGAAGCGCACCATGCCGGCGTCGCGCCTCGGTTCGATGTGAATGTCGGACGCGCGCTGCTCGAACGCGTACTGCCAGAGCCAGTCGACGATGTGGACGACGTGCTGGTCGTTGGCATCGAGGTTGCCGAGCTTGCCCAGCTCGACCAACTGCTCGAAGTTGCCGGTGAGCGCCAGCTGGCCCTTCGACGCCGCCTGCGCGCGCTTCATCGACCGGGCGAGGTTGAAGAACTCGCCCATGAAGCGCTTGATCTCGACCGGGTTCGCGAATACCAGCTTGACGTCGAGCTTCAGGATTTCGCCGAGTTCCTTCGACCAGGAACTGATGAAGGGTTCGCTCGTCGCGACGGTGAGCGTCCTGCGGTCCACGGCGACCGGAAGGATCCGGAAGCGTTCGGCATAGGCGTTGGACATCGTCGCCGGTTACCGCGCCCAGGTCGATCTTCAGCGGATCGATGTGGAAGTACGGGATGCCGAGCTTGCCCGCCAGCCATTCGACCAGCCATTCGAGCGTCATCAGCCGGTGGGGCGCCTTCAGCGACTTCCACTTCCGGTCGGCAATCGGCCTCCAGCGGGTGCTCGAACCGGTGCGTGCGCGAACGCGCGAGCAGTTCGGCGTCGGCGGACGGAACCAGCCCGTCGGCCAGCATGAGCTTGAGAATGTCGTCCAGGCGCAGGCGACGGTCCTGCGCCTTGGTTCCCGCAGCCGGTGCGGCGCCGCGGCGGGCAGGCGCCTTGCTGCCGGTAACTGGTGTGGCCATGCGAATACTCTACACCGAAGGCCGCACCGGGCAATGGCCGCCGCGGATCGGAGACTCACGCGCCGGCCGCCGCCTGTTGCGCCGCTGGTATTTCCGGCACCTGGAACACCTCGCGCAGGTACGCGACGTACGACGGGTCGTAGTCCATCGCCTTCGACGGCTCGTCGCTGATCTTGGCCACCGGCTGGCCGTTGCAGCGGGTCATCTTGATCACGATCTGCAGGGGCTCGTAGCCCAGGTCGTTGGTGAGGTTGGTGCCGATGCCGAACGACGTCCGGACCCGCCCCTTGAAATACTCGAACAGCCGCATCGCGAGCGGAATGTTGAGGCTGTCGGAGAACACCATCGTCTTGGTGCGCGGGTCGATGCGCATCTTCTCGTAGTGCGCGATCAGCTTTTCGCCCCACTCGAAAGGGTCGCCCGAGTCGTGGCGCACGCCGTCGAACAGCTTGCAGAAGAAGAGGTCGAAGTCGCGCAGGAAAGCGTCCATGCCGCACACGTCGGACAGCGCGATCCCGAGGTCGCCGCGGTATTCGCGCGCCCACATGTTGAACGCGAACACCTGCGAATCGCGCAACCGCGGCCCGACGGCCTGGCATGCCTGCAGGTATTCGTGCGCCATCGTGCCCAGCGGCGTCAGGCCGTGGTCCATGGCCATGCGCACGTTGCTGGTGCCGACGAAATGCGAGCCCAGGCCACTCTTCAGCGTGCGCACGACCTCGTCCTGCCACGCGCGCGAGAAGCGGCGACGCGTGCCGTAGTCGGCGATGCGGAATTCGCTGTCCGTCACGGTGGCCGCCTGCGCGATCTTGGCGGCCAGGCGCCGGCGGCCTTCGTCGAAGTCGGGATGCGGATGGGTGTTGCGGTTGTAGACCTCCGACACGATCGCCAGCACCGGCACTTCGAACAGGATCGTGTGCAGCCACGGGCCTTTGATCGTGATGTCGATCTCGCGCGGCGAGCCCGCCACCCGCGACACGCTGATGAAGCGCTCGTCCAGGTTGAACAGGCGCAGCAGGTCGACGAAGTCGCTCTTGAAGAAACGCCAGCCGCGCAGATAGTCGAGTTCCTCGCGCGCGAAGCTCAACGCGCACAGCGCCCGGATCTCGTCCTCGATCTCCCCGACGTAGGGCGAGAGGTCGACGCGGGCGTTGCGGCAGCGGAAGCGGTACTCGACCTGCGCCTCGGGAAATGAATGCAGGACCACCTGCATCATCGTGAACTTGTAGAGGTCGGTGTCGAGCAGGGACGTGATGATCATCGGCCGGTCACCCGTGAATCGAGGCGACGATGGTACCTGCACGCACGCCCGGCGTCCAAAAACGGGAGGCGCGCCGAGCCGTGCCTAGTCGGGCGCGTGGCTGCCGTCCGGGATGACGAGGATCCGCCATGCCAGGACGATCGCGAGCAGCGTGCAGGCGGCCGACAGCCAGCCGACCCAGCCATAGTTGGTCAGCGTGCCGTCGGCCGCGCGGCCGATGATGAGACCCGCCACGAAGGCCGCGGCCCCGGATCCCAATTGCTGCACCGACGCGTTGAAGCTCATGAAGCTGCCGCGCAGCCGCGGCGACACGCTTCCGGTCACCAGCGCCATCGCGGGACCGATGCGGCCGGGCACCAACACGAAGAACAGCACCATGGTCGCCGTCACCCACGCGAGCGACACCCGCGGCAGGTGTGTTAGTCAGGAGGATCGGGACAAACGACAGCAACGCGACGACCGTGAACACGCGCTTCTTTCCGAAGCGGTCGGCAAGATAGCCGATCACCTGCGCGGTGAAGAGCGTCGTCAGCCCGCCGGCGAAATAGATGGTCGGCAGGTCCGCCTCGGCAATGCCCACGTTGGCGACGTAGTACGGCGCAATGAACGGCACCACGGAAAAGATGGACAGCATCAGCGCGACGATGAACGCAAACGACGTCAGGTGATTGCGAACGCCGAACACGGCGCGCAACTGCGCCACCGGATGGCGGCGCGGCGCGCTCAGGACGTGGGCGTCCAGCGGGGGCAGCACCCGCCATGCGAGCGCGCCGACGGCGACGCTCAGCCCCGCAAGCGCCAGGAACGGCATCCGCCACGAATACTGCGCGGCGAACCAGAGTCCAAGCGGGACGCCCAGCACCGCGGCCAGCGAGAACGCCGACGCCACCAGCGCCGTCCCCCGCGCGCGACGCGAATACGGAAGGACGTCGGCGACGATCGTCATGATCAGCGCGCCGATGATTCCGCCGAAGACGCCGGCGATGATTCGCGCCAGCAGCAGCAGCGGGTAGTTGGGCGCCAGGCCGCACAGCCCCGTGGCGACGATGAATCCGGCATACATCGCGAGCAGCGCGCGCTTGCGGCCGAACCGGTCGACCCAGAAGGCCGCCACGAAACCGCTGGCGGCCGCCGCGAACGTATACGCCGATACCAGGAACGCGAAGTGCTGCGGATCGAGCGCCAGGATGCGCATGAACTGCGGTCCCAGCGGCATCATGATCATGAAGTCCAGCACGTGCGTGAACTGCATCGCCGCGAGCGTCAGCAGCAGGAGCAGTTCCCGCGGCGCGCGCGCGGTCGCAGACGACGAGGTTCCCGCGCGATTACTCACGATGCGTAGGCACGTTGGATGATCTGAGTTGGACGTCGATTGTGTAACTGACCGCGAGTCAGTTAAAGTATAGCATCGGCAATCCGATGCGCCGCGCGCGGACGGGTGGCCATTCCCATGCATCGCCGCCAGTCGGCCAGCCATCCCAGGTAGCTGCCCCGGTCCCGCGCGGCTATCATGCAGCGACGCTTGGCGCGTCACCGGTAACCCACTCCATGCTCATCAGCTGTGTCGCCTACCAGAACGGCCGCAAGCTCGCCGATATCCCGACCGAGGACATCAGCGAGTACGTGAGCCGGCCCGACTGCTTCGTCTGGGTCGCGATGTTCGAGCCGTCGCACGACGAGCTCGACGAGATGGCCGAGGAGTTCGGACTGCACGAACTGGCCGTCGACGATGCGCGTCACGGCCACCAGCGTCCCAAGATCGAGGAATACGGCGATTCGCTGTTCGCGGTGCTGCACACCGTCGAGCAGGTAAAGACGCCGGACGGCGAAGACGAGCTGCTGAGCGGCGAGGTCGCCGTCTTCGTCGGACGCAACTACGTGCTCTCGGTGCGGCAACGCACGCAGCTGGGATTCGCGGCCGTGCGCGCGCGCGCCGAACGCGAGCCGGACCTGCTGCAGCACGGCTCGGGCTTCGTCTTCTACGCGCTGATGGACAACGTGGTCGACCGCTACTTCCCGATCCTGGACGGCCTGGAAACCGAACTCGAGGCAATCGAGGAGCAGATCTTCGTGCGCAACGCCGCGCGCTCGAACATCGAGGCGCTGTACGCGCTGAAGCAGAAGCTGATGGTGCTGAAGCACGCGGTGGATCCGCTGATGGAGGCCACCGGCCGTCTCTACGGCGGACGCGTGCCGCAGATCTGCGCCGGCATGGGCGAGTACTTCCGCGACGTCTACGATCACCTGCACCGCATCCATCTCGCGATCGAAGGCATCCGCGACATGCTCACCACGGCCATCCAGGTCAACCTCGGCATGATCTCGCTGGGCGAGAGCGAAGTGACCAAGAAGCTCGCCGCCTGGGCGGCCATCATCGCCGTGCCCACGATGGTCGCCGGCATCTACGGCATGAACTTCGAGCACATGCCCGAACTGAAATGGGTCTGGGGCTATCCGCTCGCCCTGGGCATCATGGTGGCCATCGACGTGTGGCTGTACTTCAACTTCAAGAAGGTGAAGTGGCTCTGATCGGCTGAACGCTGGTCCGCCGACGCCTCACGCGGGGCCGTCGCGCCGGCCGCGCGCAGGTTGCATCGCCGCGCGCCGCGACGCGTCGCCGTCCGCCTCCAGCGCCGCGACGGGAATCACCTTCCTGCCCGTCGGCGCGCCGGGCCAATCCGGCTGCAGCGTGACGTGCTCGATGGCGAATTCCCGCGCCAGCATTTTCTGCGCCGCGGCCAGCGTCTGCGGCCACGCCTGTCCGTTCGCCAGCACGATGTGCGCGGAAAGCGCGGCGCGCTCGGCGGTCATGTTCCACACGTGCAGGTCGTGCACGCCGGTGACTCCCGGCAGGCGCGCGAGCGCATTGCCGATGGCGTTGTAGTCGAGATGCGCTGGAACGCCTTCCATCAGCACGCCCGTGGACTGCTTCAGCAACTGCAGCGTCGAGCGCAGGATGAGCAGCGCCACGGCGAGCGACAGGATGGGGTCGATCGGCATCCAGCCGGTCGCGATGATCACGCCGCCCGCGATGATCGCGGCGAGCGATCCCAGCAGGTCTCCCATCACATGGATCATCGCGCCGCGCGCATTGAGCGACCCCGACGCGCGCGACAGCAGCCACGCGCAGGCGATGTTGATCGCCAATCCGGCGATGGCGATGCCGAGTACCATCGTGCCGACGACAGGTGTCGGATCGAGCAGCCTGCGTACCGCCTCGATGGCGATCGCCGCGACGACGGCCAGCATCACGATCGCGTTGACGAATGCGGCGAGGACTTCGGCGCGGCCGTAGCCGTAGGACGCGCGCTGCGACGGCGGACGCCTGCCTGACGGTGTTGGCGAACAGCGCAAGGCCGAGCGAGGCCGCGTCGGTGACCATGTGCCCGGCATCCGAGAGCAGCGCCAGCGATCCGGCCATCCAGCCGCCGATCGCCTCTACCACCGCGAAGCCCGCCGTCAGCAGCAGTGCCTGCAGCAGCGCGCGCCGGACGACCGGGCCGTTCGGCAGCGTCCACTCCCCCATGCGCGTGCGCGCCATGGTCGTGGGCATGGAATTCCTTCTGGGACGGGGGACGGGACGCAGTCATCGCGCGAAGCAAGTCATTGCGTCATTGTGCCCTCACCGGCGGCGGAGCGGTGAGCCCGAGTTGCAGGCAGCGGAAGCGCTTGCGGCCAAGCCGCTCAGTCAAGCCGGATAGGGCCGACGTTTTCGGGCCGGCGCGCCGTCTTGTCCGCGTAGAACGCCGCGATGCGCGTCATGTCGGCGTCCACGTCGCCGGTCAGATCGAGATAGCCGCCGACGCCGATTTCGCGTCGCCGATAGTCGATGAACGACAACGCGAGCGGCACGTTGGCCGCGCGTGCGAGATGGTAGAAGCCGCTCTTCCATCGCGATGTCAGGCTGCGCGTCCCCTCCGGCGCGACGACGAGCCTGAAGTCGTCGTGCCTTGCGAATTCAGCCGCGAGTCGCGCGATCACGCCCGTGCCGCCGCTGCGGTCGACCGGCATGCCGCCCCAACGGCGCAGCCACGGCGCCAGCGGCGTGGCAAACAGCGACTCCTTGGCGATGAAACGAAAATGCACGCCGACCAGCCACTTCGCCATGAGGCCCAGCGGAAAGTCCCAGTTGGACGTATGCGGATAGAACACGACGACGCAGCGCAACGGCACCGGCTGCGCGAGGACGACGCGCCAGCCGGCCAGTTTCATGCTCCAGCCGGCAAAGCGCGCACGGAACCCGGGCACGAGCGGCGCATCGACATAGGGAGCGGGCGGGATTGGGCTGGCAGACACGGAGGGACCAAGCGGCGTGCTTCTCTGGCGGCCGTCTTCGATACGCGACAGTCTAGCAGTCTGCCGGGCGGTAAAATGCGGACCGTGAATGGATCGTCCCCGTCCCTCTCCGAGCGCATCGACGCGGTGCTGCCGCAGACGCAGTGCACGCGCTGCGGATACGCCGCCTGCCGACCCTATGCGGACGCCGTCGCCGCCGGTGCGGCCGACATCAATCGCTGCCCGCCCGGAGGAGACGCCGTGATCGTCGCGCTCGCGGCGCTGACCGGACGCGCGCCGCGGCCGCTCGATGCGCAATGCGGTGAGCACGGGCCGCTGCTCGTGGCCGTCGTCGACGAGGCGGCTTGCATTGGCTGCACGTTGTGCATCGCCGCCTGTCCGGTCGATGCGATCCTCGGCGCGCAAAAGCGCATGCATACGGTGCTTCCATCGCTGTGCTCGGGATGCGAACTGTGCGTGCCGCCCTGCCCGGTCGACTGCATTTCGCTGCAACCGGCGGGACGTGAGTGGACGCCTGGCGACGCGGCATCGGCCCGCGATCGCTTCGCGGCGCGCGCCGTTCGGCTGGCGCGCAACGAGCGCATCGCCAGGCGCGCGGTCCCGGTCGCGGACAATGCCTCGCCGGATCGCGCGCAGCGGCAGGCAGTCGTGGCGGCAGCCCTTGCGCGGGCACGTGCGCGGCGCGGGACGCCGCCTCCCGGAAAGAACTCATGAGCACCAGCCGCAGCCGTCGTGCAGCGCTGGTGCTGTCCCTGTTCGTTTCGCTGCTGCACGCTTCCGTCGCCATGAGCCAGACCATGCCCAACGATTTTTCCGAGCGTCTCGACAAGCTGTGGGAGTTCAGCAAGCCCGCGGAATCGGAGACGCGCTTTCGTGCCGAGCTTGCGCGACACCCGGCAGGTTCGCGCGAGGCCCTCGAGACGTCGACGCAGATCGCGCGCACGCAGGGTCTGCGGCGGCAATTCGCCGATGCCGATGCGACACTGGACACCGTCGTGCCGAAGCTGGACCAGGTGCCGGTGCGCGTGCGCGTCCGCTATTTGCTGGAACGGGGCCGCACGCGCAACTCCGGCGGCGACAAGCCCGCGGCGGTTGCCCTATTCAAGGAGGCCGTGGCGCTGCAGGATCGCGATACGCTGCCCGGTGCGGATTTCTACCGCGTCGACGCGCTGCACATGTTGGGTATCGCGACACCCGTCTCCGAGCAACTCGACTGGAACCGCAAGGCGCTCGCCGTGGCGGAAGCCTCCTCCGACCCGCGCGCGCGCGGCTGGGCCGCATCGCTCAACCACAACATCGGGTGGTCCTATTTCGACTCGGGCGACGCCGTCACGGCGCTCGTCTATTGGAAGAAAGCGCTGCCGCTGCGCGAAGCGCAAGGCAACGCGGAGAACATCCGCGTGGCCAAGTGGACGATCGCGCGCGGGTATCGCGCCACGGGCAAGCTCGATGACGCCGAGAAGATTCAGCTGGTCCTCGTCGCTGAAACCGAGAAGGCCGGCGAACCCGACGGCTACGTCTACGAGGAACTCGCGGAAATCGCGATCGCGCGTGGCGACAAGGCCGCCGCTGCGCCGTGGGCGGCCAAGGCCCACGCGCTGCTGAAGGACGACGCTTATCTCAAGGCCAACGAAGCTGCACGTCTGCAGCGCCTTGCCGACCTCGGCGCAACCACGTCCGGACCCAAGTGAATCCTGCCAAGCGGCGCGAAATCTTCGAGCGGCTGCGCGCGCTGAACCCGCATCCGACGACCGAACTCGAACACCTGACCCCGTTCGAATTATTGGTCGCGGTCGTGCTGTCCGCGCAGGCGACCGACAAGAGCGTCAACAAGGCCACCGCGCGGCTCTTTCCGGTCGCCAATACGCCCGCAGCCATCGTCAAGCTCGGCGTCGACGGCCTGATCCCGTACATCAGCGCCATCGGCCTCTTTCGCAACAAAGCCAAGAACGTCGTCGCGCTGTCGGAAATCCTCGTCCGCGAACACGCGGGCAACGTGCCCACGACGCGCGCCGCGCTCGAGGCGCTGCCCGGCGTCGGGCGCAAGACGGCCAATGTCGTGCTGAACACGGCCTTCGGCCAGCCGACGATCGCCGTGGACACTCACATCTTTCGCGTTGCCAATCGCACGGGCTTAGCCCCCGGCAAGGATGTCGACGAGGTCGAGCGCAAGCTCGAGAAATTCGTCCCCGACGAGTTCAAGCAGGACGCGCATCACTGGCTGATCCTGCACGGCCGCTACACGTGCGTCGCGCGCGGGCCGAAATGTCCCGAGTGCGCAATCCGCGACCTGTGCGAGTTTCGCGGCAAGACCAAGACGCCGGCGCCCGTATCACCATTGCAAGGCTGAATGTTCAATCCTTCGCGCGACGAGGCCAGGACGTTCCTGATCGACGCCTGGGCCAAGCAACGGGCACAGCAACCGCTGTCGGCGCTGGAGCGGATCGCGGCCGCATTGATCGCGATGCACCCGGAATATCACGCGACCTTCGAGCATCCCGACCGGCATGTCGAGCGCGAGTATTCGCCGGAAGCCGGCGACATCAATCCATTTCTGCACTTGTCACTGCATCTCGCGGTGGCCGAGCAGCTTGCGATCGACCAGCCCGCTGGCATCCGCGCGCAGTTCGAGCGGCTGCGCGCGACGCGCGGCGACGAGCATGCGGCGCTCCACGCGGTGCTCGAATGCCTGGGCGAGGTGATCTGGAGCGCGCAGCGGATGCGCGCGGCGCCCGACGCCACACTCTATCTCGAGTGCCTGGCGCGGCAGCGCTAGCTGATGTCGATGCGCCGCGTCACGTGGCCGACGCGGCACGAGCCGACCTTCACGTTCAGCGCACCGCGACCGCGCACCGTCCACGAGACCGTGCGCGCGCCGGTGGTGCCTCGCGTTTGCATGTAGTAGATGGCGCCGGAACCGTCGAACAGGCCGCGTCCCCAGCCATCGAGATGGCCGATTTCACGATGCGCAAGGCTCGGTTCGGCCAGTTCGCAGCCTTCGCAACTGACATCCGCCCACAGCGGCTCGTTGTGCGTGAGATCCTTGGCCGAGGCCAGGATGAACGTCGGCAGGTAACCGTGGTTGGCCACCGTCAGCGTCACGCGCGTAAGCCCGTCGGCCAGCTTCGCGATCGTCACCTCGTCCAATACGACGGCCGGCGCCAGTGACGCCGTCCTCAGGAAATGCGCCGACTGTGCCGTGCACACGCCTGGCATTTCCGACGCCGGCGGATTCCACAGGCCGACGCGCGGGTCGATGCCGCCGACCTCGACCTCGCCCAATTGCGGGTGATTGAACTTGCGCCACGGCAGGATGGAGCGGCCGCCGTTCTTGTCACGATCCCACGCAGCGATCTTCAGCATGTCGGCGCGCGTCAGGTGCGTGTAGTTGTCGACGAAGCGTTTCTTTCGCTCGAGCCCGGCCTGCTTGAACAGGTCCCACAGCTCGACCACATACGCGACCGCGCCACGCTGGTGGTACGCGTAATCGGTGAGGTCGCCGTGCAGCGGCGTGTCGGGCTCGTAGGTGAACTCCTCGCTGCCGGACACCATCGGATAGCCGGTGATTTCCTCCGCCCACGCGCCCAATTGGCGGAACAGTGCCAGGTCCTGCTGGTTCATCTTGGTGTCGGGCTTGTCGCCCAGCGGCCGGATGAACACGCCGCCGAACGTGTGCAGGTTGAGCCACAGATAGATTTCGGGATGCTGCGCCGTGAAGTCCACGACGGAGCGCGACTCGACTTCGCTCAGCGGATACGCGCCCGCCCCCTCCTGCTTCGAATCGGGGGCCCACATGTACGGAAAATTGCGGTTGAGGTCGGTCTGGTTATCGGACAGGAAGTACGGCGACGGCACATTGGCGCCATCGAAGTTCTCGATGACGCCTTCCGGATAGATCTTGTAGTACGGCGGTGCGTCGTCGATTCTGCGCGGCAGCAGCAGGCCCGGGAATTCCGGCGACTCCACCATTTCGCCGCCGGGGTCGCGGACGCGCATCGCCAATGCCAGCCCGTCGCCGTCGATATCCTTGGTGAGCCAGCGCGCATGCGCCTTGCGCCGGCCGCTCGTCACGTGGAATGGACCGCACATAACGGCCGCTGGACAGGACCGCTTCGGCGCCGTCCGGCGACATCCGCGGCAGCACGTAGAACCGCACGTCGCGCAGCCGCGCGTCGACCGCGGCGGACCGGTTCGCCTCGGGTGCATCGCCTTCCGGCCCCAAGTGCAGGCGCAGCACGTCCTCGGCGATCGCCAGCGCCACGCTCGAACCGCACAGTTCGCTGGCGTGCATGTTGCCGTCCACCCAGGCGCTCGGCCGCACGCGGTCGGGTTCGGGACCGAGCGTCAGCAGCCACAGTTCGCGACCCTCGGGCGTCTTGCCGATCGACGTCGCGCGACAGATGTCGGGAAACGCGTCCGCCCACGCGCGCACCTGCCGCGTGAGTTCGTCGTAGGAGAGGAATCGATCGCGAAATCCAAGCGAAAGTGCTTCGAGACGGGCGATGGCTGGCGTGGTCATGGGGATCAATTCCTGGATTTGCGCGCAAGGCGTGTATCGGGTACGGGTCGCGGCGTGCGATTCATGCAGCGGAAATTCTCAGGCGCAATAAAAAGAGGCGCCGCCGGGCGCCTCTTTTTACCAGCTGCGGCGCAGTATCTCGCGCGCCGCCACGTTCACATGCGGGTCGACAGGACCGGCGGCAGCGACGCGAAATACGCGCTCACGTCGTCGATGTCCTTTTGCGTCAGGCCCGCGGCCATGCCGGCCATGATCGGGTTCTTGCGCGCGCCGGACTTGTAGTCGCGCAGCGCCTTGGCCATGTATTCCGGATATTGGCCGGCCAGCTTCGGATACTCGGCGATGGTGCTGATGCCGTCCATGTTGTGGCAGGCCGCGCACACTTCCTGCGCCTTCTTCTTGCCGGCTTCGATGTCGGCGGCGGCGGCGTGGCCCGCGGCGAGCGCGGCAGCGACGGCGAGTACTGCGGGAAGGGTTCGGTTCATGTTCATTTCACCGCCGTCTGCAGCGGGGCCTGCGAGTAGTACGCGGCAACGTCGGCCATGTCCTGGTCCGAAAGCGACGCCGCGATGGCGTCCATGGACGGGTGGCTGCGCTGACCCGCCTTGTACTCCTTGAGCGCGGCGACGATGTACGCCGGATGCTGCCCGGCGATCTTGGGCACGCGATACACCTCGGGGTACGCGGTGCGCCAGCCGAGGATGCCGTGGCACCCCTGGCACATCTGGACCTTCTGGGCGCCCTCGCATGGGATCGCCCGCGGGCGCCGGGGTTTGCGCGGCGGCCAATGCCGGCGCCAGCGCGGCCGCGGCCAGTGCTACGAGCAGCGTGAATCGAGTCATGGTTTCCGTGGATGTGTTCTAAGTTAGCGCGATGTGGACAACCGGCAATTGCCGCCGCGCTGATGGTTCACAGCGTCCGGCATGGCAAAAACCCTGCGATTTTAGGGGGTGCGGCACCGGGAGGTCAAACGGGGGGTGAAGCGCCGCCCCGGGATTCGGGTCAGCGTTCCAGGAACTTGAGCTTGTCGCGCACGTCCTTCCAGTCGTCCGCGTCCGGCGGGCCGGGCTTGCGTTCGATGATCGGCTTCCACAGCTTCGACAGCTCCGCGTTCAGCGCCTTGAACTGCTGCTGATCGGCAGGCACGTCGTCCTCCGCGAAGATCGCCTCCACCGGACATTCCGCGACGCAGAGCGTGCAATCGATGCATTCATCCGGATCGATCACGAGGAAGTTGGGGCCCTCGCGGAAGCAGTCCACCGGGCACACGTCGACGCAGTCGGTGTATTTGCAGCGGATGCAGCTTTCGGTGACGACGTAGGTCATGGCAAGCTCAGTTTCGTGGCAATTCGGGCAAAGTTCGAGCGAATCCTTGAATTTTAGCAGATCAGCCCCCATCGTCCGCCGCTAGGTCCGGCAAACGAGCGCGTCGACTTGCGTCCATGTGACGGTTCGGCTACCGTTACCCCAGACGAGGCGCCGCATCGTAGTCCGCCGGCGCTTTCCCCCAGAGAGGAATTTCCATGAGTGCAGCAATCAAACACGTTTCCGACGCCACGTTCGACCAGGACGTGCTGAAGTCGGGCCACCCGGTTCTGGTCGACTTCTGGGCCGAATGGTGCGGTCCGTGCAAGATGTTCGCCCCCGTGCTGGACGAGGTGGCCAAGGAGTACGGCGGCAAGATCACCGTGGCCAAGCTCGACATCGACGCCAACCCGTCGACGCCGGGCAAGTACGGCATTCGCGGCATCCCCACGGTCATCCTGTACAAGGGCGGCCAGCCCCATGCCCAGAAGGTCGGCGCGCTGACCAAGTCGCAGCTGACCGCATGGATTGACAGCAACATCTAACCGCTATAACCTGCGCTTTCATAAGCGAGGCGCGCAGCCTGCAACCGGCCGGGTTTTCGGTATGCCCGGCGCGCCTCCCGCTTACCGCCGCCCCGATCGCCGTTGACACGCAGTTGACTTCGGGCCGGCGCAATTGATCACCAGGTTTCAGTAGCGCCCCCGGCGCGCCGCCCTGTTGGATGTTGCGGCGCCCCGGTCCCGAATCCGCCTCCAGACACTCTTCGCGGTCCAACGCGCGCCGGAATCGCCGGCCCGCCCCTCCTAGCCGTTCCGGCTTGCCCCCTAAGCTGCCCTCAGTTGCCCTTCATTTCCCCCTAACACCATGCATCTATCCGACCTCAAAGCCAAACACGTCTCCGAACTGATCGACATCGGCAACTCGAATGAAATCGAGGGCGCCAACCGGATGCGCAAGCACGACCTCATCTTCGCGCTGTTGAAGCAGCAGGCGAAGAAGGGCGAGTCGATCTTCGGCGGCGGCGTGCTGGAAGTGCTGCCCGACGGCTTCGGCTTCCTGCGCTCGCCGGACACCTCCTACCTCGCCAACACCGACGACATCTACATCTCGCCGTCGCAGATCCGCCGCTTCAACCTGCACACCGGCGACACGGTCGAGGGCGAGATCCGGACGCCGAAGGAAGGCGAGCGCTACTTCGCGCTGGTCAAGGTCGACAAGGTCAACTTCGAGGCGCCGGAAAACGCCAAGACCAAGATCCTGTTCGAGAACCTGACGCCGCTGTTCCCCGACGAGCCGATGGTGCTCGAGCGCGACATCAAGGCCGAGGAGAACATCACCGGCCGCATCATCGACATCGTGGCGCCGATCGGCAAGGGCCAGCGCGGCCTGCTGGTGTCGTCGCCGAAGTCGGGCAAGACGGTGATGCTGCAGCACGTCGCGCATTCGATCGCCGCCAACCATCCCGACGTGATGCTGATCGTGCTGCTGATCGACGAACGGCCCGAGGAAGTGACCGAGATGCAGCGCACCGTGCGCGGCGAAGTGGTGTCGTCGACGTTCGACGAGCCCGCGACGCGGCACGTGCAGGTGGCGGAAATGGTGATCGAGAAGGCCAAGCGCCTGGTCGAGCACAAGAAGGACGTCGTGATCCTGCTGGACTCGATCACGCGCCTCGCGCGCGCCTACAACACCGTGGTGCCTGCGTCCGGCAAGGTGCTGACCGGCGGCGTGGATGCCAACGCGCTGCAGCGCCCGAAGCGCTTCTTCGGCGCCGCGCGCAACATCGAGGAAGGCGGCTCGCTGACGATCATCGCCACCGCGCTGATCGACACCGGCTCGCGCATGGACGACGTGATCTACGAGGAGTTCAAGGGCACCGGCAACATGGAAATCCACCTCGACCGCCGCATGGCCGAGAAGCGGATCTACCCGTCGATCAACGTCAACCGCTCCGGCACGCGGCGCGAAGAGTTGCTGCTCAAGCCCGACATCCTGCAGAAGGTGTGGGTCCTGCGGAAGCTCCTGTATCCGATGGACGAGCTCGAGGCAATGGAGTTCCTGCTCGACAAGGTCAAGCAGACCAAGTCCAACTCGGACTTCTTCGACTCGATGCGCAGGGGCTAGGCGCAGCGTTTCACTGCCGACCCGGAAGTGGAGTTGGAAGTCCGTATTCCGCCTCCGGGGTCGGATCCCCGCTGCGCGGGGCCCCTCCTCCGCCCTCAGGCGTCCTACTTCTTCGACAGCATGCGGCGCGGCTAGCCACTTCGCAGTCCTCTGTTTTTGCTGCGTTTATCGGCTGGAGCTTGCGGCAGCTTCGTACCGCCCCCACCTTGCATAACGGCGGCAAAACGCGGATAATGTTGGGTTTTCCGCCCTCCTCGTCCCTTCCCGCAAAGAAACGGGCGAAACCCGAAGCAAAACCGGGGCAGCGCAGCCGCGACGAATTCGCCGGCTAAGCGAGCCCAACGAAGCGAAAGCGAGCACCGACATGAAAGACGCCATTCACCCCAAATACGCCGAAACGCAGGTCACCTGCAGCTGCGGCAACACGTTCGCCACGCGCTCGACGGTGGCCAAGCCGATCCACATCGAAGTGTGCTCGGCGTGCCATCCGTTCTACACCGGCAAGCAAAAGGTCATGGATACGGCGGGCCGTATCGACAAGTTCCGCCAGCGCTACGGCACCAAGGGCGCGGCCAAGACCGAGCCGGCGCCTCCGGCCGCCTGATCCGGCGATCCTCGGTCGCGGGCGACGAAAGGGGCAGCTTCGGCTGCCTTTTTCATGTCCGCCTCCGCGGCAGGTTTTTTCGTCCGATTTTCTTTAAGCTCGCAGGATTTCCGCCACCGTTTCCGCCCTCGTTTCCCCCTCAATTTCGTCTAAGCCCGATGCGTGCTCCCAGACCCTATTCGCCCGAGCCGGTCGACCCCGAAGAGGTCAGCCCGTCGGGACCGTTGCGCGCGTTCAAGCAATTCGGGCTCGTGCTGCTGTGCGCCGCCTGGGTGTTTCTGGGCCTGGTCGGCCACGATCCGTGGAAGACGGAGGACGCAACGTCGATCGGTGTCGCCTCGGAGATGGCTAGCCGTGGCGACGTCGTCGTACCCACGCTGGCCGGCGAGACCTATCTCGCGCGCCCGCCGCTGATCTATGCGTTGGGCGCGCTCGCGATCAAGACGCTGTCGCCGCCGCTCGAGCGTCACAACGCGGCACGGCTGGTCGCCGGGCTGGCGCTCGCGCTGATCCTGCTGGTCACCGCGCAGGCAAGCCGCGAGCTGAACGGCCGCGCGCTGCGCTGGCTTCCGGTGCTCATCCTGATCGGAAGCGTCGGTTTCTGGGACCGCGCCCACGTGCTGTCACCGGAACTTGGGGACACCGCCGGTGTGGCCGTCGCGTTGTACGGTTTCGCGCTGGCGTTGCGGCGACCGGTCGCCGGCGGCATCGTGCTGGGCCTGGGCATCGCGTTCTCGTTCTTGAGCCGCGGCATGCTGGGTCCGGCGTGGATCATCGTCTCGGCGCTGCTGCTGCCGTTCGTCGACAAGCCGTGGCGCACGCGCGCCTATGGCCTGACGCTGCTGGTCGCGCTTGCGGTCGCGCTTCCGCTTGCGCTGAGCTGGCCGCTGGCGTTGCATGCGCGAGATCCGGCGCTGTTCGCGCAATGGTGGACCGGCGAAAGCGCTGTCAAGCTACATCGCGCTCTTCGGCAATCGCGACGAACTCGCGCCGGGCTACTACGTCAAGAATCTGCTCTGGTTCGCGTGGCCGTCGCTGCCACTGATCCTGTGGACGTTCTGGACACGCGGCCGAGGCTTCAACGGCGGCCTGCGCGATGCCGGCGTGCAGGTGCCGGCGGTGCGTCTCGGTGGTGATTCTCGCGAGCCTGGTATTGCTGCCCGACCCCAAACTGGCCTACGCCATCCCGCTGCTCGTCCCGTTCGCCTTGCTCGCGGCGCTCGAGATCGACTCGCTCAAGCGCGGATTCTCCGGGGCGCTGGATTGGTTCGGCATACTCACCTTCGGCCTGGTCGCCATGATGGCCTGGGGATTCTGGATCGACGCCTACCTGAACGGCATGTCGCCTCGCGTCGCGCAGCTTTTCCGCGACTCCGAAGCGGGCTTTCGCACCTCGTTCCACTTGGGCGCGATGCTGGCGGCACTCTTCCTCACGCTGCTGTGGATCATGCTGGTGCGGCCGGCGCGGCGATCGAATCGGCGCGCTCTTCTCAACTGGGCCGCCGGCGTGACGTTGATCTGGGGTCTGGCAACGACGATCTGGCTGCCCTACATCGATTCGCGCCGCACCTACCGCAATGTCGTTGAAAATGCCGCCATGCACATGCCGCGCAGCGGATGCGTCGCGAGCCGCGATTTGGGTGAGCCGCAGCGCGCGCTGTTCTACTATTTCTCGGGAGTGATGACGGTGCGCGAGGAGGTGGAGCCGCAGCACGGCTGCAAGGCCTTGCTCGTCCAGTACAGCCGGCCGCTCGCGCAACCGGCGCCGCCGGCGGGCTGGATGCCGGCATGGGACGGCCACCGCCGCGGCGACGAGACGGAGCGGATCATTCTCTACATCAGGAAACCCTCGTGAAATTCTTCGACGAAGCGACGATCGAGGTCATCGCGGGCGACGGCGGCAATGGCGCCGCGTCGTTCCGGCGCGAGAAATACATTCCACGCGGAGGACCCGACGGCGGCGACGGCGGATCGGGCGGCAGCATCTGGGCCGTCGCCGACCGCAACATCAACACGCTGATCGACTATCGCTACGCGCGCATCCACCGCGCGCACCGCGGCGAGAACGGCCGCGGCGCCGACCAGTACGGCAAAGGCGCCGAGGACATCATCCTGCGCATGCCGGTGGGCACGGTGATCTCGACGGAAGACGGCGAGCGGCTCGCGGACCTGGCGACGGACGGCGCCCGCTTTCTCGTCGCCAAAGGCGGCAAGGGCGGACTGGGCAATCTGCATTTCAAGTCGAGCACCAACCGCGCACCGCGCCAGTTCACCAAGGGCGAGGAAGGCGAACAGCGCAAGCTCAAGCTGGAACTGAAGGTGCTGGCTGACGTCGGGCTGCTGGGCATGCCCAACGCCGGCAAATCCACGCTGATCCGCGCGATTTCCGCTGCGCGTCCGAAGGTTGCCGACTACCCGTTCACCACGCTGGCGCCGAACTTGGGCGTCGTGCGCACGTCGGAAGCGCGCAGCTTCGTCGTCGCGGACATTCCGGGCCTCATCGAAGGCGCCGCGGAGGGCGCCGGCCTCGGTCACCGCTTCCTGCGCCATCTCGCACGCACGCGCCTCTTGCTGCACCTGGTGGACTTAGCGCCGCTGGACACCGACTCGGACCCCGTGCACGACGCGCGCGCGATCGTGAAGGAATTGAAGCTCTACGACGAGGCGCTCTACGACAAGCCGCGCTGGCTCGTGCTGAACAAGCTCGACCTGATCCCCGAGGAAGAACGCGAGGCGCGCGTCGCCGCCTTTGTGAAGTCCTATCGCTGGAAAGGCCCGGTGTTCGCGATCACCGCGATCAACGGCGAAGGCTGCCGCGAACTCATCTTCAAGATCCAGGATTGGCTCGATGCGAATCGCGTTTCCGCCGCGAAGCTCGCCGCCGATGCCGCCGACGATTCGGAGCCGGTCGTCGTCTCCCCTGCGCCGGTCCGGATGCGCCGGCCGCGCAAGCCGCCATCGGAAACATGAGTTCGGTCGTTACCGGCGCCAAGCGGCTGGTGGTCAAGGTCGGCTCCAGCCTGGTCACCAACGACGGGCGCGGCCTCGACCACGCCGCGGTCGCGCGCTGGGCCGAGGAGATCGCCGGACTGAAGCGCGGCGGCCGCGAAATCGTGCTGGTGTCCTCGGGCGCCATCGCCGAAGGCATCGCGCGCCTGGGCTGGACGGTGCGGCCCAAGGCCATCCACGAATTGCAGGCGGCCGCCGCAGTCGGCCAGATGGGCCTGATCCAGGCCTACGAAGCCGCGTTCATGCAATACGGCCTGCACACGGCGCAGGTGCTGCTCACGCACGAGGATCTGGCGGACAGGCGGCGCTACCTGAATGCACGGACGACGCTGCGCACGCTGATCGAGCTCGGCGTGATTCCCATCATCAACGAAAACGACACCGTCACCACGGACGAAATCCGCGTCGGCGACAACGACACGCTGGGCGCGCTTGTCGCCAACCTGATCGAGGCGGACGTGCTCGTCATCCTCACCGACCAGGCGGGACTGTATACGGCCGATCCGCGCAAACACGCGGACGCCACGCTGGTGCGCGAAGCGCGGGCGGGCGATCCTGTGCTGGAGGACATGGCGGGCGGCGTCGGAAGCGCGCTCGCGCGCGGCGGCATGCTCACCAAGATTCTCGCCGCCAAGCGCGCGGCGCGGTCGGGCGCCTCGACGGTCATCGCGTGGGGACGCGAAGAGAATGTCCTCACCCGCCTGGCTGCGGGCGAAGCCGTGGGCACGGCATTGATCGCCCCGCAGGCAACGCTGGGCGCGCGCAAGCAATGGCTGGCGGATCACGTTCAGCTCGCCGGCAGGCTGGTGCTCGACGCCGGCGCGGTGACTGCGCTGGCCAGCGGCGGCAAGAGCCTGCTGCCGATCGGCGTCGTCGCGGTGGAGGGGACGTTCGAGCGTGGCGAGGTCGTCGGCTGCTTCGCGGGCGACGGGCGCGAAGTCGCGCGCGGCCTCGTCAACTACAGCGCGCAGGAGACGGCTCGCATATTGCGCCGCCCATCGTCCGAGATCGAGACGATCCTGGGCTACGTGGACGAGGCGGAACTGATCCACCGCGACAACCTGGTGTTGCTGCGTTAGGACACTGCGCGGTGCCTGACCGGCGCCCGTGTGCTGACGGATGGCGCGAAGGGCGCGGATGCGCGCAGTATCATGGCGCGGTCACATCACCGTCGGGGATCCTGCGCATGCGTCGTTCCGAACTCTGCAGCTCGCGCTTTCGCCACTTGGCCCTGGGGCTGGCGCTGGCCAGCCCGCTCGCCGCCGCCGCTCCGTCGCCGATGATGCCAGGGCTCTGGGAGATGCGCGTGACGAGCACCGTCGCTCGCAAGACTTTGCCAACCGAGGTCACCCGCGAGTGCCTGACGCAGCCGGACCTGGACGACGCGACCAAGACGCTGCCGAGGCCCGATGCGAAGTGTTCGATTTCCAACATCGAGACGCAGGGCAACCGCACGACCTACGACATGGCGTGCACGCGCGACGTCTATACCAACCGCGGGCGCATGGAACTCGTCGTCGGCACGACGAATTACGACGGCATGGCGGACATGAAGGTCAGCGCGCCGGGCAATACCGACACGACCATCACGTTCGTGATCAACGCCAAGCGGATCGGCGACTGTTCGAAATAGGCCGCCGCACGGGCGGCGCCGGCCTCAGTCGACGGTGGGCATCGCCGGATCGATGTACGAATCGGGCATGGCCGGATGCGCGATGCCGTACAGGCGCTGCCGGCGTGTCTGCGGCTTGGCGTGCAGGAAGCGCTCGAGTTCGAGCAGCGCGCGGCGGTAGCTCTCGCGCTTGAACTCGATCACCCCTTCGAGAGGAACCCAGTAGTCGTGCCAGCGCCAGGCGTCGAACTCCGGCTTGTCCGTCGCGCGCAATGACACGTCGTTGTCGCGGCCGACGAGACGCAACAGGTACCAGATCTGCTTCTGGCCCTTGTAGCTGCCACGCCACTCTCGCTTGATCCAGTGTTGCGGTACGTCGTAGCGCAGCCAGTCGCGCGTTCGGCCAAGGACCCTGACGTGATGGGGGTGCAATCCGACTTCCTCGTGCAACTCCCGGTACATTGCCTGTTCGGGCGTCTCGCCGGGATTGATGCCGCCCTGCGGAAATTGCCACGAGTGTTCGCGGATCCGTTTGCCCCAGAAAACCTGGTTCCTGCCGTTGACGACGACGATGGCGACGTTCGGGCGGTAGCCGTCACGATCGAGCATCGGTATCACCCTGATGCAAATATAGTTAAATCGATTGTTGCACAGTTGGGCGCCGGCTGCAAAGGTGGGGGGCGAACACCGTCATTGCCGCCGCGGCGCCGACTCGCGCGGCGTGACGATCAGCGCGTGCGTCTGGTTCCCGCGCACCACGATGACGGGCAGTGGGCGCGCGATCGCATCGGCGCCAAGCCGCCGCTGCAACGCGTCGACATCCGCGACCGGGATGCCGTCGATGCCCACGATGATGTCGCCGGATTTCATGCCGGCATCGGCCGCCGGTGAGCCGCGCTCGAGCGTCTCCACCCGCACGCCGGAATCGATGGTGAGCCCGAAATGCCGCACGACCCGGCGCGGCATCGGATGCGTCTGCCCGCCCAGGCCAAGGTAGGCGCGCCGCACGCGGCCGTCGCGGATCAACGCCACGGCCACGCGCTCGGCCGTCGACGCGGCGATCGCGAAACAGATGCCCTGCGCGGGCAGGATCACCGCCGTGTTGACGCCGATCACCTCGCCTTGCGAGTTCACGAGCGGACCGCCGGAATTGCCGGGGTTGAGGCTCGCATCCGTTTGCAGCACGTTGTCGAGCAATCGCCCGGTGCTGGCGCGCATGGACCGCCCGAGGGCGCTGACGATGCCCGCGGTCACCGTGTGCTGGAATCCGTAGGGACTGCCGATGGCGATGGCGATCTGCCCCACGCGCAACTGTGAAGTCGCGCCGAACCGGCACGATGTCAGATCGTCCGCGGCAACCTTGAGCACGGCGAGGTCGGAATCCGGATCGTCGCCGACGATCTCGGCGGACGCCGTGCGTCCGTCGGCCAGCGTGACTTCGACGCGGGTGGCCCCACTGGCGACATGGCTGTTCGTGACCAGATAGCCGTCCGGCGTGATCAGGAAGCCGGAACCGGCGCCTTCGCGGGCACCCCGGGTGCCCTTGCGGCGTTCGACGCGAACGTGAGCGACGGCCGGCGAGACTAGCGAAACCGCCGCGATGACGGCCCGGGAATAGGCGTCGTGCAGCACGGCGTCGGCAGGGGCGCCGGCACCCGGGTCGGAACGCGGAAGGTCGAGCGGCATGGCCAGCAGATGGCGCTGGCGGGCAGTGCTTTCAAGCCGCGCTGCCGGGCAGACGGCACCAAGCCTGCCACGGGGTCCGTGCCACCCCGTTGACGCAGGTCAACACGATCCGGGCGTGGACAGTTAGCATGACGGCAGGCTATCCGAAGACCCGGCACCCGCTCCATGCGCCGGGCCGCATCGACCCCATGCAAGCGATCCGCATCATCCGCGAGGAACACCAGTCGTTGGCCGCCGTGCTGCATGGGCTGCTGTACCTCGTGCGCGAAATCCGTGCCCACCGCACCGAGCCCGACTTCGCGCTGCTGGGCGCCATGGTCTACTACATCGACACGTTCCCGGAACGCTTCCACCATCCGAAGGAGGACGCCTGGCTCTTCCGCCTGCTGCAGTTGCGCCATCCCGATGCGCAGGAACTCATTGACCGGCTGCAATCGGAACATCGTGCCGGGTCGGTCAAGCTGCGGCAGCTGGAACAGGCGTTGATCCGCTACCAGCAGGGCGGCCGCGCCGAGTTCCCGGTGTTCGCGGCGGCCGTCGAATCCTTTGTCGCGTTCGAGCGCAATCACATGCGAAGCGAGGAAACCGAAGTCATTCCGCTGGCGCAGAAGCACCTGACGCCGGTCGATTGGGCCGAGATCGACGCGGCCTTTCTCGACCACGCCGATCCGCTGCTCGGCGAAGCCGTGCGCGACGACTTCCTCGAACTTTTCCGCCGCATCGTCAACCTCGCACCGCCGCCCATCGGCGTCGGCCCGACCCACGCCTGACTCCTCCCGGATTCCCATGCTCACAACCCTCATGCCCTCCGCCGCGCCCATCGCCTTCGACGAAGCGCTGGTGCGCAAATACGACGGCGTCGGCCCGCGCTACACGTCGTATCCGACGGCGGACCGCTTCCACGACCGCTTCACGGCCGCCCACTACGTGGACGCCTTGGCCGCGCGCAACGTCGCGGCGCCGCTGTCGCTGTACGTGCACGTGCCGTTCTGCAATACGGTCTGCTACTACTGCGCATGCAACAAGGTCATCACCAAGAACCACGACCACTCCGCCAAGTACATCCGTTACGTAGAGAAGGAGATCGGCATCGTCGGCGGACTGGTCGAGGGCTCGCCGCCGGTAATACAACTGCACTGGGGCGGCGGCACGCCGACGTTCCTGTCGCACGACGAGATGGGCGCGCTGATGGGCGCGCTGCGCCGGCAGTTCCGGTTCGCGCCGGACGCGGAGGTCTCGATCGAGGTCGACCCCCGCAAGGTCGACGCCGCGACGATTCGCTACCTGGCCGAACTCGGCTTCAACCGCATCTCGGTCGGCATTCAGGATTTCGACCCGGCCGTGCAGAAGGCGGTCAATCGAATCCAGAGCGAAGCAGAGACGCGCACTGTCATCGATGCTTCGCGCGCCAACGGATTCGTGTCGGTAAACGCGGACCTGATCTACGGCCTGCCGCTGCAGACGGTGTCCGGTTTCGCCGCCACGCTCGACAAGGTCATCGAGGCCTCACCCGACCGCATCGCGTTGTACAGCTACGCGCACGTTCCGCACATGTCCAAGACGCAGAAGCAGATCGAGATCAGCCAGCTGCCTGCGCCGGATACCAAGCTTGCAATACTCGCGCTGGCCATCGAGAAGCTCGGCGCAGCCGGCTACGTTTACATCGGCATGGACCACTTCGCCAAGCCCGGCGACGAGCTGGCTGTCGCCCAGCGCGAGCGCAAGCTGCACCGGAATTTCCAGGGCTACTCGACGCGGCCCGATTGCGACCTCATCGCGTTCGGCATCTCGGCCATCGGCAAGATCGGGCCATCCTATGCGCAGAACGTGAAGACGCTCGACGAATACTACGCGTGCCTCGACACGGACACGCTTCCGGTGCTGCGCGGCGTCGACCTGAACGAGGACGACCTCATCCGCCGCGATACGATCCAGAAGCTGATGTGCGATTTCGAGCTGGATTTCGCGGCGTTGTCGCAGGCGCATGGCATCCCCTTCGCCGGCATGTTCGCGCCCGAGCTCACCGCGCTCGCGCCGCTTGCCGCCGATGGGCTGGTAGAACTGTCCCCCGACCGGCTGCGCGTCACGCCGCGCGGCCGCCTGCTCGTGCGCACCGTCGCAATGCTGTTCGACCGCTACCTGCGCGAGTCATTGCAAAAGGGCAGGTACTCGCGCGTGATCTGACGGAGGCGCGCTATTGCATGAACCAGCCGTGGCTCACGACGAGCGACTGGCCGGTGAGCGCGTTGGAGGGAAAGGCCGCGAAGAACAGCGCCGTCTCCGCGACGTCCTGAAGCGTCGTGAATTCGCCGTCGACCGTCGCCTTCAGCATCACGTTCTTGATCACTTCCTGTTCCGTTATGCCCAGCGTCTTCGCCTGCTCGGGTATCTGCTTTTCCACCAGCGGCGTGCGCACGAAACCCGGGCAGATCACGTTGACGCGCACACCGTGCGGACCGCCCTCTTTGGCGACCACCTTGGCCAGGCCGATCAGACCGTGCTTGGCCGTCACGTACGGCGCCTTGAGCACCGAAGCCTCCTTCGAGTGCACCGAGCCCATGTAGATGATGCTGCCGCCGCGGCCCGACTTGTACATGTGCGGAATGCACGCACGCGTGGTGAGGAACGCGCCATCCACGTGGATGGCCATCATCTTCTTCCAGTCGGCGTAGCTGAATTCCTCGACCGGATGCACGATCTGGATCCCGGCGTTGCTCACCAGGATGTCCACACCGCCGAAGGCCGCGACCGTCGCGGCGACGCCCGCGTTGACGCCGTCTTCGCTCGTGACGTCCATCGTCACGCCGATCGCCTTGCCGCCCGCGGCGCGGATTTCCGCGGCCGTCGCGTCGGCCGCATCGGCGTTCAAGTCGGCGATGGCCACTTGCGCGCCTTCGCGTGCGTAGATGCGCGCGATCTCCCTGCCGATTCCGCTGGCGGCGCCGGTAACGATCGCCGATTTGCCTTCGAGTCTTTTCGTGGTTGCCATTGCGATTCCTTTCGTTCGTGTCGGGTCCATTATAAATGCTGCAGCGCAGCTATACTGATGTCTTCACGCGAGGTGGGAGTCAGTCGCAATGAACGCGAAAGCGGCAACGGGTGCGGCCACGCCAGTGGTCCCCGCGGACTCGTGCGTCATGGTCATCTTCGGCGCGAGCGGCGACCTGGCCAAGCGCAAGCTGGTGCCGGCGCTCTACAACCTCGCGCGCGGCAACCTGCTGTCGCGGCAATTCGCGGTTGTCGGATTTGCCACGCGCGACTACACGACGGAGTCGTTCCGCAGCCACTTGGACGAGGCGATGGAAGCGCACGAAGCCGGATCGTCGGGCACCTCGCAGTGGGCGTGGCTGCGGGAGCGCATCTACTACGTCAGCGGCTCGCTGCAGGACGCGTCCGCGTACCAGCGGCTGGAGGCGCAGATCGAGGAAGCGGCCAACGCGCACCAGACGGAGAACAACCACTTCTACTACCTGGCGGTCGCGCCGCAGTTCATCGGCGAGATCGTGCGGGAACTGGGCACCGCCGGCTTGACGCGCGAAGCCCATGGTCAATGGCGCCGCGTCAACATCGAAAAGCCGTTCGGCCGCGACCTCGAATCCGCCCGCGCGCTGAACGTGGAAATTCGCAAGACGCTCGAGGAGCAGCAGATCTACCGGATCGATCACTACCTCGGCAAGGAGACGGTGCAGAACCTGATGGTGTTCCGGTTCGGCAACAGCATCTTCGAGCCGATCTGGAACCGCAGCTACATCGACCACGTGCAGATCACCGCGGCGGAGACGCTCGGCGTCGAGCAGCGCGGCGGCTATTACGACACGTCGGGCACGCTGCGCGACATGGTGCCCAATCACCTGTTCCAGCTGATCTCGCTGACGGCGATGGAGCCGCCGGTCTCGTTCGACGCCGACGCCGTCCGCGACGAGCAGGCCAAGATCCTCGACGCGATCCAGTCGCTCGACGGCCGGAGGAAGTGCTGACGCGCACCGTGCGCGGACAATACGGCGAAGGCGTCGTCGACGGCCAGCGCCTGCCGGCCTATCGCTCCGAACCCAACGTCAGCTCCCGATTCCAATACCGAGACCTTCGTGGCGCTCAAGCTGGGGATCGACAACTGGCGCTGGGCCGACGTGCCGTTCTACCTGCGCACCGGCAAGCGCATGACCAGGCGGCTGACCGAGATCGTGATCCAGTTCAAGCGCGCGCCGTTCATGCTGTTCCGCAAGGCCGGCGTGGAAAGCCTGGCGCACCAATCAGCTGGTGATCCGCATCCAGCCGGACGAAGGCATCTCGCTGCGCTTCGGCGCGAAGGTACCGGGCCCGACGATGAAGCAGGCGCCGGTCGAAATGGACTTTTCCTACGCCGATTATTTCGGCGCCGCGCCTTCCACGGGCTACGAGCGCCTGTTGTACGACTGCATGATCGGCGACCAGACGCTGTTCCAGCGCGCCGACATGGTCGAGGCCGGCTGGAGCGATCATCCAGCCCGTGCTGGACGTATGGCAGGCGCTGGCGCCGCGTTCGTTCCCCAACTATGCCGCGGGCTCGTGGGGGCCCAAGGAATCGGACGACCTGCTCGCGCGCGACGGACACACGTGGCGCAAGAACGGCTATGAGGGCTCGAGCACCTAGCATTGTCTTCGCTCGGCCGAATTTCCGCGCACAGTAGAATTCCGGATCGACTCGATCTTCCGGAGCGGCCGGCATGAATGCCCTTTTGACCCGTTGGACCCCGCGCATCCTGAGCGTGCTGCGGATCGTCGCTGCATTCCTGTTCATGCAGCACGGCACGCAGAAGTGGCTGGCGTTTCCGGTCGCGCGCGCCACCCCCACTGAACTGTGGACACTGAGCGGCGCGGCCGGCGTGCTGGAATTGTGCGGCGGCTTCCTGCTGCTGCTCGGCCTCTACACGCGACCGGTGGCCTTCGTGTTATCCGGCCTGATGGCGTTTGCCTATTTCATCGCTCACGCGCCCGCGAATTTCTGGCCGATCGTCAATCGCGGCGAGCTGGCGGCATTGTATTGCTTCGTCTTCCTGTACATCGCCGCGGCCGGCGGCGGGCCGTGGAGCGCAGACCGGTGGCTGCGGAAGTCCAACGGGCCGTGACCGCTCATTTCGACTTTGACTTGACGGCGCGTTCCGCCTTGGCCGCGCGTTCTGCCTTGACGCTGCGAAGTACCCGACCCCAGATCGGATGCCCGGCTTCGGCGGGTTCGAGTTCGAATTTCGGATCCGCGTCCAACGCCTTGTTGAATTCGCTTCGACACTTCTTTTCCCGGCCCGTCACGCAGTTGATGAAGGCAAGATACTTGTGTGCGCGCGCTTGGTCGCGTTTCGCTTCCAATCCGAGATCGAGCGCGATCTGCAGCTGCTTCGCCGACGCCTTGTATTCGCCGTCCTCGTAGCTCCTGATGCCCTTTTCCAGTTCCTGCTCGCTCTTGCTCGGCGCCGGAATGGGCGGTGGCGGAGGCGCGGCCGGCTCGCTTGTTTCGATCTTCCGATCGACGCTGGGTTGCGGCGCGTCCTTGGGCGGCTCCGCCGTCTCGGTCGCGCTGGGGCCCGCGCAGCCGGCGCACGCCAGAGCGAGCAGCGCGGCCGACAGCCAAGGTGCGTGGAACGTGCGCGGACGAAATCCCATCATTGGAACTTGTGCTTGATCTTGAGGCGGCCGCCGGCGCCGAGTTCCACGGTTTTGCGGTAAGGCGGAAACGTTGAATTCCGGATCTCGATGGCGTGCTTGCCCGGCGAAAGCTGGATCTCCGACATCGGCGGCGTGATTCCTCTCCTCTTGCCGTCCACATAGACCTCACCCCACGGTGTGACCGCCAGAGACAGACGCGCCATCGGCCTGGAAGCGGCCGGGGCTTGCGCGGCAACGGCCGGCGCGGGCTTCGGCACGGCAGCGGCTGGCTGACTGGCCGCCACGCGTTCGGGCCCTTCCTGTTCAGCGCGGACAAGCGCGGATGTGGCGGCGCCGGCTCCCACCGGGGCTGCGGCAGTCGAACTTTCATTCGCGGGCACCGCGGCGGTCTGCGCATGATCCGGCGCGCGCTTTGACAGTATCGCCCACGCGCCAACGACCGCCACCAGCGCCACGGGGACGCCGTAGACCAGTACGTTCCGACGCTGCCGTGAGGCGACGTTGCCGGCCGCGACGGCCGGTTGCACAGAAAAGGAAACCGGCAATGCGGCTGTCGACGTCGCGCGCCGCAGGAGCACCGAGTCGCCCGCCGCAACGGCCGGCCGGACCGGTGCGGAATCCGACAGTACAGCCGAAGGGGTCGCGCGGCGCAGGACGGCAGCACCGGTGGGACGCCAAACCGCAAAATCGCGGAACCGCCGAAGATCAGTTGCCATTTCCTGCGCGGTCGAATAGCGGTCGTCCGGATTCTTTGCCGTCGCCCTGGCGACGATATGGTCGAACACCGGGGCAACGCCTTTGTTGCGACTGCTGGGTGCCGCGGGCGTCTGCTTGACGACCTGGTCGATGACCGCGTTGAGATCGCCGCCATGGAACGGCGGAAAGCCGGTCAGCATCTCGTAGAGCACGGTGCCCAGCGAAAAAATGTCGGACCGGCCAGTTACCATCCGTCCCATCACCTGTTCCGGCGACATGTACTTGGGCGAGCCGAAGACATTGCCGGCCACCGTGCGCGATCCGGTGGGAAGGAGCGCGATGCCGAAATCAGTGATCTTCACCAGGCCGCTTTCCAGCACCATGACATTGGATGGCTTGATATCGCGGTGCACAATGCCTTTGTCGTGCGCGAACGCGAGCCCATCCGCGACCTGCGCCACGATGTCGACGATTTTTTCCGGCGGGAGCACCACGCCGGAGTCGAGAATTTCACGCAACGATTGTCCGTCGAGGAATTCCATCGCGATGTAGGCGACGGTGTCGCTCTTTCCGACGTCGTGGATCGTAACGATGTTGGAATGGCTGAGCCGCCCTGCGGATCTCGCTTCGCGATAGAAGCGCTGCTCGAATGCGACGGATTCCGTGTTCGAGAGATCAAGCGCAATGGTCTTGATCGCGACGATGCGATCGATCAGCGGGTCCCTGGCCCTGTACACGACACCCATCGCCCCGTGGCCGAGTTCCCTGATGATCTCGTAGCGGCCGAGTTTTTCTAGCGGCATGGGCGGCGATTCCCTACCGGCTTGTGACTCGATTCAGGACCCGTTAGCATGTGCTGCTCCCCATCCATCCAGCGCAGCGACCCGAGGCTTCGGATCCCGTTGTCGCTGCGCGGCCTCCTGTTCCGACGCATGGCGCATGATTTTATCGAAATAACCGCACTCACCGACGTCGGCAGCGTCCGTCAATTCAATGAGGACAGCATTGCCACCGACGCCGACGCCGGGGTCGCGATATTGGCGGACGGCATGGGCGGACACCGCGCCGGCGAGGTCGCCAGCCAGTTGGCCACGCAGATCGTCATGGCCAGCCTGCAGTCGCAGGTTGCCGAATTCCGAGCGGACTCGGCCATACATTCGCCAATTCGCGCCATTGAACAAAGCATAACCCGAGCCAATAGAGCGGTCTATGAGGCAGCGCGGGGGCAGCCGATGTACCAGGGCATGGGAACCACCCTGGCGTTGTCGTTGTTCTACGATAACCGCGTTGCGCTGGGACATGTGGGAGACTCGCGCGTCTACCGGCTCCGGCGCGATATCCTGCAGCTGCTCACCCGCGACGATTCGCTGCTTCAGGATCAGGTCGAACTCGGATTCATTGCGATGGCCGAAGCCGGCGAGTCGCACAACCGAAGCCTGGTCACCCAGGCGCTTGGCATCGCGGAAACCGTCGCCGCCCATCAACGCGAGGAAGAAGCACTCCCGGGCGACATCTACCTGCTTTGCTCCGACGGCCTGAATGACCTGGTGGAGGAGGCGGACATCAAATTGATCGTCAGTTCGCTCAGTTCCAATTTGCCGCTTGCCGCCACCCATTTGGTCCAGGCCGCAAAGGACAACGGCGGCTACGACAACGTATCCGTGATCCTCGTCCGTGTGCTGAAGCCGTTTCCAGCTTCCGGCCAAAGGCGATGGTTCGCGCGGCTGCTCGGCTGGTTCAACTAGGCGACCGCGGACAACCCATGGCGAAGCTGGTGCTCAGTTCAGGCGGGTCGATAGTCCATCAGAGCTTCCTGGACCGCGAGCGCGTGCTTGTCGGCCGCGCGCCTCACAACCACGTCGTGATCGACGATCCGGCGGTGAGCGACGAGCACGCGGCGATAATCACCGTCGGCAACGACCATATCCTCGAACACCCGTCGAAGCTCACCGACACGCTGGTCAACGGGTCGCCAGTGGCTCGGCATATCCTTCAGCACGGCGACACGATGCAATTCGGCGTGTTCTACCTGCGCTATCTGAATCCACGTGCGTCTGCGGATAGCGACCTTGACCGCACGATGCTCATCCCGGGACTGCAGACGCGCGCCCCTGATGCCCAGCGTGAATCCGGACCTCCACAGGTCCACGTGCGGTCCGCGCACGCGGCGGACACTCGCTTTCCCAAAGGCAAGGTCAAGGTTATCGCAGGCAGCCGCACCAGCGGCACGATCAGGCTCGACCGGGTCGTCGCGACCTTCGGCAGACCGGGCAAGGAGCTTGCCGTCGTCGCGCGGCGGCCTCGCGGGTATTTCATCACCCATGTGGAAGGACGCCGCTCCGCACGCGTCAACGGTCAGTCCATCGGCAAGGATGCGCGACTATTGCGCCACGGCGACATCATCGAAGTCGCCGACGAGAAGCTCGAGTTCCTGCTGGACTAGTGCCTCCGGGCAGCGTACTTGACTACGCGCACAGCCGTTGCCCGTCCAGGCGCATGTCGAACGGCCGCACAACCGGCGCCGTGATCGTTACCGACCGCCGGCTACGGTAGCTGTACAGGATTCCAAAGCCGACCAGCAAGGTCAGCGTCATCAGTTCCAGCGGTAACGTCAGCATGGTGTCGAGCATCGTTGTCTCCCTGTTTCGACTTGGGACCTGACGACCTTGATCCCATGCGCGTTCTCATGGTGTCATGGCCGAGCCGTCACGCTGCACGCCGTTGAATCTGCGGCAGCCCATGGGAGTCATTTGAGCATGTGCCGATTCGGCAGTCTGTGCGTCGGCCCACAGAGAACGCTGGCATCCGACACGGCGGCGCATGCCCATTCGCCATCCGTCAGAACGCGACGTTCGCCGCCCCCTTGAGCGCCAGGATTCGCCGCGCGTCGTCGGGCGTGGCGACCTCGAGCCCGAGCCCTTCGATGATCTTGCGCGCCTCGACCACCTGCGCGGCGTTCGACTCGGCGAATTTGCCCGGACCCAGCCACAGGCTGTCTTCCAAACCGACGCGGACATTGCCGCCCATCGCGGCCGACATGGCGGCGATCGGCAACTGGTTGCGCCCGGCACCCAGCACGCTCCATCGATACTGGTCGCCGAAAAGCCGATCGGCGGTGCGCTTCATGTGCATGACGTCGTCGGGATGCGGCCCGATGCCGCCCAGGATTCCGAACACGCTCTGGATGAACAACGGAGCCTTGACCACGCCGCGCTCGAAGAAGTGGTGCGCCGTATACAGGTGACCGATGTCGTAGCACTCGATCTCGAAGCGGGTGCCATTGTTGGCGCACGACGTCAGGATGTACTCGATGTCCTTGAACGTGTTGCGGAACACCCGCGAGTCCGACGTCTGAAGGTATTCGCGCTCCCACTCGTGCTTGAACGTGGTGAAGCGCTTGAGCATTGGATAGAGACCGAAATTCATCGAGCCCATGTTGAGCGACGCGACCTCGGGCTTGAGCTGCAGAGCCGGCTGCAAACGCTCCTCGATGGTCATCGTCGCCGCGCCGCCGGTGGTGAAATTGATGACGACGTTTGAGCGGCGCTTGATGTCGGGCGCAAATTCGCGGAAGTATTTCGGATCCTGCGTCGGACGCCCGTCGACGGGGTCGCGCGCATGCAGGTGGACGATCGCGGCGCCCGCTTCCGCCGCCGCGACGGCGGCGTCCGCGATCTCTTTCGGCGTGACGGGCAGGTGCGGCGACATCGACGGCGTGTGGATCGAACCCGTGATCGCACAGGTGATGATGACTTTGCGGGCTTCGGCCATGGCGGTTCTCCTCCTGCGGAATTCTACGCACAAATCCGCCAGCGAAGCGGCGTCGCTAGCGCCGGCTCGCCCGGCGTTCCTTGTGCGCAACGGGCGTCGCGCGGGAGCGCGCGGACTTGGCCGTCGCGGGGGGACCTGGCGCGCGCGATTCCTTCGCTCCGGCGGCCATCTTTGCGCGCAGCGTGTTCAGCGAGCGGTCGAGTTCGTCGAAGAGCCAGCCGCGAAACATCGACAAGGGCGGCCAGTCGCGAAGACTGGGCGGATACACCAGATGATAGGGAAGCGCTTCCGGGTGCATGATCGAGATCGGCGACAGCTGCACCAGCCGTCCTTCGCACAGCGCGTCGGCAGCGAGCAATTCGCGCGTCAGCGCGAGACCGAGATTCTGCTCGGCGGCTTGCAGCATCAGGCCCGCATCGTTGAAGTCGGCGACGGTCCGCACGTTGGTGCGCAGGCCCGCGGCTGCGAACCAGTCCTTCCACAGCTCGCTGTCGCCCAGCAGCGGCTCGCGCACCAGCGCCTCCGGTTGCGCGCCCAGCAGCCGGCGCGCGGCGGATGGCGACCCGACGATGATGATCGGCGGCTGCTCGAAGAGCCGCTCGGACTCGAGTCCGGGCCACGGACCCTTGCCCTGCCGGACGGCGGCATGGAAGCCCTCGCGCTGCAGGTCGACGGTGCGAAACGATGCCTCGATCTCGAGCGGGAGCGACGGATGACTGTCGCGCCAGCTCCCCATCCGCGGCAGCAGCCAGCGGTTCGCGAATGACGGCAGTACGGTGACGCGCAGGCGCTGCGACTCACCACCAGCCGCGGCCGCGGCCGCCTGCACGCCGTCATCGAGAAGCGTCAGCGCGGTCTGCACGCTGCGCAGCAAGGCCTGACCGGCAGGATTGAGCACGACGCGTCGACCGCGGCGCTCGAACAACTCGAAACCCAACTGCTCCTCGAGGCCGCGGATCTGCTGGCTCACCGCGCTGTGCGTCAGGTGCAGCACCTCGCCTGCCGCACGCAGGTTCTGCAGTTCGGCCACCGCGCGAAAGGCGGTGAGCGTATTGAGCGGCAGGCGGGGCGCGTGGGGCATGGCGTCTCCAGTGACACGATTACTGGTAAGACATACTTACCAATACGGTCAGAACTATGCGATTCCCAAGGTAATGCTGGGTCATTAACATTACCAGCGTACCAAACCCGTCAGGAGAAAGCCATGAACCGTATCGATGAACTGCTCGGAGTTGCCACCTTTGCCGCCGCCGGGATGTTTGCCGCGATCGCCATTGCGCCGGTGACGAGCGTCGCGGCGACGGCCGCCGCACCGCACGGCCAAGCCCAGTTGGTTTCGGCAGACCCGCTTTCCGTAGCACCCGTCGTCGTCCTGCCGCCGGTCGACATCGTTGCCCGGCGCAGCGCCGAGACGGCTCGCATCGAACGCGAAGGGCAACTGGAAAGGCATCGGCTGTCGAAGGCCGCGACGCGGCCCGGCGCCTGATCGCCAACGCGAAGTCCCACGACACAAGCGACCCAACCGAGGACACCATGAATACGACGATGCATTCCGACGCGGCCGCGGCGAAACCGCCCGGCCCGGTGTTTTCAGCGTCCGGCGACATTCTCAATGGCATTGAGGGCCATCGCCCGGTCCATCGATGCCTGGCTGGCGGCACGCCAGCGCGCGGCACAGGACCTGGACGCGTTCGCGAGCATGAGCGATCGCGAGTTGCGCGACATCGGGATGAACCGCGCCAGCACGAATTTCGTCGCGCTGGGCGGCCGGATTCGCGACTATCCGTTCTGACCGGCGATATTCGGTGCGGCCCGCAGCGTCGCCAGCGAGCAGCCGCGAATCATGTATCCACCATTCCGCGCTTGTGCCGCGCCAGCGCCAGCAGGCGTCGGTCGCGCGCGTCCGTCCTGCGCTCGCGCTCGGCCGCGGACGGTGGCGTGCCCAGCGCGGCGACGACGCGCGCCACGTTCTCCGCATCCCACACCGTCGGTGCCGGCGGCTCGGCGGCTAGACCGCGATAAAAGCCGCCGTAGCGCGCGCAGTAATCGCGCCACGCCGCCCGGCGCGTTCAGTTCGATGGTCGCGAACGGTCCCATGAACGACCAGCGCAGGCCCAGTCCGTGCGCGATCGTCTTGTCCAGGTCCTCCGGCGACACGTAGCCCTCGCCCACCAGCCGCATCGCCTCGGACAGCAGCGCGCCCTGCAGGCGATTCAGGATGAAGCCGTCGAGTTCGCGGCGCACGACGACAGGCACCTGCCCCACGTCGGTCATTACCGCCTGCGCGCGTTCGATGGTCGCAGCACTCGTCCAGGGCGCGCCGCACAGTTCGACCACCGGAACGAGGTGCGGCGGATTGACCGGATGCGCGACCAGGCAGCGCGCGCGCCCGGCGAGCGCCTCGGTGAACTGCGATGCCGGGATCGCAGAAGTTGAACTCGCCAGCACCGCATTGGAGGGCGACAGCGCATCCAGCACGGGATAGACATCGCGCTTGATCTCCAGCACCTCGGGCAGGTTTTCCTGCACCCAGTCCACCCCCGCCAACGCGTCCTCGATGCGCGGTGTCATCGCAATCCGCGCGGTCGCCTTCTCTGCATCGTCGACCAGTCCAGCCGACTGCTGTTCATGCGAGACTCGCCGCGATATGTTCGCGCGCCAGGTCGAGCTGCGCCGCGACATTGTCGTAGAGCCGCACGCGCCATCCCGCGCGCGCAAAGACCATCGCCCAGGCGCGGCCGATCAGGCCGGCGCCGATGATTGCTGCTGTTCGTTCCATGGGTTCTACATCCAGAGGACGCGCCGGCGTAATTCGAGGTCGTCGCGCAGCGCCGCCGCCGGTCCCTGATGGACCACGCTGCCGCGCTCGAGCACGTACGCCTGGTCCGCCAGCGCGAGGACCAGGTCGAGATTGTGCTCGACGATGACGATCGACAATTCCTGTCGCAGCCGGTCGAAGGCCTCGAACAGCTCCTCGACCACCGCCGGCGCCAATCCTTCGAACGGCTCGTCGAGCAGCAGCACGCGCACGTGTCCCGATAGCGCCCGCGCCACGGCGACCATTTGCTGCTCGCCGCCGGAAAGAAAGTCCGCCGGCGTGTCGAGGCGCGCGCGCAGGCGCGGAAAGAACTCGAGGATCTTCTCCTCGGACCATGCCACGCCTTTGCCCTGGCCCCGCTTGAGGCGGCCAAGTTCCAGGTTGTGGCGCACGCTCATCCCGGCGAAGAGGCCGCGGCCCTGCGGCACATAGCCTATGCCGCTGCGCGCATTGGCCGCGGCGGGACGCCGTGCGAGTTCCACGCCGGACAACACGATTTGCCCGCTCTGCGCAGTGACGATGCCGATGATCGTCTTCAGCAGCGTCGACTTGCCCGCGCCGTTGCGTCCGAGCAGCGCGACGATCTCGTTCTCGTGCACCTTGAGCGACGCTTCCATGACGATGTGACTCTTACCGTAGAACGCATCGACGCGGTCGAGGTCGAGCAGCAGCGGCCCGCCGGCGCGCTCCGAGTGACCACGCGGCTTCGCGGCAAGCGCCGCGGTGCCCGAACCGATGTACACCTCGCGCACCGCCTCGCTTTCCCGCGCGCTGTCCGCGGTGCCGTCGATCAGGACCTTGCCTTCGTTCATCACGGTTACGCGATCGGCCAACGCGAATACACGATCGATGTCGTGCTCGACGAGCAGTACGGGCACGTCGGCCGAGATCCGCTTGATCAGGTCGCCGACGCGCTCGCGCTCCCTGGCCGCGAGGCCGGCCAGCGGCTCGTCGAGCAGCAGCACGCGCGGCGCGCCGGCAAGCGCCAATCCCATGTCGAGCAGGCGCTGGCCGCCATACGAGAGCGAACCGGCTTCAGCCTGTTCGATGCCGGACAGCCCCAGGTACCGGATCAACTCCGCCGTGCGCGAAATCACGCGCTCGTTGCGTTGCGCGTCGGCCCAGCCGTTGAAGTGCGACGCGTCGCGCGCCTGCACGGCCAGGCGCAGATTCTCCTCGATCGATACTCGCGGGAAAAGATTCGTGATCTGGAACGAACGGCCCAGCCCCGCCGCGGCAATCCTGTACGGCGGCAACCCGGCGATCGACTGGCCGGCAAGGACGACCGAACCCTGGTCGGGCGGGAACATTCCCGTAATAAGGTTGAAAACTGTCGTCTTGCCGGCGCCGTTGGGGCCGATCAGCGCGTGCAGCGTGCGGTCCCCGACGACGAACGACGCCTCGGTCACCGCCTTGATACCGCCGAACGCCTTCGCAAGTCCGCGCGCCTCCAGCACGCCGCCGCCTTCGTGCGGCGCGTGCTTCAGGAACTCGGGGAGCGGCACGTCCTGTTCGATTGCGCGCGCGTTCATTGCCGCCGCCTCGACCACCCTGGGCCGGAATGGCTCGGTCACGCGCCTCCACACACCCACGAGTCCCGTCGGCGAGAACACGATGAAACCGACGAAGAGCAGTCCGAAATACAGCAGCCAGTTCTGCGTCCAGATCGACAGGTATTCCTGGAACAGGATGTAGAACAGCGCGCCCAGCGCGGGACCGAGCAGGCTGCGCATGCCGCCGATCAACACCATCGCGAGCAGAGCGCCGGAAAACGCGATCGACGTCGGGTCGGCCGAGGCGAAACGATGATGGAATGCGAACAGCACGCCGGCGCAGCCGGTCAGTACCGCCGACACGACATAGGCGATCTGCTTGTAGCGAGTGGTCGCGTAGCCGACGAACTGCGCGCGTTGCTCGTTTTCGCGGATGGCGACCAGCACGGTGCCGATGGCCGAGCGGTGGAACCGCTGCAGCGCGTAGACGACGCCCAGGCCGAACCCGGCCACCAGCGCGTAGTAGGTCCATGCATTCTCGAGGTCCAACCCGAACCAGCTGGCGCGCGTCACGCCGCCCAATCCGCTTTCGCCGCCGGTGAACGCGGTCCAGCGAAAGGCGATCGCATAGGTGAGCGCCGACAGCGCGAGCGTGAGCAGCGAGAAGTAGACACCACGGCGACGCAGCACGATGAACGCAACGGGCACCGCGGCGACCAGCAGGAACACGAGCGAAGAAAGCACGGGCCACAGCACCGAGTCGGGAAACCAGTACCTCTGCGTGAGTGCGGCGGCATAGGCGCCGAGGCCGAACCACGCGCCGTGACCGAACGACACCAGCCCTGTGTGACCGACCAGGATGTTGAGCGCCATGCATGCAACGGCAAAGATAACGACGTCGGTGGCGCTGGTGAGTGTCAGGCCGCCGGCCAGCAGCGCGAACGGCAGCACCGCCATTGCAGCGGCGGCGATCGCGACGGGGGAGCGGAATGCGGTCATCCCCATCTACTCGAAACGCTGTATCCGTTCGCCGAAGAGTCCGCGCGGGACGGACCAGCAACACGAGCACCATCAGCAGGTACATCGAAGCCTCGGCGGCCGCCGGATAGAAATACACGGTGAGGCCGCGCACGACGCCGACGATGAGCGCGGCCCACACCACGCCCCAGAACGATCCCAGGCCGCCGATCACGACCACGACGAAGGCGGCGGTCAGGATTTCCGCGCCCATGGCAGGATGCACGCCGGATATCGGCGCGAGCAGCACGCCCGCGAGTGCGGCCAGCGCGACGCTGATCGCGACCACGGCGCTCATGTAGGGCTGCAGCGAAATGCCCAGCGCGGCGACCATGTCAGGGTTCTGCACGCCGGCGCGCACCACGCGCCCGAACGGCGTGCGCCGCAGCAGCAACCACAGCGCCGCCACCGCGCACGCCGCGATCGCCAGCATCACCAGCCGGTATTTCGAGTAGATGAAGTCGCCGACCAGCAATTGGCCTTTCAACGCCTGTGGAATCGAGAACGGCAGCGGCGACGCGCCGAAGATGAGCCGCAGCGCCTGTTCCGCGACCATCGCGAGGCCGAACGTCATCAGCAGGCCCAGCGCCGGATCCTCGCGATAGAAGCGGCGGAACAGGAAGCGCTCGACGATGAGCCCGATCAGCGCAACCAGCACCGGTGACGCGACGAGCACGCCGCCAAAGCCCAGGACATCGACCAGCTTGACCGCGAGGTAGGCGCCGAGCGCGTAGAAAGCCCCGTGCGCCAGGTTGACCAGGCCGCCCAGCGAGAAGATGAGCGACAGTCCGAGCGCGATCAAAAGGTAATACGCGCCGACCAGCAGGCCATTGATGACCTGTTCGAGAACCTGGATCAGGACCATGGCATGCGCGCGGACGAAGCGCTGCCGCCTCGTCCGCGCGGCGTGCTATCGATCAGGCGGGCATCGTGCAGGCGTTGTCTTCGCGCGTGGGCGCGATGATCTCGAGGCTCTGGCTTGCCCCGGGCACCGGTGCCGACAGCGTGAACAGCTCCCACTTGTTGGTGACTTCGCTCGCCGGCTTGAAGCGGATCGTGTACATCTCCTGCATCAGCTGGTGATCCCAGTTCCGGTAATAGCCGTCGCGCGATTTCATCACGTCGAACTTGGCGCCCTTTTCAAGGTGCTCGACGATCTTCGTCGAATCGGTCGTCTTGAGTTCGTTCATCGCCTGCGCGACGTGCTTGGTCGACATGTAGTCGCCCCACGCCTGGTTTTCCGGCGGCTTGCCGTATTTCTTCGTGAACGCTTCGGTGAATTTCTGCGCCGACGCCGACTTGACCTGCGAGTCCCACACCAGCGGCCAGATGCCGGTCACGTTGCCCTTGCCCGCGCCCCACGCAACGGCGGTGTCGAAGCCGAATCCCGCCACCGGGTACGGCAGGCCATACTCCATGTACTGCTTCATGAAGTTGGTGATCTGCGCGCCGGCGAGATTGGACACGACGAGGTCCGGCTTGGCGTTGCGGATCTTGAGCAGGTACGCCGAGAAGTCCGCGGCATCGGTGGGCACCAGCTCGTCGGCCGCGAACTCGCCGCCGTTGGCCGCCATGAAGCGCTTGGCGGCTTTGAGCAGGTCGTGGCCGAACGCATAGTCGGCGGTCAGGCTGTACCACTTCTTGCCTTTCACCATGCCGTCGCGCAGCAGCGCCTGTCCGGCCGCGTAGACGTACATCGTGTTGGCGGCCTCGGTGTGGAACATGTACCGGTTGCACGACTTGCCGCGAAGCTCGTCGGAGTTGCACCCCGTGTTGAAGAACAGGATCCGGTTGCGCTGCGCGACCGTCGCGATCGCGAGACCCGACGCGGAGCTGATCTCGCCGATGATCGCGACGACCTTGTCGCGCTCGATCAGCCGTGCGGCTTTGGTCGATGCCGTTTGCGGATTGACGCTGTCCTCCGCGATCAACTCGATCTTGCGGCCCATCACGCCGCCAGAGGCGTTGATCTCGTCGACCGCGAGATTCACGCCCATCACCGCGTATTCGCCCAGCGGCCCGAGGAAGCCGGTCAGCGGCGTCAGGTGTCCGATGCGGACGGTCTCCGCCTGTCCGCGGCTGATGGCGGGAAACCCCAATGCGCCCAGCGTCGCCGCGGCGGCGCCGGCCTTGAGAACATTGCGGCGCACCGCGGCTTGTCGAATCGGTCATTGCTCCTCCTGCTTGTGGCGGGCGCTGCATGGCGGCCGCGTGTGATTTTTGGACACTGTCCCCCGTGTTGCGACTGCGCCGCTAGTTATAATGCAACGTCGCGCGCTTGTCCACGCTCGTGGACGCTGTACTGCGCCAGTGGCATTCCATCGGGAGGAAATCGAATGGACCTCAAGATCCGCGATTTGCGCGTGCTGGTGACCGCGGGTGCGTCGGGCATCGGGCTCGCGACGGCGAGGGCGTTTGCGCGCGAAGGCGCCCGCGTGCACGTGTGCGACGTCGATACCAAGGCGCTCGACGCATTGGCTGCCAGCGACCCGGAACTGACGCGCAGCGTCTGCGACGTGGCCGATCCCGCCGCCGTCGCGCGCCTGTTCGACACCGTCACCGCCGCATTCGGCGGCCTCGACGCGCTGGTGAACAATGCCGGCATTGCCGGTCCGACGGCGCCCTGCGAAGAGGTCGGGCTGAGCGAATGGCAGCGCACGCTCGCGGTCAACCTCACCGGCCAGTTCCTGTGCGCGCAACGCGCGATTCCGCTTCTCAAGGCGAGCACCAATCCAAGCATCGCCAATCTCTCGTCGGCCGCCGGCCGCTTCGGCTTTCCCAATCGCACGCCGTATTCCGCGTCGAAGTGGGGCGTCATCGGCTTCACCAAGTCGCTGTCGATCGAACTCGGGCCGCACGGCGTCCGCGTCAACGCGATCTGCCCCGGCTCGGTCGCCGGCCCGAGGATCGAGGCCGTGTACACGCACAAGGCCAGGCTGCGCGGCGTGGCTCCCGAGGTCGTGCGCGACGAGATGATCGCCAACTCGTCGTTGAAGCGCATGGTGAGCGCCGACGACATCGCCAACGCCATCGTGTTCCTCGCGTCTCCGCTGGGCGCGAACATCTCGGGACACGCATTGCCCGTCGACGCCGACACGCACGCGCTGGTTTAGCGCCGCGACCCGCGCGTCAGCAGCCCGTGAGACTTTCGAAGTCGCGACTCGTCGCGCACAAGCAGTGCCCGAAGCGTCTGTGGCTGCAGACGTTCCGGCGGGAGCTCGCGCAACCGAGCGAGGCGTCCGCAGAACCGGATGGCGCAGGGCAACCTGGTCGGCGCGGCGGCGCAACGCCTCTACCCGGAGGGCCGGCTGATCGCGCACGTCGCCGATCTCGGCGCCGCAGTGCGGGAGACGACCGAGGCACTGGCGGAACCGGGCGACATCACGCTGTTCGAGCCGGCACTGCGTTGCGCCGACGTGCTGGTGCGCGCCGACGTCCTGATCCGCCGCGACGGCCGCTACCGGATGATCGAGGTGAAGTCCTCCACCAGGGTAAAAGACTCGCACGTGACCGACACTGCAATCCAGACCTGGGTGGCGCGCGGCGCCGGACTCGACATCGAGCGCGTCGAACTGGCCCACATCGACAACACGTTCGTCTATGCGGGAGACGGCGACTACCGCGGCCTGTTCGCTCACGCGGACATGACCGACGCGGTATTGCCTCTGCAGGAGCAGATCCCGGTGTGGATTGCCGCCGCGCAACACGATCTCGCCGGCCCGATGCCCGACATTGCCGTCGGCCCGCAGTGCAAGAAGCCCTATGAGTGCGAGTTCCTGGCGTTCTGCCGACCGGAAGCTGCCCAGTATCCGGTGGAACTGCTGCCCAACAGCACCAGGCTCGCGCGGCAGTTGCGCGGCGCAGGTTTCGCCGACCTGCGCGACGTTCCGCTCGATCGACTGAAGCGTGAAGACCACCAGCGGATCTGGCGCGCCACGGTGGCCGGCCAACCCTGCCTCGACGACGACGCCGCCGCGAAGCTCGCTGCCCTCCCCTGGCCGCGCTACTTCCTCGACTTCGAGACCGTCGGCCCGGCCGTGCCGATGTGGCAAGGCACGCGCCCATATCAAAAGGTACCGATGCAGTGGTCGTGCCACCGGCAGGACGTCGACGGCACGCTCACCCAATTGCCGCCGTTCCTCGACACCACGGGCCACGACCCGCGCCGCGCGTTCGCGGAGCGGCTTGTTGCGGCGATCGGCACCACCGGAACCATCATGGTCTACAACGCGACGTTCGAGCGCGGCGTGATGATGCAGCTCGCGGAGATGTTCGATGACCTGGCGCCAGCGTTGCGCGGCATGGCGTCACGGCTGTGCGACCTGCTGCTCCTCGCCCGCGAACACTACTACCACCCTGCGATGATGGGCTCGTGGTCGATCAAGCGCGTGCTGCCGACGATCGCGCCCGATCTGGATTACGGAAACCTCGCATCGCGTGCAGAGCGGCGACATGGTGGAGCCGGCCTATTTCGAGATGGTGAGCAGTGCGACCTCCGCTGAGCGCAAGCTCGAGCTGGAGACCGCGTTGCTGACGTATTGCGCGAGGGATACGTTGGGGATGGTGAGGGTGGCCGAGTTCATGGCCGGCGATGGCGTCGAGGCCGGCCATTTGAACTGGCATGCCCTTGCGGCACGTGCCGCTATTGCCGACAATGACCGGACGACAAGACAATCGCGTGGAAACCGGACGGCCATGAACGTCGAAGACACATTGAAGGCAACGATCGCGGAGCTGGTCCGCCCCGGCAAGGGCATTCTTGCGGCCGACGAGAGCGGACCGACCATCACCAAGCGCTTCGCCGCACTCGGGATCGAGTCGACCGAGGAGACCCGACGCAGGTATCGCACGCTGTTGTTCACCGCCTCTGGCGTGGCGGAATTTCTGAGCGGGATCATCCTGTTCGAGGAAACACTCGGACAGCGCGACAACGACGGCACACCGTTGCCGGAAGTCCTGTCGCGCCAGGGCATCCTGGTGGGCATCAAGGTGGACAAGGGCACGACCCCGCTGCCCAACGCCCCCGGCGACTTGATCACGCAGGGCCTGGACGGCCTGGCCGAACGGCTGAAGACCTACAAGACCCAAGGCGCGCGCTTCGCGAAGTGGCGCGAGGTCTACGGCATCACCGATCGCAATCCCACCGGGCTCGGCATCATGGCCAATGCCCAGGTGCTCGCGCGCTACGCCGCGATCTGCCAGCAGGAAGGGATCGTGCCCATTGTCGAGCCGGAGGTGCTGATCGACGGCGAGCACAGCATCGAGCGCTGCCACGAGGTGAGCGAGTCCGTGCTCCACGCGGTATTCGACGCGCTGCATGAACACAAGGTCATCCTCGAGGGCATGGTGCTCAAGCCGAGCATGGTGTTGTCCGGCAACAAGAGCGGCGTCACCTCAAGTCCCGAGCAAGTGGCGAAGGCGACGCTGGAAGTGCTGCGCCGAACGGTGCCGGCAGCAGTCCCGACCATCAACTTCCTGTCGGGCGGACAAAGCCCGGAAAGTGCCACGGCGAATCTCAACGCGATGAACGCCAGTTACCCGCACGCGCCGTGGGTGTTGTCGTTCTCGTATGCGCGGGCGCTGCAGGATCCGGCGATGCGCGCGTGGGCCGGACTCGACGCCAACGTGCCGGCGGCACAGAAGGCATTCTCTTCTCGGCTCAGGATGAATTCCCTTGCCCGCGCCGGGCAAGTGGAAGCCGGAGCTGGAGCGCGCGACCTGATCTCCGGGACGGTGACCAGGAACGCGGCCAGTTCGACCGGCGCTTCGAATTTCGCGATGCGTGCAACGGCGATCGTCGCAATCCTCGGCCTATTTGTGCTGGCAGGCTGCGCAGGCGTGCCGTCGCAGGCGCCAACCGCGCCGGCGCAGCCTGCGGCGACGCCGCCCTCGGCCGCAGTTGTGCCGCCAACCGCCGAGCTGGCTCCGGCGCCGAGCTCGCCTGCGCCGCAAGTCTCGCCGGCGGCCCCAGCACCGCAGGTGCCTGCCCAACCCGCCGCCGCACCGGCACCGGTCCCCGCTATCGCCAAGGCTGCTCCACCGGCCGTGCCCGCGCCGGCCAAGCCGCCAGCGCCCGCAGCGCAGGCTGCGAAAGCCGAAAGCCCCGCTCCTGCCGTCGCGAAGCCGAAAGCCCCACCGCTGGATCTCGCGTCGCTGGAGCAGCGGCTGAAGAGCACCAACGCCATTGGCGTGCTCACCAAACTCACGCTCAAGAACCAGGTCGACGATCTGCTGGATAAATTCCGGGCGTATTACCAGGGGAAACTCAAGACCACGCTGGCCGACTTGAGGCGCTCGTATGATCTGCTGGTGCAGAAGGTGCTCGCGCTGCTGCAGGACGCCGACCCGCCGCTGGCCACCGACATCGTGGCTTCACGCGAACCGATCTGGGGCATCCTTTCCGACCCCAAGAAGTTCGCGACAATCTGATTTCACGCAGGAGACAGCATGAACGCACGCATCGCAGGCTCGGCGATCACGATCTTCGCGGCGGCACTCTTCGCGACCGCGTCGCTGGCGGCCGACGACGCATCGGTGAAGAAGGACTTGTTCACAGTGATTACGCTGCAGGGTTTGCCCTGCGGCGAAGTGGTCAGCTACACGACGAAGAACGACAACGACCACACGGTTGTGTGCAAGGACGGCAACCGCTATCACGTCTACGTCAACGCGCAGGGTCGCGTGGTCGTCGAGAAGCAATAGGCTGCGGACATCCGAACCTCGACGCGCGCCGTCGCCGGAAGACTCCTCCGCGTCTCCACTTGCGCGGAATACGGCGATTTTCCGCATTTCAGTCCCATCAGCACGCATTGCGTCGTGCCGGGCTGGAGGCCGGCGCCCCCTTTCCGTAACCTCGCCCCGAGACAAGCAGCCAATCGAAGGGCAAAAAGATGAGTACCGAACAACCCGCGGCCAATAGCCCGAACCCTGCCCCTGATTCCATGGGAATCCGGCAGGCTTTCCGGGAGATCCGCAAGGGCATCGTCGTGATGTGGTGGGCCTTCTTCGACTGGGTGGCGGTCGTCCAGTGGAAGGCGCTGGTGCTCGTGTCGTTCCTGGGCATGATCATCGGCGGCGGCATCTTCAAGCTGCCGACACTGTCGTTCCTGATCGTAGTCTCCTCGTTCATCATCAAGATCGTCGCGGGCGGCAAGCGCCGTGCGGACCTGACCGCCAGCGAGGCCACCAAGCGCGCCGAAACCGAGCAGCTCGAGCGCACCGTGCTCGAGGCCCGCATGCAGGCGCTGCAGGCGCAGATCGAGCCGCATTTCCTGTTCAATACGCTGGCCAGCATCGACCAGCTGATCCAGTCGGACCCGCCCCGGGCCTCCAAGATGCAGCAGAGCCTGATCCGCTACCTGCGCTCGGCCATGCCGCAGATGCGCGAAGGCGGACGGCCGACGCTGGGCCAGCAGGTCGAACTGTCCAGCGCCTATCTGGAAATCATGGCGGTGCGGATGGAGGAAAGGCTGCAGCCGGTGATGAACGTGCCGGAAGGATTGAAGTCGGCGGTGTTTCCGTCAATGATGCTGCAGACGCTGGTGGAAAACGCGATCAAGCACGGGCTGGAACCGCAGGCCGCAGGGGGCCGCCTGGAGATCCGCGCCGAAGTTGTCCATGGGCAGTTGGCCGTGCACGTCATCGACACCGGGCGGGGCTTCGCACCGAAGGCCGACGGAGGCGTGGGGCTGGCCAATATCCGCGAGCGGTTGCGGACCTTGTACAACGGCCGCGCCGAGTTGATCATCAGCGTGCCGACGGAGGGTGGCACCTGCGCCACGATCAAGTTTGCCCTACGAAGTGGCCCCGGCGTCGACGCCGATCTGACTGGACGAGTTCCCGAATGCCCTCAGTTGCCCCCTCAGTTGCCCAACCGGCTCCCACCGCCGTCATCGCCGACGACGAACGTCTGATGCGCGTGCAGATCGCCGCGCGCCTCAAGGAAGCGTGGCCGGAACTTGCGATCGTGGGCGAGGCCAGCAACGGCCGCGAGGCGGTGGCCATGGTGCGCAGCCTGGAACCCGACGTCGTCTTCCTCGACATCAGCATGCCCGAGATGGACGGCATCCAGGCCGCGCGAGCGCTTGCCGGCCAGGTTCATGTGGTCTTTGTCACCGCCTACGACCAGTACGCGATCACCGCCTTCGAGCAGGGCGCGATCGACTATCTGCTCAAGCCGGCGGAGCCGGAGCGCGTTGCGCTGACGTGCCAGCGGCTGCGCGAGCGCCTGCAGCAAAAACCCGACCCGATGGACGACGTTCTGGAGAAGCTGTCGCAGCGACTCGGCACAGGCGGACTCAAGCCCCGCGAGTACATGCGCTGGGTGCAGGCCAGCGTGGGCGCCAACATCCGGATGATTCCCACCGGCGACATCCTGTTCTTTCGCGCCGAGGACAAGTACACCCGCGTGCAGACCACCGGATTCGAGGCGCTGATCCGCAAGCCGATCAAGGAATTGATCGACGAGCTCGACCCGGCCGAATTCTGGCAAATCCATCGTTCCACCGTCGTTCGCGTCGACGCAGTCGAGCAGGTCAGCCGCAACCTGCGCGGGAATCAGGTCGTGCATGTGAAGGGCAGCGCGGAAAAGCTCGAAGTCAGCCGGACCTTCAATCATCTGTTCAAGCAGATGTAGGGTCGCGGGTTCTGCCAGGGGGGCGTTTTTCGGGGCGACAAAACTCACGCACTGCGGTTGAAATTCCCCGTGGGAAGCACAAGATTACGGGTTGATCCTCCTAAACCATGAGGTCCCCAATGTCCGGCCTGCGCCCGGCCGTCGTCGCCGGAAAGTTCTACCCCGGAGCTCCCGCGGTTCTGCAGGCAGACGTGCGCGCCTACGTTGGCAACGCCGCAGCGCGGCGTCTCGAAGGCATAAGTCCACCCAAGGCGCTGATCGTTCCGCATGCCGGCTATGTGTATTCGGGCGCCGTCGCCGGCTCCGCGTACGCTCGCCTCGCCGCTGGACGCGACACGATCCGGCGCGTCGTGATGTTCGGGCCGACGCATCGCGTGCCTGTCCGCGGCCTGGCGCTTCCCACCGCGAGCGCCTTTGCCACTCCGCTGGGCGACATCGACGTCGATCGTGAAGCCGTTGCGGCCGCCCTTGCCCTGCCCTGCGTGTGCGAAAGCGACGCCGCGCATGCGTTCGAACATTCGCTCGAAGTCCAGTTGCCGTTCCTGCAGGAAATCCTTGGGAAATTCACAATCGTCCCGTTCGCCGTCGGCGATGCGACGCCGCGTGAGGTGGCCGACGTCATCCGGTTGTTGTGGGGTGGCGCCGAAACGCTGATCGTCGTCAGTTCCGATCTGTCCCACTACCACGGCTACGCCGAAGCCCGCGCCATCGATCGGGCAACTGCGGACAACGTCCTGGCGCTGTTGCCGACGCTCGACCACGAGCAGGCCTGCGGAGCGACGCCGATCAACGGACTTTTGCTTTGCGCGCGCGAGCGCGGAATGCGACCGGAACTCCTGGATCTGCGCAACTCCGGCGACACGGCAGGCGACAAGTCGCGCGTCGTCGGCTATGCGTCGTTCGCCTTTTCGGGAGGCGCCAATGGCCGAACGTGAACTCGGCCATGTTCTGCTGACGATCGCGCGGTCGGGAATCGCGGAAAGACTCGGCCTGCGAACGCAGCCCGGCATCGCCCACGCAGCACTGGCGCAACCGGGCGCCACGTTCGTGACGCTGAAGCGCGAGGGTGAACTGCGCGGTTGCATGGGATCGATCCGGCCCGTGCGTTCTCTCGGCGCGGACGTGCGCGCCAACGCCGTAGCGGCAGCCTTCGCCGACCCGCGTTTTCCGCCGCTCGCCGCGTTCGAGTTCGAGAAGGTGGAGGTCGAAATCTCGTTGCTTACTGCCGACGAGCCGATCGGCGCCGTCGATGAGCGCGATTTGCTTGAACGCCTTCGCCCCGGTCTGGATGGCCTGATCCTGCAATTTGGCCAACGCCGCGCCACGTTCCTTCCGCAAGTCTGGGACGCGCTTCCCGATCCGCGCGAATTCCTGACCGCGCTGAAGCGGAAGGCGGGGCTGCCGGACGACTTCTGGAGCCCGCAAATGAACGTTTCCCGCTATGGCGTGACCAAGTGGGTGGAAAGCGAGCATTGCCTGGACGATCTCCCCGAAGCGCAACCATGAGCAACCATCCCGGCCGCTGGTGGCACCGATTGGACGATGGCCGCATCCAGTGCGACCTGTGCCCGCGCGACTGCCGCCTGCACGAGGGCCAACGCGGCGCCTGCTTCGTGCGCCAACGCGAAGGCGATGCGATGGTGCTCACCACCTACGGGCGCTCGTCGGGGTTCTGCATCGATCCGATCGAGAAGAAGCCGCTCAATCACTTCTATCCCGGCTCCAGCGTGTTCTCGTTCGGAACCGCCGGCTGCAACCTCGCCTGCAAGTTCTGCCAGAACTGGGACATCTCCAAGTCGAGGGAGATGGATACGCTGATGGACGCCGCGTCGCCGGCGGCGATCGCCGAAGCCGCCGCAAGGAGCAATTGCAAAAGCGTCGCCTTCACCTACAACGATCCGGTCATCTTCGCCGAGTATGCGATGGACACCGCCGACGCCTGCCATGCGCTCGGCATCAAGACGGTTGCCGTCACCGCCGGCTACATCGGCGTCGACGCGCGCCGCGAGTTCTACGCGAAGATGGACGCCGCGAACGTCGACCTCAAGGGCTTCACCGACGAGTTCTACGTGAAGCTCTGCGGCGCGCGACTGCAGCCGGTGCTCGACACGCTCGTCTATCTGAAACGCGAGACCGACGTCTGGTTCGAGATCACGACGCTGCTGATCCCGGGCAAGAACGATTCCGAGGCCGAGCTCGAAGCCATGTGCGCGTGGATCGTGCGCGAACTGGGCACCGAGGTGCCGATCCATTTCACCGCGTTCCATCCTGACTACAAGATGACGGACCTGCCGCGCACGCCGGCCGCGACGCTCACGCGGGCGCGCGACATCGCGCATCGCGCGGGCATCCGCTACGCCTATACCGGCAACGTGCACGACCGCACCGGCGGGACGACCTTCTGCGCCGGGTGCGCCAAGCCGCTCATCGTTCGCGACTGGCACGACATCCTGAGCTACGACCTGACCGCCGACGGCCAGTGCCGGCATTGCGAAACGCAGCTGCCGGGGCATTTCGCCGCCGCCGACGGCCATTGGGGCCGGCGCCGGGTACCGGTCCGGCTGGCGATGAGCCCGCCGGCCTGACGCGGCGGTCCCAACCGGCGCCGGCCGCCACCCGCCGGCCTGATCCGCTCCTAACCGCCCCAGGACCGCCCCAACCCGCAGGTCTTTTGATCTACCTTAAGTTCGCCGGCTCCTGCGGGTCCCTCGGATCGGTCCGAAACTCCCCATTGACGCGGCGCTGCTGCTAATATGCTGCGGTGCATCAATCGTCCTGAGGGGGCTTCATGGAATTCACAGGCAAGGTAGCCGTCATTACCGGAGCGGCCAGCGGCATCGGCCGGGCGGTCGCGGTCAACCTCGCGCGCCGCGATATCGGCGCGATGGCGCTTTGCGACATGGGCGAGGCCATCGTGGACATCGTCGCCGAAGTCAACAAAGGGCGCCGGCCGCGAAGTCGCGTTTCCTTATCGCGGCGACGTGTCCGACGAGGCATTTCGCCACTCGGTGTTCGACTCGATCAGCGAGCGCTTCGGCCTGGTCTCGATGTGCGTGCCGGCCGCCGGCATCACGCGCGACGATCTCGCCGTCCGCGTCGACAAGGAAACCGGCAAGGCGCGGATCTATCCGGTCGAACGCTTCCGGCAGGTCGTCGACGTGAACCTGATTGCGCCGGTGTACTGGGCGCTGGAAATGATCGGACGCATCGCCGAGGATCGCGCCGCGCGCGGGCTCAAGCGGTGGCAGCCGACGGAAGGTATGCAGGGCGCGATCGTGTTCATCGGGTCGGTGTCGTCGCAGGGCAATCGCGGCCAGATCTCGTACGCGAGCACCAAGGCCGGACTCGAGGGCGCCGCCGCGACGATCATGAAGGAAGCGATCTTCTACGGCGTGCGCTGCGGGCTCATCCACCCAGGGTTCACCGATACGCCGATGGTGCGCGCGATGGGCGACGACTATATCGGCAAGCACATCCTGCCGTTCACGCAGCTGGGCCGCCTGATCCGCCCGGACGAAATCGCCGATGCGATCTGCTTCATGCTGGCCAACTCGGCAGTGAGCGGAGAGTTGTGGGCGGACGCCGGCTGGCACGCGCCTGCGTGATCTGACTGTCGTCCTGACCTTAGCCGGCTCAATGCCGTCCGGAGGCGATCCGGTCGACCATCGCCCGTAGCGCTGCGATCTGCACGCCGGTCTTGTTGGCGTAATTCTCGTCGGTGTAGCCCCACCAGTCCCAGCAGCCATTGGGGTTGAGTCCGGGAATCGAAACCGCCTGCGGAAAGAGCACGACGATGCGATTGGTGTCGGCCCAGGCGGCGTAGCCCGCGTGCCGTACGAACGTCGTGCCGTAATACAAACCGCCGCCCGGCGGCGTCTTCAGCGGCAGGTAGTTCTGGCCCTGCTCGCATCCGTGCAGCGCGATGTGCAGCCGGCACGGCGCGCGTTGCGCGCACGCCGCCGGAACATACAGCCAGCCGGTGGTGTCCATGCCGGTGAGCCACAGGAAGCCGCTGCTGCCGACGTACGCGCGACTGGTCGAACTCGATGAAGCGTCCGGTCAGCGCGCCTTGGCGCCGCGGCTTGAGCGGACCGTAGATCCAGCTCAGGATCGCCTTCGCTCCGTCGAAGCCGCACTTGCCGATGTACGGAGACTCGCGTGATGGAGCAACCGCGGCCGTAGTTCACCGTCGGCATCGTGTGGCCGGCGTTGTCGAGCAGCTTCGTCGACATGTTTTGCGCCGGCACCGAAAACCGGCCGTAGTAATCCGCAGTTTGCGCGGCCACCGGCGCCGGAACGATCTGATCCTTGCCGCCGGCGAAGATGAATACGCGCTGTCCGGCGATATGGCTCGGATTGTCGATCAGGCGGTCGGTCGCGAAGCGCCGCGTGGCGCGCTCGAGTGCCGGGACATCGGCGCTGGTCGCGGAGACGTTGCATGCAAGGTGCGCCGGGTCCAGCGTGCAGGAACAGCGCGTGGTTGCGCCGAGGATGGTCCCTTGGCTGCAGAAATAGGGGCCGCCCGCGACAATACCCACACCCTTGACGATGGACAGAGTGGGCGACCTCGAACTGCACCGCCATGAACGCGCCGGAGGAGATACCTGAAAGCGACGTCTCGGCGATGTCCACGTTCAGCGCGGGAAGCGCCTGCGGCGGATTGCCGAGACACGATAGCGGCAGCGCGACGATGCATGCGAACAACAGCGCAAGCGGGCGCGCGTGGACACCGCGCGCGGCGGACCCGTGGGATCGATTCAACCGACACGGCAGCGTTGGGTTGCGGATGGCCATTCAATCCACGCTGAAACGAGCATTATGGCAGCCCCCGGCGACGAAAAGACCGGAGCGAGCGATGTCGTTAACCCCCGTCAAGCTCCTGCCTCGACGCGTGCACATGGGTGTCGGCTCGTGAGAAAATACGCGTTTGGCTCGACGACTCTAAGCATTGCGCGCGTTCGTCGCCAGATACCTCATTCTCGGCAATCCTCATGAAACTCGACGACCCCAAAACCCTTCGTTCGGCGGCACGCGCGGCCATGCCGCCCCAGGCCATTTCCGAGGAGATCCTCCTGGAGAAGTACGCCAAGGGGACGGAGCAGAACGTCGAGGCGGTGCGCCGCCGCGTCGCGCGCGCGCTGGCCGCCGTCGAGGCGCCCCAGCAGCGCGAGCGGTGGGAACAGGCGTTCATGGAAGCGCAACAGAACGGCTTCATCCTCGGCGGCCGGATCAACTCCGCGGCAGGCACGGACCTGAAGGCCACGCTGATCAATTGCTTCGTGCAGCCGGTCGGCGACAGCATCTCCGGCGACGAAAACGGCGTCGGCATTTATGTCGCGCTCAACGAGGCCGCCGAAACGATGCGCCGCGGCGGGGGCGTGGGCTACGATTTTTCGCACATTCGCCCGCAGGGCGCGCACGTCAAGGGCACGAACAGCCGCGCCAGCGGACCGCTCTCCTACATGCGGGTGTTCGACCAGAGCTGCGCAACCGTCGAGTCCGCGGGCTCCCGTCGCGGCGCGCAGATGGGCATCCTCCGCTGCGATCATCCCGACATCGAGGCGTTCATTCACGCCAAGGACGACGGACGGCTCACCAACTTCAACCTTTCCGTCGCGGTGACCGACGAATTCGTCGCTGCGGTACGCGACAACGCGCCGTGGCAGCTCGTGCACAAGGCGCCGCCGGCCCCGGACCTCATCGCGGCAGGCGCGCATCAGCGCGAAGATGAACTCTGGGTCTACCAGACGGTGCGCGCCGGCGCGCTGTGGGACCAGATCATGCTGTCGACGTACGACCACGCCGAACCGGGCGTCGTGTTCATCGACGCGATGAACCGCGACAACAACCTCTCCTACTGCGAGACGATCGAGTCGTGCAATCCGTGTGTAACGGCGGACACCTGGGTGACGACCACCGAGGGGCCGCGCCAGGTCGCCGAACTCGTCGGCAGGCGGTTCACCGCGGTAGTCGACGGCAAGGGCTACCCGGTGTCCAGTGAAGGCTTCTTTCGGACCGGAACCAAACCCGTGCTGAGACTTGCCACGCACGAAGGTCATGAGTTGCGGCTGACGGCGGATCACCTCGTCCGGCGCGTCGCCCGCAAGACCGCGTACGTAATGGAGGTCGAATGGATCGCGGCTTCCCGATTACAGACGGGTGATGAGATCGTCCTGCACGACCATCGTGGCCTCGGCGGGTGGGAAGGTGCGGGAACCGAATCTGAGGGATATCTCCTCGGACTCCTGATCGGCGATGGCACACTGAAGCAGGACCTCGCCATACTCTCCGTTTGGGCGCCAGAGTTGAAGCTGGTCGGCAATGCTGAGCAGGTGACGTGGGCCACCACCGGAGCCGGCGGGATCGTGGCCGCCGCCGAGGCCGCTGCTGCGTCGCTCGTTCACCGCAGCGACTTCGGAGGCTTTCATCGCATCTCGGGCCGAGGAGAAGCGCGACTCAAGTCGGCCGCACTGGGCAGGCTCGCCCGATCCTTCGGACTGGCTCCGGGAGCCAAGACGATCACGCCGCAAATCGAGCGAGGAAGTTCGACGTTCATCCAGGGCCTGCTGCGCGGCCTGTTCGATGCCGACGGCTCAGTGCAAGGTTCGCAGGCCAAGGGTGTCAGCGTTCGCCTTAGCCAAAGTGATGCGAGCGCTCCTGGAAGCTGCGCAGCGCATGCTGCTTCGGTTCGGCATCGCCTCGACGATTTATCGCGACCGTCGCCCGGCAGCATCGCGACCGATGCCGGATGGCCGCGGCGGAAGCAAGCACTACGCCACACGGGCTTCACACGAACTCGTCGTCAGCGGCGACAACCTCCGTGTCTTCGCCGATCGCGTCGGCTTCTCCGACACCGCGAAGTCGGCGCGGCTGCAAACGGTGCTCGATGGCTATCGGCGCAATCTGAACCGCGAGCGATTCGTCGCCACGGTGGAGAGTCTCGTCGAGGACGGATGCGAAGACGTGTACGACGTTACGGTCAGCGACGTGCACGCTTTCGACGCGAACGGCCTCGTTGTCCACAATTGCGGCGAGCAGCCACTCCCTTCCTACGGATGCTGCGACCTGGGCAGCGTCAACCTGACGTGCTTCGTGCAGGATCCATTCACGCAGCGCGCGAGCTTCGATTTCGCCGGTTTCGCGGCCACGGTGGCGGTCGGCGTGCGCATGCTCGACAACGTCCTCGACGTGACGGCATGGCCGTTGCCGCAGCAAAAGAAGGAGGCGATGGACAAGCGTCGCGTCGGCCTGGGCTTTACCGGGCTTGGGCGACGCGCTGATCGAGTTGAACCTCCGCTACGACAGCGCCGAGGGCCGCGCGATGGCCGCCCGCATCGCCGAGGAGATGCGCGACGCCGCCTACCTGGCCTCGGTGGAAATCGCCAAGGACAAGGGGTCGTTCCCGCGCCTGGACATCGAACAGTATCTCGCCGCGCCGCGCTTCGCGTCGCGTCTGCCGGACGACATCAAGGCGGCCATTCGCGCGCACGGCATCCGCAACAGCCATACGCTGTCGATCGCGCCGACCGGAACCATTTCGCTCGCGTTCGCCGACAACGCGTCGAACGGCATCGAGCCCGCGTTCAGCTGGTTCTACCGGCGCAAGAAGCGCATGCCCGACGAATCGATGAAGGAGTACAAGGTCGAGGACCATGCGTACCGGCTGTACAAGCACCTGCAGGGCACCGACGACGCGGCCGAGCTGCCGCCGACGTTCGTGAACGCGCTGCAGATGAGCGCCCAGGATCACATGCTGATGAGCGCGGCCGTGCAGCCCTTTGTCGACACCGCGATCAGCAAGACGGTGAACGTCCCGGTCGACTATCCGTTCGAAGCGTTCAAGGACCTTTACTTCGAGGCGTGGAAGGCCGGGCTCAAGGGCATCGCGACGTATCGCCCGAACAGCCTGCTGGGCGCGGTGCTCGAGGTCGCGCCCGCAGCCGCGCCGACTGCCGAGCCGCAGGACTTCGACACCGCGGACCCCGACCGGCGCATTCGCCTGGACCGTGCTCACCAGCCGCCGCTTTCCAGTCTGCGCTGGCCCGGCAGGCCGGAGCTCGCCAACGGCAATCCGTGCTGGACCTACGTGGTCCGCCATCCGCTGGGCGACTTCGCCGTCTTCATCGGCCACATCGACGACGGCGGGTCCTACCCGTTCGAGGTCTGGATCAACGGCGCCGAACAGCCGCGCGGCCTGGGCGCCATCGCCAAGACGCTGTCGATGGACATGCGCACCAACGACCGCAAGTGGCTCGACATGAAGCTGTCGGCGCTGCAGAAGGCGAGCGGCGACGACGGCTTCGAAATGGCCATGCCGCCCGACGGACGCCGCATCCGCGTGCCGAGCCTGGTGTCGGGATTCGCGAAACTCATCCGCTACCGGTGCAACGAACTCGGCGTGTTCGCCGGCGAGACCGGCGGCAAGTCACCGGTGGTCGACGCGCTGATGGGACCGAAGGAGCCGAAGGCGGGCCCGGACGGCACGCTCTCCTGGACAGTGGATGTGCTCAACCACGCGGCCGGCGACGACTTCGTGCTGTTCCTGAAGGAGCTGGTGATGCCCAACGGGCAGCGCCGGCCCTACTCGATGTGGTTGTCCGGCGAGTATCCGCGCGTGTTGGACGGGCTGTGCAAGGCGCTTTCGCTCGACATGCGGGTCTACGATCCCGCGTGGATCGGCATGAAGCTGCGCAAGCTTCTCAACTACGGCGAGCCGAACGGGTCGTTCATGGCGCGCACGCCGGGCTCGGACAAGGCGCAGACGTGGCCGTCGACGATCGCCTATCTCGCCCAGTTGATGATCCACCGCTACGCGATGCTCGGCATCCTGACCGAACAGGGTTATCCGGTGGAACACGCCGGCATCCTGACGGTGCCGATCGCCGAGCAGGCGCAGAGCAACGGGTTCAAGACGCTTCCCGGGAAGAAGTGTCCCGAGTGCGGCAACAAGGCGCTGATCCGCAAGGACGGCTGCGACTTCTGCACCGACTGCGGCTTTACCGGCGCCTGCGGCTGACAGGCACGCGACCGGCGCTGCCTACTTTTTCGGTGGGTAGCTGACGTCGGCAGTTGCCGGCTTGACCTTGCCGATCCGTGACCAGGAGTTCACGTCGAACGTGAACTCCGCGACGGCGCAGGTCGGCATGCGGGTGATCTTGCTCGACAGCCGATGCGCGAGTTCGGTCAACTCGGGGTTGTGCCCGAACAGCATCACGCACGCGACGTCATTGTCGAGCCGCTGAATCACGTCGAGCACGACGTCCGCCTCCGCCGCATACAGCCCGTCGTCGACGACGATGCTCTTGCGCTTGTAGCCGAGCTCCTTGGCAATGATGCGCGCCGTCGCGAGCGCGCGCTTCGCCGAACTCGACAAGATCAGGTCGGGCTTGACACCCGCCTTGGCCAACCGCTTGCCGACCTTCGGCGCATCGCGCTTGCCGCGAGCGTCCAGCGGGCGCTCCTTGTCGGCCAGCGCCGGGTCGTCCCAGCTCGACTTGGCGTGACGGACGAGATAGAGGGTCTTCATGATCCTGGCAGCGAGCCTGGTGGCAAACGATCATTCTAACCCCCGCGGAATACGCCGCCCTACGCCATCGCCGGCATCGCCAGGCGCACCCGGTTCTGCAGCAGCCGGTTGAGCGGGCTGGCGGGCTTGCGCGTTGCGCGTTCGGCCACGAGCGCGCTGGCCAGGCTCGACTTGCGCGCGCGCAACGCCGCCTCGGTGAACGTGAGGTGGATGAGGTCGCACTGCGCGAGACTGCCGCCGCAGCGATGGGCGAAGCGCCGGACCTGCGCGAGCCATTCGACGCAGCCCGCGAAATCGCGCCGCGCGAACGCCGCCAGCGCCTGGCACATCGGCCGCATCAGCGCGCGTTCAGGCAGCACGGCCGGCGCCTCCTCGTGCAGCGCGTCGAGCAGCCTGGCCGCGGCAGTGTTGCGCTTCGCGGCGGAGAACGCCATCATCGCGTGCACGACATGGAACGGCCGCACCAGCGCCAGCCGCTGCGCCGCCCAGCGATCGGCCAGCGCCTGCCAGCGATCGCGCAGGTCGAAATTCCGCAGTTCGAGCCGCCACAACAGCGCGGACGCGTCGCTAAGCGCGGACACGTCGCCGTTCGACGCGGTCGCGATCTTCCTGTCGTACACGGCGAGCGCCGCATCCACGTCCTCCAGCTCGAGGTGAAACAGCGCGCGGTGCCACGCCAGGTGAACGACGTAGCCGTTGCCTTCGCTCCACGCCGGTTCGTTGTCGGCGAGGAACGCGAGTCCCTCGCGCGCGCGCGCCTCCATTTCCAGCACGTGGACCAGCGCGTGCATGGCGCCGACGTGCATGGGGTCGATGGCGAGCGCGTCGCGCGCGACCTTCTCGGCCCGGCGATACTCGCCATTTTCCTCGAGACCGAACGCGTACATCGCGAGGATGCTCGCGTAGCCGCGCATGCCGGCGTGCCAATGCGGCAACACGCCGGCGATGCGATCGCGCAGCATCTCCCACCGGGCCAAGCGAAAGTCGAGCGCGTGCGCGACCATCAGCGCCAGCATGTCGCGCGGCCGGTCGACGACGATGGCGCCGTAGCGCTCCAGGGCCAGCATCGCGTCGCCGTCGAGCCATGCGCGCGCCGCGGCGGCGTGGCGCCGGGCCGGGTCGTCGTGGTCCAGCTTCGCCGCGTCGATCGCGTCCAGGCTCGTCCGCAGCGCGGACAATGACGACGTGTCGTCGGCATGCACGATGAGCGCTGCGCGCAGGCAATGCGCACGCACGCAGCCCGGATCGTCGTCCAGCAGCTGTTCGAGTGCGGCCGCGGGATGGCCGCGGTGCGTATGCATCCGCTCGAGCACGGCGTCGCAGCGCTGCTGCGAATCGGCGCCGGCGATTTGCATCGCCCGGTCGTGAAGTGAACCGTCTTTCATGATCGTGATGAATCCTCGTTGCTAATTTGGCCCGGCCGGCCGGTTACTCGGGAACGGTTTCGCCCGAGCCGCCCATTTCCTTGGGCACGTCCTTCATCTTGGGCAGTCCGTCCTTCATGCGCAGTACGGTCTCGGCGTAGTTCACGTGCAGCTGCGGCACGTGGCGGTACGTCGGTATCGTCGCGGCGTACACGTCGATCAGCCCCCAGTGCGGATGGTCGGTCATCAGGTGGCCGCCGCACAATCTTGCAGAACTTGCGGTAGCTGCGCTCGGTCTTGTGGTACGTGCCCACGTTTTCCGCCCCGCGAGTGACGGTCACCGCCTCGGGCTTCCACAGGCTGAACGCGTTGACGGGCGCGGCCGACCAACTCCGGCACGACTCGCAGTGACAAAAACCTGCGGCGACGGGCTCGCCGGTCACCTTGATCTCGACGGCGCCGCAAAAGCACTTCCCTGCATGAGCTTGGTTCATGGTCCTGCCCTTTCTCGGTGACGGAAACGGAATCTTGGCTTCCGTTGGTCCGTGGAATGGAGTCTAGGCAGCCGGTGCATCGCCGCAATTTCGCCGGCGGCGCCCGTTCGTTTCGTTTGTTTCAGCGCTTAAGGCGCCGGGGGGCGCGCTTTAGACTTCGTCGGCCAGTTCGGCGACCACCCGTCGGACTTCACTGGGGAGGAAGGGCTTCTCGATGACGGGGCGGCCGCACTCCGCGACGAAATCGCGCGACGCGGTGGTCAGCGTGTCGCCGGTGACGAACACGACGCGCGCGCCCTGCCCGGGCCACCGCCGCTCGATCTCGTGGTACAGCGCGCGCCCGTCAAGATCGGGCATGCGGATGTCGGTGAGGACGACGTCGTAGCTTGTCGCCGCCATGCGCTCCAGCGCCTCGCGTCCCGAGGCGACGGTGTCCACGCGATGCCGCGCGGCGGTCAGGATTTCCGCCAGCGTCTCGCGGATTTCCGCCTCGTCGTCGACGATGAGTATCCGGCGCTCGTCGCTGCGAACTTCCGGCGCTCGCCGAGTCCGCGGCCGCGGACGCCTCCACTGCGCCCACCGGCAGCGCGATGGTGAACGCCGCGCCGCCGTCGGCCGGGCTATCCACGGTGAGCGTGCCGCCGTGCGCCTCGACGATACCCAGGCTCACGGCCAAGCCGACACCCAGGCCCATGCCCGTGGGCTTGGTCGTGAAATAGGGTTCGAAGATCCGCGCCCGCAGGTGCGGCGGGATGCCGGGACCATTGTCCGCGACAGTGATCCGGATCATGTCCGCCGCGGCGAGGTACTGCGGTCGCCACGCGTATCCGGCGCGGCGGCGGCCGCTCCTGCAGCGACTGCTGCGCGTTGATGATCAGGTTGAGCAGCACCTGGTGAAGCTGGTCGGCGTCGGCCAGCGTCGGCGGAATGTCGCGCGCAAGGTCCAGCGTCACGTCGATGCTGCTGGTGCGGATGGCGTAGCCGGTGATGTCCAGCGCCGCCGTCACCACGTCGTTGATGATCACCGGACCGCGTTCGGGAGGCTGCTGCCGGGCCATGGCGAGGAACGTGCGCACGATGCGCGCGCAGCGCTCGGCGGCCGACGCGGATCTTCTGTGCCGCGGCCTGCGTGGCCGGGTCGCCCTGCTCCTCGAGCAGCACGGCCCGCGCCACGACGACCGACAAGCGGATTGTTGAGCTCGTGCGCGACGCCGGCCAGCAGCGAACCGAGCGCGGCGAGCTTCTCGCGCTGGTAGAGCGTCTCGCGCTGCCGCGCCAGCTCCGTCGCCGAGCGCTTCTTCTCGGTGATGTCGCGGGCGATGGTCAGCACGTGCGGCTTGCCCTGATAGCGCATCGGGATGCCGTGGACCTCGATCTCCAGCGCGACGCCGTCCTTGCGCAACTCGGTCACTTCGATGTGGCGCGATTCGCCGGCGGCGACCGAGCGCAGGAACTCCGTGGCGTACGAGGGGCCGGCCCAGCGGCCGGACGGCGACGAACCGTCGTCATCGCCATACCCGTACATGTGCCTCAGCGCGGGATTGGTGTCCACGAGTTCGCCGTCGGCTGTCCATAGCGCCACGCCGTCGATGGCCGCGTTGAACATCGCGCGGTACTGCTCTTCGCTCGCGCGCAGCGCCGCTTCGGCCTCCTTGCGGTTGGTGATGTCGCGCGCCAGTGCAAGCGCCATGGAGTCGAACGCGCGGCTCAGGCGGCCGAGTTCGTCCGGGCCCTTGAGCCCGCTGCGCGCGGCGAGGTTGCCCGTCGCGATCTGCTCCGCCGCGCTCACCAGCCGCGCCGTGCGTCGCGTCAGCAGGAAGTGGAAGACCAGCCACATCGTGAGCGCCAGCGCCGTCACCCATCCGGCCCAGTACAGCGACTTGCCGGATGACCTGCGCGCGCGCCTCCGCCTTGTAGCGCTTGAGATCGTAGGCGAGGAACAGGCTGCCGGTACGCGACGGCCGCAGACTCTTCGCGCGCGCTGCCCATCAGGACGCCCGCGTAGCCCAGCAGCTCGTCGCCGCTGGCGTTGGTCGTCATGCCCGGCGCGACGTTCGCGAATCGACGCCGGCGGCCGCTCGATGTCGAACTGCGGCAGCACACTCCGCGATCCCCTTGCCGAGCCACGCGCGGCGGGTCGACGGCGATGACCACGTCGCGGTCGTCGGTCAGCGCCGCGAACGCGACGTCGTGGTTGTGCGCCAGCACCGCGATCTCGTGCTGCGCGGCCGTCGGGATCGCCCTTGAGCAGCAGGTACTCGAGCGTGCTCTGCAGGCGCGACACCTCCTGCACGAGCCGCTTGCGGCTGTCCTCCACGGCCTCGCGCTCGGCCTCCGGCACGTGATAGAGCATGTTCACCGTGCTCGAGCATCGCGGCGAAGCGCCAGCAGGATCAGCGGGACCGTGACTTTGAGCGACCCCGGCACGCGCATCGCTACTTCGCCAGGCTGGCCAGCGGCGCCGGCGCGAGCAGTCTCCTCGATGGCCGGTTCCTTGGCTGAGCAGCTTGGCGTCCATCATCAGCGACAGCAGGCGACGCCCGGTCACGACCAGCTCCGGCTTGGCCCCGCCCAGCATCCTCAGGTTCTCGTCGCGCGTCGGAATGTGCAGGCCCTTCAGCGTCTCCAGGAACTGCTCTCCCGACGTCTGCTGGCGGATGCCCATGCGCCGCGCGGCGTCCTTGGGATCGCTGCTGCATGTAGTCGATGGCGCCGAACCAGCCGGTGAGCAGCGCCCGCACTTCGTCCGGATGCTGACGCGATGGCCGTGTCGCGTACCGCCAGCAGGTCGACGATCTCGCCCGGCATCTGCGTGCTGTCGAACAGCGTCCTCGCGCCCGCCTTCAGGAACTGCGCGCGGTACGGATCGAACGTGACGGCGCCATCGACCAGGCCCTTCTCGAACGCGCTCGGCTGCTCGTTCGATTCGAGGTGCACGACGTTGACGTCGCTGGCCTGCATGCCGTTGATCGCCAGCGCGCGGCTCAGCACGAACGCGCCGAGGGCGCTGCTTTCGACGGCGACCGACTTGCCCTTGAGGTCGCTTCATCGAGCTGCATGCCGCCGCGCCCGACGACGACGTCCGCGCCGTGCGACACGTCGACGACCAGCACGATGCGCGGCTTGAACCCGTCGGCGGCGAGTCCGAACAGCTCGTCGAGGCTGATGACCATGCCGTCGATGGCCTGGTTGCGAAAGGCGCGCAGCACCTCGCTCGCCGACGGATATTCGACGAGCTGGACCGCCTTGGCGTCGAGGCGGCCCAGCTCCCGCGCCAGGTAGAGCGGTTCGCTGCCGATCCACACGTTGGTGCCGATGCGCAGCACGGGGTCCGGCGTCCGCGTGCAGCCGAACAGCGGCAGCGCCAGCGCGAGCGCAGGCGAGCACGCACGCGAAAGACTTCGGCGCAGCGGCGGTTCATCGGCCTCACGCTCCGTCCGGCACGAAGATGTAGCCTTCGTTGCGCACGGTCCGGATGAACCGCGGATGCTCGGGGTCGGGCTCGACCTTCTTGCGCAGCCGCATGATGCGCAGGTCGACGCTGCGGTCGAACGGATCCCAGTCGCGCTGGTTGAGGTTGAGGATGCGCTCGCGCGACAGCGGACGATTCGGGTGCTCGGCGAACGCCTTCAGCAGGTCGAATTCCAGCGGAGTCATCGCGACCTCGTCGCCCTTGTCGTCGGTCAGACGGTGCGCCGCCAGGTCGAGCACGCAGCGTCCGATGCGCACGCGCTCGGCACCGATGTCGGCCCGCGCCGCCGCGGATGTCCGCCGCAGCACGCTCTTCACGCGCGCCTCCAGCTCGCGCGGGTCGAAGGGCTTCGGAACGTAGTCGTCGGCGCCCATCTCGAGCCCGACGATGCGATCGACGACCGTCGCCGCCGACGTGAGCATGACGACCGCGACCGTCGCGTGACGCTCGCGCAGGAAGCGCGCGAAGCTCAAGCCATCCTCGCCGGGCATGTTGATGTCCACCAGCGCCAGGTCGACCGGATGCTGCTCGACCAGCGCCTTCGCCGCCAGCGCGCTCTCGGCGCCGATCGCCGCGTAGCCGTGCGCGACGAAGTACTCCTCCAGGACGTCGCGCACGTCCGGCTCGTCGTCGACGATCAGGATGGTGGCTTTCGGACTCACGGCCGCGCTTCCACTGCCTTGCCCCCTCTTCGGCATGCAAGGCCGGCGGACTCCCGGGCAGGCGAACCCGCGAATCCTACCGCCATCGCGCCGCGAAGCGTAGAGCCTTCGCCAAAACGATCCATTTGCATGCGGATTCCCCTGTCGATGGCAGAGAGGATAGATCGCCCGGACGCGATTCGTACCCCGCCGGCCACGCATGAAACAAATGAAACAAAAACCGGCTTGCCGCATGCAGTCATGCTGCCGCGACCGCCTCCTAGACTGGCACCAACTTCCCGCAGAGACGGGGAAGCGGAAACCACAGAGGATCGCACCATGTTCACGCACATCATCAGCAGCGGCACCACGACGGCAACCGCGGTGACGCCCAGGTCGATCGAGCGCATGCACGCCGACGCGCGCGCGCCGCTCCTTGCGCATTTCCTCGCGCTGTCCCCCGCCGACCGGCGCCTGCGCTTCGGCCGGCCCATCGCGGAGTCCGTCATCGCTTCGTATGTGGACGGCATCGACTTCACCCGCGACACGATCCTCGGTGTCCGCGACGACCAGTCACGCCTCGTCGGCGTGGCGCACCTGGCCTTCGATAGCGACCCGGCCGAAGTGGGCCTCTCGGTCTTGCCCGGATATCGCAAACGCGGCGTCGCCAGCGCGCTTTTCGGCAGCGCCGTGGCACGCGCGCGCAGTTACGTCCGTGGAATCTACATGCTGTTCCCGGCGATCAATACGCCGATCCTGCGCATCGCCAGGCGCTTCGGCATGGCCGTGCGGATTCGCGGCGGCGATGCCGAAGCCCTTCTCGACGTCCGGGCCGTGCCCACGGCGCCATTGATCAACGAACTGCGCGCAACGGAATTTGCATGAACGCGACCAGCACCATGGCAGTGAAGGCAGCCTTTCATTCAACCCACAGGAGCACGACCATGACCACAGAAACCGCCACAGCCACTCCCGCCGTCGACTTTGCCGCCATCAAGGGCCGCCAGCAGGCGGCATGGTCCACCGGCAACTACGCCGTCGTCGGCACCACATTGCAGATCGTCGGCGAGAACCTTGCCGAGGCCATGGACCTTCGCTCGGGCATGCGCGTGCTCGACGTCGCCGCCGGCAACGGCAACGCGACGCTTGCGGCCGCGCGCCGCTGGTGCGACGTCACGTCCACGGACTACGTGCCCGCGCTGCTGGAGTCCGGCCGCGCGCGCGCGATGGCGGAAGGCCACGCGATCAAGTTCCAGGAAGCGGATGCCGAGAACCTGCCCTTCGCGAACGCCTCCTTCGACGCCGTGATGTCCACGTTCGGCGTGATGTTCACCCCGAACCAGGAGCGCGCCGCAGCGGAACTGATGCGCGTCTGCAGGCCCGGCGGCAAGATCGGGCTCGCGAACTGGACGCCGGAGAGCTTCATCGGCCAGCTGTTCAAGATCATCGGGCGCTACATTCCGCCGGTTGCCGGCATCAAGTCGCCGTCGCTCTGGGGGACCGAGTCCCGGCTCGCCGAGCTGTTCGGCCCGGGCGCCAGCGCCATCCGGACTACGCCGGCGCGAATTCGTGTTCCGCTATCGCTCGCCCGCGCACTGGATCGAGGTGTTCCGCACCTACTACGGCCCGACGAACCGGACGTTCGCCGCGCTGGACGCCGCGCACCAGGCCGGCTTCACCCGGGACATCACGGACCTGATGGCGAGCCGCAATCGCTCGGGCGACCGCACGCTCGTGCTGCCGAGCGAATACCTCGAGGTTGTCGTCGAACGCAAGGGTTGAACGGGATCGGCGCTCTAGCCTCCGACGGCCCGCAGATCGAGTTCGTGCCGGTGACCCAGCCAGATCGCGCAGTCCCGATGGTCGCGCAATTCGTCATCCGTATTGGGATGGGCGAATACGTCGAGTGTTCCGTGGTTCAGCGCGAGCCAGCCCACGACATCGGAGAACTGCGCCGGCGCGAACGCGATCTGGAAGCTCCACTTCGGATGCGGGCCAACCTCGCGCTCATGGAATCGGCCCATCTGAACTCGTTCGCCGAATTGCGCGGCGACGACTTCGCGGAATTTCGCCGCGTCGTCGCGATTGGTGGCATCGAAGTAGACATGCGCGTGCCAGCTCGCGGCCCGTGACACGTCGAGATAAGCCATTGCCGGACCTCCGTTTACGGACAAATGCAACGTCGTGACTGTGGTCTCTCCATACTGTACCAATATCCGAGCAAGGGATTGCATGGCAAACTGACCGATCGCCCCAATCTATCGGTCCATGGCCTCAGTCGTCTCAGTCGCCAACGCGGCATTCCCTTTCGACAACTCGTTCGCCCGTGAACTCGAGGGGTTCTACACGCCTTGGCGGCCGGTTGCGGCGCCCGCGCCGCAGACTGCTGTTCTTCAATCGTTCCCTCGCGGCAGAGCTCGGCCTCGACGTCGCGTCTCTCGACGAATCCGCGCTGGCCGCGACGTTTGCCGGAAACGCGCTCCCCGACGGCGCCGAACCTCTCGCGCAGGCCTACGCCGGCCACCAATTCGGCGGGTTCTCGCCGCGACTCGGCGACGGCCGCGCGCTTCTGCTGGGCGAGGTGATCGACCGGCAGGGTCTGCGCCGCGACATCGCCTTCAAGGGGTCGGGCCGCACGCCGTTCGCCCGCGGCGGCGATGGCAAGGCCGCCGTCGGACCGATGTTGCGCGAGGTCCTGCTCGGCGAGGCCATGCACGCGCTGGGCATCCCCACGACGCGGGCATTGGCGGTCGTGGCGACGGGCGAGCCGGTGTATCGCGAGCAAACGCTGCCCGGCGCCGTGCTGACGCGCGTGGCCGCAAGCCACATCCGCGTCGGGACGTTCGAGTTCTACGCCGCGCGCGGCGACCTGGAACGCGTGCGCAGACTGGCCGAGTACACGATCGCGCGCCACGACCCCGAACTCGCGACGTCACCGCAGCCCATCCTCGCGCTGCTGCGGGCCGTGGCCGAACGCCAGGCCGCGCTGATCGCGCAATGGATGAACGTCGGCTTCATCCACGGCGTGATGAACACCGACAACATGGCGATCTCCGGCGAGACGATCGACTACGGACCGTGCGCGTTCATGGAAGCCTACGATCCCGGCGCCGTGTTCAGCTCCATCGACGGCCACGGACGCTACGCTTTCGGCAACCAGCCCGACATCGCGGCGCTGGAACCTGGCGCGCTTTGCCGAGACGCTGCTGCCCCTGCTGTCGGAGGATCAGGAGAAGGCCGTAGCGATGGCCACCGAGGTCCTCGTCGCGTTCCCGGTGCAATACCGCGGGCACCTGCTCCGCGGACAGCGCGCCAAGCTCGGTCTGCGTCGAAGCAATCCGGACGACGACGGCGCCGATGCCGCGCTGGCGGACGACTGGCTGAGCCTGCTGCATGCCGGCGGCGTGGATTTCACGCTCGCGTGGCGGCGGCTGGCCGACGCCGCGGCCGGCGACGAAGCGCCGCTGCGCGCGCTGTTCTCCGATGGGCATCAGCCAGACGCATGGCTGTCGCGCTGGCAGGCACGCTGCGCGAGCGAGGACGGCGCGGAGGATTCGTCGCGATGGCCGGAATCGAGCGCGCCCGGGCGATGCGCAGCGTCAACCCGATCGTCATCGCCCGCAACCACCGCGTGGAAGAGGCATTGGCCGCCGCGTCGAACGAAGGCGACCTCGAGCCCTTCGAACGGTTGCTCGATGCGCTCAGGCGGCCGTACGACGAGGCTCCCGAGATGGCTGCCTACGCCGAGCCCGCGCCGGCGGCCGTGACGGCGTGTTACCGCACGTTCTGCGGGACCTGATCGCCGCGCCGACGCGGTTCTGCAGAAAAAGGGCAAGTAGCCGCCGCCCTATCGCGTCTTGTTTGCCGTCAGCACGCGATACCGCGCCATGTGGCGAATGGCGTCCTTCGGCTTTCCGAGTTTTTCGCATAGCAGCGCAAGGTTGTAGTGAGCGTCGGCCATGTCCGGGTTGGCGCGCAGCGCCCGCGCGTAGGCGTCCATCGCCTCCGAGTCTCGCTTCGTGTCCTCGAGCAGCACGCCGAGGTTGTAAAGCAGCACCGGGTCGTCGCCACAGGACTTGATCGCCTGGCGGTAGACGTCCTCGGCCTTGGCCAGCCGCTTGGCGTCGTGCAGCAGACGGCCGAGGTTGATGTAGGCGTCGAGATAAGTTCCATCCGTGTCGATCGCTCGCTCATACGCCCGCTGCGCCGCATTGACATCATCGGCCTCGAGCGCCGCGGCGCGGTCGAACCACGCTTCCGCCGCGTGCGAGTCTTGCACCGTATCGGCGCGCTCGATCACGCTCAACGAGCCATCGGAAGGGTCGCCGTCGAAGCCCAGCAGGTATTGACCGGATTCAGCCTGCCAGCGGCTGCCACCTTCGCGCACGACGACGCGATCGGCGACCGCGCTGATGTTGAGTCCGGACAGCGGCATCGTGTCCGGCAGATGGCGGCGCAATTCGCGCATCGAGCGCATGATCCGGCGCGCCGGCACGCGGGCGTCGGCCAGCGCCTGCGCAGTGCGCAGCACGATCAGGTCCTGGAAGGAGAATCGCCATGCGCCGCGCGGTCCGCGTTCAGGCGTGACGAAGCCGGCGGCGATCAGCGACCGGATCGTGCTGCGCGACAGGCGCAGCAGCTTCTCGACGTCCCGGACGCCGTACGAATTCACGGCCTGGGTGCGTCCCTTGAGATCGCTATTTCTTCGCCGCTTTGCGCGCGGCCGGCGCAGGCGCGGCGACCTGTTGCGCACGCTTGGCGGGTTTGCGTGCCGCCGGTTCAGGCGCCGCGGCGGGCGCGGGCTTGGCCCCGCGTGCGGGACCTTTCTTCTCCAAACTGGCGCGCAACGCTTCCATCAGATCGATGACCTGCGCGCCGCCACTTTCCGGCGCCTCGGACATCGTGATCTCGTGGCCCTCGACCTTCTTGTCCACGGCGGCCTGCACGCGCGCCGCCACGTCGTCGGTGTACTGCGACGGGTCGAACGTGTCGGACGTCTGCTGCTCGATCAATTGCTGCGCGAGCTTCAATTCCGCCGGCTTCACATCGGTCTTGGGGATCTCCAGGTCCTTCATCGCCCGCACTTCGCCGGCGTACAGGAGCTGCTGCATGACGAGACCGTCGTCGACCGGGCGGATCATCACGATGTACTGCTTGCCGCGCGCGGCCCAGCGGCCGAGCGCACAGCGGTTGGATTCGCGCAGCGCCGCGGCCAGCAGCGCATACGGCTTGGCGCCGCCCTTGTCGGGAGCGAGGTAGTACGCCTTGTCGAAGTACACCGGGTCGACGGCTTCCAGCGGCACGAACTCGGTGATCTCGGCCATGTGCGTGCCGGCCTCTTCCATCGCCTTCAGTTCTTCCGGCGTGAACATCACGTACTGGTCCTTGGCGAACTCGTAGCCCTTGACGATCTCCTCGCGCGGCACCACGACCTCTTCCTTGATGCAGATGTACTGCTGCTTCAGCCGCGAGCCGCAGGTCTTGTGCAGCATGTTGAAGGAGACGGTCTTGCTCGCTTCGGTGGCCGAATAGAGCTTCACCGGGATGGATACCAGTCCGAACGAAACCGACAGACTCGCAATCGATCGTGCAGCCATCATGCCTCCCGCCGTTGCGGCGTGGTGATTGCCAACTGAGGTCAACTGAGTCCAAGTGCGGCAAGCCTAAGCGCCGCGAACTGAGAAATATGTCAATCTTTTCCGCACTTTGCAAGCGTTACTTCGTGGTTCGCGCCAATGCCTTCTCCAAGTCTTGCTTCTTTTGCAACGCCTCCCGCCAGCGATCCCCCGTCCGGGCGAGACGCTGCGGCGCGTTGGCCAGCGTGAAGTCGAGCGGATGCGCGCCGGCCAGTTCATCCCAGGTCAGCGGCATCGACACCGGCGCGCCGGGCGCGCCGCGCGGCGAATAGGCGACGTTCAGCGTCTTGCCGCGGACGTTCATGTTGTAGTCCATGAAGATCTTGCCGGTGCGCTTCGGGATGCTCCACTCCAGTGTAATGTCCTTGGGGTGCAGGCGCTGCAGGTGTCGTCCTACAAGTTCCGACACGTGGCGCGCGGCATCGAAGTCGAGCGTGCGCCGGATCGGCACGAACACGTGCAGGCCGGTCTTGCCCGAGGTCTTGACGATGGCGTCGAGCGACATGCCCTGCAGCAGTTCACGCAGCCAGAACGCGACTTCCTTGCCCTTCTCGAACGCGATCGTGTTGAGTTCGGGTTCTTCGCCCTTCGCCTCCTTTCCCGAGTAGATGTACGGATCGAGGTCGAACAGCACGTAATCGGGATAGTTCAGGACCGACGCTTCCAGCGCGTCGAGCGAACTTGCGTAGTCGGTACTCTTCGAGACCGCGTCGGCCCCGGGCCGGGCGCGCGAATGCCAGACGTGGAACTCCAGCGTGCCCGATTGCGCAAGCCATAGCAGTGTCGGCAGGTTGTTGCACAACAGGTAGTCGTGCTGCTCGTCCTTGCTGCTCGAGAATACGGTGATCGACTCGACGAAGTCCGGCCGCTCCTGCTCCCAGTGCTTCTGGAAAAAGCGCTGGCCGCGGATGCCGTCGGGCATGCGGATCATCGTCAGCGGGCGGTCCGCCAGGTGCGGCAGCATGTAGGGCGAGACCTGCGCGAGATATCGCAGCAAGTCGCGCTTCGTGTACGCCGGCAGGTCCTGCGCCGGATCGGCCGGCCAATAGACGCGATCGAGGTGCGTCAAGCGAATCTGGTGCAATCCCACGGCGAGCGTCAATGCCGTCTTGGGGCTGGCGAGCTGCGCCACGACGTCATCGACAGGTCCGCCCGATGGTGCCGCCGTCGCGGTACCGGTTTCGGCGCGACGCACGGACTTGGGATCGATGTCGTCGCGCAAGCGCAGAAACACCGGCGCGCGCAGGTGGCCGTCGTCGGTCCAGCTCTGGAAACTCACTTCGGCGACGGCCTCCGGCTTGACCCACGTCGTCGGCGCATTGAGTTCCGGCTCGTCGGCAAAAGGGTTGGTCTTCCGTTGCAGCGGCTCCAGCGCCGCCTTGACCTGCTTCAATGCGCGATCGTCGAAGCCCGAGCCGACGTGCGACGCGAAACGCAGCCCCTGCTTGTCCCAGTATCCGACCAGCAGCGATCCCAGCGGCGCGCGCGCGCCATTGCCCTTGGTATAGCCGCCAACGACGAAGTCCGCGGTCATCGTCGGCTTGACCTTGAGCCACGATTGCGACCGGCGGCCGGTCTCGTAACGGCTGTCCTTGCGTTTGCCGATGACGCCTTCAAAGCCGCTCGCCAGCGCGGCGGCGCTCAACGCCACGCCGTCTTCGTGCGTGTGCACGAGCTGCACCAATGGCGACGGCAGCAGGCACTGCGCGAGGTAGCGCCGACGGTCGGCGTACGGCGACTTGCGCAGATCGATGCCCGCGAAGTGCAGCAGGTCGAAGCAGACGAAGACCACGGGCAGCGTCTTGTCGGCCGCGGCGATATCGCGCTCCGTCTTCAGTCCCGCGCGATCCTGCAGCGCGCCGAACGACGGCTTGCCGCCGGCATCGAACGCGACGAGTTCCCCGTCCAGGATCATCCCGTTCACGGCCTGTTGCGCGAGGTCCGCCACCAGGCGCGGGAATTTGCTGGACAGGTCGAGCCCGCGCCGCGAACGCAGCTTGACCCCATGCTCGTCGACGAACGCGAGCACGCGATAACCGTCGAGCTTGGGCTCCCATATCCATTCGCCGCGATGGAAGGGCTTGTCGCCGATTTCCGCCAGCATCGGGGCGATGGCCGACGGCATCGGCTCGACCTTGCCCGCGGGCGCGAGCCGCGATGCCGGCATGCGCTGCACGGGAACGAACTTCAGTTCCTGGACTGTCTTTCCGGAAAGCACCGAGTGGCTCTGCGCGGTGACGTCGCTGGTCGTCACGAAGCGGTCCTTGTGCTTGATCATCAGCCATTGCTTCGCTTCCTTCGTGCGCACCAGCGCGAACGAACCCTTCAGCTTTTCGCCGCGCAGCAGGATGCTCAGCTTGCCCTTTTCCAGGCCCTCGCGGACCTCGCGCTCAGCGCGCGCGCGATCGTGGAACCAGGTCTCGCCGCCTTCGTCCGGCGAATAGACGCCGCAATCCCAGACGATCACCTCGCCGGCGCCGTACTGCCCGGCGGGGATGACGCCTTCGAACGAGCCATAGTCGTACGGATGGTCCTCGACGTGCACGGCGAGGCGCTTTTCGTTACGATCCAGCGACGGACCCTTGGGCACCGCCCAGGACAGCAGGACGCCGTCGCATTCGAGCCGGAAGTCGTAGTGCAGCCGCGTCGCGGAATGCTGCTGGACCACGAACAACAGCGGACCTCCACCGGCCGCGGGCACGGCCGGCGGCGGCTCCGGCGTGGCGGTGAAGGTACGCTTGGCCGAGTATTCCTTGAGTGGGTTCTTTGCCATTGGGCAAACATACTGATGGAGGTTCGGACCAATGACAACTGCGAAGCTGCTGGCCGGCGCGAGCGGATATTCCTTCAAGGAGTGGAAAGGCGTCTTCTATCCGGACGACATCAAGGCCGAGGAAATGCTCGCGTTCTATTCGGCGCGCCTGCCGACGGTCGAGATCAACAACACGTTCTACCGGATGCCCAGGACGTCGGTCATCGAGAACTGGGCGGCCGCGGCGCCCAAGGACTTCCGGTTCTCGATCAAGGCGTCGCAACGGATCACGCACATGTCGCGGCTGCGTGCGGAGACGGCGGCCGAACCGGTCGGCTATCTGTACAAGAACCTGGCTGCGCTGGGTGCCAAGCGAGGACCGGTGCTGTTCCAGCTGCCGCCCAACATGAAGAAGGATCTCGCCCGACTCACCGAATTCCTGCGCCTGTTGCCGGCCGGTCACAACGCGACGTTCGAGTTCCGTAACGACACGTGGTTCGACGACGACGTGTACGCCGCGCTCAAGGACGCCGGCGCCGCGCTGTGCCTGTCCGAGCGCGAAGACAGCGCGCCGCCGCCGCTGGTGGAGACGGCGCCGTGGGGCTATGTCCGCCTGCGGCTCGAGACCTACTCGGACGCCGATCTGAAACAGTGGGCGCGCACGCTGCAAGCCACCGGCTGGCGGGAGATCTATGTCTACTTCATGCACGAGGCGACCGCGCCCGGGTATGCGGCAAAGCTGATGAAGTTCGCGTCATGACCACGGCTAGCGGCACGGCGGCAGGAACCGCGAAGCCGGTGACGATCGTCGTCGACGACGCCAACAGCGTATCGGGTTTGCTGCAGGCGCCGGCGAAAGCGCGCACCTGCTACGTGATGGCGCACGGCGCCGGCGCCGGCATGACGCACCCATTCATGGCGAGCTTCGCGAACGACCTCGCCGAACGGGACATTGCCACATTGCGCTACCAGTTTCCGTACATGGAACGCGGCTCCAAGCGACCCGATTCGCCCAAGCTGGCGCAGGCGACGGTTCGCGCGGCAGTTGCTGAAGCGTCTCGGCTAGTGCCCAGGCTTGCATTGTTCGCCGGCGGCAAGTCCTTTGGCGGGCGCATGACGTCGCAAGCCCAGGCCTTCTCACCGTTACCCGGTGTGCGCGGGCTCGTGTTCGTCGGGTTCCCGCTGCATCCGCCGGGCAAGCCTGCGGACGAACGCGGAGCGCACTTGTTCGACGTGCAGATTCCGATGCTGTTCCTGCAAGGGACGCGCGACGAATTCGCGGAGCTGAGCCTGCTGCAGGACCTGGTCGGGAAACTCGGCGCGCGCGCCACGCTCAAGCTCTTCGACGACGCCGATCATTCGTTTCACGTGCCGGCGAGGACGGGAAAGAAGGATCCGCAGATCAGGGCCGAAATGGCGGAGGCGATGGCGGAGTGGATCGCGCGGTTGCTCGGCCGCGCGATGATGCGGCCTAGTTGCGCGCTGACGCGATATCAGCCGCTTTAGGAGGGCGGAGGCGGCGGCGTCCTTTGGGGCGCCCCGTTATCGGCGTCGCGGTAAATTTCAACCCCAGTGCGCGCACAACCTTGAGCACAGTCGCGAACTCGGGGTTGCCTTCCGCGGAGAGCGCCTTGTACAGGCTCTCGCGCCCGAGACCCGTCGCGTGCGCGAGCTGAGTCATTCCCTTGGCACGCGCGATGTCCCCCAACGCCGCCGCAATCAATTCCGGATCGCCATCCTCCAGCACCGCCTCGAGATAACCCGCGATGTCCTCGACGGTATCCAGATAATTGACGGTATCGTAGGGCAGTGTCTTGGTCTTTGCCACGCGCATTCCTAAAGGTCTCTTGCAAGCTTCAGTGCGGCCGCGATATCGCGATGCTGCGTGCGTTTGTCGCCGCCAGCAAGCAAGACGATGAGCACCTTGCCGCGCTGCACGAAGTACACCCGATAGCCTGGGCCGTAGTCGATCCTCATTTCACGCACGCCTTCGCCGACAGGCTCACAATCACCCGGATTGCCTAACGCCAGCCGTCGCACGCGCGTGAGGATGCGAGCCTTTGCTTGTCCATCCCGCAGCTGTTTGAACCACCGTGAGTACACGACGGTCTGCCGGATGGCGATCGCGTCCAAGTGTATCCTATGGAATACATGGCGTCAACGGTCGAAGCGCGAATTTGCGTCACGCTTCCTCCCGAAGATTGTCCAGATTCGCCCTATGGACCGCGCTCGTTCGTTTGGCCGATACAGCTTCGCGTTTCACCGCCCCGCCGGATACTCCACCTTCTCGGTCTCGCCCTTCTCCACCCGCGCCAGGATCGTCGTCAGTTCCTGCCGCGCTTCCGGATCCTTGGAATTGGGAATGAGGCTGCGCAGAATTTCCGCGTAGGCCGTCTGCTGCGCCTTCGCGGCCGGCACAGTCACATCCGGCTTCACGCCGACGTGCTCCCAATTCGTCTTGGTGATCGGATTGATCGCGCGTCCGTCCGGAATGAACGCCACGAAGCCATGACCCAGCGCCACGAAGTCGCCCGGATTGGCGCCGCCGCCCGTCGTCTCGCCCACCAGCGTGCCGCGCTTCTGCGTCTGGAAGTCGTACGCGCATTCCTCGCCGCCCGAGAACGTGTAGCCCGAGATCAGCACGTACACCGGCTTCAGGTACCGCGTCTTGACCGACCCGCTGGTCCAGTACTGGCGCGTCTGGTCCTTGGGCCGCTCGTAGATGTCGTTGATGTGGCGCTCGTCGCCTTCGGCAAAGAAGTGGCTCATCAGCCACGCCACGCTGGTGGGTTCACCGCCGCCGTTGCGGCGCAGGTCCAGGATCAGCGCATCGGTGCCGGCGAGCAGCGACATTGCGGACGTGTACGCGTCGCCGACCATTTCCGTGGGACCGAACCCGCGCAGGTCGAGGTAGCCGACATTGCCGGGGAGCCGCTCGACACGCGCGATGCCGAAGCCATCGCGAGTGATCTCTTCGCGAATCTTCGCCAACTGATGCGGACTGGGCGTGGCGCCTGGCGCCTCGATCATCGCGTCCGGCGCGTAGCGCACCGCCAAGTGCCGGTCGTTGCCCAGCGTCCGCAAATCGCTGGTCAGCAATTTCGCGAACTCCTTCGCCGTGTTGGCGCCCGCGTAGGTGCCCTTGGCGGAGTTCTGCGTCGAGCGCCGCCGACGTGCGCTCCGCCACGTCCGGGAACACGTAGTTGGATTTGAGCTTCAGCCCCAGCGACTGGACCACGTCGGCCTTCGCGGCCGCGGTGATGGGCGGATCCGTCGGCGCGGACTGGGCCACGGCGCCGAGCGCCAGCCCAAACATCAGCGCGGAAATCAGCAGGTATCTGGGTCCCATGGCGCGATTTCCTCCGGATGCAGGCGATCCGAAGAGAATATCAGCGGTGACGGTGCGTTTTCTGCGTTATTATTGCGTTCGATGGCAGCTCTGCAGAGGAAACCTAAGCCATGGACAAGTTCGACCGCGAAATCATCGCCGCGCTGTGGAAGAACGCCCGGACCAGCTACAAGGACCTGGGCGAACACGTCTCCTTGAGCCCCAACGCCGTGTCCGAGCGCATCCGGCGCCTCGAGGAGTCCGGCGTGATCCAGAAGTACGAGGTCAAGGTCGACCTGCGGGCGATGGGCATGCCGCTGGCCGCGATCATCGACGTCAAGCTCTCCCCCAACACCACGGCGGTCAAGTTCGAGGCCGAGCTGCAGAACATCGCGGGGATACTCGAAGCCACGCTGATGACCGGCGCGTTCGACTACATGCTGCGCGTCGCGTGCCGCGATCAGGAGGCGCTGGTGCGGCTGACGGAGGAGTTGCGGGCCGGTGGATTGGTGCAGGAGACGTACACGCGGATGCCGTTGCGGACGGTGGCGTTGAGTTCGGCATTGCCCTGAGGCAGCCGAAGCTCGCGGCCGTCAATGCACTATCATGCAGCGATCGCCGTAACCCGCGGAGCGTACCGGTCATGAATCTAGAGAAGGTCATCTTCGGCTTTTTCATCATCTTCGCGTGCACGCTCAATTTCGGATTCTTCATCGGCGACATCGAGCGTCCCGAGCTGCACCACCCGATGGAGCTCTTCGCGGCAGTGGTCGTCAACCTGATCGCGACCGTGCTCAAGTTCGGCGACCGCACGCAGCTCGGCGCCACCCATCTCGCGACAAGTCTCGTTGCGTCGTTCCAGTTGATCGCGGCATCGATCGTATGGACGTGGCAGTTGTATGTGGTCGGGCAACCGATGAACGCCGAGTTCACGGCAGTCGTCGTGTCGCTGTCCGGCGGCGCGCTGCTCGCGAATCTGTTTTCGGTGGTGCTGCTCATTGGCGAGACGTTGCGCCAGGGTCGATGAGCGACATACTGTTCCTGATTCTGCGGCGCCTTCGCGCGCCGCTCATCACGGTCATTGTCGTCTACGCGATCTCGGTTGGCGGCCTGGCCCTGATCCCGGGCGTGACGCCCGAAGGCGTGCGCGAACCGATGAGCATCTTCCACGCCTTCTACTTCATGTCGTACACGGCGACGACCATCGGGTTCGGAGAGCTTCCCTATCCATTCACCGACGCCCAGCGCCTGTGGGTCACCTTCGCCATCTACCTGTCGGTGGTTGGCTGGGCGTACACGCTGGGCTCGGTGATCGCGCTCGCCAACGACGCGCCGTTTCGCACGATGCTTCGCCGCAGCGTCTTCAACCGGCAGGTGCGCGGGCTGGCCGAACCGTTCTACGTGCTGTGCGGCTACGGCCAGAGCGGCTCGCGCCTCGCGCGCGCGCTCGATCGGCTCGGCAACCGGCTCGTCATCGTGGATCCGTCGTCCGAGCGCATGGCGCCGGTCGCCGTGCAGGAGTACGGCACCCGGCCGCTGACGCTGGCCGCCGATGCGCGGCTTGCGGACGTGCTCGTGGATTGCGGCGTGCGCAGCCCGTTGTGCCTCGGCCTGATCGCGCTCGCGGGCGAGGACGCCGTCAACCAGTCGATCGCCATCGACGCCAGGGTGCTCAATCCCGGCATCCCGATCATCGCGCGCGCCAAATCCGCGGTCGCCCGGGTGAATCTCGAGTCCTTCGGCGGCGTGACGGTGATCAATCCCTTCGAGACGTTCGCGTACAACCTTGGCGTCAGCCTGCGCGCGCCGGAGATCGTGCAGATCGAGGACTGGATTACCGCCACGGACGGCGCGCCGATCCCTCCTGCCGTCCAGCCTCCGCACGGGCGCTGGGTGCTGGTCGGCTTCGGCCGTTTCGGGCACGCGATCTCCGCCGTGCTCGACCAGGCCGGCATCGAGTGGAAGGCATTCGATCCGCGCGTGATGGTCGAAACCGACGAGCGCCTCGTGCATGGCGACTACGCGGAGAACTTCCTGAACGATGCCGGCGTCGAGGTCGCCGACGTGCTGGTGGCCGGCGCCGACAACGACGCCGTCAACCTGGGCGCAACCACGCTCGCGCGTCGCGTCAAGCCGGACATCTTCGTCGTCATCCGGCAAAACCAGATGCAGGACCGCGCGCTGGTCGAGGCCGCGCGCGCGAATCTCAAGTTCGTGCAGTCCGACATCATGGTCAACGAATGCCTGCAGGTGCTGAAGGCGCCGATGCTGTCCCGTTTCATCGCGCAGCTCCGCGCCGGCGACCGCGAGCAGGCCACGGCCGTGCTCGATCGCGTGCGGAAGGAAGTGGGCGATGGCTCTCCCCACAGCTGGGCCTTCGAATGCGACGTGCTGCAGCCCGGGATGTTCTACGCATTCTTCCAGCGCGTAGGCGCACCGTTTCGCGTCCAGCACCTGCTGGCCGATCCGACGAATCCTGGCGCGCGCATGCGCGTGACCCCGGTGATGCTGGAACGCGACGAAGAAACGCTGATGTTGCCGCCGGACGACACGCTGCTGAAGCCGGGCGATCGCATTCTCTTCCTGGGGAACGATGTCGCGCGCCGGCTGCAGCAGCGCTATCTCGTCGAGCCGGGCACGGTCGCGTGGGTTTGCACCGGCAGCGAGCCGGCACGCGGATTCCTGTTCCGCTGGTGGGAGCAGCGGCGGCGTGCCCAGGCGAACGGCTGACGGCCCAAAAAACTAGTTGTTGGCCTTTGCCAACTCTTCGCGCACGACCTTGCGCACCGCTGCCAACATCGACTGCCGTTGAATGTGCGCGACCAGAGCGTCGTTGATCAGCGACTGATAGTTCCCACCGCCGGCCTTCTCGACAATTCCACGAAAATGATCGAGCACGAAATTGTCCAGGCGGATCGAGATCTTGGTCTTGCCCGGATCGGGCGTCATCACGGGACCACGTTTCCCATGCGAGAAATCGATATCGCGATAGGGTTCGGCCTTAGCCTTGCGCATAGTGTTTCCTTTGCCGGGCATTCGCTCTCCAGGCAGAGATCAACCGAATGGTCGCGGGGCGCCACGCATACACGACTACGAGCGGATTTCCTTCCGCACTCATACCCAACGAAACGAAGCGCTGCTCCCCAACGCTGTCCGTATCTTCCCGCGTGATAGCCCGATCGTCATCGAGAACTGTTGCCGCCTCCGCAACGCAACGCCATGGATTCTTTCATTGGCCGCAGCCTTTGCGGTGTCCCATTCCCATCGCATCGATTGTATGGACATTTGTCTTCCACGTCAAGACAGGCTCGCTCCGCTGTACCTGCGTAACGTAGAGGACGTCGAGGCGGGGCGAAATCGACCGGATGGCCTAGCACTTCACCTCATCGATTCAAGCAGATGTAGTGGACAGGGCGCTGGCGGCGCTGCCCGGACGGCGGGTCGCGCCGGGGCGCCCGCCATGACAATAGCATTGCCCCCACAGGCATTTAGCGATAGCCTTTAGAGTCCTTCCTCACGAAAGGACGCATCATGGCCCTCTGGAAAGAAAGTACGGTCCCCGCGCAGCCGACCCCCATGCCCGTGCCCGAAGCGAAGGAACCCGCCCGGTACGACGCTGCACCGAAGCCCGCGGCTGTTCAGCACAGCCCCGCCCCAACACCCGCGGCACGCGCCGACACCAGCGCGTCGCGGAAGGAATCGTTGATCGCTGACGACATCACGATCGAAGGCAAGATCGAAGGCGCCGGCAGTATCCGCATCGCCGGCAATTTCAAGGGCGACGTCAACGTGAAGGGTGACCTCACGATTGAGTCCGGTGCCAAACTGACCGGCAGCGTGCGCGCCGACAATGTCACGATCGCCGGCGAACTCGAAGGCAACATCGAGGAAGCCACGCGCGTTGAATTGACGCAGAGCGCGGTGGTGGTCGGCGACGTGAAGTCCGGTTCGCTGACCGTCGTGTCCGGCGCCCGCATGCGGGGTCAAGCCGACTTCGGCTGGGGCGACGACAAAGGTTCGAAAATGAGCAAGAGCGGCAACGGTATCGACATGGGGCGCAGCGCGAGCTGATGAACCCTGTGCGCCCGGGCGAACCCGGAGCGACCCGCGCGTGTCCGCACTGTCGCGAAACCATCCTCGAAAGTGCGATGGTGTGTCCGGCGTGCCGGCATTACCTGCGCTACGGTGCGAGCCCCGAAGCGCCGTCGGCGCCTGCGCTCACGCCCCTTTTGATCGAAGGCAACATCCGGCATCCGCCCGACGCGGAGCCGTGGGAATACACGGTCGTCGTGTCCATCCGTGACGATCTGGGCGTCGAGATCGCGCGCAAGCTGATCGGCGTCGGCGCGATCACCGCCAACGAGCAACGCAGCTTCACGCTGTCGGTCGAAGCCACGCCCACCAAAGGAAAACTTCCCGGAAAAGGCGGGACGCGGCACTGAGCGGTTCGCGGGCAGAACTAAGTTGGACCGAGCGGAATCCAACTCTTGTTCGAGCCGATTCACATGAAGCGTCCAGAGCCATCATCCGCTGGATTGAACGAAAAGCTGCCTGACAGCCCCATGCCGTCCGCTGTCCGCGCTTTGCCCGCGGGCGCTCGTCTGGACGGGTTCGAGATTGAGGCACTCATCTGCGAGGGCAGCGTCTCCATCGTCTACTGGGCCACGGACCGCGCGCTCGCGATCCCGGTGGCGATCGCGGAGTACATGCCGGCGCGGCTTGCGCTGCGTATTGATGAATCGCAGGTGACGCCACGGACCTCCTCGCAGGTCGCGACCTTTGCGAAAGGGCTGAAGGCCTTCATCAATGAAACGCGCACGCTCGCCCGATGCAACCATCCCTCGCTGGTGCGCATCGTGCGTCTATTCGAGGCCAACGCGACGGCCTACCGCGTCATGCCACGCTACCCGGCGAAGCGGCTGCTCGACGTGCGACCGGGCATGAACGAACCGCCCGACGAGGAGGCACTGCGCGCGCTGCTCGACGCGCTGCTGGGCGCGCTGCAGGCGTTTCACCTCGCAGGCGGAGTTCACGGCAGGGTCGCGCCGTCCAATATTTTGCTGCTCGCCGACAACGCACCGCTGCTGCTGGGCCCCGGTGCCGCGGGCCGGGCGATCGCCGGCGACCCGATCGACGCGCTGAAGACCAGTGAGGAACCCTGCTTCGCGCCGATCGAGCAACTTGTCGAAGCCGACACTCCGCTCCCTCCCTCGGTCGACCTCTACGCGTTGGCCGGCGTCGCGCGCTACTGGATGAGTGGGGAGCTGCCCGCGCCGCCTTCAGCTGTCCAGCACCGCACGGCGCGAAACGCTCGCGGACACGGTGCAGCGGCTGCGCCTGACGTGGCCGCGGCTGCACTACAGCGCATCGCTGCTGGACGCGCTCGACAGCGCCTTGTCGATCTATCCCGCTCAGCGTCCGCAAAGCGTCGCGCAGATGCGCGCGCGCCTTGGTAGCGCACCTCCGGCCGCAAGCGGACCCGTCAGCGCGGAATCGACTGCTGCTCCTGTGCCGGATGACGTAGTGCCGTCGTCGCCGCCGCCGGCCCCGGAGCCCGCGCCGCCGGCCCACGGGGCGGAAGAGCTCGATGGCGCGATGGCGTTCGCGCCTGACTCCGGACCCCCAGGCAAATTCCGACGTCGCTCGCGTCGATGACGATCTGCCAGTGCGGACGACTTTCGCACGCCAAGAGCCCAACCCCCGACGCATCGCCATGTGGAGCGGCGCGGTGCTGGTACTGCTGGCGCTGCTGGCTGTCGGCGCGTATCAGTTTCGCCAGGAACCCCGAGTCGGGCGCGTGCTCGATGTCCTTGGCATCAACCTTGGCACAGGCGCTGGGAGTACCGCGGCCGTGCCCGTGCCCGCCGTCGGCCCTGCGGTACCACAGGAGACACCGCCGATTGCCGCAGACGCCGGAGTCGCGAAGCCGGTGCCGACGGAGCGCAATGCTGCGGACTCACCGACGGGCGCCAGCGAGCCTGCGTCTGCTGCCGGCGCCACCGAACCTGCGTCAACTGCCGGTCCGATTGCCGCGGACACCGGAGATGTCAAGGCTATGCCGACGGAGCCAACTCCCGCGGACACTCCTGCCGCAGTCGCGCAGCCGCCCGTTCCCGCGCCGCCCCCAGCGCGCGTGGCGCAGCGCCCCGCCCCGCGCGGTCCGGCCAGCCCGCGCGAGGTCTGCGGTGAGCGCACACAGTTCTCGCTGTACCGCTGCATGCAAACGCAGTGCAGCCAACGCCAATGGGCATCGCATGCCCAATGTGAACGCCTGCGCACCACCGATAGCGTCGACTGAGCAACTCGCGTCGCATGCAGACCGAGAACCGCAAACGCGCCGCCGGGCGAAAAAGGCGGCGGTAAGGCCCCCAATGATGCACAAGTCCATACGACTCGTCGGGGTTACCAAGCGATGCGTTGAACTTCAGCCGCAAATGACCGCGTCCGGACAAGCGGCCGCCTGAGTGAAAAAGAACATGTACGGCCGAGTCCGTGTCGACGGACAATCCACTCCGGATGGACAACTGCTCGCACATCGGTCCGGCAACAGAAATCTCGTTTGCAGCAGACACCGGCCGGACGGAACGGCGGGCGTCATGAGGTCTGAAACGAGGGCAACGATTATTGCCGAAATGGCTCCGATGCCGAAAATTGCTATTGCTAGTCCTCTCATGTTTGTTTGCCTCAGGCTCGCGCGCCAACAACCTGTCGAATGGTGTCGTTCGACAGGTTAGAAGGAACGCATGTAGTCTTGGATGAACGGTTAATGCGCTGATGCTGAGTTCGCGGAAGCGGGTTTCAGGTCGTGGGCGCGCTCGCGCATCAGGCTTTTGGTCGCCGCTGAGCCGGCCGTGATTTCGTTTTCCTCGATCTCGCAAGACTCTTCAGTTCTGCTGGCTCTTCCGGCATTTTTGGCGCGCGAATCTTGCCGTCAATCTTAGGAAGATCACTCGGCGGCTTGAATTCTTCGAGTCGCCGCCCCTGCAGATCACGTCGTTTCGCCACGATTCTGTAACTGAAGCGGATGTTGCTTCGACCCTTCTGCTGCTCAACCACGTCGAAGCCGGTTCTGGTCTTTCGATTGACATAGAGTCCGCACGAATCGCCCTCGGGCGTCAGAAAAACGTGATATTCCCGGGCCCCGATGAATTGAGCGAAGTCCCGCTTCAACGCAACGTGCACGCGGCCGCGCACCAGTTTGGCCCAGCCGAAGTCTTCGAACCAGCTCTCCGGACTTTCCACAGCGTACATGCGTCGATATTTGCCAGCTGCATCCTGCATCACCGCGGACTTGGCTCCTGTGACAGCGACGTTGCCAAACACGGCGACGTCGCCTTTGAACCAACCGGCAAACGCCGCCGAAGTAAGGGCGACACCCCCAACCCCCACGCCATTCCGGGAACGACCGAAGACACCGAATGCTGTACCCGTACTCTCACCCAGAAGACCATTCTGGTTCGAAACACCAGTGACGCCGCCCACGAGCGGTCCCGGGAGTATCGGCGCCGTGGAACCACCGAACACTCCATGACTGGAATTCGATCTGCCGCTTACACCGACGAAGGCCGAGGTCAAAGTGCCCGCAGTCGTATTGACGGTGCCGGCGACTCCGATCTCCGATCCAAAACCCAAGACACCGCGGACGGCCGTGCCCCGGACGCCAGCAGCCAGATCTCTGCCGTTGCTGAACGCTTCAACGCCGAACAGCTTTCCGGTAGCCTGCACACCAGTGCTGCTCTTCGAGCGGGCGAGCAGCCCGAATCCGCTACCGCTATCCGTTTCGATGCCGTTTCCCTGGACTCCGCGAGATTTGAGACCAGTCTGACCATCCGCCAATACACCGATCCCGCTCGCCGACTGTCCTACCACGCCGATGAAGGACGAAGTCGCGCTGGTCGCCGTGCCGAGAATGCCATTTCCGTTCGCGTTTGACACTGCGAAAGCGACCGTCGGCGGCACACCATTGCGATCGAGCAACGTTACATTGTCGCCTTGATTCAGCCGTCCGATGATCAGGTTGTTGCCATCCGCCATGATGATCTCCCTTCAATGGGAAACGTTGAGGTCGAGACTCGACCCAAGATGTGGGTCCGAAACCGCGACCCCGGTTGGCGAAACATGCGCAATGTCACCAGCGATACAGCGATTGCAACCACTCGACCGCATCTCTGTCCCTGACACGCCGGATCCCCAGCACGTAACCGAACCGCCCGCCAGCGTACCGTTCGGCAGCGGTGATCGCGTTGTGGCGGCACAGTTCATATCGCTGCCAGTGGAGACGAAGTCGGCAGGCTCGCTGCTACGGCGATTGCTGTCGATCGAGCCATCGAGTGATGGCTCCGCGAGACCCCGGGCATGGCGTCCTCCCGTTCGCTATTGGTATGCTACAAGCCCGCTGCGGTGCCATATATCCAGACGCCACGCTGAGTGTCAAGTACTTTGGGACGCTAGAGCCGCGGACGACCGCCTCTTCCCGCTCGGCTACCCGTCAAACACCGGAACGGCAGCGTGCACGTCCCCGCCGCGATCGTGGCGGCAAGGCCGATCGACACGGCGGTCGACGAGTTCGCGTTCCAGTTCGTGAAACTGCTCATCGATGGTAACGCGCAGCCGCTGCACCGGCGGAACCGGCGAAATGGCCGGATGGCCCAGGGCACTACCGGGCATAGCGCCGAAGTCGCAATTGCGAAACTGGCGAACGCCTCAGACCAGCGAAGGAATCGCTGCGAGCGCCTCGACCAGGTCGGTCAGCGCCTCGCCGCAGCCGTGCTCGACCTTCAGCGTGAACAGATGATCGGCCCGCGTGCGGCCGCGGTTGATCGCCGCGATGGGCTTGTCCATCGCCTGCGCGTGCTCGCACAGCCGGTAACCCGAGTACACCATCAGCGACGAGCCGACGACGAGCATCGCATCGGCTTCCTCCAGCGCGGCCCGCGCGGCATCGACACGGGTACGCGGGATGCCTTCGCCGAAGAACACGACATCGGGCTTGAGCATGCCGCCGCAATGCCGACACTCCGGCACGCTGAACGCATCCAGCGCACCATGTTCGAGATCGGCATCGCCGTCAGGCGCCGTTTGCGCCACCGCATGGACGAATTCGGGGTTCTGCTCTCGGAGCGCGAGCTGAACGGTTTCGCGCTCCTCCGTGGCACGACACTGGAGGCAGATCACGCGACCGATGTTGCCGTGCAGCTCGATGACTTCGGTGCTGCCGGCCTGCTGATGCAGTCCGTCCACGTTCTGCGTCACCAGCAAGCGCAGCCGCTGCATCGCCTCCAGGGACGCGAGGGCCTCGTGGGCGGCGTTGGGCTGCGCACGCGCGACGACGGGCCACCCAACCATGCTGCGCGCCCAGTAGCGCTGTCTCGTTGCCTCCGAGCGCAGGAAGTCCTGCAGCATCACCGGCGCGCTGCGCTTCCAGTCGCCGTTTTCGTCGCGGTAGCCAGGGATGCCCGAATCGACACTCACCCCCGCGCCGGTCAGGACGAACAGCCGCGGATACCGTTGGGCGAAGTCTTGAAGGTCAATCACGTATCAGGCGCTAGAGTCGAGTTCACCGCAGAGTGAGCGTATCCGCACATGGCGGCAGTCAGGGTGTCGCACGCCCCAACTGCGCGCTGACCTTGCACGCTTCCAGACTCGCGTACCGCGTAAGCCAGTCCGTCGTCGCCGCAGACAGCGTCCATCCCAGCGGCGCCTCCGACACCCGCACCGCGATCTCCTTCTCGGTCTGCGCGGCGTGCTTGTCCGTCATCCTGCCCTTTGCCGACGGGCATGGTTGTATCGCGGCACTTGCCGATCATCATCCCGCCTCGCGCCTCGTTGCGCAGAAAGTCGGCGACGAGCATGTTGTTCAGCGACACTTCCATCAGCGGCGGCGTCGGCGCGCCGCCAGCGCCGCAAAGGTCGGCCACGCCATTCACCCGTGAGAGCACGCGCCGGAGCTGCGCCTTCGAAAGCTCGGCGCGCGCCGTCCGCGCCGCGAGGAAGGTCGCGATCGGCGCCGTGATCTGCACCTCGGTCGCGCCGGCGGCCGGCTCGCTGTCGTCGCATATCCGGCGCTCGTTGCCGTCGTTGGTGATGATCACGACATGGATGCGCGACAGGAGCTCCTTGTCGCCGTCCTTCTCGATCTCGGCGATGACCTCGAGCAGCGACAGCACGCCCGAGTTGTCGAAGTAGCCGCCGTCGGCCACTTGCCCGGCGAATTCGCCGCGCTTCGGGTCAGCGTGGAAATAGGCGCCCGCCGGGCTGACATAGGTGAACCGCGCGCTGTTGTGCACCGCGCCGATCAGCGACGTCGCCGCCGTGTCGTAGGCACTGTCGAACAGGTCGATGGTGCTGAGCCACGGCCACGTGAACGTCGACGCGACGACGCGCTGGCCGCTCTGCACGCGCGTCGCGTTCAGGATCAGGTTCACATTCGCGGCGCCGCCGGGGGCTCTGGGGTCGGCACGCGCGGCGTAGTCGAGGAACCGGCCGTTGAGCGTCGCGGCACGCGCCGGGTCCACGCTCGCCACCCACGCCTGCTCGAGCGTGCGGCCGCGGTCCTGCCACGTATGGTCGCGATAAAGGAACGCCGGCACCCACAAGGCGCGGAACAGATCCGGGAACAGGTACGTCGCCACCGCCGGCGACAGGAAATCGCCGCCGAGCGTGCACAGCATGGCGCGCTGGCGCGGGCCCATCTCGGCGGGCTGCTTGACGGCTTCGGGGCACGTCGCGATCGACGCGCCATCGCCGGCCAGCGCGTACATCGCCGCGCCGAGCGATCCGCCGGAGACGCCGCTGATCGCGAATACGTGCTTGCCGAAGCGTCCCTGCGTGAGATCGTCGGCGGCGGCGAGGTAGGACGCGGTCAGGAACGCCGCGCGGATCCCGCCGCCGGCCGCTGCGACCAGGTAGATCGGATCGGTCTTCGGCATGTCCTGGCGCGCCGACCCACGCCTTGATGCTCTCGCGCACGTCGGGCCGCGTGAAGGCGGCGTTCACCGCGGGTGCGTCCGACGTGGAGATGGTGATCGGCGCGTTGCCCAGCCCGTTCACGAAGGCGGCGACCAGTGGCAGCAGTCCCAGGCTCGGCAGGCGGTACGCATTCGGCACGACGGTGAGCACCACGCCGCCGAACACCACCCAGATCGCGAGCGACAGCATCAGCAGCGTCGGCGCGCCGAGGAAACGTCCGACCTCGATCGGCTTCGCCCACACCAGGAAGAATACAAGGGTGCCGACGATCGCCGCGACCCACAGGACGACCTTCGTCGCCTTCGCGATGTGAATCTCGGTGGCGCGCCGGCTGCCGGGCGGGGCATCGCTGCGGCCGCTGGGCGTTTTTATCACCGGCGGCCCGCTCATCATCTTCGCGAACCAGGCGCGGCGGTGAACGAGGAATGCGATGACCAGCACACCGGCCAGCAGCGTCGCCGGCACGACGTACGCCGTGCGCGGCAGCAGCGCGCTCCAGAAGGTGACCAGCCACGCGGCGAGCGCGACGATGGCGACCGCGGACAGAACGACCAGCGAGTGACGCCGGTCGGTCCCCCGCACCTCCTGACTCCCGTGCAGGCGCGCCCATCGCCTGCAGCGGTAGTCGAGCAGTAGCCAGATCCCGATCGCGATGACGAGCTGGAATCCCGTGGTGGCGAGCGCCAGGTTGTCACCGATCTTGAACAGCGCCGCGGGAAGATTGGAGAACGTCGGCTTTTCCGGATACGGCACCTCGGTCGCCCACCGATGCGACAGGCAGACGAACAGGATGCTCGACGCGAAGCCCCAGCGGTACAGCTTGCAGCGCAGGCACCCGTTGAGGCCATCGATGGCGGCGAGCGCGGCGAACGCCGCGACGATGAGCAGCGGCGAGTTCAGCACGTACGTCTTGACGCCCACGTCGGCTAAGAAGAACGCCAACGGCAGGATGCAAAGCGCGCCGAGTATTCGCGGAAACCACGCTTCAAGCCGGCCGCTGAACGCCAGCAGCTTCGGCGTGTTGAGCTTCTCGTCGATCACGTCGTGGAAGCTCAGCAGCACGCGGCTCGAATACCACACGATCAGCGCCAGCATCGCCGCGCTCACGATCAGCCACGGCGACCAGAACTGGCTCCAGTCGGCGTCCTCGACCACCAGCGACAGGATCTCCTTGCCTTGCGGCGCCAGCATGAAGAACGCCATGCTGATCGCGAACGCGAGCACGCCGAAAAAGCACCGGCGCACGGCACGCGCGACCAGGATGACGATGCCCAGCCCGAAGCCCACGCAGGCGAGGAAGCGCGCTTTCCAGTTGGGCGGAGGAGGCGGCGGGCTCGGGGCAGGGCCGGGGATGGAGGACGAGGGTTGTCGCTCATGTCGCGCTTCCTTCAAATAGGTCTGACGTGCCGACGCGGGATCCGAACGATCGAACCGCATTCTGCGATTCGCTTCGGGCCAACGCAAGCGAGTGGACCAGGGGCTACCGCCTCGTGCGCACGCGGATCTCGACAATCGCGCCTACCGCCACCGCATACTTCTCGATGGTGTTCAATGTCGGGCGCGTGCCCGCACCGCTCTCCAGACGTGAAACAACACTCTTCGTCGTCCACATTCTCGCGGCGACTTCCTGCTGTGTCATTCCCGCTGCCGTGCGTGCGGCTACGAGGTCGGCGACCAGCATTTGCAATGTACGATCTGCCTTGATCGTGCGCGCGCGCCTGCTCTTGCGCCCGCCTTCGGGCAGCGCAGCGAGGTTCCTGGCCAGTACTTCCGAGGGCTGTTGCACGGCGGGCGTACAGCTTGGGCTGAGTAGTTAGCAAAAATGCTAACTCCCACCGGCAGCCCAGCCCATCAGCCATTGGAACGAACCGGCGCCCAACCAAGGCCAATTGCGCGCGTTCCTGCACGCCGATGGCGGTTCGCATTTTTGCTAACCGTGCTGGCGCGAATTCGTCCGAAGCAGGGCAGAGTCCGCTTCATTCATTTGCCGTTGGTAAGCCGCGACTCGCGCGCGTGCGCGAGCACAGCGTCGAGCGCGCGCGGGACGCAACGCAGGTCAAGTGCGTTTGTCAGCAATGCGCCGTAGCGAATCTTGCGCCGCGCTCGCGTGCCCATGAACCTCCGCAGCTGGGCATGCCCCTCCCTTGCACGCTGAGCAGGTTGCTCCTGAAAGCGGCGAAAGGACTCGAGCTCGCCTTGAGCAGCAAGCAGCCGCTCGACCGCGCGGGCGCCAAGCGCGCGGATCAGTTCGTCTTCGAGGTCCGAGTCGCACACGAAAAATCCAAGCGCTTCCGCATCCGCGCGACTGAGGTTCGTTCCAAGCCCGACACGCTCGAGACCGCGCCAAACGTGCTGTTCCTCGTTTGCGTCGACCAGTCCCGCCAGCCGCACTCCCAGCCCTGGCGGGCCCAATGCATCGAGGAAGTTCCCGGTGTTCGTCACGCCGCCGATGGGAAGGATGACGATCCGCTCGGCCGGGAGGTTCAGGCCGCGCCGATGTGCGAGTGCCTCGAGGGCCGCCTGATCGCTCCAGCCCTCCACGAGAATCGCCACGACCGCGCCGCTTCGCACGACCATCTTGCAGGCCGCTTCCGTGGTCAGCGGTGGCCGGGGACCAAAGGCTTCATCGAGCGTGGGCATCAATTCGGTTGCCGTTGGTGGACGAGCACTTGCGATTTGTCGTCCAGCCCTACTTTCCGTCCAGCAACAGTTGCCGCAGCGCCCTCTGCCCGTTCGCCCGATCCTTGTCACCTAGCCGGCCCGGACGACGTCGAAGCGTTCAAAGCTTGCCATAGGCTTGCTCGTCTTCGGCAGTGTGCCATTCGCTCAACGTGCCCTGGACTGCCTGCAGGTACTCGACGTCTGCGGGCTGGATTCGGCGGACGGCGACGCGTCCGTCCGCATCGACGTCCCATGCGATCAAGTCGCCCGGTTTGCTGTTGAGCGCAGCACGGACCTCCTGCGGTACCGTGGTCTGGCCCTTGGCGGTGATTTTGGAGATGGCAGGCATGGTAAGGACTCCTTGCGCATTACATCCTTACCGTATTACCACGCCCAACGGCAAGATCAAGCTTTTGGCAGGCGGCCGAGGCAATGAGGCGGCTCGACCCGTCAGCGCGCGGGCGCGAACCGGCCCGCTTCGCTATCACGGGCACGCTGCGCTTCCAGTTGCCGTTTTCGTCGCGGTAGCCAGGGATGCCCGAATCGACACTCACCCCCGCACCGGTCAGGACGAACAGCCGCGGATACCGTTGCGTGAAGTCATGAAGGTCTATCACGGTGCACCGGGTCATTTCATTCCGGTTGCAGGTGCACGAAGCTTATCGCTGGCTTGACTTTCACTTTCAGTTCAACTCGGGACCCGAGGCGATTGAGAATCCCCACCAGTCGGTCGAGCGTGAAGCGACCGAGATTTGCGTTTCGGATCCGGGAGAAATCCGCCGCGGCGATACCGGTGCGCACATGTGCGTGACGCACCGAGAGGCGATCGCGGTCCAGCGTCTTGATGATTTCCGCCGCCAGCAACGCCTTGAATTGCTTCACGTCCGCGTTGTCCTTACTGAAGTCGCGGAAGGCGTTCCCGCTTCCGCGCACAACTTCCAATCGCTCGACTTTCATCGCAACAACTCCTTCAATCGCCCCAGCCGGTCCTTGATGAGCTCGATCTCATGCCTCGGCGTCTTCGCGCCCTGCGTCGATTTCTTCTGGAAGACATGCAATACCCAGATATCCGTCCCGAGATGAACGCCGTAGATGACACGAAAGGCGTTTCCGCGGTAAGGCAACGCAATCTCGAATACGCCGGGCCCCAGACCCTTCATTGGTTTGGCGATGTCGGCCTTGCCACCTTCCGCCGCGATGGTCAGCACCGCCAGGCAAATCGACTGAGCCCCATCAGGGAACAACGCGAATGCCTTTCTTGCAGCGCCAATCCATGAAATGGGTCGGGTGGGCCTTGTCACCCGCAGCTCTCATGGCATATGTTGTCACATTTGACAACACCCTGCAAGGGCAACTGGTCGTGCATCCGCGCATGCTGGCTCAGCGCGAAGTGAGTTGAAATCGGCCGAATTGCCTATAAAGAAAAGAGGTGTCCGGAACGCTCGGTCTCTACTACGCGCCTTTTATCAGCGCCGGCAGATTGCGCACATCGATCGTGCGTGCGCGCTCTGCGATCGCGCCCCCGTACTGACTGATCAGCCCCTGGCCCTGCTCGAGCAGCGGCGCGAACGCGGCCTTGAGCTTTGCGGCATCGAGCGTGCGACCACCGCCGTAGTACTGCTTGGCGAGCTGTCCGAGTGCCCAGGTTGTCGCGAACGCCATGCCCGAACTCGCCGTCTGATGGCCGACCGCGCGGCCGACGCCGCCCAGCACGGTACCCAGCAATCCGCCCAGCAACTTGCGCCCGAACTGCTCGAGGTACTGTCCGGTCAGGCCAACGCCCAAGGTCGCTACGAATTCCTTGATATGCCCCTGGTCGAGTTCGTAGCCGTAGGCCTTGCCGATCTGGTAGACGAGCCGCACCTGCAGCGGGAGGATCGCCATCGAGGCGAGCGATTCGGGCAACAGTTCCAGTGCGGCGTTGGTCACGGATGCATTCACGATCTGCTTATCCAGTGTGGCCGCATCCGGCATCACGTGCCCTTGCACCTGGCGGACGGGCTCGACACCGCTCGCGCTGGCGACGCCCGCGGCTCCCGCGACGGCATCGGCTTGCGCCACATAACCCTGCGCTTCCCCCGCGGGCAGGCCGAGCGCCGCGGCGAGATCGCGCAGGAACGCGCCCTCCGCCGGCGAGTGCACCCCGTCCGAGTCCGCGACTGCCACGGCGGTTTCGTAGGCTTGGCGGCGGGCTTCCGTCGTGGTGAGGGGCCGCACCGCATCCGCGATGGAGATCTTGCGCACCAGCACGTCGTCGTAGACGTCGGTGAGATCGATCCGGCCCTCGCCAAGGCGCCCGGCGAGGCTTTTCAACGCGGCGCTCTCGCGGTCGTCCTTGGCACCGTCGGCAAGCGCAGCCATGAGTGCAATGGTCAGGAATGCGCGGATCTCGGAATCGTTCATCGGAGTCTCCTGGATGCGAGCGGACTGAAGCGCGATGAGAATGCCCTGCTGGCGATAGGTGGGAAGCACATGTCGTCTGGGTTGAGGGGCCTCGTGGGCTTGTCGTTTGCCTTGGGTTGTCGGTCGGCGCCGGGCAGTCTGGTCCGGATGGCCGCGGCGAGGTCGAGCATAGCGCCGAAGTCGCAACTGCGGAAATTCGCCGCCGTAACTTTAAGGATGGGCAGCGGCGGCGGCGTCGAATTACGCGTTAGGCCGCAGGAGAGCTGGTCTGTATTGGCCACTTCCGTCCGATGCTACATGCTCATATGTCTGGACGACACCGAATGTGTTCAACAATTGGCCGATCAGCATCGCGAGACCCGCTGGCACCGACATGAACAGGTGTACCGTGCCAATGTTGCCGTATTCGCGGCGCGCAAGGCGCACCCCATCCTGAAAGGTAAGCGCGATATCGGCGGCTTCGCCCGATGTCCCGATCCTATGCGGATAGGAACCGGGCCTTGTGATGTGGACAAGCGCCCGAAGCGAAGGGAGATTCTTCTGATAGGTCGCAAATAGTGGTTCGACGTTGTCAGCCACCGAGACGAGCACGGCGATGTCGCGGGCACCAGCGTCCTTGCTCATCAAATTCGCCGCAAACCCGGAATCCGAGCGAGGCTGCGACATCGTCCAGAGCTGGTCGGGTTGGCCGGGTGTGAACTGCCGCCATGATGCGCCTAACCCGCTCGTCGTGAGGAAAGCGCATCCAAGCGCCGCAGCAGCTGGCAATGTCGGAACGCCGAATGCTTCAATTTGTCGTCCCGGGGCGTGTTGAATCCCGTTGGCGACTCGCTGCAGCGCAGGCAAGAGGACCTCGTGCCAAATCTGCGGAGTGGCTTCTTTCTCAGTAAAGCGGGCAGCCCAATCCAGGGTCAGAGCTCTTCCCGGTTCAAAGGGCGGTACCCGCCGCACGAACATTCCGACTTGCAAAGGCGCTCCTTGAGGCAACACGCGATGAATCGCGCTGAGGCGCTGACCGAGCACGCGATTGGCAATCTGAGCGGCAAGCGTCGGCGACACGACGGCCGCCGGCACTTTGTGCATATTCCAGTCTGCAAGATTCTGCGCAGAAAGATTGTTGCTGGTCGCCTCGGCGGCTTGCTGGTAATCAAGCCCGCCGCCCGCTACGGGAACGACAAAGAAGCCATCTGCTGCCTCGGCACGTTGAATGATTTTCGGCACTTCGACGTTGCGGATGATCGGCGACGTTTCCACCTCGGGCGTGATGAACGACAATACCGCACTCGCCGTCGTCGGATCCGCCAGTACGCGGCGCAATTCATCCTCCGAGGGCACGGTGCCGAGATTTCGAACATCCTGCCACGTTGGGATGCCGTGATCGTGCTGCGCGCGGATCAGCGAGGCTGCTCATCCAAGCGAGTGCGGCGGTAGCTGAGAAACGAGCGGCCTGTCGGATCGGTCATGCAAGGCTCATGAGAGCGGAAACCAATCGCCGAACAAGTCACGGTACTTGCGGAGCGCATCGCCATTCTTCCCGGCGTGGGACAACTGGACCGCCTCCCGCACCACGTGATGCGCCGCGGTGAGCTGCTTT
>CAWFJL010000011.1:0-346307 GCA_963816165.1 uncultured beta proteobacterium
TACTTTGAATTGACTCACGAATCCGGTACGACCATCTTCTCGGGAATTTTCGCGGGACCCAGTTACTTTGATTTCAACGCCAATGCAATTGGCGGAGTCGGCAGGTACACCCTTCGTATCGCTGCAGTAGCCCCATCAGTCGGAGCCTACGCAGTTTCAATCGTTGGAGTCGCGGATGGTATAGGTGCGGTACCACCCACGGTAATGGGCACGGATTCCGTGGTGCCGGCGCTTGATACGACATTTGGCACAAACGGCGTTGCGGAGATTTCGTTCCTTGGCAAGGGTGGATACGTCAAGGAGCTTCTGATGCAACGAGACGGCCACATACTTGCAGACGGACTCTACATATTTGGGCAGCAGTTTGGGCTAGCCTTGTTCCATTATCCGACTACTCGCTTCCTGCCCAACGGCACCGTCGATCTAACCTTCGGCACCCAAGGATTCATCGATCCGACGATTTGCCCGCGCCTCCTCCAAAGTGACGGAACCATCATTGGCTGTGGTCCAGCGGGAATCATAAGCTACAGCGCCTCAGGCACCCCCAACCCCGCGTTCACAACGGATGGAGCGGTCGGTGTGCCAGGGTTCGCACAAGTCGCCTCGCCATACTTGGCAGTAACCTCAGATGGGAAGATTGTCTTTGCCGGAAGTGTGGGTACTGGAAACGCATCCATTCTGTTGATGCGATTCAATCGAGATGGCACGCTGGATGCTGCGTTCAACCACGGCGTGGGCTCGGTGCTGGTTCCCCACGGAGACAGTAGTAACGACGTTCTGGCCGGTTTAGCGATACAGCCCGACGGGAAGATCGTGATGGCGGCCACCAGTAACATCGACAAAACCCGTCGATTCGCGCTCCTCCGGTACAACACTGACGGCACGCCCGATGCAGGTTTTGGGAGCAACGGGCGAGCGTTTGCTGCCCTAAGTCCGATCGATCAGGACGACGCATATAGTCTGGCGCTGCAACCTAACGGAAGACTGGTGCTTGCCGGCAGGGAAGGCCTATCCATCGGCGGCCCAATCCCATCGTTTATGTGCCATTGATCGTCGGTTTCTCCTCAACGGGAGTGGTAGATCCCACATTTGGCGATGGAGTGCCAGGCTTGCACAGGTTGGGTATCAGCGGTTCCGCAAGCGTAGTCACGGCGCAGCCCGACGGAAAACTGCTGGTTTCGGCCACCGGCGGGTCCAGTACGGCGAGATTGATGCGGTTTACAGCGGATGGCCATGTGGACACGACCTTTGGGGCGGGTGGCGCGCCGCTCATTACCCGGTTGCTTTCCATCAGCTCGATTTCCCTGCAGCCCGACGGAAATATTGTGATTGGTGGCGGTACTGCAAGTGGACTCTCTGGCTCCTCGATCTTTCCCACTGCGTACAACTTTGCGGTGTCGCGCTACGTTAACGGCCCTATGGCTGCCATAGAGTTCTACAACCCGGGCCTCGATCACTACTTCATGTCGATGGATCCGCAGGAGGTCGGCGACCAGACCTCGGCGTATACCCCGGATGGACCCGTACCGAGTTGTCCTTCCTTACTTACGGAAGCGCCGCGTCGGCTGCAGGAACATCGGCCAACCCCGTCTGTCGATTCTACATACCGCCGGAGCATGGCAACTCCCACTTCTTGTCCGCAGACCCGGTCGAATGCGCCATCGCACGAGACAAGGTCGCGACCGATCCCAATTTCAGCGGGTATGTAGAGGAGACGGCGAGCGCGTTCTACATCGGCCTGCCCGACAAAGTGACTGGCGCATGCCCCGCGAACACGACGCCCGTTTACAGACTCTGGAACCAAGGGCGGGCATCCAACCATCGCTACACGACAAGCGTCGTCGTCAGAATTCAGATGATTGCCAAAGGCTGGGTGGCGGAGGGCTACGGCCCGGATGCGGTCGACATGTGCGCGCCGCAGTGAGTAGAAAGACCGCTTGGGGGCGCCAATAGCGGCGCTGGTTGACCTGCATTTGTTTAGCGCAAACTCGAACGACCGCTATGAGGGACCAGTAGGTGACTGCTATGGGTTGTGGATTCAACCGGTGGATGCAACACACTATGACCTGAGCCATCAGAGGAGTGTTGCCGATGAAGCAAAGACCTCGGATCTCATTACACAGAGAGCCAAAGGGCGCTGATGTGGGAGCGCTGGCAGAAGGGTGAGTCTCTCCAGCACATCGCCCAGTTGTTTGATCGGAACCACTCGTCGATACAGCGGATTCTGGCGGAGACAGGTGGGATCCGTCCGGCCGCACGGCGCCGATCCCGATTGGCGCTGACTCTGGCCGAGCGGGAGGAGATCTCGCGCGCGGTGGTTGCGGGTCATTCCATGCGTTCGATAGCAGCGCAAATCGGCCGAGCGCCCTACACGATCAGTCGGGAGATCAGCGCCACGGTGGCCGGGAAGATGTGACCGAGCAAGTCAGGCTGACCAGTCCGCTTGGGATCGGGGACGGCGCCCCAAGACCGCTAAACTGGCACAGAATCGAGCGCTGGCGCGCCTCGTGGCAGCCAAGCTCCGACTGCAGTGGTCACCGGAGCAGCGTTGCCGGCTGGCTCAAGCGTAGCTTTCCAGACGATCCGAGCCTTCAGGTGTCACACGAGACCATCTATCGCAGCCTGTTCATCCAGGCCCGCGGCGCCCTGAAGAAGGAACTGGTGGACGCATTTGCGGCGCAATCCGGGAGATGCGCCGTCGCGCCATCACACGCCAGAAGACGGACGATCACGGCCGCATCAGCAACGCCGTCTCGATCAGCGAGCGTCCGGCCAACGTGGCAGACCGGGCAGTGCCCGGTCACTGGGAAGGCGACCTGTTGTTCGGCAGCAAGAACAGCCAGATTGCGACCCTGGTCGAGCGCCATACCCGTTATGCGATGCTGGTCAAGGTTAGCGGCAAAGATTCGGAGACGGTCATCAATGCGTTGATCAAGCATGCACGCAAGTTACCAGAGGAGCTCTACAAATCGCTAACCTGGGATCGCGGCAAAAAATGGCCGATCACAAGCGCATTTACTTTGGCGACCGACATCAAGGTTTACTTCTGCGATCCACAGAATCCCTGGCAGCGTGGCAGCAATGAGAACACGAACGGGCTATTGAGGCAGTACTTCCCCAAGGAAACAGACCTCTCAGGCTATTCGCAAGCAAAGCTCAATGCCGTGGAGGAATTGAATGAGCGCCCAAGAAAAACACTAAACTACGAAACACCAGCCGAACGATTTCACCAAACTGTTGCATCGATCGGTTGAATCCACAGTCGAAAGCGGTCGTCAGGGACAGTCTGCTTTCGGCCACTACCAGCCACCGACGCTCTGACTTGAACTAACTCATCGCGGAATGGTCACTAGCTCATGCCGTCGCGGCGCCAAGTCCTAATCGCTTCAATCGCTCTGCTCGGGCATGGTCGGCTGGCATTGGCGGCCACGAGCGCAAACTTTCTTAGATTGCGTGTGGACTACGCGGCGACGAGCCTCATCGAAACGGACGGGCGGACGACGCCCGGCCGCCTGTGGCGCACCCGCTCGGCGCTGCGCTACGAAGGCCGGCAATTTGGCCGTCCGTCGACGGTGATCGCGCGGCTCGATCGCAGTCTCGGGTGGCTTGTGATGGCTGAGTCCCGCTTGGCGCTTGAGACCGATCTCTCAGCGCTGGATGTGCCGATCGACGTGCTGAACGGCGGCGGTGACATGCGACAGGTTCGCGAAGGACGCGAGCGCGTGAATGGGCTGGACACCGTGCGCATCCGGGTCGAACGCACCACGGGTTCCGGAAGTCACTTCGCGGGCCATGTCTGGGCGACGGATGAAGGTGTGATCGCGCGCCTTGCGGGCGAGGGCGAGAACCGTGGCCGACGCGGTCGAACACTGATGAATTTCCGCGATGTGCAGATCGGGGCACTCGATCCCGGCCTTTTCGAAGTGCCGCGCGGCGTCCAGATCATTCAGGTCAAGGGCACCGATCTCGCGACATTGCTTGCAGGCATGGAGGCGGCCGGTCAGATGGGAGTCCGTCGCTAGACGGATGCGGCTTTAAGCCGGATCGGGAGCAGTATCGGCGTCCGGAATTTCCACATCTGGCCGGGACTGGTTCGGGACCAGCCTCACATCGCCTGACCGCGCTAGAGCGCAAATCAGCATTCCGGGGCTTGTTGGCCGACTAGCTGCACTTAGTGGCGATTTGGCCGATCGGCGAGAACATCCGCAGTTGATCTTACCCACGAACGGTGGACACCTTACCAGGCGATCGCATCGCCTCGAACGGCAGCGGAGCCTCGTAGCTAATCGATGAGTGCCGTCGCTGCCGGTTGTAGAACACTTCCATGTAATCGAACAAGCTGGCCCGCGCATCGTCGCGGGTCTTGTAGTCGCAGTGCATGACCCATTCGGTCTTGAGCGTATGGAAGAAACTCTCCATAGGCGCATTGTCCCAGCAATCACCCTTGCGACTCATGCTCTGCCTGATGCCATAGCGGTCGACGATTTCCCGGTAGCTTCCGGTGGCGTACGTGGACCCCTGATCGGAGTGCAGCGTTACCGGTGGGCCCCGATGCGCGATCGCCATGTGCAACGCGTCCATCGCCAGCTTGGTGTCCAGAGTTCGGCTCATCGCCCAGCCTACCAAGGCTCTCGGAGTACGCGTCCAGAACCGCGGCCAGGTACAACCAACCCTCGCGCGTTGGGATGTACGTGATATCACTCAGCCAGAGATCGTTGGGATGTTGTGACCTGAAGTCGCGGTTGATCAGGTTCGGCGATGCCTTAGTTTTGCGCGAGTCGGTGGTCACGCGGAAGCGCCGGATCGCCTTGGGCAGGATCTGCGCTCTGCGCATCAGCTTGGCCACGGTATTCCGGCAGCACGGCACCTCTTGCGCCAGCAGCTCGACGTGCACCCTGGGCGCGCCGTACGACTCGCGGCTGGCTTGGTGGATCGTCCTGATACGAGCCGTGAGGTCAACCTGGCGCTGCCGGCGAGCACTGGGGCCACGCTGCCGTGCAGCGTAGTACCCGCTGCGCGAGACCTGCAGCGCCTCGCACAGGGCCGGCACGCCGTACTGCCGTCGATGCTTCTCGATGAAGGCGTACTTCACTGTCGCTTCCCGAGCGAAGTAGATGGCCGCTTTTTTCAAATCTCGATCTCCATCTTGAGCTTGGCGTTCTCACGACGCAGCTGCTCAAGATCCTCGGCCGCAGATCGATCCGGCTTGGCGATGCCGGTTACCGCCTCCTTCTCGAACTCGAGCCGCCACGTTCGCAGCTGGCCGACACGTACGCCCAGCTCCCGCGCCAGCTGCGCCTTGGGCTTCTCGCTCAACGCCACCTGCCGTACCGCTTCCAGCTTGAATTCCCGAGTCAATTTCCTGCGCGGCGTGTATTCCATCGAACCACCTCCTCAAGTCAGTATTGCTCCAATTGAGGTGTCCATCAAACGTGGGTAACTTCAAGTCGGCCAAAAGCGGCCGGAGGCTATCGCCACGCAAGTTCCCGAATGCAGTCGTTCGCGTTGCGTAGCCCATGAGTACGGCGACGAGGGTCTTCTAGCCTTGGCCTTTCCTTTCCGGACCGCAGAGGCGCCGGGGGTGGCTGGCGCATACTGCAAACGTGGCTGCCTCGCCGACAACCGATAAAGACCCCCTGTCACTCGACGTGCCTCGGGAATTCCACCGCCGAATGGCCGCGATCATCGACGCGGTCCAAAGCGGGATCTGGGAGGCAGGCGTGCACGATCTTCTTGGCTACGCCACGGATTACGCCTTCGGCCAGCAAAGGGGTTTGCAGACGCTGGTCCTGAAGAGCAGCAACAGGTCTGCGTACGTGCGCCTGCATTGGAACACCATAATGGGAAATACCGAGGGCGACCGACAGCTGGTGGACGCGGCGATCAACAGCGCGATTAGGGAATTGAGCTAGCCGAATCGCAAGGTGTTGCCCGGCTCGCGGGCCTTTTATTCCAGCCGGCAGCGCGGCCGATGTACCTTCGGCCCGCCGAACGTTGATCCACTCACCGAATAGCGGGGATAATGCGAGTTCTGCGCTGACGGAGTTCCGAAATGAGCCGGATAGCCCGCGTCCTTTCCTTCGCCATCTTTGCGGCCCTCCCGTGGCCGGCAGCGGCGCATCACGGCTGGAGCGAATACGATCAAACGCAGGTATTGACGCTGACCGGCACGATTGAGGAAATGGGGTATGAACATCCCCATGGGTTCGTCAAGCTCAAGACCCCGGGCAAGACCTGGGTCGCCGTGCTGGCGCCGCCTTCGCGCATGGATAACCGTGGGCTGACGAAGGAAATGCTCAAGGTCGGCACGACCGTGACCGTCGTCGGCTATGCCAACCGCGGCAAGCCGGAGGAAATGCGCGCCGAGCGCATTACGGTGGGATCAACGACGACCGAGTTGCGTTAGCACCCGCGCGCGCGTCGAGCCGTGGCCACCGCAATGCACGCTGTCGAGGCAAGCGGACTCGCCCGCTTCATGCGCGAGGCGCTCTGGGCCTATCCGGCGACGGAGGCGTTGCACATCCTTGGCATCGGGCTCCTGTTCGGATCGATCGCCATCGTCGACCTGCGCCTGATGGGCCTGGGGCGACGGCTGCCGGTGTCGGCGCTGACCGCCTTTGCCGTGCCGTGGTCGCTCGCCGGCTTCGTGCTTGCGGCGACGACAGGTCTGCTGATGTTCACGGCGCACGTCGCCGAGTTCATCACGCTGCCGGTGTTCATGCTGAAGATGGGCCTGATCCTCGCGGGCGGCATCAATGCCGCCATTCTGCACACCGGCGTGCTGCGCGACACGCGCGGCTGGGATACCGGCACGCCGACACCCCTGGCGGCCAGGGTCGCGGGTGGTTTGTCGATTGCGCTATGGATCGGCGTCGTGGCTTGCGGGCGCCTGCTCGCGTATTTGTAGGCCAGTCACGCCAGGCGTATTCGCCGCAGGAAAGGCAGCCAGCGCGGATCGCCATGCAGCGGCCGCAGGAATGAGTCCACTGCCGTGTGAACGACGCCGGGGTCGCGCTGCGCATACGCGGTGTCGAGCCACTCGAACGCCTTGTCCACTTCGCCCCGGTGTGCGTAGGCTTCGGCGATCTGGTGCGCCGCAGTCCAACCCCATTGGGCGATCAGCGCTCGCAGCGCCGTGTCCGATTCCTCGGGATGTCCCAGCGCGTGGTGGATCATCGTGAAGGCCAGGTTACGGAAGACGTCGTGCGCTTCCTGCTCGGCGATCGCCATTGCTTCCTCGCTGCGGCCTTGCAGCATCCGGGTCATCGCCAGGAAGGCGTGACAGAGACCGCCCTTCGGATTGAGGTCGATCGCCTTCTGCAGCGACACTGCCGTGTCCTCGAACCGATCCGACATGAGGTAGACCAGCGCGGCTTCGCGATGAATTTTCGCGGAAAGGGGATCGAGCGCCAGCGCCTTGCCGATCAATTCGAGTGCCCGGTCGTGTTGGCCAAGGATCCTCGCCAGCCTGGAGGCGCCGTTCAGCACGTCGGCCTCGCCGGGCGCCAGTTCCAGCGCGCGCTTGAGCGACTTGCCTGCCGCCGTCCAGTCCCAGTCGTGGTTGATCTGCACCGAGCCAAGCTCGAGATGCGCATCGGCCAGGTCAGGCGCCAATTGCAGCGCACGCTGCGCTGCGTCGCGCGCGCGCTCGAAGCCCTCGTCGATCGGCGCGAACCCGAACCCCGCCTGTGTGCTGTGCACGCGCGCAAGACCAGTCCACGCCAGCGCGTAGTCCGGGTCGAGTGCGAGCGCCTGCTTGAACAGCGCAATCGCCCGGTCGGTGTCAGCCTGCGTCACGCGCTGGCCGTAGAATTTTCCCTGGAGGTATAGCTGGAAGGCTTCCGCGTTGTCGCTGCGTCCGAGCGCCGCCTTGTGCACATCGGCCGCGGCGGCCGTACTGGCAGACGATTCGGAGCGCGCGCCCAACAGCGCCATGCGCAGTTCCTTGACCACCGACTGCGCGATGTCGTCCTGCACTGCGAAGATGTCGTCGAGTTCCCGATCATAGGTCTCGGACCAGAGATGTGAATCCGACGCGACTTCGATCAGCTGCGTGGTGATGCGCACGCGCTTGCCCGACTTGCGCACGCTGCCTTCGAGCACGTGCGCCACGTTGAGCTTTTGCGCGATGGCGGGAATGTCGATGTCCTTGCCCTTGAACGAGAACGCCGACGTGCGCGACGCGACGCGCAGGCCCCGGATCTTGGCCAGCATATTCAGCAATTCTTCCGACAGCCCATCGGCAAAATATTCGTTTTCTTCGTCGCGGCTCATGTTGACGAACGGCAGCACGGCGATCGAGGGAGAGTCCTTCGAGGCATCGACGGCGGCTGGCGCGGGGGATGGCGTTGGGCGCGGTGGTGTGCCGGGTGTCGACTTCGCTGCGTCGCCCGACAGCAGACGCAGCACGCGCTCCGCGAAAGCCGCCGGCGCCTCGCCATTGGGCAGATGCGTCCACTGCACGTCCCGGAATTTCTCCGGCACGCGCGCCTTGGCGTCGAGCGTGGCATCGATGACGACCGGCAGCAGGAACGTCTTGTCCTCGGCCATGTCGAGGGTGCGGCTCGCCGCAAGATTCCATTCGCGGCGGAAGTAGCCTTCCTCGCGTGCCTGCGTGTTCGCCGAGATGACCGGAACGAACAGCGCGCACTCCTTGATCTGCTTGCGGATGGACGCGTCCCACGCATCGCCGCCGCGCAGTTCGCTCTGGTCGAACCAGACGTCCAAGCCGACCGCGCGCAACGCATCGCAAATGCGCCGAGCGGCCGCGGCGTCCTGCGACGCGTAGCTCAGGAAGACGGCTTGGGTGGGACTGCTCATGCGAGGTCGAATCGAATATCGATGAATGCACCAGGTCGGGGCGCGGGCCGCGCCGATTGTCGCCCAGTACCGGTGGACCCGCAATCCTATCTGTCGCGACACCCACCTGTGGGGAAACTCCCCAGTCTTTCATGTGTAACCGGTTGCGTTGCATCAAGGCGGCGCAGACCGATAATGACAATAATTGCGACTTTGCTTTGTCGCACGCCGCGTTCGCGGTTTTTTCCTGGAGTTTCTGATGAGCCGAAGATTCCTTCTTTTTGGTGCCGCCGCCGTGCTGGGCTTAGCCATCCTTGCGGGCGCGCTGATCTACGTGAATGGGAACACACAGACCTCGCAGCCCGCCGATCGCAACCGCGCGGGTCTGGTGCAGATCTATTCGCCCACGCTCGGCAATCCCGAGGCCAAGGTGCACATCGTCGAATTCCTCGACCCCGCGTGCGAGACGTGCGCCAGCTTCTATCCCCACGTCAAGCAGATCCTGGCGGCCAATCCCGACCGCGTCCGCCTGACGCTTCGCCTCGTGCCGTTTCACCGTGGGTCGGACTATGTGCTGAAAGTGCTGGACGCCGCGCGCAAGCAGGGCAAGTTCTGGCAGGCGCTGGAGGCCCTGCTGGCCAATCAGTCCTACTGGGCGTCGAATCACACGGTGCAACCGGACTATGTCTGGGCGCCGTTGGAAGGACTCGGGCTGAACATCGAACAGTTGAAGGTCGACATGAATGCCCCGGACGTCGCCCAGCGTATCGAGCAGGAGTTGAAGGACGCCAAGGCGCTGAAGGTGACCCAGACACCGGAGTACTTCGTCAACGGGCGCCCGCTGCCGAGTTTCGGACTGGAGCAGCTGCAGTCGCTGGTCAGGGAGGAGTTGCAGGCGAACTATCGCTGAACCCGTCTGGGGTCGTAGTGACGGCCCGGGCAAAAGTACTGGCCCGACGCGCTTGCGGCCGGTAGGATAGGAATTCGCGCGCCTCGCGTCCGGCTGCCGAGCGATCGACGCGAACCGCCGCGAGCGATACGTCATGGACTAGCTGCGCCTTCAGGCAAAGACTTCCGATGATTCTCGTCGTCGGCGCGAACGGCTTTCTGGGACGCGAGACCGTCCGGCAGTTGATTGCCGGGGGCCAGCGTGTTCGCGCCGCCGCGCGCGTTCCCGACACTGTCGCCGACCTGAGGCAGCTAGGTGCCGAAGTCGTGCACGCAGACCTGATCGACCCTGCATCGCTGGCGTCCGCCTGCAACGGGATCGATGCGGTGTTTGTCGCCGCGCACTCGCTCATGGGTGTTGGCAAGTACGCGTCGCATCTGGTGGACGGCGCCGGACACCGCGCGCTGATCGACGCAGCGACGACCGCTGGGGTGAAACGCTTCGTCTACACGTCGGCGCGGGGTGTATCACCTGAGCATCGCGTCGACTTCTTTCGCACCAAGGCCGGCGTCGAGCAGTATCTCGCGCGGAGCGGACTTGGCTTCACGATCCTGCGCCCTACCGCCTTCATGGAATGGCACGTTCATCTGCTGCTCGGCAAAAGCATCGTGGATTCCGGCAAGACCACGATTTTCGGAGGCGGGAACAATCCCACCAACTTCATCGCGGTGCGTGACGTCGCGCGGTTCGCGGTGCTCGCGCTGACCGAGCCACAGACGAGCGGCAGGACCCTCGAAATCGGCGGCCCCGACAACGTCACCAAACGGCAGGTGGTGCAAATGTACGAGCGCGTTCTGGGACGCAGCGCCAGCGTTCGTTGCGTTCCCGTCACTGTGATGCGAATCATGGCTCCCCTCGTGCGGCCGTTTCGCCCCGTGTTGAGCCGTCTGATGGAGGCCGCCGTTTTCGGCGACACGACCGATCAGACGTTCGACGTGGCTGACATTCCGCCGGAGTACCGCGGCCCAATGACCCATGTCGAGGACTTCATCCGCGAGCGCGCCGGCGCAGCACGCTTGTCGACGAGCAACGATCGGCTGCGCGGGCCGCGATCCGTGAGTGGCCATGGAGCAGGTCCCCGTCGCGGCCGCGGACCGCACTTCGCTGCTGCGTACGATCGATGCGCTCGAACGCCAGCGCGAAATGCTCGGCGGGCCGGCGATCGAGCTTGCTCTTGGGCCGTTGCGCTCGCGGCTGGCCGCGCTTGACACGGGCGCCAGTCCTAGGGAGCTCGCCGAACGGTCCTCGGAACGAAAGGTGGTGACCGTCCTTTTCGTCGATGTCGCGGGCTTCACCCAGATGTCAGAGCGCCTCGGTTCCGAGGCGACGCTCGAGATCGTCAACGGTCTTTTCGATCGCCTGGTTCCCGTGATCGAACGCTATGGCGGCATGATCGACAAGTTCATCGGCGACGAGATCATGGCGGTGTTCGGCGCTCCGCGTGCGGCCGAGCACCACGCGGAGCACGCGCTCCGCGCAGCGCTCGAAATATTTGCCGCACTGCCGGACTACAACCGTGAACGCGGTCTCGATCTCGGGCTGCATATCGGTGCGAACACCGGTTCGGTGATCGCCGGGGCCGTGGGCTCGCACGCCCGACACGACTACTCGGTGACCGGCGACACGGTCAATGTTGCGGCAAGGCTCGAAGGAGCAGCCGAAGCGGGACAGATCCTGGTTGGCCCGTCGACGTACCGTCACACGGTCCAGCTGTTCGAATTCAAAGCGCTTGAACCATTGGCGTTGAAAGGCAAGGTGCGGCCGCTTGACGTCTTCCGACTCGTCGGAGAAACGCCGCGTGCAGCGCGCTCCCGCGTCGACGGTCCGCAGCTACCGTTCTCCGGACGCGGCGGAGAACTGGATTTGCTGCTGAAACGTGCCGCCCCCGATGGCGCTACGGGACGCGGCGTCGTCGGCATCGCCGCCGAACCCGGCGTTGGCAAGAGTCGGCTCGTGGCGGAATTTCGCGATCGACTGGTTGGCGATGTCCGCTGGCTCGAGGCGAACGCGCACGAATACCGCAGCGAGGTGAGCTACGGTGTCGTGCATGAGTTGCTCGACGCTCTGGTCGGCGTGCCGGACCGGGCGGACCGCGAGCAGGCGACCGCCGCCTACGCGGAATACTTTGAGGGAGTCGGAGGTGAACGCGCAATCAACCTCCAGGCGTATTTGTTCCGATTGCGGGGGCTTCCCGTCGATCCGGAATCCGAAACGATGTTGTCCGAGCTCGCGCCGGAAGCGCTTCGACACCGGATGTCGGGCGCCGCTGCCGAGCTGTTGGCTGCAGGTACCGCGGGCCGGGCAAGCGTGGTATGCCTCGAGGATCTGCACTGGGCCGACCCGTCATCGATGTCGGTGCTGCGATCGCTCGCCGAGAGTCCCGCGCTGACGCACATCCTTTTCGTGTTCACCACGCGTACCGATCCGGGCATGGCCACGGATTGGGTCGCCGATCTGCGTGCGTCCCGCGATCGCGTTTCGGTCATCGAGCTTGCGCCGCTCTCCGATGTGGTGACCACCACGCTGATCATGGATGCCTTCGGCGCAGAGGTGCGGGGCGAGCTTTGCCGCGACCTCCTCGCGAAATCGCAAGGGAATCCGCTATTCCTCGTCTCGTTCCTTCGCTCGCTTGTCGACGACGGCCTCGCGGTCGTTTCTCGTGGGCAAGTGACTGTGACGGGCGGGGTAGCGGAGCTGACGATTCCCGAAACGCTTCAGGCGGTCATCGGTACCCGCATCGACAGACTTCCCGTCGATGCGAAGCGATTGTTGCACTGGGCTTCGGTTCTCGGAGCCGTGTTCTGGCCGCGCCACGCAGCGCGCGTTTCGCAGGCCGAATGCGGCTCACCGCAAATCGACGAGACGCTGGCACTGCTGTGCGAACGCCAGTTGCTGCAAAGGAATCCGGATGGTCGACTGCGGTTCGTGCACGCCGTCGTGAGAGACGTCGCGTACGGCCAGATGCTCGAGCGCAATCGCCGACGCCTGCATTCGGTGACCGCGCGATGCCTCGAGGAAGAGTTGTCTTCGACTTCCGAGGCGGACGTCGCGCTTCTCGCGTGGCACTACGAGTGTGCTGGAGACCACGCGCTCGCGTCGGCGCGCTACGAAGCGGCGGACGCACTGGCGGCGAAGATTTGTGCGAGCCGCGAGCGACTGGGGTATCTCGAATCGGCAATACGGCTTGCCGGTGACGCCGACGCCGGCCGTGTCGCCGCTCTGACCGAGCGCGCCGGCGACGTTCTGCAATTCCTGGGTCGATTCGGCGAGGCCGCCGATCGCTTCGAGTCGGTTCTCGCTCGAGCGAGTCCGATCGACGATCTCGATGCAGCAAGACTTCATCGAAAGATCGCAAGAACGCTTGACGCCCCGCTGGCAGTTCGATCCCGCCAACCGTGCTCTGGACGAAGCGCGTCGATTGCTCGATGGATCGCCCGCTGTCTCGTCGGCTCCATGGTGGCGCGAGCATTTCGCGCTCGAGTTGTACCGCATGTGGGCGTATTACATGCAGGCGCGCATAGCCGACATGGTGGACATGGCCGCGCGGCTTGCTCCCGAAGTGGATGCGCACGCAACTCTGAGCGAGCGAGGGCTGTTCCACCGCAACCTTGCGCTGCTCAAACTGCGTCAGCAACGCTATCGTCCTGATCGAGCGACGGTGGAGTTGGCGGCGCAGGCGGCCGATGAGTTGCGCGAAGCGGGCGACATCGCCGAAATTTGCCTGGCGACGTTCACGCACGCGTTCACCGAACTGTGGAGCGGCGCGATCGACGATGCCGACCGGCACATGCAGGACGTGCTGAGCGAAACCGTGCGCCTGGGCGACGCCGAGCGGAATCTGCTGTGCCTTGTGTATCTCGCGGTGTCGGCGCGCCTGCGCGGCGATATCGATTCCGCCGAGGCATTCGCCGAAGCGGCAATCGCGGTGGCCCGCGCTAACGGTTCGCCGCACTATGAAGGTGCTGCGCATGCGAATCTCGGTTGGGTCGCCTGGAGGCGCGGCGAAGGGCGTTGGCCGACGATCACCTGAAGAGTGCGCGCCGCTTGTGCATTGCAAACTACCCTTTCATCTGGCTGTACGCGATGGTGAGTCTCGCGCGTGCGATAGAGCAGAAGGACATGAGCGCCGCAACCGAGCATGTGCGCTCGATGATCGGACCAACGCTGCAGCTGCTGCAGCCGACGGTTCAAGATGCGCTCGAATTGGCCGCAAGCTCGCCAAGCCCGCAGACGCTGCAGGCCATGGTCGACGCGAGCAGGAGCGCGGGATATCTCTGAGGAATCTTCGCAGGAGCTCACCGAAGCCTCGGACGTGCTCGAGGATTCGTTCCGGTTGGCCTGGTAAACCCACGATATCCTGACCTGCAAGTGGCTTCTGGGCGTCGGTGGATTTCCTACCCGTCACGGGGCGGAATGCGCACGGTGCGCCCACGACGACGGGCTCTGGATCGGCGGCAGACGGGAACGCGTTACAAGGCGTGCGGCTGCCTAATGCAACGCGATGGCCAGCCCGATCGGGATGAACGCCGCGGACATCACGTTGCCGATCAGCACGATCGACGCCACTTTCGCGGGCTCCTGCCGGTATTGCTCGGCGACCATGAAGTTCAGGACCGCCGGCGGCAGCGAGCCGAAGATGATCAGCAGGCCCTGCTGCATGGGATCGAGCCCGAGGACAGAACCCAGAAGCGCGGCGATCGCGATTCCGGTCAGCGGGCATACGAGGCCGCCCACCACGCCCAGGCGCCAATCGTCCCAGCGCACTTCGTAAAGCCTTACGCCGAGCGACAGCAGCATCATCGGGATCATGGCGTCGCCGACCATCTTGATGGCGACCGATCCCCATTCCGGTATCGGCGGATGCACGAGTGCGAAGGCGAAGCCCAGGAACGTCGACCACACCATCGGGCTGCGCAACAGGTTTCCGAACCGCGCATGATGGTCGACTATCCATGCGCCGAGCGTGAAGTGAAGCAGATTCGAGATCGTGAACAGCGCCACCATCGCAGAGAATCCGGCCGGGCCATAGGCGAGCGCGGCAAGCGGCAGGCCGATGTTGCCGCAGTTGTTGAACATTATCGGAGGAATGAACGTGCGGTAGTCGACGTGCAGCAGCCGGACAAACGGCCACGCGAGCAGGCCTGAGCCCAGCACGATGCCGATGGAACCCAACATCAGCGGCCCGTTGTCCGCGACGCTGAAGTCCTTGCTCGCCAATGCCGAGAAGATCAACGCCGGCGCCAGGATCGTCATGCTGATCCGGTTGACCATCGCCATGTCCGGCTTCACCCGCCGCGCATAGAAATAGCCGACCAGGATGATCAGGAACACCGGCAGGATGATGCCGAGGATCCTGGCAAACACTAGAGGATGTAGCGCGACAGATTGTCGTCGCCGGCGATTCCGGCGAGCGTGGCGTCAACGAACGCGGCGTCGATGACGATGGTATCGCCGGTCCGGCGCGCGGCATGGTACGACACGTCGTCCAGCAGGCGCTCCATCACGGTGTACAGACGGCGCGCGCCAATGTTCTCCTGCTTCTCGTTCACGGCGAAGGCGATTTCGGCGAGCCGGCGCACGCCTTGCGGATGGAACTCGAGGTGCACCTGCTCGGTGCCGAGCAACGCCGCGTACTGACGGGTCAGGCACGCATCCGTCGCCGTCAGGATCTGCTCGAAATCCGTTACCGACAGCGACGTGAGTTCGACGCGAATCGGAAAGCGCCCCTGCAGTTCGGGAATGAGGTCGGAGGGCTTGGAGAGGTGGAACGCGCCCGACGCGATGAACAGGATGTGGTCGGTCTTGACCATCCCGTATTTCGTGGACACCGTCGTGCCTTCCACCAGCGGCAGCAGGTCGCGCTGCACGCCCTGCCGGGAGACATCGGCGCCGTGCATGTCGGAGCGCGATGCGATCTTGTCGATCTCGTCCAGGAACACGATGCCGTTCTGCTCGGCGGCGGCGAGCGCCTTGCCCTTGACGTCGTCGTCGTTGAGCAGCCGCGCTGCTTCCTCGTCGGTCAGCTGCTTCATCGCGTCGGCGACGGTCGTCTTGACATGCTTGCGCCGGCCGCTGCCCATCTGCTGGAACATGCCCTGGATCTGGCTCGTCAGCTCCTCCATTCCCGGCGGCGCCATGATTTCCATCTGCTGGGGAAGTGCGGAAAGCTCTATCTCCACTTCGCGGTCGTCGAGCGTGCCTTCGCGCAGCATCTTGCGGAATTTCTGGCGCGTGGTCGAGTCGGCGGGCTTCATGTCGGAGAAATTGACGTCGCGCACCGGCGGCAGCAGGACGTCGAGCAGCCGCTCCTCGGCCGCGTCGGTCGCGTGGCCGCGCACCTTTCGCGTTTCGGCCTCCCGCGTCTCCTTGATCGCGACTTCGACGAGGTCGCGGATGATCGTGTCCACGTCGCGCCCGACGTAGCCGACCTCGGTGAACTTGGTCGCCTCGACCTTGACGAATGGCGCATCGGCAAGCCGCGCCAGCCGGCGCGCGATCTCCGTCTTGCCCACGCCGGTGGGCCCGATCATCAGGATGTTCTTCGGCGTGATCTCGTGGCGCAGCGGCTCGGGCACCTGCTGCCTCCGCCAGCGGTTGCGCAGCGCGATCGCCACGGCGCGCTTGGCGGCCTCCTGCCCGACGATGTGCTTGTCGAGTTCGGAGACGATTTCCTCAGGTGTCATTTGCGACGACATCGGATGGCTCGCGCGGCGGCGGGACGAAAAACCGCTTCAAGTTGACGGCTGCGGAATTGTACCGCGCCGGCGAAGCGCGGCTGCTTTCCCGCGTCAGCCATTGCACAAGCACGCATGAAACTGGTCGCCCCGGTCTGCATCCCTTATGATGTGAAGCATCGCAAGCGGCGGCCTGCAAAATCGGGCCAGCCCCTTTTCGCCCCATCCGCCAGGAGGTTCATCGTGCGTCGATTCGCGCTCGCGTTCGTTGCGGCAATGCTTCTCGCGGGCTGCGCCCAGATGCAGCCGAAGTCCGACCAATCCGTGTACTTCATCGAGCCGAAGGATGGCGAGACGCTGACGAGTCCTTTCAAGGTCGTGTTCGGCGTCAAGGGCATGGCCGTCGAGCCTGCCGGCGACGTCAAGGCGAATTCCGGGCACCACCACCTGTTGATCAACCTTGACGCGATGAAAGCGGGCGACGCCATTCCCGTCGATGACACGCATCTGCACTTCGGCAAGGCGCAAACGGAGACCGAGGTCAAGCTGCCGCCGGGAACCTACAAACTCACACTGCAATACGCGAACGGAGCGCACGTATCCTACGGCCCGCCAATGGCCGCCACGATTCGGGTGAATGTGAAGTAATGTTCAAGCAAATCGGCGCGGCGCCGGGCGCGGACGCAAACGAGAAACGAACCCTGAAGCGACGCGACGGTATGAATCCCGTATCCAATCTCGCGACGATCGCGTTGGCTGGCGCGTTGCTGGCTGCGTGCGCCGGCCCCAATCCGTCGAGTCCGGCAGCGGCCGACCAGGTCGGCAACATGGAAGCGCGACTGCGAGGCGTCGGCAGCGCCGCGACCGGCAAGGTCATCGTCGTCGACAACGGCCAGGGCGTCACGCTCACGCTCGACGCCGCCAACCTGCAGCAGGGCAACTATCGGCTGGCCTTTCACGCGGTGCCCAATTGCAGTTCGCCCAACGGCGAGTCCTCCGGACCCGTGTGGGCACCGCCGAATTCCGTCAGGCCGCCCGGGGAACTCATTCCCGGACTCTACGTCGGAATGACCGAGATGATTTCGTACTCGGTGCGCATTCCGGGCGTCCACATCGACCGCGAGCCCAGCCTGCGCGGCCGCAGCATCGTTCTCCACAGGGGCAATTTCGTGGACAGCCCACTGCCCGGATTGCCCAACAATTACATTGCCTGCGGCGTATTCGAGGATCTCACGCCCGGCCCGTTGCAACGGATGATGCAGTAGGTCGCGCCGCAGCAATCGCCGCATCCAATCGGCCCCATCATTTCGTCGTTGGGCGCCGGACAGGTATTCTTCGCACTTCCGCACATCTCCCGGGACGGACTGCATGGGCTTCCTCGCCGACAAGAAGATTCTCATCACCGGCGTGCTCTCGAACCGCTCGATCGCCTACGGCGTCGCGCGCGCGTGCCAGCGCGAAGGCGCGACGCTCGCGTTCACCTACGTCAACGACGACCTGAAGGACCGTGTCGTCAAGATCGCAGCCGAATTCGGCCCATGCCCGGTGCTTCGCCTGCGACGTCACGTCGGACGAGCAGGTCGACGCGCTGTTCGCCGCGCTCAAGGCCGAGTGGGGGACGCTGGACGGCCTGCTGCATTCGATCGCGTTCGCGCCGCGCGAGGCGCTGGCCGGCGATTTCCTCGACGGCATGACGCGCAGTGCGTTCCTGACGGCGCACGACATCTCGAGCTACAGCTTCGCTGCACTGGCGCGCGGCGCGCGGCCGTTGATGCGCGGCCATCCCGGCGCGCTGCTGACGCTCACCTACCTGGGTTCGACACGGGTGCTCGAGAACTACAACGTGATGGGCCTGGCCAAGGCGAGTCTCGAGGCCAACGTGCGCTACCTGGCATCGTGCCTCGGCCCCGAGCAGATCCGCGTCAACGGCATCTCGGCGGGCCCGATCAAGACACTGGCCGCGGCCGGCATCGGGGGCTTCTCGAAGATCCTGAGCTTCGTCGAGCGCACGGCGCCGCTGCGCCGGAACGTGACGACCGACGAGGTAGGCAACGTCGCGGCATTCCTGCTGTCCGACCTGGCCAGCGCGGTCACCGGCGAGATCACGTTCGTCGACTGCGGCTATTCCACGGTGGCGGCCGGCATCGGCGAGGAGTAGCTCCCGAATGTGCGCCTTCGTCGCGCGCACACGCGCATGATGGCCACGGCGCGCCGCTTCGACGCCGTCATCCTGGGCGGCGGCCACAACGGCCTCACCTGCGCGGCATATCTCGCGGGCGCCGGCTTGTCGGTGTGCGTCGTCGAGCGCCGCGGCGTGCTCGGAGGCGCCGCGGTCACCGAGGAGTTCCATCCCGGGCTTCCGCAACTCCACCGCCAGCTACACGGTGAGCCTGCTCGACCCGCAGGTCATCCGCGACCTGCATCTGGCCGAGCATGGACTGACGATCAGCGAGCGGCCCTTCGCCAATTTCCTGCCGCTGCCGGATGGACAATACCTGAAGGTGGGCGGCGGCCTGGCCGCGACGCAGGCGGAAGTGTCGAAGTTCTCCGTCGCGGATGCGCGAGCGCTGCCCGACTACTACGCGATGCTCGAGCGCGTCGCGGACGTGCTGCGCGAAATGCTCCCCGTCACGCCGCCCAACATCCGGGCAGGCAACGCGGCGGACTTGGCCGCCATCGTCGACATGTTCAAGGTCGGCAAGCGCTTTCGCGCGCTGTCGCTGCCGGAACGCCGCGACCTGCTCGACCTCTTCACCAAGAGCGCCGGCGACCTGCTCGATCGCTGGTTCGAAAGCGCGCCCATCAAGGCGGCGTTCGGCTTCGATGCGGTGGTCGGCAATTTCGCCAGTCCGTATGCGCCAGGCTCCGCCTACGTGCTGCTGCATCACGTTTTCGGCGAAGTGAACGGCAAGCGCGGACAGTGGGGCCACGCTCGGGGCGGCATGGGCGCGATCACGCAGGCGATGGCGAAGGAGTGCGCGGCGCGCGGCGTCGTGTTGCGCACGCATGCGCCGGTGGCGCGCGTCGTCGTCAAGGCCGGTCGCGCTGCCGGCGTCGAACTGGAGGACGGCACGGTCATCGAGGGTGCGCGCGTGGTCGCCAACGTGAATCCCAAGCTGCTGTTCGAGCGACTGGTCGACCCGGCGCACGTGGATGCCGACTTCCGCGCGCGCATCGCGGCCTATCGCTGCGGGTCCGGAACGTTCCGCATGAACGTCGCGTTGTCGGCGCTGCCGGACTTCACGGCGCTTCCCGGCGGCAACGCGCAACCGCACCACAGCAGCGGCATCGTCATGGCGCCGTCGCTCGCCTACATGGAGCGCGCGTATTTCGATGCGCGCGCGTCGGGGTGGTCGAAGGCGCCGATCGTCGAGATCCTGATCCCGTCGACGGTCGACGACACGCTGGCGCCTGCCGGCATGCACGTCGCCAGCCTGTTCTGCCAGCACGCCAATCCGCGTCTCGACGAGGCGTTGCCGGGCCGCACGTGGGACGACGTCCGCGACGAGGTCGCCGACGTGATGATCGACACGGTCAATGGATTCGCCCCGAACTTCCGCGCCAGCGTCCTGGGACGGCGCATACTCTCGCCGCTCGACCTGGAACGCGACTTTGGACTGATCGGCGGCGACATCTTCCACGGCGCGCTGTCGCTCGACCAGCTGTTCTCGGCGCGTCCGGTATTGGGCCACGGCAACTACCGGATGCCGGTGCGCGGCCTGTATCTGTGCGGCGCCGGCGCGCATCCGGGAGGTGGCGTGACCGGCATTCCCGGTCGCAATGCCGCGCGTGAAATCCTGCGCGACGTCAAGCGCAAGCGGTTCTGATCAGCTGAATCCGACATCGGAGGAAACATGAGCCAGACTTACCAGGGAGGTTGTTTCTGTGGCGCGGTTGAGCTTACGGTCACCGGCGAACCGGTCGCCGCGGGATTCTGCCACTGCGCGTCGTGCCGGAGCTGGGCGGCCGCGCCGGTCAACGCGTTCAGCCTGTGGAAGCCCGATCAGGTGAAGATCACCAAGGGCGAGGCCAACATCGGCGTCTATCACAAGACCGACCGAACGCACCGCAAATTCTGCAAGGTTTGCGGCGGTCACCTGCTGTCTGACCATCCCGCATGGGGACTGACCGATGTTTACGCCGCGACGATTCCCACCTATCGCCACGAGCCGAAGCTGCATGTCCACTACGGCGAGACCGTGCTGCGCATCAAGGACGGTCTTCCCAAGATGAAGGACGTGCCCAAGGAGATGGGCGGGTCGGGCGAGACGCTGCCGGAATAAGCAGCTTTTCGGGCGGAAAATCGGGGCGCGCGACCGAGCGGGTTCGCAACGCGAACCTCGAGCGGCGCGCTCGCGCGCCCTTTCCGCGAGGCCGCCGCAGGGCCGCCCCAAGGCGGCCGAACAGTCAAACCCAACACAAAGTATCGTGCGATCGCGCGGAGCGCGGTCGCGAAACTTTGTGTTGTATAAATCCGAAGTCAGCCGATAAGCCGGGTTCTGTTACGGCGCACGCGGTACGTGCGCTATGACCGTCATTCTTCTAGGCGCATCGTTGCCGGTGCGCTCGAGCCACCTACCCGCGGACTTACGCGAGCAGCGTCAGTGTCCGCCTACTTGGTGTTGCTCCGGATGGAGGTTACCGCGTTTCACCCGCTTGCCTTTGACAGCAAGCGACTCGTCTCTGTGGCCCTGTTCCTCGCCTTCATCGGCCGCGCTAACGGCGACTTATAGCGTCCGGGCGTTACCCGGCATCCTGCTCTGCGGAGCCCGGACTTTCCTCCCCCCGCACCGTTTTCACGGATTGGGCGGCGACGGTCTGGCTGGCTTCGGGCCGCTAGTGTACTGCGATTTGCGCATCGCGGTGACGTTCCAGTGGCGCGCGCGCAGTACACTTGGCGCCGCCACCGCGGCCGCTCCTCGAGGGACAACTGACATGCAGACCGACATCGACATCGCGCAGCACGCGAAGCTTCTGCCTATCGGCGAGATCGCGGCGCGACTGGGCATCCCGGATGCCGCGCTGGAACCCTATGGCCGGACCAAGGCCAAGGTCTCGCTCGATTGGCTCGCGAGCCTGGCAGTCCGGCCGTCGGCGAAACTGATCCTCGTTTCGGCGATCAGTCCCACCCCGGCCGGCGAAGGCAAGACGACGACGACCGTCGGCCTGGGCGACGCGCTCAACCGCATCGGCAGGAAGGCGGCGATCTGCCTGCGCGAACCTTCGCTGGGACCGGTGTTCGGGATGAAGGGCGGCGCAGCCGGCGGCGGTTACGCCCAGGTGGTGCCGATGGAGGACATCAACCTCCACTTCACCGGCGATTTCCACGCGATCGGCGTGGCCAACAACCTGCTCGCCGCGCTGATCGACAACCACATTCACCACGGCAATGCGCTCGGGATCGATGTGCGCCGGATCACGTGGAAGCGCGTGATGGACATGAACGACCGCGCATTGCGCGACATCACCGTCGCGCTTGGCGGGCCCGCGAACGGCTATCCGCGGCAGGACGGCTTCGACATCGTCGTCGCGTCCGAAGTCATGGCGATCTTCTGCCTCGCCGAATCCATGGCCGACCTGAAGGCGCGGTTCGCGAAGATCGTCGTCGGCTACACGCGCGACCAGAAACCCGTGCACGCCGGGGATCTCGATGCCCACGGTGCGATGACCGTCCTTCTCAAGGATGCGCTGAAGCCCAACCTCGTGCAGACGCTGGAGAACAATCCGGCGTTCATCCACGGCGGTCCGTTCGGCAACATCGCACACGGCTGCAATTCGGTGATCGCCACCAAGGCCGCGCTGAAGCTCGCCGACTACGTCGTCACCGAGGCGGGTTTCGGCGCCGATCTGGGCGCCGAGAAGTTCATCGACATCAAGTGCCGCAAATCGGGGCTCCGGCCGGACCTGGCTGTGCTGGTCGCGACGATCCGGGCACTCAAGTTCCACGGTGGCGCGGACGCGAAGGACCTGACCCGGGAGAACCTGCCCGCGGTGGAGAAGGGTGTCGCCAATCTCGAGCGCCACATCAACAACGTGCGCAATCACTATGGACTGCCGTGCGTCGTCGCAATCAACCACTTTGCGTCCGACACCGACGCGGAAATAGCGCTATTGAAGAAGAAGATCGCGCATCACGACGCGCCGGTCGTCGTCGCCAGGCACTGGGCCGACGGTGGTGCGGGGGCGGAAGAACTTGCACGGATCGTGGTGGACGTGATCGAGCGCGTGCCAGCGGATTTCCGCCTCGTCTACGACGACGCGCGATACGCTGTGGGAGAAGATGGAGAAGGTGGCGAAGACGATCTACGGCGCGTCCGAGGTCACTGCCGACAGCAAGGTTCGCGCCCAGATCCGCAAGCTGCAGACGGAAGGGTACGGGCACTACCCCGTGTGCGTCGCCAAGACGCAGTACTCGTTCTCGACCGATCCGCTGCTGCGCGGCGCGCCGTCGGGCCACGTCGTCAACGTGCGCGAGGTGAGGCTCGCGGCCGGCGCCGAGTTCGTTGTGATGGTCTGCGGTGACGTGATGACGATGCCGGGACTTCCATCGGTGCCGTCCGCGGCGAAGATCGACATCGACGGCGACGGCAAGGTCGTCGGTTTGTTCTAGACGCGGGGGCGACTTCCGGGTCGTGACCTGCCAGCGCAGCACCTCGCCCGCGCGCAGCGGCACGATCGTTCCATCACCGAACGCGAATTCGGTGGGGACCGTCCACGCTTCGCGCACCAGCGTCACCGTATCGGCGTGCGGCGGGAGGCCATAGAAGTCGGCGCCGAAGCGGCTCGCGAATCCTTCGAGGCGGTCGAGCGCGCCCGCGTCTTCGAAGGCTTCGGCATACATCGGCAACGCCGCCGGCGCCGAGTAGCATCCGGCGCATCCGCAGGCATTTTCCTTCGTGTGTTTCGCGTGGGGCGCCGAATCCGTGCCGAGGAAGAAGCGCGGATCGCCCGATGTGGCGGCCTTGATCAGTGCTTGCCGGTGCGTCTCGCGCTTGAGTATGGGCAGGCAATAAAGGTGCGGCCGCAGAAAGTTGCCGGCGAAAAGCGCATTGCGGGAGTACAGCAAATGCTGCGGCGTGATCGTCGCGGCGATGTTTCGCGGATGACCCAGCACGAATGCCGCCGCTTCGCTCGTCGTGATGTGTTCGAGAACCACCTTGAGACCGGGGAAGTCGCGCACGATGCGTGTCGCCAGCGTATCCACGAAGACGCGTTCGCGGTCGAACATGTCGACGTCGGGCGCGGTGACTTCGCCGTGCAGCGACAGGACCACGCCACTCTTTTCCATGGCCGCGAGAACCGGGTAGACACGGTCGAGCGAGGTGACGCCGGAATCCGAATTGGTGGTCGCGCCGGCCGGGTAATACTTTACGGCGTGGACAATGCCCGAAGCCTTGGCTTCCGCGACCTGCGCCGGAGGCATGTTGTCCGTCAGGTACAGCGTCATCAGCGGATCGAACCCGGTTTCTGCCGGCAGTGCGGCCAGGATCCGGTCCCGGTAGGCGCGCGCGGCGGCGACCGTCGTGACCGGCGGCTTCAGGTTTGGCATGACGATTGCACGTCCGAAGACGCGGGCGGTATGGGCCGACGACCGCAGCCAGTCCGGGTCCGTCGCGCAGGTGCAGGTGCCAGTCGTCGGGCCTGCGCAGCGTGAGGGTTGCCGCCGACGGCGAAGAAGGGGTCTTCACTGGGGTCAAAGTCATCGGAAAGCCTTGTTTTTCGTAGGATTATACGGTGCTTGGGCCCCTTGGCGGGCCGACCGCCGGCGGGCGCCCCGGCGCGGGAAACGAGGGTGGCTTGGCGGGCCTCCTGCGGGCTATAATGCGAAATTTCGTGCGGACCCCGCAAAACGGGGTCGGCGTGGCTCGAGAAGCTACTGACGCCGCCGCCAATCGAGCATCATCAATGTGAAATTAGGTGAATCGAAGCATGGCAGTCAAAACCGCAACCGCCGTCAAGAAAGTCCGCGAGCTCACCGAAGAGGAGATCCTCAAGGCGCCCGAAAAGGACTACATGAATGAAGCGCAGCTCCTGTTCTTCAAGAAGATGCTGCTCGAACTGCGCGGCCAGCTGCTGCAGAACGCCGACGACACCGGCGAGCACCTGCGTGAGAACGAGGTGACGACCGATCCGTCCGACCGCGCGACGCTCGAGGAGGAATACACGCTCGAACTGCGCACGCGCGACCGCGAGCGCAAGCTGCTGAAGAAGGTCGAGAAGTCGCTGCGCATGATCGAGGACGGATCCTACGGATGGTGCGAAGAGACCGGCGAGCCGATCGGCGTGCCACGGCTGATCGCGCGTCCCACGGCCACGCTTTCGCTCGAGGCGCAGGAACGTCGCGAGCGCGTGCAGAAGCTGTACGGAGACTGAGTGAAAAATGAGTGAATACTGAGCGGGAGCGCACTCATTCCCGCCGGCAAAACGAAAGGGCCCGCGACTGCGGGCCCTTCGCATTACTGGGCAACGTCCAGGCTGCCTTAGAGCTGCCAGGGCCGCCCGCTGCCGGCATCAAAGTCCGAATGTGCCCCGGTGCGACCAGCCGCCGGCCATGAAGAACAGCATCGGAATCGACAGCATGACGTTGGTACGGGACGCGAGGAAGGCTATCCGGCGCGCCTTGTTCTTTTCCTCGTCGGTGGCCGGTTTCATGCCGAGGATCTTCTTCTGGTTGGGCCAGATCAGCCCCCAGACGTTGAATAGCATGATCGTTCCAAGCCACGCACCGACGCCGATTCCGGCCATGCCCTTGGACAGTGTGAACGCGTTCACGAACTGGCCGCCGAGCAGCGCGGCGCCGGCAAGCCACGTCACCAGCGACGCCCAGCGGAAGTAGAACAGCGCGCGCGGCGCAACGTGCTTGGTGATGCCGGCCGCGGTGTTGTCGGCCGCGGCGGCCTTCAGCGCCGGGACCTGCACGAAATTGAAGTAATACAAGAGACCGATCCACATCACGCCGGCCATGAAAGTGCAACCACCTGGCAATTATCGGAACGAGATCCATTGTCGAGTCTCCGTCAGTTCAGTACGTTCTTGACTACGGCGTACAGGATCGCGGTGAGGATGACCCCGGCGATGATCGTTCCCCATAGGGAGTCCAGCGGATTCTTCATCGTTAGCCCCTTTTGTTTGGTTGACGTCCGGTTGACGCAGGCAGGAAGGCACGCGATCGCTACGGCGCGCCCCTGAAATTGCCGCCAGGTCGGCGAATGAAGTGGTGTCTTTTTTCCGGTTCATTCTAACAAGCAGTTGCGGATACGGCCATGTCGATCGCGAAGTTTTGGGGCGCTGATCAAGCCCTGGTCGGCGCGGGACCGGCGGCTTGTGGGAAGCCTATGACAGGAACATAATCAGCGTCTTACGTCCAGCCTGACCCAACGATGGCTTTGTTCTCCAAACCACCGTCGAAGAAGCCCGAGCCGCTGAAACTCGAGCCCAAATCGGGCGCGCCGATGACGGCCCGCACGCCACCGCGTTCGGCCGACCGGCCGTTGTCGGCGCGCGAGGTCGCTCACGACGCGCGCGGGAAGAAGGGTGTCGCGGAATGGCCCGGCATCGAGCCCGCCGGCGAGATCAGCGTCGGCGGCGCCAGCCTGATGGAATGGTCGCCCTCGAACTCGTCGATCGAGGTCGTGCAGACCAACCCGGGACTGTGCAGCGTGCTCGAGAATGCCGCGCTGCTGTTCGCGGGCGGGCAGCTGGAAGCGTCGCGCACGCTGCTGGAGCAGGGCGTGCGGACGGATCACGACGCGATGACGTCGCCGCTCGCCTGGCTGGCGCTCTTCGACGTTCTGCAGCGGGCCAACGATCGCGCGGCATTCGAGCAGATGGCGCTCCAATACGTTGTGCAGTTCGAGCGTTCCGCGCCGGCGTGGGAGGAAGGGCTGACGACGACCGCCGGGCCGAAGGTCATCGCCGGGGGCTACATTCCCGGTCACAGGCAAGCTCACCGCCGCGAGCGCGGCGCAGGTCGCAGGCATGAGGCGGTCGATCGAGAAGAAGGTGCCGCACGCCCGCCTGGACCTGGCCTCGGTCGCCGGATTCGACGACGCAGGCGCACGCCTGCTCGCCGATGCGCTGGCCTATGCGCGCAAACACCGCTTCACGCTGACGCTGCAGCGTCCGGAAAAACTCGAAGCTGCCGTGACCGCAGAGGTGAAGCGCGGCCGGGACGGCGGCGAGGGCGCGTGGCTGCTGTCGCTCGAGCTACTTCAATTTGCAAACAATCACGACGCCTTCGACGATCGCTCCATCGAGTATGCGATTGCGTTCGAGCAATCGCCGCCGGCCTGGGAGCCGCCGCCGATGGCGGGGCCTGCAATGGTGGCCGGCGACGCGGTGCCGGCCGACACATCGCTGGACGACAAGTCGCGCGTCGTGGATGACGGCGACGCCGAGCCCCTCATGTTCACCGGCGTGCTGGCCGGTTCGACGAACGCGCAACTCGCGAGCTTGGCTGAATTCGCGCAGCGCAAGCCGATCGTGCCGATCGACATGACCGGCGTCGACCGGATCGATTTCGTCTGCGCCGGGTCGCTGCTCAACGCCATCAACCGCATCGAATCCCAGCGCAAGGCGGTCCAGATCATCGGGGCGTCGCCAATCATCCGGGCATTGCTGCTGCTCATCGGAATTTCTCCCCGGCATTTCCTGAAGCGGGCAACATAAACCTTCGGACAAAAGTAAAAACCTACTTTTGTCCGGATTTGCATTCATGCCACCGGCGAAGTTCGGCGCATTTGCCAACTGAGGCCCGTAACTTCGCCGCAGAACGTCGAATGGAGTTAACCCCGAGCGTCTGATGCGCTAGGCTGCATCTGCCAAGCGCACTTTTGGTGTCGAAATTTCTCTGCCATGGAACAGTTTCACGGAACGACCATATCTTTCTGTGCGGCGCGACGGCGCCGTGGCGCTGGGCGGCGACGGACAGGTCACGCTCGGCAGCATCGTCATCAAGGCCAGCGCGCGCAAGGTGCGCAGGCTTTATCACGAACGCGTGCTGGCGGGATTCGCCGGCGCCACGGCGGACGCGTTCACGCTGTTCGAGCGCTTCGAGGCGAAGCTCGAGAAGCACCAGGGCCACCTGACGCGGTCGGCCGTCGAACTGGCCAAGGACTGGCGATCGGACCGCGTCCTGCGGCGGCTGGAGGCGATGCTTGCCGTGGCCGACGCGACGACGTCGCTGGTCATCACCGGGACGGGCGACGTGCTCGAACCCGAGTTCGGCATCGTCGCCATCGGCTCGGGCGGTCCCTATGCGCAGGCGGCGGCGCGCGCGTTGCTGGAGCATTCGGCGCTTTCCGCCGAACAGATCGTCAAGCAGTCGCTGGTGATCGCCGGCGACCTGTGCATCTACACCAATCAGCAGCACGTGATCGAAGTGCTGCCTGCCACGGCGGCCTCGGCATGAACAGCGACCGCTTCGACGTGGTTGTCGCGGGCGCGGGCTTGGTCGGCATGGCGCTCGCCCCGGCGCTCGCGCGCGCGGGACTCGACGTCGCACTGGTCGACCGCGGGCCGGTGGCGGCGCCCGAGTTCGACCCCGACACCTGGGACGCGCGCGTGTATGCGATCAGTCCCGGCAGCGCCACGTTTCTGCGCTCGCTCGGCGCGTGGCAGATGCTTCCACCCGAGCGCATCGAGGCGATCGAGTTCATGCACGTCGCCGGCGACGCGGGTGCGACGATCGAATTTTCTGCGTATGAACTGGGTGAGCGCGCGCTGGCCTGGATCGTCGAGGAACGCGCATTGCGCGCGGCGTTGCTGCCCCTGGTCTTCGCGTCGGGCGTGGAGGTCATCGACGGTGTCGCGTTGTCATCGCTGGATTGCACTTCGGACGCCGCGTCGCTCGCGTTTACCGAGCATGGCGAATCCGCGCGCGTGCTTACGGCAAAACTGGTCGTTGGAGCCGATGGCGCGCGGTCGTGGGTCCGGCAGGCAGCGGGACTCGCGGTGGAGCCGAAGCCCTATGGGCAATCGGGGGTCGTCGCCAATTTCGCATGCGAGCGCGCGCACCACGGTGTCGCCAGGCAATGGTTCTGCGCCGACGGCAGCATTCTGGCGTGGCTGCCGCTGCCCGGGCGGCGCATGTCGATGGTCTGGTCCGCGCCCGATGCCATGGCGTCGCAGTTGATGGCGCTGGATGCTCCGGCGCTGGCCGCGCGCGTTGCCGCCGCCGGCGGCCACGCGTTGGGCGCGTTGACGCTTGTTACGGCCGCTGCGGCGTTTCCGCTGGCGTTCCTCAAGCTTCCGGCAACCATCGGCCGTCGCCTGGCGCTTGTCGGCGACGCCGCGCATGGCGTTCATCCGCTGGCCGGGCAGGGCGTCAACCTGGGATTTGGCGATGTGGAAGCGCTGGCGGCCGTCCTCGCCGAACGCGGCCCCGCGACAGATCCGGGCGCGCCCGTGCTGCTCGAGCGGTTTGCCCGCCGTCGCGCCGGGCCCGTGCTGGCCATGCAGACCGTCACCGACGGATTGGTCCGGTTGTTCGGACCAAGCGATCCCTTGGCTCAGGACCTTGCGCAACGCCGGCCTGACGCATGGTCGACCGGGTCCCCCTTCTGAAACGCGCCCTGGCGCAACCTGCGCTGAATTAGACTGTCCAAAGCCGGCCTATCATTGGAGTCACCATGATCTACAAGACAATTTTCCTGTTCCGAACGCGAATTGCGGCGGCTATCGCCATGGCGGCAATGGCGTTCGTCTGGGCCGCGGTCCCGGTCCTGGCGGCCACCTCGGCGGACGTTGCCAGCGCGCCGCCGCCGGAGGCCGCCGCGATCAAGAAGACAGCTCGAAGCCAAATTCCCGGGCGCGTCGGTCGGCGCAATCGCCAAGAGCCCCTATTTCGGCCTCTTCGAAGTGCAGTTCGACAACCAGATGATCTACACCGACGCCAAGGTGAAGTACGTCCTCGTCGGGTCGGTGTACGAGGTCGAAGGCAAGGTCAACTTGACCGAGCAGCGGCTGCGCAAGCTGAACCGCGTCGACGTCGCCAGCCTGCCGCTCGACCTGGCGTTCAAGCGCGTCAAGGGCAACGGCGAGCGCAAGCTCATCGTGTTCTCCGATGCCGACTGTCCTTTCTGCGCCAAGCTCGAGAACGAGTTGAAGCAGGTCGACAACGTCACGATCTACACATTTCTGTTCCCGATCGACCAGTTGCACCCGGATTCGGCGCGCAAGTCGCGGATGATCTGGTGCTCGCCCGACAAGGTGAAGGCGTGGGACGCGTTCTTCGCGAGCGGCACGCTGCCCGACAATGCCGGCGATTGCGACAATCCGGTGGAGAAGACGAATGTTCTCGGGCAGAAGCTGCGCGTGCAGGCGACTCCGACGCTGATCTTCGCCAACGGTTCGATCGTTCCGGGCGCCATCCTCCGGAGCAGATGGAAGTGGAGTTCAAGAACGCGGCGGCAGACACGAACGTGAAGAAACCTGCGCCAGCATCCAAGTAGCTTCGATACATTTGCCGATCCGGCACCCGCGAGCCGCGCGACGAAAGGACACACGATGGCCCTGATGGATTTCATCAAGAAACAGTTCATCGACATCATCGAGTGGACCGACGACTCGCGCGACACGCTGTCCTACCGGTTTCCCGACGAGGACAAGGAGATCAAGAACGGCGCGCAGCTCATCGTGCGCGAGTCGCAGGCAGCGCAGTTCGTCTACCTGGGCCAGTTCGGCGACACGTTCGGCCCGGGCAAGTATTCGCTGACCACGGACAACATCCCGGTCCTGACCAACCTCAAGAGCTGGAAGTACGCGCTCGAGAGCCCGTTCAAGGCCGACGTCTACTACGTCGTCACGCGGCTGTTCACCGGCAACAAGTGGGGCACGTCCAACCCGGTGATGATGCGCGACGCCGACTTCGGCATCGTCCGGCTGCGCGCCTACGGCACCTACGATTTCCGCATCGTCGACGTCAAGAAATTCCTGAAGGAAGTGGCCGGCACCGACGACCATTTCCGCCTCGACGAATTCAACGACACGATGCGTTCGCGCATCGTCAGCGTGTTCTCGGAGGCGCTGGCCAGCTCGAAGATTCCCGCGCTCGACGTGGCCGCGCGCTATGCCGAGCTGGGCGGCGCGCTGCTGCCGCTCATCAATCCGGCGATCGGCGAGAAATACGGTCTCGAGATGACGACGTTCCTGGTCGAGAACGTGTCGGTCCCGCCGGAAGTGGAGCAGGCGATCGACAAACGCTCGAGCATGGCCGCGGTCGGCAATCTCAACGATTACGTCAAGTTCCAGATGGCGCAGGGACTGGGGCAGCCCGGCGGCGGTGGCGGCATCGGCGGCGCCGGCGCGGAACTCGCGATGGGCATGGCCATGGCGCAGCAGATGATGAACCAGACCGGCGGCCTGATGGCGCAGACCACGCCCGGCATACCCGCGCCATCCGCGCCGGCGCCCACGGCCGCCGGCGTGCCGGATCTCATGACGCCGGCGCAGGTGGCGCAGATGCTCGGCGTTGCGGAGTCCGACGTGATGTCGAGTCTCGATGCGGGAGATTTGAAGGGTCGCAAGATCGGCACGCAGTGGCGCGTGACCCGCGCCGCCGTCGACGCCTTCATCAAAGGCTGACGATGCCGCGGCGCGCGGGCCGGCGTGGCGCGCCGGAAGCGCTGCCGCGGCCGAAGCGATGAGCGAAACCGCGGCCATTTCCAAATTCGCCTGTCCGGCGTGCGGCGGGCAGGCCGTCTGGAATCCGGCCAAGCAGAAGCTGATCTGCCCGTTCTGCGGCACGGAGTCGCCCGCCAAGCTCGACGTCACGACCGGCGGCATCGTCGAGCACGATCTCGCGGCGGCGCTGCGTGGCCTCGCCGACGACACGCGCGGCTGGAAGGCCGCGGTGCGGCAGGTCAAGTGCCAGAGCTGCAATGCCATTTCCGTCTTCGATCCGAAACGGCAGGCGCAGAACTGCGAATTCTGCGGTTCGGCGCAACTTGTCCCTTACGAAGAAACCAAGCCTGCGTTCCGCCCGGAGAGCGTGCTGCCGTTCGTGGTCAGCGAGACAAGCGCGCGCGATCGAATCCGGCAGTGGTACGGCAAGCTGTGGCTGGCGCCCGGGGCGCTGAAGCGCCGCGCGCTGACCGACACCGTGAAGGGCATGTACCTGCCGTACTGGACGTTCGATGCGCAGGTGGACGCGCAGTGGACGGCGGAGGCCGGCCACTACTACTACACGACCGAGACCTACAGCGAAGGCGGCCGCACGCAGACGCGGCAGGTGCAGCACGTGCGCTGGGAACCCGCGGCCGGGCAGCTGTCGCATTTCTTCGACGACGATCTCGTCTGCGCGTCGGTGGGAGTGCACGCCGGCGCTGCTGCGCGGCATCGAGCCGTTTCCGACGCAGACGCTGAAGCCCTACGATCCCGGCTTCGTCGCCGGCTGGATCGTCGAGCGCTACCAGCTCGACCTGGTCGGCGCCGCGCTCGCGTCGCGCGCGGCCATGGAGGCGAAGGTGCGGGCGATGTGCGCGCAGCAGGTTCCTGGCGATACGTATCGCAATCTCGACGTTCGCATGGCGCACTCGCGGCAGACGTTCAAGCACATCCTCGCTCCCGTGTGGCTCATGAGTTACACGTTCGGCGCCAGAAGCTTCCAGTGCGTGCAGAACGGCGTGACGGGGGCGATCCAGGGCGAGTATCCGAAGAGCCCGTGGAAGATCGCATTCCTCGTGCTGGCCGTCATCATCGGCATCATCATCGTGCTTTCCCTGGGCGGCCGGCACTGAGCGCGTACGCATGGCCCGGTGGACTGCATCCGGGACTCGCACCCTTTGCCGGCTGGCTCGCCGGCGGGCGCTATCCTGATCTCGCATCACTCAACCGCTTCGCGCGCGAGCAGCGGCTGGCGCTGCCCGACGGCGTGCCGCTCGCGTTCGTGGCGCCACGATCGCGGCAGCGCGCGCTCGACTATGAACGCGCGATCGCCGTTCGCGGCGAAATCGCGACGCGCGACGGAAACCTGCACGATGCATTCAATGCGCTGGCGTGGCTGCGGTTCCCGCGCGCCAAGGCCGCGCTCAACGCCGTGCATGTCTTGGCCATGGAAGCGCCGACCGCCAACGCGCGCAATCGCGCGCGCGATGCCGCGACGCTGCTCGACGAATCCGGCCTGCTGCTCGCCTGCGCGGATCGGGGGCTCGAGATTCTTCTGCGCGCCCACGCCTGGCGCGAACTGTTCTGGATGCGCCGGGACGAAGTTGCCGCCGCATTTCGGCCTCTGGTGCTGGGACATGGCCTGGCGGTAAAGCTGCTGGCGCCGTATCGCGCGCTCACCGCGCATGCGCTGGTGCTGAACGTGCCGCCTGTGCGACCGCTCCCGACGTCGCCTGATGGCGAGGCGGAGACGGCGGCGATGCTGGACGCGGATGCTGCCGCAATCATCGCGTCGCCGGGCTTCGGTCCCGACGTGCTCACGCCGCTGCCCGTCGCCGCGCTGCCGGGCTGGGACGCGGAACATTTAGACGAACGGTTGTTTGACGATCTATCGGTGTTCCGCCCGCCCGTGTTACGCTGAAATCCATGCGCGCACGGCCCCTGGCCTTGTTCCTGGCCTTCCTTGGCATCGCCTTTGCCGCGTTCGTCGAGTACGGAACCACACGCGCTTCCGATGTCGACCGTTCCTTCGCGATGTTCGTCTTCGAAGCGGGTCCCTGGGCCTTGCTTCTCGTCCTGGCGCTGCTGACGCCGTTCACGCGGACGCTTGTCGTCATCGCCTTCATCCTGCTTGCGCTGGACCTCTACGCCTATTTCACGGTCTTCGTCCTGCCGCATTCGCAGTCGTCCGCCGTCATCTACCTGTACAAGCCGTTCTACGGTCTCGCGCTGGTCGCGGCGGGCGTGCTTGCCGGCTTCCTGGTCGCGCGCGCGAACGCGCCGAAGCTCTTAGGTTGCGCGCCGCCATCGTCACCGGGGTGTCGCAAGGCCTGGGCGAGGCCCTTGCCCACGCGCTGCTCCAGCGCGGCTACCGCGTCGTCGGCGTCGGTCGCGCCAGCGGCAACAGGCTTGCGGGCCCGAATTACCGGTTTGCGAAGGCGGACCTTGCGCAGGCATCCGGCATCGATGCCGCGCTCGAAGCGCCGTTCGCCGAGCTCGCCGCGGCGCGACCCGGCTACGTGTGCCTTATCAACAACGCCGCCGTGGGCACGCCCGTCGGCGTTCACGGCACGATGACGTCCGGTGAAATCGCGGCGTCGCTCGCGGTCAACCTGGCCGCGCCCGCCGCGCTGTGCAATCTCTTCTGCCGCGCCTTCGCGGACGATGGTGTCGAGCGCCGGATCGTCAACATCTCGTCGGGCGCCGCGAGCAACGCGATGCCGGCCATGTCCAGTTATTGCGTCGCCAAGGCCGGGCTGGAAATGCTGACGCGCGCGCTGGCGTCGGAACGGCATGGCGATAATTTTCGCGCCATCACCGTCCGCCCGGGCATCATCGCCACGGGGATGCAGGAGTTCATGCGCTCGCAACCGAAGGAAGTGCTGCCCGGCGTGGCGCTGTTCGAAGGATTCCACAAGAGCGGTCAGCTCGTGCCGCCCGACATCACGGCATCAGTCATCGTCGCGAAGGTGGTTGACGGTCCGGTCGAGCACGGCCGGACATATACGTATCAGGAACTCGCCGCCTGAATTTGGGCGAGTCCTGACGGCAAGTCCGAAGGCGCGGCGATCAGCACGTCAGCGCCCGCTCCCGCGAGTTCATCCCGCGAGCCGTAGCCCCACAGCACGCCGATCGAAGGAGCGCCGTTGCGGCGCGCGGCACGGATGTCGTGCCTGCGGTCGCCGATCATCAGGCAGCGTGCTCCGTCCAGGCTTTCGCGCGCGAGCAGGTGGGCGAGCAGGTCCGCCTTGTCGTCGAGCGCGCCGTCGAGGGTCGCGCCGTACACGCCGGCGAGGAACGGGGCCAGCCCGAAGTGCGCCACGATCTTCTCGGCGAAGCGCTGCGGCTTGGAAGTGCACAGGAACGCACGCGGGCCGGCCTGCGTTGCCGCGGCCAGCATGTCGGGGACGCCCGCGTAGACGGCATTCTCGCGCCAGCCCAGATCCGCAAACCGCTCGCGGTAAAGCGCGATTGCGCGTTCCGTCGTCGCCGTATCGGCATTGCCGATGAGCCGCGGCAGCGTCTCGCGCAGCGGCGGACCGACGCATGCGCGCAACGTCGCGGTGTCGGGATGAGGCACATCCATGCGCGTCAGCGCGTAGCGGATGCAATTGGCGATGCCTTCGAAATTGTCGGTCAGTGTGCCGTCCAGGTCGAAGAGCAGCGTTCGCGGCATCTCCTCCTCCTAGCGCTGGCTTCGGTTCAGCAGGATGCGGTAGTCGATGATCGCGCCGTCGCGTCCGGCCTCCCACGTCAGGCAGTAGTCCTGCGCCACGAGCGGACGGAAGGTGTCGTCGTCCTCCGTTACCTTGTCGCGCGACAACGGCATGATCACGGACTTTCCTTCGAGATAATGGATGTTGAAATCCACCGGCCGCTGCGCCGTGAACCGATAGACGAGCCAGTCGCCGGGTACCAGTCTCATGCACTCTTCATGCCGTTCGAAGGGATTGATCTTCTTCTCCGTCACCTCGCGCGGCGTCCCGGGCAGTATCGTCTCGCTCGCGCACGCGGACACGGCAAGCGCGAGCGCACCAGGCGGCGCTGCGCGCGGCGAGTCGTGGCGTCATCGGGCGGTTTTCTGGGGCGCAAAGCGCAGTTTTCGGCGCAGCACGCGCCAATCCTCGGCCAGCATCGCGAACCGGACATGGTCGCGCCAGCGGCCGCCTATCTTCACGTACCGGCGGGAGAAGCCCTCGCGGGTGAAGCCCAGCCGGGTGGCGAGGGCGAGCGAGCGGGCATTGTTCGGCTGGATGTTCACCTCGACGCGATGCAGCTTCAACTGCCGAAAGGCGATGTCGAGCGCCGCGGCCAGGCCCTCGGCCATCAGGCCCGTGCCCGCCATCGGCGTGAAGGCGAAGTAGCCCAGGAACGCGCTCTGGAATGCGCCGCGGACGATTTCCGAGAAATTGTAGACGCCGACCAGCGCATCGTCGCTGCGCCGAATGACGAGAAATCCGGCGTGCGTCGGCTGCTTGCCGCGGGTCGCGTATCGCTGCACGAATCCGGCAAACCGCGCGGGCGTGCGGGGGGCGCTGGTCCAGCCGCGGTGCAGGGCGGCGCTCGCGCGAACCGCCGCCTGGAAAGCCGCGGCATCGGACAGTCGCGGTGGCCGGAGGTACACGTTGACGCCGGTAATTGTCGCTGCGGGCGCGCGCTTGGGCATAATCGACAGTTTACGTTACCAGTCAGGGCAACTCTTCATGGCGGCATGGGTGGAAGGGCGGGTCGCGGGCAAGCGCCACTGGACGCAGAGCTTGTTTTCTCTGCAGGTGGACGCGCCGGAGGTGACTTTCAACGCCGGGCAATTCGGGCGCCTGGCGTTGCCGTCCCCACCGGGGGAAAAGGACCCGATGCTGGGGCGGCCTTATTCTTTCGTCAATCCGCCGCATCGGCAGCCGCACGAGTTCTATTTCATCGTCCTGCCCGGCGGCCCGCTCACGCCGAGGCTCGCGGCGCTGAACGTCGGCGATCCGGTCTGGCTTAGTCCCCGCGCCAACGGTTTTTTTTCCATCAGCGAAGTGGCGCAGGCCGACGTGCTGTGGTGCCTGTCGACCGGGACCGGTATTGGTCCCTTCCTGTCCATGCTGCGCACCGACGAGCCCTGGGCAAAGTTCGAGCGCGTCGTGCTGGTGCATGCGGTGCGCAACGCGGACGAACTCACCTATCGCGACGAGATTGCGGAAATCGGCGCAGCGCATGCGGGCGCGTTCACGTTCGTCCCGTTCGTGAGCCGGGAAGCGCATCCCACGGCGCTCGCTGGGCGCATCCCTGCGGCCATAGCCGATGGCAGGCTGGAGGCGCGGACCGGCATTGCGCTGACCCCCGAGAATTCGCACGCGATGCTCTGCGGCAATCCGGCGATGGTCGAGGATACGCAGAAGCTGCTCGAGACACGGGGAATGCGGCGGCACCGGCGGAAGGAGCCGGGGCACGTGACCGTGGAGACCTACTGGTGATATTGCGTCGCCGCGGGCTTTTGAAGGTCGCCACCAGGGTGCAAGCATTTGCACGCCGCGGTCGACGCAATATCTGTCCACGTTGAAGGAGTCGCGCAGGGCGCGACCCTTAACGTGGACTTCCAAGACTAACCGGCGCGACGGTTCCAGGTGGTTCGTACAATCGAGTAAACGTGCTCGATGCAGATCTCGCCCTTGAATAGCGCCTCCTGCGTCCTGTCGAGGCGCATTCCGACGCGTTCGAGCAGCCGGATCGACGGCATGTTGCGCGCGTCGGTGATGCCCTCGATCCGCTCGACTGTTTCCAACTCGAAGAGCAACGCGAGCGCAGCGTTGACGGCCTCGGTGCCGAGTCCGCGCCGCTGCGCCGCGGGCGCCAGCGAAAAGCCGATCTCCGCGGTCCGGGTCGCGTCGTCGCGCAGGCAGATGCCGATGTCGCCGACAAGCCGGTCGGTTGACCGGTCCGCCACGGCGATCTGGAACCACTCGCCCGGCACTCCGAAGGCTGCTGCTGCCATGCCGGCGATGAACCCGGCGGCGGCAGCGTCGTCCAGCGCCGACCAACCCTGGTAGCGGCCGACATCCGGATCGTGCGATACGCCTGGAACGGGAGCAGATCGGCGCCTGCGAATCGCCGCAGCGACAGGCGCGGCGTGTTGCGCGGAAGCGGGCTGTCGTTCAATCGCTCAGTGTTCGCGTCACGACTTCGGTGACGTCCGGCGACAGGCCGGGTGCGATGGCAATGCGCTGCAGCGCGGCCTGCATCAGACCGCGGCGCGGCTCGGGAAAGCGCTTCCACAGGTTGAACGCGCCGGCGATGGCGGCCGCCAGCTGCGGGTTGGTCGAATCGAGCGCCAGCACTTCGTCCGCGGCAAAGGCATATCCGCTGCCGTCGCGGTCGTGGAAGCGGGCAAAGTTGCGCAGCGCGAACGCACCGACGAGCGAACGCACGCGGTTGGGATTCCTGGCGTTGAAGCGCGGATGCGCGAGCAGGCGCTTCACCCGATCCAGCGTGTCCGCGCGCGCGGACGTGGCCTCGAGCGCGAACCACTTGTCGAGCACGAGCGGTTCGTCGCGCCACTGCGCCTCGAAGCGATCGAACAGCGCGGTGCGCTCCGGCGAGTCATCGGTCCTTCAGCGCGGCAAGGGCGGCGACCGCGTCGGTCATGTTGTCCGCCGCGTCGAAGTGGGCCACCGCCATGGCTCGGGCAACGTCGTCCTCGGTCGCGCACAGGTAGCTCAGGCACGCGTTGGCGAGTTTGCGCCGGCCCGCCTGTTCCGTCGTCGGCGCATAGGGCGCGCCGACACGGTGGCGATCGTAGGCATCCGCGAATTCCACGCGCAGCGTGCGCGCCAATGCCGCCACGAGAAAACTGCGCGCGGCGACGATTCCGTCGACGTCGATCGTTTCCGCCAATGCGGCGACATAAGCCACGTCCGGAAGCGCAAGCGCGAGCGCGATGAGCGCCGGGTCGTGTTCGCGATCGGCGAGAAGCGAACGCACGACTTGCAACAGGGCGGGCGGCACGGCGAGCGCGCGCTTGCCGCGGTGATCCTCCGCCAGCGAGAGCATCGCGCGCACAAAGCTGCGCTGCGCGGCGTCCCAGCGGTTCACCGGGTCGCTGTCGTTGGCGGCGAGAAACGCAAGTTCCGCTTCGGTGTAGTCGATAGTCGAGCATCACCGGGGCGGAGAATCCCCGCAGCAGCGACGGCACTGGCATGGCCGGAACGTCGACGAACCGGAAGGTCTGCGATTGCTCGCGCAGATGGAGGACGCGAGTGCCGCCCGTGGCCACGCCTTCGCCTTCGAGCCTGAGCGGAAGGTCGCGGCCATCCGGGCCCGACAAGTCCGACGGCGAGCGGAATGTGCAGCGGCAGTTTCGATGGCTGCCCCGGCGTAGCCGGAAGATGCTGCCTGACGTGGAGCACGTACGTACGAATCCGCGGCGTCGTAGGCGCCGCGCACTGTGACCACGGGCGTCCCTGCCTGGCTGTACCAGCGCCGGAACTGGTCGAGGTCCACGCCCGACGCATCCTGCATCGCCTGGATGAAATCGTCGCACGTGACCGCATGTCCGTCGTGGCGCTGGAAATAAAGATCGATGCCGCGCCGGAACCGTTCCGGTCCCAGCAGCGTGTGCTGCATGCGGATCACCTCGGCGCCTTTTTCGTAGACCGTCGCCGAATAGAAATTGTTGATTTCCAGGTATTCGTCGGGGCGCACGTTGTGCGCCATGGGTCCGGCGTCCTCGGGGAACTGCTCGCGGCGCAGGTAGTCGATCGCGGCGATGCGCTCGACCGCGCGGGAATTGAGGTCGCTCGAGAATTCCTGGTCGCGGAAGACGGTGAGGCCTTCCTTCAGCGACAGCTGGAACCAGTCGCGACAGGTCACGCGGTTACCGGTCCAGTTGTGGAAGTATTCATGGCCGATCACGCCTTCGATCGCGGCATAGTCGTCGTCGGTCGCCGTCGCCGGATTGGCGAGCACGAGGCGGCTGTTGAATATGTTGAGACCCTTGTTCTCCATGGCCCCCATGTTGAAGTCGTCGGCACAGAAGATCATGAACGTGTCGAGGTCGTATTCGAGCCCGAAGCGTTGCTCGTCCCACGCGAACGCGCGCTTGAGCGATGCCATCGCATGGTGGCAGCGCGGCAGGTTCTGCGCGGTCGAAAAAATCTTGAGCTCGATGCGCCGGCCCGACCTCGAAGTGAAGGTGGCGTCGAGGGAGGCCAGGTCTCCGGCGACGAGTGCGAACAGGTACGACGGCTTCGGGAACGGGTCGTGCCAGCGCGCGAAGTGGCGGCCGCGGTCGAGGGCTCCCTGTGCCACCAGATTGCCGTTGGACAGCAGCACCGGGATACCTGGCGCGATCCGCGCGGATCGTCACCGTGTAGCGCGCGAGGACGTCGGGACGGTCCGGGAAATACGTGATGCGGCGGAAGCCCTCGGGCTCGCACTGCGTGCAGAACACGCCCGACGACAGGTACAGGCCTTCCAGCGCGACGTTGGCGGCCGGCGCAATCTCGGAATGCACGATCAGCGTTCCCGAGGCCGGCGGCTCGCGCAGCGTCAGCGTGCGCGCGTCCAGTTCGATCCGACCCGGGGCCAGTGTCTCGCCCGCGAGTTGGACGCGGACGCCACGCTGCTGTTCGCCGTCCAGGACCAGCTCCGCGAGGGCGTCCTCGGGCGCTGCGGACGGATTGCGCCTGAACTCGAGCCTGGCGGTTACCCGCGTGGTACCGGCGTCCAGATCGAACGCAAGGTCCAGCGCGTCCACGAGGAACGCCGGAGGCCGATAGTCGAGGCGGCGCCGGATGAGTGCGCCGCCTTCGCGTGGCAGCATGGTTGCTCGATTTCTCGTGCCTTAAGCCGGACGGCCTATTTCACCTCGAGCAGTTCGACGTCGAAAATGAGCGTCGCATTGGGCGGAATCACTCCGCCCGCGCCGCGAGCGCCATAGCCCATGTCGGGTGGGATGATCAGCGTGCGCTGCCCACCGACCTTCATACCCGCTACACCTTGGTCCCAACCCTTGATCACGCGGCCTCCGCCCAACGGGAAGTCGAATGGCTTGCCGGCGTCGCGGGAACTGTCGAACTTGCTTCCCTTCTTGTCGGGTTTGGAAGGGTCATAAAGCCAACCGGTGTAGTGCACAATGACGACTTTTCCGGCAGTGGCTTCCGCTCCACTTCCTTGTTTCACATCTATCTTTTGCAGTGAAGTAGGCATGGCATCCAACTTGCTTGCTCCTTGGGTAGACGTGGGTGGCGTGGTGCTCTGGGCGCTGGCCGAGGGAATCAAGACAGTCCCCATAGCCAGCGTTGCCAATACCGCAAAGACGAATGTGTTCCGCGCGAATGTAGGACACGTGGAAACACCGGATACAGCGACATGACTCGACATGAAAGGGTCCTTTGCCAAATAAGTGGCTGAAAAGTCGGCCGCGGGAACATCCTGCCCTGCGGCCAATGCAACGAATTGTAGCCGACGGCTGTCCAGGTTTTTGCGCGGCCGGGAGAATTGGACTATAAATGCCGGTCCTGCTGCCGAATCATACGCAGGTTCCGATATCCCCCGGAGCGAGTGCCCATCCAGTACCATTGCATCAAATACGCAAGGATGCACTGCATCTCACCATGTTCGGCTTTTTGACCTCCGGAACCAAGGAATCGATCGATCCGCTGGCCTCGCCCAAGGCGGTCGCGGCGTGGCTGCGACAATTGCCGGCGCTCGACGTCATCGGTCGCCAGCAGCAGGTGATGCGCGCCTTCGAGGCGATGAAGGCGTCGCGCAAGCCGTGCGAAGTCTCGCGCGTGCAGGCCATCGAATACCTCGACGCGGCATTGGGCGCCGATCGCCGCCAGCTCACCAAGCAATACGTCGAGAATTACGACAGCGCGCCCAAGCTCGCAGAGCGCATCTGGCAATCGATCTACGATCTTTCGCAGGGCTTCATCTACGCCTACCAGACCGCACTGGAGGAAGCGCTGCAGCAGTCCGCCAACGCGCGCTGGAAGAGCATGGCGCCGCTGCTGTTTGCGCGCCTGACGCATTACTACGGCACCGACGCCAAGCTTCGCGTGTTCCGCTTCGAGCGCTGGATACCCGGCAAATGGGTCGAGTTGCATCGCGTGTACCTGCGCGCCGCGGAACTCGGCCTCGATCGCGTGGCGGCCACGCTCGGCAGTGGCGGGCAGAACACCACGCCGTGGACCATCGAGCAGGAATACATCTATGTGCTGCTGATCCACCAGCTCAACACCGGGAACATGTCGCCGCCCCAGCTCGACTGGGCCACCGCGCAGCTGCGGGCGTGGAGCCGGCGCCTGCAGATCGACGCCGTGCCGCGCTCGCTCGAAGGATTCTTCGTCGACATCGCCGGCCGGTCGGGCCTTGGCCGGCGCACCGGCAACGATTCAGGGTCGATGCTGCGCTACATCGACACGACGCCGCTGTCCGAGCAACTCGACCGCGCGATCGCGGCGCTGCGCCAGGTCGAGGCAACCGACCAGGGTCCCGCCGCGCAGATCAACCAGCAGCGCATCGCCATCCTCGAGAAGGTCGCGCCGGCGCTGGCGCCCAACCTCAATGCCGAGATGCGCCGCGACCGCCGCATCGAATGCGCGATCACCGCGAAGGTGCGCATCGGGCTCTCGCGGATATGCCAGGAACTCTCGCAGAAGGACACCGGCATCTCGCTGCCGGAGGCCGGCACCACGCACGAGCAGATCGAGGTCTTCGCGGTCAACGACGGCTCGCGCGCGCAGCGGCGGCGTGCCCGACGAGCACGACTCGCTCGCCATGAGCCTGTCCTCGTTCTCCGACCCGATGTGGCAGGTCAGGGACCGCAGCGTCGCGGGCTTGCGCATCGCGGCGTCCGGCGGCATCGGGCAAAGCCTTGCGCTGGGCGCGCTCGTCGCCGTCAAGCAATCCGACTTGAGCGACTGGGTCTTGGGCGTCGTGCGCCGCATGAGCAAGGTCAGCACCGACGAAGTCGAGGCGGGCATGTCGATCATCGCCGATCGCCTGGTGCCGGTGACGTTGCACGCGGTGCGCCAGGCCAAGGACGACATGGGCTTCATCGTCGACGGCATCGACATCTCTACGATGGGCGCGCGCTTTCACGGACTCTACCTGCCACCGCCGTCGCGGCCCGACAAGCCGCTCTCGGTAAAGACGCTGATCATTCCGACGCAGGAGTACACGGAAGGACGCAACGTGATCCTGACGACCGGCCGTTCCGTCTACACCGTCGCGCTCCGTCATCTCGTCGAACAGCGGGCCGAATGGAGCTGGGCCGCGATCCAGATCGTCGAGAAGAAGTCGCGCGTCTAGCGGGTACCGGCTCGATTGAGCGCCCATCGTGGGCGCCGACCAGGCGCCGGCGGCAGAAGTCCTACCGGCCCGCGGACGTTTGCCATTCGTCGAGTTCGTCCGTGAACAGGCCGGCCACCAGCTCGCGTACCCACCTGTTCTTCGGGTCGCGCTGGAAATTTCGATGCCAGTGCTGCTTGAGATCGATCTTCGGTATGCGGACCGGCGGTTGCACGATCCGTATGTTCATGTGCGCGCTTTGAACGAACACACCGACCGCGTGCGGCACGGTGACGATCAAGTCCGATTGCGAAATGATCGAGGGTATGCTCATGAAATGCGGCGTCTCCAACACCACGCGTCGGTGAATCTTCTTCGATTTGAGAAAGCGCTCGAATATCTCGTAGGAGCGTCCGGCGCCATAGACGACGGCGTGTTCGAGGCGCAGGAACTGGGCCAGCGACAGCGTGGTCGCCCTGATCGGGTGGTTCGTCCGCAGCAGGCACACGAAGTGGTGGTAGAAAAGGTGCTTCTCGAGGAACGACTTCTCCCTCAGGTCGGGAAAATAGCCCACGGCGAGGTCGATCTCGCCCGTTTCCAGGCCTCGTTCGATCTGGGTTGCCGTGGCGGCGACCGAGCGCACCGTCGCGCGGGGCGCCAGTTCACGGATGCGACGCAGGATCTTGGGCATGAAGACCATTTCACCCAGATCCGACATCGCGAATACGAACGCGCGCTCGGTCGTACTCGGGGTGAATGCGGTCTCCGAGGCCAATGTGCCTTCGGCGAGCGCCAAGGCCTCGCGCACCGGACCGATGAGTCCGTGCATCCGCAGCGTCGGGTCCATTCCATGCCCGGTCCGGTGGAAAAGGGGATCACGGTATTTGTCACGAAGCCTGGACAGGGCGCTGCTGACCGCAGACTGGCTCAGTCCGAGGTGTCGCGCAGCGGCGCTGACGCTGCCGTGGTCGTAGATCGCGGCGAGCAGCGGCAGGAGGTTGAGGTCGAGAGATCGCGCCACGGGTATTATCGAGCGGATCGATAAGCGATATCAATGCGCCGAATTGAAGATACAACGGTCTTCGGCTAATGTCACCTGCACGGCCCCGCCGGATGTCGAGGTACGATGGCGGCGACGACCACCGGCGCAAACCGGTGGGAAACCGTTTTTCACACCCGACAAGGGACTTTCATGAATAAGCTGGCCGCAGCAATTATCGCTGGTGTTTTCGTCGCCTTCCCGGTATTCGCACAGCAGCCGATCAAGGTCGGCGTGATTGCTCCCTTCACCGGGGCGTTCGCCGACTATGGGAAGCAGTTCGAGGCGGGGGTGAAGGCGTTCCAGAAGCTCCGCGGCGACACCGTCGCCGGGCGGAAAATCCAGGTGATCGTCAAGGACACCGGGGGTCCTTCGCCCGAGGTGGCCAAGAGACTCGCGCAGGAGCTCGTAGTTCAGGAGAACGTGGACTTTCTCGCCGGATTCGGGCTGACGCCGGAGGCGCTGGCCGTGGCCGACGTCGCAACCCAGGCGAAAAAGCCCATGGTGATCTTCAACGCAGCGACCTCGATCATCCCGACGAAGTCTCCTTACATTGCCCGGACGTCGATGACGCTGCCGCAGATCAGCGCGCCTCTCGGCACGTGGGCGGCGAAGAACGGCATCAGGAAAGTGGTCACGCTAGTGGCGGACTACGGTCCGGGCAACGATGCCGAGGCGGCCTTCAAGAAGGCGTTCACCGCGGGTGGCGGACAAGTGGTTGAGTCGATCCGGACACCGCTTCAGAACCCCGACTTCGGGCCGTACATTCAGCGCGTCAAGGATGCCAAGCCGGACGCGGTATTCATTTTCGTGCCCGCCGGCCAGCAGAGCATTGCCGTGATGAAAGCGTACACCGAGCGCGAGCTGGCGAAGGCGGGGATCAAGGCCATCGCCACCGGTGACGTCACCGACGACCATGTGCTGAATGCGATGGGAGATTCCGCGCTCGGTCTGATCACGACGTTTCACTATTCCGCCGCGCACGACTCGCCGGAGAACAAGGCGTTCCTGCAGGCCTATTCCCAGGTCGCTCCGGACGCGGGCCGCGCCAACTTCATGACCGTCGGCGCATTCGATGGAATGGCGCTCATCTACGACATCGTCGCCAAGCTCGACGGCAAGATCGACGCCGACAAGGCAATGGAAATTGCAAAGGGCTGGAAGAACCAAAGCCCGCGCGGGCCGATCTCGATCGATCCGCAGCGCGACATCGTCCAGACCATCTACGTGCGACGGGTCGAGAAGAAGAATGGCGAGTTGTGGAACATCGAGTTCGACAAGTTCGAGAACATGAGCGACCCCGGCAAGCCCTAGCCGCCGCGCGCGGAACTGCCAATGAGGACTCAGGTCGCCGTCGTCGGCGGGGGCCCTTCCGGGCTCCTGCTGTCGCAACTGCTCCATCTGCGGGGCATCGATACCGTGGTGCTGGAGAAGCACAGCCGCGATTACGTGCTCGGACGAATCCGGGCCGGGGTGCTGGAGCACGGCTTCGCCGCGCTGATGCGCGAGGCGCAGGCCGGGGAGCGGATGGATCGCGAGGGGCAGATCCACGAAGGCATCTACATCGCCCACGACGGCATCCGCGAGCGCGTCGACCTGAAGGCCTTGACCGGCGGGAATTCGGTGATCGTGTACGGGCAGACGGAGCTCACGCGAGATCTGTACGAGGGGCGCGACCGCCTGGGCGGAATCGTTATCCACAATGCCGACGACGTGGCGCCGCACGACTTTCACACCGCTCGCCCCTATCTCACGTACAGGAGGGGTGGCGAGGTCGTTCGGGTCGATTGCGACTATATCGTTGGCTGCGACGGCTTTCACGGGATCAGCCGGCAATCGATCCCGAAAGAAAAGATCACGGAATTCGAGCGGGTTTATCCGTTCGGCTGGCTGGGCTTGCTTTCGCGCACGAAGCCGGTGTCGCCTGAGTTGATCTACGCGAAGCATGAGCGCGGCTTTGCGCTGTGCTCGTTGCGCGCGCCCACGCTGAGTCGCTACTACATTCAGGTGCCGTTGACCGATTCGGTCGACGACTGGTCGGACGAGGCGTTCTTCGACGAACTGCGCCGCCGCCTTCCGGAGGACGTTGCCGCGGCGATGGTCACCGGCGCATCGATCGAGAAGAGCATCGCGCCGCTGCGTTCCTTCGTCGCCGAGCCGATGCGCTTCGGCAACCTGTTCCTGGCCGGCGACGCAGCGCACATCGTGCCGCCCACAGGCGCGCGAGGCCTCAACAGCGCCGCTTCCGACATTTACTATCTCTATCACGCTCTGCTCGATCACTACACCGACCGGGACGACCGCGGACTCGATAGCTATTCGCGGCGTGCACTGGCGCGTGTGTGGAAGGGGCAGCGATTCTCGTGGTGGATGACATCGCTGCTGCATCGATTTCCGGACAGCAGCCCGTATGACCGGCGCCTCCAGGATACGGAGCTCGAGTATCTCTTTTCATCGCCGAACGCGCTGGCGTCGCTTGCCGAGAACTATGTCGGGCTGCCCTTCTAGCCGGTTGGGTCACTGCATGTGCTGTGGACCGCCGGGATGTTCGCCACTCAGTCCGACGGCCGGAACTTGAGGGTCAGTGCGCGCTGGAAGAGGTCGGCGCGCTCCGGGCGCGGCAGCGGCGACGACTTGAGGATGGCCCGCTGCACTGCATCGTCGTAGGCGCGCACGCCGCTCGATTTCCGCAACTGCACGTCGATGATCTCTCCGGTCGGCAGCTGCACGACCTCGAATATCGCCTCCGGATTGCCGGACATATCCGGGGGCACGATGACGTTGCCCCGGACCTTGGCCTGGATGCTGCGGATCCAGTCGGCCTCCGCCTTCGTGCGCTGCGCCGACTGCTGCGCGCGGGCCTGCGCGTCGCGTTCGGTCGTCGCGCGGGATTCGGTCTCGCGTTCGGCCTGGGCTCGCATCGCCTCCGTCTCCTTCTGCTGACGCGCGCGAGCCTCTGCCTGCTTCGCCTCCAGCTTCTTCTTCTCGTCGGCCTTCTGGCGCTCCAGCGCCTCCTGTTGCGCGCGTGCCTTGGCTTCCTCCTCCCGTCGCAGCGCCTCGGCCTTCTTCCTGCGCTCTTCCTCGGCACGCGCCTTCTGCGCGATGTCCGCCGCGCGCGCATCGGGCTTCTCCACCTTCGGCTCGGGCGGCACGGCCACGGGAGGCCTGACGGGCGTCGGTTGCGGCGCGGGCTGTGGCGCCGGTTGCGGCGGCTGCGGCGCAGGTTGAGGCGGTGGCGTGGGCTGTGGTGGCGCTTCGGTCGCCTGCGCCCTGGCCGGCGGCGCGTAGAGCTCGGCCGTGACGGGTTCGGGCTTGCGGTTCTGCCAACGGACGGAAAATATCAGCACCGCGACGAACGCCAGCTGCACGAGTACCGCAAGCCCCAGCGCCAGCCACTTGCCGGTGACCTCGCGTGGGGTGCGCGGCCGTTCTGACTTGCGCACCGGAAACTAGCTTCCAGTCGGCCGGGCGAGGAGGCCGACCTTCTTCACGCCGTTGCGCTGCAGGAGGTCGAGCACGCCCAGCACGTCTTCGTAGCGCGCGCCCTTGTCGGCGGCAATCACCACCGGCTGTTCCTGCTTCGCCTGCCTGGCGACAATGCGCGCGACGAGGTCCTCGCGGGTGATCCGGACGGCGGGCGCATTCGCGACGGACTGGTCGCGCAGCATCAGCGACAGGTCGCTGCGCAGCGTGACTTCGAACGGCTGCGCCGGCGATGCGAGCCTGCTGCCCACCGACGGCAATTCGATCTCGCCCGGCGAGATCAGCGGCGCCGTGACCATGAAGATCACGAGCAGCACCAGCATCACGTCGATGTAGGGGACGACGTTGATCTGGTTGATCGACTTGCGGGCGCGGCGCATGTCAGTGCCCGCCCGGCCGCCCGAAGGGCACTGTGCGCCCTCGTTGGGGGCAGCGAACGCAGTGAGCGTGGGGGTCGTTCATCTCGGTGCCCGCCCGGCCGCCCGAAGGGCACCGTGCGCCCCCTTGGGGGCAGCGAACGCAGTGAGCGTGGGGGTCGTTCATCTCAGCTTTGGCGTTGGAGGATGTTCGAGAATTCCTCGATGAACGACTCGTAGCGAACCGCGAGCCGGTCCACATCGTGCGTGTAGCGGTTGTAGGCGACCACTGCGGGAATGGCCGCGAACAGGCCGATGGCCGTGGCGATCAATGCCTCGGCGATGCCCGGCGCGACATTGGCCAGCGTGGCCTGGCTCACGTTGGCGAGGCCGCGAAAGGCGTTCATGATTCCCCACACCGTGCCGAACAGCCCGATGTAGGGCGACACGGACCCCACGGTGGCGAGCCCGGCCAGGTGACCTTCGAGCGCGTCGATTTCGCGCTGGTACGCGGCGCGCATTGCCCGGCGCGCGCTGTCCAGCGTGGTGATCGAAGCGCTGCCCTGCTTGCGATGCTTGGAAAATTCCCGGAATCCGGCGCTGAAGATGTGCTCCATGCCGCTGCCGGTGCGCGACTGACGCCATCCTTTGATAGAGGTCCGTGAGGTCGCCACCTTTCCAGAATTCGTCCTCGAACATGTCGGTGTCGCGTGCCGCGCGGCGCAGCTGGAACATCTTGAGGAAGATCTGCCACCACGACCACAGCGACAGGAAGACCAGCAGGGCCAGCACCGCCTGCACGACAATGGACGCCTGCGTGATCAGCGTGATGAACGAGAGGTCGGTGTGCAGGTTCAAGCGGGAATCTCCAGTTTCTCGGCAAGGGCGGCGGGCATGCGCGCGGGACGCCAGCGCGCTGCGTCGAGACACGCCAGCGTGATCACCGCGGACGTCAGGACATCGGACCCGCGGCGCACGTCCTGCCGCGCCTTGATGGTCGCCGCGCCAAGCTTGACGGGTTCGACCGAGACGTCCAGGTTATCGTTCAATCGTCCGGGCTGCAGGAAGTCGATCTCGCAGCGATGCACGACGAACACGATGCCGTGCTCGCGCTCGAACGCGGCCAGCGGGAAGCCCAGCGACTCAAGCCATTCGGTCCGCGCGCGTTCCATGTACTTGAGATAGTTCGCGTAGTAGACGACGCCGGCGGCGTCGGTGTCCTCGTAGTAAACGCGGACAGGGAAGCGGTAGGGTTGCGCTCCCGTCATTCGGTGAACAGCTCGCCCGCGGGTCCGGGCGCCGGCGGTGCCAGGCCGAAGTGGCGATACGACAGCGCAGTCGCGACGCGGCCGCGCGACGTCCGCTGCAGGTAGCCCTGCTGGATCAGGAACGGCTCCAGCACGTCCTCGATCGTATCGCGCTCCTCGCCGATGGCGGCGGAGAGGTTGTCCACGCCAACCGGGCCGCCGGCGAATTTCTGCAGCACGGTCTGGATGAGCTTGCGGTCCATGACGTCGAGCCCGGCGGCGTCGACGTCGAGCATCGACAGTGCGGCGTCGGCGACACTGCGCGTGATTTCGCCGTCCGCCTTCACTTCCGCGAAATCGCGCACGCGCCGCAGCAGCCGGTTGACGATGCGCGGCGTGCCGCGCGAACGGCGCGCAATCTCGAGCGCGCCTTCGGGATCGAGCACGATGTCGAGCAACGCCGCGGAGCGCTTCACGATGCGCGTCAGTTCCTCCGCCGAATAGAATTCAAGGCGCGCCACGATGCCGAACCGGTCGCGCAGCGGGTTGGTGAGCATGCCGGCGCGAGTGGTTGCGCCGATCAGCGTAAATGGAGGCAGGTCGAGCTTGACGCTGCGCGCCGCCGGTCCTTCGCCGATCATGATGTCGATCTGGAAGTCCTCGAGCGCCGGATAGAGTATTTCCTCGACGACCGGCGACAGGCGGTGAATCTCGTCGATGAACAGCACGTCGTGCGGCTCGAGGTTGGTGAGCAGCGCCGCGAGATCGCCCGGGCGCTCCAGCACCGGACCGGACGTCTGGCGCAGGTTGACGCCGAGCTCGTGCGCGATGATGTGCGACAGTGTGGTCTTGCCCAGCCCCGGCGGCCCGAACAGCAGCACGTGGTCCAGCGCCTCGTTGCGTTTTTTCGTCGCCGCGATGAAGATCGCCAACTGTTCCCGGATCTTCTCCTGCCCGACGTATTCCGCCAGGCCGCGCGGCCGCAGCGCGCGCTCGATGACCTCTTCCTGCACACCGGCGACCTTGGCGCCGATGACGCGATTGAGTTCGTCGTTTTCGATCATGGGGAAGGGAGGGGAGGCGCGCGGTCGGGCGAAGGAAAAGCGACAATGATGCATGCTACCGCAAAGCGGCCGGAGCAGTATTCCGGCGCGCAACTGAGAAAGTCCGGACCCGCAATCCAACGCGGCAAGGACCCGGAGCCGTCGCGACGCGTCCAACCATGAAACCACGCCCCAACGCCCCCTGTCCTTGCGGCAGCGGCCGCAAGTTCAAGAAGTGCCACGGCGCGGCCGGCGCTGAGCCAATGCGCGCCGATACGCGTATGCCGGGCGTCTCCGACTGGATGCAGCGCGGAGCCCGGATGGAAGGCGCGTCACAGCTGCAGGAGGCCGAGCAATGCTACCAGCGCGTGCTGCAGCTGGACCCTTCGTTCGCGGACGGCTGGTTGGCATTGGGCAATCTGGCGGTACGGGGTGGCGATCCGGAAGCCGCACGCGAATGCTATTCGCGGCTCGTGGCATTGCATCCGGGGCACGCCCGCGGCCATTTCGCGCTGGGAAACATACACGCGGCGCTGCTTGAATTCGAACTCGCGCAAGGCGATTACCTGCGGGCGCTCGAACTGGAGCCAAATCTTGCGGGCGCCTGGGGCAACCTGGGCAACATCGAGAAGTACCTCGGCCGCTTTCCCCAGGCGCTCGAATGCTATCGGCGCGCCATCGACGCGGAGACCGACCCGACACAGCAGGCGAGGCGTCACAGCAGCCTGCTGCTGGCGCTTCACTACGACGAGTCGCTTTCCCACGAAGCGCTCTTTCGTGCGCACACGGAGTGGGCGGATCGCCATGCGCGGCGTCTGTATCCGGCGCCTCATGCCTGGTCCAACGTTGCGGATGCCGCGCGCCGCCTTCGGATCGCGTACGTTTCGGGGAGCTTTGGCGAAGATGAGATCATGGAGCACTTCCTGCAGGGCGTGCTTGCCCATCATGACCCGTCGCAATTCGAGATCTGCATCTATTCCACAAGCGGCGCCGGCAGGCTGCCGTCGGCAAGAATCAGGCAAGGCGCCGGGACCTGGGTCGACGTGGGGCGGATGGACGATGCGGCGGCGGTGGAACGCATCCGCGCCGACGCGATCGATATTGCCGTAGACCTCGATGGACACAACCCGACGGGCCGTCCGCTGATCTTTGCGGCCGGGCCTGCACCCGTGCAGGTGGAATGGCTGGATTGGTTCAACACCAGCGGCATGGAGGCGATCGATTTCATCCTGACCGATCCGTACACGACGCCCGCAAATAGCCCGCAGCGGTTTTCGGAAACGCCGATCCGGTTACCGCACACCCGCCTTTGCTACACCCCCGTCGATCCTTCGCCCCCCGTCGCGCCGATGCCGAACCTGGCCGGGGGCCCGTTCACGTTCGGTTCCTTCAACCGTCAGGACAAGCTGCACCCGCCGTTGTATCGCGTCTGGGCGGAAATCCTCGAAGCGGTTCCCGACGCCCGGCTGCTGCTGAAGAACCGCGCGCTGCAGATCGAGTCGGTGCGCGATGGCGTCATGGAACATTTCGCGCGACTCGGCATTGCGCCCGATCGCCTGCTGCTGCGCGGACCGACCGATCATGCCGCGATGCTGGGCGAGTATCGGGACGTGGACATTGCACTGGACACCTTTCCCTACAATGGCGGCCTTACCACCTGCGAATGTCTTTGGATGGGCGTTCCGATCGTCGCACTGGAGGCGGAGCGGATGATCGGCCGGCAGACGTCGGCGATGCTGCGCCTGCTCGGGTTGGACGACTGGGTGGCGACGTCGACCGCGGATTATGTGCGGCTGGCCGTTGCCAAGCGCGGGCAGGTGGACGTGGCGGCGCGCCTGCGCGCAACACTGCGTAGGCGCTTCGCCGAATCTCCCATCTGCGACGCAGCGCGATTCGCTCGCGACCTGGAAACGGCGTTTCGCTCGATGTGGCAGCGCCACTGCTCCGGCGCAGGCATGGGCTAGCGGCAAGCGCGAAATTCGCGCGATGCTCTAGGACTTGGCCAGCAGCTTGAGCGCCTGGCGGATGCCGTCGCCGACCGCTACGCCGTCGGGCAATTTCTTGACCGCGGCGACCGCCTCGCGATCGCTGTAGCCCAGCGCCAGCAGCGCGTGCAGGATGTCGCTCGATGCGGGAGGCGCGCGGAACACGCCGACCGTCGCCGTCAGGTCGACGCCCAGCTTGTCCTTCAATTCCAGCAGCAGCCGTTCGGCGGTCTTCTTGCCGATGCCCGGGATCTTGATGAGGCGCCCGCTGTCCTGCATCGTCACGGCCTGCGCCAACTCGGCCACGGACAAGCCCGACAGCACCGACAGCGCGGTGCGCGCGCCGACGCCGGTGATCTTGAGGAGCTGCCGAAACGCGCGGCGTTCGCTGTCGCTGCCGAAGCCGTACAGCAGGTGCGCGTCCTCGCGGACCACCAGGTGCGTCCACAACGTCACGCGCTCGCCGGTGCCGGGCAGGTTGTAGAACGTGCTCATCGGGACGTCGACCTCGTACGCCACGCCCTGCACGTCGAGCAGCAGTTGCGGCGGATTCTTCTCGAGGAGGATGCCGGAGAGACGACCGATCATGATGTCCGATTATGGCATGGCGCAGCGCGGCGAGAGGTGGCGCGGCGTGGGCCGCCCGCCTCGGGCTCAGCTGCCGCCAACCATGTCGTCGGGTGCGTGATTCGCCGCGCAGCGGGCAGTCAACACACGACTACCCACTGCGCGACGCACGCACCGCGCCGACGGCGGCAGATTCGCCCGTTGCCGGACCGCCCGCCCCGCGCAGGGGTGGTACCCATCGCGTTCTCGCAACGCGTCGCAATCGCAGGGGCCAGTGCCAAGCCAGTGCCCGTGGGTCGCGCCGGCCGTCGCGGGTGGCGCGGCAAGCGAAGTCTTATGTTGACGAGCGCCGACGCGCCGGGAACCCGCAGGCCGGCGTTTGCGACCTCCGGGCACTGGCTTGGCATTGGCCCCTGCGATGAAAATCGACCGCGCGCAGATCAGAGTGGAAGCAGCGCCAGGTGCACGCGGACCTCGTGCAGCGACGGGCAGCACCAGCGGTGCCCGCGCGAGGAGGCTGGGTGACGGCGCGTGCATGTCGGGCACCATGATCGGCATCATCCCCGCGGCCAGCGCTGCGCGCACACCGGGCTCGGAATCCTCGAGCACGACGCAATCTTCCGGTGCGACGGAAAGACGAGAGGCCGCGAGCAGAAAGATGTCCGGCTCCGGCTTGCCACGCTCGACTTCGTTTCCGCCGACCAGCGCCGCGAACCGCTGCAGGAGTCCTTGCTGCGCGAGTTGCGCCTCGGCGCGGTCACGGCGCGTGGACGTCGCCACTGCGCGCACGACGTTGGTCCTGTTCCAGCCAGTCGAGCAACTCGCTCAGGCCGGGCTTCTGCGCGACGCCCTCGCGCGCGACGATGGCGTCGAACACGGTGAGGCACGTCGCGGTGAGCTGCTCCACCGGATAGGACGGCCCATAATGCGCGCGCAGCATCTCGCGGCAATCCCGGTAGTTGCGCCCGATCATCGAAGGCAACAGGCCGAGATCGAAGTCGACGCCGATGGCGGCTGCGGCATCGCGCCACGTCTGCGGGCCCCAGTGATTCGGTGTCGAGCATCAGCCCGTCCATGTCGAAGATCACGGCAACCGGGCGCGTCGAAGGGCGACGTGCCTTCATCGGGCGAGACGTCCTCTGCGCATCGACCCGCCGGCGCCGCGCAGCAGTCCGGCGCCGACGCTGCCGTGCGCGTGACAGATCGCGCAGGCCAGCGCATCGGCCGCGTCGGGCGACGGCGTTCCCGACAGCTGCAGCAGCCGTCGCACCATCTCCTGCACCTGCGGTTTGGCCGCGCGACCTTTGCCCACTACGGCCTGCTTGACCTGGCCCGCCGTGTATTCGTGCACCGGCAGGCCGGCAAGGACTGCCGCGGCGATGGCGGCGCCGCGCGCCTGGCCCAGCAGCAGCGTCGAATTGGGGTTGATGTTCACGAAGACCTTTTCCACCGCCACCTCGCCCGGCGCTTCGCTTGCGATAAGGTGAGCGAGATCGCGCGCGATGACGCCCAACCGCACCGACAGGCTGTCGCCGCTCGCGCGAATGCAGCCGCTGGTCACGTAAGTCAGCGTTTGGCCCTGCTGGATGATGATGCCGAAGCCGGTGACCCGAAGCCCGGGATCGATCCCGAGGATGCGCCGCGCCGGCGCGATCGTGGTCACGGTACGCGTGCTACGCCTCGGCGATCAGCGCCGACGTGTAGACCTCCTGCACGTCGTCGAGCGACTCGAGCGCGTCGAGCAGCTTTTGCATCTTCGCCGCGTCGTCGCCCGCCATTTCGATCTCCGTCGCGGGCTTCATCGTCACTTCGGAGAATTCGGCCTTGAAGCCGGCCTTGGCGAGCGCGTCCTTGATCGTGACGAAATCGTACGGACCGGTGACCACTTCGATGCTGCCGTCGTCGTTGCTGACGATGTCGTCGGCGCCGGCGTCGAGGGCGGCCTCCATCAGCTTGTCCTCGTTGGTGCCGGGCGCGAACAGGATCTGGCCGCAGTGCTTGAACAGGAACGCGACCGAGCCGTCGGTCCCCAGGTTGCCGCCGTACTTGGAGAACGCGTGCCGGACATCCGCGACCGTGCGCGTCTTGTTGTCGGTCATGCAGTCGACGATCACCGCGGCGCCGTTGATGCCATAGCCTTCGTAGCGGATCTCCTCATAGTTCACGCCTTCGAGGTCACCCGCTCCGCGCTTGGCCGCGCGCTCGATCGTGTCCTTCGGCATGTTCTGGCTGTACGCCTTGTCGATGGCCAGGCGCAGCCGCGGATTCATTGACGGGTCGGCGCCGCCCAAGCGTGCGGCGACCGTGATTTCCTTGATGAGGCGCGTGAAGATCTTGCCGCGCTTGGCGTCGGTCGCGGCCTTCTTGTGCTTGATGTTCGCCCACTTGCTGTGCCCGGCCATGATGTGCGGCTGCTGCCCGCGCCTTTTCCAGTATCGAAAGGCGAATTATATCCGCTAGATCAAGCCTTGCTGCGACAGGAACTGCCGCAGGACCTTGAGACGCACGTTGGCATCGTTGATTTCGAGCATGCTCTGCTTGATGGAGAGCGGCAACGGCAGCAGTTCGGCCAGCCGGTAACCGACCCAGGACGCGTCGCCATAGTCGCGCTCCGCCGGGAAGTTCTGCGGACCGACGCGGCTGACGACCAGCTCGAGCAGCTTGGCGAGCGGCGCGTATTCCTCGGCGAGCGGGAGTGGCGGTTCCTGGGCGAGGGCGGTTACGTCGCCTTCGATGAGCCCGGAAGCGCTGACGGCGTGGCCATGCACCTGGAACCGCGCTTCGCCGCGGGTGGCGACATGAAGTATGCCCAGCTGCGGCATGTCGAAGTCGACGATTCGCGCGCTGGTGCCCACGTTGGCGAATTCGGGCGTGACGCCGCGGGTCCGCGCGACTTCGTCGCCCTGCGTGATCAGGCACACGCCGAATGCGCTGCCGTCCCTGATGCAGGCCTTGGCCATCGTGATGTAGCGCTGCTCGAAGATCTTGAGCGGCAGCAGACCGCCGGGAAACAGGACGGTCGACAGCGGAAACAGCGGCAGCACGACCGGCTGCCGGTCCGCGACCGCCTTGCCGAAAGGCCACATCACACGGATCGAGAAGCCGGGGCGGGCGCTGCGGCGCGGTCGTCTCCCCATCGCGGCACGAGCTCGTGCGGCACGCGCAGCTGGTCTAGGACGCGCGCGACGATGAAGTCGACGATGTCGGCCACGCTGCGCGGCCGCGTGTAGAAGCCCGGCGCCGGCGGCAGGATCACCGCGCCCGCGTGCGCGAGCTTGCTCATGTTGTCGAGGTGTATCGACGACAGCGGCGTCTCGCGCGGCACCAGGACGAGCGGCCGGCGCTCCTTCAGCATCACGTCGGCAGCGCGTTCGATCAGGTTGTCGGCCAGGCCATGCGCGATCGCGGCCAGCGTGCCCATGCTGCACGGGCAAACCGCCATCGCGTCGGCGGGGTTGGAACCGGAGGCGACCGGTGCCAGCCAGTCCTCGCGCGCGAAGACGGCGAGCTGGCCTTCGCGCGCGCCGAAGCGCTCACTGAACAGACGCACGGCCTCGCGCGGCTGAGCAGGAAGCACCAGATCGCACTCGTGCTTGGCGACGACCTGCGCCGCGGGCGAATAAAGCAGGTAGACGCGGCACCGCGCCGCAAGCAGGCACTCGAGCAGGCGCAGGCCGTACGGCATGCCCGAAGCGCCCGTGAAGGCCAGCGTGATCGTCTGCGGCGGATTCATCCGGGGATTGTAGCGCCGGGGATCATGACTCCGGTCCCGCCTGCAACTCGCGATGGCGCGTCAGCACCTGGTAGCGAGACGCAAATGCGCGCGCCAGGCGTTCCACAAAATAGACGGAGCGGTGGCGACCGCCGGTGCAGCCGATGGCGACGGTAAGGTAATTGCGATTGTCGCGCGCATAGTCGGGGAGCCAGCTGGCGACAAAATGGTAAATGTCCGCGTACATCCGCTCGACTTCGGGAAACTTCTCCAGGAATTGCACCACGGGCACGTCGCTGCCAGTCAACGGCGCGAGCGCCGGCTCGTAGTGCGGATTGGGCAGGCACCGCACGTCGAACACGAGGTCGGCATCGAGCGGGACGCCGTGCTTGAACCCGAACGACTCGAACAGCAGCGTCAGCCGCGACGGATCGACCGAAATGAAGTCCTTGATCCAGCGGCGCAACGCCGCCGGGGAGAGGTCGCTGGTGTCGAAGGCAAAGCCCTGCTGACGCGCATCGGCGAGCAGCGCGCGCTCGTACTCGATGGCTTCGGTCAGCGTGCGCTCGTTGCTCGAAAACGGGTGCCTGCGGCGGGTCTCCGAAAATCGCTTGACCAGTGTGTCCGTCTTGGCGTCGAGGTAGAGGAAACGCACCGACCAGCCCGCGCTGCGGAGCGCGTCGATCGACTCGCCAAGGCGCGGCAGTCCCGGTCCGGTTTTGACGTCGAGCGCGACCGCGACGCGGTCCTGTCCGCTGCGCGCAAGGTACGCCGCCGTTTCCGCCAGCAGCGACGGCGGCAGGTTATTGACCGAGTAGTAACCGGAATCCTCGAGCGCCGCGAGGGCCACGCTCTTGCCGGAACCGGAGACACCGCCGATCAGCAGCAGGTCCATAGCGTGACGGGCCCTAGTCCCCGTCTTCCATCAGCTTCTGCTGCCGCTCGATGAATTCCTTGGTGCTGTCGATGCCGCGCTGATTCAGCACGAAGTTGCGCACCGCCGCCTCGACCAGCACGGCCAGGTTGCGTCCGGCCGCCACGGGAATCGTGACCTTGCGGATGGGAACGGACAACACGTCCTGGTACGTCGCGTTGACCTGCAGGCGGTCGAGTTCGGTGAACGCCTCGTGGCCGTGGTCTTCGAGGTGCACCAGCAGCTTCAGAAGCTTGCGCGGACGGACCGCTGTCTCGCCGAAGATCGTGCGGATGTTGAGCACGCCGATTCCGCGCACCTCGAGGAAATCGCGCAGCACGGCAGGACAGCGTCCCTCGATCGTGTCCGGCGAGATGCGGAACAGCTCGACGATGTCGTCGGCGACGAGGCCGTTGCCGCGGGAAATGAGTTCGAGCGCCAATTCGCTCTTGCCGATCGCCGACGCGCCGGTGATCAGCACGCCCATCTCCAGCACGTCCAGGAACACGCCGTGCAGCGTCGTCGATTCCGCCAGCACCCGCGCCAGGTACAGGCGAAACACGTCGACGATGTGCGGCGACGGCTGCGTCGACGTGAACAGCGCGATGTGATGCGCATTGCACCGGTCGAGCAGGTTCTGCGGCATCGGCTCGTCGTTGGCGACGACGACGGCCACCAGTTCCGGCGTGAACAGGCGGTTGAGCGACCTGTCCTGCTCGTCCTGGGGCAGGCTGCGCAGGTAGGCGGCCTCGGCGGCGCCCAGGATCTGGATGCGGAACGGGTGGATGAAGTTCATGTGTCCCACCTGGCCGACGGTGGGCTTCAACGCGGAATCGCCGGACAGCACGCGGCTGCCGCCCTGCTTGCCGCCCTGCCAGACCAGACCCAGTCGTTCGCGGTTGTCCGCGAGCAGCCTGTCGACGCTGACCTGGCGGATCACCGCCCCGTCGCTGATCATGAAGGCTGCCAGTTCCGGAACAGCGAGGCGAGTTCGTCGGCGCTGCCCGCGGCGGCAAGCTGGTCGCGAAACGTCCGCTCCGAAAACATCTGCGCCAGTTCCGACAACAGTTGCAGGTGCAGGTCGGTCGCCTTCTCCGGCACGAGGAGCACGAACACCTGCGACACCGGCTTGCCGTCGGGGGCATCGAACGGGATCGCCGTCTTCAGCCGGGCGAACGCTCCGCGGGCGTCGGTGAGGCCGCGGATGCGTCCATGCGGGATCGCGATGCCCTGGCCCAATCCGGTCGAACCCAGCTTTTCGCGGGCGGCAAGGCTGCCGGCGATGCGTCTGCGCGTCCAGCGCGCCATCCGCCGCGAACAGTTTGCCGGCCGCCTCGAACAGGCGCGGCTTGGTCGGCACATCGAGATCCAGCGCGATGTTGGCGGCGGGCAGCAGTTCGGCGATCCGGTTCATCGGACGAGGGGCAAGCCTTTCGGGAAGCTTCAGTCGGCCGGCGCGGTACCCGGTTTGGCGGAACCGAGCGAGCGTTCGATCGTGTCCCGATCCAGGCGATGCGCCGACTGTTTTTCCTTGTGCCTCACAACCTGGCGGTCGAGCTTGTCGGCGAGCGAATCGATCGCCGCGTACATGTCGGCGTCGGTCGATTCCGCGTGGATTTCCTTGCCCCGCACGTGCACGTTCGCCTCGACCGTCTGTCGCAGCTTGTCCACCGACAGCACCACGTTCACGTCGATCAGGTGATCGAAGTGTCGCGTCACACGGTCCATCTTCGTCACCACATAGGCACGGATCGCGGGCGTGATATCCAGGTGAATGCCGGTGAGGTTCAAATTCATCAAGCTCTCCTTTCGAGTAGTGCTCGAAGGCGGTTGAATGCGCATGGCTTCTTAGGGAACCTTGCGCAGGTTGATGGGAGGAATCGACAGCGCCTCCCGGTACTTGGCGATGGTACGCCTCGCCACAATGATGCCCTGTTCTCCCAGGACATCGGCAATCCGGCTGTCGGTCAGCGGCGATTTCGGATCTTCGGCGCCGACCAGCTGCTTGATCAGCGCACGGATGGCGGTGGCCGAAGCCGCGCCGCCCGAGTCGGTCGCGACATGGCTGCCGAAGAAATACTTCAGCTCGAACGTGCCGCGCGGAGTCAGCATGTACTTCTGAGTGGTGACCCGCGAGATCGTCGACTCGTGCAGCGTCAGCATGTCGGCGATTTCGCGCAGCACCATCGGTCGCATCGCCACCTCGCCGTGGTCGAAGAAGCGGCGCTGGCGCTCGACGATGGCCTTGGCCACGCGCAGGATCGTGTCGAAGCGCTGCTGCACATTGCGGATCAGCCATTTGGCCTCCTGCAACTGCGCTGTCAGCTGCTGATTCGATGATTCACGGTTGCGCGTCAGGATGTCGGCATAGATCCGGTTGAGGCGCAGCTTGGGCATCGCCGCCTCGTTGAGCGTCGCGACCCACTGCCCCCGGATCTTGCGCACGAGCACGTCGGGGATGACGTAATTGGCCTCGTCCTTGGAGAACATCGCGCCCGGGCGCGGGGACAGGCTGCGAATCAGCTCGCGTATCGACTTCACGCAGGCGTCGTCGCAGTGCAGCACGCGCTTTAACTTGGTGAAGTCGCGGCTGGCCAGCAGGGGCAGGTGTCCCTCGACCACCTTCAGCGCTTCGGCGCGAAAGGGAGTCGACGCCGGCAGCAGCTTCAACTGCAGCATCAGGCACTCGGCCGGATTGCGGGCGCCCACGCCGGCGGGCTCCATGCTCTGCAGGTATTTGAGGCCGATCGTCAGTTCCTCGGGCTCCAGCGCGTCGTGCTCGGAGAACATTTCGGCGATCTCCTCGAGCGACGACGCGAGGTAGCCGTCGTCGTCGAGCGCGTCGATCAGCGCGGCGACGACCTGGCGGTCGCGCAGCGGCAGGTTGAGCAGCGCCAGCTGGCCCATCAGGTGGTCGCGCAGCGAACTGGTCGCGACCTGCTGCGGCGAAAAATCGTCTTCCTCGTTGGAGTTTCCGCTGCCGCCGCCCCAGTCGCCATCGGTGGCGCCGCCGCCGTAGTCGGAAAAATCCGTCACGTCCGGCAGGTCGTCGCGGGTGGGCGCAGCATCCGCCCCCTGCATGCCATCGCCGTCGCCGTCGCCGTCGCCCTCGTCGCGGGTGACGCGCTCGCTGGTCACCGGACCGGGCGCGGTGCCGGCCAGCGGAAACTCCGCCGGCGGCGCGTCATCGTCGCCGTCCTCGCGCTCGAGCAACGGGTTTTCCTGGAGCATCCGGTCGACCTCGGCGTTGAGCTCGAGCGTCGACAACTGCAGCAGCCGTATGGACTGCTGCAGCTGCGGGGTCAGCGTCAGGTGTTGCGTGAGCTTGAGCTGGAGCGTCTGTTTCATTGCGCCTTGATGCTCACTCAGAGCCGGAAATGTTCGCCGAGGTAGACCTTGCGAACGTCCTCATTATAGACAATCTCGCCCGGCGCGCCCGACGCCAGGACCCGGCCCTCGTTGATGATGTAGGCGCGGTCGCAGATTCCCAGCGTCTCGCGGACATTATGGTCGGTGATCAGCACGCCGATCCCGCGCTCCTTCAGGAAGCCGATGATCTTCTGGATGTCGAGCACGGCGATCGGGTCCACGCCGGCGAACGGCTCGTCCAGCAGTATGAACCGCGGCCGCGTGGCCAGCGCGCGGGCAATTTCGCACCGCCTCCGCTCTCCGCCGGACAGCGAGATGGCGGGCGCATCCGCGAGGTGCGAGATGGACAGGTCCTCCAGCAGCGCGTCGAGGCGGTTGGACAGCGTGTCCGCGTCGAGATCCTGCAGCTCGAGGATGGCGCGGACATTCTCCGCGACGGTGAGCTTGCGGAAGATCGACGCCTCCTGCGGCAGATAGGACAGCCCACGCCGCGCGCGGCGGTGGATGGGCAGGCGGGACAGGTTCTCGCCGTCGAGCTCGATGCGTCCGCCGTCGGCCGCGATCAATCCCACGATCATGTAGAAGCACGTGGTCTTGCCGGCGCCGTTGGGGCCGAGCAGACCGACCACCTCGCCGCTGGCGACGTCGAGCGAAACGTCGTGGACGACGGTGCGCGCCTTGTAGCGCTTGCGAAGTTGCTCCGCCGACAGCTTGCTCATTTCGCTGGCGCCAAGTCTCCGGAAGGCTTGAGCGTCAACGGCGCGGCGGTCTTGGCCGCCGCACCCTTGTCCTTCGCCGCGGCGGCCTTGTCCTTGTCCTGCGCGGCTTCGCTCTTGTCCTTGGCGGCGGGTTTGTCCTGCTTCTCTTCGCTGTTGGGCTGGAACGTTCCGCGCACCCGCGCGCCCAGCGGCGCGTCGCCGGCGCCCGCCGGCTTCACGTCCGGCCGGCCCTCGGCGGAGAAATTTTCCGTCGCGGCGCTGTAGGAAATATAGTTGCTGCGGATCTCGTTGCCGGATTTCTTCAGCAACGCATTGTCGAAGAGCTCGACGAAGCGCTTCTCGCCGTCGTACACGATGCGCTGCGCGTACCCCTCGTAATAGTCATCGGCGCCGTCACGCTTCTCGCGAAAGCGTACCGGGTTGCCGTACGCGGTGGCGGACAACGAATTGTCGGCATTCTGCTTGAACGTCACGCGGTCGGCCTGGATCGTCATCGTGCCCTGCGTGATGATCACGTGGCCGACCAGCTCGCCCGTCTTGGTTTCCGCGTTGCCGCCGCCGGTGTCGCCCTGGAACTCGATGTTCTTTTCGCGATCGGCCTTCTCCGCGTGGGCCGCCGGCGCGCAGCAAAGCGCGAGGCTCAACAGCGCGGCGGGCCACGCGCGAAGGCGAATTCGGGGGGATGAACTGCGCGTCATCGGCTATTTCCTGGGTACCATGTATCCGCTGACGCCGGATTTGAACTTGATGGTCTTGGCCTTGTTGTCGGCCTCCATGCCGGTCGCATTGATTATCCCACGGGGGTCCGTGATCGTCACCGCCTTGTCGGTGCGCACGATTTCCTGATTGGGCAGCACGTGCAGGTACTCCGTGGAAATCGCCAGCGGTCCGGACGCCGGCTCCTTGGCGGTCGCCGGCGTCGCCTCGCGTACGGCGCGTACCTGTCCCTTGAAGTAGACGTTCTCGCGATCACCGGTGAGCGTGGCCAGGTTGGCCGTTATCTTGAACGGGGGCCGGCCCTGCCGAGTCTCCGCCAGCGTGATGTCCGTGAAATCGGTGGTCTGGTCGTCCGCGAAGTGCTCCGCGCGACGCGCCGACAGCAACTGCAACGGCCTCCCTTCGGGATCGAGCTTGAGCACGCGTACGCCTTCGGCGACGATGTCCGGGTCATGCCGCGTCGAGCCGTCGCGCCGTGGCACCGGCGGCTGCACCTGCGCGTCGAGCCAATAGGTGAGCGCGGCGAGTCCGCCCAACAGCAGCACGGGCGACCACGCGGTGGCGCGGTCGATCCAGCTTCGGGTGGGACGATTGTCGGACATGGCTGGCGTTTCAGGCGGAGCGCAGCGGCAGCAGCGAATGATCGAGATGCTTGCCCTGCGCCGCGAGGATGAGTTCGGCCAGTTCCCGCACGGCGCCGGCGCCGCCGTCGCGCGCAGTGACGAATTGCGCATGCTCGCGCACCGAAGCCGGGGCATGCGGCACCGTCACCGCGAAGCCGCAGACATGGAAGATGGCGAGGTCGGGCAGGTCGTCGCCGATGTGCGCGCAATCATTCGCTGCGATGCCGAGCTGCGCGCGCAACACCTCCCAGGGCGCACGCTTGTCCGAGGCGCCGAGCACGACGTGCGCGACATTCAGGCGCTGTGCACGATGCATGACCGCCGGCGCGGAACTGCCGGTGATCCAGGCGACCGTGATGCCCGCGCGCTGCAACAGGTTGATCCCCACGCCGTCCAGCGCGGAAAAGGCCTTGGTCTCGCGGCCATCGTCGTCGACGTAGATGCGGCCGTCGGTGAGCACGCCGTCGACATCGCAGGTGAGGAGCCGCACGCGGCGCGCGCGGATCAGCGCGTCCGTCGTCATCAGACGATCCTCGCGCGGAAGAGGTCGTGCAGATGCAGCGCACCCACCAACCGGTGCCCGGCGTCGACGACCAGCAATTGCGAAACCTTGGGCGCCGCTTCCATGATGTCCACGCAGTCCACGGCAAGCCGGTCCGCCGCGATCGTGCGCGGCGACGGCGTCATCACTTCCGCGACCGTGACCGCCGCGACGTCGCGGATGCGCTCCAGGCTTCGGCGCAGGTCGCCATCGGTGAAGATCCCGGCGACGCGGCCCTGCCCGTCGACTACGGCGGTCATGCCCATGCCCTTGCGGCTCATCTCGACGATTGCCTCCGCCAGCGTCGCGGTCAGCGGCGACACCGGCAGTTGGGTGCCCGTGCGCATCACGTCGGCGACGCGCGTGAGCAAGCGCCGGCCCAGTGCTCCACCCGGGTGCGATCGCGCGAAATCCTCCGCGGAGAAACCGCGCGCATCCAGCAACGCCAGCGCCAGCGCGTCGCCCGAGCGCCAGCGCCGCGGTCGTGCTCGCCGTAGGCGCGAGACCGAGCGGGACACGCTTCCTCGTCGACGGCGGCATCGAGATGCACGTCGGCGGCCTGCGCCAGCGAACTGTGCTCGTTGCCGGTGAGGGCAATGAGACGCGCGCCCTCGCGCTTCAGATGCGGCGTCAGCGCGACCAGCTCGTCGGTCTCGCCGGAATTGGACAGCATCAGCACGATATCGTCCGGCGTGATCATCCCGAGGTCGCCGTGCGACGCATCGGCGGGATGCACGAAGAACGCGGGCGTCCCGGTGGAGGCAAGCGTCGCGGCGAGCTTGCGGCCGATGTGGCCCGACTTGCCGATTCCCGAGACGACGATCCGGCCGCGGCAGTTGAGGATCATTTCCACGGCGGCGACGAACGGATCCGCCCAGCCGCGCCGACAACGCCGAGATCGCCTTGGCCTCGGTGGCGAGCACGCTGCGGGCGAGCGCAAGCGCGCGCGACGGCTTCGACGGCAAGCGCCGGCTGCGCCGACTGCGGGTCTGTGCGGGCATTCACCGGCCAAGTATAGCTTTCCCCTGCGCGAGGGCGCTCGGGGTGACCCTCTCCAGCGAATTTCGACACGAACGGCGAAGGGCCGCCCCGAGCCGTTCGTGGTAATTTTGAAACTCAACGACGCAAAGTATCGTGCGAGCCGCAATGCGGCTCGCGAAGCTTTGCGTCGAATGCACACATGCCCAACACGCTCAAGCTGATCCTCGTCCTGCTCGCCGCCGCCGTCGTGGTCGTGGTGGTGTGCCGGCTGGTCCGGCTGCCCGCCATCCTGGGCTACCTGCTGGTCGGCATCGCCGTGGGTCCGCACGGATTCGCATGGGTGCCCGACGACACCGATACGCGCGAACTCGCCGAATTCGGCATCGTGTTCCTGATGTTCTCGATCGGCCTCGAGTTCAGCCTGCCGCACCTGCGCTCGATGCAGCGCGCCGTGTTCGGACTGGGACTGGCGCAGGTCGCGATCACGACCGTGGCCGCGATGGCGGCGCTGCACTTCGTCGGCTACGGCTGGAAAGCGGGCCTGGTGCTGGGCGGCGCGCTGGCGATGAGTTCCACCGCCATCGTGTCCAAGATGCTCGCCGAGCGCATGGAGCTTTCCACGCCGCATGGCCGCGACAGCCTGGCGATCCTGCTGTTCCAGGACCTGGCCGTGGTCGCGTTCCTGATCATCATTCCTTCGCTCGGCAAGGCGCGGCGACGAAATGGCGACGGAGCTCGGCATCGCCGCCGTCAAGGCCGCCGCCGCGCTGACCCTCATCCTGTACTTCGGCCAGAAGCCGATGCGCGCGTGGTTCCACGTCGTGGCGCGGCAGCGGTCTTCCGAACTGTTCGTGCTCAACGTGCTGCTGGTCACGCTGGGCTTAGGCGCGCTGACTGCGACGCTCGGACTGTCGCTGGCGCTGGGCGCCTTCCTGGCCGGCATGCTGATCGCGGAAACCGAGTACCGCTACCAGGTCGAGGACGACATCAAGCCGTTCCGCGACGTGCTGCTCGGCCTCTTCTTCGTCACGATCGGCATGGTGCTCGACATCCAGGTCGTCGCGGCGAACCTGGGATTGGTCGCGGTGCTGCTGGTGATACCCGTCCTCGCCAAGTTCGCGCTCATCGTCGTGCTGGCCCGTGGCTTCGGTTCGCCGCTGTCGACAGCCTTGCGCACCGGGTTCTATCTCGCGCAGGCCGGCGAACTCGCGCTGGTGATGCTGGCGCTGGCGACGGATGGCCGGCTGGTGCCCAGGGAACTCGCGCAGCCCGTGCTGGCCGCGATGATCCTGTCCGATGCTGTCGGCGCCGCTCATCATCCAGTATGCGGAGCCGATCGTGCGCAAGCTGACGGCCAACGACTGGCTGGCGCGCGCGGCGCACTTGACGCAGATCGCCGCCAAGACCATGTCGCGGCAGGACCACATCATCATCTGCGGCTACGGGCGCAGCGGCCAGAACCTGGCGCGTCTGCTCGAGGCCGAGGACATTCGCCTATCTGGCGCTCGATTCCGATCCGGAACGGGTGCGCGTGGCGGCGGCGGACGGCGGCGTCGTCGTCTATGGCGACGCGAGCCGGCGCGAGGCGCTGACGTCCGCGGGACTCTTCAAGGCCAAGGCGGTCGTGATCACCTTCGCCGACGTTCCGGTCGCGCTCAAGATCCTTCACCTCGTGCAGGAGTTGCGGCCGGAACTGCCGGTGGTGGTGCGCACGGTCGACGACAGCGAACTGCCGAAGCTCATGGACGCCGGGGCCGCCGAGGTGGTGCCCGGAAGTGCTCGAGGGCAGTCTCATGCTGGCCTCGCATGCGCTGCTGCTGCTCGGCGTGCCGCTGAACCGGGTGCTGAAGCGCATCCGCACCATCCGCGAGGAGCGCTACGGGCTCTTTCGCGGCTTCTTCCATGGCGCGACCGACGCCGCGGACGCGGCCGACAACGTGCAGCCGAGGCTGCATTCGGTCGTGCTGTCCAATCGCGCCCGAGCGGTCGGCATGACGCTGGTGGAGGTGGACCTGGGTCCGCTGGTCGAAGTGTCCGGCGTGCGCCGTCGAGGCGCGCGCTCGCAGCGCCCGGACGAGGATTTCCGCTTCGAGGCAGGGGACGTCGTGGTGCTGCTCGGCCGGCCGGAGAGCCTGCTGCTGGCCGAGCATCGGCTGCTGAAGCGGGACCGGACCCGGCCCACGTAAGTCCTTTCGGCATTGGACAAAATGCGTAACTGACCGTGAGTCATTGCGGCGGTCGCGACGCAAAGGCTACAATCCGCATCCGCCATCGATGTGGGTTCCCTCGTGTGACCGCCGCAGCAAGTCCGCAACGCCTCCGCGCCTGCCTGTCCCACCGAAAACGCCGTCGTACTTGCCGGCGTGACGTACGGTTACGACCCGCGTCGTCCGGTTCTGCGCGGCATCGACATGACGATTCCGCGGGGCAAGGTCGTCGCGATCATGGGCGGCTCGGGCTGCGGCAAGACCACGATCCTGCGGCTCATCGGCGGCCAGTTGCAGCCTCAGGCCGGGCGCGTGCTCGTCGCCGGACAATCGGTGCCGGACATGGACAGGGACGCGCTGTATGCGATGCGGCGCAAGATCGGCATGCTGTTCCAGTTCGGCGCGCTGTTCACCGATCTGGACGTATTCGAGAACATTGCCTTCACTCTGCGCGAACACACCAATCTTCCGGACGAACTCATTCGCGACCTGGTGCTCATGAAGCTCAACGCCGTCGGCCTGCGCGGCACGGCGCAACTTCAGCCTTCGGAACTGTCGGGCGGCATGGCGCGCCGCGTGGCGCTCGCGCGCGCGATCGCGCTGGATCCCATGCTGGTGCTCTACGACGAGCCGTTCGCCGGTCTCGATCCCATCTCGCTGGGCGTGGTCGGACAGCTGATCCGGGAGTTGAACGACGCGCTGGGAATCACGTCGGTGGTGGTCACGCACGACGTCTACGAATCGCTGAAGATCGTCGATTACCTGTATTTCGTGTCGGAAGGACGCATCATCGCGCAGGGAACGCCGGAGGAAGTGCACGCGTCGGCGGATCCGTTCGTGCGCCAGTTCGTCGACGGCGCGCCCGACGGTCCCGTGCCGTTCCATTATCCGGCGCCGAAGTATGCCGATGAGCTCGCCGCCCATGTCCGCTGAAGCCTTCGCCAACGGCTTGCGCCGCGTCGGCGCGGGCGCGATCAACGCCGTTTCACGGCTGGGATTCGCGGCGCGCTTTTTCGCCGTCGTGCTGATCCATTCGCCGGCGGCGCTGAAGCGCACGCGCCTCACGCTGCGCGAGATCTATTTTGCCGGCGTGCTGTCGCTGGTGATCATCATGGTGTCCGGACTCTTTGTCGGCATGGTGCTGGGCCTGCAGGGCTACGACACGCTGAACAAGTACGGCGCCGGCGAGTCGCTCGGCATCTTCGTCGGGCTCTCGCTGGTGCGCGAGTTGGGACCCGTCGTCGCCGGGCTGCTGTTCGCGAGCCGCGCCGGCAGCGCCATCACGGCGGAGATCGGCCTCATGAAGACGACCGAGCAGCTCTCCGCGATGGAAATGATGGCCGTGGACCCTCTGGCGCGCATCGTGGCCCCGCGATTCTGGGGCGGCGTCATCTCGATGCCGCTGCTCGCCGCGCTGTTCTCGATGATGGGCGTCTTCGGCGCCTATCTGGTCGGCGTCCGTCTGATCGGCGTGGACAACGGCGCGTTCTGGGGCAACATGCAGGCGGCCATCGAATTCTGGCCGGACATCACCAACGGCATCATCAAGAGCGTCGTGTTCGGCGTCGCGGTCAGCCTGATCGCGGTATTCGAGGGCTACGACGCCAAGCCGACCGCCGAGGGCGTGTCCTCGGCGACGACGCGCACGGTGGTCGAAGCCTCGCTCGCGATCCTCGCGCTCGACTTCATCCTCACCGTGTTCATGTTCAGAGGGATTGGCGCATGAATCGCACCGCGATCGACCTGTGGGTCGGCATTTTCGTGACGATCGGGCTGGCCGCGATCGTGTTCCTCGCGCTGAAGGTCGGGAACCTCACTTCGTTCAACACGGTCCCAAGCTACAGGCTCGATGCGCGCTTCGACAATATCGGCGGCCTGAAGCTGCGCGCGCCGGTCAAGGCCGCGGGCGTGGTCGTCGGGCGCGTCGATCGCATCCGCCTCGACCCCAAGACCTACGAAGCCGTCGTCGGCGCTCAAGATCGAAAACGGATACCAGTTCACCAAGGACACGATTGCCTCGATTCTCACTTCCGGGTTGCTGGGCGAGGTCTACATCGGACTCGACGCCGGCGGCGACGCGGTCATGCTGGCCGACGGCGCGACGATCGCCAAGACCCAGTCGGCGGTCGTCCTGGAAAAGCTGATCGGCCAATTCCTGTTCGACAAGGCCAGTTCGGGCGGCGGCAAGTGAACGTGCGTGCCGCGTCGTGTGTCGCCATTGCGCTGCTGCTGTCGGCGTGCGCGGGTACGCCGGGGCGTCCCGAGGACCCGCTCGAGCCGATGAATCGCGCGATGTATGCGATCAACCAGCCGCTCGACGACCACGTGATGCGGCCCATCGCGCAGGCCTACGTCGACTACGTGCCGAGGCTCGTCCGCCTGGGCGTGTCGAATGTCTTCGGCAATATCGACGACCTGTTCTCGGGGATCAACGGCCTGCTGCAGGGCAAGACCGAAAAAGCCGGCAACGATTTCGGCCGCGTTCTCGTCAACTCGTGGGGCTTGGGCGGTCTGATCGACATCGCCACCGACCTGGGCATCCCCAAGGGCAACGAGGATTTCGGGCAGACCTTCGGCTACTGGGGCATCCCGCAGGGGCCGTACCTGTTCGTGCCGCTGTGGGGGCCGACGACCGTGCGCGACGGTACCGGCAGCCTGATCCGGATCTGGTATCGGCCCGGTCGGCTACCTTCCGTACGTGCCGCTGCGCAACATCATCTACGGCATCGGCGCGATCGACCTGCGCGCCAACGCGCTGGGCGCGAGCTCGATGATCGACCAGGCCGCGCTCGATCCGTATACGTTCGTCAGGCGCGCCTACCTGCAGCGCCGCGAATACATGGTCTACGACGGCAGCCCGCCGCCAGAAAAGGACGACTGAACGATGAGAGTCTCGAATCTTCTCCGCGCGCCGCGATGCTGGTTCTCGCCGCCGTGGCAATTCCCGCGATCGCCCAGGAGGCGCCGGACGTGCTGGTCAAGCGCGTGTCCGGCGAGGTGCTGCAGGTCGTGCGCACCGATCCCAAGGTGGCGGCCGGCGACAAGCAGCGCGTCCGCGAAGTCGATCGAGACCATGCTGCTGCCCCACTTCGATTTCGAGCGCATGACCTCGCTGGCGATGGGCCGCAACTGGAGCAAGGCCACGCCCGAGCAGCAAAAGCAGCTGATCGAACAATTCCGCACGCTGCTCGTGCGAACCTATTCCGGCGCGCTGACGCAGTACAAGGACCAGACGATCGATTTCAAGCCGCTGCGCGGCGATCCGGCCGCCGCGGACGTCATCGTGCGCTCGGAAGTCGTGCGGCCGGGCCAGGCGCCCGTGCAGATCGATTACGGCATGACCAAGACGGCGTCCGGCTGGAAGGCCTACGACGTGATCGTCGGCGGCGTGTCGCTCGTCACCAATTATCGCGACGAATTCAACGAGCAGATCAAGGGCGGAGGCGTCGACGGCCTCATCAAGACGCTGACGGAAAAGAACAAGGGAGCATCGGGCAAGTCATGATCGACCGCGCGCCCGCCGCCACCGGCAGCGGCTTTGCAGCGACGGCTGCAGGCTGGACGTTCAACGGAACGCTGACGTTCGCCGATGCGGCCGCCGTGTTCGGCGCGTCGCGGGGCCTCGCGCTGCCGGAAAACGGCATCGTCGACCTGGCCGGATTGGCGCAAGCGGATTCCTCGGCGCTCGCAGTGATTGGTGGCGTTGAAGCGGCGCGCGCATGCCGAAGGCGCGACGCTGTCCTTCGCGTCGATGCCGCCCGGCATTCTCGCGCTGGCCCATGTCTACGGCATCGAGGAATTGCTGGCCGGTTGAGCGCATTGCCGCGCAGCTCTTCGCGCACGTTCCAATTCCCGGCCCGCACATTTCCGATTCCCACCTCCTGACGCCATGCTCGCCGTCGACGTGAAAGATGTCGCGCGCCGCTTCGGCAGCGTGCAGGCCCTGGATGGCGTCGACCTGGCCGTCGAGGAGGGCGAGTTCTTCGGCCTGCTGGGTCCGAACGGCGCCGGCAAGACGACGCTCATCTCGATCCTCGCCGGACTGACTCGTGCCGATCGTGGCAGCGCGCGCATTCTCGGGCACGACGTCACCGCCGATTTTCGCCTCGCGCGGCGCAACCTGGGCGTCGTTCCGCAGGAACTGGTGTTCGATCCGTTCTTCAGCGTGCGCGAAACGCTTGAAATGCAATCCGGCTATTTCGGCCTGCGCGGCAACGGACCGTGGATCGACGAAATCCTGCACCACCTGGACCTGACGGGAAAGGCGAACGCCAACATGCGCTCGCTGTCCGGCGGCATGAAGCGCCGCGTGCTGGTCGGGCAGGCGCTGGTGCACAAGCCGCCGGTGATCGTGCTGGACGAGCCCACGGCGGGCGTCGACGTCGAGTTGCGGCAGAGCCTGTGGGGATTCATCCGCAAGCTCAATCGCGATGGCCACACGATCATCCTGACGACGCATTACCTCGAGGAAGCCGAGGCCCTGTGCGGGCGCATCGCCATGCTCAAGGCGGGCCGTGTCGTGGCGCTCGACACCACGCACAACCTGCTCGCGCAGTTCGCCGGACTGACCGTGCGGCTGGCGGCGCCGCGCGTACCCGCCGCATGGCAGTCCCGGATCATCAGGCAGGACGCGGGACTGTTCCAGATGCGCCTCGACACGCTACGCGGAGCTGGAATCACTGCTGGGCGCGCTGCGGCAGGAGGGCATCGCGATCGCCGAGCTGGGATTGGCGGAGACCGATCTCGAGCAGGTGTTTCTGCGCATCATGAAGAATCCCGAAGGCGCGAGCGGCATGAGACCACGCGGACGGAATCACCGGACACGGCTGGCTGACGCTGCTCTACAAGGAGGTGCTGCGGTTCCGGAAGGTGAGCCTGCAGACGGTCGCCGCGCCGATCCTGAGCGCGCTGCTGTACCTGCTGATCTTCTCCCATGTGCTCGAGGGACGGGTGTCGGTCTTCGAGCGGCCGCGTGACGTACACGGCGTTTCTCGTCCCGGGCCTGGTGATGATGGCGGTGCTGCAGAACGCGTTCGCCAATTCGTCGTCGTCGCTGATCCAGTCGAAGATCTCCGGCAACCTGATCTTCATCCTGCTGACGCCGCTTTCGCCGGTCGATCTTTTCGCGGCCTACGTGCTGGGCGCGATGGTGCGCGGCCTCGTGGTCGGCCTGGGCGTGTTCGCCGTCACGGTGTGGTTCGATCCGGCGCTGCTCGCGATGGCGCATCCGTTGTGGGCGATCGCGTTCGCGCTCATCGGGCAGCACGATCCTGGGAACCCTGGGCCTGATCGCCGGCATCTGGGCGGACAAGTTCGAGCAGTCGCCGGCGTTCCAGAATTTCCTGATCGTGCCGCTCACGTTCCTGTCCGGCGTGTTCTATTCGATCCACTCGCTGCCGCCGTTCTGGCAGGCGCTGTCGCACTGGAACCCATTCTTTTATATGATCGACGGCTTCCGTTACGGTTTCTTCGGCATATCGGACGTGTCTCCGTGGACCAGCCTCGCTATCGTCATGGTTTTCTGCGTGGTGGCTTTCGGCCGCTGGCGCTGGTGATGCTCCAGCGCGGCTGGAAACTGCGGCATTGAGCCGCCAAGCAACGAGGACATGAACATGGTCACACCCGAATCCATCAAGCAATCGATCGCCGCCGGCCTGGACTGCCACCACGTCGAGGTCGCAGGCGACGGCCAGCACTGGGAAGCGGTGATCGTCTCCCCGGCCTTCGAGGGACTGTCCCGCGTCAGGCAGCACCAGCTGGTCTACGCCGCACTCGGCGACCGCATGCGCGAGGAAGTCCACGCGCTGTCGATGCAGACGCTGACGCCGGCGCAGTGGAGCGCGCGCCGGGATGGATAAGCTGCTCATCGAGGGCGGGCAGCGCCTCGCCGGCGAAGTGGTCGTGTCCGGCGCCAAGAATGCGGCGCTGCCGATCCTGTGCGCGTCGCTGCTTGTCCGCGGAGCCGCTGGTGCTCACCAACGTGCCGCGCCTGAACGACGTGGACACGATGGAGCGGCTGCTGACGCAGATGGGCGTGGCGCTGGACCCGGCAACACCGGGTGTGGTGACACTCGACGCGCGCGGATCGACTGGCCGCTCGCGCCGTACGAGCTGGTCAAGACGATGCGCGCGTCGATCCTGGCGCTCGGGCCGCTGCTGGCGCGCTGTGGCGAGGCGCGCGTCTCGCTGCCGGGCGGCTGCGCGATCGGATTGCGGCCCGTCGACCAGCACGTGAAGGGCCTCGAGGCGATGGGCGCGACCATCGACCTGGCCCACGGCTACATCAATGCGCACGGGACGCCTGCGCGGCGCGACCATCGTGTTCGACATGGTGACGGTCACCGGTACCGAGAACCTGCTGATGGCGGCCACGCTCGCGGACGGAACGACGATTCTCGAGAACGCCGCTCGCGAACCGGAGGTCGTCGACCTCGCGCGCTGTCTCACCGCGATGGGCGCGCGCATCTCCGGCGCGGGAAGCGACCGCATCACGGTGGAGGGCGTGGCGCGCCTGCACGGGGCGACGCACGCCGTGATGCCGGACCGGATCGAGACCGGCACCTTTCTCGCGGCGGTGGCGGCCACCGGCGGCGACGTGGCGGTGCGCGGCGTGCAGGCCGATTCGCTCGAGGCCGTCCTCGACAAGCTGCGCGAGATGGGGGCGAGCATCGACGCGAGCGGCGACGTGATGCGCATCCGCCGCGACGGGCCGCTCACCGCAGTCAATCTGCGCACGGCGCCGCATCCCGGGTTTCCGACCGACATGCAGGCGCAGTTCATGGCGCTGGCCACGCGCGCGCAGGGCACGTCGGTCGTCACCGAGACGATCTTCGAGAACCGGATGATGCACGTGCAGGAACTGAAGCGTCTCGGCGCCGACATCGAAGTGGAAGGCAGCACGGCGATCGTCAAGGGCGTGGAAAAGCTCACCGGTGCCGACGTGATGGCCACCGACCTGCGCGCCTCCGCGTGCCTGGTGATCGCCGGACTGATCGCGGAAGGCGAGACCACGATCGACCGCATCTACCATCTCGATCGCGGCTACGAGCGGATCGAGGAGAAGCTGTCGGCGCTGGGTGCGCGCATCTCGCGCGTCGGGTAGCGTTGCGCATGATCGGGATGCCGCCGTGACCGGAATTCGCGACGAACTGAAAGGCGCGCCACTCGGCCATGCGACAACCTATCCGGACGCGTACGACGCGGCGCTGCTGTTCCCGGTTTCGCGGGGGCCGCAACGGGCCGAGATCGGCGTGTCCGCCGCGTTGCCGTTCACCGGCGCCGACATCTGGACGGCCTACGAGCTGACCTGGCTCGATCCCCATGGCAAGCCGCAGGTCGCGATCGCCACGCTGGTCGTGCCGGCGACGTCGCCTTCGATCGTCGAGTCGAAGTCGGTGAAGCTGTACCTGGGATCGTTCGCGCAAACCCGCTTCGACGGCACCGCGGAGGTTCGCGAGACGATGGAGCGCGACCTGGCTCACGCGACCGGCGGACCGGTGCAGGTGGCGCTGGACGCGCCGGCGATGTTCCTGGCTGCGCGCTGCGCCGAGCTGGACGGCGAACGGCTGGATGACCTCGACGTGACGATTCAACGCTACCAGCCCGCGCCGGATCTCCTCGGCGCCGAGGGTCCCGAGGTCGGCGGAGACGCTGAAGACCGATCTCTTCCGGTCGCTGTGTCCGATCACGCTGCAGCCCGACTTCGCGTCCGTGCAGATCGCCTATCGCGGGCCGGCGATCGATCGCGCTTCGCTGTTGCGTTATCTCGTGTCGTTCCGCGGTCATCCCGGGTTCCACGAGCACTGCGTCGAGCGCATCTGGGTCGACGTCATGGCGCGATGCCGCTGCGAATCGCTGTCGGTCTACGCGCGCTTCACGCGGCGCGGCGGCGTGGATATCAACCCATTTCGCACCAATGCCGGCCCGGCGATTCCGCTGAACATGCGCACGGCACGGCAGTGATTGCGATCTGGCGACGTGGCCTCCCCTGCGGGGACCCGTCGCTCCAGTAGAATCGGGGGTTCGACCGAATCCCAAGCCTGGATCGCCGCTGTGCCCACGCTGACCATTGCCCTGTCCAAGGGCCGCATCCTCGACGAGACGCTGCCGCTGCTGGCGCTGGCCGGCATCGTGCCGGCCGAGGATCCGGAGACGTCGCGCAAGCTGATCCTGGCCACCAACCGGCCGGGCGTGTCGCTGATCATGCTGCGCGCCACCGACGTGCCGACCTACGTGCAATACGGCGCTGCGGACGCCGGCGTCGCGGGCAAGGACGTGCTGCTGGAACACGGCGGCGAGGGGCTTTTCCAGCCGCTCGACCTGGGGATAGGCCGCTGCCGGCTCGTGGTCGCCGTGAAGCGCTCCTGTGACTGGAAAGGCACGGTGCAGCGTGGCGCGCGCATCCGCGTCGCGACCAAGTACGTCAAGACGGCGCGCGAGCACTTCGCGGCAAAAGGCATGCACGTCGACCTCATCAAGCTCTACGGCTCGATGGAGTTGGCGCCGCTGGTCGGACTGGCGGACGCCATCGTCGACCTGGTGTCCACCGGCAACACGCTGAAGGCCAACGACCTGGTCGCGGTCGAGGACATCATGCCGATCAGTTCGCGGCTGGTGGTCAATCCGGGCGCGCTGAAGATGAAGCGCGACGTCGTGCAGCCGCTGCTCGACGTCCTCGCCAAGGTCACGCAAGGGAGGGCGGCGTGAACGCGCCGCTGGCGTTGCGGCGCCTGGACTCCACCGCAGCCGGGTTCGACTGCCGACCTCGCCGCGCTGATCGCGTTCGAGGCCAACCAGGACCCCGCGATCGACGCCACGGTCGCGCAAATCATCGCGGACGTGCGCGCGCGCGGCGACGCCGCGCTGCTCGACTACACGCGGCGCTTCGACCGCCTCGACAGCGCCATCGGTGGCCGCGCTGGAAATCACGGCGGCGGAGATGCAAGCCGCGTATGCGTCGCTGCCGACCGCGCAAAGCGACGCGCTCGGCACCGCCGCGGCGCGCATCCGCAGCTACCACGACCTGCAGAAGGGACGCGACTGGAGCTTCACGGAGGCCGACGGCACGGAACTGGGCCAGCGCGTGACTCCGCTCGATCGCGTCGGCGTCTATGTGCCGGGCGGCAAGGCGGCCTATCCGTCTTCGGTGCTGATGAACGTCATTCCCGCGCACGTCGCCGGTGTGCGCGAAATCGTCATGGTCGTGCCCACGCCCGATGGCGTGCGCAACCCGCTGGTGCTCGCCGCGGCGCATTTGGCCGGCGTGACGCGCGCGTTCACGATCGGTGGCGCGCAGGCGGTCGCGGCGCTGGCCTACGGCACGCAGACGATTCCCGCGGTCGACAAGATCTGCGGTCCCGGCAACGCCTATGTCGCGGCCGCCAAGCGCCGCGTGTTCGGCGCCGTCGGCATCGACATGGTCGCCGGCGTTTCGGAAATCCTGATCATCGCCGATGCGACCGCCAATCCGGACTGGATCGCGCTCGACCTCTTCGCCCAGGCCGAACACGACGAAATGGCGCAGGCGCTGCTGGTGACGCCGGACGCGGAAATGGTCCAGCGCGTCGCGGACGAGTGCGCAGCGGTTGATCGCCGACATGCCTCGCGCGGCGCATCATCGCGGAATCGTTCGCGCGCCGCGGTGCGCTGATCCGGACGCGCGACCTGGCCGAGGCCTGCGCCATCGCCAATCGCGTCGCGCCGGAGCATCTGGAACTCGCGGTGGCCGATCCGGACGCGTTGCTGCCGCACATTCGCCATGCAGGCGCGATATTCATCGGCCACTACGCCTCCGAAGTGCTGGGCGATTACTGCGCCGGCCCGAACCACGTCCTGCCCACAGGACGCACGGCGCGCTTCAGTTCGCCGCTGTCGGTGCACGATTTCGAAAAGCGCTCCAGCATGCTCCGCATATCGCGCGAAGCGGCGCAGAAACTGGGGCCGGTCGCGGCGACGCTGGCGCATGGCGAAGGACTGACCGCGCATGCCCGTTCGGCCGAGGCGCGGATCGACAAAATCTGAGCCGGAAGGAACGACGCATGGCCAAGATCATCGCGATGTACAAGACGCCGCTGATCCCGCGGCTTCGACCGCTATTACTTCGGACCGCACGTCAAACTGGCGAAGGCCGTTCCGGGCTCAAGGGATACGAGGTGACGCGGGGCCCGTCATGACGCCCGCCGGTCCGCGCCGTTCTACCTGGTTGCGATACTGACGTTCGATTCGATGGCGGCGATCCAGGCGGCGCTGGCCTCTCCGCAAGGCCAGGCCACTGTGGCGGACTTGCCAATTTCGCGACCGGCGGCGTGAAATCCTCATGTCCGACTCCGAAGCGATCTGACGCCGAATGCACGCCCGATGAACGCTCGCCCTCCCGCTGCCTCGCCGATCCCGCGCTTGCGCCGGATCGACGCGACGGTTCGCGCGAGATTCGAGCGCTGGCCGCCTATCCGGTGGCCAAGGCTGACGGACTCATCAAGCTGGACGCGATGGAGAATCCGTACGGCCTGACCGCGCAACTCCGCGCGCTGGTCGCGGCGGCCGTCGCCAACGCGCCGTTGAATCGGTACCCCGACGGGGGCGGCGACGCGGTCAAGGCCGCGTTGCGGCGGTCGCTTGCGCTGCCCGACGCCGCCGGTCTGGTCCTCGGCAACGGGTCCGACGAACTGCTGCAGCTGCTGACGACGTTGGTCGCGCGACCGGGCGCCGTGGTGCTGGCGCCCGATCCGTCGTTCGTGATGTACCGGCTGTGCGCGCTCTACGCCAACGTGCGCTTTGTCGGCGTGCCGCTGCGCGCCGACTTCACACTCGATATCGACGCGATGCTGGAGGCGATCGCCAGCCAGAAGCCGGCGCTGGTGTGGCTCGCCTATCCGAACAACCCGACCGGCAACCTGTTTTCCGCGGCCGATGTCGAGCGGATCATCCGCGCTGCGCCGGGAATCGTCGCCGTGGACGAGGCCTACTACGCGTATGCCGGGACGCTCGTTCCTGCCCCGCGTGCTCGAGTTCGCCAACCTGATCGTCGTGCGCACGGTATCGAAGATCGGCCTGGCCGGCGTGCGGCTGGGCTATGCGGTCGCGCATCCTGCGTGGATCGCCGAGATCGAGAAGATCAGACCGCCCTACAACGTCAACGTGCTGACGCAGGCGGTGGTGCCGGTCCTGCTCGAACACGGCGAACTGCTTGCCGAACAGGCCGCCACGACGCGCCATGAACGCGAGCGCGTGGCCGTCGCGCTGGCCGCGCTGCGCCGGGTCAACGTGTTTCCCGACGCAGGCCAATTTCGTCCTGATCCGGGTGCCGGACGCGCAGCACTGGTTTGCGACTTTGCGCGATGCGGGCATACTGGTGAAGAATGTGTCGGCCATGCATCCGCTGCTGGCCAACTGCCTGCGCATCACGATCGGCACGCCCGGCCGAAAACGACGCGCTCCTCGCCGCGCTGTCACGCTACCAATGAACTCATTGCCAACTCAGCCAACTCAGTTGCCACCTGCCGACAGGCCGCCAACCGCACGGCCAGTCTCGAGCGGAATACCAACGAGACGCAGATCGCCGTCGACCTGAACCTGGACGGCACCGGCCGCGCCGAACTCGCGACCGGCGTGCCGTTCCTCGATCACATGCTGGACCAGGTGGCGCGCCACGGCATGCTCGACCTGAAGGTGCGCGCCAAGGGCGACCTGCACATCGACGGCCATCACACCGTCGAGGACATCGGCATCACGTTCGGCCAGGCGTTCAAGGCGGCGGTCGGCGACAAGAAGGGCATCGTCCGCTACGGGTATGCCTACGTTCCGCTCGACGAGGCGCTGTCGCGCGTCGTGATCGACCTGTCCGGCCGGCCGGGGCTCGAATTCCACGTGCCTTTCACGCGGGCGATGATCGGCACGTTCGACGTCGACCTCGCGCACGAATTCTTCCAGGGTTTCACCAATCACGCGCAGGTCACTCTGCACGTCGACAACCTGCGCGGCGACAACGCGCATCACCAGGCCGAAACGGTGTTCAAGGCCTTTGCCCGTGCGCTGCGGATGGCGTGCACGCGCGATCCACGCGCCACCGGCGTGCTGCCGTCGACCAAAGGCGCGCTCTAGCCGTACATGCCGGACATCGCGGTCATCGATTACGGCATGGGCAACCTGCGTTCGGTTGCCAAGGCCCTGGCGCACGTCGCGCCCGACCGTGCAGGTGGTCGTCACGTCGGACGCGGAGGTCATCCGGTCGGCGCGCCGCGTGGTGCTTCCCGGCCAGAGCGCCATGCCCGATTGCATGGCGGGGCTGAACGAAAGCGGCCTGCGCGCCACGGTGCTGGAAGTCGCTTCGGATCGCCCATTCCTGGGCATCTGCCTGGGCCTGCAGATGCTGTTCGACATGAGCGAGGAGGGGCCGACCCTCGGGCTCGCGCTGCTGCCCGGCCGCGTGGAGCGCTTTCGCCAGGCCGGGATGATCGACTTGCGCGGCGAAAGGCTGAAGGTTCCCCACATGGGCTGGAGCCCCGTGCACCAGGCGCGGACGCATCCGCTCTGGGAGGGAATCGAGCAGGACACCCGGTTCTATTTCGCCCACAGCTTCCATCCGGTGCCGGACGATGCCTTCGCTGACGGCGGCGACCAGCCACTATCCAACGCCGTTTACTTGCGCGATTGCGCGGGCTAATATCTTCGCTACCCAATTCCATCCGGAAAAGAGCCAACGCGCCGGGCTCTTGCTCCTGGCCAATTTCGTCGCCTGGGACGGGCGCGCCTGAGGGCACGTTCCCCATCCCTCCGCTTCCCGATTTCCAGCCCATACCGCGCCGCCGCTTCGCCGCTTCCTCCCCAGCTTCCACACTGTCCGCCATGCAGATCATCCCCGCCATCGACATCAAGGACGGTCATTGCGTGCGCCTGAAGCAGGGCGATATGCAATCGGTCACCGTGTTCTCCGAAGACCCGGCCGCCATGGCCCAGCACTGGCTGGAACAGGGCGCGCAGCGGCTGCACCTGGTGGACCTGAACGGCGCCGTCGCCGGCAAGCCCGTGAACGAGCTCGCCATCCGGGAGATCGTCAGCGTCATCGGCGAGGAAATTCCGGTGCAGTTGGGCGGCGGCATCCGCGACATGGACACGATCGAGCGCTACCTGGACGACGGCATCAGCTACGTCGTCATCGGCACCGCCGCGGTCAAGAATCCGGGCCTGCTGCATGAAGCATGTTCGGCGTTTCCCGGGCACATCCTGGTCGGCCTCGATGCGCGCGACGGCAAGGTCGCCACCGACGGCTGGTCGAAGATGACGGGCCACGACGTCGTCGACCTCGCGCGCAAGTTCGAGGAGTACGGCGTGGAAGGAATCATCTACACCGACATCGGCCGCGACGGCATGCTTTCGGGCGTCAACATCGACGCCACCGTGAAGCTCGCGCGCGAGGTCAAGGTGCCGGTCATCGCCTCCGGCGGGCTCTCGTCCATCGCCGACATCGAGCGCCTCGTCGCCGCACGAGGCCGACGGCATCGCCGGCGCCATCGCCGGCCGCGCGATCTACGATGGCACGCTCAACTTCAAGGATGCGCTCAAGGCCGCCGCGGGCAAATGACGGCGCCGTGAACGGCTGACGCAGCACCCGTTGCCCACCAGGCAGAACACGATGCCGCAACGACGATGGGCCTAGCCAAACGCATCATTCCCTGCCTCGACATCGCGGACGGCCGCGTCGTCAAGGGCATCAACTTCGTCAATCTGCGCGACGCCGGCGATCCGGTCGAGGTCGCGCGGCGCTACGACGAGCAGGGCGCCGACGAACTCGCGTTCCTGGACATTCGCGCCAGCATCGAGAACCGCGGGCCTGCTGTACGACATGATCGAGGCCGTCGCGTCGCAGGTGTTCATTCCACTGACGGTCGGCGGCGGCGTGTCCACGGTCGCAGGACATCCGCGCGCTGCTCAACGCCGGCGCCGACAAGGTCAGCATCAACACGGCCGGCGTCGCCAATCCGGAGCTGTTCGGCGAGGCGTCGGCGCACTTCGGCGCGCAATGCATCGTGGCCGCGATCGACGCCAAGAAGTGCGCGGTCGACGCGTGGCAGGTGTACATCCACGGCGGGCGCACGCCGACCGGCATCGACGTGCATCGAATGGGCGCAGGAAGTGGCCGACCTGGGCGCGGGCGAAATCCTGCTGACGAGCATGGACCGCGATGGCGCGCGCACCGGGTTCGATCTCAAGTTGACGCGCATGGTCGTCGAGGCGGTCGACGTGCCGGTCATCGCGTCCGGCGGCGTGGGCACGCTCAACGATCTCGTCGACGGCATCAAGGTCGGCGGCGCGGACGCGGTCCTGGCCGCCAGCATCTTCCACTACGGCGAATTCACGATCGCGCAGGCCAAGATGGCGATGGCCGCCGCGGGGCTCGAGATGAGGATGAGCTGATGGCCTGGCTCGATGACGTGCGCTGGAGCGAACACGGCCTGGTGCCGGCGATTGCGCAGGACGCGGCGTCCGGGCGCGTGCTCACGCTGGCGTGGATGAATCGCGAGGCGCTCGAGCGTACGGCGGCGACGCGCGAGGCGCACTACTGGTCGCGGTCGCGGGCGAAGCTCTGGCGCAAGGGCGAGTCGTCGGGACATGTGCAGCGCGTCCTCGAGATCCGGCTGGACTGCGACAGCGACGCGATCCTGCTCGTCGTCGAACAGGTCGGGGGCATCAGTTGCCACACCGGCCACGCGCGCTGCTTCTTCCAGCGGCTCGAAAACGGCGCATGGCATGATGTCGAGCCCGTGCTCAAGGATCCCAAGGCGATTTACGGCGATGGCTGACGTCCGCAACGACCACGATGTGCTCGCGCGCGTCGCCGCGGCCATCGAAGCGCGCAAGGGCGCCGACCCGGCGGCGTCCTACGTGGCCGTCGCTGTTCGCGAAAGGCGACGACGCCGTGCTGAAGAAGATCGGCGAGGAGGCGACCGAGACGGTCATGGCGGCGAAGGACGGTGATAAAATCCGCATCACCGCCGAAATCGCGGACCTGTGGTTCCACTGCCTCGTGCTGCTTTCCCGGCACGGACTGGGTCCCGCCGACGTGCTGGCGGAACTGGCGCGGCGCGAAGGGACGTCCGGACATCGGGAAAAGGCATCCCGCTGAACCCGGCCGGATGACCTACCATCATGTGCAATGGGGCTGGGCCGTGATCGCGGGCTCGGTCGCGGGATTCGGTTTGGCGCTGCTGGTGACGATGTCGCTGTCGGCGGCGACGCTGGCCGCGGTGCCGTGGCTGGTCGTGGCGCTTTTCGGTCTGCTGGCGCTGGGGCTCCTCACCTACGCGACGCTGACGGTCGATGTCGATTCGGAGGAGGTTCGGGCGCGTTTCGGCATCGGGCTCATCCGGAAATCGATACCGCTCGCGGATATCGCGCGTTGCGAAGTGGTCCGTACCCCGTCCTGGTGGGGTTGGGGTATCCACTGGACGCCCTCCGGGTGGCTATACAATGTCTCCGGACGGGCCGCGGTCAGGCTCGAGATGACGACGCAGCGGCCGGTGATGATCGGCAGCGACGAGGCGGAACGCCTGAAGGCGGCGATCGACGCGCGATTGGCGCAGCGAGCGCCGGAAACGACGGCCTGAACGATGCACACAACGGATCCGAACTGCATTTTCTGCAAGATCGTGCGCGGCGAGATACCGGGCAGGAAGGTCTACGAGGACGCCGACGTGCTGGCGTTCCACGACATCCAGCCGATCGCGCCCGTGCATTTCATGCTGGTGCCGAAGAAGCACATCGCGAACCTGTACGAGGCCACGCTGGACGATGCGCCGGTGCTGGGCAGGATGCTGGCGCTGGCGCGGGAGGCTCGCGAAGGAACAGGGCGCCGCGGACGGCTTCCGCACCATCGTCAACACCGGCCGCGTCGGGCAACAGGAAGTCCAGCACGTACACATCCACGTGATCGCCGGCCCGGAGCCCCTGGGTTCGATGATCCGGCGGACGAAGCAGGCTTAAGGGCAAAGGAGAAACATCATGGGTGGCTTGAGCATCTGGCACTGGCTGATCGTACTGGTCGTCGTCGTGCTGATATTCGGAACGAAGAAGTTGCGCAACATCGGGCAGGATCTGGGCGGCGCGGTGAAGGGGTTCAAGGAAGGCATGAAGACCGAAACCGACGGCACGACCGGCGCGGCGGCGGCCGATGCCGACGCCGGCGCAGCAGATCCCGGGGAAGACCATCGACGCCGAGGTCAAGAAGGAAACGACGCGGTCGTAGTGACGAATCACCGCGGCGCAAGCGCGGCGCGCGACGGGCCGCGCCTGCTTCGTCCATCCAGGAAGTACATCGGCGCATGTTTGACATAGGTTTTTCCGAAGTCGTCGTCATCGCCGTCGTGGCGCTGATCGTGATCGGTCCCGAGCGCCTGCCCAAGGCAGCGCGCACGATGGGCCTGCTGTTCGGCCGGCTGCAGCGCTATGTCGGCGACGTCAAGGCCGACATCAGCCGCGAAATGGAACTCGACGAACTGCGCAAGCTGCAAAAGCAGGTGCAGGGCGCCGCGCAGGAATTCAAGTCGTCGGTCGAATCGGCGGCGCAGAACGTGCACGCGGAAGTGCGCAGCGTCGAGGAGCAGCTCAATGCCACCGCCGCAGAGGCCACGGTCGCGGAGTCGCCCGCAAGCTCTCCTCGGGATCGGCGTCCCATCTGGGTGAGCTCGATGCCGGCCAGGCGCGCGACATCGGCCGAGGCCGCGCCGCCGCGGCAGCCGTCGCTGCCCGGATTCGACAAGATCTAGCGGCAAGCCGGATGGCCGACCCGACTCCCGACTCGCCCGAGTCTGCCGTGCAGGACACGTTCCTGTCGCATCTGGTCGAACTGCGTTCGCGGCTGATGCACTCGATCATCGCCGTCCTCGTCGTCTTCGTGCTGCTGTTCCCGTGGTCGAAGGAGATCTACGCGCTGCTGGCGCGCGCCGATGCTGCACGCGCTGCCGAGCGGCGCGCAGATGATCGCGACGGATGTCACCGGCACGTTCCTCGTGCCGCTCAAGGTGACGCTGATGGCGGCGTTCCTGATCGCGCTGCCCTACGTGCTGTGGCAGGCGTGGGCCTTCGTCGCCCCGGGGCTCTATCACAACGAGAAGCGGCTGGCGCTGCCGGTGATCGCATCGTCCGTCGTGTTCTTCTTGATCGGCATGTCGTTCGCGTATTTCTTCGTGTTCCCGGTCATGTTCAGCTTCTTCGCGAGTTACACGCCCGCCGGCGTGACGATGATGACCGACATCGAGAAGTACCTGTCGTTCGTCCTCACGATGTTCATCGCCTTCGGCATCACGTTCGAGGTGCCGGTAATCGTGGTCGTGCTGGTGCGCATGCGCGTGGTCAGCCTGGACAAGCTGCGCGCGATCCGCCCCTACGTGATCGTCGGCGCGTTCGTCGTCGGCGCGATCTTCACGCCGCCCGACGTGGTTTCGCAGCTGATGCTGGCCGTGCCGCTGTGGCTGCTGTACGAGCTGGGGCTCGTGCTCGCGCGCTTCGTGAACGTGCCTCGCCTGAGGGCGACGAGGAAGAGGTCGCCGTCAAATAGGCGGCGCGTCACTGCTCCGTCGGCTTCGGGCGCTTGCCCACCATCACGTCGACATCGACGGGTTTGCCGTCCCTGACCAGCCGCACATGGGCGCTCGATCCGGGCGCCAGTTCGGCGATGCGCGAAAGCAGCTGCGGCACGCTGTGCGTCGGCTTGCCGCCGACCTCGACGAAGACGTCGCGCACGTGGACGCCCGCGCGCTCCGCCGGCCCCCCACGCTGCAGGCTGCGGATCAGCACGCCTTCCGCGGGCGACAGCGCCAGCGCCTTGGCCACGTTCGGGCGTGACCGGCTGGGGCTCGATGCCGAACCAGCCGCGCGTCACCTCGCCGTCGCGGATGATCTGCTCGAACACGTTGCGCGCCAGCGAGACCGGAATCGAGAACGCGATTCCGTTCGACGCGCCCGACTGCGAAAAGATCATGCTGTTGATGCCGATCAGGTTGCCGGCCGTGTCGATGAGCGCGCCGCCGGAATTGCCGGGGTTGATCGCGGCGTCGGTCTGGATGAAATCCTCGAAGCGGTTGAGGCCCAGCGAATTGCGCCCCAGCGCGCTGACGATGCCCGCCGTCACCGTGCCGCCGAAGCCGTAGGGGTTGCCGATCGCCAGCACGACGTCGCCGACCTGCAGGTCCTCGGCGTGCCCGAGCGTGATCGCCGGCAGGTTGTCGGCGTCGGCCTTGAGCACGGCGAGGTCCGTTTCCAGGTCGGTGCCGCGCACCTTCGCGGAAATGCGACGGCCGTCGCTCAACACGAGCTGGATGTCGTCGGCGCCCTCGATCACGTGTTGGTTGGTGATGACGTAGCCTTCGGGTGACACGATCACGCCCAGACCCCAGGCTTGTCTGCCGCTGCGTCGCCTGGCGGTCGAGGTCGGGGAAATAGCGGCGGAACAGCGGGTCGTCGGTCAGCGGGCCGCGCGAGCGCACCTGCTTGCTGGTGACGATGGCGACCACGGCGGGCATCGCCTTCTTGGCGGCATCGGCATAGGACGCCACCTTGGCCGAGACCACCGGCGTGGTCGTTTCCTGCGTGACGATGACGTTGCCGGGCTGGACGGCGGCGGGACGCGGCAGCAGGTCGGGCCGCAGCGTCGAGACGACGAACAGCGCGGCCACGCAGAGCGTGCAGGCCTGCGCGAAGAAGAGCCAGATTCGGCGGAGCATGGCGAAAGTATAGTAGGGCACGCGCCCGACGGCAGCGGCGGCCGTCGCGACGGTCGGAAGGGTGGCGTCCAACCGCCTGATTCGACGGCACATTCCAGGACAATTTCCGTCTCCAGGCTTCCGGCGAGCCGCGCAAATCCCGTATAATCCGGCGGTTGTGCGCAAACGTCGCGCAAATCGACGCAAATCGAATACTCAGATCGAATACGCAAATCGAATACGCAAATGAGTGGCGCCTTTGCGAAGAGGCGGACGCGATCGATTGCAGCACTTAGCGGGGAATGGGGATGTCTGAAGCGACACTGGACAACAAGGCGGGCGGTGCTGTGGACAAATCGCGGCGCCGTCTGCTGATCGGTACGGGTGTGGTCGGCGGCGTCGGTGTGGCCGCGGCGGCGGTGCCCTTCGTGATGTCGTTCTGGCCGTCCGCGCGCGCGAAGGCCGCCGGCGCGCCGATCGAGGTCGACATCAGCAAGATCGAGCCGGGCCAGAAGATCGACGTGGAATGGCGCGGCAAGGTGTGCTGGCTCGTGAATCGCACCAAGCCCATGCTCGATTCGCTGCCGAAGCTGGACGCGTCTCTCGCCGATCCCAATTCCGACGTCCCGCAGCAGCCCGCCAACTGCAAGAACGAGCACCGGTCGATCAAGGAAGCGATGTGGGTTGCCGTCGGCATCTGCACGCACCTGGGCTGCTCGCCGACGTTCCGCCCGGAAGTGGGTCCTGCCGACCTGGGGCCCGATTGGCTCGGCGGCTTCTTCTGTCCCTGCCACCAATCGAAATTCGACCTCGCCGGACGCGTCTTCAAGGGCGTGCCGGCGCCGACGAACCTCGTCATACCGCCGCACAAGTACCTGTCCGACACGCGCATCGCGATCGGCATCGGCGAAGACGGCAAGGAAGCCTGAACGGAGCAACGATGCAGAAGATAATGAACTGGATCGATGCGCGCTTTCCGCTGACCGCCCTCTGGGAATCGCAGTGGGGCAAGTACGTCGCGCCGAAGAACTTCAACTTCTGGTACTACTTCGGCTCGCTGGCGGCATTCGTGCTGGTGCTGCAGATCGTCACCGGCATCGTGCTGACGATGAACTACAAGCCGGACGCCGCGCGGGCGTTCGAGTCCGTCGAATACATCATGCGCGACGTGGAGTGGGGGTGGCTCATCCGCTACATGCACTCCACCGGCGCGTCGATGTTCTTCGTCGTCGTCTACCTGCACATGTTCCGCGGCCTCATGTACGGCAGCTACCGCAAGCCGCGCGAGCTCACGTGGATCTTCGGCTGCCTGATCTACCTGTGCCTGATGGGCGAGGCGTTCTTCGGCTACCTGCTGCCGTGGGGCCAGATGTCGTACTGGGGCGCGCAGGTGATCGTGAACCTGTTCGCGACGGTCCCGTTCATCGGCGACGGCCTGTCGCAATGGATTCGCGGCGACTACACGATCTCCGACATCACGCTGAACCGCTTCTTCGCGTTCCACGTCGCCGCGTTTCCGCTGCTGCTGATCGGCCTGGTCGCCGCGCATCTGATGGCGCTGCACGAGACCGGATCCAACAATCCGGACGGCATCGAGATCAAGCAGCAGCCCAAGGACCCGAAGACGGGCCTGCCGCTCGACGGCATCTACAGCCACCCGTATTACACGTACAAGGACATCGTCGGCGTCATCGTGTTCCTCGCCGTGTTCTCGATCATCGTGTTCTTCGTGCCGGACATGGGCGGCTACTTCCTCGAGGCCAACAACTACGTTCCGGCCAATCCGCTGCAGACGCCCGAGCACATCGCCCCGGTGTGGTACTTCACGCCGTACTACGCGATCCTGCGCGCCGTGCCGTCGAAGATCCTGCCGTTCCTGCCGGCGACGCAGTTCTACGGCGTCATGGCGATGGGCGCCGCGGTGATGATCTTCTTCGCGCTGCCGTGGCTCGACCGCGGCAAGGTCAAGTCGATCCGCTATCGCGGCACGCTGTACAAGTCGTGGCTGGCCGCGTTCGTGATCGCCTTCCTGATCCTGGGCTACCTGGGCGTCGTGCCGGTCACCGTGTGGGGACAGTTCAACGAAAGCCTGCCGATCCTGGGCGGCGCCGACAAGGCCACCGTGGTCGCGCGCGTGCTGACCCTGGTCTATTTCCTCTTCTTCCTCCTGATGCCCTGGTACACCGCGCGGGACAAGACGAAGCCCGTTCCGGAAAGGGTGATCTGGAAATGAACAAGCTTGCCTTCCTGCTGGCCGCGATGCTGTTCGCTGGATCCGGTTCCGCGCTGGCGTCCGGCGGCGCCGACCTGCGCATGGAGCCCGCGCCGGTCAACCGCCTCGACGCCGCTGTCGCTGCAGCGCGGCGCCCGCAATTTCGTCAATTACTGCCTCAATTGCCACAGCGCCAAGTACATGCGCTATGCAGCGCCTGACGGACATTGGCGTCGACACGGCGATGATCCAGGACAACCTGATGTTCGCGTCGGCCAAGATCGGCGACACGATGAATGCGGCGATGACGCCCGCCGACGCCAAGGCGTGGTTCGGCACCGTGCCGCCGGACCTGTCGGTCATATCGCACGTGCGCGGCAGCGACTGGCTGTACAACTATTTCCTCGGTTTCTACCGCGACGACACGAGCGCCAGCGGCTGGAACAACCTCGTGTTCCCGAATGTCGCCATGCCGCACGTCGCGTGGCAGCTCTCCGGCACGGGCAGGCTGGTCGAGACGGAATTCGAGAGCCACGAGAAGGCGATCGCCGGCGTGATCGCCCGGCAAGGGACTGGCCAAGCTGGAACCGGGCAAGGACGGCAAGTGGATCATGCTCACGATCGAGCCCGACCCCGATGCGCCGGGCACGATGACGCCGATCCAGTACCAGTCTGTGGGTCGCGGATCTCGTCAACTACCTCGATTACATGGCCGAGCCGGACAAGAACAAGCGGATCAGCCTGGGCATCATCGTGCTCATCTACCTTGGCGTGCTCTTCGCGTTTGCCTATGCGCTGAAACGCTCGTACTGGAAGGACCTTCACTAGCCCAGGCGTCCCGACCCAACGCCTGCGCGGGGCACGGGCAGCACTCGTGCCCTGTTGCATTGCGGCGACGGCGTCGCCCGCCATGTGCGGCAACTGGCATCCGAATCGCAACCGACGTACACGACCGCGCGCATCCTGCCGCGAGAGAAGGACAAGACCATGATGACCCTCTATTCCGGGACCACCGACCCGTTCAGCCAGCGTTGCCGCATCGTGCTTCACGAAAAGGGCATGGACTTCCAGATCATCGACGTCGACCTCGACCACAAGCCCGAGGATCTCGCGGTGATGAACCCGTACAACCAGGTGCCGGTGCTGGTCGAGCGCGACCTGGTGCTGCACGAGTCCAACATCATCAACGAGTACATCGACGAGCGCTTCCCGCACCCGCAGCTGATGCCGGCCGACCCGGTGATGCGCGCGCGGGCGCGACTGTTCCTGCACCGCTTCGAGAAGGAGCTCTTCGTGCACATCGACGCGCTGGAGGGCAACAACCAGAAGAATGCCGACAAGGCGCGTGGCCTGGTGCGCGACTCGCTGTTGCAGATCACCCCGGTGTTCGCCAAGCACAAGCACATGCTGGGTGAGGAATATTCGATGCTCGACGTGGCGATCACGCCGCTCCTGTGGCGCCTCGACTACTACGGAATCCAGATGGGCAAGCAGGCGGCGCCGCTGATGAAGTATGCCGAGCGGCTGTTCTCGCGCCCCGCGTTTTCCGAGGCGCTGACCTCGGCCGAGCGGGGAATGCGGAAATAGTCGCGAGCGCGGCGGGTGAACCCAAGGCCCGAAGGGCGCGTCGCCGCGCGAGCGACCGCGGCCGACAGCGCCCCGGCTACCGCACTTGACCCGGCCGCCGGCGCGCGTAGTATCTTCCCCCCATGTCCGAGCAATCCGCCAAGCCGTACCTGATCCGCGCCATCTGCGAATGGTGCGCGGACAACGCGCTGTCGCCCTACCTCGCGGTCAAGGTGAATGCGCAGACGCGCGTGCCGATGAGCTTCGTCAAGAACGGCGAAATCGTCCTGAACGTCAGTTCCACCGCGACCCGCAAGCTCACGATCGACAACGAGTGGGTGCAGTTCACGGCGCGCTTCAACGGCGCATCGCAGGAAGTCGCGGTGCCGATGATCGCGGTGACCGGCATCTTCGCGAAGGAGACGGGCTACGGGTTTTCGTTCTCCAGCGCGCAGGACCCGGTCGCCTCGCTGGTCGCCGCGACGGCGCCGCGCGACCCCGAGCCGGTCGAGCCCGACCGTCGCCCAAGGAAGCGGGCAAGCCGAAGGCCCGGCCGTCGCATCTGCAGATCATCAAGTGACCGGGGCGTTGCGGATGCTCCGTCGCCGAATCGACGGTCGCGGTAGAATCACGCGCCTTCGCCGGCATAGCTCAGGGGTAGAGCAGCGGTTTTGTAAACCGTTGGTCGTGGGTTCAATTCCTACTGCCGGCACCAAATTCCACACCGGAACGCTGGGCTCCGTGGCGCCAATCGCACCTTCTTTGTCAGTGACGCGATGAAGCGTCAGAATTGCCTGGACATTCTGCCGGTCAATGGCAAGGGGATGATCACGTTGGCGAATGCGCAAGGAAGGGTTATCTGCGCAAACCCGCCAACGACGAAACTCTGCTCGCCGCAATCGGCAACGCTATCGGCGGTGCATCGTATTGAATTGCCTATCCGGAGAGACGCAATGATTACACGTCCCATACCCAAGCTATTTTTCGCACTGGGGGCGGTCGCCACCTGTATCGGAACGGCCTGGGCGCAGCAGGTGACCGGTGTCCTGGGTCCCCTAGCGCCACCACCACGATCAGCGGGGCACAGCTCCCGCCGCCCGATCCGAAGTTCGGCGGCGTAATCAAGGAAAAGGCATCGGAGTCCAAGCAATGGTGGGCGCCGCGCGTAGTGCCGCCGAAGGGCGCACCCAATGTGCTTCTCATCATGACCGACGATAGTGGATTCGGAGCGCCGGGCACGTTTGGCGGAGTCGTGCCCACGCCGGCAATGGACCGCATCGCGAAGAGCGGTCTGCGGTATACCAATTTCCACTCCACATCGCTCTGCTCGCCTTCGCGCGCGGCATTGATCACCGGCCGCAATCACCATGTGGCCGGCTTCGGTGTGGTGGGCGAAATCGCAACCGGATTCCCAGGCTACGACTCGATCATCCGCAAGGAGAACGGCACCATCGGCGCCATTCTCAAGGAGAACGGATACGCGACCTCGTGGTTCGGCAAGAATCACAACACCCCATTCTACGAGGCAACTCCAGCCGGTCCATTCAATCAGTGGCCGGAACGCATGGGCTTCGAGTACTTCTACGGCTTCGTTGGCGGCGACACCAGCCAGTGGCAACCGAACCTGTTTCGCAATACGACGGCCATTTTCCCGTTCCAAGGCAATCCAGGGTGGAACCTGACCACGGCTATGGCCGACGAGGCCATTCAGTACATGACGCAGTTGAAGGAGATCGCGCCCGAAAAGCCTTTCCTGGTCTACTACGTGCCGGGTGGCACGCACTCGCCGCATCATCCGACGCCGGAGTGGATCAAAAAGATCAGTGACATGCATTTGTTCGATGGCGGCTGGAACAAGGTGCGCGAGACCATCTTCGCCAATCAGAAGCGGCTGGGCATCATGCCCGCCAACGCGCAACTGACTCCGTGGCCGAAGGATCTGCCCGAGTGGGACTCGCTCAGCTTCGAGGAGAAGAAGCTCTTCACCAAGCAGGCCGACGTCTTTGGTGCCTACCTTGCCTATACCGATCACGAGATCGGCCGCGTCATCCAGGCGGTGGAGGACCTGGGCCAGCTGGACAACACGCTGATCATCTATATTGCCGGCGACAACGGCGCCAGCGCCGAAGGGATGCTCAACGGAACGCCCAACGAATTCACGACATTCAACGGCATTTCCGTGCCGGTCAAGGACCAGTTCCTCTGGTACGAGTTCTGGGGTTCTGAGCGGACCTTTCCGCACTTTGCTGCGGGCTGGTCGTGGGCGATGGATACGCCGTTCAAGTGGACGAAGCAGGTGGCGTCCCACTACGGCGGCACAGCCCAGGGCGTGGCCATGTCGTGGCCCGGGCACATCACCGATGTCGGCGGCATTCGGCGCCAATTCGCCCATCTGATCGACATCGCGCCGACCATTCTCGAGGCAACCGGCATCCCGCTCCCGGATAGGGTCGACGGTATCAAGCAGCGACCCATGGACGGCGTAAGCATGGCCTACACGTGGAGCAAGGCGAACGCCAGTGCTCCGTCCAAGCACATGACGCAATACTTCGAGATGCTCGGCAACCGCGCCATCTACCACGACGGCTGGCTCGCGGCGACGACGCCGGCGACGATTCCATGGGTGCTGAGCACGGCGGCACCGCCCGACGTGATCACCGGATACAAGTGGGAACTCTACAACGTCGGCGATCTGCAATCGGTGGATCCCACCGAGAACAACGACCTGGCCGCCAACAGGCCGGACAAGCTGAAGCAGATGCAGGACCTCTTCTACGCGGAGGCTGCGAAGCACGACGTGCTGCCGCTCGACAATTCGACGCTGACGCGCTGGAACGCACCGCGCCCGAACCTGCGGGCAGGCCGAACGGTCTTTACGTATTCGGGCGCGCCGATCAGTGTGCCCAACAGCGGTGCGCCGAGCATCCTCAACAAGTCCTATACCATCACTGCCGAAGTGACGATCCCCCAAGGCGGTGCCGAAGGCATGATCGTCACCGATGGCGGACGCTTCGGTGGTTACGGCCTCTTCCTGAGCAAAGGCGAGTTGGGCCTCGGTCGGGGTAAACCGGTGTTCCTCTACAACTTTCTCGATCTGAAGCGCACGACTTGGGAAGGGCCGGAACTCTCCGCCGGCAAGCACACCATCGTCTTCGACTTCAAGTCTGATGGTCCAGGGCTGGCCAAGGGAGGGACGGGCGTGCTACTGGTCGACGGCAAGGAGGTGGCCAGAAATACCATGGAGCACACCACGCCGATCACGTTCCCGGAGGACGAAACCTTCGACATCGGCCAGGACACGCGTACGCCGCTGGCGCTCGTCGAATACCGCTACGACTCTCCGTTCAAGTTCACCGGCAGGATCAACAAGGTGACCTTCAATCTCGGCGAGGAGAAGTTGACAGCCGAGGAGCAGCAGATCGTGCACAAAGCGCTAGCCCGGGCGCGCGACGAGCTGTAGAAGCGGATCCGCCCACGGCCGTGTCTCGGACAGAGTGTCGGGACACGGCCTTATGCTTTTTCAACACCGCTGCCGTGCCCGGCGGTAAAATGCAGAGCTCATTCGCAGTCCATCCCCGAACCCATGCTTTTCCTGTCCCCGGACCCCCGCCTTTCATGATCGAGTTCTTCACCAGCGGACGGGTGGTCGACCTGATCCTCGTCTTCGTGTTCCTAGAAGCCGTTTTCATCGCCGTCCATCGCGGCAAGACCGGGCGCGGCGTGCGCCTGCGCGAAGTCGCCAGCGGCATGCTCGCCGGAGTGTTCCTGCTGCTCGCGCTGCGCTGCGCGCTCGTTGGCGAGCGCTGGCCGTGGATTGCGACCTGGCTGCTGGCCGCGCTGATCGCGCATCTTTCCGATCTCGCCGGACGCAGACCGCGTTAGGGAGGTAGCCGCCATGCTGCGTCAATACACTCCGCTCGCCGAATTCTCGCTGGCGCCCTATGCGTCATCCGCGCTGGCGCATCCTGCGCCGAATCCGGTGACGCTGGACTCTCCGGCGGTCGATGTGATGACCGATCTCGAGCGCGTGGCCGCGGTGACCATCGAGGCGTCCGCATCGCTGGTCACGGCCAACGAATACATGATCGCGCGCGGTGTGCGTTCGCTGTTCGTGACGGCGCCCAATGGCCGCGTATTCGGGCTGATCACGGCGGCCGACATGCTGGGCGAACGTCCGGTGCGCGAAAGCCACGCGCGTGGCGTCGGGCGCAACGACCTGCAGGTGACGGACGTGATGACGCCCATCCACGCTGTCGCGGCGATGAAGCTCGAGGATGTCCGCGCCGCGAAGGTCGGGCACATCGTCGCATCGCTTACGCAGGCAGGACGCCAGCACGGCCTCGTCGCGGAGATCCGCGGGCCGTCCGAGGTCTCGATCCGCGGGATATTCTCCGCGTCGCAGATTGCGCGGCAGCTCGGCGTTCCTCTGCACATCCCGGAACTTGCGCGTACCTTCGCCGAAGTCGAGCAGGCGCTGGCCGAATCCCGCTAGTCTTCCCTGGGCGTCGGACCGAAACGGCGCAGGTCCGGCGCATGACGCGCAGGCACGCCGACCAGCTTTTCTCCCGCCACGGCAGCGCGCGTGACCACTGCGCCGCCGCCGACGATGACGCCCGGCCCCATCGCGACGTTGTCGACCACAACCGCGCCAATGCCGAGCACCGCGTTGTCATATAGCTCAGCAGCGTCTTGAGCGCGCCGCCGTAGTGACTGGGATAGAGTCCGCCGTGCCGCTGCGATGTGGAATAGCCCAGGTCCAGCTGCGTGACGGCGACGTGCGACGGGCATTCGGCGATCAGCGCGTCGAGCATGGCGCGCTCGCCCTGCCAGCGATCGATGCCGATCAGGATCTGGATGCGTCCGCCGAAGCGCTGCGCGTACACCGAGCGGATAGCCTGCACCAGCGTCGGCCGTACGACGGTCGCCATGACGATCGCGATGTCGAACGGAGTCTGGAGGTCTTTATTCATTCGGTGCCGGATTGCGAGTTTCGAGCAAGGGAGCCGGCCGCGGCATGCGATGTCGTAGATTAATTATATGATGCGGCGTGGCTGCGCTGTAGTGAACACGTGCGCTTCCGCCGGTCGGATAGGTATATGTAGCCACAGCGACTGCCTTAGAATCGGCGCTGGCGTCGTGACCCACCTTGCGGTCGAGAGAAGAACGGATTCAGCGCATGCCGCTCGTGGGTTTCAGGCCGACCAAAGCACGGCTCATCATCGAGGACAGCAAGGCCAGCGTCCTGGTGATGAAGGTCGTCGTCTATCCGGGCGATTCGGTCAAGCTCGGGACCGGCGAGCTGCTCGAGCAACTCGACCGGCGTGTTGCGGATCCGCAGCAAGGACAACGGCGCGCGCAACGGCGTGCGCAACGGTGCCAAGGATTTCGGGTCGCTGGTCTTCATCGCCGAGTCCGATCTCGCCGCCGACCGATCGCCCGCGAAATACCAGATCAACATTGCCATGTCGGGCGCGAAATTCGACACGCTGGTGCGGATCGCGTTGTCCGGACGTCTGCCGACCAAGTTCTTCGTCGATGCCGGAGAACGCATATCCCGCGCCGAGGCCCCGGGCATGGGCTACGAAATGCGGGCCGGCAAGCGCACCAAGTATTGGGACACGATTGCCCATCGCACGCTGCTGGTCACGAATTTTTCGTTTATCCTTCCCATCGACGTCCCGGAACCGGCCGGCGACGACGCGGCAATGCCGGAGGCAATCCCGGCGTCGGGAGCCGCGACGAACGCACAGGTCGCGGAGCTCATCGACGACCTGCTGGTCTTTCACAGCGAGACGAAGCACACGCTGTTTGCGCTGATCTGCATTCTCGGCGTGCTTGCCGTCGCTGCGCTGGTCATCGGGCTGGTGCTCTTCCAGCGCGCGTAGGCGTCTTAGCGCGTCGCGGCGTGTCCTCAATGCAACAGGCTGACGAAGGCGGACGATGAACCAACTCGATTTCAAGGACAGGACGGCGGCCGTCACCGGTGGTGCCGCCGGCATCGGCCTCGCGGTTGCGCGGCGCCTGGCGGCGAGCGGAGCGCGCGTCGCGCTGTGGGACCGGGACCCGAAGGCGCTCGCTGACGCCAAGGCGCAGATCGGCGGGGAAACCGTATGCGTCGCGCTCGACGTGAGCGACGCGGACGCGGTCGCGCGCGCGACCGAGACCACGGCAGCCGCCTTCGGCGGCATCGACGCGCTGGTCTGCTCGGCGGGCATCACCGGCCCCAACGTGCCGCTGGCCGATTATCCGGTCGACGCATGGAAACAGGTGTTCGACGTCAACGTCCACGGCGTGTTCCTGTGCAACCGCGCCGTCGTTCCGGTGATGCTGAAGAAGGACTACGGCCGCATCGTGAACATCGCGTCGGTGGCCGGCAAGGAAGGCAACCCGAACGCGTCGGCCTACAGCGCGTCGAAGGCGGCGGTGATCGGGCTCACCAAGTCGCTGGGCAAGGAACTGGCCAAGACCGGCATCCGCGCCAATTGCGTGACGCCGGCTGCCGTGCGCACGGCGATCTTCGACCAGATGTCGCAGCAGCACATCGACTTCATGCTGTCGAAGATTCCGCTGGGCCGCTTCGGCACCGTCGACGAAATCGCGGCGATGGTGTGCTGGCTCGCGAGCGAGGACTGCTCGTTTTCCACCGGCGCGGTGTTCGACCTCTCGGGCGGCCGCGCGACGTACTAACGCAACTGAGGAGCGAACCGGGAAGGATGGCCAGGGCGAGGCCGGCCATCGTCTCTACGGGGAGACTTCCAGGATCACTTTCCCGATCAGCTTGCCCGACTCCATCAACGCGTGCGCGTCTGCGGCGCGCGCGAGCGGCAGCGTTTCCTGGATCACGATCTTCAGTCGCCGCTGCTCGAAGAGCGGCCACACCTTGTCGCGCAGCGAGTTCGCGAGCGCCGACCTTGCGCGCGGCGGGGCTGGCCCGCAGCGTCGAACCGGTGACGGTCAGTCGCTTGACCATGATGTGGTGCATGCCGATGTCGGCGCGCGGGCCGTTGAGGAGGCCGATCTGCGACAACCTGCCTTCGAGCGCCAGACACTTGAGGTTCTTGTCGACGTAGTCGCCGCCGACCATGTCGAGCACCACGTTGACGCCGCGCTTGGCGGTGATCCTGGCTACCTCGGCGACGAAATCCTGCACCTTGTAGTCGAAGGCGTGATCGGCGCCCATCGACGTGCAGAACGCCACCTTTTCCGCGCTGCCCGCCGTCGTGAAGACGGTGGCGCCGAAGGCCTTGGCGAGTTGAATCGCGGTGAGCCCGATGCCGCTGGTGCCGCCATGGATCAGGATCGACTTCGCCGGCGGCAAGATGCACGCGGTCGAAGACGTTGTACCAGACGGTGAAGTAATTCTCGGGAATCCCCGCGGCCTCGCGCAGCGACAGCCCGGCGGGGATGGGCAGGCAGAAGCCCGCCAGGCGTCGCGCAATATTCGGCATAGCCGCCGCCGGGCGTGAGCGCGCAGACCTCGTCGCCGATGTTCCACGCCGTGACGCCTTCGCCCAACGCCGCGATTCGTCCCGCGACCTCGAGGCCGATGATCGGCGACGCATCGGCCGGCGGCGGATAGGCGCCGGACCTCTGCAGGCAGTCGGGACGGTTGACGCCCGCATACGCAACTTCGATCAGGACCTCGCCGGGCTTTGGCTGCGGCAACGGACCCGTCGACCTCCACCAGAACATCCGGGGGCCCCGGTTCGCGCACGGCGATGTAACGCATGGTGCTTGGCAACGGCATGGTGACAATTCCTGTCTGGCCTCAACGGAGGCCTTAGGTGGGCTCAGTCGGCCTTGGTTGGCCTCAGTTGCCTTTACCGCGATTCTACAAGCAGCGGGAGCGCCACATCGGCGTCGCGTCCAGGCAGCGTAGCGCGCGCGACGACGAGCAGCACGAACGCGGCCGCGAATCCCGCGGCCAGTACCCAGAGCGTCGGGCGCAGGCCGAAGGTCTCCGCGAGCACCGCGCCGAGCAGCGCCCCGGCCGGCGTCAGCAGGCCGCTCGCGACCTGCCACGTCGCGGCCGAGCGGCCCAGCGCCTCCTGCGGCAGCAGGCGCTGGCGCAGCGTGGTTTCGTTGACCAGGTACACCGTCATCGCGCCATCGCCGACGATCTGCTGCGCGACGAGAAACAGCATGGCGATCCACGGCACGGCGGGCGCCAGCGGAATGAACACCTGCATCACCGCAGTCAGCGCGAGCGATGCCATCAGCGTCCGCCGCGTGCCCCAGCGCGCGGCGGCGGGCGCGGCCAGCGCGGCGCCGACCAGTCCGCCGATGCCGCCGCAGCCGATCGCCACGCCGAGCTGCGCGGGCGACAGGCCCAGGTCGCGCAGCGCGAACAGCGTGTACAGCGACGCCATGAAGCTTCCGCACAGCGTGAACAGCGTCATCGCGCAGAACAGCGTGCGGATCGGCGGCGTCGTCCACACGACGTGGATGCCGGTACGCACATCGTCGACGAACGATGTATGCGCGGCCGCGCGCGGACGCGCTTCCGGCTTGCGAATGCGTGCGATCAGCAGCGCCGACGCCACGAATGTCGCGGCGTCGGCCAGGATGGCGATCGGCGCGGTCCACAGCGCGACCAGCGCGCCGCCGAGCGCGGGTCCCGAGATTTCGGCGATGGAGTCGACCGCGCTGCGCTTGCCGTTGGCGTCGAGCAGGCGCTTGCGCGACACGAGATCGGTGATGTACACGTGGTCGGCGAGATTGAAGAGCACCGTGCAGATGCCGGTGATCGCGGCAACGCCGTACAGGACCGGCAGCGACAGCACGTGAGCCAACGCCGCGAGCGGAATGGCCGTGAGCGCCACGGCGCGGATCAGGTCGGTCGCGATGAGCATCGGACGGCGGCGATGCCGATCCACCCAGCCGCCCGCCACCCAGGCCACGAGCACGCCGGGAAGCGACAGCGCGACGGCCAGCAAGCCGAGCTCGTATGCGGTCGCGTCGATGACCAGGATGGCGGCCATCGGCAGCGCGGTACGCGTAATGCGCGAGCCGATAGCCGAGATGCCCTGCGCGCTCCACAGCAGCAGGAAATCGCGGTGCCGCCACAGCCCGCTGCGTCGGATCAGCCGCCCCTTGCGCACATCAACCGCCCCTTGCGCACATCAGCCCGCCTTGGGCACATTAACCGCCCTTTGGGCGATCAATACAGCACCTGCACGTTCTCGGGCTGCAGCCACTCGCGAAGACGGACGAGCAGCGCGTCATCGAGGTTGACGCGCCACGCCTCGGGCAGCGCCACGTCGCCGCCGATGCGCTCGTTGCGATAGGAGATGGTCACCGGCTTGTCGCCGGGACGGAACGGCTGCAGTATCTCCGCGAGCTTGGCGGCCGACGCGTTGCCGTTGCACGCCAGCTTGAGTCCCTTGGCGAACTTCCTGCGCACCGCGGCCAGGTCGTAGACGTTCTCGGCGATGATGCGCAGGCCCGCGTATTCGCCGTCGTCGGTCATGCGCTGGCTGACCTTCACTTCGGCGATGACCAGCTGGTCGTCGCGCAGCAGGTTGCGCACGCCGTCGTAGAGCTCGTTGTAGACCATGATCTCGGTCGAACCGCGGCCATCGTCGAGCGTGACGAAGGCCATCCTGCCGCGTCGTCCGTTCTGCACGCGCATCTGCGTGACGATGCCGGCGACCAGCACGCGGTCGTTCCTGGGCGCCAAGTCCGACAGCGCCGTGCGCACCACGGGAGCCAGTTCCGCGGCGTAGCCGTTGAAGGGATGCCCGGAAAGGTAGAAGCCGACGGCGGACTTTTCGTTCTGCAGCCGTTCGGCGTCGGACCAGTCGCGCGTCGCAATCAGGCCCATCGTAGCGTTCCGCTGCGTCCTCGCCGAACAGCGATACCTGCGCGGCGTTGGCCTCGGCCCGCTCCGCGGCCTCGAGCGCCATGCCCACCGACGCCAGCAATGCCGCGCGGCGCGGCTCGATGGCGTCGAACGCGCCCGCGCGCACCAGCGCCTCCACCGCGCGCCTGTTGACGGCGCGCTTGTCCACGCGCCGGCAGAAATCGAAGAGGTCGCGGAACGGCCCGCCCGCGGCGCGGGCCGCCATCACGGCCTCGATCGCCGACTGGCCGGTGCCCTTGACGCCGCCCAAGCCGTAGCGGATCTGCTTCGCGTCCACCGGTTCGAAGCGGTAGTTCGACGCGTTCACGTCCGGCGGCAGCATCTTCAACCCCAGCGCGATCGCGTCGTCGCGGAAGTGGCGCACCTTGTCGGTGTCGTCCATGACCAGCGAAAGGTTGGCTGCCATGAACGCGGCGGGATGATGGGCCTTGAACCACGCGGTCTGGTAGGCGATGAGCGCGTAGGCGGCGGCGTGCGAGCGGTTGAAGCCGTAGCCGGCGAACTTTTCCATGTCGTTGAAGAGCAGCGTCGCGCGGCCCTCCGGCACCTTGTTCTTGACGCGCGCCTTCGACGAAGATCGTCCGGTGCGTGGCCATCTCCTCCGGCTTCTTCTTGCCCATCGCGCGGCGGAGGAGGTCGGCTCCGCCGAGCGAGTATCCGCCGATCACCTGCGCGATCTGCATCACCTGTTCCTGGTAGACCATCACGCCGTACGTGGGCTCCAGGATCGGCTCGAGCCGCGGGTCCGGCATCGGCACGCGTTCGCGGCCGGACTTGCGCGCGATGTAGTCCGGAATCAGCGCCATCGGTCCCGGCCGGTAGAGCGCGACCAGCGCGATGATGTCCTCGAAGCGTGTCGGCGGCGCCTGCTTCAGCAGATCGCGCATGCCGCGCGATTCGAACTGGAACACGGCGACCGTGTTGCCGGTCTTGAATATGTCGTAGGCGGCGCGGTCGTCGAGCGGCAGCGCGTCGAGCTCGATGTCAGCCTGCAGGATCGAGCAGGCGAATGTACTTGAGCGTCCAGTCGAGGATCGTCAGCGTCGTGAGGCCCAGGAAGTCGAACTTCACCAGTCCGACGGCCTCGACATCGTCCTTGTCGAATTGCGACAGGATCGCGTCCGCGCCGGGCTGGACGTACAGCGGACAGAAATCGGTGAGCTTGCCCGGCGCGATCAGCACGCCGCCGGCATGCATGCCGACGTTGCGCGGAAGCCCTTCCAGCTGTTCCGCGAGTTCGAGCAGCTGGCGCACCTCCTCCTCGGCCGCCTCGCGCTCGACCAGTTGCGGCTCCGCCTCGCGCGCGTAGATCGGCGTTGTTGTCGCGATCCTCCTTGCGCGCCGGCGGCCGCTGCAGCAGCACCTGCTTGCCGGGCGCGAACGGGATCAGCTTGGCGATGCCGTCGACGAAAAGGTACGGCATGTCCAGCACGCGGCCGACGTCGCGCACCGCCGCGCGCGCCGCCAGCGTTCCGAACGTGGCGATCTGCGACACGGAGTCCGCGCCGTACTTGGCCTTGACATAGTCGATCACGCGGTCGCGGCCGTTCTGGCAGAAGTCGATGTCGAAGTCGGGCATCGATACCCGTTCCGGATTGAGGAACCGCTCGAACAGCAGCGCGTAGCGTATCGGGTCTAGGTCGGTCACGCCGAGCGAATAGGCGACGAGCGACCCCGCGCCCGAGCCGCGGCCCGGGCCGACGGGCACCTGGTTGCGCTTCGCCCAGTTGATGAAATCGGCGACGATCAGGAAGTAGCCGGCGAAGCCCATCTGCACGATGGTCCTGGTCTCGAAGTCGAGACGGGCCAGATACTCGGGACGCTTGGCGTCGCGTATCGCCGCATCGGGAAAGAGATGCAGCAGTCGCCGCTCGAGTCCGGCGACGGCTTCGTCGCGCAGGTGCTCGTCGATCGTCACGCCGGCCGGCGTCGGGAACTCCGGCAAGTGGTTCTGGCCCAGCGAAATCGTGAGGTTGCAGCGCTGCGCGATGGCCACCGAGTTCGCGAGCGCTTCGGGCAGGTCCGCGAACTTCGCGGCCATGTCTGCCGTCGTCGCGAAATACTGCTCGCGGCGTGAATCGTCGCGTGCGGCGCGCGTCGGAGAGTATCGACCCTTCGGCGATGCACACGCGCGCCTCGTGCGCGCGAAAATCCTCGCGCGCCAGAAACTGCGTCGGATGCGTGGCGACGACCGGCAAGGCCAGCTCGCCCGCGAGCGCGACGGTAGCGGCGACCAGCGCGTCGTCGTCGGCATGACCGGCACGCTGCACCTCGAGGTAATAGCGTTGCGGAAACCACGCCGACCATTCGCGGGCCGCGCGCGCCGCGGCCGCGGGATTGCCCTGCAGCAGCGCGTTGCCGACGTCGCCGTCGCGCGCGCCGGAAAGCGCGATCAGGCCGTCGGTCCCTTCGGCGAACCATTCGCGCCGCAGCTCGGCATGCCCGCGGTGCTGGTTGGCGCGGTAGGCGCGCGACAACCACGCGCAGAGTTTCAGGTAGCCGTCGCGGGAGGCCGCCAGAAGGATGGCGCGAAACGGACGATCGCGCTCCGAGTCGTGCGTGATCCACACGTCGCAGCCGACGATGGGCTTCAGGCCCGCGCCGCGCGCCGCCTTGTAGAACTTGATGAGGCCGAACGCGTTGGCCAGGTCGGTAAGAGCCAGCGCGGGCATCCCGTCGCGCACCGCCGCGGCCACCGCGTCGTCGATCCGGACCGTGCTGTCGACGACCGAGTATTCGCTGTGCAGCCGCAGGTGGACGAAGGACGGAACGGTCATTTCGGAGGGGTTCTGGACTGGTAGAATTCTACTCTGTTCACGCGCCTGGCCATTCGTGCACGGCGCCTCCGCGAAGTCCCAACCGGAATCCTCCGCGATGTCCTTGATTCGCTTCGCAGTTGCTCTCCTGTTCGCCGCGCTGGCCGGTTGCGCGACGGTTTCGACACCGCCGCCGGGCGCGCCGGCAACCGTGCCCGCCGCGCCTCCGCCCGCGCCCAAGCCTTATGTCGAGCCGCCGCCACCGCCGGTGAACCTGCAGGGATTTCCGCCGACCTATCGGCTGGGCTTCGGCGACGGCTGCGCGACCGCGCGCGGGACCGAGCAGAAGGACGCCGCGCGCTTCAGCGGCGACGGCAACTATCGCACCGGCTGGCAGGACGGCGTCGCGCAGTGCAAGAAGAAATAGCGCGCCGTGCGGCTTCGCATGAGGATGTGCCCATGAGGCGCTCGACGTCGCAGTTCGTCGCCGTGCGCGGCCTGCGCTATCACGTGCGGACGTGGGGCGACCCGGGCGCGCGCAAGCTCGTGCTGCTGCACGGCTGGATGGACGTATCCGCGTCGTTCCAGTTCCTGGTCGATGCGCTGGCGTCCGATTGGCAGGTGTTGGCGCCCGACTGGCGCGGCTTCGGCTTGAGCGAGTGGCCGCATGACGGCTACTGGTTCGCCGATTACGTGGCCGATCTCGATGGGCTGGTGCGCGCGCTGGCACCGGACGGACCCGTCGACATCGCCGGCCACAGTCTCGGTGGCAATGTGGCGCTGCTGTATGCCGGCTTGCGGCCGGGACGGGTGCGCAAAGTCGTGTCGCTCGACGGTTTCGGCATTCCCGGCGAGGGACCGGAGGCCGCGCCGAAGAAGTTCGCGGCATGGCTGGACGCGCTGGAAGATTCTCCGGCGCTGGCACCCTATCGCGATTTGGCCGCCGTGGCTGATCGCCTGCAGAAGAACAATCGCCGGCTGCCGCGCGAGCACGCGGAGTTCCTGGCCTCGCATTGGGGAGAGACGCTGGCCGATGGCACCGTGCGGCTGCGCGCCGATCCGCGCCACAAGCTTCCGTTCCCGAGCGTGTACCGGCTGGAGGAAGTCTTCGCGATCTGGCAGCGGATCGCCGCGCCCGCGCTGTGGGTCGCGGCGGACGATTCCAGCATTCCGCGCTGGCTCGCCGGCGGTGGCGATCCGGCGGCCGAGATCGCGCGCCGGATGGCCCACGTTCCCGGCGCGCGCCTGGTGACGATTGCCGATGCCGGGCACATGCTGCACCACGACCAGCCGCAAGCGGTCGCGCGCGAACTCGAGTCGTTTCTCGCCTGATGGCGCACCGTCTTGCCGTGCAGTCGCGGCGCGGCGCCTACGCGGCGCTCGCGCTGCTCACGCTGATCTGGGGCAGCAACTGGGTTTTCATGAAGCTCGCGCTGCTGTCGGCGAATCCCGTCGTCTTCAACGTGCAGCGAACGTGGCTCGCCACGGTGGTCCTGTTCGCCGTGCTGTTCTGGCGGCGGGGGTCGATGCTGCCCGAGTCGTGGGTCGCGGTGATCGTCACCGGAATCTTCCAGACGACGATCAATTTCGCGTCGACGACGATGGCCGTGGCCGGTGGGGGTGCCGGACGCGCGTCGGTGCTGGTGTTCACGATGCCCTTCTGGACGCTGCTGCTGGCGTGGGCGGTCCTGCGCGAGCGCATCAAGGGCTACCAGTGGCTCGCGGTCGCGCTGCGCACTGGCGGGCATGGTGCTGCTGGTCGAGCCGTGGCAGTGGCACGGCGACCTCGCGCCCAAGCTCTGGGCCGTGCTGTCCGGGTTCGGCTGGGCGGCGGGCACGGTTGCCACCAAGTATTTCCAGCGCGGACATCGCTTCGACGCGCTCAATTTCATCGCGTGGCAGATGCTCGTCGGCGTGCTGCCGTTGACGCTGTTGCCGTTCCTGTTCGAGTTGCCGGCGACGCAATGGAGCGCCACGTTCATCCTGCTGCTGTTCCAGGTCGGCGCGGTGTCGACAGCACTGGGATTTCTGCTGTGGATGGCGATATTGCGCTGGCTGCCGGCCGGTACCGCGTCGATGAACATGTTCGCCATCCCGGTCATTGCGCTGCTGTCGTCGATGGCCGTGTTCGGAGAACGGCTCAACCGCGGCGAGTGGATCGGCATCGGCTGCATCGGCGTCGGCCTCGCGATCATTTCCGTCGACGCGTGGTTCGCCAGCCGTCGCGGCAGGCAGGCCCTCACCGAGCCGACGCCGCTGGAGGGCGGGTAGCACAGGACCGGACGGCGCCGCCGGGTTCCCTGGCCGCCCAGCAGAGTTGACGCAGATCAACGTAACGCGAATTATTCGTATTCGTATTGACCGAGAGTGCGTTGCTTTGTATCCTTCGTTCCTCCCCAATGAAGGAAGCAATCTCATCATGCGTTCCCTGATTCGAATTGTCGGCGCCGTGGCCATGACTGCCGCGATGCTCTCCGCGTCGCACGCCGCGGATGAACCGGTCCTCAACCTCTATTCCGCCCGCCACTATCAGACCGACGAGGCGCTGTACGACAACTTTCTCCAAGGCCACCGGCATCAAGATCAACCGGATCGAGGCCAGCGACGAGCAGTTGCTCGAGCGCCTCAAGTCCGAAGGCGCCAACAGCCCGGCGGACATCCTGCTGATCGTCGACGCCGCGCGTCTGTGGCAGGCCCAGCAGCTTGGCCTCTTCCAGCCGATCAAGTCCGGCGTTCTCGACGACAGGATTCCCGCGAAGTTTCGCGATCCCGCCGGCAACTGGTTTGGCTTTTCGTATCGTGCCCGCGTCATCGTGTACAACAAGGCCGCGGTGAATGCGTCGGACGTGGCGACCTACGAGTCGCTGGCCGATCCGAAGAACAAGGGCAAGGTCTGCACGCGTTCAGGCAGCCATCCGTACAACCTGTCGCTGATCGGATCGGAGATCGCCGCACTTGGGCGAGGCCAAGGCGGAGGCATGGGCCAAAGGCGTCGTCGCGAACATGGCGCGCGCGCCCAAGGGCGGCGACACCGACCAGATCAAGGCGGTGGCCGCGGGAGAATGCGGAATCGCGCTCAGCAACACTTACTACTACGCGCGGCTGCTGCGCTCCACCCAGCCGGCCGACCGCGAAGTCGTCGCGAAGACCGCCGTCGTCTTCCCCGATCAGGCAGGCAAGGGCACGCACGTCAACATTTCCGGCGCCGGCGTGCTGAAGAGCGCGCCGCATCGCGACAACGCGGTGAAGTTCCTCGAATACCTGGCCGGCAACGACGCCCAGCGCTATTTCGCCGACGGCAACAACGAGTGGCCGATCGTCGCGTCGGTGGCGGTTGCCAATCCTGCGCTCGATGCGTTCGGCAAGTTCAAGATCGATCCGCTGCCGATCGCCACGCTCGGCAAGAACACCACGGAGGCGCAGCGCGTCGCCGACCGCGCGGGATGGAAGTGACGGCGTAATCCGGCCGCGCGCGGGCGGATCAACCGACGCGCGCGGGTTGGCCGCGCCGGGCCATGCGCGCGAGCGTCAGCAGCGGCACCAGCCCCACGACGACGATCGCCAGCGACGGCAGCGCCGCTTCGGCAAGGCGCTCGTCCTTCGCCAGCATGTACGCCTGCGTCGCGAGCGTGTCGAAGTTGAACGGGCGCAGCACGAGCGTCGCCGGCAGTTCCTTCATGACGTCGACGAACACCAGCAGCAAAGCCGCCGCAACGCTGCGCCCAAGAAGCGGCGCGTGCACGCGCGCCAGCGTGCCCATGACGCCTGCGCCCAGGCCGCGTGCGGCGGCGTCCATTGCCGGCGTGATGCGCGCAAAACCCGGCTCGATGCTGTTCCACGCCACCGCGAAGTAGCGGACCAGATAGGCATACACCAGCGCGAACACGGTGCCGGTCAGCAACAGGCCGGGGCGCTGCGTCCCGCCGTCGTGAAGGACATTCGCGAGCCAGTTGTCCAGCGCGCCGAGCGGCAGCAGCACGCCCACGGCAAGCACGGTGCCCGGCACCGCGTAGCCCAGCGTGAGCACGCGGCTGCCGAGGCGCGTCAGCGCGCCCGGACGCAGCCTGGCCGCGTAGGCGACGATCGTCGCGACCACGACCGCGAGGACCGCGGCCATCAGCGCCACCCGCAAGCTGTTCCATGCCCAGCCCAGGAAGTGGTCGGTCAGCACGATCTGCGCATCGGCGAACAGCAGTCGCATCAGCAGCGCGCCGGGGAGGACAAAACCGACCAGCAGAGGAATGGCGCAGATGATCGTCGCGCCCCAGCCGCGCAAGCCTGTCAATCGCGCCGGCGCGAAGCGCGATGTCTGCCTGCCGCGCGGGCCGCCGGTCGAGCGCCGCGCACCGCGTGACGCCCGTTCCAGTGCGACCGCGAGGATGACGAACGCGAGAAGCGCCGTGGCGAGCTGCGCGGCGGCCGCGCGATCGCCCAGCGAGAACCACGCGCGGTAGATGCCCGTGGTGAACGTGTCGACGGCGAAATACGACACCGTTCCGTAGTCGGCCAGCGTTTCCATCAGCACCAGCGCGGTGCCGGCGGCGATGGCCGGACGCGCCAGCGGAAGCTCGACGCGCCAGAATGCCTGCCGGCGATCGAGCCCGAGCGTGCGCGCGGCTTCGATGAGCGCAGGCGGGCGCTCGATGAACGCGGTTCGGGCCAGCAGGTAGACATACGGATAGAGCGCGAACACGAACATGGTCGCCGCGCCGCCCAGCGAGCGCACGTCGGGAAACCAGTAGTCTTGCCGCGACCAGCCGAACATCGCGCGCAATGCCGTTTGCATGCGGGCCGGCGTACTGCAGGAAATCGGTGTACGCGTAGGCCATGACGTACGACGGCATGGCCAGCGGCAGCATCAATGCCCATTCCAGGAAGCCGCTGCCGGGAAAACGACGGCGGGCGATGAGCCAGCCCGAGACGGTACCGCCGACCGCCGCACCCAGCGCGACCAGCACCACCAGCGCCAGCGTGTTCGCGACATAACCCGGCAAGCACCGTGTTGGCGAGGTGGGTCCACGTGGCGCCAGTCCCCGGCGCCAGCCCTCGCGTGACGATGGCGAGCACGGGCAGCGCCGCGCACGCGGCGAACAGCATCGCCAGCGCCGTCAGCCAACGCGCATTACCGCGCACGCCGTGACGCTTTCTGCGTTGATCCTCCTGCGCGGGCGGTCATCCCGGGTTGCAGCATCGCCGCATTATAGGAGGTCGGGCGTCGTAGAATGGCGCGCATGGCCGCATCCGTCATCGTTCGCGAACTCGTGCATGCGTACGGCACGCATCGGGTCGTGCGCGGTTTGGGTTTCACGCTCGAGCCCGGTGCGATCGGTTGCCTGCTCGGACCTTCGGGATGCGGCAAGACCACGGTCCTGCGCTGCATCGCCGGCTTCGAACCGGTGGAGGAAGGCGAGATCATGCTGTCCGGCAAGGTCGCGTCGCGTCCGGGAATGCAGATCCCGCCCGAACTGCGCGGCATCGGCATGGTGTTCCAGGACTATGCATTGTTCCCGCACCTCACTGTCGCCGGAAACGTCGCATTCGGACTCCGGAGCCTGGGCGAATCGGCGGCGCGGTCGCGCACGGCCATCATGCTCGAGTTGGTCGGCCTGGTCGAATTGGCCGATGTCTATCCTCACGAACTCTCCGGCGGGCAGCAGCAGCGCGTCGCGTTGGCACGGGCGCTGGCTCCGGGCCCAGGGCTGCTGCTTCTCGACGAACCGTTTTCCAATCTCGACGTGGACTTGCGCGAGCGCCTTTCGCTCGAAATCCGCGCGATCCTGAAAGATGCGGGCACGACGGCGATCCTGGTCACCCACGACCAGCACGAGGCGTTCGCGCTGGCCGACGAAATCGGCATCATGAACGATGGCCGCATTGAACAGTGGGATACGGCCTACAACCTGTATCACCGGCCACGCACCCGCTTCGTGGCGGACTTCATCGGCCAGGGCGTATTCGTGCGCGGCGTCGCAGATGCCGCCGGCCGCATGCGCACGGAACTGGGTGAGCTCGAAGGCGATACGCGCAGCGGCGTGGCGCTTGGCGCCGCGGTCGACCTGCTGCTGCGTCCCGACGACATCCTGCACGACGATGCCAGCCCGTGGCGCGCGGAGGTCACGGCCAAGGCGTTTCGCGGCGCCGAGTTCCTGTACACGCTGCAGCTGGCCTCCGGAACCCGCGTGCTGTCGCTGGTTCCGTCGCATCACGATCACGCGATCGGCGAGCGCATCGGCATTCGCCTCGCGGTCGATCACGTCGTCGCGTTTCCCGCGGAAGGCTGAATCGTCGTGGCGAGCACGGCCGACCGGCCGCGGGGCGAAGCATCGCCTGGCACGACGCCGGCGAGGGCGGTCGCTCAGGAAGGAGCGGCGTCGCCCATCTGGGATTGCAGGTAATTCGCGAGTCCCACTTTCTCGATCAATCCGATCTGCGTTTCGAGGAAGTCGATGTGTTCCTCCTCGGACTCCATGATTTCCTCGAATAGTTCGCGGCTGACGTAATCGCCGACCGTTTCGCAGTGCGCGATCGCGGCCTTGAGCGCGGGGTGCGCGGCGCGCTCCAGCTTGAGGTCGCAGGCCAGCGCCTCGGGCACGTTCTCGCCTATCAGCAGCTTGTTGAGGTCCTGCAGGTTGGGCAGCCCTTCCAGGAACAGGATGCGTTCGATCAGCTTGTCGGCATGCTTCATTTCGTCGACCGACTCGCGATGCTCGTGCTCGGCCAGCGCGCGGAAACCCCAGTTGCGGAACATGCGCGAATGCAGGAAGTACTGGTTGATTGCCGTCAGTTCGTTGGTCAGCACCGTGTTGAGGTGCCGGAGCACGGTCTTGTCACCCTTCATCGCATGGACTCCCCGGAAGAAATGTCGCGAGCGCTAGGCAGGCATGATGGACTGCGCCGCGTACGCGCGCAATGGCGGTGATCGGACGATGCGGGCGAGGTGCTAGTCGTCGCCGGCGCCGGCGTACGCGCATTCGGCGGCCAGCGATTCGGCAAGCACCGAACGCGCGCAATCGGCGCAACGGCCGCAGCACGTGGCCACGCCCAGTGTGGCCGAGAGATCCTGCATCGAGCGCACACCGAGCTTGATCGCGCCGCGGATCTCGCCGTCGGTGACTGCATTGCAGAGGCAGACGTACATGTGGCGATTCCTTATGCCGCGCGCGGGGCGTGCCGCGGTGGCGTGCCGCGGTCGCGCCACCACGCGACCGCCAGCCAGCAGGCGGGCACCAGCACCATGAGATAGGTCAGCCATTCGCCGTATTGGCCCTCCGGACCATAGGGCTCGGTCGCCGCGTGCCAGAACGCGTTGTCGATGCCCGGGACGACGCCGGCTTCGCTGAACTCGTGGAACGCATAGATGAAAAGCTGAATCGTGAACAGGATGAGGAATACCGACGTCACCTGGAAGAAGCGCCTCAGGTTGACGCGTTGGCCATAGCGCGACCAGGCCCACGCGACGAGCGCCGCCAGCAGGACGCCGAAGGTCGCGCCGATCAGCAGATCGCGCGAACCCTGCTCGAACAAAAGGGTGGTCAGGATCAGCGCCGTTTCCATTCCCTCGCGGACGATCATGACCAGCACGAACGCGAACACGCCCAGCCACGCTCCAGCGCTCGGATTTCTGCGAGGCCGCCTCGACCTTGGCGGCGATGTCGCCGCGCATCCGCTTCGACGCCTTCAGCATATAGACCACCATCGACAGCACCATGACGGCGGCCGCGAGGGCAAGGAAGCCTTCCCACAGCGGCTTGTTCTCGGCCTGGCCGAAGAAATAGCCCGCCAGGACCGACAGTGCCACGCCGGCACCGGTGCCCCACAGCACTGCCGAGCCCAGCGCGACCCGATGGGTCTTGCGCAGGTACGCGAGCGTGATGGCGACGATGAGGAATGCTTCGATGCCTTCGCGCAACGTCACGAACAGCGTGGCCAGCATGGTGCGGTCTCCTTCGATGGCCTCGGCGGGCTAAGCGGGCCCCCGGCAGCCCCAGACGGTACGTTAATACGAATGATTCGCATTATGAATGCGTTTTCCAGGAAAGGCAAGGGGCCTGACGCCCCCGGACGGCCACCTATTTCCGCCTACGGACGGACCCGGGGTCAGCCCGGCCGCCGAGGGGTGTCCAAGCGGGAGGGACGAGGCAAACCGGTAGAATGACGGTCCGCCGGATCGCATGCCGGCGCAATTTTTTCCAGCCGCCCACCATGACGCAATCCGTTCCGCCGGACCTTTCCAAACTTCGCATCGACCGCAGCCTGGCCCCGGTGGTCACGCGCCGCCGCCGGCGCTGGTTGTGGTGGGGCGGCATCCTGCTGGTTCTGGCCGCGGCTGGCGGATGGTTCGCGCTGCAGCCGCGCGCGGTGACCGTGCAGACGACCTCGGTGGTCACGACCTACCCGTCGCAGCAGTTCGTGCTGCTCAACGCGACGGGCTACGTCGTCGCGCAGCGCAAGGCGGCCATCTCGTCGAAGGCCACCGGACGTCTCGAGTGGCTCGGCGTGGCGGAAGGTTCGCGCGTGAAGGCCGGCGACATCATCGCGCGCATCGACGCGCGGGACGTGGTGGCGCAGGGCGAAGGCGCGCAGGCCAGCGTCAAGGCCGCCAGGGCGGCGCTGGAACAGGCATTGGCGGAAGAGCGCGATGCCGTGGCGCAGTTGAAGCGCAACCAGGACCTGCTGGCCAAGGGCTTCGTGTCGGCTGCCGCCGTGGACACCGCCAAGGCGCGCGCGGAAAAGGCCACGGCGGGCGTTGCCAATGCGCGGGCGACGATCAACGTCACGCGAAGCGACGTCGCGCAATGCGCAGGTCGCCGTCGACTACACGGTGATCCGCGCGCCGTTCGACGGCGTGATCCTGTCCAAGAGCGCCAACGTGGGCGATCTCGTCACGCCGTTCTCCAACGCGGCCGACTCCAAGGGCGCCGTCGTGTCGATGGCCGACATGAGCACGCTCGAAGTCGAGGCCGACGTCGCCGAGTCCAGCCTGTCCAAGGTCAGCCGTGGGCCAGCCCGCGGAAATCCTGCTCGACGCGCTTCCGGACACGCGCTTCCGCGGCCGCATCAGCCGCATCGTGCCGACGGTGGACCGCGCCAAGGCCACCGTCATGACCAAGGTGAAGTTCGACGCGATCGACCCGCGCATCCTGCCGGAAATGAGCGCCAAGGTGAGCTTCCTGTCGCAGGAGGTGACGCGCGGAACAGCAGAAGCCGATGGTCGCGGTGGCCGCCGACGCGATCGTCCAGCGCGACGGCCGCGCGGTCGTCTTCGTCATCAAGGATGGCGTGGCCACGGCCGTGCCCGTCACGCCCGGAAAGAAAGTGGGCGACCTGACCGGCATCGCCGGCGACGTCAAGAGCGGCGACAAGGTCGTGCTGAAGCCCGCCGAGAACTTCGCGTCGGGCACGCTGGTGAAGCCCGCGAAGTAGCGCGCGAAGATACCGCGACATGCCGACCGAGTCGTCCGGAAGACGGTGCCCGACGCCGGTCGCCGCGCGATGCCGACGCGCCGCTGGTCGCGATCCGCAGCCTCACCAAGTACTACACGCGCGGCGAGCAGGTCATCCCGGTGCTGGTCGACATCAACTTCGACGTCATGGCGGGCGACTACATCGCGCTGATGGGACCGTCGGGCTCCGGCAAGTCCACGCTGCTCAACCTGATCGCCGGCATCGACAAGCCGACGTCGGGCGAAATCCGCGTCGCGGGCGTGGATATCGCGCGGCCTGTCCGACGGCGATCTCGCGGCGTGGCGCGCCGCGCACGTCGGCTTCATCTTCCAGTTCTACAATCTGATGCCGGTGCTGACGGCGTTCCAGAACGTGGAACTGCCGCTGCAGCTCACGTCGCTGTCGCGGCGCGAACGGCGCGAACGCGTCGACACGGCGCTCGCACTGGTCGGATTGTCGGACCGCGTCGAGCACTATCCGAACGAACTGTCCGGCGGCCAGCAGCAGCGCGTCGCGATCGCGCGCGCGCTGATCACCGACCCGACGCTGATCGTCGCCGACGAGCCCACCGGCGATCTCGACCGCACGACGGCCGAGGAGGTGCTGGGCCTGCTCGAGCGACTCAACGCCGAAATCGGCAAGACCATCATCATGGTCACGCACGACCCGAAAGCCGCCAGCCACGCGCGCAAGATCGTGCAGCTGGAAAAGGGCGTGCTGGTCGGTTGACCGAAGGCATCGCGCCATGTTCGTCCCGTTGCTGGTCCTCAAGAACGCGTTCCGCCACAAGCTGCGCACATCGCTGACGGTGGTGGGCATCGTCGTCGCGATCACGGCCTTCGGCCTGCTGCGCACGATCGTCGATGCGTGGTACGCGGGCGCCGAGGCGACCTCGTCGGCGCGCCTGGTCTCGCGCAACGCGATTTCGCTGGTCTTCCCGATGCCGCTCACCTACGCGCAGAAGATCCGCCAGGTGCCCGGGCGTGACCGCCGTGTCCTGGGCCAACTGGTTCGGCGGCGTCTACATCACCGAGCGCAATTTCTTTCCGCAGTTCGCCATCGACGCCGCGACGTACCTCGACATGTATCCGGAATTCGTGCTGAAGCCGGAGGAGAAGAAGGCCTTCCTGGTCGACCGCCGCGGCGCGGTCGTCGGGCGCAAGCTGGCCGACCAGTATGGCTGGAAGGTGGGCGACCAGATTCCGCTGCGCGGGACGATCTTTCCAGGGACATGGACGTTCACGCTGCGGGCCATTTACGACGGCGTCGACGCCAAGACCGACGAGACGCAGTTCTTCTTCCACTGGCAATTCCTGAACGAGACGGTGAAGGCGCGATTCCCGCAGGCGCGGCGACCAGATCGGCGTCTACGTCGTCGAGATCCGCGACCCTACGCAGGCCGCCGCCATTTCGCAGGACATCGACGCCACGTTCAAGAATTCGCTCGCCGAGACGCTCACCGAGACCGAGAAGGCCTTCCAGCTGGGATTCGTGGCGATGACCGAGGCGATCCTGGTGGCCGTGCAGGCGGTGTCGTTCGTCGTGATCATCATCATCATGGCGGTAATGGCCAATACGATGGCGATGACGGCACGGGAGCGCTACAGCGAATACGCGACGATGAAGGCGCTGGGATTCGGGCAGGGCTTCGTGGCGGTGCTCGTGTTCGCGGAGTCCATCGGCATCGCGCTGGCCGGCGGCGCGCTGGGCATCCTGCTCACGTTTCCGCTCGCCAACGCCTTTGCCGGCGCCATGGGGACGCTGTTCCCGGTTTTCTTCGTCAGCCACGAGACGGTGCTGCATGCAACTGGCCGCGTCGCTGGTCGATCGGCGTCGTGGCAGCCGCCGTGCCGGCATGGCGCGCGGCACGGGTGCGCATCGTCGACGGCCTGCGGGCGATCGCCTGATGAGCAACGTCCCCTTGAGCTACATCGCGCGCAATCTCACCGCGCGCAAGCTGACGACGGCCCTGACCGCGGGCGGCATGGCGCTGGTCGTGTACGTGTTCGCCACCGTGCTGATGCTGTCGGCGGGGCTCGAGCAGACGCTGGTGGCGACCGGACAGCCGGACAACGTGATCGTCATCCGCCGCAGCTCGCAGACGGAAGTGCAAAGCGGCGTCGACCGCGCCTCCGCGGCGATCGTCGAGTCGCTGCCGGATATCGCCACCGGCGCGGATGGACAGGAAGCTCATCTCGAAGGAGCCGGTGGTGCTCATCAACCTGCCGAAGCGCGATTCGGGCAAGCCGTCCAACGTCGTGATCCGCGGCGCGACGCCAGCCGGTCTCGAGCTGCGGCCGCAGGTGAGAATCGTCGAGGGCAGGATGTTCCAGCCCGGGACATCGGAGATCATCGCCGGCAGGTCGATCGCGAATGGCTTCCGCGGCGCGGCTCTGGGCGAGACGCTGCGTTTCGCGCAACGCGACTGGACGGTGGTCGGCGTGTTCGACGCCGGCCGCACCGGCTTCAACTCGGAAATCTGGGGCGATGCGGAGCAGTTGCTGCAGGCGTTTCGCCGCGTCGCATTCTCGGCGGTCATCTTCAAGCTCGCGGACGCGAGCCGCTTCGATGCGGTCAAGGAGCAGATCGAGAGCGATCCGCGGCTGCAGCTGGAGGCCAAGCGCGAGACGCTGTTCTACGCCGACCAGTCGGCGGCGCTGTCCAAGTTCATCTCCTACCTGGGCATCACCATTTCGGTGATCTTTTCGATCGGCGCGATCATCGGCGCGATGATCACCATGTACGCGAGCGTCGCGTCGCGCACCAACGAGATCGGCACGCTGCGCGCGCTGGGCTTCTCGCGCGCGTCCATCATGGTGGCGTTCCTGGGCGAGGCGCTGCTGCTCGGCCTGGTCGGCGGCCTGATCGGCCTCGTCGGTGCGGCTTTCATGCAGGCGTTCTCGATTTCCACGATGAATTTCCAGACGTTCGCCGAGATCGCCTTCGGCTTCACGCTCACGCCGGTCATCATCGCCGCGTCGCTCGCCTTCGCGCTGATCATGGGCTTCGTCGGCGGCTTCCTGCCGGCGGCGCGCGCGGCGCGGATGAAGATCGTCGACGCGCTGCGCGCGGCATGACCGAATCCGCGTCATTGAAGGCACTGCGCGCGCATGCGGTCCGGCGCACGCTGTTCGCGCCGACGTCGTTGCCGGCGGCCATCGACGCGCTGGGCTTCGTGCAGCTCGACCCGATCCGCGCTCCCGCGCGCGCCGCCGATCTCATCCTGCGCCAGCGCGTCGCCGGCTACCGCGCCGGCGACCTCGATCGTGCCTATCCGGAAATGCCGCTGGCCGAGGACTATGTCCATGTCTACGGCGTGATGCCGGCGCGCACGCAGCACCTGCTGCATCCGCGCGCGCCCGGCGGCATGGCACGTCGAGCACGAGCATCCGCGGATGGCTGCGCGCATCCTCGACCCACGTGCGCCGGCACGGCGTCACGCATCCGCGCGACCTGCGCGCGACGCTCGGCAAGGTCAGCATCGGCAACGGCTGGGGCGGCAATTCGGCGGCGACGACACGGATGCTCGAGGCGCTGCAGTACCGCGGCAAGCTGCGCGTGGCCAGACGCGAGGCCGGCATCCGCCTCTACGCGCTGGCGGAATCGCGCCCGCGCCCGCGCGCCGCGGCCACGCGGGCGGCCGACGTGCTGGCGCTGTTGCTGCGACTCTACGCGCCGCTGCCCGAGGGGAGTCTGCGCAAGCTCGCGTACATGGTCAGCGGCATTTCGATTCCGGAGGACATCGCGGCGCGAGTCCTCGCGCGCATGCTTGACGGTCGCACGGTTCGCCGCGTCGCGGCAGGCGGGACCCACTTCCTTCTTCCGGCGGGCGAGACGCTGGATGCGCAAAGCGAGGAACGCGTGGCGTTGCTGGCGCCGTTCGATCCGCTCGTCTGGGACCGGCGCCGGTTCGAGCTGTTCTGGGGCTGGGACTACCGCTTCGAAGCGTACACGCCGCCTTCGAAGCGCCGCTTCGGCTACTACGCGCTGCCGCTTCTATGGCGCGACGACGTGATCGGCTGGGCCAACGCCGCGAACGTGGCGGGACGCTGCGCGTGGACGCAGGCTTCGCGAAGTCGCGTCCGCGCGGTGCCGCGTTCCGCCGCGCGCTGGACGCCGAGGTCGCGGCGCTCGCGGCTTCGATCGGCGCCACCGATTTCGCGATCAAGCTCGCATGACGATGAGCGTACCGATGCTGTTCCTGGTCCCGACGCTGATCTGGGGCTCGACGTGGCTTGCGATCACGTTCCAGCTGGGCAGCGTGGCGCCGGAAGTGTCCGTGTGCTACCGGTTCGCGCTTGCCGCGGTGGTGCTCGCGGCCGGATGCGTCGGCCACGGGCCGCTCGCTGCGTTTCCGGCTGCGCGATCACGCCTATCTGGCGGGGCTGGGCGTGCTGATGATGGGATTCAACTACATCTGGATCTACCGCGCCGAGCAGCTCATCACGTCCGGCCTCGTCGCCGTGCTGTTCTCGACACTGGTGTTCATGAGTCCGGTCGCGATGCGGCTGGCGTTCGGCACGCCGCTGCGCGTCCGGACGTTCGTCGCGGCGACGTTCGGCGTGACCGGCGTGGCGCTCCTCTTCCTGCCGGAACTGCGAGCAGGCGCAGCAGGGTGGCGCCGTCGCGTTTGGCATCGCGCTGACGCTGGCGGCGACAGCATCGGCAGCCGATCGGCAACCTGATCGCCGTGCGGAATCATCGTGCCGGATTTCCGACGCTGCCGGCAACGGCGTGGGGCCTGGGTTACGGCTCGCTGCTGACGGCGGGACGTTGCCATCGTGCAGGGCACGCCCTGGACGTTCGACGCGCGTCTGCCCTACGTGCTGTCGCTGCTCTACCTGTCGCTGTTCGGCAGCGTGATCGCGTTCGCCGTCTACTTCACGCTGCTCAATCGCGTGGGCGCGGGACCGGCCTCGTACACGACCGTCTCCACCCCCATCATCGCGATGGCGCTGTCCACGCTGTTCGAGGACTACCGCTGGGACTGGCCCGCCGTCCTGGGTGTCGTTCTCGTCGCGTATCGGCATACTGGCTCGCGCTGCGGCCGGCGAAGGCAGCCGCCAGCAAGACATCACTCCAGCGTGATCTTCGCGTCGACGATCAGCTTCTTCCAGTTCGCGAGATCGGTTTCGATCAAGGCGCCAAGACGCTCGCGGCGGACCCGAGATGATTTCGGCGCCTTCGCGTTCGAGTCGTTCGCGCACCTCGGGCTGCGCCAGGACCTTGCGCGTTTCCGCGTTGAGCCTGGCGACGATGGCCGCGGGCGTCCCGACCGGCGCGACGATGCCCCAGTAATTGATCACGTTGGCGTTGGGCACGCCTTCCTCCTCCCAGCTCGGCACGTCGGGCAGTTGCGGGATGCGCTTGGCCCCGGTCACGGCCAGCACCTTCAACTTCTTCGCGGCGACCTGCGGCAGCGTCGCCGGAATCGACGCGGTCATGGCCTGGATGTTGCCGGCCAGCAGGTCCTTGGTGGCGTCGGCGATGCCTCGGTACGGCACGTGCACGACGTTGATGCCGGCGCGCACGTTCAGCAGTTCGAGCGCGAGATGGTTGATGCTGCCGTTGCCGGCCGAGCCGTAGTTGAGCGTGCCCGGCTTCTGTTTCGCCAGCGCGATGAATTCGCGCATCGTGTTGGCGGGCACGTCGTTGCCGACGACGAACGCCAGCGGCCCGGCCGCGATGGGCGCCACCGGCACGAACTGCTTCACCGGATCGTAGCCCGGGTTCTTCGCCGAGGCCGCCACCGTCGTGAACGGCCCGGCGACGAACAGCAGCGTGTAGCCGTCGGGGTCGGCGCGCGCGGCTTCGGCGGCACCGATCGCGCCGCCGGCGCCGGTCTTGTTGTCGATGACGATGGTGGCCGCCATCGACTCGCCGAGCTTCTGCGCGACATAGCGCGCGACCGTGTCCGTGCCCGCGCCCGGCGGGAACGGCACGATCAGGCGAATGGGCTTGGACGGGTAGGACTCCTGGGCGCTCGCCGTCCACGACCAGCAGCGCAAGCGCCACAATGGCGAGCAAACGGGCAAAGTTCTTCATTGCGTTGTCATCCCCCCTGGCCCAGATTGAAGAATTCGCGGCGTGCCCGCATGCTCGACACGCGCGCCAGCAACAGGTCGAGATGCGCCGGGACGTCGACGAAATTGAGCCGCTCGCTGTTGATGATGAGGCACGGCGCCTCGTCGTACTGATAGAAGAAGCGCGAGTAGGCATCGGCCAGCCGCGCCAGGTATTCGTCCGGAATCGACCGCTCGTAATCGGCGCCGCGCATCTGCACGCGGTGAACCAGCGTGTCGACGGGCGCCTGCAGATAGATGACGAGGTCGGGCGTCGGCGTTTGCGGCTTCAGGTGGCCATACACCTTTTCGTACAGCGCGTACTCGTCTTCGGAGAGGTTGAGGCGCGCGAACAGCGGATCCTTGTCGAGCAGGAAATCCGCCACCGTCGGGCGCCGGAACAGGTCGAGCTGCGACAATCCGCGCAACTGGTCGGCGCGCTGGAACAGGAACGTGAGCTGCGTGGGCAGCGCGAATCGCGGCATGTCGTCGTAGAACCGCGACAGGAACGGATTGTCCTCCGGCTGCTCGAGCAGCATTTCCGCGTCGAGGCGCGACGCCAGCTGGCGCGCGAGACTCGTCTTGCCGGCGCCGATCGGCCCCTCGACGACGATGTAGCGGCACTTCTCTAGGTCCATGGTCGCGCGCGCGGGACGGCTGAGTCAGTGCAGCACATGGCGGCGCGTCCGCGCGATGCGCTGCGCGCGCACCGCGTGCGCGAGACGGCGGGCCTGGCCGCGGCCGGGAATGACCGTGGCCGGTGCGATGTCGAGTAGCGGTGTCAGCACAAAGGCCCGTTCGTGCATGCGCGGGTGCGGAATCGTCAATTGCGGCAGCCGAACGAGGCGCCGGCCAAATAGTAGCAAATCGAGGTCGAGCGTCCGCGGCGAATTGCGCGGCGTGGCGGCGCCGCGATCCCGTCCCTGCGCGCGTTCGATGGCCTGCAGGCGCGAGAGCAGCGCGCGGGGCGAAAGCGACGTGCGCAGTGCCACGACGGCGTTCACGTAGTCGGGCTGGTCGTCGGTGCAGGCCAGAGGCGCCGTCGCGTAGTTGGGAGACAGTGCGAGAATGCGTCGTCCGCGGAATGCGCGCGATCGCCGCGACGGCGCGCGCAATCTGCCGTCGGGGGTGCGCGAGGTTGCTGCCCATCCCGACGAACGCCACGGTCGACATCGCGCGAGAGCGTCCCCGTGCCTATTCGCTGTCGGCCGGTTCGGCGGCAGGCGGTCTCTCGCCGACGGTGGCGTCGGCGCGGTGCTTGCGCCCGCGGCCGCGCGACCGGCGACCCTTCTTCGGCGCCTCGTCCGGCTTCAGCATCGCCTCGCGTTCGTGGTCGCTCGCGTCCTGGAACTTCGTCCACCAGTCGACGAGCGCCATCGGCACCTCGCCGGAAATGCCGCGCAGCTCGAGGAAGTCGTAGGCGGCGCGAAAGCGCGGATGCTCGAGCAGGCGGTAGGGGCGCGCGCCGGCGCGCTGCTCGAAGCGCGGCTGCAGCGACCAGATCTCCTTGATCGCGGCCTCGAAGCGGCGCGGTATCGAGATTCGCTGCGCCTGCTGCTCCAGCACGTTGTCCATCGCGTCGAACAGCGCCGGCAACGGCTTTTCGCCGCGGCCCTTGGCGCGCGTTCCACGTCTGCAGCACCTCGTGCCACAACAGCGTCGCGAACAGGAACGCGGGCGATACGGGCTTGCCGTCGCGCACGCGCCGGTCGGTTCCGGCAAGCGCGGCGTCGATGAACTTCGGGCCGAGCGGCTGCTCGAGAATCACGTCGAGCAGCGGCAGCAGTCCGTGCGACAGCCCGTGCGCGCGCAGGCTCTTCAGCGTCTCCGCCGCGTGGCCGGACAGCAGCAGCTTCTGCATTTCGTCGAACAGCCGCGCCGGCGGCACGTTCTGGATGAGGCCGGCCAGCTTGGGAATCGGCGCGGCGGTCTTGGCGTCGATGGCGACGCCGACCTTGGCGGCGAGGCGGACGGCGCGCAGCATCCGCACCGGGTCTTCCCGGAAACGCGTCACCGGCGGACCGATCAGCTTAAGGCGCCGCGCGCGCACATCCGGCACGCCGCCGACGTAGTCCCAGATTTCCTCGGTGGCCGGATCGAAGTAGAGCGCGTTGATCGTGAAGTCGCGGCGCGCCGCATCCTGCGCCTGCGAGCCATACACGTTGTCCGACAGCAGCCGGCCGTGTTCGTCGGTGGCGTCTTCGCCGGTTTGCGCCGCGCGGAACGTCGACACTTCCAGCACTTCGGCGCCGACGTGCACGTGGACCAGCCGGAAGCGGCGGCCGATGATGAAGGCGCGGCGAAACAGCGGCTTCACCTGCTCGGGCGTCGCGTTGGTCGCGATGTCGAAATCCTTCGGCGTCAGCCCCAGCAGCAGGTCGCGCACGGCGCCGCCGACCACGAACGCCATGTAGCCGGCTTCCTGCAATTTCTCGGTGACCGCGCGGGCGCCGCGCGGCACCTGCTCGCGCCGCACGGCATGGGCATCGGCCCGATAGATCTTCGGGCCGCGCGTCGTCCTGCCGGGGATAAGGCGGGCGAACAGGCGGCGGATCATCGGGTGGGAAAGGTCATCGACGCTGGCAAAAGTACGCGGCGGCGGAAGGCGGGGCGGGTCGGAAAATCCGTCGCGAAGCCACTTGCGGAAAGCGCGCGATCATAGCATGCCGGGTGCGACCGCCTCGTGCCGCCAGGTCCCTGGCGCGAGTCCGTCGAGCGTCCACGGACCCACGGCCCAGCGAACGAGACGCAGCGTCGGCAACCCGACGGCGGCGGTCATCCTCCGCACCTGGCGATTGCGACCTTCGGCAATGACGAGTTCCAGCCACGCGGTGGGGATCGACTTGCGCACGCGAATCGGCGGGTTGCGCGGCCACAGGCCCGGCGGCTCCGGGATGGCGCGCGCCGTTGCCGGGCGAGTGGGCACGCCGTCGATGGCCACGCCGCGCGCCAGTCGCTCAAGTTGCGCTGTCAGTGGGCATGCCTTCGACCTCGACCCAATAGGTCTTGGCGAGCTTGTGCTTCGGATGCGCGATGCGCGCCTGCAGCGCGCCGTCCGCGGTCAGCACCACCAGGCCCTCGCTGTCGGTATCCAGCCGCCCGGCAGGGTAGACATGCGGGACGTCGACGAAGTCCTTCAGCGTCGGACGCGCACCGTCGCCGGTGAACTGGCACAGCACGCCGTACGGCTTGTTGAGCAGGATCACGCCTGAGTTTGATGCAGGCCAATCCCGGCGGTGCGGGCGCGTGGCAGGATTTGTCGGTTTCACGGATAATTATCGGTTTGGCGAAACCGGGGGCCGCCTCCGGTCGCCAGACACCCAGCAGCACCTATTCCGGAGTTCCCATGCCCACGTTTCAGCACGTCAAGGTCCCCGCCGGCGGCCAGAAGATCACCGTCAACAAGGATTTCAGCCTCACGGTACCGGACAACCCGATCATCCCCTACATCGAGGGCGATGGCACGGGGTTCGACATCACGCCGGTGATGCTCAAGGTGGTGGACGCCGCGGTGGCCAAGGCCTACGCCGGCAAGCGCAAGATCCACTGGATGGAGATCTACGCCGGGGAGAAGTCGACCAAGGTCTACGGCCCCGACGTCTGGCTGCCGGACGAGACGCTGACGATCCTCAAGGACTATGTAGTGTCCATCAAGGGACCGCTGACCACGCCGGTCGGCGGCGGCATCCGCTCGCTCAACGTGGCGCTGCGCCAGCAGCTCGATCTCTACGTCTGCCTGCGCCCGGTCCGCTATTTCAAGGGCGTGCCGTCGCCGGTGAAGGAGCCCGAGAAGACCGACATGGTCATCTTCCGCGAGAATTCGGAGGACATCTACGCCGGCATCGAATGGGAAGCGGAATCGCCGCAGGCGAAGAAACTCATCGACTTCCTGATCAAGGAGATGGGCGTCAAGAAGATCCGCTTTCCGGACACGTCCGGCATCGGCATCAAGCCGGTGTCGCGCGAAGGCACCGAGCGCCTGATGCGCAAGGCGGTCCAGTACGCGATCGACAACGACCGCAAGTCGGTGGCGATCGTGCACAAGGGCAACATCATGAAGTTCACCGAAGGCGGCTTCCGCGACTGGGCCTACGCGCTGGCGCAGAAGGAATTCGGCGCCAAGCTGGTCGACGGCGGACCGTGGTGCTCGTTCAAGAATCCGAAGACCGGCCGCGAAATCGTCGTCAAGGACGTGATCGCCGACGCCTTCCTGCAGCAGATCCTGCTGCGGCCGGCCGAGTACGACGTGATCGCGACGCTCAACCTCAACGGCGACTACGTCTCCGACGCGCTGGCGGCGCAGGTCGGCGGCATCGGCATCGCGCCGGGAGCGAATCTCTCCGACACGGTCGCCATGTTCGAGGCTACGCACGGCACGGCGCCGAAGTATGCCGGCAAGGACTATGTGAATCCGGGATCGGAAATCCTGTCGGCGCAGATGATGCTGGTGCACATGGGCTGGAAGGAAGCGGCGGCGCTGATCGAGACCAGCCTCGAAAAATCCATCCTCGACAAGGTTGTGACCTACGACTTTGCGCGCCTGATGCCCGGCGCCACGCAGGTGTCGTGTTCCGGTTTCGGCCAGGCGATGATCGACCGGATGTAGGACGGCCCGACGCTGTTGCAAAAAAGCCCGCCGACCGGCGGGCTTTTTGCTTGGGGAACAACCGACGAGCGGTTGCTGCCGGCACGGGGAGCATCCCCGCACAATGTAGGGGCAATCCGTCAATTGTCGGGCCGGGGTTTGCATTCGGTCAAGGTCGCCGCCACATCTGCGGTCGTCCACTTGATAAAACCGTTGCAATCATCAAACATTGACCCCAAATTGATCCGGAGTATCGTAGAAGGACATGTCCAACCAGGAACAGCACGGCACCGTACTCGAGGCGCTGAATGTCAAGGTCAAGCCGCCACCGCTGTTCAAGGTGCTGTTGCTGAACGACGACTACACGCCAATGGACTTCGTGGTCGTCGTCCTGCAAACTGTATTTGCCATGAGTCGGGAAAAGGCCACACAGGTCATGCTGCAGGTACATCGGGAGGGGATGGGCGTCTGCGGCACGTATACGCGCGAAGTAGCCACGGCGAAGGTCGAACAGGTGGTCAACATCGCGCGCAAGCACCAGCATCCATTGCAGTGCACGATGGAGGAGGCATAGGCGTTAACGAGGTCGTTCAGGGCCGGGAATCGTCCCGGCTCTAGATCGAATGGCGTGAAGGAAGGTCGATGATTGCGCAGGAACTGGAAGTCTCCCTCCACATGGCCTTTGTCGAGGCCAGGCAGAAGCAGCACGAGTTCATCACCGTCGAGCACCTGCTGCTCGCGATGCTGGACAACCCGTCCGCGGCCGAGGTCCTGAAGGCCTGCGGCGTGGACCTGGACGAGCTTCGCGGCGTGCTGTCCGACTTCATCCAGGAACACACGCCGCGCCTGGCGCCGCACTCGGACGCCGACACGCAGCCCACGCAGGGCTTCCAGCGCGTGATCCAGCGCGCGATCCTGCACGTCCAGTCCTCCGGCAAGAAGGAAGTCACCGGCGCCAACGTGCTGGTCGCGATCTTCGGCGAGAAGGAATCGCACGCCGTCTATTTCCTGAACCAGCGCGGCGTGACGCGGCTGGACGTCGTCAACTACATCGCGCACGGCATCACCAAGACGCCGCAGCAGAAGCAGGACAAGCAGGAGCCCAAGGGCAACGACGAGGAAAATGGCGGCGAAACCCAGGGTGCGCTCGACGCCTACACGGTCAACCTGATCGCGCTGGCCAAGTCCGGAAAGATCGATCCGCTGATCGGCCGCGAGCACGAGCTGGAGCGCGTCATCCAGGTGCTGTGCCGCCGGCGCAAGAACAATCCGCTGCTGGTCGGCGAAGCCGGCGTGGGCAAGACCGCCATCGCGGAAGGGCTCGCCCGCCGCATCAACGAGGGCGACGTGCCCGAGCTGCTCAAGGAATACCAGGTCTATTCGCTCGACATGGGCGCGCTGCTGGCCGGCACCAAATACCGCGGCGACTTCGAGCAGCGGCTGAAGGCGGTGCTGAAGCAGCTCGCTGACAATCCCAAGTCGATCCTGTTCATCGACGAGATCCACACGATCATCGGCGCCGGCGCCGCGTCGGGCGGCACGCTCGACGCGTCGAACCTGCTCAAGCCCGCGCTGTCGACGGGTGCGTTGAAGTGCATCGGCGCCACCACGTACGGCGAGTATCGGCAGATCTTCGAAAAGGACCACGCGCTGTCGCGGCGGTTCCAGAAGGTCGACGTGCCCGAGCCGTCGATCGCCGAGACCATCGAGATCCTGAAGGGCCTCAAGACGCGCTTCGAGCAGCATCACGGCGTCAAGTACGCGCCCGCGGCGCTGACCAGCGCCGCAGAGCTGGCCGCGCGCTTCATCAACGACCGGCACCTGCCCGACAAGGCGATCGACGTGATCGACGAGGCGGGCGCCGCGCAGAAGATCCTGCCCAAGTCGAAGCAGAAGAAGGTGATCGGCAAGGCCGAGGTCGAGGAGATCGTCGCCAAGATCGCGCGCATCCCGGCCAGGAACGTTTCGTCGGACGACCGCAATGCGCTGAAGACGCTCGACCGCGACTTGAAGAACGTGGTGTTCGGCCAGAACAAGGCCATCGACGCGCTGGTGTCGGCCATTCGCATGGCGCGTTCCGGCCTGGGCAATCCGCGCAAGCCGATCGGCAATTTCCTGTTCAGCGGCCCGACGGGCGTGGGCAAGACCGAGGTCGCGCGGCAGCTGGCCTATTGCCTCGGCGTCGAGTTGCTCCGCTACGACATGTCCGAGTACATGGAGCGCCACGCGGTGTCGCGGCTGATCGGCGCGCCGCCGGGCTACATCGGCTTCGACCAGGGCGGACAGCTGACGGAAGCCGTCACCAAGCATCCGTACAGCGTGGTGCTGCTCGACGAGATCGAGAAGGCGCATCCGGATGTGTTCAACATCCTGCTGCAGGTGATGGACCACGGCACGCTGACCGACAACAACGGGCGCAAGGCCGACTTCCGCAACGTGATCGTGATCATGACCACCAATGCCGGCGCGAGCGAACTGGCCAAGGGTTCGATCGGCTTTACGCAGACCAAGCAGGCGGGCGACGAGTCGGCGGAGATCAAGCGCATGTTCACGCCGGAGTTCCGCAACCGGCTGGACGCGACCATCTCGTTCGGGTCGCTCGACCACGACATCATCCTGCGCGTCGTCGACAAGTTCCTGCTCGAGCTCGAGGCGCAGTTGCACGAGAAGAAGGTCGACGCGTCGTTCACGCCCGAGTTGAAGGAATTCCTGGCCAAGAAGGGCTTCGACCCGCACATGGGCGCGCGGCCGATGGCGCGCCTCATCCAGGACACGATCCGCAAGGCGCTGGCGGAAGAGCTGCTGTTCGGCCGCCTCACCGGTGGCGGCAAGGTGACGATCGACATGGGCGCGGACGACAAGGTCAAGCTCGTGTTCGAGGAGACGCCCGAAGAAGCCCCCGTCGTCTAGCGGCGAGAGAAGACCGGAATGCGAAAACGCCGCCGATTGGCGGCGTCTTCGTTGCAGCTACCCAATTAACGGACGCTCCTGACCGGGGCGCCAATAGCCAGAGACATCCCTTTCGACACCAAGCAGCCGCAGGTAGAGCTCACCGTCAGCGAAGGCCTTTGACTGAAAGATAGACCCCGATGACGGTGATCACGACGGCCATGACCGCGGCATTGTGCAATCCAAGCCAGTCCTTCGCCCGGCTCAGTGGGCCGAGCATGCGCTCACCCATCACTGCGTAGAGCACCAGCGGGATCGACACGGTGCTGGCGGCGATTGCGGCGAACAGCGCAATCGTGACGGCGGCTCCGGTCCGCGAAAGGCCGGTCGAATCGATTTCCAGTCCGCCAGCTGCGGTCAGAAGGAGGACCTTCGGGTTGGCCCCGGACAGTAGCAATCCCAACCGCAGGGCCCTCGGCGGTGTGGCGCCGTTGATCGCCTGCATCCACGCCGGAGCCGACGCTTTCTCACGCCGCGTAGCCCATTGCCAAACGCCCAGCAGAATGAGGAGAAGTCCGAGGCCGAGGCGCGCCCATGAAACCCAGGCGGGTGTCTCGTCCCTCGATTCGACAAGTGAGGCCATTGCGGCGAACGTCGTTGTCGCCACGACGATGCCGAGAACCCAACCCAGCAGAAAGCAACCTGTTGTCGTCCGTGGTCGCGGTGTGAACAGCAGGAGAATTGCCGGGATGATTGGGAAGGGAGACGCCGCGATACCGAGCGCAATGGCCGCGATCTCGGGAGTCACGCCGCAGCTACCTCACCAAGCGGCCGCCGTCGATCGGCAGCACATGTCCGGTCGTGAACGACGCGTGTTTCGAACACAGCCAGATCACCGCTTCCGCGACTTCCTCCGGCCGGCCCACGCGGCCCATCGGATGCATCGCCGTTACCTGCGCGCCGAGCGCTTCATCGTGGAAGAACGCGCGCTGCGTCATATCGGTACGGATCACCGCGGGCGCGACGGCATTGATGCGGATGTCCTGTGCCGCGTATTCGATGGCGGCCGCGCGCGTGAGACCCACCACGCCGTGCTTGCTCGCGAAGTACGCGGTTCCGACACGCCCACCGGTGAGGCCGGCGACCGAGGCCATGTTGACGATCGCGCCCTTAGTCTTGAGGATGTGCGGGATCTCGTGCTTCATGCAGAGATAAACGCCGGTCAGGTTGACCGCGATCACGTCGTCCCACGTTGCTTCCGACGATTCCGCCAACGGGACAAACGGGTCGCCCTCGATGCCGGCATTGTTGAACGCATAGTTCAGCTTGCCGAAGTGCTCGACGGTGCGGGCAACCAGCGATGCAATTTCTGCGGGCTTCTTCATGTCGGTCCGGACGAAGAGCGCTTCGCCGCCGGCGGCATTGATCAGGCGCACGGTTTCCTCCGACTGATCGGTTCGCCGGCTGGCCACTACGACCTTGGCGCCGTCGCGCGCGAACGCAATCGCCGTGGCGCGACCGATGCCGGAGCTGCCGCCGGTGACCAGCGCAATGTCGCCGTTGAACATCGCTGCCATGAAAATTTCCTTCCGGTGACAGGATCGGCGGTTAAGCCAATGTATCCGCCCAGATGTTGCGTGCCCACGCGAACGCGTAGCTCCCCTCGAGCTCGCTCATCGCCGTCGACACGCCGCCGGCGCCGGTCACCGGCATCACGGTCTTCTTTTCCTTGTCCCATTGGTGCACCGAGCAGACGTGGATCGAATCCTTGTCGGTGACCATGCTGTAGCACGTGTTGTTCAGCACCGGTGTCGCATTCGGCGGCTGTCCGGCCAGCAGCGCGACGACCGCCGCGGCACAGACCTTGGCATGCTGGTTCGCCATGTGCCCGGACTTGGGCATCCCCGTCGCGACCTGGATTGCGTCCCCGAGCACGTGGATGTTCCTGACCTTCACCGATTCGAAGGTCTGGAAGTCGACGTCGCACCAGCGGTCGTTGGCGGTGACCACGCCCGCCGACCGCGCGATCGCGCCTGCGCGCTGCGGCGGCAGGACGTTCAGCACGTCGGCCCTGACATCGTCGTTGACTTCGAACTTCGCGGTCCGGGACGCGACGTCGACGTCGGTGAGCACGTAATTGGCGCGGTACTCGACGATGCCCTTGTACTCGTCGGCCCAGGCCTTCTTGAACAGCGGTCCTTTCGACGTGACGTCGCCGTTGCCATCCAGGACCAGCACCTTCGACTTGGGCTTCGCGCGCCGGAAATACCAGGCGACCTGGCAGGCACGCTCGTAGGGTCCGGGGGGACAGCGGTACGGCGCAACCGGTATCGACAGCACATAGACGCCGCCATCGGGCATCGCCTCGAGCTGCTTGCGCAATGCCAGGGTTTGCGCGCCCGCCTTCCAGGCATGCAGGACCTTCGATTGCGCGTCGGCATTATTAAGCGCGGGAACCTTGTCCCACATGAAGTCGACTCCCGGAGAGAGGATCAGGCGATCGTAGGAGAGCTCGCCGCCGCCGGCGAGCCTGACCGTGCGCTTGTCGGCATCGACCGCCGTCGCCATATCGCGAACGATCTTCACGCCGTGGCGTCGCGTCAGGTTGTCGTAGCTCACGGTGAGGAACGCCATGTCCTTGCTGCCGCCGAGGACCAGGTTCGACATCGGGCACGAAATGAATTCCGGAGCGGGTTCGACGAGCGTGACGTCGATGCCGCCGTTGCTCCACATCCGGATGTATTTCGCCGCGGTCGCGCCGCCGTAGCCGCCGCCCACGACTACGACCTTTCCCGACGCCCCGCCACTCGTCGTCGCGCAGCCGGACAGCGCCAGCGCCGCCGCGCTGCCGCAGCCTGCCGCCGCCAGCTTCAGGAAGTTCCGACGCTGCAACGTCGTGGCCGACCCCCGCTGGGCGCGGCGCATTTTGGGGGCGTTCATTTCGGAACTTTCTGTTCGGCAAACCAGCTGGCGATGAGCGCGACCTGTTCGTCCGAGTAGCCCTTGGACAACTGGTGCATGATCGATGCGGGCCGGGCGCCGCTCTTGAATTCCTGCATCTTGCCGATCATGGTTTCCTTCGCCATGCCGGCAAGGGACGCGGTGCCGCCCTGGCTGACGCCTTGGGTGCCATGGCAGTTCGCACAGGTGGCGGCGAGATTGCGGGCGAGATTGGGATCGGTGGTCTGCGCCGCGACCGACGCGACGGCCAGCGTCGCCAGTGCGGCCACACCGACATTGAACATGCGCATGATGGGTTCCTCCTTTGTGCGATGCGGGCGGACGGCGCGCACCGACGCTGCCCTGAAGACACATCGCGATGGTTCTTACGCTGCGTCAAAGGGTGCCGCGACCGCACATAGCATAATTGCTGCCGCTGGATTTCACCATGCCGCACAAGCGAAATGCCGCAGCGACTGCCCCGGACGCCGGGGCGGAGCGGGGCCTGACGCGCCGCGAAGCCGCGGCACGACTCGCCGCTGCCGGCCGCAACGAGTTGCCGGCGCAGGGACGGCGAACGTTCTTGCGCATCGCGCTCGGCGTGTTCCGCGAGCCGATGTTCCTGATGATCGTTGCCGCGGGTCTGCTCTACCTGGTCCTGGGCGACACCGGTGAAGCGCTGCTGCTGCTCGCGTTCGTGGGGATCGTCCTCGGCATCACGATCGTCGAGGAGCGCAAGACGGAGCGCGTGCTCGAGGCGTTGCGCGACTTGTCCAGCCCGCGTGTGCGCGTCGTGCGCGACGGCGAGCCGCAGGTCATTCCCGGCGGCGACGTAGTCGTGGATGACATCATGCTTCTCGAGGAGGGCGATCGCATTGCCGCTGACGCGGTGCTTCTGGCGGCGCATGACCTGTCGGTCGACGAATCCTTGCTCACCGGCGAATCGGCACCCGTGGGCAAGCGCGCGCTCACCGGCGAGTCATCCGATGCGATCGCCGCGATGCGTCCGGGCGGCGACGGACTGCCGCGCGTGTATGCCGGCTCGATGGTCGTGCAGGGCGGTGGAACGGCGCGCGTGCTGGCCACCGGCATCGCGTCGGCGATCGGGCAGATCGGCCACGCGCTCGCGACGGTGGTCGAACCGGCAAGTCCGCTCAAGCGGCAGACAGCGGCGCTGGTGCGCTGGTTTGCCGTCGCGGCCGTCCTGTTGTCGCTGGCGGCGACGGGACTCTATTTCTTCACTCGGGGGAATCTGCTCGAGGCCGTGCTCGCGGGCCTGGCGTTGGCGATGAGCATGTTGCCGGAGGAGTTTCCGGTGATCCTGACGGTCTTCATGGCGGCGGGCGCCTGGCGCATTTCGAAGCGCAACGTGCTGACGCGGCGCATCAACGTCATCGAGACGCTCGGCGCCGCAACGGTGCTGTGCGTCGACAAGACCGGCACTCTCACCGAGAATCGCATGGCGGTGCAATGTTTCGCGACCGCGTCGGGCCTGCGCCGACTCGGCGCCGGCGGGCGACGTTGCCGCGGCGTTTACGTCCGGCCGAGCAGGCGATGCTGGCGACGGCGGTCCTGGCGTCCGAGGAGCGGCCCGTTCGATCCGATGGAAATCGCGCTGCATGGACTGGGTCAGACGGCACTGCCGGATGGATCCCGCGGAAGGCCTGACGTTCGTGCACGAATACCCGCTCTCGGCCCAGCTGCTCGCGATGACGCACGTCTGGGCGGCGGACATGCGCCGGCGCCGGCGGTGGTCGCCACCAAGGGGGCGCCGGAGGCGATCGCGCGGCTGTGCGGCCTCGACGCGGCGACGCGGCGCGACATCGAGGCGCAGGCGGTTGCCCTCGCCGGCGAGGGCCTGCGCGTGCTGGGCGTGGCGCGCGCCGAATGCGTCCGGTCCGCCATGGCCCGCCGATCCCGCGCGACATTCCGCTTTGCGTGGCAGGGCCTGGTCGCCTTCGCGGATCCGCTGCGCGCCAACGTGCCGCACGCGATCGCCGAATGCCGCGGCGCCGGCATCCGCGTCGTGATGATCACCGGCGACTACGCGGCGACCGCACGCGCCATCGCCGACGCGGCCGGCCTGTCGGCGTCCGCGATCGTGACCGGAACGGAAATCGCGGCGCTCGACGACGCAGCGCTGCGCGAGTGCGCACGGAACACGTCGATCTTCGCGCGCATCGCGCCCGAGCAGAAACTCGCGATCGTCGCGGCGCTGAAGGCCAATGGCGAGATCGTCGCGATGACCGGCGACGGCGTCAACGATGCGCCCGCGCTCAAGGCCGCGCACATCGGCATCGCCATGGGCAGGCGCGGCACCGACGTCGCGCGCGAGGCGGCCTCGCTGGTGCTGCTCGACGACGACTTCGTGTCGATCGTCGCCGCGGTGCGGCTCGGCCGGCGGATCTACGCGAACCTGCGCCGCGCGATGTCGTACGTGCTGGCCGTGCACGTCCCCATCGCCGGCATGGCGCTCCTGCCACTGCTGTTCGGCTGGCCGCTGATGTTCTCGCCGGCGCACATCGTGTTCCTGGAACTCATCATCAACCCGACGTGTTCGATCGTCTTCGAGGCCGAGCGTTCGGAGCGCGACTCCATGCGCCGGCCGCCGCGGGATTCGCAGGCTGCGCTGTTCGACGCGGCGACGATAATCATTTGCCTCATCCAGGGCAGCGCGGTGCTGATCGCGGTGGCGCTGCTGTACGCGTGGCTGCAAGCGACCGGTGAGACCGCGCCGGCGGCAAGGACGATGGGTTTCGTCGCCCTGGTGGCCGGAAACATCGGGCTCATCTTTGCGCATCGTGCTGCCGATGCACGGCTGACGAGCATATTCGGCGGCGAGAACCCGGCGTTGTGGTGGGTCGTGGGCAGTGCGCTGGCGGCGCTGGCGGTGACGGTGTATTGGCCGCCGCTGCAGGGGCTTTTCGGGTTTGCGCCGATCGCCGCGCGCGATCTGGCGATGGCATTCGCTGTCGGCATTGCAGCGGTGATCCTCTTTTCCGCGATTCGTGTCGTCGTCACTCGCGCCCGGCGCGCCGTGTGATCCGCGGAATTGGAATCCATTTTCAGCAGGCTGCGGCCAAGGCGGCACGGGCCGGCAACGATATGTCACCATGTAAACAAGTTGAATCAACGAGTTGAGTCGATTTTGTCGCAGCTCGACACGATTCACACCGCACTGATGGGGTGCAACGCAGCAACAAGCGACGCAAATATCGGCATATTTGTTCCGTCAGACGGAAAGAGTTTTTAAGTGACTGATAAATAGCGGTAAATATCATGATGCGATGCGCAAATATCGCTTGAAACCTGTTCGTCACTTTGCTAACGTGAACTCGTCACGAGTCGCGGTCCGCAGCATCACGCGGGACGCGGCGAAGAGGGGTGTGGTTCACCCATCCACGCCCGCCCGACCGCCAGAGCGATCCTCTCCGGTCCGTGCAGCGAGGCTTCTTGCGGCAATGGTCGCCGGAGGTTTCGCAACGCAGGTGCCCTCGCGCGATGCGCGTATGGGGTGCCGCTGACCAACGTGCCGTCGCCTTCGCGGCGGCTTGGCCGACACGAGATGGGAGCACGCATGAACTACGACCTCGAAGCAGCAAGACTCAAGAAGGACTGGGCGGAAAATCCCCGTTGGAAGGGCATCAAGCGCGGCTTCTCGGCGGAAGACGTCGTCCGCCTGCGCGGATCCGTGCACATCGAGCACACGCTGGCGCGCCGCGGCGCGGAGAAGCTGTGGAAGCTCGTCAACGAGGAGCCGTTCGTCAATTCGCTGGGTGCCATGACCGGCAACCAGGCGATGCAGCAGGTGAAGGCCGGCCTGAAGGCCATCTACCTGTCCGGCTGGCAGGTCGCCGCCGACGCGAACATCGCCGGCGAAATGTACCCGGACCAGTCACTGTATCCGGTCAATTCGGTGCCGAACGTCGTGAAGCGCATCAACAACACGTTTGCGCGCGCCGACCAGATCCAGCACATGGAAGGCACCGGCGACATCGATTTCTTCGCGCCGATCGTCGCTGACGCCGAGGCCGGTTTCGGCGGCGTGCTGAACGCGTTCGAACTGATGAAGGCGATGGTCGAGGCCGGCGCGGCCGGCGTCCACTTCGAGGACCAGCTGGCATCGGTCAAGAAATGCGGCCACATGGGCGGCAAGGTGCTGGTTCCGACGCGCGAAGCGGTCGACAAGCTGGTCGCGGCGCGACTCGCCGCCGACTGCATGGGCGTGCCGACCGTCATCCTGGCGCGCACCGACGCGGAAGCGGCCGATCTCGTGACGTCGGACATCGACGACAACGACAAGCCGTTCCTCACGGGCGAGAGAACCATCGAGGGCTTCTACAAGACGCGCAATGGCCTCGACCAGGCGGTCTCGCGCGGCCTGGCGTACGCCGCGTACGCCGACATGATCTGGTGCGAGACGGGCAAGCCCGACCTCGATTTCGCCAAGGCGTTCGCGGAAGCCATCCACGCGAAGTTCCCGGGCAAGCTGCTCGCCTACAACTGCTCGCCGTCGTTCAACTGGAAGAAGAACCTCGACGACGCCACGGTCGCCAAATTCCAGCGCGAGCTGGGCGCGATGGGCTACAAGTTCCAGTTCATCACGCTGGCCGGCTTCCACAGCCTCAACTACTCGATGTTCAACCTGGCGCACGGCTACGCGCACGAGCACATGACGGCATTCGTCGAGTTGCAGGAGGCCGAGTTCGCCGCGATGAGCAAGGGCTTCACGGCGATCAAGCACCAGCGGGAAGTCGGCACGAGTTACTTCGACGCGGTCACCACGACGATCCAGGGCAGCGCGGCGTCGACCACCGCGCTCAAGAACTCGACCGAGGACGAGCAGTTCTTCGACAAGCCGAAGACGGAGCTGCACGTCGCCAACGGATAACGCCGTCACCCCGCGTCCCGGTACGACCGCGCCGCGCCATCCCGTCCGGGGTGGCGCGGCGCTTGTCCATTGAGCCGCCGTCGCAGCTGCTTTGTGCCAGACTCCGCGGTCCACCGAACTACCGTCGCCGAAGCAGGTCGGATACACCATGGCAACCATCGCACCCTCCGACCCGCGTACGCCGGAAAGCGCGGACGCCCCACGCGGCGTGCGCGCGTTCTTCGCGCTTTCGCCCGACGCCGAAGTCCGGGAATCCCTGGCGGCGCTCGGCCGCGACGTCGCGCGCCGTTGCCGGGGGAGGGCCGTGTCCCCGGAGAACGCCCACCTGACCCTCGCCTTCATCGGCGACATCGACAAGTCCGCATTGCCGGTGCTGCAGCGCGTCGGCGACGGCGTGCCCAAGTCCGGATTCGACGTGAACTTCGATTCCCTCGGCGCGTGGCGGGCGTCCGGTGTGGCGTGGATCGCGCCGTCCGTGTTGCCGCCGGCCGTTGCAGAAGCTGCACGCGGCGCTTGCCAAGGCGCTCGCGGAAGCCGGGTTCACGCTCGAGACGAGGCCGTTCCGGCCCCATGTCACGCTCGCGCGCCGCTGCCTGCAGCCCTTGCCGCGCGCCCGCAGCGCGCCCATCGTCTGGCGCGCGGACAAGCTGCACCTGGTCGGTTCGGAATTGCGGGCGGACGGGCCAGTCTACCGCGACCTCGCGTCCTGGGATTTGGCGGCGCGCTAGCTCCGCGCCACGGCAGCGCGCCGGGAACTAGGCTCCGCGTTCGACCGGCAGCGCCGGATCGGCGCGACCATTCGCTCCACGAGCCCGGATAGAGGCGCGTGCCCGGCAACCCGGCGAGTTCCATCGCGAGAATGTTGTGGCAGGCGGAAACGCCCGAGCCGCAGCTATGCACGACCGTCTCGTGCGACGCGCCGTCGAGCAGCGCCGTGAATTCGGCGCGCAGGAATGACGGGTGCTTGAACGTGCCGTCGGCCTCGAGATTCAGCGGGAACGGCCGGTTGTGCGCGCCGGGAATGTGGCCGGCGACGGGACCGAAGGGCTCGACTTCGCCGCGAAAGCGCTCCGGCGAACGGGCATCGATCAGGAACAGCGTGTGGCGATGGATGCTCGCGCGCACGCCCGACGGCGTTGACGGTCGGCGTCACGCGCCGGATGCCGAAATTCGCCGGTCGCGCCTCCGGCACGTCGGCGTTCACCGCGCGGCCCTCCTTCACCCACTTGGCGAAGCCGCCGTCGAGAACGGCGACGGCGTCGTGCCCCAGCCAGCGCAGCATCCACCACAGCCTGCGCCGCGTACATGCCGTTGGCCTGGTCGTACGCGACGACCTGTTTCGTCTCGTCGATGCCAAGGCGCGAGAAGAGCGCCGCGGCCGCTTCGGGCGTGGGCAGCGGATGGCGACCGTTGCGGCCGGTCTTGGGCCCGGACAATTCGCGCTCGACATGGACGAACTGCGCGCCGGGCACGTGCGCCTTCGCGTACTCGGCCTCGCCCCAGGTGTCCTGCTGCACGAGGTCGTGGCGGACGTCGCAGATGACGATGTCCGGCCGAGCGAGGCGTCGGCCAGTTCGGCGGTGGAAATCAGCGTGGTGAACAAGTGCGAATCCTCTGGTCACCGGCGCGCGCGAGCGCGCAGCGAAATTACAGGTGCGCGATGTGCGCTTCCATTTCACGGCGGTAGAACTCGTGGAAGTGCTGCATGCCGTCTTCCATCGGCGACTGGTAGGGGCCGATCTCGCTCCTGCCCGACCGATAGAGCGCAAGCCGCCCCGCGTCCATCCGTTCGGCGATCTCGTCGTCTTCCCTGGCCGTTTCCATGTACGCGGCCTGCTCGGCCTCGACGAATTCGCGCTCGAACAGCGCGATCTCCTCGGGGTAGTAGAACTCGACGACGTTCATCGTCTTGTCCACGCCCTGCGGGATCAGCGTGCTGATGACGAGCACGTGCGGGTACCACTCCAGCATGATGTTCGGATAGTACGTGAGCCAGACCGCGCCGTGCTGCGGGATCTCGCCACGATAGAAATCCAGCACGGCCTTGTGCCAGCGTTCGTAGGTCCGCGAACCGGGCTTGGACAGGCTGTTGTTGATGCCGACCGTCTGCACCGAGTACCAGTCGCCGAATTCCCACTTCAGGTCGTCGCAGGTGACGAACTGGCCCAGGCCGGGATGGAACGGCCCGACGTGGTAGTCCTCGAGATAGACCTCGATGAAGGACTTCCAGTTGTAGTTGCACTGGTGCATCTCGACGCGGTCGAGCATGTAGCCCGAGAAGTCGAAGTGCTTGACGCCCAGCGCGGCCAGGTCCTGCGCGACATTGCGCGGACCATCGAACAGCAGGCCGTTCCAGTGCTGCATCGGCGTGCGGCCCAGGTTGAGGCAGGGCTTGTCGGCGAAGTGCGGCGCGCCGAGCAGTTCGCCCTTCAGGTCGTAGGTCCAGCGGTGCAGCGGGCACACGATGTTGCGCGTGTTGCCGCGCCCGTTGTACATGAGCGCCTGGCGATGCCGGCAGATGTTGGACAGCAGCTCGACGCCGTTCGCGTTGCGCACGAGCATCTGCGCCTCGCCGCGCGCGGCGAGCGCCTGGAAGTCGCCGACGTTCGGCACCATGAATTCGTGACCGACATAGCCTGGCCCGCGGGCGAGCAGGAGCCGCTGCTCGATTTCCAGCACACGGGGATCGCAATACCAGGAAACGGGGAACTGCGTGCTGGCCTGACGCAAGCGTCCGGCCGTTGCGAGGTCCGACATACGGGCCAACCCTTTCGCGAAATTCGGTTGCTAGCAACCAACCCAACCCAACAACCCGGGACGACGGCTTTCTGCAACTGCGGGCTTCACTGAAAAGCCGCCCCGGACCGCTTTGCTAAGTCGGCCGCGCGAAAGGTGAATTCGCTCTGGCCGCGTCGTCAAAAGATGTTAGTATATTGTGCTTTACGTAAACAGGTCAAGACCTTAGCGCGTTTTTCGCGGCGCCCAAACCATGCCCAAGACTGCCGACTCGCCCCAGACGTTCGAAGCCGCGCTCGCCGAGCTGGAGGAGATCGTCGGCCGGATGGAAAGCGGCCAGCTTCCGCTCAAGGAATCGCTGGCGGCCTACAAGCGGGGCGCGGAGTTGCTGACGCTTTGCCAGGCATCGCTCAAGGACGCGCAGCAGCAGGTCGAAGTCCTCGAGCAGGGCGTGCTGAAGGCGTTCGCGGCGGAAGGCGATGCCGATGCATCCTGACCTCGCGTTCCCGGTCTGGACCGGGGAGCGGCAACGCCGGATCGAGGACGTTCTCGACCGCGCGCTGCCCCGCGCCGACGCGCTGCCGGTCCGCTGCACGAGGCCATGCGCTACGCCGTGCTGGGCGGAGGCAAGCGCATTCGCCCGTTGCTGGCCTATGCCGCCGGCGAGTTCGCGGATGCCGATCCGGCCGTCGTCGATGCGCCGGCCGCCGCGGTCGAACTCATCCACGCCTATTCGCTCGTCCACGACGACCTGCCGTGCATGGACAACGACGTCCTGCGCCGCGGCAAGCCCACCTGCCACGTCGCGTTCGGCGAGGCCGACAGCATTGCTCGCCGGCGACGCGCTGCAGTCGCTTGCATTCGGCCTGCTGGGTGGAAGCGCGATGCGCGCGTCCGGCGCGGCGTGCGCGACACTCGCGACCGCGGCAGGCGCGCCCGGCATGGCGGGGGGCCAGGCGATCGACCTCGCGAGTTCCGGCACCGCGCTGACGTTGCCCGAACTGCAGACGATGCATCGCATGAAGACAGGCGCGCTCATACGCGCTGCGGTGCAGCTGGGCGCCGCGTGCGGACGCCCGTTGACCGCCGGGGAATCGTCGGCGCTGGATGTCTACGCGCGCGCGGCGGGCCTGGCGTTCCAGGTCGTCGACGACGTCCTCGACGTCGAGGGCACGGACGCCGCGCTGGGCAAGACCGCCGGCAAGGACGCGGCGCAGCAGAAACCGACTTACGTGTCGCTGCTGGGATTGGAACCGGCCAGGCAGCACGCCGAAGCGCTGCGTGCGGAAGCCCGCGCCGCGCTGGCGCCGTTTCGCGGCAGCGCCCGCCGCCTGCTGGAACTTGCCGACTGGATCGTGTTGCGCAAACATTGATGCCGACATCCATGTATCCGTTGCTCGAACGCATCAACCAACCCGCCGACCTGCGCGCACTCGACCGGGGCGAACTGCGCGACCTGTCGCGGGAGCTGCGCGCGTTCCTGCTCGCCACCGTCGCGCAGACGGGCGGGCACCTGTCGTCGAACCTGGGCACGGTCGAGCTCACGGTGGCGCTGCACTACACGTTCAACACGCCGCACGACCGCATCGTGTGGGACGTCGGCCACCAGACCTACGCGCACAAGATCCTGACCGGCCGGCGCCAGGCCATGGCGAAATTGCGCCAGGCGGGCGGCCCGTCGGGCTTTCCGCGACGCGTGGAAAGCGAATACGACACGTTCGGCACCGCGCATTCGTCGACGTCGATTTCCGCGGCGCTGGGAATGGCGGTCGCGGCGAGGCTCAAGGGCGAGGACCGGCGCACGATTGCCGTGATCGGCGACGGCGCGATGACCGCGGGCATGGCGTTCGAGGCGATGAACAACGCCGGCATCAGCGGCACCGACTTGCTGGTGATCCTGAATGACAACGACATGTCGATCAGCGAGCCGGTCGGGGCGCTCGACCAGTACCTCGCAAAGGTCCTGTCGTCGCGCCTGTACAACTCGGTGCGCCGCAGCGGCAAGGAAATGCTGGCCAAGCTGCCGCAGCCCGTGCACGAAATCGCACGGCGCGCGGAAGAGCACGTCAAGGGCATGGTGCTTCCCGGCACGCTGTTCGAGGAGTTCGGCTTCAACTACATCGGCCCGATCGATGGCCATGACGTGGATGCGCTGGTGAAGACGCTGGCCAATGTCCGCGAGTTGAAGGGGCCGCAATTCCTGCACGTCGTCACGCGCAAAGGCTACGGCTATCCGAAGGCGGAGGAAGATCCGATCCTCTATCACGGCGTGTCGAAGTTCGATCCTGCCGTCGGCTACAACGTGAAGCCGTCGGCCAAGCCGAGCTATACGCAGGTGTTCGGCGACTGGCTGTGCGACATGGCGGCGAGGGACTCCCGCATCGTCGGCATCACGCCTGCGATGCGCGAAGGCTCGGGGCTGGTGCGCTTTTCGCAGGAGTTTCCGAAGCGCTACTTCGACGTCGGCATCGCGGAGCAGCACGCGGTGACGTTCGCCGGCGGCCTGGCTTGCGAGGGCATGAAGCCGATCGTGGCCATCTACTCGACGTTCCTGCAGCGCGCCTACGACCAGACGATCCACGACATCGCGCTGCAGAACCTGCCGGTGGTCTTCGCGATCGACCGGGCCGGCGTGGTCGGCGCGGACGGCGCGACGCACATCGGCGCGTTCGACCTGTCGTACCTGCGCTGCCTGCCGAACATGACCGTGATGGCGCCGTCCGACGAGAACGAATGCCGCCAGATGCTCTACACCGGCTGCACGCTCGATTCGCCTTCCGCCATTCGCTATCCGCGCGGCAGCGGGCCGGGCGCCGCCATCGAAGCCGAGATGCGCGCGCTGCCCATCGGCCGCGGCGAGTTGCGGCGCGAGGGCAAGCGCCGGCCGCACCGCGTCGCGATCCTCGCGTTCGGCTCGATGCTGCATCCGGCGCTGGCCGCGGCGGAGGAGCTGGACGCCACCGTCGCCAACATGCGCTTCGTCAAGCCGCTCGATGCCGAACTCATCCTGAAGCTCGCGCGAGAACACGACGCGCTGGTCACGGTCGAGGAGAACGTCGTCGCCGGCGGCGCCGGCAGCGGCGTGTCGGAACTGCTCGCGGACGAAGGCGTCACCGTGCCGACGCTGCATCTCGGACTGCCGGACCGGTTCGTCGATCATGGCGATCCGGCGATGCTGCTCGCGCAGGTCGGCCTGGACGGCAAGGGCATCGCCGCGTCGATCGAGGCGCATTTCGGTCAACACAAGGCCGAGCCCCGGGTCAAGCCGGCTGCCTAGCCTTAGCCGATACAATGCCGGAACCATGAACCGCCCCGAACAACCCGACTTGCTGATGCCGATTCCCGACGTGCAGTCGGGGACCGACGAACGCAACCTTGCGATCGATCAGGTCGGCATCAAGGGCATCAGGTTCCCGCTCGCATTTGCCGACAGGGACGGCGTCGCGCAGCCGACGGTGGCGCTGTGCAATGTGTACGTCGCGCTGGCCGAGGACCGCAAGGGCACGCACATGTCTCGGCTGGTCATGCTGCTCGAGGAACGGGCGGGTGCCGCGCCGCTGTCGGTCGCCGGGCTGCGCGCGATGCTCGACGACCTCGTCGTGCGCCTCGATGCGCCGGCCGGGCGGATCGAGATCTCGCCTTCCCGTACTTCGTGCGCAAGATCGCGCCGGTCTCGGGAATCGCCAGCACGATGGATTACGAGGTAAGGCTCGTCGGCGAACTGAAGGACGGGCGATACACATTGACCGTCGCGGTGGCCGCGCCTGTCATGTCGCTGTGCCCGGCTTCAAAGGAAATCTCGGACTACGGCGCGCACAACCAGCGCTCGACGGTGACCATCACGGTGCGGCCCACGCAGCCGGTGTTCGTCCACGAGCTGCTGCGCATCGCGGAGGAGGAGGCGTCCTGCGAGCTGTACGGCATCCTCAAGCGCGCCGACGAGAAATACGTCACCGAGCGCGCCTACGACAACCCGCGCTTCGTCGAGGACCTGGTGCGCGGCGTCGCGGCACGGCTGGACGCCGACCCGCGCTTCGAGGCTTTCCGCGTCGAAGCCGAGAACTTCGAGTCGATCCACAATCACAGCGCCTACGCGCGCATCGCGCGCGGCCTGTAGTCGTCGTTCGTCGCCGTCGCGCGGCCGTTCCGTCGATACCCGTCGCTGCTCGTCCGACCTGAAGCCGTCGCACGACGGCCCCGCGACTACAATGCGCGGTGACCCGCGGCCTTGTCCCCGGGAACTTACGCGCCCGCACCGCATGCCACGCTCGCTGAAAGCCCGCTACGACGCGTTCGCCGAACGCATCCTCGCTTCGCTCTCGGAAATCGAGCGGCGCGAAGTGCGCACATTCGACCAGTGGCTGTACCAGGGCGGCGGATGGACCTGGCTGGCCGGTACCGTCCTGGTGACGACGGGCGGCGGCATGGATCGCCGTCGCGCCTGCCGTGGAACATGTCGTTCCTCGAAGCCGCGGTGCTGTTCAACGCCTTTGTCTTCGTTACGCTGTTCGCGGGCCTGTCGGCGTGGTTCGGTTACCGCAGGTACAGCGGCAAGGCGTTCCGGATGGTGGTGCTGAGCCCGCTGCTGGCGCTGCTCGGCGCGTTCATCGGCGCCAGCATTGCCGGCCTCATCAAGGGCGTCAATCCCTTCGACTGGCTTCACGACAGCGCGACGCTGCGGCACATCGTGACCGGCGCGCTGGTGCTGGGTTTCGTGTACACGATCCTGGTCGCGCTCATCGCGAATCTGCGCAACCGCGAATACCGCGCGCTCGCCGCCAATCTCGAGGCGGAGGCGCGCCAGAGCGAACTGTCGCGGCAGCTCGCGGAGTCGAAGCTGAAGTTGCTGCAGCTGCAGATCGAGCCGCACTTCCTGTTCAACACGCTGGGCAGCGCGCAGCAGCTGGCCGAGAAGTCCGCGCCCGATGCCGCGCGACTGATCAGCGACCTGATCCGCTTCCTGCGCGCGACGACGCCGACGCTGCGCGACGACGCGACGACACTTCGCCAGGACGCGCTGATGGTCCGCGCCTACCTGCGCATCATGCAGACGCGCCTGGGCGGACGGCTCAAGTGGACGGTCACCGTCCCGGAGGGCCTCGAGGACGCGGCCATCCCGCCCGGCATGCTGATCACGCTCGTCGAGAATGCGATCAAGCACGGCATCGAACCGCTGCCGGAAGGCGGGCGCATCGACGTGACCGCGACGCAGGAGGCGCGCGCGGATGGCGCGCGCATCGCGCTGTCGGTCGCGGACACCGGCATCGGGCTTGACCGGCGCGCCGGGCGTGAACGGTATCGGCCTTGCCAATATCCGCGAACGCCTCACGCTGCAGCACGGCGAACGTGCTGCGCTCGAGACCGACGCCAACCATCCGCGCGGATTCGTCGCGCGCCTCGTCCTGCCGCTCGGCGCCGCGCCTGCCCGCGCGTCGCCGGCGCCGCTGCTTGGAAAATGCCCTCCGATGAACCGCCCGACCGCATTGATCGCCGAGGACGAACCGCTGATGCGCGAGCGGCTGAAGGAAAAGCTGGCGGAGGCATGGCCCGAACTCGACATCGTCGCGGAGGCGGCCGACGGCAACCAGGCGCTCGCGCTGTTCGGAGAGTGGCAGCCGCAGATCGCCTTCCTGGACATCCGGATGCCGGGCATGAGCGGACTCGACGTCGCGGCCGAGATCGGTGGCGATTGTCACGTCGTGTTCATTACGGCCTACGACCAGTACGCGCTCAAGGCCTTCGATGCCGGCGCGGTCGACTATCTGTTGAAGCCAGTGGAAAGCGACCGCCTGACTGCCACGGTGGAAAGGATTCGCCGGAAGTTAGGCTCGCCGCCCGACGATCTTTCCGCGCTGCTGGCCGAGTTGCGTGCGACGGTCAGGCCCCAGGCGGCCCGCATGCAATGGATCAGGGCCGCGGTCGGCAAGCAGGTCAAGCTGATCCCTGTCGCCGACGTCGTCTACTTCCAGGCCGACACCAAGTACACGCGCGTGGTGCTCGGCAGCGGCGAGGCGCTGATCCGCACGCCGTTGAAGGAGCTGCTGGCCGACCTGGATCCGGAGAAGTTCTGGCAGGTGCACCGGGGAACGATCGTCAACCTGGATGCGGTCTCCGGCGTATTGCGCGAGGACGCCGAGCGCCAGTTCATCCTGCTCAAGAACCGGCAGGAGAGGCTGCCCATCTCCCGCCAGTTCACTCACCTCTTCAAGCAGATGTAGCGCTTACCTTATGCGTTAGGGTGATCGAGGCCCTTTTGGAACAGCGCTGTGACGTGCACGGTGGTTCCATTGGGTTCGACGGAGACGTTGGTGGACCCCGCCTGCGCCAGGCGGATCATGTTGGCATTCGTGGACATGATCTCGGCGACGAAACCCCGCACGCCTCGCGCGGCCGCGTGTTCTCTCATTCGCCGCTGCAATGCCGCGCCGAGCCCGCAGCGCTGCCACTCCGGGCTCACCATGAACGCCGTTTCCGCCAGGTTCGTCGACGGGTCGATGAAATAGCACGATTGGGCGACGACCTGTGGATTCTCGCGCGTCCCCGTCACAGCCACGAACGCGACCTCGTTCTCGAAGTTGACGTTGCACAGGCGCTGCACGTCGTTGCCGGAAAGCGCACGCACCGTACGGAAGAAACGGGTGAACACATCCTCCTCGGAAAGGCTGTGGAACAGATCGCGGATGCTGTCGCCATCCGTCGTCACTGCCGGCCGCAGCAGCACCGATCGCTTGTCCTTGAGCACGACGGTGACTTCTTCCTCCACCGGGTACGCGCGCATGTTCTGCAGCGACTGCGCGGCGGTCACGTAACCGAGCGCCTGTGCCTGCGCAAACAGTTCCGCGCGGAATTTCGGATGCGCCACCTGGATCAGCGCGACGGTGCGTTCGCGGATCGACTTGCCGAACAGGTACGCAATGCCGTACTCGGTGATCACGTAGTGCACGTCGGTGCGGGCGATGGAGACGCCCTCGCCGGGGCCGAGCGTCGCACGGATGCACGACACGCTGTCGCCATCGGACGTCGAGGCGAGGCAGATGATGGCCTTGCCGCCTTCGGAGCGGGCCGCGCCGCGCAGGAATTCCCCCTGCGCCGCAAGGCCGGCATAGAACTCGCCGTGGAGCTGGTCGACGCACACCTGCCCGGTCAGGTCGATGGCGAAGGCCTGGGTGACGGAAACCATACGGTGCTGGGCGGCGATGACGACCGTGTTGCATACCTCGTCGATCGGCTGGAAACAGAACAGCGGATTGCGGTCGATCAGGTCGTACAACCGCTTCGTGCCGATCGCGAAGCTGGTGACGATCTTGTCGCGGTGACTGGTCTTGCGGCGGCCGGTCAGCACGCCCTTTTCCAGCAGCGGAATGATCGCGTCGGTGATCACGTCGGAATGGATGCCGATGTCCTTGCGGTCGGACAGGTACTTGAGCGCCGCGCTGGTTACCCGCCCCAGTCCGATCTGCAGCGTCGAGCCGTCCTCGATGATGCTGCCGATATAGCGCGCGATCTGCTCGACCACGCGTTCCTCCGTTGCCGGGTGGACGTATTCGAGGACCGGGGTGGCGACGGGCACGAGGTAATCGATCTGGCTCACGTGGAACATCGAATCGCCCATCGAACGGGGCATCGAGGGGTTGACCTCGGCGATGACCAGCCGAGCCTTGTTGATCGCGGCCGGGATGACGTCCACCGAGACGCCGAGGCTGACGTAGCCGAATTCGTCGGGCATCGACACCTGGATCAGCGCGACGTCCACGGGGATGCGGCCCAGGGCGATCAGTTGCGGGACACGGGCGATCGACAGCGGCACGTAGTCGGCCAGGCCCTGCTTGACCGCGGCTCGGATGTCAGAGCCGACGAAGAACGTGCGGTGCCGGAAGCGGGTCGTCGCGCGGCCCTGATCGTCGTGCGGAAACGCGCTGCTGGTGATGTAGTGCAACAGTTCCAGACCCGCCGGCGGCATGCTCATCGTTTCCAGCGTGGCGACCAGCAGTCGCGGCGTGGCGCTGGCCGTGCCGACGAACACGTGACTGCCGCTCTTGATGTGCAGAATCGCTTCTTCCGCCGTCGTAACCTTGCCGGCGTAAGGCAGCAGACGAGGGTCCAGGACAGCCTGCGGCGGCGGCGGTGCCGATTCGTCGCGCTTGAACAGGTTCTGGAGGCCGAGGGAAATGCTGCTGAAAAAACCCGGATCCGTTGCGCCCTCGGGTAACGGTGATTCCACCTCGAATTCCTCGAACACGCCTGGTCTCCCCTGTTGCGCCAGCACATGGCGTTCCGTGCGGCTGGCCGAATATACCCGACCTTGAATGGCATGCGCGTGCGGCGAAGCCCGCAGCTTACGGGGCGCGACTGCTAAAATCGGGGAAAGGGCGCCGGTACCCAACCGCCGGCGCGCACGCAATTCACCATGCTCCCCGTCGCCATCTTTCGTTTCTCGCCTTCCGAGGGCCCCGGCCGGTTCGGTGAATGGCTGTCGGAGCAGGCGATTCCCATGGAGCTCATCAAGCTAGATCAAGGCGCCGCCGTACCGTCGGACCTCGGCGGCTACGCCGGCATCGGCATGATGGGCGGCCCGATGTTCGTCAACGACGCGCTTCCCTGGATCGCCCCGATGTGCAGCCTGCTGCGCGATGCCATAGGCGACGGTGTGCCGGTGATCGGGCACTGCCTGGGCGGGCAGCTGATGGCCAAGGCGCTCGGCGCCCGCGTTTCAAAGGCCCCGACGCCCGAGATCGGCTGGCTGCACGTCGACGTGTGCGATCGCGGCGCGCGCCGCGAGTGGTTCGCCGGCCTGCCCCGATTTGCGGCGTTCGAGTGGCACTACGACAGGTTCGACCTGCCGCCGATGGCCACGCGCGTGCTCACCAATGCGTTCAACGCGGACCAGGGTTTCATCATCGACGATCGGCACATCGGTCTGCAGTGCCACATCGAGATGACACGCGAGCTGGTCGAGACGTGGTGCGCCAGCAGCACCGCGGAGCTGCCGACGCGCTCCAGCGCCAATCTGCAGACCGCCGCGGATCTGCTCGCCGACCTTCCGGCCCGCATCGCCGCGCTGAACCAGGTGGCCGATAGCGTGTACGCGCGCTGGTCGCAAGGGCTCAAGCGCTGATGGGCGCGATCCGGGCGCTCCCCGACCTGCTCATCAACCAGATTGCCGCGGGCGAGGTGGTCGAGCGCCCCGCGGCAGCGCTGAAGGAACTGCTCGAGAACGCGCTCGACGCGGGCGCCACGCAAATCGATGTGGAGCTCGCCGCGGGCGGCACCAAGCGCATCCGCGTAACCGACAACGGCAGCGGCATTGCGCGCGAGGACCTCGCGCTGGCTGTCGCGCGCCACGCCACATCCAAGATCCAGTCGGTGCTCGACCTGGAGGCGATCGCCTCGCTGGGATTCCGTGGCGAGGCGCTGGCGTCGATCGCGTCGGTGTCGCGCCTGGGGCTCGCATCGCGCGCAAGGGAAAAGCCGCATGCGTGGCGGATCGAAGTGGACGGGGGCACCGTGAGCCCGATTTCCCCGGCTGCGCTGGCGGCAGGCACCAGCGTCACCGTCGAGGAACTGTTCTTCAACACGCCGGCGCGGCGCAAGTTCCTGCGCGCCGAGCCCACGGAATGGGCGCATTGCGAGGAGGCGTTTCGCCGCGTCGCGCTCGCCCATCCGGCGACCGGCTTCACGCTCGCGCACAACGCGCGCGTCGTGCATCGGCTCGTCGGCGCCGGGCGCCGCGTGCGGGTCGAGCAGTTGCTGGGAGACGATTTCGTCGCGCATGCGGCGGCCGTCGCTGCCGACGCACCGGGCATCCGGGTGACCGGCCTGGCGGTGAGGCCGGCCTACGCGGCGCAACGGGGCGGGCAGTACCTGTTCGTCAACGGCCGTTACGTCCGCGACCGCATGCTGCAGCACGCGCTGCGCGAAGCGTATCGCGACGTGCTGCACCACGACCGCCAGCCGGTGTTCGCGCTGTGGCTCGAGATCGACCCGCGACGCGTCGACGTCAACGTCCACCCGCAGAAGACCGAGGTGCGCTTTCGCGACTCGGGGGCCATCCATCAATTCGTGCGGCACGCAGTGGAAAGCGCGCTCGCGGCCAGCGCCGCGGAACAGCCTGCCGTATCCGCTGCGGAACGGCTGGGCGTCGCGGCGGCGCACCTGCCGCCGCTCGCGCCGATGCACGCAACCAACCGCGACGCGTTCGGTGTCCGGCTTGCGGGGGCGCCGCCCGAGGTCTCGTGGCAGCAATCCCAGTCGCCTCTCGGCCTCGAAGCGGGCGAGCCTTCCCCGTTCTACGCCCGACTGTTCGGAGCGCGGGAGGAAGGCGCTGCCGCGCCGCCGGCGCTGCCCGCCGATGACCCGCACCCGCTTGGATTCGCGCTGGCGCAATTGCACGGCGTGTACATCCTCGCGCAGAATCGCGCCGGCCTCGTGCTGGTCGACATGCATGCCGCGCACGAGCGCATCGTCTACGAGCGCCTCAAGGCGGCGTCGCATTCGCGCATGCCGGTGCAGCCGCTGCTGGTTCCCGCGACCTTCGCCGCCGAGCCGCTCGAAGTCGCGACGGCGGAGGAAAACGCCGAGGCGCTCGACGCGCTCGGATTCGCGATGTCGGCGCTGGGTCCGGCCACGCTCGCGGTGCGCGGCGTGCCGGCGCCGCTGGGCGACGCCGATCCCGCGGCGCTGGCCCGCGCGGTCCTGCACGAGATCCGCGAATTCGGCAGCACGCAGGTGTTGACCGCGCGCCGCGACGAACTGCTGTCGACGATGGCCTGCCACGGGTCGGTGCGCGCGAACCGCAGCCTGACGCCACCCGAGATGAACGCGCTGCTGCGCGAAATGGAAGCGACGGAGCGGTCGGGCCAGTGCAATCACGGCCGTCCGACGTGGTACCAGTTGTCGATGTCCGATCTCGACCGCCTGTTCATGCGCGGTCGCTGAACGCGATCCGCCGCCCGTCCAACGTCGTCCTTGATTCGTCCCGTGAACCCGGCCATCCTGCTGATGGGTCCGACGGCTTCGGGCAAGAGCGCGCTCGCCCTCGACCTGGCAGGACGCTTCGACGGCGAAATCGTCGCCGTCGATTCCGCGCAGGTGTATCGCGGCATGGACGTGGGAACCGCCAAGCCGACCGCTGCCGACCGGGCGCGCGTGCCGCATCACCTGCTCGACATCATCGATCCGACGCTGGCCTATTCGGCGGCGGCGTTCGTGCGCGACGCGCTGGCCGCCGTGGTGGACATTCGCGCGCGCGGCCGCACGCCGATCCTTTGCGGTGGCACCATGCTGTACTTCAAGGCGCTCACCGAAGGGTTGTCGGCGCTGCCTCGCGCCGATGCCGGCGTGCGCGAGGAACTCGACCGGCGGGCCGCCAACGAAGGCTGGCCCGCGCTGCACGCTGAACTCGCCTTGGTCGACCCACAGACGGCCGCGCGCCTTGCGCCCACCGACGCACAGCGAATCCAGCGCGCACTCGAAGTGCACCGTTTGAGCGGGCAGCCCATTTCGTCGCTGCAGGGCCGGCGCGACGCGTCAGCGGAATCGCTCGGTCCGCGCATCGCGCTGGCACTGGTTCCCGCCGACCGCGCGCGGCTGCACGCTGACATCGCGCGGCGCTTCGAGGCCATGCTCCACGCCGGCCTCGTCGACGAATTGCGGGCCTTGCGCCAACGCTTCGAGCTCAATCCGCACATGCCGTCGATGCGCTGCGTCGGGTATCGCCAGGCATGGCAATACCTGGACGGCGTCATCGACCTGGCGCAGCTGCGCGACACCGGGATCGCCGCGACGCGCCAGCTTGCGAAACGGCAGCTCACGTGGTTGCGCGCAACACCGGCCACGATCTTCGACACCGCGCGACCGGCGCTTGCCGATTCGGTGGCGGCTTTCGTCAGTGAACGCGTTCGTACAATGCCGGACTACAAGCCTCCCGCGGGATTTCCATGATCAGCCTTGCTCGAGCAGTTGCCGCGACGATCGCGCTCGGCCTCGCCGCAGTCCGCGCAGGCCGGGCTGTTTCCGACCTATCCGCTCGGCGCCGGCCCCGGCGTGTGGGAAGTCGACCGGCATGCACCGGCGACCTTCAGTAACGCGGGAACGGTGAACGGGCGCAACAACGTGCTCGACCTGGGCGTCGACGCTGCGGATCACTTCGATCCCGCGGTGAACAACTTCGCCAATACGCAAGGCCGCGGCATCCAGATCCTTGCCGCACCGGGCTATTCGGTCCTGTATGGAAGTCTTTATCCGCAGGCGGCGTGGGGGGTTTCGGCGGGCACTGCCACCAACCGGCGGACGGAATTGTGGGGCGTGTTGGCACCCGCCGCGGGAAGCGACATCTGCCCGGGTTCCGCGTGCAACCTGTTCCCGATCATCGGGTTTTCCAACGCGAGCCCCGTGGACCCGATCAACGCCGGAGGAGCGGGCCGCTTCCGCGTATTCGACCCCTACGTGGGATTCGTCGACCTGCCTGCGACCGTCAACTACGGGCAATGGAACGACGTGTGCATGGCCTGGGATGCGCCCGTCCTCCGTTTCTTCGTCAACGGCGCCGAGGTGTACAACAAGGCCACGGTCGATCCCGGTCCTCCGTATGGTCCACCCACGCACTGGAGCCGCCAGATCCAGCAGGAATACAACTGGGGCACGACGTACGATTCGAACTGGAGCGTCCTGGGCGCGGGCGTCGCGACGGCCGTGGCTGTGGCGGGCGGATCGGGACAGACGACGCCGCCGGGAACGGCGTTTCCGCTTCCGGTGACGATTACCGTGACGGACGCCTCGGGCGCTCCGCTGCCGTGTGTGCCGGTGACGTTCACGGCGCCGGGAGCGGGCGCCTCCGGCGTGCTGTCGGCAGGGACCGTGATCACCAATGCCGCGGGGCAGGCTACGGTGAGCGTCACGGCCAACGCCACGCCGGGCAGCTATTCCCTCACGGCCAGCGCGCCAGGCGTGGCGGCAAGCGCCATTCCGTTGACCAACGGGTTCCCGGTGCTGGCGACGGTCGCCGGAATTCCAGCGTTGAGCGGGCCGGCGTTGGCTGCGCTTGCGCTGCTGGTGGCGCTCGTCGGATACGGGTTGCGCAAAGGGCGCACCGACGCCGATTGAGCGCCCGCGATCGCCGATGGCCGGCGCGCACGGTCGAAACGGCTGTGCTGCTGTGCAATAATCGCACTTCGCCGCCGCGAAATTTCGCGCCGGCGAATACGCGAAGATCATGACGGCACGCACACTCTACGACAAGCTCTGGGACAGCCACGTCATCCGCGAAGAAGCGGACGGCACGGCGCTGCTCTACATCGACCGGCACCTGGTCCACGAGGTGACGAGTCCGCAGGCGTTCGAGGGCCTGAAACTGGCGGGCCGCAAGCCGTGGCGGATGCAATCGGTCGTGGCCACCGCCGACCACAATACGCCGACCAAGGACTGGGGCCGCGGCATCCAGGATCCGACGTCGCGCACGCAGGTGGAAACGCTGGACAGGAACATCGCCGAGCACGGCGCCAAGGCCTATTTCCCGTTTCTCGATCGCCGGCAGGGCATCGTCCACGTGATCGGTCCGGAGCAGGGTGCCACGTTGCCCGGCATGACCGTGGTGTGCGGCGATTCGCACACGAGCACGCACGGCGCATTCGCGGCGCTCGCGTTCGGCATCGGTACGTCCGAGGTCGAGCACGTGCTCGCCACGCAATGCCTGCTCACCAGGAAGTCGAAGTCGATGCTGGTGCGCGTCGACGGCCGCCTGGCGCAGGGCGTCACGTCCAAGGACCTCGTGCTCGCGATCATCGGCCGCATCGGCACGGCAGGCGGCAGCGGTCATGCGATCGAGTTCGCGGGCGAGGCGGTACGCGCGCTGTCCATGGAAGCGCGGATGACGATGTGCAACATGGCCATCGAGGCCGGCGCGCGCGCCGGCATGGTCGCGGCCGACGAGCGCACGTTCGACTACATCAAGGGCCGGGCGTTCGCGCCCACCGGCGAACAATGGGATCGCGCGCTGGCGCAATGGCGCAACCTGCGCAGCGACGACGGCGCCCGGTTCGACACGACGCACGTGTTCGACGCCGCGGCGATCCGGCCGCAGGTCACGTGGGGCACGTCGCCCGAGATGGTGGTCAGCATCGAGGACCGCGTGCCGGACCCGGACCGCGAACGCGATGCGACGCGGCGCGACGGCATGGAACGCGCGCTGTCGTACATGGGGCTCCAGCCGAACACGCCGATGACGCAGATCAACATCGACAAGGTGTTCATCGGCTCGTGCACCAATTCGCGCATCGAGGACCTGCGGCAAGCCGCGGCCGTCGCGCGCGGACGCCGGGTCGCCAAGAACGTCAAGCTCGCGATGGTCGTTCCCGGGTCGGGGCTCGTGAAGGCGCAGGCGGAAGCGGAAGGCCTCGACCGGGTCTTCCGCGACGCGGGATTCGAATGGCGCGAGCCCGGATGCTCGATGTGCCTCGCCATGAACGACGACAAGCTCGAACCGGGCGAGCGCTGCGCGTCGACGTCGAACCGGAATTTCGAGGGCCGCCAGGGCAACGGCGGGCGCACACACCTCGTGAGTCCGGCCATGGCGGCGGGCGCCGCGATCGCCGGCCATTTCGTCGACGTCCGGCGGCTGTTCTAGTTCACAGGGAGAACGAGATGATGAAGAAGATGGCAGTGCTCGTGGTGATGATCGGGTTCGCATACGCGCTGGCCGCGTGCAATACGATCGAAGGCGCCGGCAAGGACGTCAAGGCCGCCGGCGCGGGGATCGAGAAGGCCGCCGAGAAGAGCAAGCCCTACTGATCGCCCGCAACCTTACGACAGCCGCCATGCAGGCTTTCCGCGTCCACTCCGGTCTCGTCGCCCCGCTCGACCGCGCCAACGTCGACACGGACGCCATCATCCCGAAGCAATTCCTGAAGTCGATCAAGCGATCAGGGTTCGGCGTGAACCTGTTCGACGAATGGCGGTACCTCGATCACGGCGAGCCTGGACATGGACAACGCTCGGCGGCCGCGCAATCCGAACTTCGTTCTGAATGACCCGCGATACCAGGGCGCGTCGATCCTGCTCGCGCGCCGCAATTTCGGCTGTGGCAGTTCGCGCGAGCATGCGCCGTGGGCGCTGGCCGATTTCGGCTTCCGCGCGTTCATCGCGCCATCGTTCGGCGACATCTTCTTCAACAACTGCTTCAAGAACGGCCTGCTGCCCATCGTGTTGCCGGAATCGCAGGTCGACCGGCTCTTTGCCGATACGCTGGCCTTCCCGGGATTCAAGCTGACGATCGACCTCGAGCGGCAGATGGTATCGACGGCGGATGGTTCGCTGACGTTCGCGTTCGACATCGAGCCGTTCCGCAAGCAATGCCTGCTCGAATGGCCTGGACGAGATCGGACTGACGTTGCAGCACGCGGACGCGATTCGCGCCTTCGAGACGAAACGACTGGCCGAACAACCCTGGTTATAGCCGCCTGAGAACGCTTCTTGATGGAGAAGGCGGCGCCAGGGTAAAGCGGCGCCGCTTCTTTTTTGCTGGATATGGGAAACGCATGAAGATCGCAATCCTGCCCGGCGACGGCATCGGCCCCGAAATCGTGGGCCAGGCACAGCGCGTGCTGGAGGTGCTTCGCGGCGACGGATTGCCGATCGAGACGGAGACGGCGCCGATGGGCGGCGCCGGCTACGACGCGGCGAAGGACCCGCTGCCACCGGCGACGCTCGCGCTCGCGCAGAGCGTCGGACGCGATTCTGATGGGCGCGGTCGGGGGACCGACATACGACACGCTGCCGCGCGAGCTGCGGCCCGAGCAGGGTCTGCTGCGGATCCGCAAGGCGCTCTCGCTGTTCGCCAACCTTCGGCCGGCGCTGCTTTATCCGGAACTGGCGGCGGCGTCGACGTTGAAGCCCGAGGTGGTAGCCGGACTCGATCTCATGATCATTCGCGAATTGACCGGCGACATCTACTTCGGACGGCCGCGTGGCCGGCGCAAGACGGCCGCCGGCGACGACGAAGGCTTCGACACGATGCACTACAGCGTGCCCGAAGTGCAGCGCATCGCCCGTGTCGGGTTCGAGACCGCGCGCAGGCGCGGCCGCAAGCTGTGCTCGGTCGACAAGGCCAACGTGCTGGACACGAGCATCCTGTGGCGCGAGGTGGTGAGCGCGATGGCGGCCGACTATCCCGACGTGACGCTCACGCACATGTATGTCGACAATGCGGCCATGCAGCTCGTCCGGAATCCGAAGCAGTTCGACGTGATCGTCACCGGCAACATCTTCGGCGACATCCTGTCCGACGAGGCGTCGATGCTCGCCGGTTCGATCGGCATGCTGCCGTCGGCATCGCTCGACGCCGCGCAGAAGGGCCTCTACGAACCGATCCATGGTTCTGCGCCGGACATCGCCGGACAGGACAAGGCCAATCCGCTGGCGACGATCCTTTCGCTGGCGATGATGTTCCGCTACACGTTCGCGCTGCCGGAGGTCGCCGCGCGCATCGAAGTCGCGGTGCGCGGCGTTCTGCGGCAGGGCCTTCGCACCGGCGACATCGCCATGCCGGGCGAAAAGATCGTCGGCACGCGGGCGATGGGCGACGCCGTCGTCGCGGCATTGCGGGCGGCATGATGGCGCCGCGCCGTCCCGCGATCACGATCCGCCGCGCCGCCGTCGGCGATGCGGAAGCGATCCAGGCGACCTTTGCCTCGCCCAAGGCGATGGCCGGCACGCTGCAGGTGCCGTTCCCGTCACTCGAAAAGTGGCGCAAGTGGCTGGCCGACTCGCCTGCGGATGACTACGTCCTTGTGGCCGAAGTCGCGGGCGAGGTCGTGGGCAACCTGGGATTGCACGCGACGTCGAAGTCGCCGCGGCGACGCCACGCGGCCGGCCTCGGCATGTCCGTGCGCGACGATTGGCATGGCCGCGGCGTCGGAAGCGCGCTGCTTGCTGCGGCGATCGACCTGGCCGACAACTGGCTCAACTACACGCGGATCGAATTGACGGTGTACACCGACAACGACGTGGCGCTCGCGCTGTACCGCAAGTTCGGATTCGAAATCGAAGGCACGCTCAGGGACTACGCCTTCCGCGGTGGCCGCTTCATCGACGCGTACACGATGGCGCGCATCGCGCCGTCGCGGAGCGGGGTCGCGGCGAAAGACCGCCAACCGGGCGGCCAGGCGAAAACGCCCGTCCTGACGCGTGCTTTGCGAGAGACATTGCGGCCCAAATTTCTGGAATGGAATACATCATGCGAGTCGGATTTGTAGGTTGGCGGGGAATGGTGGGTTCGGTCCTCATGCAGCGAATGCGCGAGGAGCGGGACTTCGATCTGATCGAACCGGTGTTCTTTTCGGCGTCGAACACGGGAGGCGCGGGTCCGGCCATCGGCCGGGACACGGGTCCGCTCAAGGACGCCAACGATGCGCAGGGCGTTCGCGGGCCTGGACGCGATCGTCACCTGCCAGGGCGGTGACTGGACTACGGCGATGTACCCGAAGCTTCGCGACAGCGGGTGGAACGGGTACTGGATCGACGCCGCCAAGACGCTGCGCATGAAGGACGACGCGGTAATCATCCTGGACCCGGTCAACCGGCCGGTGATCGATGCGGCGATCGCCGGCGGCATCCGCAACTACATCGGCGGCAACTGCACGGTCAGCCTGATGATGATGGCGTTGGCCGGCCTGCTTGGAGCGCGACCTGATCGAGTGGATGACGTGCATGACCTACCAGGCGGCGTCGGGTGCTGGCGCGCAGAACATGCGCGAACTGCTGCATCAGATGGGCGACGCGCATCTGGCGGCCAAGAGCCTGCTGGACGATCCGAATTCCGCCATCCTGGACATCGACCGCGAAGTCGCCGGCATCCTGCGCGACGAAAGCTTCCCTACGCAGCACTTCGGGGTGCCGCTGGCGGGCTCACTCATACCCTGGATCGACAAGGACATGGGCAACGGGATGAGCCTGGAGGAGTGGAAGGGCGGGGCCGAGACCAACAAGATCCTGGGTCGGAGCGCGCACGATGCGATTCCCGTGGACTCGCTGTGCGTGCGCATCGGCGCGATGCGCTGCCACAGCCAGGCGCTGACGATCAAGCTGCGACGCGATGTGCCGCTGGCAGAGATCGAGATCGCTGCTGGACAGCGCCAACGAATGGGTAAAGGTGATTCCCAACCGCCGCGAGGAGAGCGTCCGCGAGTTGACGCCGGCCGCCGTCACAGGGAAGCTTTCGATCCCGGTCGGACGCCTGCGCAAGCTCGCCATGGGGCCGGAATACCTGGGCGCGTTCACCGTCGGCGACCAGTTGCTGTGGGGGGCCGCCGAGCCGCTGAGACGAATGGTGCGAATCTTGCTCGCGAAGCAGACTGGATAACGCCATCTGGCTCGGGAAAGCGGACCGCGACTTGCCGCAAGCGGCAGAAGCGCGGTGAACCCGCGTCAGGCGCCGCCTTTTCCGAAGCTTCATGCTAGGTAGTTGGGGCTTCGGGCAAGTGTGGCTGCCGGGAAGGCGGCAGGAACGCAACACCGCGGCATGCTGCGTAGTGCCACTACATCTTGTAGAGTCGGCAATTGCGGTACGCTAGCGCTAGCGCTCCCCGTTAGAACAGTGGCATGAATCTCGTGTGAATCCGCGTTGGCGCGCGAGGGAAAATCCAAGCTAATACTGAGGTTTAGCTTGCACCGCTAAATCCATGATGTTATGTTAGCTTGAGCCAAACAGCATTCCCGAAGGGGTCGGCATGCGAGTAAAACCAATCGTCACGTACGGCCTGGTTGCGGGCACGCTTTTACTGCCCCTGACGGCCGATGCGCTCGGCTTAGGCCGACTGACCGTCGAATCCGCGCTGGGACAGCCGCTTTCGGCCAAAATCGAGCTTTTGCCGGGGTCGAAAGAAGAACTCGATTCCGTCGTCGCCAAAGTCGCCGATCCGGCGCTGTATCGGCAAAACAACCTGCAGTATCAGGCCGCACTTTCCCGCGCGCGCATCACCATGGAACGCGGCGCCAATGGCGAGGCCTATCTGCGGATTTCGTCGCCCGCGCTGATGAACGAGCCGTATCTCGATCTGATGGTCGAGGTGAACTGGTCGTCGGGTCGCGTGGTGCGCGACTACACGTTCCTGCTCGACCCGCCGGGCACGCCGACCGATGTCGCCCAGGTCGAACCGATTGCCCCGTCGCGCGCCGGAACGCCGGCGTCGCGCGCACAACCTGCCGCCACCGCAGCTGCGCCAATGGCGCCTGCCGCCGCGCCTCGCGCCACTGGAGATGAGTACACGGTCAAGCGTGGCGACACGCTGTCGAAGATCGCCAAGGACTACAAGCCGGAAACGGTGACCATCGACCAGATGCTGGTCGCGCTGTTCAAGAGCAACCAGGGCGCGTTCGAAGGCGCCAACATGAACAGGCTGCGCTCGGGCGCGATCATCACGATTCCCAGCGCGGTCGACACATCGTCGACGCAACCGGCCGAGGCTTCGAAGATCGTCAAGGTGCAGTCCGCGGATTGGCGCGCTTACCGTGACCGCGTTGCCGGCGCTGCACCGATGGCCGACGAGGCCGGCGGTCGCGTGGCCGGCGGCAAGATCGGCACGACGGTTCGAGGAACAGACGCCTGCGGCGCGTCCGGGCGGCGATCAGCTGAAGGTGTCGAAGGAGGCCGGCGTGGGCAAGGGCTCCGGCGCCGCGGAGTCATCGGTTGCGCAGGCTGCGGCACTCAAGGAAGCGCAAAGCCGGATCGCCGATCTCGAGAAGACGCTGAAGGACCTGCAACGCGCGGTCGAACTCAAGAACCAGACGATGGCGCAGTTGCAAACGCAATCCGATGCCAGCAAGGGCAAGGCGCCGGCGGCGCGCTGCCGACGTATACGCGCACCGGCCGCGACGGCCGCGGCGGATGCGAAGGCAGCAGCAGACGCAAAGGCAGCGGCCGACGCGAAGTCGGCGGCAGATGCGAAGGCAGCAGCAGACGCGAAGGCTGCGGCGGACGCAAAGGCGGCAGCCGACGCGAAGGCAGCAGCGGACGCGAAGGCCGCGGCGGATGCCAAGGCGGCGGCGGATGCGAAGGCCGCCGCAGAGGCCAAGGCGACGCCGGATACCAAGGCCGCTGCGCCTGTGGTGGCGCCACCTGTCCAGGAAGTGAAGCCACCCGAAACCAAGGCTCCGGCAGCAAAGGCCGCGCCGAAGGCAGCGCCCAAGGAAGCGCCGGGCATGTTCGACGACTTCCTCGCCAACACGCCGTCGTGGGCGATCGGCGGAGGCGCGCTGGTCATTCTTGCGGGGCTTGGCGCATTGATCGCCTCGCGCCGGCGCAAGACGACCAAGTTCGAGGACAGCATCATCTCGGGAACGGACATCAAGACGAACACGGTGTTCGGTTCCACGGGCGGAGGCGTCGTGAATACGGGCGACAACTCGCTGGCGAGCGACTTCAGCCGCGAGGGCCTGGGCAACATCGACACGGACGAAGTCGACCCGATTGCCGAAGCCGAGGTCTACCTGGCCTACGGTCGCGACGCGCAGGCCGAGGAAATCCTGAAGGACGCGCTGAAGAAGGATCCCCACCGGCAGGAAATCTATCTCAAGCTGCTGGAGATCCACGCCCAGCACAACAAGCCTTCGGCGTTCGAGACGGTTGCATCCGAGCTGTACGCGGTCTGCAACGGTCAAGGCGAGACATGGCACAAGGCGGTTGCGCTGGGGCGCCAACTCGATCCCAACAACCCGATGTTCGCCGAAGGCGGCGCGCCGGCTGCGGATGTGCATCCGATCGCGATGGCCGAAAGCGCGACACCGGCGGCAAAGAAGGCAGACGACGGCCTGGAATTCCAGATGGACGAGGAAATCTCGATCTCGCCGACATCAGGTGCCACGCCCAAGACGCCCGCCGACATTCTCGCCGGCGCGGAAAGCGAACTAGAGAAGACCGCGAAGCACACCGGCGCCACGATTGCGGGCGGCGTCGCTGCGGCAGGCGCCGCGATGGCGGGCGCGCTGTCTGCGGGCAAGTCGGCCGCGGAGACACGCGCGGAAAGCCTTGCCGAAAAGGTCGAGGCCGCGCGCGAAAGTTTCGGCGACGGCCCGAAATTCGACCTCGATTTCAAACTCGACGATACCGACAAGCCTGCGCCAATGAGCAAGCACCGCGCCGAGCCGGAACTGGTTGGCAGCCCATCCGAAGGGCCGTCGAGCGGCATGGCGCCGCAATTGACACGGCCGGCGGCGGCGCTGGAACTGGACAAGCTCGATCTCTCCTTCGACCCCGATCGTTCCACGTTCGAGGATCCGACGCCGTCGGTGCTGGATGGGCAGTGGCACGATGCCGCGACCAAGCTCGACCTGGCGAAGGCATATCAGGAAATGGGCGACGTCGAAGGCGCGCGCGAGATCCTGCAGGAAGTACTCCACGAAGGCGACGACCAGCAGAAGACCGAAGCCAAGACGTTGCTGGCGAAGCTGGCCTGACGCGACTCCTCAAGTAACATCCACGGGCGGCGGGTCGTTTGATCCGCCGCCCGAAGTTTTTCCGGCTGCCGATTCTTCAATTCCGATTCCCGCCATGCGCTTCGCTCTTGCCGTCGAATACTCGGGCCACGCATTCTGCGGCTTCCAGTCGCAGCCGTCGGGCTGCGGCGTGCAGGACGCGCTCGAGCGCGCGATTCAGCAAATCGCCGGCCACGCGGTCACCGTGACCGCTGCCGGCAGGACCGATGCCGGCGTACACGCCGTGTCGCAAATCATCCATTTCGAAACGGACGCGCCGCGTCCGGATTCAGCGTGGGTCCGCGGCGTCAACAGCCACCTGCCGGCCGCGGTCGCGGTACTGTGGGCGCATACGGTTCCCGAGGAGTTTCATGCGCGCTTTGCCGCGACCGCCCGGCACTACACGTATCTGCTGCTGGTACGCGCGGAACGGCCTGCGCTGCTCGCCGGCCTTGCCGGCTGGTACCATCGTCCGCTCGACGCGCCGGCGATGGATGCCGCCGCGCGCCAGTTGCTGGGCACGCACGATTTCTCGGCATTTCGCGCAGCCGAGTGCCAGGCGAAGTCGCCGGTCAAGACGCTGACGCGCGTCAGTGTGACGCAACAGGGACCCTTCGTGCGTTTCGAATTCTCCGCCAACGCCTTCCTGCACCACATGGTGCGCAACATCGTCGGCGCGCTCGTCCGCGTTGGGGCGGGCAAGGACAACGCCGAGCGGCTCGCGGAAGTGCTTGCTGGCCGCGACCGTACGCGCGCCGCACCCACATTCGCCGCCGAAGGGCTGTATCTCGCCGGTGCTACCTACGACGCGCGTTTTGGTCTTCCGCCCACGGTGCGGACAGTGACGCTCGCGGGCGCCGTCGTTCCCGAATGAGCACGATGCGCACTCGGATCAAGATCTGCGGCATCACGCGCATGGCCGACGGCATCGCGGCGGCGGACGTGGGCGCGGACGCGGTCGGCCTGGTGTTCTGGCGCGGCACGCCGCGATTCATCGAGGCTGCGCGAGCGCGCGAGATCGTCGACGCGCTGCCTCCATTCGTGACCCGCGTGGCGCTGTTCGTGGATCCGGATCCCACCGAGGTGAGATCGGTGCTCGACGCGGTGCCCATCGACGTCCTGCAATTTCATGGCGACGAGCGTCGCGAACTGTGCAGCGCGTTCAAGCGACCGTACCTCAAGGCCGTGCACATGAGAGAAGACGTCGATTTGCTAGAATACGCGGGGCGCTACGGGGACGCGACGGGCCTCTTGTTCGACACGTTCCGGGCGGGCGATCTCCCCGGCGGCACCGGACACACGTTCGACTGGTCGCGGCTGTCGCCGGCGGTGCGCGCAGCCTTGCCCGCGCCGCTGGTCCTGTCCGGTGGCCTCGACCCGGAGAACGTGGGCGACGCGATTCGCGCGGTGAGGCCCTGGGCGGTCGATGTGTCGAGCGGCGTCGAGGAGCGCGGTCCCGACGGAAGGCCCCGCAAGGGAATCAAGGATGCCGCGCGCATTGTGGCATTCGTCAAGGGAGTGCGTGATGCGGATGGAGAAGATGCCGATGCTTGACCTTCCGGACGCGAGCGGCCACTTCGGCCCGTACGGCGGCGTGTTCGTCGCGGAAACGCTGATCCGCGCGCTCGACGAGCTGAAGGCGCAGTACGCGCGCTATCAGAAGGATCCCGCCTTTCGCGCCGAATTCGAGCGCGAGCTCAAACACTACGTCGGCCGGCCTTCGCCTGTGTACCACGCGGAGCGCTGGTCGCGCGAGCTGGGCGGCGCGCAGATCTGGCTGAAGCGCGAGGACCTCAATCACACCGGCGCGCACAAGATCAACAACGTGATCGGGCAGGCGCTGCTTGCCCGGCGGATGGGCAAGCCTCGCGTCATCGCCGAGACCGGCGCCGGCCAGCATGGCGTCGCTACGGCGACCATCGCCGCGCGCTATGGCATGGAATGCGTCGTGTACATGGGATCGGAGGACATCAAGCGCCAGGCGCAGAACGTGTTCCGCATGAACCTGCTGGGCGCCAAGGTCGTTCCGGTCGAGTCCGGCTCGAAGACGCTGAAGGACGCGCTGAACGAGGCGATGCGCGACTGGGTCACCAACATCGAGAACACGTTCTACATCATCGGCACGGTGGCCGGACCGCATCCTTATCCGATGATGGTGCGCGATTTCCAGCGCGTCATCGGCGACGAGTGCGTGGTGCAGATGCCGGAATTCGCCGGCCGCCAGCCCGACGCCGTTATCGCCTGCGTTGGCGGCGGCAGCAACGCGATGGGCATCTTCTATCCGTACATCCCGTTCGCGGGCGTGCAATTGATCGGCGTCGAGGCCGGCGGCGAGGGCATCGCCTCCGGCAAGCACTCGGCATCGCTGACTGCGGGGCGTCCCGGCGTGCTGCACGGCAACCGCACCTATCTCCTGCAGGACGCCAACGGCCAGATCACCGAGACGCATTCGATTTCCGCGGGGCTCGACTATCCCGGTGTAGGCCCCGAGCATGCGTGGCTCAAGGATTCCGGACGCGCGCGCTACGAGGTCGTCGACGACGCCGAGGCACTCGCGGCGTTCCATCAGTGCTGCCGCATCGAGGGCATCATTCCCGCGCTGGAATCCGCGCACGCGCTGGCGTACGCGACGCGACTCGCGCCCACGTTGCCGAAGGACAAGATCCTGCTGGTCAATCTTTCCGGCCGCGGCGACAAGGACATGAATACCGTGGCCGAGCGCTCCGGCCTCAAGTTCTATTGCCGTCCCGAATGCGACCCGGCGGCGCGCTGAATTGAACCGCATCGACGTCACCTTCGCGAAGCTCAAGGCCGCCGGGCGCACGGCGCTCATTCCCTACGTGATGACGGGCGACCCGTCGCTCGTCGCCACGCGCCCCATCATGGACGCGCTGGTCGCGGCCGGCGCCGACGTCATCGAACTGGGCGTTCCGTTTTCCGATCCGATGGCGGACGGGCCGGTGATCCAGCGCGCGGGAGAGCGGGCGCTGGCACAGGGCGCCGGCTTGGGCGATGTGCTCGACATCGTGCGTGAGTTCCGCCGCGCCAATGCCGAGACGCCGATCGTGCTCATGGGTTATGCCAATCCGATCGAAGCGATGGGCGTGACGGCATTCGCGGATCGCGCCAAGGCGTGCGGCGTCGACGGCGTGCTGGTCGTCGACTATCCGCCGGAAGAGGCCACCGACTTTGCCCAAGTGCTGGGTGCGCGCGACATCGCGGCGATCTTTCTCCTCGCGCCGACGACGACGGAAACGCGCATCGGCGCGGTCGCCAAAGTGGCGCGCGGATACGTTTACTATGTGTCGCTGAAGGGCGTGACCGGCGCTGCGCACATCGATGCAGCCGATGTCGCGGCCAATCTCAAGCGCATCCGCGAACAGGTCAGCCTGCCCGTCGGCGTGGGTTTCGGAATACGCGACGCGGCCAGCGCGCGGGCCATCGCGGCGCACGCGGACGCGGTGGTGATCGGCTCGCGTATCATCGAAGAAATCGAGACCGGACCGCCAGAGGAAGCCGCAGCGCGCGTCGGGAACTGGTTGCATACCATACGGCAGGCGCTCGACGCCATGACCGACAAGCGTGCAGCATAGACACGCGGCAGTTGCAGTACACTTGGCGCTGATTTTGGGGGGCAACGCACGATGAGCTGGTTGCAGAAACTGCTTCCTCCGCGAATCAAGAGTTCGCCGGGCGAGCGCAGGACGCCCGTGCCGGAAGGGCTGTGGGTCAAGTGCCCGTCGTGCGAGGCCGTCCTCTATCGCACCGACCTCGAAAAAAACCTGAATGTGTGTCCCAAATGCGCGTACCACTCGCGGGTGGGCGCGCGCGAGCGCATCGACCAGTTGCTCGACCCCGAAGGGCGGTTCGAGATCGGCCTGGAAGTGGTGCCGATCGACAGCCTCAAGTTCCGCGACCAGAAGAAGTATCCTGACCGCCTCGCGGCGGCGCTGGAGGAAACCGGCGAGACCGATGCGCTCGTGGTCATGCAGGGCAGCGTCAAGAGCGTGCCGCTGGTGCTCGCTGCGTTCGAATTCGGCTTCATGGGCGGTTCGATGGGGTCGGTCGTCGGCGAACGCTTTGTCCGCGGCGTGCGGGTCGCCTACGAGAACCGCATTCCCTACGTCTGCATATCCGCATCGGGCGGCGCGCGCATGCAGGAAGGCGTGAATTCGCTGTTCCAGATGGCCAAGACCACGGCCGTGCTGCAGGAATTGACCAAAGCGCGGCTGCCGTTCATTTCGATCCTCACCGATCCCACGATGGGCGGCGTGTCCGCGTCGTTTGCCTTCGTCGCCGACGTGGTGATCGCGGAGCCGGGCGCGCTGATCGGCTTCGCCGGCCCCCGCGTCATCGAGCAGACGGTGCGCGAGAAGCTGCCGGAGGGCTTCCAGCGCGCCGAGTTCCTGGTGGAAAAAGGCGCGCTCGATCTCATCGTCGATCGCCGCCAGTTGCGCGACGAGCTCGCCGGCCTGCTGGCGCTGCTCACGCGCCAGCCCGCGCCGGCGAACTGATTCGCGACGCAATTCCTTCCAGTGCGCGGGTTCGCGCCTGACCTCATGAGCCGGCCGGCCACTCTCGACGCCTGGCTCGCGTACCTCGAAACGCTGCACCCGAAGGCCATCGCGATGGGCCTCGATCGCGTTCGGGCGGTGGCGACCCATCTGGATGCTGGCATCAGCTGTCCCGTCGTGACGGTTGCCGGAACCAACGGCAAGGGCTCCACCTGCGCGATGCTCGAATCGGTGCTGCGCTGCACAGGCTACGCGACCGGCGTGTATGCGTCGCCGCATCTCACGCGCTACAACGAGCGCGTGCGCATCCGCGGTCGCGAGGTCGCCGACGCCGAACTGCTGGCCGCCTTCAATGCCGTCGAGGACGCACGTGTGGCCACTGTGTGGGACGGCGGCGCGCCGACGCCGCTCACCTATTTCGAATTCGGGACGCTCGCCGCATTGTGGCTGTTCGCGCGCGCCGGACTCGACGCGCTGGTACTCGAGGTCGGCCTGGGCGGGCGGCTCGACGCGGTGAACATCGTCGACCCGACGGTCGCGGTGCTGACGAGCGTCGCAATCGACCACACGGACTACCTGGGGACGACACGCGAGGACATCGGCCGCGAAAAGGCCGGCATCTTCCGCGCCGGGCGCGCCGCGGTTTGTGCCGATGCGCAACCACCCGCGAGCGTCGTCGCCCGCGCCGAGGAGATCGGAGCCCGGCTGCTGCGCATCGGCCGCGATTACGGGTTCGTCAACGAAGGCGCGCAATGGAAGTATTGGGGTCCGGGAGGAGAACGCTTCGGGCTGCCATTCCCTGCGCTGCGCGGCGCTTACCAGCTGAACAATGCCGCGACGGTGCTCGCGGTGATCGATCTGCTGCGGGACGTGCTGCCGGTGCGTGCCGGCGCATTGCGCGAAGGCCTGCTGACCGTCGAACTGCCAGGGCGCTTCCAAGTGCTGCCCGGGCGACCGACGATCGTACTCGACGTCGCCCACAATCCGCATGCGGCGGGTGTGCTGGCGGACGAACTCGGGGCAATGGGCTTCTCTGCCAGCACGACCGCCGTGTTCGGCATGTTCGCCGACAAGGATATCGCTGGCGTCGCGGCGGCAATGAATCCGCGCGTCGACCGCTGGTTCGTGGCGTCGCTCCCCGGACCGCGCAGTGCCGGAGCCGAGGCACTGCGCGAAATGCTTTTGGCGTCCGGCGTCGCCGCGAGCGCCGTCCGCGTCTTTCCCGATATCGCCTCCGCGTACGCCGCTGCGCGGGACAATGCCGGCGAGGCTGATAGAATCGTGGTTTTCGGCTCGTTCCTCACGGTCGCCGCGGTGCTCGCGGCAACGAAACGCTGACGAATCCACGGAATATCTCCATGGCCGAAGCCACCGATATCAACGTCGACGAGTTGCGACGCCGCGCGCGGCGGCGTCTCATCGGCGCCATCGTCCTGGCGCTTGCCGCCGCGGTGATCGTGCCCATGCTGCTGGAGAGCGATCCCAAGCCGCTCGGCGAAGACGTGTCGGTGAAGATCCCGCAGCAGGACAACGACAAATTCGTCAATCGCCTGTCGGACAAAGGCGCCAAAACCAGCACGACCGCGCCCGCAGGAACGAGCGAAACGGCGAAGACGTCCAAGCCGGACGCCGCGCCGCCCTCCAAGCCAGAGGCCCCGCCCTCCAAGCCGGAGGCCGCGCCGCCCTCCAAATCTGAGGCCGCGCCGGCGCAGGATGCGTCGCCCGAGCCGAAGGCAACTGTCTCCAATCTGCCGCCGCCGAAGAAATCCATCGCGACGGCGGAACAGAAGATGCTGAACGGGTCGTCCAAACCTGCAGGCAGCGTCCCTTCTGCCGCGCCGGGCAGCAGCCCGGCCGCTGTGGCGGCGCCTGCGGTGCCTCCGGCGTCGGCAGGGAGCGCTGCGCCTCCGGCACCGCTTGACGCCGCGAAGCCCGCGACGGTGGATGGATACTCGGTGCAGCTTGCCGCATTCGCCGACGACAAGGGCGCCAACGCACTGGCCAACAAGTTGAAAAAGGCTGCGTACCCCGCATATACAGAACCATTGACGACGAGCAAGGGGACGCTGTGGCGCGTGCGCGTCGGTCCCTATCCCTCGCGCGAGTCGGCAGTGGACGTTCGCGACAAACTCAAGACCGAGGGCTACAGCGGCATCGTCGCGGCGCCGAAGTAGCGGACGGTCGTCACGATGAACGCCTTCGACTGGATACTGATTGCGGTGGTCGGACTGTCGATGCTGTTCGCATTCTTTCGCGGCGTGACGCGGGAATTGATCGCGCTGGTCGCCTGGGTTCTGGGATTCGTCGCTGCGGTCGCGTTGACGCCCCTTCTTGGCGGGATGCTGCCGGAATTCGGCGGCAATCCCGTATTCCGCTACCTGCTTGCGTTCTGCATCGTGTTCATCGGCTGCCTGGTGCTGGGCTCGCTGATCGCGTGGCCCTTGGCGAGCGTCATCCACAAGGCCGGGCTGGGATTTGTCGACCGCTTCCTGGGCGCCGTATTCGGCGTCGCGCGCGGCGTGGTGCTGGTGGTGGCATTCGTGCTGGTCGCCGGACTGACCACCCTGCCGCGCCTCGATTGGTGGCAGAATGCCGCCCTTGCCCCGCCGCTGGTTGTCGCTGCCATGTCGCTCAAGCCGTGGCTGCCGCCGGAGTGGGCCGGGCGTCTCGATTACTCCCGCGCAGGCCGCGCGGCGCCGGTGGCACCAGTGGAACGAAAGGCCTAAGACCCTCCCATGTGCGGAATCGTCGGCGTCGTCGCTCATACCGCCGTGAATCAGATGCTGTACGACAGCCTGCTGCTGCTGCAGCATCGCGGCCAGGACGCGGCAGGCATCGTCACCAGCGAGGGCCCGATCTTCCACATGTACAAGGGTCCGGGTCTGGTGCAGAACGTGTTCCGCACGCGCAACATGCGCGACCTGATGGGTTATGCGGGAATCGGGCACTGCCGCTATCCGACCGCCGGCTCCGCGTTCTCGGACCTCGAGTCCCAGCCGTTCTATGTGAATTCGCCGTTCGGCGTCACGCTGGGGCACAACGGCAACCTTACCAACAGCGAGGAACTGAAGCGCGAGCTGTTCCAGCTGGACTTCCGCCACGTCAATACCAATTCGGACAGCGAGGTGCTGCTCAACGTGCTGGCGCTCGAACTCGAGCGCGCGGCGCAGCATCATCGACTGGATCCCGATGCGATCTTTCGCGCCGTGGCCGGCGTGCACAAGCGCTGCAAAGGCGCGTACGCGGTGGTGGCGATGATCGCGGGGTACGGCATGCTGGCGTTTCGCGATCCCTTCGGCATCCGCCCGCTCATCGTCGGCAAGAACGAGGCGATGGGCGGCACCGAATACATCGCCGCATCGGAGTCGGTGGCGATCGAGCCGCTGGGCTTTCACGTGCTGCGCGACGTGGCTCCCGGCGAGGCGATCTTCGTCGACAACGCGGGCGTGTTCCACTCGCGGCAGTGCGCGGAAAATCCGACGCTCAATCCGTGCATCTTCGAGTTCGTCTACCTGGCGAGGCCGGATTCGGTGATCGACGGCACGTCGGTGTACGAAACCCGCCTCAACATGGGCGGCGAGCTCGCCAGGAAGATCCGCGGCATGCCGGAGGCGCAGGACATCGACGTGGTGATCCCCATCCCCGATTCGAGCCGCCCGTCGGCGCTGGAACTCGCCAACCAGCTTGGCATCAAATACCGCGAAGGCTTCGTCAAGAACCGCTACATCGGCCGCACCTTCATCATGCCCGGCCAGGCCATGCGCAAGAAGAGCGTGCGCCAGAAGTTGAATCCCGTCGGCATCGAGTTCAAGGACAAGGTGGTGCTGCTGGTGGACGATTCCATCGTGCGCGGAACCACGTCGCGCGAGATCGTCATGATGGCGCGCGAGGCCGGCGCCCGGAAGGTTTACTTCGCGTCGGCCAGCCCGCCGGTGCGCTTTCCGAACGTCTACGGCATCGACATGCCGAACCAGAGCGAACTCGTCGCGACCGGACGCACCGATGCCGAGATCGCGCGCGAGATCGGCGCGGACCTTCTCGTCTACCAGGACCTCGAGGCGCTGAAGCGCGCCGTGCGTGCGGCGAATCCGTCGCTGAAGAATTTCGAGGCCTCGTGCTTCGACGGCAAGTACATCACCGGCGACATCACCGCCGATTACCTGTCGCAGCTGGCCGTCGAACGCGACGAACAGCGCGGCCAGGCCGACGCCGACCTGCTGGAGGAGGAAAAGCAGGCGGGGTAGGTGGCCAGTGCGCCGAAAGCGGAATAATCGCGTTGCAGGCGAGTGACGCTCATGAGGTAATTTCCGCGTGGCCCAGTGATCACAATGTGCAAGCGCGGCCACAACTTTCGGCTCGTTCAAGAAGTGGTCTAACCCTCCATCGAGCGGACATGCCCCGGCAAGCCGGGTCGTGCCGCTCATGTCGAACTTTAGGCCCCACAAGCACCATCCACTTTGCGCCGTATGCCCCCTAGGCCAACTCTTCACTTCTTCTGTGGCAAAGCCGGAGCCGGCAAGACGACCGTTGCCTCGCGTCTTGCGCAGGACCACTGCGCGATACTGATATCCGAAGACATCTGGCTCATGCGCCTGTTTGGCGACCAGATGAAGACCTTCGATGATTACATTCGATTCTCACGGAGGCTTAAGACAGTAGTTGGCCCACTCGCGGTGGACCTATTGAACGCTGGTCACTCCGTAGTGCTGGACTTTCAGGCAAATACCAAGGCTGGTCGCAGCTGGTTTCGTTCGGTGTTCGAGCAGGCGCAGTCAGCGCATGTACTGCACATCGTGAGTGCCTCAGACGAGGCTTGCCTGGCACGGATCGCAACGCGCAACGTCGAGCGACCGGAGGGTTCCCATCACTTGACGGAAGAGGACTTCATCCACATTTCATCTTTCTTCCAATCGCCCGACGAGAATGAGGGTTTCAACGTCAGTCTCCACATAACGTGAGCCCAGTGAAGCTTAACCCGTCGCTCAACACGGACGGCCCGCGTGCGTGGGCTGCATCAAGCTATGCATTCCTTTGCGCACCCTGCCTCGCGATCGGGCTGTTGCCTGGCGCCCTGCTTGGTCGCAAAATCTGGTATGCCTAACCTGTCGCTCGACACGAACGCCCCGCGGCGGGGGCTGCGCCCACCGCACCGGGTCGCCGGTTAGTGCCGTTCCGTTAGGCCTCACTTGTCAGTCCTCCCGGACTCATCCGCGTCAGGAAACTGAAATCGATGAAGGTTGCTGTCTTCGGCAAACCGGGTGGCGGCAAGTCAACGCTAAGCCAACAGATAGCGTCCGTCACGAACTTGCCGTTGCATCAACTTGACCTCATCCAGTTCGATGTAGGTGGCGCCAAGGTCCCCGACCAGATCTTCTTTGAGCAGCACTCTACGATCCTGGCAAATCCGTGCTGGGTGATCGATGGATTCGGGACACCGCGGTCCTTCGAGAACTTGCTGCGTGCTGCAGATGTTTTGGTCTACGTCGAGAGATCGGCCGTCGTTCACTATTGGTGGGTCACCAAGAGATTCATCCTAAGTCCGTTCAGCAAGCCGCTAGGCTGGCCATCCCGGAGCCCGATGCTCAGGTCGACAATCAACAGCTATCGGTTCCTCAGGCTGTCATACAAGTTTTGGACACCGGCCTTCCGAGCAAAGCTCCTTGCACTGCAGCCGGGCAAGCGCGTCTTCATCGTGGAGCGGCAGTCTGATGTTAGAGCCATACTGAAAGCACTCAAGCAGGCGGGCGGTGTGCGGTGACGACTAACCTGTCGTTCAACACGGACGTCCCGCGCACGGCGGGGGCGAAGAAGGTCTACTTCGCGTTGGCGAGCCAACCAGTGCGCTTTCCGAAAGTCTACGGCATCGCGTCGGGACGCCACATGGCCAGCGAGTTTCTGCAGCGGCTTAGGGGCTCAATCGAGATGCGTTCGTGGCGTTTGCACATGCCGGGCGCGAAACCACTCACATCGGCGACCCGAAGTGCAGTCCTGTCCGGTGTGCTCCTTGCCAGCCTGGGGTTACCGGCACATGCCCAAGACCTCGCATCCGGCGCCGATTCCGCCGACGGCCGGATCAAGGTGATCGTGACGGGAAGCAACATCCCAACTATCGAGCGCGAAACGGCATTGCCGGTCCAGATCATCACGCGCGAAGAGATCGACCGGGCGAACATCCAGACTGCAGCCCAGCTGGTCAATACCATTTCGGCGACGATGAGCTATAGCGGCTTCAACGAGGCCCAGGCGCTGGGTAGCCAGAACGGCGGCATCGGACAGGCGGGATTTGCCGGCGCGGCGTTGCGCGGTCTCGGTTATCAGGCCACCCTGGTGCTGCTCAACGGTCGCCGCATCGCCAACTGGGCATTTACTACTATCGGCGGCGACCTGAACGCGATTCCTCTCGCTGCAATCGAGCGAGTCGAGGTACTGACGAACGGCGCATCCGCGATCTATGGCAGCGACGCGGTGGCCGGCGTCATCAACTTCATCATGCGCGCGGACTTTCAGGGTGCTGAGGCGTACGCCCAGTACACGTCGCCGGAGCATACCGGCGGCTATGCCAAGCACTTCATCCTGGCCGGAGGGTTCGGCAACCTCGCGAGTCAAGGCTTCAATGGCTATGCAACGGTGGATTACCAGAAGTTCGGGGGGATCGAGGCGCGCGACCGGCCGTTCGCTTCAAGAAACTTCATTCCGGAAGAGGGGGTTGATCGCACCAGCATCAATTCCCTTCCGGCCAACGTGAATACGCCGGTGGGCGTCCGAAATCCGACCGGCGACCCGGCACGCGGCTACGCAGAACCATCATGTGCGCCGCCACTGTCGTTCCCCACTGCCGGCAGCACGAACCGGTATCAGTGCCGCTGGAACGGCGACGGCTCTCCCGCCATCTACAATCCCAGCGAACGCCTCAACGTCGCTGGCATGTTCACGTGGCAATTCAATGCCGATGGTCAGCTATTCCTTTACGGCACATACAACCGCGACCAATCCGAGTTTCCCGCGTGGCCCACACAGGTCTCCAACCTGACCACGTTCCAGCAGAAACAAACGTTCCTGCTGCCGGTGACCAGCCCTTTCTATCCGCACGACTTCGCGCGCGCGTTCGGCATCGACGGGATGCCGCTCAACGTTTACTGGAGCGCCAGCGAGCTGGGACCGCGGACTATCGCGCCGACCACGGAACAGTGGAACGTCGTCGCGGGGATGCGAGGCTTGGCCATGGGCTGGACGTACAACGGCGCGTTCAACTATTCCCGCAACGACGTAGACCAACGGTCGACCGATGGTTACGTGCGCGAATCGGCGCTGATGCCGATCCTGAACAGTGGCGCCGTCAATCCGTTTGGCTCCAACACGCAATCGATCATCGACCTGATGTCGACGGCAAAGTTTGATGGGACGTTGCGCGCCGGCACCGCGAGCACTACCTCGCTCGACCTCCTCGCGTCGAAGGACGTACTCGCCCTGGCGCCGGGTCCGCTGTCCGTTGCCGTCGGACTCAGCGCGCGTCGCGATGATCTCGCGCAGAAGTCCTCGTCGGCGCTCGAGTCCGGTGACATCCTCAATCTCAGCGCTACGCCGTCGTTGTCAGGCTCACGCGAGGTTCTGGCGTTGTTTGCCGAGTCGAACATCCCGCTCGCCGCAGCGCTTCAGGCCAACATCGCCGTCCGGTACGATCACTACAGCGACTTTGGTGGCACCACCAATCCGCAAGTGTCTCTGCGCTGGCAGCCTGCCCCCACGCTGCTGCTGCGCGGTTCGGCGGGTACCGGTTACTTCGCGCCCTCGTTGTCGGCGCTAGTCCAACCCCCCGTCTATGGGATCACTCCGGGCAATCTGAGCGACCCCGCCCGCTGCCCCGTTACCCAATCGCCGCAGGACTGCAACACGCAATTCCCGCAACTCGGGGGCGGCAATCCGGCTCTGCAGCCGACGACCTCCAAGCAGTGGAGCGCTGGTGGCGTTTGGGCGCCGACGCGGGAGCTTTCGCTGGGACTCGACTATGTGTCCATCCTGCTCGACGATCGCGTCAATTTTTTTCCGGTTCAGCTAATCTTCACGCAGTGCCCCAATGGCGTCACCGGCCCGACGTGCTACCTGATTCACCGCGGGCAGATCGATCCCGCCAATCCGACACTTCCGGGGCCGATCGTCCAAGTCGACCAATTCCCTACCAACCTGGGCAAGCAGAAGGCCACCGCAGTCGATTTCAACGTCCTGTTCCAGGCACCGCGACAGGACTGGGGTCAGTTCAAGTTGAATTTCACTGGAACATACAACATCGAGAACATTCGTCAGCAGCTGGACGGAAGTTATGTCAATCAGGTCGGTCACTATTCGCTGGTGGGAGGAAATCCCGGAGTCATTCCCTATTGGCATCACTACCTCGTACTCGATTGGAATGACGGGCCCTGGTCGTTAACGGTCACGGAGAATTTCCAGACCGGCGGATACGACCAGTCGCCGGGGCCGAGCACAGGTACACAGTTGCGAATCATCGGCGACTACGACCTGTGGAACGCCGGCGTCATCTACTCCGGCATCCTGAACTGGTCGTTGTCCGCTGGGATCAAGAACCTGTTCGACCGGAACCCGCCGTTTTCGAATCAGACGCAGAACTTTCAGGTAGGTTACGATCCGACCTATGCGGATCCGCACGGTCGTCTGTATTGGGCCGGCATCAGGTACGCATTTCGTTAGGCAGCATGGAGATTGTTGTGCTTGGCTCGCCAATGCGCTTTATCGCCCTCGTTGCAGTCGTGGCGGCGGCAAATATCGCCAATGCCGCGGTAACCAGCGCCGTCGTCGACATTCCGACGCGTGACGCGACGCAACGCATTCTGTACGTGCGTCCGGATGCTCCAGTGGCAAACATCGTATTTCTTCCGGGCAATACGGGCATTCTGGGCATCGCAAACGACGGATCCATGGCGACTTTGCCCGGTCGCTGCGCGCCCTTCGCCCGCAGCCGCGACGCGTTTGCTGCGCGCGGGATTGCCCTGGCATTCGTCGACCAGACATCGGATGGCAGGATCAGGAAATATGACGATATTCGTGAAGTCGTCCGCTACGTACGGGGCCGAGACCGCGTGCCGACCTGGATCGTGGGTGGCAGCGCCTCCACGATGGCCGCCTTGGACTTTGCGATCGGGTATTCGGGTGACGAGCCACTGGGCCTCGTCATTTATTCGCCTTGGAATTCCGACACGACGCGGGCCGCACTGGTGCGGCGCCCGACATTGGTTCTATTCCATGTCGACGACGCGCTGGCGGCGCCGTTTGTCGACCCATTGTTTAACTCGCTGACGTCTGCGCCGGCCAAGGAGCGAATTGGCCTCGTAGGCGGGAACACCGGGGACTGTGGCGGTTTTCACCTGTTCATGGGTATTGAGAACCAGTTCGTGGCGGCGATTGCCGGCTTCATCGACCGGTACAACCCGTCGCTAAGGTAGGCGCATGACCGAGCAGCAAATTCGCGCTTATCGGTTCGCTGGCTTCAGTTTCGAACTCTCCAAACGAAGGCTCAGCGGCCCGGACGACGCTCCCATTCCGCTGTCCGGGCGCGCCTACGACGTACTGGCGTATCTCGTGGAAAATCGAGCTCGGGTGGTCGGCAAGGACGAGTTGATCAAGGCCGTTTGGCCGCACAGCGTCGTCGAGGACAACAACCTCAACCAAGCCATTTCCACGGTGAGGCGAGCGCTAGGTGACTCCCGCGACATACCAAGATTCATCGTGACGGTAGCCGGCCGCGGCTACCAGTTCATCGGCGAGGTGTCTCCGCTGACCGAAGGCGTGGCGGGTTCGCTCGCGTCGATTGAACTGCCTGCGTCGCAGCCATTGCCAGCGTCTGCGCGAACCGCGCGAGTTTCGCGACGAGTTATGCTCGCGGGTCTCGCCGCCGCTGGTGCTGCCGCCATCGTCGCAGGCTTCGTGTGGACTCGATCTAGACAGCAGTCGCGCCTGCCGAAATCAATCGCAGTCCTGCCATTCAGGCCGTTGCAGCCGGAAGCCCGCAACCCGGCGATGGAACTCGGTGTCACGGAGCTCCTGGTCAACCGTTTGAGCAGGCTGCCAGGCGTCGTCGTGGCGCCCTTGAGTTCCGTGATGCGCTTCGCCGCGCTCGACGTCGATCCGCTCGAAGCCGGCCGCAAGCTCGGTGTCGAGGCCGTGGTCGACGGCCACCTGTACGTCGTCGAAGACCGTGTCAGGCTGACCGCCCGCCTGCTGGCCGTCGACGATGGAACCTCGCTGTGGGCGAACGACTTCACGGAGCCGGTGGGCGAACTGCTCGCGGTGCAAGACACTCTGGCGATAGAGATAGTGAATGCGCTGACCCTTGAACTGTCGAACGAGGCGCGGTCGGGGGTGCTGGCACAGGAGACGACGGACGTCGAGGCCTGGCAACTTTATGCGAACGGTCGTTTCCAGATCGAGCGTCGCGATGCCCCGAGCCTGCGGCATGCGATCGAATTTTTCGATGCTGCGTTGCGCCGCGATCCGCGTTTTGCGCTGGCGAGCGCTGGCCTGTCGGACGCCCATACGCTGACCGCGGTCTTCGGCATCGAGCCTCCGGCGATGGCATTTGCGCAGGCCAGGCGTGCCGCGTTGCGAGCGATGGAACTCGATCCCAGGCTGCCGGCTGCGCACGTGGCGCTCGGGCACGTCCTGACCCAGTTCGACCGGGACCTGGAGTCCGGGCGCAGGAGCTACCTGCAGGCGCTCAGGCTCAAGCCAGAGTATGGGTGGGCAATGGCCTTCATGGCGCTGAACCTAACCCAGGCAGGGGACCTTGCAAGCGCCCACGATTACATCCGCAAGGCGCAGGCCCTCGAACCGGCCAACTTTGCGTACCTGACGCTTTCCGGATGGGTCCGCTACTTCGCGCAGGGCTACGACGAGTCGGAACGGGAGCTGTCGCGTATTGTCGAGGCGGCACCCCAGGCCCCACTGCCGCGACAGTTTCTCGCCCACGTGTTGCTCATCCGAAGAAGGGGCGCAGAGGTCCAGCGCCTGCTCGAAGGCCGCAACGACCCGGCCCCCACCGCGTACTCCAACCTCGCGCGAGCTTACGCCCAGACGGGCAATGTCGTCGCCGCGCGTGCGGAAATCGACCGCCTCCGGGCTCTGGGGGTCCAGGGTTTTGGTGTGGGCTTCGACTTGGCACTCATCCACCTTGAAATGGGAGACCGCATCCGGGCGCTCGACGCGCTCGAACGCGCAGTGGACGATCACTCGCAGACCCTGTGTTACCTGAACGTGGAGCCGGCGCTGGATTCGATTCGCGGCGAGCCGCGGTTCCAGGCGGTCAGCCGGCGCCTCGCGCTGGGCTAGCGATAGCCGAATTCGATCGCTGTTGAAGCGGAACGCGGCACCGCTCAGACGATTTCAGAACGATTCATCAATTCCCAAAGACGCGCCATGACCGGCGCGCGCATCTTTTCCTCCCATGGAGCGGCAATCCCGCCGCGACATCGGGGAGGAGAAGATGATGAACATCAAAGCGATAGTCTGTTCCGCCGTCGTGGCACTCGCCGTCGCGACCGCCGCCGCAGCAGCCGCCGCAGAAGGCCACGGTTTTGGCCGGTCCCAGGCATCCGCGCCGCTGGAAGGCGGGTGGCAAGTCCGGGTCACGCCTTACGTCTGCACGACGGGAGTGCCCCTTCCGCCCTCGTTTGAATTCGACTCGTTAGTCACGTTCGCGTCCGGCGGAACGATGACCGAGACCACGTCGAATCCGAGGTTCCTGCCAGGGCAGCGGAGCATTGGCCTGGGGTCATGGGAGCGCAACGACCGCTCCTCGTATGACGTCGTGTTCCAGGCGTTCGTACAGTTCACCGGCGGCAATTACACGCAGGGCTCCCAGAGCGTCGAGCAGGAAATCACTCTGCTTGACGCCGACAACTGGAACTCCAGCGCCGTCGTCACGTTCCGCGATGTCGCCGGCGTGCTGGTTTCCAGCGGATGCATGCGCGCGGTCGGCGCTCGGATGCCGTAGGCAACTTCAACCTGCCTACCCTTTCGCAATTTCATACGTCGGAGAAGAGCATCATGGCTACACACAACACTGCCGCTGCCTTGATATTCGCTGCTTCAATAATGGTAGCCGGAGCCTTCACCGCGCCGGCCTCGGCGGAAGTCGTCAGGGCGGTCGAGTACTATCACCAGGCGTTCGAGCACTATTTCGTCACGGCCAATGCGGCGGAGATTGCGGCACTCGACTCCGGGGCGTTCAGCGGCTGGTGGCGCACCGGGCAGCGCTATCAGGTCGACACGACGCCTGCCGATGGGCTGGTTCCGGTGTGCCGCTTCTTCACGGCGGCATACGCCGGCAAGGCGTCGCACTTCTTCACCGCGTCAGCGGCTGAATGCGAGCACGTCAAGACGATGCCCGACTGGACCTACGAGGGCGTCGCATTCTACGCACGCATGCCCGATGCGCAGGGAAATTGCGACCCGGGCACTGCGGCGATCCATCGCCTGTTCAACAATGGCCAAGGCGGTGCCCCGAACCACGCCTACACTGCGGACGCCACTAAGTTGAACACACTGGTCGGCGCGGGATGGATCTCCGAGGGAACGGCGTACTGCACGCCGCTGGCCGCTGGCGATCCAATGGCTCAGACACTGGTCTTGAACGGGTCGACGTGGGACCTTCCGGCGCCAGCCGTACTCTTTCCGGTCACCGTCGACGGCAGGACGCGAACCCAATTCGCGCCCATAACCACCAGAAGCATCGAAGCGGCCGTAAATGAGTTTGCCTACTACGGGCTCGCCGTCCCGCCGACACCAATCTGGCTCGACGTCCAAAGCCCATCATGCAATGGTTGGGGATGTTCCGGCGCAGCAGCATGGGATCCGCTCGCAGGCGCATACGTCTTCATCCTCGATGGAATGTGGGTGCCGAAGGAATGGTGGGGAATGATATTGACGTTCGACAATGCGCAGGGCCCGAGCACGCCGGTTTGCACGATGGGCATCTGGGATAACGTCGTGAGTCATCAACCGTACATTCCGCATCCCTTTCAGCCGTATCTCTTGTCGGGCTGCGAACAAGGCGTCGCGAACAGGCTCTGACCGATTGGAAAATCCGACCCTCGAGCGCGATGAACTGAGCGGCCGGAACGACAACGGCCCGTTGGAAGGAGCACTACTACGCAGTTGACCAATTACCTTTACTATCAAGTTCAGGTCCTTAACTAGACTCTTAGCGCAATCATTCGCGGTCACTATGCTCGAGTCCTTTTACGATGATCTTGCCCCGTATTACCACCTGCTCTATGGTGACTGGGAGGGGGCGGTACGCACGCAAGGCGTGGCGCTCACCGCGCTTCTTGGGGAGCTTGGCGTCTACCCGGGCGACCCGGTGCTCGACGCTGCGTGCGGAATCGGGACCCAAACGCTAGGGCTCCTGAAACATGGGTTTCAGGTCACGGCGTCGGACATCTCACGCGGTGCAATAAACCGGCTCCAGGCTGAGCTATCAAGCCGCGGACTGCGCGCAGACACGCGTCTCGATGACCTGCGCACCCTGAGCCACGGGATTTCCCACTCGATGGCGGCTATTATCGCCTGCGACAATAGTATCCCGCATCTACTGTCAGATGCCGAAATTCTATCGGCCTTCCAGAACTGCTTTCGGTGTCTTCGTCCAAAGGGGGTAGCCATATTCTCGGTTCGGGACTACGCAACCATTGAGCGCAAGAGCCCGGATGTGCGTCCATACGGGATGCGATACGAGTACGGAAACCGCTTCCTTGCCGTGCAGGTGTGGGAGTGGGACGGCAACCAGTACGACCTTCGGATATACCTTACCTCGGAGTCCTCCGCGGGCACATGTAGCACCCGCGTATTGTGCAGTCGATATTACGCGGTCTCAATTGTCCGCCTCGCCGAGCTCATGGCGGAAGCTGGCTTTGTGGACGTTCATCGCCGGGATGATGTCCTATTCCAGCCCGTTCTGTGGGGCCATCGACCCGCTCTGGCCGTGTAGCCTGGCGCGCACGGCGCATTGCGACCCGGCTTGCTTTGCCCGACCCAAGTCCGCGGCGTGGATCCGTTTCGGTGCGTCCGCCGCCGTCTTGCCGGCAAGCAAATGCTTGACGAGAACGACCTGCCATTGCGCGCGCACCGTCGTCGGAATCAGCGCACCAGGCTGGTCGTGACCACCGCGTGCCCTTGATTTCCCTCAGCGATCTGAGCGCGGCGTTTACCCCATCGGGATCGGCGCGGCGCCACGCACAAAAGTTGGACGACTAATCGCGTTGCCGGCGCAAGCGCGCGGTGATGCAATTCATCCAGGGCGACAGCAATGGCCTCGTGAGTGGCAAACCAGGCGGCGCCCCGCGCAGGAAACGGAAAGACTTGCGAGGCATGGTGGAAAAGGAGATCACCATGTTCACGAAACGAATGCTTGCCGCAGCGCTCATCGCGGCGTTCACCGCTCTCGCCGGCGCATATTCGCAACAGGCCAGCGCGGACGTCGTCAGGGCAGTCGAGTACTATCATCCGGGAATTGATCACCTCTTCGTCACCGCCAACTCGCAGGAGATCGATGCTCTCGACTCCGGAACGGTGGGCGGCTGGCTTCGCACCGGGCAGCGCTTCCGCGTCGACGACGCGCCGGCCGCTGACCTCGTGCCGGTGTGCCGTTTCTACACGTCGGCGTATGCGGGAAAGGCCACGCACTTCTTTACCGCTTCGGCCAGCGAGTGCGAAGGGCTGAAGGCGGCATCCGACTGGGTTTATGAAGGCGTGGCGTTCTACGCCCGGCTGCCCGATGCGGCCGGAACCTGCGGTGCCGACGCCGTTGCGGTAAACCGTCTGTTCAACGGCGGCCAGGGCGGCGCCCCCAACCACGCCTACACCGTGTACGACGGAACTCGGGAGATGCTCGCGCAGTCGGGCTGGATTCCTGAAGGCGTCGCGTTCTGTGCGCCGTTGGCTGCCGGCAATCCGATCGTCAACACGCAGGCATTGGCCGGTTCCGAATGGAACCTGCCGCGTGAATTGCCGATGGACGACGCCACTCCCGGGAATAAGATCAGGTTCCAGATCGACCGTCCGCCTGGGCGAGAGCAGCAATGCGCACGAACCTGTCGCCCATGTACCGTTCCAGGCGCGGGGCGATGGCTTTGCCTACGGAAGCGGAACGTGGGATCCGATCGCAGGTTCCTACAGCGTGATGGTCGGCGACAGGTTCGGCTTGGGCAGGGAAGTAACCTTCGACGATGCCATCGGCCCGAATGTTCCCGTCTGCACGATGCACAAGGTCGGTGGCGCGGTCGGTTGGAACCCGTCCATCGCACAGCGCTATCCGGTCGAGCTTTTCACGGGCTGCGAGCCCGGCCTGGCACACAGGCTATAGACTGCGCTCGATGCCGCCTGGGTGATTGACGGCAAGGTGCCACCAATGTAGGCTTTCACCTGCGCCGATTTGAAGCTTCAGCTTGCGGGCGCATAATAAATTCCGCTAAAGCGAGGTTCGCCTCAGCCAAGGGATACTTGGCGGGGCACACAAAACCCGTTCGGCGGCCCGCCTGACGGGTTTTTTGTTTGCACGACCATGGAACTGACGACCACACGATGAGCCACGACAAACATGCGCGCGGATTCACGACCGCGATCCTCCATTCCGACCGCGACGACGCGATCGAGCACGGCGCGCTGCACAAGCCGCTGCATCTCTCGGTGGCCTACGGCTACAAGGATTCGCGAGAACTCGCCGCCGTGTTCCAGGGACGCGCCAAGGGCTACGTCTACGGCCGCCAGGGCAACCCGACGTCGACGGCGCTGGAAGCCAAGGTCAATGCGATGGAAGGCGGTGTGGGCACCATCACGTTCGCGACCGGCATGGCGGCCATCGGCGCGATCTTCCTGGCGCTGCTGAAGCGCGACGACCACATCGTCGCCAGCCAGTTCGTGTTCGGCAACACGACCAGCGCGCTGCTGACGCTGGAAGCGCACGGACATCCGGTGACGTTCGTCGATGCGACCGACGTGCGCCACGTCGAGGCCGCGCTGACGCCGGCCACGCGCGCCGTGTTCGTGGAGACGATTGCCAATCCGCGCACGCAGGTGGCGGACCTGAAGAAAATCGGCGACCTGTGCCGCGAGCGTGGCATCCTCTACATCGTCGACAACACGATGACGTCGCCGTGGCTGTTCCAGCCGAAGCACGTCGGCGCGGGCCTCATCGTCAACGCGCTGACCAAATACATCGGCGGACACGGCAATGCGCTCGCGGGCAGTGTCACCGACACCGGTCTCTTCGACTGGACGACGTTTCCGAATATCGCGGACGCCTACAAGACGCAGCCGCCGCCGATGTGGGGACTGCAGCAGCTGCGCAAGAAGGGGCTGCGCGACTGGGGAGGCACGCTGGCGGCGGAACAGGCGCATCACATCGCGGTCGGTGCGGAAACGCTCGCGTTGCGCATGGAGCGGATCTGCGCCAACGCGCAGGCGCTGGCCGAATGGCTGCTGGACCAGCCGCAGGTGCATGCCGTCCACTATCCCGGGCTCGTCGGCCATCCGCAGCACGAACTGGCCGGCGAACTGTTCCGCGCCTACGGTGGCCTGCTGTCGTTCGAACTGGCCGACGGCATCGACCCGTTCGATTTCCTCAATCGCCTGAAGGTCGTCGTGCTGTCGTCGAACCTGGGCGACAACCGCACGCTCGCGATTCCCGTGGCGCACACGATCTTCTACGAGATGGGCGCCGAGCGCCGGGCCGCCATGGGCATCGCGGATTCGCTGATCCGCATCTCGGTCGGCATCGAGGACGGCAACGACCTCATCGCCGATTTCCGGCAGGCGCTGCTCTGATCGGCAACGCTCTGGGTGGTTGCTAGCCGGGGCTGTCGTCGGATGGCGCCGCGTCCGCAAAGCGCGCGAAGCACTCGACGACGCAACCACAGGGCGGGCGGAATCCACCCCGCCCAGCGTACGAGGTCGATGAGGTCGTCGTCCCAGTGCCAGACCTCGATGAGGTCGAAATGCATGCCGTAGCGCTGCTCGACCCAGCCGAAGACGACGATCCACGGCACCGCGACGATCGGCAGCACGATGAACGCACGGTGATGCGGCGATAGCGAACGCCAGAGCGGAACGGCGACGAGCCCGCCCACGATGACGATCTGCAGCAACGGACGCATCGAGGGATTTGCGGAAAGCCACGGCGCCAGCAGCGGTTCGGTCACGATCATCTTCACCGCGGTCCAGCCCAGCACTCCCGCGCCGAGCCAGATGATGGCGGGAAAGCGCTCGACCCAGCGCAAGACCAGCGTCGATCCCCAGACCACGATGGGAACGGACACGGCCAGCCCGACCAGGACGAGCAGCATCGAACCTTGCGCGGCGCCGCCGACAGCCAGCACGTTGTCGACGCCCATCACCGCATCGGCAATGATGATCGTCTGCACCGCGCCACGCACCGACGTGGCAGGCGCGATTTCGTGGCTGCCGGAATTGTCCTGCGTCAACCTCCAGCCGATGTAGATGAGCGCGATGCCGCCGATGACGAGGAAGCCGGGAATCTTGAGCAGGTACACGACGACCGCGGTGAGCACGGCGCGAATCGCGATGGCGCCGAACGTGCCCCACAGCACGACCTTGCGTTGCATTTCCGGCGGCACGTTGCGCGCGGCCAGGCCGATCACGAGGGCGTTGTCGCCGGCCAGCACGAGGTCGATGAGGATGATCGCCCCCAGCGCGGAAAACCAGGCAGGCGTGAAGATTTCGGGGGTCATCCGGCGATCTCCCGTTCGTGGACGCCGCGCGCGTCGACCTCGAGATAGTGGCCGCGGTCGTGCCAGTCCGCCATCACCCAGCGCTCGCGCGGCGTGCCGTCCACTTCGTGGCGGTGGCGATTGGGCCGGTGCGTGTGGCCGTGGATCATGCGCTGCGCGCCGTGCCGGCGAAACGCGTCCGCAACCGCATCGGCGTTGACGTCCATGATGTATTCGGGCTTGAGCGACTTGTCGCTGCTGCTCTTGCGGCGAAGCCACGCCGCCATGAGCCGGCGCACGAAGTAGGGGAGGCGCAGCAGCCGGCGCATCGCGTCCGGCGTGCGCACGCGCGCGCGATAGGCCTGGTATTCGGCATCGTCGGTGCACAGTTCGTCGCCGTGGGACAGCAGCGTCGGTACGCCATGAAGGTCGAGCGCGCAGCTGCTCGGGCAGCAGCGTCGCCGCCCGACGCGCGTTCGAACGCGGCGCCCAGCATGAAATCGCGGTTGCCGCGGGCCACGAACAGCGGCACGCCGGCGTCGGCCAGCGCGCGCAGCGAGTTCACGATGGGCGTTATGAACGGTTCGCGCATCTGGTCATCGCCGATCCACCAGTCGAAGAGGTCGCCAAGGATGTACACCGCCGCAGCCGCGCGCGCCGGACCGGCCGCGAACGCGTGAAACGCCGCGACCGCCTGCTGGCCGGTCGGGCGACAGATGAAGGTCCGAGAGGAACAGCGTCGGCCGCGGGGACCCCGGTTCCGCCATGCCCTTAGCCGGCGACTTCCTCGGCTTTCAGGATCACGACATCCTGCTGCGGCACGTTCTGGTGAAAGCCGCTGGTGGCGGTCGGCACGGCCTTGATCTTGTCCACGACGTCGCGTCCCGCGGTGACCTTGCCGAACACGCAGTAGCCCCAGCCGTTGGCGCTGGGCGCCGTGTAGTCGAGGAAATCGTTGTCGGCGACATTGATGAAGAACTGCGCCGTGGCCGAATGCGGCTCCGATGTGCGCGCCATCGCCACCGTGTAATTCTTGTTCTTCACGCCGTTGGTGGCTTCGTTGGCGACCGGCTTGCGCGTCGGCTTCTGTTTCATCCCAGGTTCCATGCCGCCACCCTGGATCATGAATCCGGGGATCACGCGATGGAACAGCGTGTTGTCGTAGTGGCCGTCGCGGACGTATTGCAGGAAATTGGCGCTGGAAGCCGGCGCGTTCTCGGCGTCGAGCTCCAGCGTGATGTCGCCGTGGTTGGTGTGCAGGACTACGGGCATGGTCTGGCTCCGTGACTTAGGGCATGATCAATTTGGCCGACTTGATGACGACTTTCTCGACCGGGACGTCCTTCGGGAACGGGCCTCCGCTTCCCGTCGCAGACTTGGCGATCTTGTTCACGACGTCCATGCCGGATACGACCTTGCCGAACACGGTGTAGCCGGGATTGGTCGGGGAATAGTTGAGGGACTTGTTGTCGTTGACGTTGATGAAGAACTGCGCCGTCGCGGAGTTGGGATCGCTGGTGCGCGCCATCGAGACCGTGCCGGGCACGTTCAACAGTCCCGCCTTGCTCGACGACTCGGCTTCGATGGGCACGGGCGGGCGGGTCGGCTTCTGCGAAAACTCCGGTGTGAAGCCGCCGCCCTGGATCATGAAGCCATCGATGACGCGGTGGAACTGCGTGCCGTCGTAGAACTTGTCCTTCACATACTGGTTGAAGTTGGCGACGGTCTTGGGCGCGGCGTCGGGGTACAACTCGATCTTGATGAGGCCGGCCGTGGTATCGAGTTCGACCACGGGATTGGTGGCGGCGAAAGCGGTCGTCGCAGCGAAGGCGAACGCGGCGAGGGCGGGGGCAAGTCGTTGCAACATTGTGTGGCTCCTGAACGTGGATTGAATGAACGGGAAGTCTATTTGGGCGCGCCGGCGGCGGCAGGCGCGTCGGCAGCAGCGGGCGCAACGGCAGCGGCCGCAGGCTGGGGTGCGCTCACCGCAACGGGCGGAGGTGGCGCCCGCATTCCCAGCACCTCGCGCACGAGATTCAGTTTCGGCGGCGCGGTCTTGTTCTTCGCGTCGCGCGCGATGGCCTTTTCGTAATTCACTCCGGCGAGCCGCGCATACACGTCGCCCAGGTTCTCGTAGGCAATGGTGTAATCCGGCGCCGCCAGCAGAGCTGCTTCCAGCTCGTCGCGCGCGCCGGCGTAGTTGCCCTTCTGCGCGTAGAGGACGGCGAGATTGTTGCGCACTTCGGGCAATTCCGGAAAGTCTGCGAGCAACGCCAGGTACAGGCTGATCGCGGCGTCGGTCTTTCCCGAGTCCGCGAGTGCCACGCCTTTCATGAATCGCGCCTGTGGCTCGCGCGGCCGCTCGGCGGACAGCGTGTCGAGAATCGCGATGGCCCCGTCGTAGTTCTTCTCTGCGATGAGGCCCCGCGCATCCTTCAGTCCCTTCGAGTAGGCCTTGCGCGCTGCATCGGACATCTCGCGCGGATCGGAGAGCGGGGGCGATTGCGCCGTCACCCATTGCGAGCACGACGCGACGACGATGGCGAACAGTAGGGAAGCAGGACGCATGCGCAGCAAACGGGAATCCGGACGAGTGTCGCGCGACCGCGCGGTCAAACGTGGATTCTAGCAGCCCCGCCCCGGGGCGGCCCTGGGCGAGGCTCAACCGCGCAGGCGGGCCACCGTGGCGTCGATGAGCCGCCGGGCGATCGAGACGTTGGGCGGCAGCGGCGGCAGCGCATCGAGCGCAAACCAGCGCGCGTCGGCGATCTCCGCGTCCTCGAGGCGGATTTCGCCTCCGGCGTGCTCGGCGGTATACGCGATCATCAGCGAATGCGGGAATGCCCAGGATTGGCTGGCGAAGTAGGTGATGCGGTCGACTTCGACGCCGACCTCCTCGCGCACTTCGCGGTGCACGCAGTCCTCGATGGTCTCGCCCGGTTCGACAAAGCCGGCGAGCGCGCTGTAGACGCCGTTCACGAAGCGATGCGACCGCGCCAGCAGCAGCTCGCGGCCACGCGTGACCAGCGCCATCATCGCCGGCGACACGCGCGGATAGGCGACGTAGCCGCAGGCGGGGCATTCCTTGGCACGTTCATCGGCCTTGTTGCGCGTGGGTGTGCCGCAGCGGCCGCAAAAGCGGTGCGTGCGGTCCCACTCGACCACCTGGAAGGCGCGACCGGCCAGGGCCAGCAGGGTTTCGGGAACGCGCAGGAACAACGCGCGCAGCCCCACGTAGCGCATACCGGCGGGTTCGGGTGCATCGTCCGGCAGCGCGATCGCGATGCACGCGGCGTCGCCCAGGTTTCCCAGGAAATGCGGTGTCCCGGCTACCCCTGCCGCGTCCAGCGCCGCGAGCGACGGAATCAACGGCGCGTCTTCCGTGCCGCCGACGAGGATCTTCCCGGCGCGGTAGGCGAAGGCGTGCGACGCGGCCCCGATCGCCGCGGGCATGACGTGGAGCGGCGTGAAGCCGGCCGGCGTGTGCATCGTCAGCGCAGGAAGCGCTCGTCCTTGCCAATGACGGTGAGTTCCACGAAGCGCGACCCGCTGTGGCTGGTCGGTGTGAATGTGATCAGGTAGCCGCCGACGTCGACGTCGCGCATGTTCTCCATCGCCGTGATGAATTTTTCGCGCGTGAGGTCGGGTCCGGCGCGGCGCAGCCCCTCCACCAGCACCTTGGCCGAAATGAATCCTTCGAGGCTGGTGAACGAGTAGTCTTCCTTTTTGGTCGACGCGGTGTACAGCGCCTGGTAATCCTTGACGACCGGCGTGGCGACATTCCACGGAAACGGCACGACTTGCGTGATGCCCACGCCGCGACCCGCGGGGCCGGCTTCCGCCGCCAACGCCTTGCTGCCGACGAACGAGACGTTCATGAATTGCGGATTCTGGCCGGCCGCGCGCATCGCCTTGATGAACGCGGCCACCGATTTGTACGCCGAGATCATCACGACCGCCTGCGGGTCGGCCTTGCTGATCGCCGCCACCGCGGCGGCGACGTCGACCGTGTTGCGCTCGACGGTGCCGGTCGCGACGATCTTCAGGTTGCGCTTCTGCATCGCGCGCTCCACGCCCGCCAGTCCCGCCTTGCCGTAGTCGTCGTTCTGGTAGAACACCGCGATGCGGTCGAGCGTTTGCCCCCCCAGCTGGTTGACGATCTTCTCGGTCTCGTCGAAATAACTGGCACGGACGTTGAAGATGTAGCGATTGACCGGGTTGCGCAGCGATTCGGCCCCGGTGAAGGGCCCCACGAACGGCACGCGCGCGGCCGTGAAGATCGGCTTGGAGGCATTCGACGTCGGCGTGCCGACGTAACCGAACAGCAGGAACACGCCTTCGTCGATCAGCTTCTTGGTGTTGGCTGCAGCACGGTCAGGCTCGTAGCCATCGTCGAGCGTGCGCAGCTCGATCTTGCGGCCATTCACGCCGCCGGCTGCGTTGACCGCCTGGAAGTAGGCCAGCGCTCCGGCGCGCATTTCGTTGCCCAGCGCCTGCGCCGGTCCCGAGAAGGCAGCCGACTGGCCGATGACGATCGTCGTGGGGGTAACCCCGGTTTCCGCCTGCGCGATGGCGGCAACGAGCATCAGCGCCAGGAAGGCGAGCCGTCGGATTGATTGCAACTTCATCGTGGTCGAGCCTCCCCCAAGTCGCGGCGGTCGGCGCCGCCGCGATCATTGCATCAGGATGACGCAACGCACTATTGCAAGCAAGAGCCGTGCCGTCAGGCCGGAACCAGCGGCAACGTCCGGATGCGGGCGCCCGTCGCTGCCGCCAGCGCGTTTGCGACCGCCGGCGCGATAACCGGGACACCGGGTTCGCCGACCCCCGTGGGGGCCTCGGCGGACGGCACGATGTGAACTTCCACGGCAGGCATTTCGTTGATACGCAGGATGGGGTAGTCGTGGAAATTCGACTGCTCGACCACGCCGTCCTTGAGCGTGATCTTCCCGTACAGCGCTGCAGAGAGGCCGAAGCCGATGCCGCCTTCCATTTGCGCCTTCACGATGTCCGGATTGACGGCAGTCCCGCAATCCACGGCGGCGGCGTCAGCCCGCCTCGCTCGGCAGCGACATCATGCGCTCTGGAAACGGAGATGCAAACATCGTGCGCGCGAATCTGCCCTGCCGCGGCGTCGAGGCCGGCCCGCAACGTGTGCAGGTACGCGGGGCGGTAGTAGCCGCCGCGCATGTCGTCCTCGCGCGTCCAGATCAGTTTGATCGGGACGCTCTTGTCCATGCGCAGGAGTGCCTGGGCAATCGTGACCGCTTCGATGATGTAGTCGGACTTCGTACTCGCGCGCCGGCCGAAGCTTCCGCCAGCGTAGAGCATGTTGAGCTTGATCTGCTCAGGCTTCAGACTGGTCGCCTGCGCGATTGCATACTGGTCGCCGGTCTGGAACTGCTCGCCGTTCCAGACCTCGCAAAGGGAGGGCGTCAGCTTGACGACGCAGTCCATGGGTTCCATCGCCGCGTGCGCGAGATACGGGAACTCGAACGTCGCCTCGAACTTCTGAGCCGCGGCGGAGATGGCCTTCGCGGCGTCGCCGTCGTTGCGCGCCGGCTTGCCGGGCGTGGCGGCGAGCTTGCGGAATTCGTCGAGAATGTCTGACGAGGAGCCCTTGAAGCCACTTGCGTCGTCCCATTCGATCTTCAGCGCATCGCGACCCTTCTTCGCCGCCCAGAACGACGTCGCGACGATCGCGACTCCGGCGGGGATGCCGATGACGTGGCGCACGCCCGGCACGCCCAGCGCGCTGTCAGCGTTGAAGGTCTTGACGGTCTGCCCGAAGCGCGGCGGATGCGCGACGACCGCAACCAGCATGTCCGGCATCTTGACGTCCTGCGTGAAGCGCGCCGTACCATTGGACTTCGCCTTCGAGTCCGTGCGCGGGACGTGCTTGCCGATGTAGACGTAGTCCTTGGGCTGCTTCAGCTTCACCGTCGTCGGCACGGGCTCGCGCGCCGCCGCGTCGGCAAGTTCGCCGAACGTGGCTTTCCTGCCGCTCGCATGGGACACGACGCCGTTCCTGACCTGAATCGTGTCCGCGGGGACGCTCCACTGCTTTGCGGCGGCGCTGACCAGCATCGCGCGCGCAGTTGCGCCCGCCTCCCGGTATTGGACAAACGAATTGGCAATCGCCGACGAGCCGCCGGTGCCTTGCGCTCCGCCCCATTGCAGGTTGGCGTAACGGGATGCGTCGGCCGGCGCGCCGGTGGCGCGCACCTGCGACCATGCCGCGTCCAGCTCTTCGGCGACGAGCGTCGGCAGGCCGGTGTAGGTTCCCTGGCCCATTTCGAGATGCTTCACGACGATGGTGACGACGTTGTCGCGGCCGATCGTCAGGAATGCGTTCGGTTCGAACGCGCCGCCGGCCGACTGCGCCGAAGCATCGCTGCCTTCGGGAAGCCAGAGGCCAAGGGTCAGGCCCGCGCCCGCGGCCGCGGTGGCCTTGAGGAAGACGCGGCGCGACATCGTGCCGGCGGCGGGGTCGTTGCGGGGACGCATGCGCATCGGATTCATAGTTTTCTCCTCAGGCCAGGCTCTTCGCCGCTTCCTTGATCGCCGCGCGGATGCGCACATAGGTCGCGCAGCGGCACAGGTTGCCCGCCATCGCCGCGTCGATGTCGGCATCGGTCGGCTGACGCGGGAAACTGCACAGATTCGGCGCCCGGGACGGATCGGCCCCGGTGGCTCGCGTATAATTCCCTGTTTCGCCAGAGGATTTCGCCATGGAAGCCGAGCAGCTCAACGCCCTCGCCAACACGCTGGCCGACCTGTCCACGCGCACGCGTGAACTGCGGAGGTATCTTTGACTTCGACGTCAAGGCTGAGCGGCTAGGCGCGGTTTCGAAGGAACTGGAAGACCCGAAGGTCTGGGACGACCCGGCGCGCGCGCAGGAACTGGGCCGGGAAAAGAAACAGCTGGAGGGCGTGGTCCACTCGCTGACGCAGCTGGCCTCGGACCTGACCGACAGCACCGAGTTGTTCGGCCTCGCGCGGGCCGAGGGCGACGACGCCACGGTACGCTCCATCCAGGGTGATGTCGGCAAGATCGCCAAGGTCGTCGACGACCTCGAATTCCGGCGGATGTTCAACCAGCCGCTGGACCCGGCCAACTGCTTCATCGACATCCAGGCGGGCAGCGGCGGCACCGAGGCGCAGGACTGGGCGTCGATGCTGATGCGCATGTACCTGCGCTACTGCGAGCGCAAGGGCTACCGCACCGATGTGCTGGAAGAGTCCGACGGCGAAGTCGCGGGCATCAAGAGCGCGTCGATCAAGGTCGAGGGCGATTACGCGTACGGATTCCTGCGCACCGAGGTCGGCGTCCATCGGCTTGTCCGCAAAAGCCCGTTCGATTCCAACGCGCGGCGGCACACATCGTTCGCCAGCGTCTTCGTGTACCCGGAAGTCGACGACTCGATCGTCGTCGACATCAATCCGGCCGACCTGCGCATCGACACGTATCGCGCGTCGGGCGCCGGCGGCCAGCACGTCAACAAGACGGATTCGGCGGTGCGCATCACGCACCTGCCCACGAACATCGTCGTGCAGTGCCAGAACGACCGCTCGCAGCACCGCAACCGGGCGGAGGCCATGGCCATGCTCAAGTCCAAGCTCTACGAGCACGAACTGCGCAAGCGCCAGGCCGAGCAGCAGAAGCTGGAGGACTCCAAGACCGACATCGGCTGGGGCCACCAGATCCGGTCCTATGTGCTCGACCAGTCGCGCATCAAGGACCTGCGCACCAACTACGAAGTCGGGAACACGCAAGCCATCCTCGACGGCGATCTCGACGATTTCATCGCCGCGAGCCTGAAGCAGGGCGTATAGCGTCCATGCGTCTCACGCCACTCGCCGAATCGTCTCCACCCGCGTCCGGCCAACTGGACGCGCTCGTCGACGACGTGTGGCAGCGCATCGCGCGCGGCCTCGACGGACAGTGGCCCCCGTGGAGCCTGCCGACGCTCGCCACGGTCGCTGCGGACGGTCCGCGCGCGCGAGTCCTCGCGTTGCGCAGCGGCGAATGCGCAGCGCGCACGTTCACGTTTCATGCCGACGCGCGCTCGCAGAAGGCGCGCGAAATCGCCGCGGATCCGCGCGTGTGCGTCGTGTTCTGGGACCCGACGATGGCATCGAAGCGCGCTTCACTGGGCGGGCGACGCTCCTGCACCGCGGGAACGCGGTCGCCGACGGCGCATGGGAGCACGTGTCGCCGCTGCGCCGCCTTGCCTCGCGCAGCGCGGAAGCCCCGGGCGCGAAACTCTCAGGTCCGACGCGCTTTGACGATCTGCCGCTGGGTGTGGAGCAAGGCGGGCGGGAGAATTTCGTCGTCATCGAAGTGCATGTCGACAACCTCGACTGGCTTTGGGTCGGCGCCGACGACATGCGCCGCGCCGCATTTGCCTGGACAGGCACCGCGTGGACTGGCAGCTGGACAATTCCTTGATTCTAGAAAGACCATGATGACCGATTCGACGGCACCTCCTTCCGACGAGAACCAGATCATCGCCGAGCGCCGCGGCAAGCTGGCGGCGCTGCGCGCGAAGGGTCAGGCCTATCCGAACGACTTCCGCCGCGACGCGCTCGCCGCGGACCTGCACGCGGCGCACGACGCGAAGTCGAACGAAGAGCTGGAGTCTCTCGCTCAGACCGTCACCGTCGCCGGCCGCATGATGCTGAAGCGCGTGATGGGCAAGGCATGTTTCGCGACGGTTCAGGACATGTCGGGCCGGATCCAGCTCTACGTGACGCTCGACGCGCTGGGTGCGGAGGCGCTCGACGACTTCAAGCACTGGGACTTGGGCGACATCGTCGGCGCGACGGGAAATCTCTTCAAGACCAAGACCGGCGAGCTTTCCATCAAGGTTTCCTCGGTCCGCCTGCTCGCTAAGGCGCTGCGCCCGTTGCCGGAAAAGTTCCACGGCATGACCGACCAGGAGCAGCGCTACCGCCAGCGGTACGTGGACCTCATCACCAACGCGGCGGCGCGCGACGTGTTCGTCAAGCGTTCGCAGATCGTGCAGGGCATGCGCGAGTTCTTCGTGCGGCGCGGCTATCTCGAAGTCGAGACGCCGATGATGCATCCGATCCCGGGCGGCGCCACGGCGCGGCCGTTCGTCACGCACCACAACGCGCTGGACATGCAGCTGTTCCTGCGCATCGCGCCGGAGCTGTACCTGAAGCGGCTCGTCGTCGGCGGCCTCGAGCGCGTGTTCGAGATCAACCGCAATTTCCGCAACGAAGGCATCTCGACCCGGCACAACCCCGAGTTCACGATGCTCGAGTTCTACGAGGCCTACCAGGACTACAACTACCTGATGGACCTGACCGAGGAACTGCTGCGCGAACTCGCGCAAAAGGTGCTGGGCACGACCACGGTCGACTACCAGGGTGCGACGATCGAACTGGGTAAGCCGTTCGATCGGCTGACGATGGCGCAGGCGATCCACGAAGTACAACCCGCAGTACGCGCTGCCGGACCTTGAGCCGGCGCGAGTACCTGAGAGCCGCGCTGGCGCCGTTCAAGGTCGAGGTCCTGCGCACCGATGGCCTCGGCCTGCTTGCAGCTGAAGCTCTTCGAGGAAACGACCGAAGCCAAGCTCATCCAGCCGACGTTCATCGTCCAGTACCTGACCGACGTGTCGCCGCTTGCGCGCGCGAACGACGCCGATCCATCCGTTACCGACCGCTTCGAGCTCTTCGTCACCGGCCGCGAACTGGCCAACGGATTCTCGGAACTGAACGACCCGGAAGACCAGGCCGCGCGCCTGCAGGCGCAGGTCGACGCGCGAGAGGCGGGCGACGAGGAGGCGATGTACCTGGACGCGGACTACCTGCGCGCGATGGAATTCGGGTTGCCGCCCACGGCGGGCGAGGGCATCGGCATCGATCGGCTCGTGATGCTGCTGACCAACTCACCGTCGATCCGCGACGTCATCCTCTTTCCGCAGCTGAAGCGGGAGTCCTGACCGGGCGCCGTCATGGAGCGTCGGTTCGCCACGTTCGCCGAGTTCTATCCGTTCTATCTGTCCGAACACGCGAACCGGACGTGCCGGCGCCTGCATTTCGTGGGTACGTCGCTGTCGCTTGGCTGCATTGTGGCCGCGTTCGCAACGGGCAATTCATGGTGGGCCGCCGGCGCGTTGCTGGCCGGGTACGGGTTCGCGTGGCTCGGCCACCTGTTCTTCGAACACAACCGGCCCGCGACCTTCGCGCATCCGCTCTACAGTCTCCGCGGCGATTTCGTCATGTTCAGGGACATCCTCACGGGCCGGATTCCGTTCTGACCCGGGCTGCGCTGTTGCGATTGGCGAACGCCTTGACTTATACCCCTGGCGGGTATATATGGAAGCCATGGATGCGCAAGCCGTCGTCCCTGTACGGCCACTTCCCGCGGAAGGGCCGCCTGCGGCCGAGGATCGTATCGAACTCGGCCTGACGGGCATGACCTGCGCGGCCTGTGCGGCGCGCATCGAAAAGGTGCTCAATCGCGTCCCCGGCGTGCATGCGGCGGTCAATTTCGCCACCGAGGTCGCGACCGTCGGCTTCGACCCGGCAACGGCGACGCCCGCGCAGTTGATCGAGGCGGTCTCGCGAGCAGGCTATGGCGCCAGTGTCCGGCGCGATTCCGAAGCGCAACGCGCCGGCGACAAGGCGCGCAAAGAGCGCGACTACGCGGCGCTGAGGCGGGACTTCATCGTCTCGGCGATCCTGACGCTGCCGCTGCTGGCGCAGATGGTGCCGATGCTGGCGTCGGGCGGCTTGTTCCATCCGGCGCACGCCGACGTCATTCCGCGCGGCTGGCAATTGGCGCTCGCAACGCCGGTGCAGTTCTGGATTGGCCGCCGTTTCTATGTCAGCGCGTGGCACGCGCTGCGCGGCGGCGGCGCGAACATGGACGTGCTGGTGGTTCTCGGCACGACCATGGCATGGGCGTTCAGCGCGGTGGTCACCGTGTTCGCACTGAACCAGCACGTCTATTTCGAGGCCGGCGCGGCGGTGATCACGCTGGTCCTGCTGGGCAAGCTGCTTGAAGCGCGCGCCAAGGCCGGCACGTCGGCGGCCCTCGAGGGCCTCCTGCGGCTGCAGCCCAAGATTGCGCATCGTGCTGCGCGATGGCGCCACCATCGACGTGCCGCTGTCGCAGGTCGTTACCGGCGATCGGCTCGTCGTCCGCGCCGGGGAAAGCATTCCGGTCGACGGCGTCGTCCGCGACGGCAGTTCGAGCGTCGACGAGAGCATGCTGACCGGCGAGAGTCTCGCCTTGGCGAAAACAGCCGGTGCCAAGGTGTTCGCCGGCACGCTCAACCAGGACGGCATGCTGACGTGCGAGGCCACGGGCGTCGGCAACTCGACGCTGCTGGCCGGCATTGTCCGTCTGGTGGCGGAAGCGCAGGGGTCGAAGGCGCCCATCCAGCGCCTCGCGGACCGGGTGAGCGGCATCTTCGTGCCGGTGGTCGTGGTGATCGCCGCGTTGACGTTTGCGCTGACCTGGTGGGTGGCCGGCGACGCGGCCCGCGCGCTGGTCAATGCGGTTGCGGTGCTCGTCATCGCCTGCCCGTGCGCGCTGGGTCTCGCGACGCCGACGGCAATCATGGTCGGCACCGGCCGCGGTGCGCAGATCGGGCATCCTGATCCGCAACGCGTCCGCGCTCGAACAAGCAGGGCGGCTGCAGACGTTGATCGTCGACAAGACGGGCACGCTGACCGAAGGGCGGCCGGTGGTGACCGACATCGTGGCATTCGGCGGCGCGTCGCGCGCGGAATTGCTGCGCATCGCGGCATCGCTGGAGCAGGGGTCGGCGCATCCGCTCGCGACAGGCGGTCCTCGCCGCGGCGGGCGCGGAGGGGATCGTCCCGGCGCCGTTGACGCGGTTCGCGTCGATCCCGGGCAAAGGCGTGCAGGGAGAGGTCGCGGCTGCCGCAGAAATCTCCTGCTGGGTTCGCTCGACTATCTGGCCGACAATGGCGTCGTCGTTGCGCAGCGCGGAATACGCGGCGATGCAAGCGGCCGGCAAGACGCTGATCGGCGTCGCATCGGGCGGCCGCGCGCTCGGCCTGCTGGCGCTTGCCGACGCGGTGCGACCGTCGTCGTCGAGTGCGGTTGCGCGATTGCAAGGCCGCCGGCATCGACGTGGTCATGCTCACCGGCGACAACGCCGTGACGGCGCAGGCGGTTGCGCGGGCGGTCGGCATCACCGATTTCCGTGCGGGCGTCCTGCCCGCCGACAAGGCCGAAGCCGTGCGCGCGCTGAAGTCGCGAGGCGTGGTCACGGGCATGGTCGGCGACGGCGTGAACGATGCGCCGGCGCTGGCGGCGGCGGACGTGAGCTTCGCCATCGGCGCGGGATCGGACATCGCCATCGAAGCCGCCGACATCACGCTCGTGCGCAACGATCTCGACGCGGTCGTCGACGCGATCCTGTTGTCGCGCGCGACGCTCTCCAAGATCCGCCAGAACCTGTTCTTCGCCTTTGCCTACAACGTGCTCGGCATTCCGCTGGCGGCGGCGGGCCTGTTGAGCCCGGTCATCGCCGGTGCGGCGATGGCGGCAAGTTCGGTTTCCGTCGTCGGCAATGCGTTGTTGCTCAGGCGGTGGCGGCCCGGTTCATGAATCTCTAGAAGGAGCCAACGATGGAAAGCATCACATTGAACGTGAAGGGCATGACGTGCGGAGGATGCGTCGCGAGCGTCACGCGGGTGCTGAAGGCCGTTCCCGGTGTCAGCGACGTCGCCGTGACGCTGCAGCCGGGCGTGGCCAGCGTGACGTTCGATCCCGCGCGCACCCAGGTCCCGGCGCTGCGCGCGGCGATCGAAGACGCGGGTTATGACGTCGTCGCCTAAGTTGTCAACCAAGTTGTCAACCAAGGTGTCGACTAAGGCGGCACCCAAGTCGGGCGCGACGCATGCGCATCCGGTGGTTGCGCGCAAGGACGGCGACGCACTGACCAAGCGCGTCAATCGCATCGAGGGCCAGGTCCGTGGCATCGGCAAGATGATCGCCGAGGACCGCTACTGCATCGACGTCCTGACCCAGGTCAGCGCCGTGCAGGCGGCGCTCGACGCGCTGGCCCTGCAGCTGCTCGAACATCATCTGCATGGCTGCGTGCAGCACGCCGTCAGGTCGGGCGACGGCGATCGCGCGATCGACGAGGCGTTGACGGTGATCCGCAAGTTCGCCCGCTGAGTCGCCGCGCGCGGCGCGGCCGTCAGTGCGCGGCGAAGCGCTCGATCCATTGCGCAAATGCGGCCAGGAATTTCTGCATGAATGCGCGCGTCGATTCGTCGACCAGCGCGCCCTTGTCGTCGAACAGTTTCGCGGCATCGCCGACGTAGGCTTCGGGCTGCGGCATCGTCGGAACATCGACGGCCATCAGCGACTGCCGCAACGCGTGATTCGCGCCGAACGCCGCGAGCTTTCCTGGAGAAACGCTGACGATGGCGCCCGGCTTGCCGCCCCACGAGTTCTTCCCGCGCGGCCGCGATCCGATGTCGATCGCATTCTTCAGCACGCCCGGCATCGAGCGGTTGTACTCCGGGGTGACGAACAGCACCGCGTCCGACGCCGCAATGCTTTCCTTGAACGCGATCACCGCGGGAATGGGATCGTCCTCGAGGTCCTGGTTGAAGAGGGGAAGCTGGCCGATGTCGACCATCGTCAACGCAAGCGGCTGCGGCGCCATCGCGATCAGCGCGTTGGCCATCTTGCGGTTGAAGGACTCCTTGCGGAGGCTGCCGACGACGACGGCGACGTTGCGGGTCGTGCTCATGAGTGTCCTTTCGATGCCGTCGCGCGAAGAGTTCGCCTTGCGGCCGGAGACGCCGATTATGGGCCTCGAAGTCCTTGCGACGGAAAGTCGTTAATCTATCGCCCGCCGTCGGAGGCGCTCAAGTCGCGGTCTGTCCCTTCCTTTTGTAGGATCGATGCCCGAAATGGCATAATCCGTCCCAAGTCGGGGTGTAGCGCAGCCCGGTAGCGCGCTTGCTTTGGGAGCAAGATGTCGGAGGTTCAAATCCTCTCACCCCGACCAGAATTGCGATGGGAATTGCTGCATGCCGGATTTCGATACCGGTTCATGGCGCGGCGGCGGGCGCGGCCGGCGCTGATGGCGAATGCGATCGGCTGCACGTGAACAGCGCCGATCGCGGCGGCTCGCAAGCTCGATGACTCCGACCGATCGCTCCCCTCTGGCCCGGCGCGACATCTGGCGGATGGGCGTGCTGATCGCGCTGGCGGCGATCGCCTGCCTGTGGGTGTCCTTCCAGTTCCTCGAGCCGATCCCGCCGCGGCAGATCGTCATCGCGTCGGGCCCGGAGAGCAGTCTCTACCACCGCCATGCGTTGCAGTACAAGGCGGCGCTCGCGCGCGAAGGCGTGACGCTCGTCGAGCGAATGACCGAGGGCGCCGGGGAAAATCTCCGCCTCTTGGGTGATCCGTCGTCGGGCGTCGACATTGGCTTCGTGCAGGGCGGCCAGGCGGACACGCCGGAGGCGAAGGGCGTGGTCATGCTCGCGAGCCTCTACTACCAGCCGTTGTGGATCTTCGTGCGCCGCGGCGAGGGCGTCGACACGCTCACAGCGCTGGCCGGCAGGCGGATCTCCACGGGCATGCCCGGCAGCGGCAGCCGCGCGCTCGGTGAGCCGCTCCTTGCCACGAGCGGCGTGACCGCGGACAACGCGAAGCTCGTGCCGGTGCCTACCGACCGCGTGCAAGGGGCTCTGACGGCGCGCGAAATCGACGCGGCATTGATGGTGGGCGGCGTTCGCACGTCGGCCATACAGGCTGCGCTCGCCGATCCGGCGCTCGAGCTTGTGAGTCTGGTCCACGCGGACGCCTTCGCGCAGCGCTACCCGTACCTGACCCGGCGCACGCTGCACGCGGGCGCGGTCGCCTTCGTGCCGCTGCTGCCGGCGAAGGACATTGCGCTGGTCAGCACCGAGGCCATGCTCGCGGCGCGGCACGACATCCACCCCGCAATCGTCAACCTGCTGCTCGAGGTAATTCGCGATCACCACGACGATCAGGGATTTTTCGAATCACCCGGCGAATTTCCGAACGTCGAACAAGTCGATCTTCCGGTGTCCCCGGACGCGGTAAGGCACCGGCGGTTCGGCCCCAGCCTGCTCTATCGCTACCTGCCTTTCTGGGTGGCGACCTTCGTCGAGCGATTCATCGTCGTCGTCTTGCCTCTGCTCGTAGTAGTCGTCCCGCTCGTCAACTACCTGCCGCAGCTACTGCGCTGGCGCGTGCGCTCCCGTATCTACCGGTGGTACGGCGAACTCACGCTGCTCGAGCGCGACGTCCGCTCGCGCACCGGCGCCCCGCCCATCGAACGCTGGCTTTCGGACCTGGAGCGAATCCAGCGAGCTGCCGAGCGGGTAACTACGCCTGCCAGCCTCGCCAGCGAGGCTTACACGTTGCGCGAGCACATCGATCTCGTTCATCGTGCGGTGATGGCGAAGGCGGCGGCATCGGCGGCGCCAAGATCGTCATGAACCGTTGGCTCGCGATTCGCGCGCATCCTCGTCCGGCCGAGGACAGGAACGTCTTGTTGGGCGAAGTGAGCGAACCGGCGCTGCGGGCGCCGGCCCCCAACACCTTGCCGGTTCCTCAGGCGTACTTGACGACTGCGAACTTCAGCTGCCGCGCTTCGTTGGTCAAGAGCACGCTGGGTGAGGAGCGAACGACTCCGGAGAACGAGGTGTTGTTGTTGATCTGGATTGCAGCGTTCCCACCCATCTCCTTGACCTTTCCTGCGACCGCCGAACGAACGGCTTCTTCGTTGGCTGAGCCGGCGCCAATCGCGATGGTCGCAACGCCCAGGATCGAGAACTTGCTGGGCGGGGTGCCATCGGCCCAGAGATCAACGTTGTCGACGGTCACTTTTGTTCCGCCTTCCCCTTGATACACGTTCGTCTTCCCCGCGTAGGGCTGGTAGTCGACGCCAGCGAGAGATGCGCAACCGGCAACCAACAGGGTAAGGATGGCAATTTTCGATCGCATGAGAAGCTCCTTATGAGTATTTGGCCGGAGGGCTCGCACGGACGCGGAACCCGTCTCCTGCCGACGGCGCTTTAAGTGATATCACTGCGCGCACGACCCCACGCATCGGACAGCGCCTGATCCTGGTGTAGGAGCGACGTCAGGTAGGTGGGGTCGGGCTGCGGCGATCCCGCATGCAGCGGGGCTTCCGCGGAGGCAACTGGCGCAAGGGCGTCCAGTATCCGGACCCGCTGCGCCGTGATATTATTTCCCTCACATGAGAGGGGTTATTGGCAGGTCAATGGCCTCTCCGATTGCTTAACTTCCTATGCAAGGCAAGCGGACCGCGCCTAGTCAGCGCGGTCCTCATTTCTGGAGGTCTCGATGACGTTTCGAAAGTCGGCATTGGTAGCGACCCTCGTTGCGGCGTTCTTCGCTACGATGCAGGTCGGCGCGCAACAGGTTACCGGGACGCTGGGCTCGCCCGGCGCCACCACGAGCATCAGCGGCAAGCAGCTGCCACCGCCCGATCCGGCGTTCGGCGGCGTCATCAAGAATGACGCGCTGCAGTCGAAGCCCTGGTGGGCGCCGCGCGTCGTGCCGCCCAAAGGCGCACCCAATGTCCTGCTGATCATCACCGACGACGCCGGCTTCGGCGTGCCCAGCACGTTCGGCGGCGTGATCCCGACGCCGACGATGGACCGCATCGCCAAGGAAGGGTTGCGCTACAACCGGATGTTCTCGACCGCGCTGTGCTCGCCGACGCGCGCCGCGCTGATCACCGGCCGCAATCATCACTCCGCCGGCTTTGGCGTGATTTCCGAGCAGTCGACCGGGTTTCCCGGCTACAACAGCATCATCGCCAAGGACAAGGCCACGATCGGCCGCATCCTGCTCGACAACGGCTATGCGACGTCGTGGTTCGGCAAGGACCACAACGTGCCCGCATTCGCGGCCAGCCAGGCCGGTCCCTTCGACCAGTGGCCGACCGGCATGGGCTTCGAATATTTCTACGGTTTCGTCGGCGGCGACGCCAACCAGTGGCAGCCGAACCTGTTCCGCAATACGACGCAGATCTATCCGTTCGAGGGCAAGCCGGGCTGGAATCTCGTGACCGGCATGGCCGACGACGCCATCGACTACATGTCCCGGATGCACCAGATCAATCCGTCCAAGCCGATCTTCATCAAGTACGCGCCCGGCGCGACGCACGCACCACACCATCCGACCAAGGAATGGGTGGACAAGATCAGCGCGATGCACCTCTTCGACGACGGCTGGAACAAGGTGCGCGAGCGCATCTTCGAAAACCAGAAGCGGCTCGGCGTGATCCCGAAGGACGCCAAGCTGCCACCTTGGCCGAAGGACGTGCTGAAGGAATGGGATGCGCTCTCGGCCGAGGAGAAGAAGCTGTACATCCGGCAGGTCGAGGTCTTCGCCGCCTACGCCGCCTACAGCGATTCCGAGATCGGCCGCGTGGTCCAGGCTTTCGAGGACATGGGCAAGCTCGACAACACGCTGATCATCTACATCAACGGCGACAACGGCACCAGCGCCGAAGGCGGCCCGCAGGGGACGCCGAACGAGGTCGCCTTCTTCAACGGCCTCAATCAGCTGCCCATCGACGTGCAGATGAAGTTCTACGACGTCTGGGGCACCGAGCTCACCTACAACCACATGTCGGCCGGCTGGTCGTGGGCGTTCGACACGCCGTTTTCCTGGTTCAAGCAGAACGCCTCGCAGCTGGGCGGCGTCAACCAGAACATGGTGGTGTCGTGGCCTGCGCGCATCAAGGACAAGGGGGCGCTGCGCGAGCAGTTCGTGCACGTCATCGACGTCGTGCCCACGATCCTCGAAGCAGCCGGCATCCACGCGCCCGACGTGGTCGACGGCATCAAGCAGGCGCCGATCGAGGGCACCAGCTTCGCGTACACGTTCGACGCGACGAACGCCAAGGCGCCTTCGCGCCACAGGACGCAGTACTTCGAGATGATGGGACAGTGGGCGCTGTACCACGACGGCTGGTTCTTGAGCACCAAGGTGAACCGCGCGCCATGGGAGGCCTTCGGTCCGGCCAACCCCAATCCGCTCGACAACCAGGTGCTCGAACTCTTCAACCTGAACACCGACTTCAACCAGACCACCGACGTCGCGGCGAAGAACCCGCAGAAGGTCAAGGATCTGAAGCAGATGTTCGTCGCCGAGGCGAAGAAGTATCAGGTGTTCCCGATGGATGCTTCGGTTGCGGCGCGGATCGTCGCGCCCCGCCCGAACATCACCGCCGGTCGCAGCGAGTTCACCTACACGCGGCCGATGGTCGGCCTGCCGCAGGGCGACTCGCCGCTGCTGCTCAACACCTCCTACACGGTCACTGCCGACGTCGACGTGCCGCAAGGCGGCGCCGAGGGCATGATCCTCACGTCGGGCGGGCGCTTCGGCGGTTACGGCTTTTACCTGCTGAAGGGCAGGCCGGTGTGGTTGTGGAACATGGTCGACCTCGAGCGCATCAAGTGGGAAGGTCCCGACGCGCTGTCGCCGGGCCGGCACTCGGTCGAGTTCGACTTCAAGTACGACGGGTTGGGCGCCGGCACGCTCGCGTTCAACAACTTCAGCGGAGTCGGCCGCCCCGGCGTCGGTACGCTCAAGGTCGACGGCAAGGTGGTCGACACCAAGCAGATGGCGCGGACGCTGCCGATGATCCTGCAGTGGGACGAAAGCTTCGACATCGGCTCCGACACGCTCACCGGCGTGAACGATGCCGATTACAAGCCGCCGTTCAAGTTGACCGCCAAGCTCAACAAGCTGTCGATCAAGCTCGACCGCCCGCAGTTGTCGCCCGCGGACATCAAGAAGCTGCAGGCGGCGATGCAGGAGAAAGCAAAGGCCGACTGATCCGGCAAGGCGTTCTCACGGCGCTCGTCCTATAGTTGGAAGCCCAGCGCGGCCAGTTCGGCGCGCACTTGGCTGTCGTCCAGCAACGCGCGGAACGCGCGGACCGCCGGACGCTCGAGGCGCGCCGTGGGAACGATGAAGTCGTACTGCTCTTCCTGCAACGGGATGAAGCCCAGCCCGTAACGCGCGCGCGACGGTGTCTATCGCCACGCCCCAGTCCGCGCGCCCTTGTGCCACGGCCACCGCGACCGCGTTGTGCGACTTCGTCTGCGTTCCATGGCCCGCGGGTCGCGCTTCGCCCAGCAGCTTGTCGATGAGCACCCGCGTGCCGCTGCCCGCGTTGCGATTGACCATCACGCAATCCGCGTCCTGCCGCACGCGCGTTACGACTTCCTCCCGCGACTTGCCGTCGAAGCGCGCGTCGTTGCGCCTGTACACGATGCCCTGCATGCGGCCATAGCCCGGCACCAGCGACAGCGTGGAGGTCAGCAGCGGGCGGTTGTAGTCGCCCGTCGCGGGATCCATCAGGTGGACGCCGGCAATATCGCACTCTTCGCGTTTGGCCGCGGCCAGGCCGCCCATGCTTCCGACGTACAGCGCCTTGACGCGGATGCCCAGGCGCATCAGCTTGCCGATCAGCAGGTCGATGCCCACGCAGTGACTGCCGATGATGACGAGGTCGGCGGGCTCCAGTCCCTGTCCCAGCAGCTGCACCGACACGGCACTCCCCGAATCCAGGATCTCCGTGTGCTGGTCGATCGTGATGAAGCCATCGGCGCCGCTGAACGTGGTCACGGAGCCCGAGCCCTTGCCCATCGGATAGGCCGCGAGCCCGTGCTGTCCCTGCACCAGACCGACCAGCAGGTATTCGGTTCGCCCGCGTTCGGAATTCACGCGCATCGGCAGCGTGGCGGCGACCGTTTGCCGTCGTTCTGCGGGCAGGCCCGCGTACGCGCGCAGGACCGGTGCCACGAATTCGTGAAACGTGAAAATGGCCGACGTGGGAAATCCCGGCAGCACGACGACGGGCTTGCCGCCGGTGACCGCGAGGCAGATGGGCTTGCCCGGCTTGAGCGCCACGCCATGAGCGACGACGCCGGGGTCGCGCAGCCCGTGCACGGCGCGGTAGGAGAGATCGCCCGCGCCCTTCGACGTGCCCCCCGAGAACACGACCATGTCCGACTGCAATCCCTGCGCGAGCGCGCGGGCCAGCGCTTCTTCGTCGTCGGGAATCACGCCCAAATGCACGGGCGTCCCGCCCAATTCCTCGACCGCCGCACCGATGATCGCGGCGTTCGAATCGTAGACCGCGCCGGACGGAAGGGGATTGCCGGGCGCGACGATCTCGTTGCCGGTGGAGAAGATGGCTACGCGCGGTCGCCTGTACACGCTGATCGCGGCGATGCCGAGTGCCGCCAGCACGCCGATTTCGCGTGACGTCAGCTGTTGCCCGGCACGCAGCACGGTTTCGCCGCGCGCGATGTCGGTACCTGCGTAACTCACATTTTCGCCGGACGTGAGCGGGCGCCCGATCTGCATGCGCTGGCCGGATTCCGTTTCGACGAGCTCCGACTGCTCGACCATCAGCACCGCGTCGGCACCGCGCGGCAACATGCCGCCGGTGGCGATGGGCGTCGCGAAGCCTTCGGCCACATCCATGCCCGGCACGATGCCCGGCGCGAGAACTTCCGCGTTCGTGCGCACGCTGCGCGGTGTCTCCTCCATGGCGCCGAACGTGTCCCGAGCCTGGACCGCGAAGCCGTCGACGTTGGAACGGTCGAAGCCGGGAACGTCCACTTCCGCGAGCACATCGTCGGCCAGGACCCGGCGCAACGCGTCCGCGATGGGTACGACTTCCTTGCCCAGTGGCGCGAGCCGCAAGTGTTCACGAAACCGCGCCGTGGCCTCGTCTCGCGTGACGACGTTCAGGAACTGGGTCTGGCCGGAATTCGCTTCCGCGCTCTTGCCGGCAGGCTGATGGGGATTGGACATGTGGCGTCGAGTCTATTCGTACAGGTAGACGGTGACTTCGGTTCCGGGGCCGTAACCCTCGCTTTCGGCGGGCACGAGCACGAAGCCGTCGGCGCGCGTCGTCGACGAGAGAATGGACGCGCCGCTGAGCGCTATGGGCTCGACCTTGTCATCCACCAGGCGAACGCGGCAATAGTCCACCCGACCCACGGCGGAAGCGATCTTGCGCGCGACGACGCATTGCCGAACGCGGTGCGGCCAGTCGGGCGGTCGCCCGCCGCGCAGGCGAATGGCGCGGCCGGCGAAGAAATCGTAGGCGCACAGGCAGGCCACGGGATTGCCGGGCAACAGGAAGACGAGCGTGTCTCCGATGCGTCCCAATCCGGCGGGACTCGATGGTCGCATCGCCACGCCGTGAACGGCCAGTTCTCCCAGCTCGGCCAAGAGCTGCGGCGCATAGTCCTCGCGACCGACGCTGGAACCGCCGGACACCAGGATCACGTCGGCGCCGGGAACGAGCAGCGCGTCGCGGATCTGGTCGGGAAAGTCGCCGAGCCGGCGCGTGGCTTCGAGCACGCCGCCGTCGCGGGCGACGAGGCCGCGCAGCATGTATGAGTTGGCGTCGTAGACCTGATACGTGTCTTTCGGCGCGCCGGGCGTCTTTACTTCGTTGCCCGTGACCAGGATGCGCACGCGCGGTTGTCGCACAACGCTGAGTTGGGCCAGCCCCAGCGACGCGACGAGTCCGACATCCTGCGCGCGCAATCGCCGGCCCGCGCTCAACGCCGGCGCGCCTTCGCGGATGTCCTCTCCCGTGTGACCGACGTACTGCCCCGGAGCGACGGGCCGCGTGATCACGATCTTCCCATCGCTTTCCTGCGCATATTCGGCGGGCACGACGGCGTCGACGCCGTCCGGCATCGGCGCACCGGTCATGATGCGCACCGCGGCATCGGGCGGGATGACGCCGTTGAACGGCTGCCCGGGCATTGCCTGACCCTGCACGGGAAAGGAGAGCGGGTTGTATTCGCCCGCGCCCGCCGTCGCCGCTCCGCGCAGTGCGTAACCGTCCATCGCGGCCCGATCGAATCCGGGCACGTTCAACGGCGCGATGACTTCGGCCGCCAGCGTGCGGCCGACCGCCTCTTCCAGCGCGATGATCTCGGCGGGAAGGCGCGCCGCGTGCTCGTCGATCCACGCGAGCACGGCGGGAACTTCGCTGCGCTTGGCGAAGCCGTGCATGCGCACGTCGTGCGCGCGAGGAACGTTGTCGGACATCATGCGATTTTAGGTCATTCGTGGCGCGGCAAGTCGGTCGATGGCAAATCGAGTCGCTGCCGGTGCAAAGACGGGACTGTGGGACTGCCGGCAAACCGCATAGGCGCTATATTTGCTGGTATATTACCGAACGCGTCGTCGGGATGAATTCTGCATGCGTTCACGTTTTCGGCTGCAAGCGTCGCTGCTGGCCGTCCTGCTGGTCTTGGGACTGAACTCGCCGGTTGCCGCCGGCCGACGTGACGGTCTTTGCCGCAGCCAGCCTCAAGGAAGCGATGGATGATGCAGGCGCGGGCGTTCGAGGCAAGCACGGGTGACAAGGTGATCGTTTCATACGGCGCAAGCAACGCATTGGCAAGGCAAATCGAGGCGGCGGCGCCGGCCGATGTATTCATCTCAGCCGACATCGACTGGATGGATTACCTGGATCAGGCTCCGCCTGCTTGCGCCGAATACGCGAATCAACCTCCTGCGCAATACGCTGGTGCTGATCGCCCCGGCGTCGTCGACGGTGGCGCTGAAGGTCGGTCCCGGCTTCGCGCTCGCAGCCGCGCTCGGAAAGGAAAGGCTCGCCATGGCCAATCCGGACAGCGTGCCGGCGGGGAAGTACGGCAAGGCCGCGCTCGAATCGCTGGGCGTCTGGTCCGGCGTCGAGAAACAGGTGGCCCGCGCGGAAAACGTTCGCGCAGCGCTGGCGCTGGTGTCCCGCGGTGAGGCGCCGTTCGGCATCGTGTATGCGACGGATGCGCTCGCCGACAAAGGCGTGCGGGTCGTGGATGCGTTTCCGCCGGGCAGCCATCCACCCATCATTTATCCCGCGGCGGTGATTGCCGGCAGCAAATCCACCGCATCGAGACGCCTGCTCGAGTACCTGCACTCTCCCGCAGCGCGCGGCGTCTGGGAGAAACACGGTTTCGGATTGGCGCAGTAGGCGATGGAGGGGCTCAGTCCGGACGAGATCGGAATCCTGGCGCTCAGCCTGCGCGTGGCGCTGGTCAGCGTCGTCTGCAGCCTGCCGCTGGCGATCCTCGTGGCCTATGGGCTGGCACGCTTCGCGTTTCCCGGAAAGACTCTCGTCGATGCGATCGTGCATCTGCCGCTCGTCCTGCCGCCGGTGGTGGTCGGCTTCGCGTTGCTGGTGCTGCTGGGCAGGAAAGGTCCGATCGGAAGCGTGCTCGACGATTGGTTCGGCATCGTGTTCGCGTTCCGCTGGACCGGCGCGGCACTGGCCTCCGCCGTGATGGGGTTCCCGCTGATGGTGCGCGCGATTCGACTGTCGATCGAGGCCATCGATCAGCGCCTCGAAGTCGCCGCGCGGACGCTGGGCGGCTCGCGCACGTGGGTGTTCGCGTCCATCACGCTGCCGCTCGCGCTGCCGGGGATCATCACCGGGACGCTGCTTTCGTTTGCGCGGGGATTGGGCGAGTTCGGCGCGACGATCACGTTCGTATCCAACATTCCTGGCGAGACGCAGACGTTGCCGCTGGCCATCTATACGTTCACGCAGGTTCCCGGCGGCGACGCCCAGGCGCTGCGCCTGTCCGTCATGGCGGTGATCATTTCGCTCGTCGCCCTGGCGACTTCCGAATGGCTCACGCGGCGCTCCCGGCTTGGTCCACGGCCATGATCGACGTTGACATCGAGCAGCAGCTGGGGGCATTCCGCCTCGCCGTCGCGTTTTCCGCCGAAGCGCCGATCGTCGGTCTCTTCGGCCGTTCGGGCGCGGGCAAGACCAGCGTGATCAACGCCATTGCTGGAATCACCACGCCGGCGCGCGGCCACATTCGCATTGGCGGAGCCTCGCTCTTCGAATCGGGAGCGGGCATCGACCTCAAGCCCGAGGCACGCCGGATCGGCTACGTGTTCCAGGACCCGTTGCTGTTTCCGCACATGGACGTGGAGGACAACCTCCTGTATGGACAGCGGTTGCGCCCGGCCGCGGATCGCGTCATCCCCGCAGCGCGGGTGATCGAACTGCTGGGCCTTGGCGAACTGCTGCGGCGCAAGACGTCGACACTCTCGGGCGGCGAGAAGCAACGCGTGGCCATCGGCCGCGCGCTGCTCGCCCAGCCGCGCATCCTGCTTCTCGACGAGCCGCTGGCGGCGCTCGACGTTCCGCGCAAGGCCGAGATCCTCGACTACATCGAGCGCCTGCGCGACGAACTCCACATTCCGATCGTCTATGTCAGCCATTCGGTCGCCGAGATCTCGCGCCTTGCCGACACGGTGGTCGTTCTCTCCGACGGAGCGTGCCTTGCCGTCGGCGATGTGGACGACGTCATGGGACGTCTCGACTTGAGGCCGGCGACCGGACGCTACGAGGCAGGATCGCTGATCGAAACGCAGGTCACCGCGCACGACGACGACGACCAGCTGACGACGCTCGCGTTCGACGGCGGTGAACTCGTGGTGCCGCATCTCGATGCAGCGATCGGGGACCGGGTTCGTGCGCGCATCCGTGCGCGCGACGTGTCGCTCGCGACGCACCGGCCGGCGGGAATCAGCATCCTCAATGTCCTGCCGGGGCGCGTCACCGGATTCGACGCGCTGTCCGGACCCATCGTCGACGTGCAGCTCGCAGTCGGCAGCGCCGTGCTGAATGCCCGCATCACGCGCCGCTCGTACAAACAGCTTGGCCTGGGCGTCGGCCAGGACGTCTACGCGCTGATCAAGGCGGTCTCCTTCGATCGGCGCAGTGTCGGCTATGCGTAGGCGCGGAGAGAATCATGAAAGCCGGTGTCCGGTTTCACATTCGCGGTCGCGGCAGCGAGACCGAGCTGGTGATCGGTCCGGGAAAGATCGCGCTGCTGGAGGCGATCGCCGCACGGGGTCGATTACGTCGGCGGCGAAACAGCTCGGCATGTCGTATCGCCGCGCGTGGCTGCTTGTCGATGCCACGAACCGCTGCCTCGTCCGTCCGGCGGTGGCCACTGTTGCCGGCGGCGACAACGGCGGTGGCACAGTCCTGACGCCACTGGGCGTCGAACTGGTGCGCCGCTATCGCGCGCTGGAGCGCGAAACCGAATCGGCGGTCGCGCGCAAGTTGAGGCCGATGCTGCGCGTGCTTCCTTTGCGCGAGAACACTTCCGAGGCATGACCCGCGTACGTGGGCGAATCGGCGGTGCTGCAGGCGCCGTGATGGTCTCATCCTGGATGGCGCGGTTTTGCGTTGGGTCAAGGCCATAAGCACTCACGATCCCTAACATGGCGGGCATGCTGCACGCTGTCGCCGCCGCGTCTTTGCTTTGCCTTGCGTCGCCTCTGCAAATGCAGGCCACGGCGAAGTCCTCACCGTGCGCGAATCCGGTGCGTGTCGGGTCCTTCGCCGCATGGGCGGTTGCGCTCCGGCCGCCGAGTCTGCTGGTCGCCGTCAGTCCGGTGCTGGTCGGCGCATCGCTCGCCTGGCAACGTACCGGGCATGTCGATGTTCTGCTTGTGATCAGGATCCTTGTCGCCGCCATCCTGATCCAGGTCATCACCAACCTTCAGAACGACGTTGGCTACACGGTGCGCCGTGCCGAGCGCGGCAATCGCGTCGGCATGCCGCGTGCGACCGCCAATGGCTGGCTCAGCGTCGCGCAGGTACGCGCGGCGATCGTTGCCGTGATCGCCGTCACTCTCCTTCTCGGTCTGCCGCTCGTGCAGGCGCGCGGCATGCCCGTGTTGCTCATGGGCGTGGGTTCGATCGCCGCCGCGCTGGCGTACATGGGCGGTCCGCGGCCGATTGCCTATACGCCGGCGGGTGAACTGACGGTTTTCGTTTTCTTTGGGTTGGTCGCCGTCGGAGGCACGGAATTCGTGCTGACGGGAAGCACCACGGCTGCAACCTGGCTCGCCGCGGGCGGAATCGGCGCTCTCGCCTCCGCCGCACTCGCGCTCAATAACCATCGCGACATTGCCCATGATGCGGAGGTCGGCCGGCGGACCTTCGGCGTATGTTTCGGCACCGTCGCGTCGCGGCGACTCTACTTCGGCTCGCTTATATCGCCTTTTGCGTTGACCGTTGGCGCTGGCCGCAGCCATCGGCTCGCCGACACTGCTGTTGCCGTTGGTGTTGCTGCCGGTGGCATGGCGTCTGCGCCGGGACGTGATCGCGTGCCGGGGAGGCAGCGCATTCACCGCGTTGCTGGTGCGCACGTTCAAGCTCGAACTGATGTACGCGGTGCTGCTCTCGCTCGCACTCATCGCAGCGCGGGCGTAGGCTGAGGCCGATCCGCGATGACGTTGCCCCGCCGGCAATTTCTGCTGGGAGCTGCCGCCACGCTGCTTGGCGCCCGCGCGGCCGCGAAGCCTGTCGTTGCGCCGTTTCCGTCGCGGACCGTGAGGATCGTCGTGCCCTATTCGGTGGGACTCGGTCCGGACATCGTGGCGCGAACGCTTGGCGCGCAGCTGTCCGAACGGTGGGGCCAGCCCGTAGTGGTCGAAAATCGGCCTGGCGCAGCCGGCATCGTCGCGTTCAACGAAGTGCGGAACGTGGCGCCCGATGGCCACACGCTGTTCATCGGAGACGCCGGCACGCTGGTCATGAATCCGCTGATCCAGAGCGATTTGCCCTACGACCCGGCGCGCGACCTGGTGCCGCTCACGCTGCTGTTCCGCGCGACATTCTTCATCTTGACGGGCGGCACTGGCCGATTCACTGGCGTGCAGGCACTCCTCAGCGCCGCGCGCGCACAACCCGGCATGGTCTCGTACGCGTCGCTCGGGAACGGCCATCCCTCGCAGGTCGCGATCGAATCGCTCGCCGCAGAAGCCGGCGTCGAACTGATGCATGTGCCGTTCAAGGATGCGGGCGCGGCCTTCACCGCGGTGGCCAACAACGACGTCGACTTCACGACCTTTTCGTGGAACAGCGCTGCCGGATTGCTCAAGGCGGGCAAGCTGCGTCCGCTGGCCGTGGCCTCGCATGCGCGATCGCGTGAGGCTCCTGACGTCCCGACCCTTGCCGAGGCTGGAGCACCGCCCGTGGAGATGCGCCCCTGGGCCGCGCTGGTCGCGCCCGCGCAGACGCCGCTCGCTGCACGGCAGCTTATCGAACACGACGTGCATGCCGCTCTTGCAAGCGCGGAGGTGCGGCAGCGCATTGAGGGCGCCGGTTTCGCCGTTACGCCTTCGACTTCGCGCGAACTCACTGCGCTGATCGACGCCGATCGGAGTCGCTATTCGGCGCTGGTGCGCTCCGGCCGGATCGCGCGATACTGACGCGTCCGCGTCCGCGGCGCTGGCGCGGACACCGGTTTGCTAAGATAGCAGCCCTTCATCGATGTCGCAGACGCGCGCCTGCCGGGTGCGTGGAGCGGCGCATTGGCAGCGGCCATGTTCGCGTTCTTCGAATCCAGGGTGAGACCCACCGAGCTGCCGCATTCCTCGCCGCCGGTCGGCCTGCTCGCCTTCTACTGGCACTTCGTGCGCCAGACCAAGGGCCTGTACGCCGCGATGTTCGCGACGGGCCTGGCGGTGGCGCTGATCGACACGTCGATCCCGGTGTTCATCGGCAAGCTGGTGACGCTGATGCAGGCGAGCGATCGCGCGGCCGCATTCAGCGCCGCCATGCCGGTGCTGGTGGGCATGGCGCTGGTCGTGCTGATCGGCCGCCCGCTCACGCTGCTGGCCGACAGCCTGATGCGCAACAACGCCGTCGTGCCGGGTGTCACCAGCCTGATCCGGTGGCAGAGCCACTGGCACGTCGTGCGGCAAAGCTGGCCCTTCTTCCAGAACGATTTCGCCGGCCGCATCGCCAATCGCGTCATGCAGACGAGCAACGCGCTGCGCGAGTCCGTCGTGTCGAGCATCCGCGCCATCTGGTACATCGTGATCTACGGTGTCAGCGCGCTGGTCCTGATGGCATTTGCGGACCCGCGCCTGGCGATCCCCACGGTGCTGTGGTTCGCCGGCTACATCTTCTTCCTGCGCCATTTCGTGCCGCGAATGCGCGATCTCGCGCGGACCAGTTCGGAATTGCGTTCACTGGTGATGGGCCGCGTCGTCGACAGCTATACCAACATTCTCACGGTCAAGCTGTTCGCCCGCGCCCGCGACGAGGATGCGTATGTGCGCGAGGTGATCGACGATCACACGATGGCGATCGGCGCGCACATGCGGCTGATCACGCGCTTCATGTTCGTGCTGTCGACGATGAACGCGCTGCTGCTGGTGGGGACGGCCGGCATCGGAATCACGCTCTGGGGGCAGGGCTACGTCAGCGCCGGCGTGGTCGCGACCGCGCTTCCGCTGGCATGGCAGATCGCGAACGTGGCCGGCTGGGTGAGCTGGGAAGTCACCGGCATCTTCGAGAACATCGGCGTCGTGCAGGAGGGCATGGATACGATCGCCGTGCCGCACACGCTGGTCGACCGGCCCGATGCGCGGGAGCTCGAGGTGCCCCATGGCGAGATCCGCTTCGAGCGCCTGACGTTCACGTACGGAAGGACCGACGGCAAGGTCGTGCTGGACAACCTGAACCTGGTCGTGCGGCCGGGCGAGCGCGTCGGCCTGGTAGGGCGATCGGGGGCCGGAAAGTCCACGCTGGTGAATCTGCTGCTGCGCTTCCACGAAATCGAGCGTGGCAGCATCCGCATCGACGGCCAGGACGTCAGCCACGTGACGCAGGAAAGCCTGCGCGCGGCGATCGGCATGGTCACGCAGGACACGTCGCTGCTGCATCGCTCGATCGCCGCCAATATCGGCTACGGCCGGCCATCGGCCACCGCCGCCGAAATCGAGTCCGCGGCGCGCAAGGCCCACGCGCACGAGTTCATCCTCGACCTGCAGGACTGGCGTCATCGTACCGGGTATGAGGCGCACGTCGGCGAGCGCGGCGTGAAGCTCTCGGGCGGGCAGCGGCAGCGCATCGCCATCGCCCGCGTCATCCTGAAGAACGCACCCATCCTGGTGCTGGATGAAGCGACGTCGGCGCTGGACAGCGAAGTGGAGCTCGCGATCCAGGACCAGTTGCTCGGGCTCATGGAAGGCAAGACGGTCATCGCCATCGCGCACCGCCTGTCGACCATCGCGCGCATGAATCGCCTCATCGTGCTCGAGCAGGGCCGAATCGTCGAGCAGGGGACGCACGACGAACTGCTGCGCCTGGACGGGCACTACGCGAAACTCTGGAAGCACCAGTCCGGCGGATTTCTTCCGGATGACATTCCCGACGAGCAGGCGGCCGCGGCTAACGTTTCATGAAGGTCGCCGTCTTCAGCGCCAAGCGCTATGACCGCGAGCTCTTGACTGCGGCCAACGCCGAGGCGGGCCACGAGCTGCACTTCTTCGACGACCTGCTCGAGCCGTCGACGGTGGTGCTGGCGGCCGGGTGCGGCGCCGTCTGCGTGTTCGTCAACTGATCGGCTACGACAAATTCCCCAGCCCGGATTTCGAACGGATGGGTGGCCGCTACGTGTCGCTGCGGGAACTCGCTGCACTCTCCGACATCGTGTCGTTGCATTGCCCGCTGACGCGCGACACGCACTATCTGGTCGATGCGAACGCGCTGGCGCTGGCGAAGCCCGGGGCGATGCTGATCAACACCAGCCGCGGCGGCCTCGTCGACACCGAGGCTGTGATAGCGGCGCTCAAGTCCGGACAGCTCGGCGCGCTCGGCATCGATGTCTACGAGCAGGAGAGCGACCTGTTCTTCCAGGATCGGTCGAGCTCGATCATTCCCGACGACGTCATCCAGCGGCTGGTATCGTTTCCGAACGTGATAGTCACCGGGCACCAGGCTTTTTTCACGCAGGAAGCGATCGGCACGATCTGTGCGACGACAGTCGCCAGCATCTCGGATTACGCGGCAGGTCGGCCGCTCGCGCACGAGGTCCGTGCCGGCGGCTGAACGTAGCAGCCTTACAGCGCGTGCGTCACCAGCATGAAGTCGCGGTCCTCGGCAAAGCGCTTGACCGCGAAGCCCAGGCTCTTCATCAGCTTGAGCATGTCGGCGATTCTTGGCCAGCACCAGGCCCGTCGATCTCGGCCAGGCCCTTCTCGCGCGCGACGTCCATGATGCTTTCCATCAGCCGCGAGCCCAGGCCCTTGCCGCTGAAGTCGTCGGCGACCACCAGCGAGAACTCGCAGCTCGATTGGTCGGGGTTGGTGACGTAGCGCGAGACGCCGACGATGCGCTCGGTCTCCACGATCTCGCCGTCGGCGGCCGCAATTCGTTCCTTGAACACCGCCACGAGCGCCATCTCGCGGTCGTAGTCGATCAGCGTGAAGCGCGCGAGCATCGACGGTGGCAGCTCGGGCATCGACGACACGAAGCGGAAGTAGCGGCTCTCCGGCGAAAGGTGCTTGCACCAGGTCCTGCAGCATCTGGGCGTCGTTCGGATGGATGGCGCGCACGGTGTACTGGCCGCCGCCGCGCAACGGCCAGACCTGCTCGTGCGCGCCGGGTAGGGCAGGATGGCCAGGTGCTGGTAGTTGTTGGACCTGCCGCTGACCGTCTGCGGCGCGCTGTCGATGACGATGCGCGCGTCGACGGCCACGCGCACCGTGCTCGTCCACGATGACCGGATTGATGTCCATCTCGCGCAGCTGCGGCAGCTCGCACACCATTTCCGAGACGCGCAGCAGCACTCTGCTCGAGCGCCTCATGTCGACCGCGCTGGCGCCGCGCCATTCGCCCAGCGTCTCGGCCACGCGCGAGCGCTCGATCAGGCGGCGCGCCAGGAACTGGTTGAGCGGCGGCAGCTCCATCGCGCGGTCGTCGATCAGTTCGATCATCGTGCCGCCGGCGCCGAACACGATCACCGGGCCGAACGGCGTCGTCGGTCACGAGACCGATGTAGATTTCGCGTCCGCGCGGCGCGCCGCGCCATCTTCTGCACCGTCACGCCGTTGATGCGCGCCTCGGGCATGCAGGCGCTTCACGCGTTCCACCATGTCGCTGTAGGTGTCGCGCGCGCCGGTGCCGTTGAGGATGTTGAGCGCCACGCCCTGCACGTCCGACTTGTGGCTGATGTCGGGCGAGTCGATCTTGAGCGCCACCGGAAAGCCCAGCTGCGTGGCGATCATCATCGCCTCGTTGGCATTGCGCGCCAGGATGGTCTTGGTCACCGGAATGTGGAACGCCGACAGCAGCGCCTTGGACTCCATCTCGGTCAGCATCTTGCGCCGCTCGGCGAGCACGCTTTCGATGACCAGGCGCGCCGCCTCGATGTCGGGCTTGGCCAGCGTGGACAGCGGCGGCGGCGTCTGCTGCAGCAGCAACTGGTTGCGGTAGATACGACGGCGATGTTGCCGAATGCGCCGACGGCCGCCTCGGGCGTGCGAAAGCTGGGAATCCCGGCCTCGTTGAGGATGCTGCGCGCGCTGCGCCGACCGAGGCGTCGCCCATCCAGCAGGTCAGCAGCGGCTTGCCGATGGCATGCTTGAGCCTCGACCAGCGTGCGCGCCACCTGCTCGACATCGCCGCGTGCCTTGGGCGAGTGAATGGCGAGCACGCCATCGATGCCGCTGTCCGCTGCCCGCGGCCTCGATCGCGGCCCGGTAGTGCTCCGGGCTGGCTTCCTCGGACAGGTCGATCAGGTCGGACAGCGACGCGATCGCCGGCGACCTGCGGACGCAGCGCGTCGACGGATGCGGCGACAGCTTGCCCAGCTGCAGGTCGATCTCGCTGACCCAGTCGGCCGCCAGCACGCCCGGGTCCGCCGCCGTTGGTGACGATCGCCAGCCGCCGTCCGACCGGACGGTAGCGCGACGCCAGGCACTTGGCCGCCGAGAACAGCTCGACGAACGAACGCACGCGCACCGCGCCGGCGCGGCGCAGCGCGGCGTCGAATACTTCGTCGCTGCCGACGATGGCGCCGCTGTGCGTCTTGCGCCGCCTCGTTGCCGGCCGGCCTGCGGCCCGACTTGAGCACCACCACCGGCTTGGCGATGGCGGCCGAACGCAGCGCACTCATGAAGCGGCGCGCGCTCGAGATGCCTTCGAGGTAGACGATGATGCTCTGCGTCTCGCCATCGTGGGCCAGGAAGTCGAGCACCTGCGCGATGTCGACCGCCGTGCTGCGGTCCGAGCGAGACGCACCAGCGAAAAGCCGACCGCATTGTGCCGCCGCCCAGTCGAGCATCGACGACGTCAGCGCGCCGGACTGCGACACCAGCGCCAGCGAGCCCGGCCTTGGCCAGCGGGCCGATCACGCTGGCATTGAGCTGCAGTTGCGGGCGCTGGAAGCCCAGGCTGTTCGGGCCGAGCAGGTTGATGCCTTCGCGATGCGCGATCGTGCTTCAGCTCGGCGGCCTTTTCCGGGCCGATGCCGCTGCCGAGGATGAGCGCCGAGCGGCACGCCATGCGTCCCGCCAGCTCGAGCGCCGCCGCCACGTCGTCAGGCGGCAGCGCGATGATGGCCAGGTCGGCGCGCGACTGCGCCAGGTCGGCCAGCGTGCCGCTGGTCTGGATGTCCAGGAAATAGAGCTTGCCGGAATAGCGCTGGGCGCGCAGGGCCGCGTGCAACAGCGCTGGCATGCGCGGTCTGGCTCGCGGCGTCGCCGGACCGGCCGGCGAAGACCACGATCGATTCCGGCGCCAACAGGGAGGTCAGGTAGTGTTTGTCCATGGGTCCGGGTCAATCGCATTTCCCGCGCGGACACGCGTCGGCGCGGCAGGAATATCGCTACCGACAGCCTAATGCCATCGTCGCAGTGCAATCATGACATAAGGCAAACAACCTTCCGCGGCGACGGACCGCCGCTGCCGGGAAGAGAAATTGGAATAGTTCTACAATGATGCTGGTTTGACCTCGGGAAGTTGGGTGCCGTTGAATTGACGGCATGCGAATTGTCCCAACCGTGCTCCTGCGGACCAACGTCTGTCGGCGGTTGTCCGGGATGAGCGAAATGGCTGTTGGAAGTGTCCTATCAATGGAGAAGATGATGGCAATGAGACTGCAATTGCGCGCGCTGGTGTTCGTGACGGGCGTCGCGCTGACCGTGGCATGCAACAGCGTCCGCGCCCAGGAAATTCCGCTGGTCACGGGCGCCCTGTGGACGGCGTCGTCCGCAGAGGTGAAGAAGGCTTATCTCGTGGGCATCGCCAACACCATACAGGTCGAGGCGGCCTATGAAGGAACGAATCCGCCGCCTGACGGCCAGAGCATCGTGCCGCGCGTCACGAGGGGAATGAAGGGGCAGACGCTCGACGGCGTGCGCGAAGGGCTCGACAAGTGGTATGCCGCCAATCCGGACAAGCTGCAGCGGCCGGTCATCGAGACGATCTGGTTCGAAATGGTCGTGCCCGGCCTGGCCAAGAACAAATAGCGGAGACCCAGAACATGAAACGACTTGGAATGATTGCGGCCATCGCGGCCGGGGCGATTGTGATCGGGTGCACGAACATGTCGGCGCAGCAACAGGGAACCATGAGCGGCGCGGCCATCGGCGCTGCCGCCGGAGCGGGCATTGCGGCGATTTCCGGCGGAAGCGGTTGGACGGGCGCCGCCATCGGCGGCGTGGTCGGTGGTGTTGCCGGCAATATCAAGGGCAGCAAGCAATAGTTGTCGGAAGTGAATCGAGCCGGCGCGGTTCGCACCATCGCGCCGGCCATGTTTCCACGCTCGAATTCGTGCTGCCGATCGGCATGCACGGAGCCGCACACAGTGGCGACAACGCGAGGAAGAAATGATGAATGCGAATGAATCGATGGCAAGTACCGCAGTCACTCCGGTCACGACTGACAAGCTGGTAGCGGACCTGCGAATCCTGGTGATCGACGTGGAGCAGCTTCTGAAGCTTACCGCCAGCCAGACCGGCGAGCGCGTCGCGCAGGTCCGCGCGAAGGCCGAGGAATCGCTGAAGGTGGCAAAGGTCCGTATCGCCGAACTTCAGGCCGTGGCCGTGGCGAAAGCACGGGCGGCCGGCCAGGCGACCGACGCATATGTCCACGCCAACCCATGGCAGTCCGTGGCGATCGGCGCCCTCGCGGGGCTCGTGCTTGGCTTGCTTGTCAGCCGGGGCGCAGGCAGCGACTGACGCTGCCGGTCAGCGCGTGGCTGCGCTGTGAACGACGTGGTCCAGGTCCGGTCGCCGCCACGGGTCAAGATGGGTCATCAGGTTCAGCACGCGATGGCGCTGCAGTACGCGCTGTCGCGCCTCGACCGCGATGTCGTGCCCGGATTCGACGCTGATCGTGGCGTCGACTTCGAGGTGTGCGTCGACGACGATCATGTCGCCCATCTTGCGCGTGCGAAGGTCGTGGACGCCATGGACGCCCGGTGTATCGAGCAGCGTGCGGCGAATCGCCTGGACATCCTCCTCGTCGACGGCGCGGTCCATCAGGTCGTGCAGCGCGTCCCAGCCGAATCCCCAGCCCATCTTCGCGACGATGAACCCCACGATCAGCGCCGCGATCGGGTCGAGGATCGGATAGCCGGCCAGGTTGCCGACGATGCCTATGCCCACGACCAGCGAGCTGGCGGCATCCGATCGCGCGTGCCAGGCGTTGGCGACCAGCATGCTCGACTTGACGCGCTTTGCCGTTGCCAGCATGTAGCGGAACAGGAGTTCCTTCGCGACCAGCGCGCCGCAGGCCACCCATAGCGCGACGACGTGCACGGTCTGCACGGCGCTGGGGTCTTCCAGCTTGTGCGCGGCGGACCACAGCATGCCCGCGCCGACGGCCATCAGCAGCGCGCCGAGCACGAGCGATGCCGCGGTCTCGAATCGCTGGTGGCCGTAGGGGTGGTCTTCGTCGGCGTCCTTCTTGCTGTGGTGGCTCGCGAACAGGACGACGAAATCGGCGATGAGATCCGACAGCGTATGGATGCCATCCGCGACCAGCCCCTGCGACTTGGCGAACACGCCCACGACGATCTGCACGGCCGTCAGCGCGATGTTGACCGCTACGCTGACCCACGTGCATCTGGACGCCGCGGCCGCCCGCTCCGCCGGTGTGTGCAGCGTGTCTTCGGTGTCGTCGGCGAAATCCGGATTCATCGTGGGCGCGACGCGAAGCGGGTTGCGCGAACGAAGCGTCGCTACTTGACCAGCACCACCGGCTGCTTCGCGGTGGCGAGGACGCGCTGTGCCACCGAACCTATCAACAGGTCGGCGATCGCGCTGCGGCCCTTGGAACCCATGACGATGAGATCGAACTTGCCCTCGTTCGCGCAGGCGACGATCTCCTGAGCGACGCGTCCAGTGCGAATGACCATGTTGTGCTTGACACCCGCCGCGTCGAGCAGTTTTCGCGCCGGCTTGAGTTCCTTCTCGCTCATTTCACGCAGGTAGTCGGCGACTTTCGCGCTGCCGACGAACGACTTCGCGGAACGCAGGCCGATATCGTCGTGAACGCTGATGAGGGTGATGGGGTTCGTCGCCGAGCGGAGGAGGCGGACGAATTTGATGGCGTACCCGACTGCGTGGAGCGCATGCCTTGAACCGTCGGTCGCAACAAGAATCTTCATGGACTGCCCCGATTGTCTTTGGGACCCGCCAGTTTAGGGCCAAAGGCCGGATTTCGAGATGTTGGGCGCGGAAAACGCTTGATCTGGCTCAATCGGAGGGCCGCAAGACCCCATTTCGCGCTTGCGCGTCGCGCAACTCCTGAACGGAATGTGCTCTAATTTCGCCATGCGTCGAACTTCACGCCGTTGGGTGGCTGCCATGACCCTGCTCGGAATTTTCGGGATGCAGTGGGCATTGGCCGCGCATGCGTGCGCGTTGGCGCTGGACCCGAGCGGCAGGCTGACGCCAGATCCGGTTGCCCAGCCGGTGTCGAGCCATTGCTCGACGATGGCCGGGAAAGCCAGTCCGCAGCAGCCCGGCCCGTGCCTCGAGCACTGCACCAAAGGCAAGGAGGTCACCGGATCCCTTGTCACGACGGATGCGCCGGCACCCATGCCGGTCGCCGCGCTCGCCGTCGAACCCGCCGCGTTCGCGCAAATCGCGAACAGCTGGTCGCCTCCGCAACTGCAGTCCCGCAACAACTCTCCACCGCCATTGCTCCTGAGCTCGCGTCTCAGGATCTGACTCCCTCCGTTGCATCGCGCGTGTCCGCTGAGGATCGCGCGCTGTGTCTGCTTTGCCCATCGGCAACGGAGGTCAACGTGTTTGCATTCATTCAATTCAAGTCGTCCAGGCGCGTCACGCGGAGCGTGTTTCCCTTCGGCGAGCTCCGGCGGATAGCGGCCGCGGCTGCACTCTGCGTGGTCGCAACCGGATCACACGCGAACGGCGCATTGTCATTCGCGGAGGCGCTGTCGCTCGCCGAGACGAGATCGTCGGCGTTAACCGGCGCCGATTATGCGGCCCAGGCTTCCAGGGAAATGGCCGTGGCGGCGGCGCAGTTGCCCGATCCGGTCGCGACGATGGGCATCAGCAACCTGCCGGTCAACGGACCGGATGCGTGGAGTCTGACGCGCGACTTCATGACGATGGCGAGCGTCGGCGTCATGCAGGAATTCACGCGCAAGGACAAACGCGAGGCGCGCGCCGAACGTTTCCGGCGGGAGGCCGACAAGGCGGTCGCGGAACGGGCCGCGAGTGTGTCCACGCTGCAGCGCAACGCCGCGACGGCGTGGCTCGACCGCTATTACGCCGAAGCCATGCTCGCGGTGGTCGGCGAGCAGAGCCGGCAGGCGCGCGTGGAGGTCGAAGGGGCCGAGGCCGCGTATCGCGCCGGTCGCGGCAACCTGGCGGACATCCTGGCCGCGCGCAGCGCGCTGGTCATGCTCGACGATCGCGCCAGTGAATTCGGGCGAAAGGTGCGCGCGGCGCGCATCGCGCTGGCGCGCTGGGTGGGTGATCGAGCCGACGCACCGCTGGCGGGCCGTCCCGCGATCGACAACCTGGCGATCGACGCGAAGCAACTCGACGCGGAACTCCTGCACCACCCGGAACTGGCCATGCTCACGCGGCAGGAGGATCTGGCGGCCGCGGAAGTCCGGGTGGCGCAGGCCAACCGCGACCCTGACTGGAGCGTCGCGCTGATGTACCAGCAGCGCGGGTCCGCCTACTCGAACATGATTTCGCTCAACGTGTCGGTGCCGCTGCAGTGGGACCAGGCGAATCGGCAGGATCGCGAAGTCGCAGCGAAGCTGGCGCTGCTCGACCAGGCGCGTGCCGAGCGCGAAGACCGCGTCCGCATGCATGCCGCGGAGGTCCGCCAGATGATCGCCGAATGGGAAAACGGACGCGAGCGGCAGGCACGGTACGAGCGGGAACTGCTGCCGCTGGCGACACAGAGGACCGAAGCTACGCTCGCCGCGTATCGCGGCGCGAAATCGAGCCTGATGGACGTCCTCCTGGCGCGACGCGGCGAGATCGACGTGCGGGTGGCAGCGCTGCAAATCGAAATGGAAACCGCCCGCCTGTGGGCGCAGCTGAACTTCCTGTATCCCGAGCGCGGCGCCGCGCTGCACGGGGCCGTTTCGCATACGAAGGATCCCCAATGAACACGAACAGACTTGCCATCACGGCTGCGGTCGCGCTGGCCATCGCCGGCGGCTACGGACTTTATCGGCTCGGCCTCGACCGCGGCATGCAATCGAGCGCCGCGACCCATGCGGCGACGTCGGCAGTGCCGACGCCTATCGGCGCGCCCGGCGCAGGTGCCGACGCTGCGACGGGCAGGAAAGTTCTCTACTGGCACGACCCGATGGTGCCGGGCCAGAAATTCGACAAGCCCGGAAAGTCGCCGTTCATGGACATGGACCTGGTGCCGGTCTATGCCGAGGCGGGCGCCGACGAGGGGAATGTCGCCATCAGCGCGCGCATGCAGCAGAACCTTGGCGTGCGCACGGCGGAGGTCACGCGCAACGTTTTGGCGGCGACCGTGGAAGCGGTGGGGACCGTCGCGTACAACGAACGCGACGTGGCGGTGGTCCAGGCCCGCAACGGAGGCTTCATCGAGCGCCTGTTCGTACGAGCGCCGCTGGACCCGGTGCGACAGGGCCAGCCGCTCGCGGAGCTGTACGTTCCCGACTGGGTAGCAGCGCAGGAGGAATACCTGTCCGTCGCGCGCATGTCTGGCGCGGACGGCCCTCGTCGACGGCGCGCGCCAGCGCATGCGCCTGGTCGGGATGACGGATGCGCAGATCCAATCCGTGGCAACCAGCGGCAAGGTGCAGGCGCGATTCACGGTGACGGCGCCGATCGGCGGCGTGGTGGCAGAACTCGGCGCGCGCGACGGCATGACGGTCGCGCCCGGCACGCCGCTGTTTCGCATCAATGGTCTGTCGACGGTCTGGGTGAATGCCGAAGTGCCCGAGAGCCTGGCCGCGCAGGTGCGCCCGGGAAGTGCGGTGGAGGCACGCGCGCCGGCACTGGCCGGCACCACGTTCAAGGGCAAGGTCACCGCCATCCTCCCCGAAGTCAATCCCGCCACGCGCACGCTCAAGGTGCGCGTCGAACTCGCCAATCCCGCGGGCGCACTGGTTCCGGGCATGTTCGCCAACGTCACGTTCAAGCCGGTGGCGCGCACGGAGATCCTGCAGGTTCCAAGCGAAGCCGTCATCACCACCGGCAAGCGCAACGTCGTGATCGTCGCCCTGGGCGAAGGCAAGTTCGCGCCGATCGACGTGGAGATCGGCATGGAGTCCAACGGTCAGACGGAGATCCGCAAGGGTCTCGCGGCCGGGCAACAGGTCGTGATCTCCGGGCAGTTCCTGATCGACTCGGAGGCGAGCCTGAAAGGCGTGGCTTCGCGCATGGGCACGGCGCCCTCCGCGACTCCCGCCGCGCCCGCCGCGCCCGCCGCGGTTCCCGCGACCCCTGCGGGTCCCGCCGCCCATGACCACAGCAAGATGGAAAGTGCGAAGCCATGATCGCCCGGCTCATCCGCTGGTCGATCGTCAACCGCTTCCTGGTGCTGCTGGCCACGCTGATGCTCACGGCGTGGGGGCTGTGGGCGATGCTCGAGAACGCCGCTCGATGCCATTCCCGACCTGTCCGACGTGCAGGTGATCATCCGCACCACGTTGCCTGGCCAGGCGCCGCAGATCGTCGAGAACCAGGTGACCTATCCGCTGGCCACCACGATGCTGTCGGTGCCGGGCGCCAAGGCGGTGCGCGGCTTTTCGATGTTTGGCGACTCGTTCGTCTACATCCTGTTCGAGGACGGCACCGATCAGTACTGGGCGCGCTCGCGCGTGCTCGAATACCTGAACCAGGTGCAGTCGCGCCTGCCGGCCGCAGGCCAAGACCTCGCTCGGGCCCGACGCGACGGGCGTGGGCTGGGTCTACGAATACGCGCTCGTCGACCGCAGCGGAAAGATGGACCTGTCGCAACTGCGCGCGCTGCAGGACTGGTTCCTCAAGTACGAGCTGAAGGCGGTCGCCAATGTCGCGGAGGTCGCGAGCGTCGGCGGCATGGTGCGCCAGTACCAGATCGTGCTCGACCCCGAACGGTTGCGCGCATTCAACATTCCGCACGCCAAGGTCATCGACGCGGTGCAGAAGGCCAACCAGGAGACGGGCGGCTCGGTGCTCGAACTCGGCGAGGCCGAGTACATGGTGCGCGCCTCGGGTTACCTGCGGTCGCTCGACGATTTCCGCAAGATTCCGTTGACGACCACCGAGGCCGGCGTCGCGGTGCGGCTGTCCGACGTCGCGCGCGTGCAGGTCGGTCCGGAAATGCGCCGCGGGCATCGCCGAACTGGATGGCGAAGGCGAAGTCGCGGGCGGCATCATCGTCATGCGCTCCGGCAAGAACGCGCTGGCGACGATCGACGCGGTCAAGGCCAAGCTCGACAGCCTCAAGGCCAGCCTGCCGCCCGGCGTGGAGATCGTCCCGACCTACGACCGCTCCAGCCTCATCAAGCGCGCGGTCGCCAATCTCGGCCAGAAGCTCGTCGAGGAGTTCATCGTCGTCGCGCTGGTGTGCCTCGTGTTCCTGTTCCACCTGCGCTCGTCGCTCGTCGCCATCGTGTCGCTGCCGCTCGGCATCCTGACGGCGTTCATCGTCATGTACTACCAGGGCGTGAACGCCAACATCATGTCGCTGGGCGGCATCGCAATCGCCATCGGCGCGATGGTCGACGCGGCCGTCGTGATGATCGAGAACGCGCACAAGCACATCGAGGCGTGGAATGCGGAGCATCCCGGCGAGAAGCTTGCGGGCGCAGAGCATTGGCGCGTGATCGGCGACGCGGCGGCGCAGGTCGGGCCGGCGCTGTTCTTTTCGCTGCTGATCATCACGCTGTCGTTCGTGCCGGTGTTCACGCTCGAAGCGCAGGAAGGCCGGATGTTCTCGCCGCTCGCTTTCACCAAGACCTACGCGATGGCCGCCGCGGCCGGGCTCGCCGTGACGCTGGTGCCGGTGCTGATGGGCTACCTGATCCGCGGCCGCATTCCCGACGAGCAGAAGAATCCGATCATCCGCGTTCCTCATCGCGGTGTACCGGCCGCTGCTGGAACGCGCGTTGCGCGCGCCGAAGACGGTGCTGGCCGTGGCGGTGCTCATCGCGGCGGTGACGGTATGGCCGGCCAACCAGCTCGGCGGCGAGTTCATGCCGCCGCTCGATGAGGGCGATCTCCTGTACATGCCGTCGGCGCTGCCGGGAATTTCGTCGGGCAAGGCCAGCGAACTTCTGCAGCAGACGGACCGGATGATCAGGACGGTACCCGAGGTCGCGCGCGTCTTCGGCAAGGCCGGACGCGCCGAGACCGCGACCGATCCGGCGCCGCTGGAGATGTTCGAGACGACGATCCAGTTCAAGCCGAAGGAAGAGTGGCGCCCCGGCATGACGACCGAGAAGCTGATCGAGGAACTCGACCGGATCGTCAAGGTTCCGGGCCTGTCCAACATCTGGGTGCCGCCGATCCGCAACCGCATCGACATGCTCGCCACCGGCATCAAGAGCCCGGTCGGCGTGAAGGTGGCGGGAACGAGCCTGGCGGAGATCGATCGCATCACCGCCGACATCGAACGCGCGGTGAAGCCGGTGGCGGGCGTGACATCGGTGTTCGCGGAGCGCCTGACCGGCGGCCGCTACATCGACGTGGACATCGATCGCGACGTCGCATCGCGCTACGGAATGAACGTATCCGACGTGCAGAGCATCGTCGGCGCGGCGATCGGCGGCGACAACGTCGGCGAGACTGTCGAAGGCCTGCAGCGCTTCCCGATCAACGTGCGCTATCCGCGCGAGGTGCGCGATTCGGTGGAGAAATTGCGCAACCTGCCGGTCCTCACCGAGCGCGGCGCGCAGATCCGCTTAGGCGACGTGGCGACCATTCGCGTGACCGACGGTCCGCCGATGCTGAAGAGCGAGAATGCGCGGCTTTCCGGATGGGTCTACGTCGACATCCACGGCCGCGACCTGCGTTCCGCCGTTCGCGACATGCAGCAGGCAGTGCAGAAGGACGTGAAGCTGCCCGCGGGCTATTCGGTGGCGTGGTCAGGCCAGTTCGAGTTCCTCGAGCGCGCGATGGCGCGGCTCGAGATCGTGGTGCCGGCGACGCTCGCGATCATCTTCGTCCTGCTCTACCTCACGTTTCGCCGCGTGGCGGAGGCGGCGCTCATCATGGCCACGCTGCCGTTCTCGCTGGTCGGCGGATTCTGGCTGATGTATGTGCTCGGCTACAACATGTCGATCGCCTCTGCGGTGGGCTTCATCGCGCTGGCGGGCGTGGCGGCCGAATTCGGCGTCGTCATGCTGCTCTACCTGGGTCAGGCCTGGGACGCGCGGCTCGCGCGCGGAGAACCTGCGTCGGTGGCGACGCTCGACGCCGCGATCGAGGAGGGCGCCGTGCAGCGCGTGCGGCCGAAGGCGATGACGGTTGCGGTGATTCTCGCCGGCCTGATACCGATCATGCTGAGCAGCGGCACCGGCGCCGAGGTGATCCAGCGCATCGCCGCGCCGATGATCGGCGGCATGATCACCGCGCCGCTGTTGTCGATGCTGGTGGTGCCGGCGGCTTACCTGCTGATCCAGCGGCGGCGACTGGCGGCGCAGGCGAAAACGGGCTGAGGCAGCCGGCTAATTGGCGGCCACCAGGCTGCATTCCAGGCCCGCGGCCAGCCCGGTCTTCGCCGGAAACTTTCCCGGATCGAATTTCGTTGCGCCGGTAGCCGCGGCATACTTGTTCAATGCGCTGAGGATGGTGGAAAAATCTTTTTGCGGATCAGTCCTGGCGCCAGGATCGGCGGGCCCGGCGAGTGATGCGAGATAGTCGTCGCGGGCTTCGACGAGAACCTTCAGCGCGTCCTCCGGCCACCGGGCGAGCGTCATCGTCGCACTCACCGGCTTGCCGTCGACCAGGCGGCGCGTGCCATCAAGGTTCCTTTGATCGATGCCCTTGTTGAAATCGAGTATCGCTTTCAGTTTCGTGCACTCGACCGACTCGGCGGCATTGAACGACTGCATGACCGAATCCCTGGCCGCTCTCAGCACGGCCGCTTTCTGGGCGGCGTTCAGGCCGTTCCAGACGGTCTTGTCCATGTGCATCCACGACAGCAGGAACGGTTGATGCCATGACGGATGGTGCGCATAGCGCGCGCCGATCTGGCCGATGTTCTGCGAACAGTTCGATGGCGTTCCTGCCGGAATCGGGAATGCGATCGCCGGGCTGCAATCCAGGTTGCCCGCGTCCGGATTGCCGAGGGGATTCGCGGGCGTCGCCTCCTTCACCGGGAAGAAATCGGCAAGGTCGTCGTACGGGTTCACGTATTCGAAGCCCTGGATCGTCCTTCGCTGCATCGGCATCAGCACGGATTGACCTCCCACGGGCGGATAGAACGCAAGCGTCTTCGCGGGGATGACGCCTCGCTTCACCAGCAGGTCGCAGGCGCGGTCCACGATGTCCTGCGGCGGCGCAAGGTAGCGAATTCTCCAGCCCGACGTGCAAAGGCCAGCCAGGCCGATGCCGTTGCCATGGCCCAGGCAGTCGGCATCACCCGCGTTGCAATCAGCCTTGCCGATGGGCTTGGGAAAATAGCCCGAGCCCTGCATCGTGCTTCCCACCACCGGAAAGACGATCTGCGTTCCGCCGCGGCTGTCCAGGATCGACTGCGCGAGATCGAGACCGTTGCCCGTGAATCCGTCGATCTTCCCGCTGTAGATGAAGCCGAGCATCTGCCCGAAATTCATGCCGAACGGAACAGAGTTGTAGATGAAGCCCCACGTGGGCTCCGAAAAGACAGGATTGGGTGTGGCGTTGGCGTTGGCGAACTGGATGCCCGCCCGCAGCGCGCTCACCGTGCGCGCAGTGCCCGGGCTGCGCTGGAAGATGACCTTCTGCCCGGCGGGCAACGCGTCCGGACCCTTGTCATCGGTGTAGTCCATGACCTTCTCGATGAAGATCCTCATGGCGCCGTAGCCGGGATTTGCGGGATCCGTCGAAGTTCCTGCCCCGCGTCCTATGGTCGGGGAGTCGCTGTATTCGTTGTAGGGAATGGTCACGTCGGCGAACGCACGCGGGCAAAGCGCGATGCTGCACGCAATGATGGCCGCTGCAGGCAGAACGGCTGGCTTCATGCTTGTCCCCTTGGCAATTGCGTTGTTCGATGCGTTCTCGCGCAAGTCTACCCCGGCGCCACGCGATCGCAACGCGCGGTGCCGGAATGCCGACCGGCGGCATCAGGGCACGAGCACGGCCGCGCCGTCGATGCGTCCGGCGCGCACGTCGGCCAGCGCCCGGTTGGCCTGGTCGAGCGGGTAGCACGTGGTCTGCGTGACGATGCCGATTCGCGGGGCAAGCGCCAGGAAATCGACGCCGTCAGCCCGCGTCAGGTTGGCGACGGACACCAGCTGGCGTTCTTCCCACAGCAGGCTGTAGGGGAAGCTCGGGATGTCGCTCATGTGAATGCCGGCGCAAACCACGCGGCCGCCCTTGCGCACCGCCTTGAGCGCCTGCGGCACGAGGCCGCCGACGGCGGCAAAGATGATCGCGGCGTCGAGCGGTTCCGGCGGCATCTCGTCGGAGCCGCCCGCCCAGCGTGCGCCGAGCCGATGCGCGAAGGCCTGCGATGATTCGTCACCCGGCCGCGTGAAGGCAAAAACCGATCGGCCCTGCCACTTCGCGACCTGCGCGACGATATGAGCCGATGCGCCAAAGCCATAGAGGCCCACATTGGTTGCGTCGCCCGCGATCACCAGCGAACGCCAGCCGATGAGCCCGGCGCAAAGCAACGGCGCAAGCTCCGCATCGCTGCCGGTCTCGCCCAGTGGAAACGCATAACGCGCGTCGGCGATCGTGGCCGTGGCGTAGCCGCCGTCGCGCGTGTAACCGGTGAACAACGGAGATCGCAAAGGTTCTCCCGATGCTCCGAAGCAATAGGGACAAACGCCGCAGGTGCGGGCAAGCCAGGGAATGCCGACGCGCTGGCCGATGCGCAGCGCGTCGACACCGGAACCGAGCGCATCGATGCGCCCGACGATTTCGTGGCCGGGAATGATGGGCAACTTCGCTTCCGCCAACTCGCCGTCGATCACGTGCAGATCGGTGCGGCAAACGCCGCAAGCACCCACCGTGACGCGGATCTCTCCGGGTCCGGGCAGGCGGTCCGGCAGCTCCGTCCATTCCAGGGCAGTGCCAGGTTCTCGCAGCAGCATCGCGTGCATGGCGTCCTCCCCGGTGTCAGCGTCGCCGGCCCGGCCGACGGGAAACTCGGCTACTATTTCGCATTCCGCGCCCGTAGCTCATTTGGATAGAGCACCGGCCTTCTAAGCCGGGGGTAACAGGTTCGAATCCTGTCGGGCGTACCACTGCAATATATCGCCGATTGCCGTTGCGGCGCGGCATTGGAACTCCGCCACGATGCCCGATCCCAGTCCGACGCTGCCGCCTGCCACGGCGGCCAGCCCATCGCCCGACGCCTTGCAGCAGATTCCCGGAACGCTCGAGCGCGGCGCGGCGGACATCGCGCAGCTGCCGCTGTTCGAGCACCTGTCCGCGGTCATGCCGGCCGCCGATCTCTTCTTCGGCGGCGCGATGCTCGTGTTCATCATCCTGGTGCACGCGGCGGGCGTGCGGGCGGTGACCAGCCACGTCGCCACGCGTTCGGCGGCGATCATGCAGCGCCCAACGCTGTGGCGGGCGGACCTGCTGATGGGCGAGCATCGTGTTCATGCTGCTGGCGCTGCACGTGACGGAAATGGTCATCTGGGCCGCGGCGCTGGTGTATTCGAACCTCGTCGCGGATTGGCGATCCGCAGGATTTTTCGCGGGCAACACCTACACGACGGTGGGCTACGGCAACTTCATCCTGCCCAACGGGTGGCGGATGCTGGCGCCGATCATCGCGATGTCGGGGCTGTTCACGTTCGGCTGGTCCGGCAGCGTGCTCGTCGACTTCGTGCAGCGCATCAACAAGATCAGGGATGCCGCGGGCGCTGCGAGGTGCGCCGCCACACGGACGCGCGCTAGTTCTTCGCCGCGCGCATGTTCGCGACCATGGCAGGCGTCACATTGGGCTGCGCGGCGTTGCCCCAGCTCGTGCGGATGTAGTTGGCGATGTCCGCGACCTGCTGGTCGGTCAACTGGTCCTTGAAGGACGGCATCGGGATGAATCCGCCGCGCGCCGGGATGCCGGCGTCGACGACCTTGAGTATGTTGGCGGGATCGCTCGCGACGACGACGCCGTTGCCCGCGAGCGGCGGGAACACGCCGGGCAGGCCGCGGCCGCGGGCCTGGTGACAGCCGCCGCAGTTGTCCATGTAGAGCGCGGCGCCGCGCGCGCGCGTCGGGGTCGACTGCCTTGCGTCCCGGTGCGCAGGCGCGATTCCGGCGGAATGGACTTGAGATACTCCGCCATCGCCTTGAGGTCGGCATCGGTCAGGTGACTGAGACTGTTGCGGATGACTTCGGCCATCGGCCCCAGCGTCGTCGTCCTGCCACGGTACGCGCCGGTCTTGAGATAGGTCGCGATTTCGTCGACCGACCACGCGCCCAGTCCCGTGGCGATGTCGGACGTCAGGTCGAGCGCGAACCAGCCGTCGATCACCGCACCGTTGAAGTCCTTGCTCTTCTCGATGCCGCCCAAGAGGTTGCGCGGCGAATGGCAATCGCTGCAGTGCCCGAGGCCCTCGACCAAGTAGCCGCCGCGGTTCCACGCCGCCGACTTGGCCGGGTCCGGCCGGTACGCGCCCTCGCTGAAGTAGAGTTCGCGCCACGCCGCCATCGACCAGCGCTGGTCGAACGGAAAGTACAGGTGGTTGACCGTCACGTCGTTGCGGACCGGCTTGACCGTGCGCAGGTACGCGTAGATCGCGTCGATGTCGTCGCGCGTGACCCGGGTGTAGAAGTCGTATGGCATGGTCGGGTACATGTCCTGGCCGTGCTTGTTCACGCCATCGTGCAGCGCGCGGTAGAAGTCCGCGCTCGACCACCGCCCGATGCCCGTCTCCGGATCGGGCGTGATGTTCGGCGCCAGCATGTAGCCGAAGGGCGTGTCGAGGCGCAACCCGCCGGCGTAGGGCGCGCCGCCGATCGCGGTATGACAGGAGACGCAGTCGCCCGCGCGCGCCAGATATTCGCCGCGCTGCACGGCCGTCTGCTGCGCGATGGCCGGGGAGCCGAGCATGCACGCGGCGATCGCCAATGCGGCCATGTCGGCGGACAGACTGAAGCCGGCCTTCGATGCCTTGCTGAACACGATGAATCTCCTTGTCGCCGCATCCGGACCGGCGTCCCGCAACAGCTTGCCCGGGCAGATTGCTGCCTGACTTGAATTTTACAGCCAAAGAACCGCTCCATTCACGCCAAGCACCGATGCGCGCCAATACGGACATCTTCGCCGCGCGCTGTTACGCTATCGGTGCATTCCCTGGCAATGCCGCATCGTCGCGCATTGTCGTCATCGCCTGACCGCAATTGCATGACACCCGACCGACACGACGCAGACACTGAACGCCCGCCAACGCCGACCGCGCCCGGTTCGGCCGAGGACATGCGCGACGCCATCGTCGCCAAGCTCACGTACATGGTGGGCAAGGATCGCGGCAGCGCGCTCGATCACGACTGGTTCATGGCCACCGCGCTGGCGGTCCGCGACCGCATCGTCGACCGCTGGCTCGACTCGGCGCGCGCGGCGAATCGCGAGGGCCGCAAGCGCGTCTACTATTTTTCGCTCGAATTCCTGATCGGCCGCCTGTTGAACGACGCGATGTCCAATCTCGGCCTCACGTCGACGGTGCGCGAAGCGCTCGACATGCTCGGTATCGATCTCGACCAATTGTGCAGGCTCGAGCCCGACGCGGCATTGGGCAACGGCGGGCTGGGTCGTCTCGCGGCGTGCTTCATGGAAAGCATGGCGTCGCTGGAAATTCCGGCGTACGGCTACGGCATCCGCTACGACCACGGGATCTTCCGGCAGGTCTTGAAGGACGGCTGGCAGCATGAGTTGCCGGAGGAGTGGCTGTCGTTCGGGAACCCATGGGAATTCGAGCAATCCGGCGTCGTGTACACGGTGGATTTCGGCGGCAGCGTGGAGGAAGTTCGACAGCGGGATGGCGCGTCGGGCCACGTCTGGCATCCGGAGGAGTCCGTCACCGCGGTGGCATTCGACACGCCGGTCACCGGCTGGCGCGGACAGGCAGGTGAACACGCTGCGGCTGTGGTCGGCGCGCGCAGCCGATCCGATCTCGCTCGACGACTTCAACCGGGGCGACCATGTCGGCGCGTTGGCCGATCGCGTCCGGCTCGAGGCGATTTCGCGCGTTCTCTACCCGAGTGACGACACGCCGGCGGGCCAGGACCTGCGGTTGCGCCAGGAATTCTTCTTCGCCTCGGCGTCGCTGCAGGATCTCATGCAGCCGGCACAAGCAGCAGCACGGGGAGCTGTCGTCGCTGGCGGACCACGCCGCCATCCAGCTCAACGACACGCATCCGGCCATTGCCGTGCCGGAACTCATGCGCCTGCTGGTCGACCTGCACGGCATGCCGTGGGACCTCGCGTGGTCGATCACGACGTCGGTCTTCAATTACACCAACCACACGCTGCTGCCGGAGGCGCTCGAGACATGGGCCGTGCCGTTGCTCGAAAGCATGCTGCCGCGGCACATGCAGATCATCTCGCGAAATCAATGCGCGCCATCTCGACGCGCGGCGCGCGCGAAGGCCGCGACGACGCCGACTTCCTGGCGTCGGTCTCGCTGGTCGAGGAAAACCACGGCCAACACGTGAAGATGGGCCACCTCGCCTTCGTGGGCTCGCGCCGCGTCAATGGCGTGTCGGCGCTGCACACCGACCTCATGCGCCGCACGGTGTTCCGCGACCTGCATGCGCTTTATCCCGACCGCATCGTCAACAAGACCAACGGCATCACGTTCCGGCGCTGGCTGCACCAGGCCAATCCGGGACTGACGCGGCTGATCGTCGAGGCGATCGGGCCGCGGGTGCTCGACGACGCGAATGCGCTCGAGGCGCTGGCGCCGATGGCGCAGGACGCGGCGTTGCGCGAGCGCTTCGCGGCCGTGCGCCGCGCGAACAAGGTGGCGCTCGCGCGCCTGGTCGTCGAGCGCGTCGGCGTGAGCCTCGACCCGGACGCGCTGTTCGACGTCCACATCAAGCGCATCCACGAGTACAAGCGGCAGCTGCTCAACATCCTCGAGACGATCGCGCTGTATGAGGCGATGCGGGCGGATCCCGCGCGAAGCCTGGGTGCCGCGCGTCAAGATCTTCGCGGGCAAGGCGGCGGCCGGCTACCGGCAGGCGAAGCTCATCATCAAGCTCATCAACGACGTCGCGCGAAGTCGATCAACGCGCGACCCGGCGGTGCGCCGGACTGCTCAAGGTCGTGTTCCTGCCCAACTACAACGTGAGCCTGGCCGAGGCGATCATCCCGGCCGCGGACCTGTCGCGAGCAGATTTCGACGGCGGGCATGGAAGCCTCCGGCACCGGCAACATGAAGCTGGCGCTCAACGGCGCGCTGACCATCGGCACGCTCGACGGCGCGAACATCGAGATCCGCGAACGTGTCGGCGCGGACCACTTCTTCCTGTTCGGGCTCACCGCGGAGGAAGTCGACGCGCGGCGGCGCGACGGCCCCGACCCGCGCGACACGCATCGCCGCGTCACCGGTGCTGGCTCGGCGTGCTGGATGCCGATCGCTGCCGGCGCCTACTCGCCGGACGACCCGGCGCGCTTCCACGGACTCGTCGCACGATCTCCGCGAACACGACTACTTCATGGTCACCGCCGATTTCGACGGCTACCGGTCGGCACAGGCGGCCGTCGACGAACGCTGGCGCGATCCGGCGGACTGGTGGGCGAGCGCGATCGCCAATACCGCCCGCGTCGGCTGGTTCTCCTCCGACCGCGCGATCGGCGAGTACGCGGACGAAATCTGGCGGGTGAACGCCGAAACCGCCATGACCGGCGACGCGACGTCCGCGAGACGATGCCGCACGCGCCTGGCGGCCGGTGCCCGCGGTTCACGCCCTGTACGACCGGCTCGGCGCGCATGCGGTCGAGCACGATGGCTTGTCCGGCGTGCACTTCGCCGTGTGGGCGCCCAATGCGCAGCAGCGTCTCCGTCGTCGGCGATTTCAACGGCTGGGACGGCGACCGCCACCCGATGCGCAAGCAAGCCGACACGGGCGTGTGGGAGCTCTTCGTCCCGGCGGTGTCCGAGGGCGCGCTCTACAAGTACGAAATTCGCAGCGCCGACGGCGAGCTGCTGCCGCAAAAGGCCGATCCCGTCGGCTTCGGCGCCGAGCTGCGTCCGTCGACGGCGTCGGTCGTGCGCGACACGACGTCGTTTCGCCTGGTCCGACGGCGAATGGATGGCGCAGCGGGCGACGCGGGACCCGCGCCGCGCATCCGGTGTCGATCTACGAAGTGCATCTCGCATCGTGGCGACGTCGCGCGAAGACGGACAGCTGCCTGACCTATGACGAACTGGCCGACGCGCTGATCCCCTATGTCGTCGGGCTCGGGTTCACGCACATCGAGTTGATGCCGGTCAGCGAATATCCGCACGACCCGTCGTGGGGCTACCAGCCGATCGGCCTGTTTGCCCCTACGTCGCGCTTTGGTGACGCCGGTCGGCATTCGCGCGCTTCGTCGACCGCTGCCATCGCGCCGGTCTCGGCGTGCTGCTGGACTGGGTGCCCGCGCATTTCCCCATCGACCCGCATGGCCTCGCGCGGTTCGACGGCACGGCGCTGTACGAGCACGCGGACCCGCGGCAGGGACTGCATCCCGACTGGACCACGGCGATCTTCGACTTCGGGCGTCCCGAGGTCGTCGACTATCTGGTCGCGAACGCGCTGTTCTGGCTCGATCGCTATCACGTCGACGGCTTCCGCGTCGATGCGGTGGCGTCGATGCTGCACCTCGACTATTCGCGCAAGGAGGGCGAGTGGGTGCCCAACCGCCATGGCGGCAACCAGAACCTGGAAGCCGTGGCGTTCCTGCGCAAGCTCAACGAGGAAGTCTATGCGCGCCATCCCGGCGTGATCACCATCGCCGAGGAATCGACGACGTGGCCGGGCGTTTCGCATCCGACGCAGCACCGGCGGCCTGGGCTTCGGCTTCAAGTGGAACATGGGATGGATGCACGACATGCTCGCGTACCTGCGCGAGGCGCCGGCAGTCCGGCGCAAGCGCCACGACCGCGTGACGTTCGGCATCACCTACGCGTTCGCGGAGAATTTCGTGCTGGCGCTGTCGCATGACGAAGTCGTGCACGGCAAGTTGTCGCTGCTGGGAAAGATGAACGGCGACAGGTGGCAGCAATTCGCGACGTTGCGCGCGTTCTATGCGTTCATGTGGTCCTATCCGGGCAAGAAGCTGCTGTTCATGGGCCAGGAGTTCGCGCAGGAACGCGAATGGGATTTCCTGTCCGGCCTTCAATGGCCTTCGCTCGACAAGTTGGAGCATCGTGGCATGCAGGCGGTCGTGCGCGACTGCAACCACGGCTACCGTTCGCATCCCGCATTGCACGACGGCGATTGTCTCGCCGCGGGATTCCAATGGATCGTCGTCGACGATGCGCGCCACGCGATCTTTGCCTGGTTGCGCCTGGACCGCGGCGGCGCGCCCCCCATCGCCGTCGTCTCCAATTTCACACCGTCGCCGCATCGAGGCTACCGCGTCGGACTGCCGCTGCCCGGCCGCTGGCGCGAGATCCTCAACACCGATTCGGCGCTGTACGGCGGATCGAATGTCGGCAACGACGGAGAGGTGGTGGCGCACGCGGCGCCTCGCCACGGCCATCCGTTTTCGGCGAAAATCACCGTGCCGCCGCTGAGCACGGTCTGGCTCCTCCACGATGGCGAAGGAACCGCGTCATTGATCCGACGCGAACGAGGAAAACCATGGAACAGCCCAACGAAAAGGTGACGTATTCGACGCCGCTGTCGCGCTCGACGATGGCCTACGTGCTGGCGGGCGGGCGTGGCACGCGTCTCATGGAACTGACCGAGAAGCGCACCAAGCCTGCAGTGTATTTCGGCGGCAAGTCGCGGATCATCGATTTCGCGCTGTCCAATGCGATCAACTCCGGCATACGGCGCATCGCTGTGGCGACGCAATACAAGGCGCACAGCCTGATCCGGCATCTGCAGCGGGGCTGGAATTTCCTGCAGCCGATGCGCAACGAGAGCTTCGATATCCTGCCCGCGAGCCAGCGCGTCGCGGAAAACCAGTGGTATGCGGGCACCGCGGACGCCGTGTTCCAGAACATCGACATCATCGACAGCTACGCGCCCGAGTACATCGTTCTTCTCGCTGGCGACCACGTGTACAAGATGGACTACGAGCGGATGCTGGTGCAGCACGTCAACGAAGGCGCCGACGTCACCGTAGGCTGCGTCGAGGTGCCGATCGGCGAGGCGAAGGGACTGGGAATCATGCACGTGGGCGAGGGCGACCGCATCGTCGCGTTCGACGAGAAGCCGGAACATCCGGCCGAGATGCCGGACCGTCCCGGCTACGCGCTGGCCAGCATGGGCATCTACGCATTCCGGCGGGAGTTCCTTCACGATCAGTTGCGCCGCGATGCCGCCGACCCGCACTCGAGCCGCGACTTCGGTCGCGACGTGATACCGCACCTGGTCAAGCACGGCAAGGCGGTCGCGCACCGCTTCGTGCACTCGTGCGTGCGCTCGCGCGCCGAAGGCGACGTGTACTGGCGTGACGTCGGCACACTGGACGCGTACTACGAGGCGAACATCGACCTGACGGACGTGGTGCCGGATCTGGACCTGTACGACCGCGACTGGCCGATCTGGACGTATTCGGCGATTACGCCGCCGGCCAAGTTCGTGCACGACGTCGACGGGCGGCGCGGACTGGGCGTGTCGTCGCTGATCTCGGGCGGATGCATCGTGTCCGGCTCGTCGCTGCGGCATTCGCTGTTGTGCAACAACGTGCACGTGCATTCGTATGGGGACATCGATCGCGCGATCCTGCTGCCCTTCGTCAACGTCGGCCAGCACTCGCGCCTGTCGCGCGTCATCGTCGACAGCGGCGTGCGCATACCGTCGGGACTGGTCGTCGGCGAGGACGCCGAGCACGATGGCGCGCGCTTCCGCCGCACCGAGCGCGGCATCTGCCTCATCACCCAGCCCATGATCGATCGACTTGCCCACTGAACTGCGCGTCCTGTCGGTCGCCGCGGAAGCGTTTCCGCTGATCAAGACCGGCGGGCTCGCCGATGTCGTCGGCGCGCTGCCGGCCGCGCTCGTCGCGGAAGGGGTCGACATGCGCACGCTGCTGCCGGGTTATCCCGCCGTGATGTCTGCGTTGCGGGATGCGGAGAGCGTTCATTCGCTGGTGAATCTTCATGGCGCGCCCGCGCGCGTTCTCGCCGGGCGCGCCGCGGGGCTGGAGCTTTTCGTGCTGGATGCGCCACATCTCTACGCGCGGCCCGGTGGCCCCTACGGCGGACCGCACGGCGAGTGGCCGGACAATGCGCTGCGCTTTGCCGCGCTCGCCTTCGCGGCGGCAGTCATCGCCCGTGGCGGCGTGCAAGCGTTCGTCCCGGACGTGGTCCAGGCCCACGATTGGCACGCGGGCCTTGTGCCCGCGTACCTGCAGTATGGCGGCGGCGCGCACGCACGTTCCGTGTTCACCATCCACAACCTGGCCTACCAGGGACAGTTTCCGCGCGACATGCTGGCAACACTCGGTCTTCCGCCGCAGTCGTTCACGCACGATGGCGTCGAATCCTACGGCGCGATCGGCTATCTCAAGGCCGGCATCGCGCTGGCCGACCGCGTCACCACGGTTTCGCCGAGCTACGCCGCGGAAATTCTCACCCGTGAAGGCAGCATGGGACTGGGCGACGTCCTGAAACAGCGCGCCGGCGCATTGACGGGAATCCTCAACGGTATCGACGAAACGCTGTGGAATCCAGCGACGGACCCGTACCTCGCGTCGCGTTTCGGCGCCGCCGATCTCGACGCGCGCGTTGGCAACAAGGCGGCTGTACAGGCGCAGTTCGGGCTCGAGCGCGATGCGACGGCAATGCTGGTCGGCGTCGTCAGCCGCCTGACCTGGCAAAAGGGCATGGACCTGCTGCTCGCAGCCTTGCCGGCGTTGTTGGGCGGCGGAGCCCAACTGGCGCTGCTGGGTTCCGGCGACCATGAACTCGAGCAGGGATTCGCGGAGGCCGCACGCCGGCATCCGGGCCGGGTCGGCGCGCGGATCGGCTATGACGAATCGCTCGCGCATCTCGTTCAGGGCGGCGCCGATGCGATCCTGGTTCCCTCGCGCTTCGAGCCTTGCGGTTTGACGCAGCTCGCGGCCCTGCGTTACGGCGCGCTTCCGATCGTGTCCCGGGTGGGAGGATTGGCCGATTCGGTCGTCGACGCCAGCGACGGCAATCTGGCGTCAGATATCGCCACGGGAGTGCAGTTTTCCCCGGTAACGCGAGAGCAACTGGAGGTTGCGTTCGAACGCGCGCACGTGTTGTGGCGCGATCCGCGGCAATGGCGACGGCTGCAGGCGTGTGCCATGCGCACGGACGTGGGCTGGTCGCAGTCGGCAAGGAAATACGCGCAACTGTTTCGCGATCTGGTCGACGCTCGCGCAAGCTGACGCGTTACGAGCCCGATTTTCAGGTAGGCTGGCGCTTCGCCGAAAACCGTCGCGGCGTCCATGCAGTTCGCGCGCGCCAGACACGCGATGAACGCCCGCCGGCTACGCCGACGAGGTCCTCGACAAGTTCACCGCCGAGAACTACCACAAGGTGAAGGACGTCCTGCAGCCCGACTACGACTTCTCGGGCGCGGTCGAGGACCTCCAGATCCTGTTCCGCCTCGGCAACGAAATCGCCGAGGCGAAAAAATACCCAACGTGGAAACCGGGCAGCGAGTTCGCGCGAGCGACATCTGGCCGTTAAGCGCGAACCGACGTCGATGCGGCGTCGCCAGTTCTTAGCTGGACGTGAGCGCAGCGTGTGTACAACCCTATGGAATGCTCTTCGTCCGCGTTGCCGAGCGCAGGTCCTTGAGTTCTGTCCGCAGCCACTGGCCGCTTTGCACCGGAGCGCTGTTGCCGCATCTGACCAGGTAGGGCTGGCCCGACATGCTGCTGCCCGACGCAGCGATCTCGATGAACTGCTCGGTGGTCTGCACCATGCCCCGGTCTTCGAGATACTTGAGTTTCTGTGACAGATGCGATTTCGCCTCCGCAGCGGTATACCAATTGCCATTGCGGTTGAATTCGCATCCCGAGGCCACCAGCCTTGCCAGCAAGCCGTCGATCTCCGCCCTGGCCGCAGGGGGCAAGGGCGCTGCGCTTGCCGCAATCGCAGCGCAACAGGTCAGCAATGACAGCAGCAATCGGCTCATAGGTCCCACTCCTTCCCAAAATCCGACGGCGGCGCCTACAGCAGCCATTCGATGGGGAGGATCGACAGCAACTCGACGCCCATGCGCGTGGACCACTGGGTCTCGGGGTCGGTGTCGTAGCGCTTCTCGCCCGATGCAGTTCGCTCGATCCATTCCAGGCTATTGCCATCCGCAGCCAGCCGCACCTCATACGCCAGTATCGGCACTTCGAGCTCGAAGAATCGGGTCAGACCCTGCGCGAGCACCGGATTGCTGAGAACCAGCCCCATTTCGGTGTTGAGATGCGCCGAGCGCTGGTCGAAATTGAACGAACCGACGAAAATTCGGCTGCTGTCGACGGCAAGTGTCTTGGCATGCAGGCCAGAGGACGAGCCTGATCCGAACCGGTCGCGGGATTCATTGGTTTCTTTTGTCGCGGTCGGCTTGATTTCGTAGAGCCGGACACCGGCCTGGAGCAGCTCGCGGCGGCGCTTTGCGTAGCCCGAATGGACCGACTTCTCGTCCGACGCCGCGAGCGAGTTGGTGAGGATGCGCACGCTCACGCCGCGTTTCGCCAGCGCCGTCAGCAGCTCGGTGCCGCCGTCGCCGGGCACGAAGTAGGGCGAGACGATGTCGAGCATCTTTTCGGGCCTCCCCATCTTGCGTACAAGGTCCGGGAAGAGCAGCACGTCCGTCCGCTCTGCGGTGTCGAGCGTCTTCGCCGGGTCGTCGTACACGGCCTCGGCGGCCGTCCACTCGAGCGCGAGTTTCCGGTCCAGCAGTTCGCGCACCAGCGGCGTCGCGCGCACCGCCTCGAGGTACGCAGTCGATTTCGGGTCGGCGCGATTTGCCACGAATTTGGCCTCGAGATCAACGGTGCCGTCCGGCATTGGCGGACCGACGAAACCCGATGCGGGGTAGGCGGACGCGCTGTTCCAGTAGACATCGAACTCCTTCGACACCTCGGACACCGCCGGCCCGACGGCGAGCACGTCCAGGTCGGCGAACGTGAGCCCGCTGCCGGCGCCGAAGTACTCGTCAGCGATGTTGCGTCCGCCTACGATCGTCGCCTGGTTGTCGGCGGTGAACGACTTGTTGTGCATGCGCCGGTTCACGCGGGTGAAATCGGTCATGAAGTTGAACACGCGCTTGTCGCGAATGACGACCGGGTTGTAGAGGCGCACCTCGATGTTCGGATGCGCATCGAGCGTGGCGATGGTGGCATCGAGCCCCTTCGTATTCATGTCGTCGAGCAGCAGACGCACGCGCACCCCCCGCTCGGCCGCCTGCCAGAGCGCCTGGAACAGCAGGTAGCCCACGTGGTCGCCATTCCAGATGAAGTATTGTGCGTCGAGCGACTTTTCTGCGGCGCCTGCGAGCAGGACACGCGCGGCGAATGCGTCGCGGGGGTCGGACAGCGCATGGATGCCCGTCTTGGCGGGATTCGCAGCGACGCCGGGGGCAATCGCACGTCCGAGCCGCGTAGCCGACGTGTCGGTGAGGGCGGTGGTCTCGAGGCGATCCTTCGGAGGGGGCAGCGTGGCGCAGCCCGTGGCGACCACCGCGACGACGGCCAAGAGAAAGGACAGAGTGCGGTTCATTTGAGTTCTCTAATGCCCTAAGTACAGCGAGGCCCAAGGAAATTGGCGCCGTCGAGGCAAGCATACTGCAGCTGGTACGGAACCTCGGATTGCGCGCGCACCTGCGGGTCTGTCAGCGGCCCCGGTCCTCCCAGTCCACCCATTCCACCGCATGTGTCTCGAGATAACTGCTGACGGCGGCACCCGTGGTCGAAAAGAATGCCGTTTCGCCAAACCGCGCGAACAGCCCGAATCGTTTCAGCTTGTCCTTGACGGGATCCTTCATTTCCGCAAAGCACAATTCGATGCCAGCCGCGTGCAAGGTCTCGTCCAGCTCGGCCAGCATGTCGGCGGCGGTAACGTCCACGCTGGTGACGGGTTCCGCGGCGATCACCAACCATCGCACAGGCGTAGGAGACGTCGCTACCGCCTCCAGCACGCGGTCTTGGAACAGTTCGGCGTTCGCGAAAAATAGGGGCGCATCCCAGCGAAACAGGACCAGACCGGGGATCCGGCGGGAATCGGGATAGCGCGTGATGTCGTGATAGCCCTTGACGCCATCGACGCGCCCAAGGACAGCAGAGTGCGGACGCCAGCCGTCCCACAGAAATTCGATGACAGCAATCAAGATGGCGAGGCCGATGCCCGGAATCGCCCCCAACACGGCCACGCCGACGGTACAGGAGATCGACAACCAGAACTCCCAGCGCTGGATGCGAAAGATTCGTCTAAGGTCGGCGACCTCGATCAGGCCGATGGCCGAAGCGATCACGACGGCAGCCAATGCAGCGGTGGGCAGATTCCGGAGCAGGTCCGGCGCCAACACGAGCAGCAGCGCAACCGTCAACGCGCCGACGATCCCGGTCAGCTGGGTCCTGCTGCCCGCGGCCTCGGCGACGGGCGTGCGTGACGAACTGCTGCTGATCGGAAAGCCCTGGAAGAGTCCGGCGGCCAGGTTGGCAACGCCGAGCCCCACCATTTCCTGGTTCGGATCGACATAGCTGCGGGTCCGTGCCGCATAGACTCGGGAGAGCACGCTGGTGTCGGCGAACGAGACAAGGGCGACGGCGCAACCGCCGATCAGGACCGGGACGATATCGGCGTAGGTGATCCACGGGATGGCGAACGCAGGGAGGCCTCGCGGGAGGGACCCCAGGACCGACACGCCTGCACGCGACGCGAGATCCAGTGCGCCGACCACGACGGTCGCCCCCACCACCGCAACCAGGATACCCGGCACCCGCTTGCTGCCCTTGAGCAACAGGATCACCACCAGCGTGCCGGCGCCGACGGTGAACGCTGTCCAGTTGACCATGCGATCCACGACCGCACTGGCGATGGCCCATACGTTCTTCAACGGCCCTTCGAGATCGATCGAAAACCCGAACAGCTTGGGCAGTTGGCTGATCAATACCGTCAGCGCAATGCCGTTCATGTATCCGTAGCGGATCGGCTTGGAAAGAAGCTCGGTAACGAAACCCAGGCGCGCTACGCCGGCGAGGATGCACAACGTCCCCGACACGACCGCCATCATGCTCGCAAGGGCCACGGCACGAAGCGGGTCGCCGCCAGACAGCGGCAGCACGACGGCGAGGATGACGGCAGCCAGCGAGGAGTCCGGCCCCAACACCAGAATCCGACTTGGCCCGAACACCGCGTACGCGAGCAGCGGAACGATGGTCGCGTATAGGCCATGGATGGCGGGCAAGCCCGACGCCACCGCATAGGCGATGCCGACGGGCACCAGCATCGTGGTCAGCACCAAGCCTGCCATGATGTCGTGCCGCAACCAAGCTGCTTGGTACCCGTGCAGCGTGCGCAGTCCCGGCAGCCAGCGGCCCCAGCCGGGCTCGTCGGGGGCCTTCATCCGGCGCGCAATCCGGCCCGGTTCAGGCGGGGGAGGCGAAGATACCGAATCGCTCATTGGACCGATGCCTCTTGGTGGACAGCGCAGACGCGCTTGACGCAAGCCAGGGAGAAACTGTCCTGACGTTGTCCGCCCACGGACTGCGCTGAAATCCTAGCCTGACTGCCCGGGTCTGACTAGCGCACGACCAGGGTTAGGAGGCAGCGGCATCAGCTTGCGAGTCCTCATCACGGAATGAGCCGGACGGCATAGCGCCAAAGCAGCCCTGGTGCCCAAACGGTCACATCGCGCACGGAAGGCGTACGATTGAATGACCCGCCTATGAATGGCGTTTCAAGCCGTCATCGAAAGCGGGTCCGAGGCACAACTTATTCGCATCGGAGGCAACATGATCGGGAAAACTGTTGGTTCGATTGTCAGCGGTAAGCGGATCCAGGAACTGATCGCGGTACCGGCGACGGCAACTGTGTCCGAGGCGGTGGCCAAGATGAGTGAAAAGGGCGTCGGCGCGATCCTGATCAGGAACTCGCAGGACACCGTCGATGGAATTTTCACCGAGCGGGACCTGATGATCCGGGTCGTCAACGCCGGACTGGACGCCAAGTCCACCAAGATTGGAACGGTCATGAGCTCGCAGGTCCGGCGGGTGGAAGGATGGACCGGTCTCGAGGATGCGTTGAGCATGATGGTGATTCACGGGTATCGGCACTTGCTGGTCGAGGACGAAGGCAAGATCAAGGGGATCGTTTCGATACGGGATCTCATGGCTTCGATGGTGATCCCCGATACGCCAATGGCGCACGAAGGGCGTGCCCAGGTGACGCGCGGCCTCGCTGAGGCAACACTGCGAGTCGCCGCGAGCGCCAAACCGGGAGCAGGCGCCGGGCCGTAGCGCAATGCTGCCGGAGCGCGGCGATCGTCTACGCCGTCTTCCTGGCGGCGGAGCGACCGCCAGCGTCAACGTCGCCTGAGGGAATCCGGAAGAAGTCCTTTCGCCTCTCTTCGTGCGAAGTCCAGGAAGGCCCGCGCGACCGGCGACAGCTGCTTGCCCTGCGGATACACGAGGTACCAGTGGTTCTCGAGCGGGAAGCCTGCGACGTCGAGACATCGGTATCGCGACGATTCCGGATCAAGCCCGAAAGTGTGGCGCGACATGATGGTGACGCCAAGGCCCGCCAGGATGGCCTCCTTGATCGCCTCGTTGGTTGGGAGTTCCATCCGGATTTGCGGACTGAGCCCATGCGCGCGGAACAGGCGCATCGCGATTCGCCGCGCGCCCGAACCTTCCTCGCGGATGAGAAACGGTTCGCGGGCGAGGCGTGCGAACGGGATGTTTCTTTCCGACGCGAGCGGGTGGTCGTCGCGCGCAAGCACCACGAGGGGATTGGGCAGCAACTCCTGCGCAACCACGGCCTCCAAGTCGGGCGCATCGGCAAAGAGATAGAGATCGTCCTCGTTCCGCTTTAGCCTCTCGACCAGTGTCTGCCGGTTATGCGCCTGAAGCGAGGTTTCGACACCAGGGTGGACCCTTGCGAACGCGCCCAGCAGTCGCGGCGCGAAGCAAATCCCCGTTGTGCTCACGGCGAGCTTCAGCCGCCCCGACTCCAGCGCTCGTATCGCGGATAGCGATTGGTCGAGCGTCGCGAACACGCGGAATATCTCCTCGCAACTTTCGTGCAAGTGCCGGCCGGCGTCCGTGAGATACAGGCGCTTGCCAATCTGCTCGACGAGGGCGACGCCGACCGTCCCGGAGAGTTTTTTGATCTGCACCGAGGCGGTGGGCTGCGCCATGTGCAGTTCTTCCGCGGCTCGCGCGAAGCTCCCCAGCCGCGCAACGGCCTCGAACAGGCGCAACTGCGGCAGCGTCCCGTGCCTCATATAACGGTGGATGTCGGGTTGTGACATGGCGACTCCCGATGTTGCGTTGTGCCATGCCGCCATGCCTGCAGAAATGCACAGCGGCCTTCACCTCACCGATGAAGGCCGCCGTCCGGACGCACCTTCACCCGCTGGGCAAAGGTCTCGCTTGCATGGTGTGGATGCCGACGCGACCGGGGCAAAGCCCGTATTGACGACCGCGTCACGATGGCCGAGAGGCCATCGAAGCTACTCCCCTTTGGAGGGGGCCCCGGCGACTCGCCGGGACACGCCTGACTTTTAGCACGCCGCAAATCCCGGAGCAAGCGGGCCATCGGCATTGGACTTGATCCGCATCAGCGATCCATCAATAAACGTAATCGAATCCATTACCTGGCGTATCCATGCCTTCGCTTTCGTAACGGATTGCGTTATGCCATTCAACTGTTCGCCGGTTGCACCTCCCGCCATACTGGACTCCCAATCCAATGCTCGGTGCCCGGGACTGATCAATTAGTAGGAGGCTCGCATGCACGACAGACAGGCCCACTGCAAGTCGATTGAAGCGCTCGTGAGCAGCTATCGGACCGACCTTGATCGAGGCCTGACAACACCGGAGGCGCAGGACCGGCTGCTGAAGTTCGGCGCGAACGAACTGACAAAGGAAGAGCGTACCTCACCATTCGCGCTGTTCCTGGCCCAGTTCAAGAACACGCTCATCATCATCCTGCTCGTGGCGACGATTCTTTCCGCGTTGCTGGGAGAGCTCGTCGACGCGGCCATCATCGCGGTGATCGTGCTGTTCTGCGCCGTGCTGAGCTTCGTGCAGGAATATCGTGCCGACAATGCCCTGAAAGCGCTGAAGAAGATGCTGGCGCCGACGATAAGGGTCATGCGGGATGGCGCCGAAACACGCATCCCATCTCGCGAGGTCGTTCCCGGCGACGTCATGGTCCTGGAGGCTGGCGACCGCCTGCCGGCCGATGGCCGCCTGGTGGAAGTTCACTCTCTCCAGTGCGACGAGGCTCCTCTCACCGGGGAATCCTTTCCGGTCGAGAAAGCCCTGACGCTGATCTCGCCGGAGGCGGCGGTCGGTGATCGCCGCAACGTTGTCTTTACCGGGACCACGGTGACCTATGGCCGCGGAAAGGCGATCGTGACAAGCACCGGCATGCACACCGAATTCGGCAGGATCGCCGAGCAGGTGTCGGCCGTAAGTACCGAGGCATCGCCACTCGAGAAGCGTACCGAGGAGATCGGCCGCTGGCTGGGACTGATCGCGCTCGGCGTTTGCGGCATCGCCATCGTGGTCAGCATCGCGCGGGCGTGGATGGGAAATGAACTCAACATCGGGCTGGTGTTGACGATCACCATGTTTGCCATTGCGCTTGCCGTGGCTGCCGTTCCGGAAGCGTTGGCGGCCATCGTCACCGGTGCCCTCGCGGTCGGGATGCACGAGATGGCGAAGCGCAATGCGCTGGTGCGGCGCATGCCGGCCGTGGAAACACTCGGATGCACGACGGTGATCTGCTCCGACAAGACGGGCACGCTGACCAAGGGCGAGATGACCGCGCGCTGCCTGTTCGTGGGCGGCCGCTCGATCGCGGTCAGCGGAGCGGGATATGCCCCCGACGGGACTTTCGATCCGCCGCTTGCCGCGGATGACGCTGCGGTGCGCCTCATGCTGACGGGAGGCGTGCTGTGCAGCGACGCCGTGCTGGGCGACGACGAAGGGCGCTGGTCGGTCAAGGGCGACTCCACCGAAGGGGCGTTGATCGTTTTGGCGGCAAAGGCAGATCTGCAACAGCAGGAGACGCGTGGAGATGCTCCCCGCATCGCGGAATTTCCGTTCAGCTCGGAACGCAAGCGGATGACCACCGTTCACCGCATGCCCGATGGCCGTCGCCTCGCCTTCGTGAAGGGCGCCCCCGAGGTGCTGCTGGAGCGATGCACGTCGACGCAGTACGCCGATCACGCGCGGGCGCTCACCGACGCGGCCCGGTCGCAGATTCTTGCCGCTAACGAGACGATGGCAAAAAACGCGCTGCGCGTGCTGGCTATCGCGTTCAGGGAAGTCGGCGCGGACGGAGCGTACGAAGCGGACGCGGTTGAGCGCGACCTGACCTTCCTTGGCTTGATCGGCATGATGGATCCGCCTCGTGACGAGGCGAAGGAAGCCGTCAGGGTCTGCCGCGAAGTGCACATCCGCCCGATCATGATCACGGGAGACCACAGCCTGACGGCGGTCGCGGTGGCCGCCGAGGTCGGCATCTACCGCGAGGGCGACCGGGTACTCACCGGCGACGAGCTCGGGCGCATGAGCGATGAGGAGTTCGCGTTGATCGTCGACCGGGTGAGCGTCTACGCCCGCGTTTCACCGATGGACAAGCTGAAGATCGTGCGCGCCTGGAAGAACCGCGGCGAAGTCGTCGCAATGACGGGTGATGGAGTGAACGATGCGCCGGCGCTGAAACATGCCGACATCGGTATAGCCATGGGAATCAGCGGCACCGATGTCGCGAAGGAAGCCGCCGACATGGTGCTTGGCGACGACAATTTCGCAACCATCGTGCGCGCGATCGAGCGCGGTCGCTGGATCTACGACAACATCAAGAAATATCTGACCTATCTGTTGCGTTCCAACATCACCGAAGTGGTGGTGCTGGGCGGCGTAGTCATCGTCGTGGGGCCGGAATTGTTGCCGCTGTTGCCCGCCGCGATTCTCTACATCAACCTGGCCACCGACGGATTGCCGGCGCTGGCGCTCGGCGTCTCCCCGCCCGACCGCGACATCATGAAGCGGCCGCCGCGCGACCCGAGCGAGAGCATCTTCTCCCGCGACGTTCGTCTCCTCGTGCTTCTCGGCGTCCTGATCGAGTGCCCGATCTTCCTATGGATCTACTTCGACAACTATGCGGACATCGAAGGAGCCAGGACGAAAATCTTTCTGCTCTTCGTCTTTGTCGAGCTGTTCATCTCCATGTGCTTCGTGTCGCTGCGCCACAGCCTCTTCCAGGCGCCGCCGCACAAGTGGCTCCTGCTGGCGATGGCGTGGGAACTCGGGCTGTTCGTCGTGCTCATCCAGTTCGCCGCCGTGCGCGAGACGTTCGGGATACGGATGCCGACCGGTGCTGACCTGGCAATGGCGCTGGGGGTCAGCGTGCTGGTCGTGGCCGCGATCGAAGCGACCAAGGCCTTCCTGAGGATGAACACCGCGGCGCCATCTGCGGGCCGCGCCGGCTCGCTGGACGCGGCCGCGAGCAGCGTCGCGCGACTCGGCGCACATCCGGAATCGGATACGCAACTGATCGCAGGAGGAAACACCGTGAAAAAAATCCTGGTTCCCGTCGGAGGCACTCGCAACGACAAATTTGCCGTTCAGAGCGTCATCAAACGGTTCATGAACAACACTTCGATGGAAGTGCATCTCGTCAACGTCCAGACGCCGTTCTCGGCCCACGTTGCGCTTTTCACGAGCGCGCGTAGTCGGCACGCCTATCATCGCGAGCAGGCAGAACGGGCATTGGCTCCAGCCAGGGAGATGCTGGACAAGTTCTCCATCCCGTACGCGGTGCACATGGAAGTGGGCAACCGCGCAAAGATGATCACGGATGCAGCACGGCGCCTGCATTGCGACGAGATAGTTATGGCAACGGCACGCAAGAACTCCCTCACGCGGCTCGTCGAGAGCTCGGTCACCGACAAGGTGATCGAGCTCACCCCGGTCCCCGTCGAGGTCATCGCGGGCGACTCGATGTCCAAGTGGGAGCGTTATGGCATTCCCGCCGCGATCGGCACCGCGGTGGCGATCGCGTTTGCGATCGAGGACTGACAGCTGGCCCCATTCGAGGAAGGGCAGCGGACGTTCGGGTGGTGCCAGGCGCAGGAGATTGCGGGGCCGAGCGTAACTGGGTGACAATCGGCGCGACCGTCGTGCCTGAAGCACGGCGGCGCAACCGATTCGCCGCCAGCGCGACTACCGATTCGATCCTGCGTGAGCACCGTTCCCAAAGCCGTATTTCTGAGTTATGCCTCGCAGGACGCGGACGCCGCCAACGGAATCTGCGACGCATTGCGCGGACTGGGGATAGACGTCTGGTTCGACCGGAATGCGCTGCGCGGCGGCGACGCGTGGGATTCGTCGATACGCAGTCAGATCAGGGACTGCGCGCTGTTCGTCCCGGTGATTTCGGAAAGCACGCAGGCCCGCGAGGAGGGTTACTTTCGGCTGGAGTGGAAACTCGCCGTCGATCGCTCATACCAGATGGCCGACGACAAGACGTTCCTGTTGCCGGTGGCCATCGACGCCACGCTCCAGGCGAATGCGCGCGTGCCAGAGAGATTCCGCGAAGTGCAGTGGACACGCCTGTCGGGGCCGGAGGCGCGAGAGGCGTTTGCCCGACACGTGCAACGGCTGCTCTCCGGTGGCGCGGTGTCATCGAGGCCGGTCGTGCCCGCGCCGGCCACCGGAATTGCGGCGAGGCAGGTGCCGCCGTCGATCGCGGTGCTGCCTTTCGTGAACCGCAGCAGTGATGCGGAAGACGAGTACTTCTCGGATGGACTTGCGGACGAACTGCTCAATGTGCTGGCGAAGATAGGCGGACTGCGGGTGGCGGCGCGCTCGTCGTCGTTCACGTTCAAGGGCAAGCCTGCGACGATCGCCGAGGTTGGCCACGCGCTGAACGTCGCAACGGTACTCGAAGGAAGCGTGCGCAAGGCGGGCAACCGGATGCGGATTGCGGTGCAGCTGGTGAATGTCGCGGACGGCTATCACCTTTGGTCCGAGTCCTACGACCGCACGCTGGACGACATCTTTGCCGTGCAGGACGACATCGCGCAGTCGGTGGTCAAGCAGTTGCGGACGACGCTGCTGGGCGGGGCTGTGAATGCCCGGACCAGCGACGTGGTGACGGCGCAGGTGGCGGCCGCGGTGCGTGGCCGCGCCACGCAACCGGAGGCCCACCGGCTTTTCCTGCAGGCGCGACACTTCATCGACCGCCGCACTGGCGAGGATACGGCGAGGGGAATTGCTTATCTGAAGGAGGCCCTGGCGCTGGATCCGGACTACGCGCTAGCCTGGGCGGAAATCGGAGCGGCGTACGCCATCTCGGCGGATTGGGGCTGGGCACCGTTCGCCGAAGGGTATGTGCAGGCCAAAGAGGCGGTGGCTCGTGCGCTCGCGCTGGAGCCGAATCTCGCGGAGGGGCATGCGACGATGGGTTGGATCCAATCGACTCACGATTGGGACTGGCGTGGTGCGACGGAATCCTTTGATCGGGCACTTGAACTCGCGCCTGGAAGTGCCGCGGTGCTGCGTCGCGCAGCCACGCTCGCCGGGAACCTTGGCCGCATGGACGAGGCTATTGAACTTGATCGCCGGGCAGTAGCACAGGACCCGCTTTCCGCTGCGTCGTACAACAACCTGGGGTTGCATCTCCATGGGGCCGGCCAACTTGCCGAGGCGGAAGCGGCGTTTCGCAAGGCGCTCGAATTTGCCCCGCGCAGTCCTGCCTCGCGCACCAACTTGGCACTCGCGCTCGTCGACCAAGGGAGGGGCGAGGAGGCCCTGGCCGACGCCCTGAGTGAACCAGACGATTGGGTGCGCCTGTGGATGCTGGCGATCATCCACAACGCCGCGGGCCGCCGAGCCGAATCGGACGCCGCGTTGCATCAGTTCATCGCGAACTATCAAGCGGATTCCGCCTACCAGGTCGCGCAGGTGTACGGCATCCGTGGGGAGGTAGACCTTGCGTTCGAGTGGCTCGAGCGCGCATTTGTTCAACGCGATTCAGGACTCAACTATGTCAAGGCCGACCCGGACCTCCGCTCGTTGCGCGCCGATCCGCGGTGGGACGGGTTTTTGCGCAGGATGGGACTCATGGACTAGAGGACGAGTCCGCCGGCGCGGTGCGCGCCAGCGCGCGGATCAATTCGCCGAGCGACCACGCCTGGAACGGACAGCCGCGTGGCGTGTGCGGCGGATCGCCGTCGGCGATTTCGCTCACGTGGCCCAGGCCCGCGACGTTCAGGTGATCGAGCAATGGCGCGAGAAAACGTCGCCTTGCCTCCGCGCGATGCGTGTCATCGTCGCCGTTTACGTTGAGCCACGCGTCGACGAACGGGCCGATGAGCCAGGGCCAGACCGTGCCCTGATGATAGGCGCCGTCGCGTTCAGCCACGCCGCCTTCGCAGCGCGGCCGATACGCGGGGTCGCTGCGCGCCAGCGTGCGCAGACCCAACGGCGTCACCAGTTCGCGCTCGACGACGGCCACCAGCTTTCTCGCGGTGTCTCCGCCGGCGATTGCGTGGGGAAGCCCGCCCGCGGCGAGGATCTGGTTGGGACGCACGCTGCCGTCGACGCGCCCGCGCACGTGATCCACGTCGACGACATCGTGGAGGCATCCGGTGGCGGAATTCGGGAAAAGCGCGGCGAACGCTGCCTGCGCGCGATCGGCCAGCGCCGCATGATGTCCTCCCGCGCAGCGCAACGCGTTGACCCACAGCGCTTGGATTTCCACGGGCTTGCCGATGCGGGGTGTGATCACGCGGCCGTCGACGCGCGCGTCCATCCACGTGAGCTGCATGCCCGGGACGCCGCACGCGAGCAGGCCGTCATCGTCCATCCGGATGCCGAAGCGCGTCCCCGCCGCGTAGCCGTCGAGGATCGCGAACGTGGCTGCCATCAGCCGTGCGCGCACTGACGCGTCCGGGCGCGCCGCGGCGAGAAACTCGTGGACGACGATCACGAACCATAAGGACGCGTCGACGGAATTGAACTCCGGCGCGCCGCCGTGCTCGGGAAAGCGATTGGGCAGCATGCCTTCGGACACGGTGCCCGCCCACGCCAGCAGGATCGATCCGGCAATGTCGTGGCGCCCGCGCGCGAGCAGCAGCCCGCGCATGGCGATGAACGTATCCCGGCCCCAGTCGGCGAACCATGGAAAGCCGGCGATGATCGTGTCGCCCATGGTGCCGCGGACGACATACGATTCGGCGGCGCGATCGAGCGGCGCCAGCAGCCGGCGCCGGCCGGCCTCCCGTTCCTGCACTTGCGCAGCCGCCATTGCCGCGTCGACGTCCAGATAGTCGCCCGCGCGCAGCACGACGACGGCATCGTATCCTGACAGGTCGAAGTGGAATGTGCCGGGAGCGCCCAGATCCTCGATGTGGTCGAGTCCGCGCGCCGCTTCTTCGCTGTAGTCGAAATTGCGATACCACGCGGGTTCGTGCACGTAGCGGCCGTTGGTGAGCGCCGTGACCGCCGGCAATGCCGGGTAAGGATGCCAAGCGACGTTGCCACCGATGCTGCGCGCCGCAAAAGCGAACGCGTCGTTCTCGTGCATCAGCGCGTGGTAGTCGCGGCCCGACAGCAGCGGACGGACGCGAAGAAGCACACCCGGCGCTCCGCGGGCTAGCCGCCAGGCGAGCAACACGCTGCCGTCCTGGCGATCCACGATGAGCTCGTGAATGATCTCGACTTTGTCCGAACCGCGGAACGTCCAGCGCGGCCAGGGCTCGTGCGTGAAGCCGGACAGGAAGTCGATTCCGCGCGGATGTACGACGTCGGGCGCATAGTGCTGCGTGCTCACCGGAAAGGTCCCGGATGGCGTGTCCACCCACGCCTCGAATCCGTTGACCAGGACCACGCGGTCGGAAGGCGGCGCGCGCGCCGCCAGCAGCAGCGCGTGATAGCGGCGAGTCCGCAACATGCCGACGGTGCCGGAGGCGTAGCCGCCGCTGCCGTCGCTTTCCAGCCACTCGTCGTGCAGCGATGTGGGGCTCACTGCTCCAGCTTTACCACGCCGAGGCTGTCGTCGCGCGTCAATCCCGGAGGCTTGTTCTGCAGCGCGTACTCCGCGTATTGGTGGATCAGCTTGGCGACGACGCCGGTCCACCCGGTCTGGTGGCTGGCGCCCAGGCCCTCGCCGGTATCGCCGTTGAAATATTCGTAGAAGGATATGAGATCGCACCAGTGCGGATCGGTCTGAAACTTGGCGCGGTTCCCATTCATCGGCCGCCGGCCGGCGTCGTCCTGCAGGAACAATTCGATCAGGCGGTAGGAAAGATCGGTGGTCACTTCCCACAGCGTGGCCTCGTTGCCCGATCCGGCGGGCAACTCCACCTTGAACTGGTCGCCCAGGTAATAGTGGTGCTTCTGCAGCGATTCGATCAAAAGAAAATTGAGCGGGAACCACACCGGGCCGCGCCAGTTGGAGTTGCCGCCGAACAGCCCCGACGTGGACTCGGCCGGCGCATAGTCCAGCGAAAAGTGTTGGCCGTTGATGTCGAGCATGAAGGGACTCGAGGCATGGTGCTTGGACACCGAGCGCACGCCGTTCGGACTCAGCAGTCCTTGATCGTCCAGCACCTTGGTGAGAATGCGCCGCAGCTTGGCTGAGTCGACTATCCCCAATCGAACGCGGTCTTCGATTCCCAGATGCGTCGGGTCCGCGATGCCGGTCAGCAGGTCCGGCCGGTACATCGCGAACCAGCGCAGGCGCTCTCCGAAATCCGGAAACGCCTCCAGGCTGCGCCTGTCGCCGACGCCGATGGCGAAGATGGGGATCAGTCCCGCGATCGACTGGACGTCGATGCGAAAGCAGCGGTCGTCGGGAAATTTCAGCACGTCGTAGTAGTAGCCATCCTTGTCGTCCCACAAGCCATCCTGCCGGCCACCCATGTGGTTCACCGCTGCGCCGATGTACACGAAGTGCTCGAAGAACTTGGTGGCGATATCCTCGTAGACGTCGTCCTCCTTGGCCAGTTCCAGCGCGATGCCGAGCAGGTTGAGGCAGTACATGGCCATCCAGCTCGTGCCGTCGGCCTGCTCGAGTTGCCCGCCCACCGGCAGTCCCGACGTGCGGTCGAACGCGCTGATGTTGTCCAGCCCCAGGAAGCCGCCTTCGAAGATATTGTTGCCTTCGGCGTCCTTGCGGTTGACCCACCACGTGAAGTTGAGCAGCAGCTTCTGGAAGACCTTCTCGAGAAACTTGCGGTCGCCGCGGCCGTACATCTTCTGTTCGATCTGGTAGACGCGAATGGCCGCCCACGCGTGAACGGGCGGATTCACGTCGCTGAACGCCCATTCGTAGGCCGGGATCTGGCCATTCGGGTGCATGTACCACTCGCGCATCAGCAGCAGCAGCTGGTCCTTCGCGAAGTCGGGGTCGATCATCGCCAGCGGCACGCAGTGGAACGCCAAGTCCCACGCGGCGAACCACGGGTACTCCCACTTGTCCGGCATCGACAGCACGTCGCCGGCGGCGAAGTGCCGCCAGCTGTGGTTGCGCCCGTTCTTGCGCTCCTCGGGAGGCTTGAAGCCGGCCTTGTCGCCGTCGAGCCAGCGATTGACCATGTAGCGGTAGTACTGCTTGCTCCACAGGAGGCCGGCGAAGGCCTGCCGCTGCACGTTGCGCATGTCGTCCGACAGCGGGAACGGCGTGACGCGATGGTAGAACGCGTCGGCCTCGAGCTGCCGCTGGACGAACGTTGCGTCGAAGTGATGCGAAAAAGGCGTGGCGAGATCGCGCCGTCCGGACACAGGCGCAGGCAGATCACCGTGGATTCCCCGGCGGGAACGATGCGCGCGTAGTGCGCGGCGGCCTTCGTGCCGATCCGATCCGGATTGACTGCGTCGCGCCTGCCGTGCACGAGGAAGTTGTCGAATGCGTCCTTTACGTACGGCTGCGCGTTGGGTTGGCCGAAGATGCGCTGCGTGTTCGTGTCGTTCTCGGTGAACAGCAGGTCGTCGGGCGTATCGCAGTAGAGCACGTACGGCGGCAGCGACCGGTGCGTGGTCTTGAGCGCGGTCACGTTCAGAACCCGATCGCGCGACCTCGATCCGTGGCTTGACCATTCCCATCGAGTCCGGGTACCACGTCCACACGTTCTTGAACCACAGCGTCGGCAGCAGGTGCAGCGGCGCGGCCTCCGGGCCGCGATTGGTGGCCGTGATGCGGATCAGAATGTCGTCGGGCGTCGCCTTCGCGTACTCGACCAGGACATCGAAGTAGCGGTCGTCGTCGAAGACGCCGGTGTCGAGCAGCTCGTATTCCGGTTGCTGGCGGCTGCGGCGGCGGTTTTCGTCGACCAGGTCGCTATAGGGAAAGGCCCGCTGCGGATACTTGTACAGGTACTTCATGTACGCGTGGCTGGGCACGTTGTCGAGGTAGAAGTAGTACTCCTTCACGTCCTCGCCGTGATTGCCCTCGGGACCGGTCAGGCCGAACATCCGCTCCTTGATGATCGGATCCCGGCCATTCCAGAGCGCCAGCGCGAAGCAGAGCTGCTGGCGGTCGTCGCAGATGCCCGCGATGCCGTCCTCGCCCCAGCGGTAGGCGCGCGAGCGCGCGTGATCGTGGGGAAAGTAGTCCCAGGCCGATCCCGACGCACTGTAGTCCTCGCGCACGGTGCCCCATTGGCGTTCGCTCAGGTAAGGTCCCCAGCGCCGCCACGGCACTTTGCGATCGCGCGCCGCGTCCAGCCGCTGTTCTTCCGCGGTCGGCGGCGGGTTCGTGCCTGTGGGCGCCAGTTCTTCAGTCGGTTTCGGCGAGGCCATGTCCGGGGATGTGTGTCGCGTGGTGGCCGATGGTGAACGCGAAGGGCCGGCCACGCAAGGCGCGCGTCGCATTTCGCCAAACAAACCGGGACGGAAAGTCCGGCAGCCTTCCCCGCAGGGCCGCGGCCATGGATAATCGTTCCGTTGCCGCAACCGGTAGCACGTTTCGCCCGACTTCCACTGCCAGCCAAAGGAGATTGCCATGCCGCAAGAAACATCCTCAGCCAGCCGCCGCCGCTTCTTCAAGATCACCGCCGTGGGCCTCGCCGCCGCGCCGTTTGCCTCGGCGCTCATGAGCGGCACCGCGCACGCCGTCGACACCGTGAAGGAATCCGATCCGACGGCAGCCGCGCTGGGCTATGTCGTCGACGCGACGAAGTCCGCCAAACGCACCGACAAGGCGGCCACCTGTGCCACGTGCAGCCTCTTTTCCGGCAAGGCGGGCGCGGCAGATGGCCCTTGCACGATCTTCCAGGGCAAGCTGGTCAGCGCCAAGGGATGGTGCACCGCGTGGGTCAAGAAGGCCTGAACCTGTAGCGGAAAGGCCGCTGCCGGACTTCGGCCGATCCTGATCTGCGCGTTGGCCCCGCCGCATCGGGGCGGAAGCACGGGAGAATCGCCATGGCGGCGGCAACCGACTCGCATCTGGCCGGCCCGGAGGTCATCGCTGTCGGCTATGTGACGCTGGTCGCCGGCGCGGCGGCGATCGGCGGTTTTCTCTTCGGCTACGACAGCGCGGTGATCAACGGCGCGGTGCCGGGCATCCAGGCGACGTTCAAGTCCGGGTCCGCGGCGACGGGCTTCGCCGTGGCGTCGATCCTGATCGGGTGCGCCATCGGCGCGCTGTTCGCGGGCCGCATCGCCGATATCGTCGGCCGCCGCCGGACATTGCTGTTCACCGGCATCGTGTTCACGTTGAGCGCGCTGTGGACCGGCTTCGTCGGCTCGGAGACGACGTTCAACGCGGCACGGTTCGTCAGCGGCATGGCCGTCGGCGCGGCGAGCGTCGTGTCGCCGGCCTATATCGCCGAGGTGTCTCCCGCCTCGATCCGCGGCCGCCTGACGTCGCTCAACCAGATGGGCATCGTCGTCGGCATCTTCGTCGCGCTGCTGGTGGACTATCTGGTCGCCGCTGCGGCGGGCGGCGTGACGAACACGTTCTGGTTCGGGCTGGAAGCGTGGCGCTGGATGTTCCTGAGCGAAGCCGTGCCCGCGCTCGCGCTGGTCGTCGCCGCGTGCTGGATTCCGGAGTCGCCGCGCTACCTCGTGCCGCAATGGCCGCGACAGCGACGCGCTCGCGGTGATGCAGCGCATCTCGCCGTCCATCGGACCTGCGAAGATCGACGAGATCAGGGCGACGTTCGCCGGCGAGCGCAAGGCGCGGCTCGCCGACCTGCTGGGGCCCGACAACCGTTTGCTGCCGGTGGTGTGGATCGGCATCGCGCTGTCGTGCCTGCAGCAGTTCGTCGGCATCAACGTGATCTTCTACTACGGCACGACGCTGTGGGAGGCGGTCGGCTTTTCCGATGCCGACTCGTTGCGGATCAACGTCATCAGCAGCACGATCAACATCGTCGCGACCGTCATCGCGATCTCGCTGATCGACAGGATAGGCCGCCGGCCGCTGCTGCTGTGGGGCGCCGTCGGCATGGCGGTGACACTCGGCGTCCTTGCGCTGATGTTCGCCACCGCCAGCCACCGGCGCCGACGGCAAGGTGGCACTCTCCCATGGCAACGGCCTGATCGCGTTGTGTCGCCGCCAACCTGTACGTGCTGGCGTTCGGCGTGTCGTGGGGACCGGCGGTGTGGACGATGCTGAGCGAAATGTTCCCCAACCGGGTGCGCGGCTCGCGCTGGCGGTGGCGGCCACCGCGCAGTGGCTGGCGAACTGGCTGATCACCGTGACGTTCCCGATCATGCTCAAGAACATGGGCTCGGCGCTCGCTTACTCCGTGTACGCGATCTTTGCCGCGGTAGCGATCTTCTTTGTCGTGCGGTACATCAGCGAGACCCGCGGGCGCACGCTCGAGGAGATGTGATGTTGCGCTGGATATCGCGGGCATCGCGAATCGCGCTCGTCACGGCAATGTTCGCGCAGCCGCCAACGCTCGCGTACGCGCAGTTCGAGGCCGTGCCGAGCCCAGCGAAGCCCGACAATGCGTACGACCGCGCCGTCGCCAATCCGAAGCAGGACCATGCCGCGCGCTCGATCCTGGACGGTCCCCCCTATGCCCAGCAGCGCGAACCCATTGCGGACCACGATGCCGCGCAGGGCGTGCTGCAGACCGGCGACGTGCAATCGTGGCCACGCCTCTATCGCGGCGGCGACCTGCTCGTCACGGGACTGCTGAATGGCGCCGTCGCGCTGTTCGGCATGACGCAAAACCTGTTCGGGCCGCCCGCGGCGCTCGCGCCCGCCGGGTACAAGACGAACCCGCAGTGGGGCGAGTTCTTCATCGAGCCGGGTTTGAGCGCGACGTACCGTCTGGGGCCGTCGGCGACGCTGTACGGCAGCTTCGCGTACATCGAGTCGAGCACGCGCGGCATGGACAATTGTTGTGTGGACAACATCTACTACGGGAATCGCGAGCTGTTGCTCGGCGGCATTCGCTGGCGCGACTCCGACAGCGGGCTCTCGCTGGACGCGTCGTATGGCCAGCAGGACTTCACCGTCGGCAACCAGATGCTGCTGGGGCGCGCGGGCAGCAACGGCGCGCACCGCGGCGCCAATCAGATCGGGCCGCGCAATGCCTGGGCCAATGCAGGCATCGTCAAGGCGGCGTGGCAGGATTTCAACGTGCAGGCGTTCTATTTGAAACCCAACGAAGAGCCCACCGAGGCGACCGGCACCATTTTCAACGGCATCAACGCCGAGTGGCTTCCCGCCGGTCCCGTGCGACTGGGCTTCATGTACCTGTACGTGCCCCGACTCGAATATCGTGACGCGCGACCAGCTCAACATCTACGATGTGCGTGCGCGCGTGCATCCGGTGCCGTCGGCGCCCCACTTCTGGATCGACGGCGAGTACGTGTGGCAGCGCAAGAGCAGTGTCGCCGCCGACGGCTGGTATGCGCAGGCCCAATACAACGCGCTGGAAACGGCGTGGAAGCCGCTCTTCTCGCTGCGCTATTCGTCGTTGTCCGGCGACCGGCCCGGTAGCACGCGCTGGGAAGGCTTCGACCCGCTGTATTTCTCGGGCAGCGATCCCAACTGGTACCAGGGACAGATCGGCTCGTCGATTTTCAACAATACCAATCTCCACACGGCCAGCGCCTCGGTGGTGCTGACACCCGACGACAGGAACATCGTCGAGTTGCGCTACCTGTACTTCACGGCGGACCAGGTGAATTCGCCGCTCGCGATTCCTGCGGTCGGCGCCGCGCCAGCCAGCGGCGGTGGCGTCCCCAACAAGGCGCTGGCCGGCGAGTTCGACGTCAGCTATACCTACATTTTCAACAAGAATGTAAACATGAACGCCTTTGCCGCGTATGCGTCGCCGCTGGCCGGCTACAAGGAGCTCTATGCGTCCTACGGCGGCAGCGCCAGCGGCTGGTGGTTTCTCGGAACCCAGCTGAACGTCAGCTACTGAGGTCGTCCTTTGCCATGAGCGAAGCTCTCCCGATCACCTATCTCGCGCGGCACGGCGAAACCGAATGGAGTCTGTCCGGGCGGCACACGGGCCTGACCGATCTGCCGCTCACGACGCGCGGCGAGAAGGATGCGCGCGAATTGGGCGTGCGGCTTTCGCAACTGGACATTTCCCGGGTATTTACCAGTCCGTTGCAGCGCGCTTCGCGCACATGCGCGCTGGCGGGCTTCGGCGATCGCGCTGAGGTCGACCGCGACCTGGTCGAGTGGGACTATGGCGAGTACGAAGGCCGGACGACGCGCGAGATACGGCTAAGCCGGCCCGGATGGTCGCTGTTTCGCGACGGCTGCCCCGGCGGTGAGACGCTGGCGCGAAATCGGGGCGCGGGCGGACCGCGTCGTGCGACGCGTGCGCGCCGAGCCCGGCAATGTCCTGCTGTTCTCTTCCGGCCATTTCCTGCGCGTGCTCGCGGCGCGCTGGCTCGACCTGGATCCCGCGTCGGGACAACGGTTCGTCCTTGGCACCACCGCGTTGTGCGCGCTCGGCTACGAGCACGACCGTTCGGAACCGGTGATCCGCCTGTGGAACCAGGTCGCCCCCGCCGGTCCGTGACGCACGTGGTTCTGGAGTATGATTTGACGGCATTGCATGGCGCCCGAAGTCGGCCCCGGCGGCGCCACGCTCCTCCGACAAGTGACAGGTGAACCGATGAACGCGACCCGGAAGCTGCACGATATCGGCCAGAGCCTTTGGCTCGACAACATCACGCGCGACCTGCTCGAAAGCGGGACGCTCGAACGCTACATCGGCGAACTGTCGGTGACGGGCCTCACGTCGAATCCGACGATCTTCAACAACGCCATCAAGAACAGCAGCGATTACGACCCGGCGATTCGCAGCAAGCTGAAGGCCGGCAAGGCGGGCGAGGACCTGTTCTTCGAGCTGGCGATCGACGACGTCACGCGCGCGGCCGACATGTTCCGGCCGGTCTTCGAGCGCACCGGCGGCGTCGACGGCTATGTCTCGCTCGAAGTATCGCCGCTGCTCGCGCACGACACGAGCACGACGCTTCGCGTGGCCAAGGAGCTGCATGCAACGGCCGGCCGCCCGAACCTGTTCATCAAGATTCCCGGCACGAAGGAGGGGCTGCCGGCGATCGAGGAGGCCATCTTCGCCGGCGTGCCGATCAACGTGACGCTGCTCTTCTCGCGCGAACACTACGTCGCCGCGGCCGAGGCGTACCTGCGCGGCATCGAACGGCGCATCGCCGCGGGGCTCGACCCGGACGTGGGCTCGGTGGCGTCCGTGTTCATCAGTCGCTGGGACGCCGCGGTCGCCGGCAAGGTGCCCGCGCCGCTGACCAATACGCTCGGCATCGCGATCGGCCAGCGCACCTACAAGGCGTACTGCGACCTGGTCGCGTCGCCGCGCTATCGGCGCGTGATGAACGCCGGTGGCCGCCCGCAGCGGCTGCTGCTCGCCAGCACCGGCACCAAGGATCCGAAGGCCTCCGACGTTCTCTACATCAAGGCGCTGGCCGCGCCGTTCACCGTCAATACGATGCCGGAGAACACGCTGCTGGCGTTCGCGGACCATGGCGACGTGGCGCGACCACGCCGGCCGACGGCGGCGATTGCGAAACCGTGCTGTCGGCATTCGCGAAGGCGGGCACCGACATCGACGCGCTCGCCGCGCGCCTGCAGGACGAGGGCGCCGAGTCGTTCGTCAAGTCGTGGAACGAGCTGATGGCGGTGATCGCGTCGAAGAGCGCGTTGCTCGCGAAGGCGGCGTAGTCACCGCGGTTCGCCCGCCAAGGGCGTCATTTCCGTCACGAAGGGCGAGGCGATGAAGGTGCTGGTGATCGATGTTGGCGGAACGAGCTGTCAAGATCCTCGCCAGCGGGCAGCGCGAGCCGCGCAAGTTCGAGTCCGGACCTTCGATGACCGTCGCGCAGATGGTCAGTGGCGTCAAGGAGGCGGCGGCGGGCTGGACATACGATCGTGTTTCCATCGGGTACCCGGGCGTCGTGAAGAAGAACCAGCCGACGACCGAGCCCTACAATCTCGCGCACGGCTGGGTGAAGTTCGACTACGCGAAGGCGTTTCGGCCGACCGGTGAGGATCATCAACGATGCCGCCATGCAGGCGCTCGGCAGCTACGACGGCGGCACGATGCTGTTCCTGGGACTGGGCACCGGGCTGGGGACCACGCTGATCGTCGACGGCGTCGTCGTGCCGATGGAACTGGCGCATCTTCCGTATCGCAAGGCCACGTACGAGGATTATGTCGGCGTGCGTGCGATCGAGCGGCTCGGGAAGAAGAAGTGGCGCAAGGCGGTCGAGGACGTCGTCGAACGCCTGACCGCCGCGTTTCGCCCCGACGACGTCGTCTTGGGCGGCGGCAACAGCCGGCATCTCAAGGAGCTGCCGCCGGGCTGCCGGCTGGGCGATAACGACAACGCATTCCTCGGCGGATTCCGGATGTGGGCCGGCGCAAAGTCGAAGGGGGCCCGGCGCTCATGACCGTCCCGAATTCCAACACGGTTCCCGCCAGCCTTTCCGGCATCGCACCGCTGACATCGCGTCCGGCATGGAAAGCGCTGGCCACGCACTTCGCGACCGTCAAGGACGTCGAGCTCAAGCAGTTGTTCGCCGACGATCCGAAACGCGGCGAGCGGCTGACCGCGGAGGCTGCCGGCGTCTATCTCGATTATTCGAAGAATCGCGTGACCGACGCGACGATCGCGCTGCTGCTGCAGCTGGCCGCCGAGTCGGGATTGCGCGCGCGCATCGACGCCATGTTTCGCGGCGACCGGATCAACGTCTCCGAGAATCGCGCGGTGCTGCATGTGGCGCTGCGGGCGCCGCGAGGCGAGTCCATCGTCCTCGACGGCAGGAACGTGGTGACGGACGTCCACGCGGTGCTCGACCGCATGGCGGAATTCGCCGACCGCGTCCGCAGCGGCGCGTGGAAGGGACATACGGGCAAGCGCATCCGCAACGTGATCAATGTCGGCATCGGCGGCTCCGACCTGGGGCCGGTGATGGCCTACGAGGCGCTGAAGCATTACAGCGACCGTGCGATGACGTTCCGCTTCGTGTCCAATGTCGACGGCACCGACTTCGCCGAAGCGGTGCGCGACCTCGACGCCGCGGAAACGCTGTTCGTCATCTCGTCCAAGACCTTCACCACGCTGGAGACGATGACCAACGCGCAGACGGCGCGCGACTGGTCGCTGGCCGCGCTGGGCGGCGATGCCGCCGCGGTCGCGAAGCACTTCGTCGCGGTGTCCACCAACGCGGAAAAAGTGGCGGCGTTCGGCATCGACACCGGCAACATGTTCGGATTCTGGGACTGGGTGGGCGGCCGCTATTCGATGGACTCGGCCATCGGCCTGTCGACGATGCTGTCCATCGGCCCCGACAATTTCCGCGCGATGCTCGCCGGCTTCCACGACATGGACGAGCACTTCCGGACGGCGCCGTTCGAGCGCAACCTGCCGGTGCTGCTCGGGCTGCTGGGCATCTGGTACACCGATTTCTTCGGCGCGCAAACCGTGGCGGTGCTGCCGTACGAGCAATACCTGAAGCGCTTTCCCGCGTATCTTCAGCAGCTGACGATGGAAAGCAACGGCAAGCACGTGACGCAGGACGGAACGCGCGTCGATTACGCCACCGGACCGGTGTACTGGGGCGAACCCGGGACCAACGGCCAGCACTCGTTCTACCAGCTGATTCACCAGGGAACGCGGCTCATTCCCTGCGACTTCATCGGATTCGCGAAGACGCTCAATCCGCTCGGCCGGCACCACGACATCCTGATGAGCAACGTCTTCGCGCAGGCGGAGGCGCTCGCGTTCGGCAAGACGGCCGCGCAAGTGAAGGCGGAGGGCACGCCGGACTGGCTCGTCCCGCACCGCGTGTTCGAGGGCAACCGGCCGTCCAACACGATCCTGCTGGAGCAGCTGACGCCGGCCGCGCTGGGCAAGCTGGTCGCGCTGTACGAGCACAGCGTGTTCACGCAGGGCACGATCTGGAGTATCGATTCGTTCGATCAGTGGGGCGTGGAGCTGGGCAAGGTCCTCGCGCAACGGATCATTCCGGAACTGACAAACGCGTCCGATCCGGCGCTCGCCCACGACAGCTCGACCAACGCGCTGATCCGCCGGTACCGCAAGGATCGGCAGAAGTAAACCAGAGGAAAGGCATCATGCAACTAGGAATGATCGGGTTGGGCCGCATGGGCGCGAACATGGTTCGCAGGCTGCTCACGCATGGCCACCAATGCACCGTCTTCGACATGTCGCCGAAGGCCGTGCAGGAACTGGTCCAGGACAAGGCGACCGGAGCGACGTCGCTCGCGGATTTCGTGGCCAAGCTCGCGAAGCCGCGCGCAGTCTGGCTGATGGTGCCGGCCGCCGTCGTGGACAAGACGCTTGCCGGAATCCTGCCGCTGCTCGAGCCCGGGGACATCCTCATCGACGGCGGCAATTCGTATTACGTCGACGACATCCGGCGCGCCAAGGAACTGGCGCCCAAGGGCATCCACTACGTCGACGTCGGCACCAGCGGCGGCGTGTGGGGGCTGGAGCGGGGGTATTGCATGATGATCGGCGGCGAGCCGGACGTGGTGCAGCATCTCGACCCGATCTTCGCCACGCTGGCGCCCGGCATCGGCAGCATCGAGCGCACACCTGGTAGAGAGAAGTCCACCGGCACGGCAGAGCAGGGATATCTGCATTGCGGGCCGAACGGTGCCGGACACTTCGTCAAGATGGTCCACAACGGCATCGAGTACGGACTGATGGCGGCCTATGCCGAGGGCATGAACATCCTGCGCGCGGCCAACGTCGGCAAGAACACCCACGACATCGACGCGGAGACCACGCCGCTGCGCGACCCGGAGCACTATCAGTACGACCTCAACCTGCCGGACATCGCCGAGGTGTGGCGGCGCGGAAGCGTCGTCTCGTCGTGGCTGCTCGACCTGACGGCGTCCGCGCTGAACAAGGATCCGGCGCTCGCCCAGTTCTCGCGGCCGCGTGTCCGACTCGGGCGAAGGCCGCTGGACGATCAAGGCTGCGATCGACGAGGCGGTTCCCGCGCCGGTGCTCACGACCGCTCTCTACGAACGCTTCAGCTCGCGCGGCGAGGCGATGTTCCAGGACAAGCTGCTGTCCGCCATGCGCTTCGAGTTCGGCGGTCACGTCGAGAAGAAGGACGGCAAGTGAGCCGCCGATGACGACAGCCGCCGCCGTGCCATCCGACGCGCTGGTGTTCTTCGGCGCCACCGGCGACCTTGCCTACAAGAAGATATTTCCGTCGCTGCAGGCGATGATCAAGCGCGGGCACCTCGACGTGCCGGTGATCGGCGTCGCCAAGGCCGGCTGGAACCTGGAGCAGTTCCGCGCCCGCGCTCGCGACAGCCTGGAAAAGCACGGCGGACTCGACACCGCGGCGTTCGGGAAGCTCCTCGGACTGCTGCGCTACATCGACGGCGACTATGGCGATGCCTCGACGTTTACCGCGTTGCGGCGCGAGCTGGGCGACGCCGCGCGTCCGGCGCACTACCTCGCCATACCGCCAAGCCTGTTCGAGTCCGTCGTCGAGCAGCTTGCCAAGGCCGGGTGCACGGCGGGTGCGCGCGTCATCGTCGAAAAGCCTTTCGGCCACGATCTCGATTCGGCGCGGGAACTGAACCAGATCCTGTACCGCAATTTCGACGAAGCCCACATCTTTCGCATCGACCACTACCTGGGCAAGGGGCCGGTGCACAACATGCTGCACTTCCGCTTTGCCAACGGATTCCTGGAACCGTTCTGGAATCGCTATCACGTGGAAAGCTTCCAGATCACGATGGCGGAGGACTTCGGCATCCAGGGTCGCGGCGCGTTCTACGACCAGACCGGAACGGTGCGCGACGTCGTCCAGAATCACCTGTTCCAGGTGCTGGCCAATCTGGCGATGGAACCGCCGGCGCGTACCGACAGTGAATCGATCCGCGAGGAGAAGGTCAAGGTGCTGAAGTCGGTGGCCACGCTCACGCCGCGCGACATCGTGCGCGGCCAGTTCCTTGGATACAAGAAGGAGCCGGGTGTCGCCGCCGATTCGACCGTGGAGACTTTCTGCGCGCTGCGACTGGCGATCAATTCGTGGCGGTGGCAAGGAGTGCCTTTCTACATCCGCGCCGGCAAGTGCCTTCCGGTCACCGCAACGGAAGTCTTCGTCCGGTTGAGGCAGCCGCCATCCGTGTATTCGCTGCCCAACCAGTTGCCGAACCACATGCGGTTTCGCATCAGCCCCGACATCACGATAGCGCTCGGCGTCAACGCGCTTTCGCCGGAAGACGAAAACGTCGGGCTCCCCACCGAGATGATCGCCAGCCGGCGTCCCGCCGCCAGTGAAATGGACGCGTACGAACGCGTGCTGGGCGACGCAATGCACGGCGATGCCACGCTCTTCGCGCGCGAGGATTACGTCGAGGAAGCCTGGCGCATTGTCGATCCGGTGCTGCGCGCCGGCACACCCGTCCACGAGTATGTGCAGGGTACATGGGGTCCGCCCGAGGTCCAGGCAGTCACGCCCGAAGGCGGTTGGCATAATCCGGTCGTGGGCGACTGACGCGACGGTCGCGCCGCGATTCGCGGAGTCTCCGGCTGCTTGCATGAAGATCGAAGTTCTCCCGGATGAAAACTCTGCCGCGCAACGCGCGGCGGAATTCATCCACGCGGCGGCGCTGGAAGCGGTGGCCGCGCGCGGCGTGTTTGCCTTTGCGGTAAGTGGCGGCCGCACGCCGTGGCGCATGTTGACCGCGCTCGGCGCGCTGGCGATGCCGTGGGACCGGGTCCATCTCTTCCAGGTCGACGAACGCGTGGCGCCGCAGGGCGACTCGGACCGCAACATGACGCACATCGCCGAAAGCCTGTTGTCGCGCGTGACGCTCGCGTCGGACCACGTGCATGCGATGCCGGTGAACGCGCCGGACCTGGTGTCGGGCGCCGCGCAGTATGCAAGAGATCTCGAGAACGTCACCGGCCCATTGGCTACGCTCGACTTGGTGCATCTGGGTCTCGGACCCGACGGGCACACCGCGTCGCTGGTGCCCGGGGATCCCGTATTGGCCGTCACGGGCGCGTCGGTCGCGTTAACGGAGGCGTATCAAGGGCATCGGCGCATGACGTTGACCTATCCGGTGCTGAATCGCGCGCGCTGCGTGCTATGGCTGGTGACTGGCGCCGAGAAGGTGCCGATGCTCGCGCGCCTGATGGCAGGCGATCGCAGCATTCCCGCCGGTCGTGTGAACAGCGAACGCGCGGTGGTCCTCGCCGATGCGGCCGCACGCACGCGCTGAGCAGCCGAACGACGGAGGGCACATGGCCGCACCGCAGGACATCGACACGCTTTGCATCAACACGATCCGCACGTTGTCGATCGACGCCGTGCAGGCCGCGAACTCCGGTCATCCAGGCACACCGATGGCGCTGGCGCCGCTCGTGTACACGCTGTGGAATCGCGTGATGCGCTTCGACCCGAAGGACCCGATCTGGCCCAACCGCGACCGGTTCGTGCTGTCCAACGGACATGCGTCGATGCTGCTGTGGTCGGTACTGCACCTGACCGGCACGCAGGCGGTCAATGCCGAATACGAAACGGTCGGCAAGCCGGCGGTAACGCTCGACGACATCCGCCGCTTCCGGCAATTCGGCAGCAAGGCGCCGGGCCATCCCGAGTACCACCTGGTTTCCGGCGTCGAGGCAACGACCGGTCCGCTGGGGCAGGGCATCGCGATGAGCGTCGGCATGGCCATCGGCCAGCGCTGGCTGGCCGCCAACTACAACCGGCCCGGCTTCGATGTCTTCGACTACGACATCTACGCGGTCTGCGGCGACGGCTGCCTGATGGAAGGCGTGGGATCCGAAGCGGCGTCGCTGGCCGGGCATCTGGGCCTCGACAACCTGTGCTGGATCTACGACAACAACCACATCACGATCGAAGGCAGCACGCAGATCGCGTTCACCGAAGACGTCGCCGCGCGCTTTCAGGGCTACGGCTGGAACGTGCTGCGCGTCGGCGACGCGAACGACATCGGGCGCATCGAGGACGCACTGAGGGTTTTTCGCGAGACCCGCGGCCGGCCGACGTTCATCATCCTCGACAGCCACATCGGCTATGGTTCGCCCAACCGCCAGGACACGGCGGCCGCGCATGGCGAGCCGCTGGGCGTGAATGAGGTTCGCCTCACCAAGCGCGCATACGGCTGGCCGGAGGATGCGCAATTCCTGGTGCCCAAAGGCGTACCCGAACATTTTTCAGCAGGCGTTGGCGCGCGCGGCGCGGCGGCGCACTCCGGCATGGAACGAGCTCTTCGCGGGCTATCGTGCACGGCATCCACAATTGGCCACCGCGGTGGAACAGATGCAGCGGCGCGAGTTGCCGGCCGGGTGGGACAGGGGGCTGCCGGTATTCGCCGCCGATGCCAAGGGTGTTGCGGGCCGCGATGCATCCGGTCAGGTGCTGAACGTCCTCGCGCAGAACGTCCCTTGGCTGCTCGGCGGATCGGCCGATCTCGGGCCGTCGAACAAGACGACGCTCAAGTACGACGGTGCCGGCGACGTCCAGCCCGGCACGCCCGGCGGCAAGAACCTGCATTTCGGCATTCGCGAACACGCGATGGCCGCCGTGATGAACGGCCTGTCGCTGTCCAAGCTGCGGCCTTTCGGCGGCACGTTCTTCATCTTCAGCGATTATGCGCGGCCCGCGATTCGCCTGTCCGCGCTGATGGAACTGCCGACGATCTTCGTGTTCACGCACGACGCGATGGGCGACGGCGAAGACGGACCCACGCATCAGCCGGTCGAACAGCTCGCAAGCCTGCGCGCCGTACCCGGACTCACGCTGCTGCGTCCAGGGGACGCCAACGAGGTCGTCGAGGCGTACAGATACGTGATGCAACTGCGCCACCGGCCGGCAGTCATGGTGCTGTCGCGGCAGCCGCTGCCTACCTTCGACCGCACGAAATATGCATCGGCCGAAGGTGTGGCGCGCGGAGCGTACGTGCTCGGCGACGCACCCGGAGGCAATCCCGAGGTCATCCTCATTGCGACCGGCAGCGAGGTGAGCGTGGCGGTGGCGGCGCACGAAGCGCTGCTCGCGTCGGGAATCCGTTCCCGCGTGGTCTCGATGCCGTCGTGGGACATCTTCGAGCAGCAGCCGCAGGACTATCGCGATCGCGTCCTGCCGCCCACCGTCACGGCACGCGTGGCTATCGAGCAGGCGTCGACGTTCGGCTGGGAACGCTACGTCGGCACGACGGGGCGCGTGGTCGGCATGCACACTTTCGGCGCCTCGGCGCCCCTCAAGGCGCTGCAACAGCACTTCGGGTTCGAGCCGGAAAACGTCGTTGCAATCGCGAAGGAACTGCTCGGCAGAAAGTAGGCGGGCGGGCCTTTCCGGCGCTGGAAATCGTGCCAAATCCGGAATCGGCCAAAGTCGGATAAAATGGCGCCCTGCGGGTGCGAAGTTCCGCCACCCGCATGCCGATGCGGCCGTTCCATGGCGCTGTGATCGGCGTGTGCTTCAATGGTGGCTGTAGCTCAGTTGGTAGAGTCCTGGATTGTGATTCCAGTTGTCGCGGGTTCGAGTCCCGTCAGCCACCCCATCTTCGCCATGTCAGTGCAGACAGCAATGATCGCCACGTAGCGATCATGCCCTGCGCGGCAAGCGTTTCACGGGCGAAACAAACGAAACATGAATGGACTCACCGCGAAGTTTCGCTGCAGCACCTGCCCACTAGACTGAATCGCATTCGACGCCGCGATCCGCGCGTCGCGTCGCATTCGTCAAGGAGGCTTCCATGGGCGCATCCCTGGCCGTCTTTTACGGCATCGCCACCTACGCATTCTTTGTCGTGACCTTTCTGTATGCGATCGGTTTTGTCGGCAACCTGGTGGTGCCGAAGTCGATCGATAGCGGGGCGTCGACGCCGGTGGCCGAGGCCTTGATCGTGAACCTGCTGCTGCTGGTCATTTTCGCCCTCCAGCACAGCGTGATGGCGCGACCCGCGTTCAAGCGCTGGTGGACCCGAATCGTGCCGGAGCCGATCGAGCGCAGCACGTATGTGTTGGCCGCGACGCTGGCGCTGGCGCTATTGCTGTGGCAGTGGCGGCCGATCGCCGATCCAGTCATCTGGACGGTCGAAGGCCACGCCGCAGCCATGGCGCTGCAAGCCGTATTCTGGCTGGGCTGGACGGTACTGTTGACCAGCACCTTTCTGCTCAACCACTTCGAGCTGTTCGGGCTGCGGCAGGTATTCGCGCGGCTGCTTGGTCACACCATCCCGGAACCGGAATTCAGAACGCCGTTTCTCTATCGCTACGTGCGCCACCCTATCTATGTCGGGACTCTGCTCGGCTTCTGGGCAACGCCGCACATGACATCGGGACACCTTCTCTTTTCGGCAGTGACCACAGCCTACATCCTGATCGGTATCTCTTTTGAAGAGCGCGACCTGATTGCGCAGTTCGGTAACCGCTATCGCCGGTATCGCGAACAGGTTGGGATGCTCCTGCCGTGGCCGCGTAAGGTGACCGGTAGCACTCTGCTGGTCGGCAAAGTTCAAGCCGAAGCCTCAAGGCGAAAGTCGAGCACGTAGTCGTCGTCTCGGATGTTTTGACAACGATATCGAAGGGAGTGCGACATGATCGGGGTATTCGTAACGTTCCGCTACGGAGACAATTTCGACGAGCAATCGGTGCGAAAGATCGCCGAAACCGTACGTGCGAAGTTTGAGGGAATGCCGGGCCTTCGCTCCAAAACCTTCACGCTCAATTCCGGAAAGCGTGAAGCCGCGAACTTCTACGTATGGGATTCAGAAGCCGCGGCCAAAGCGTTCTTCACCGATGAGTTGCTCGAGCGGGTAGCAGGCCTCTACGGTGCGCGCCCCGGCGTCGAGTTCGTGCAGATTGCCGCGCTCGTAGAGAACACCCCGGCCTGACGAAGGCAACCGAGCGTGAACCGGTGGGCCCAATGTGGCCTCCTGCAAGATGCAGTTGACGTGCATCAATATCCCGCCCGTCACACGGCCCAGAATGAATTCGACGGTTCGTCGACCGGTGAGAAGAGCAATGTTTAGCACCTACAGTCAAGTCATGCTGCGAGGACGCGATGTTCTGCTGCGCATAGCCCTGTCGACTGCACTGGCCGCGCCTTTCCACACTGCCTGGGCCGCGGGTACTCCGCCGCAAGAACTGCTGGAAAGGTATCGCTGCACGACTTGCCACGCGACAAGCGATGCTGCTGCCGGACCCGCTTGGGCCGATATCGCGACGCACTATCGTGGCAAACAGCAGGCCAACAAGGTCGTCGCTGAGAAAATCCGGTCAGGTGCCCACGGCAGCGGCCCGTGGCACATGCCGCCGCACCCGGAGGTCTCCAAGGCGGACGCCGCGACGATGGCGCGTTACATACTCTCGACTAGAAGCGAGTCTGCCGACAAGTAGATATGCGGCGGCTCGATAACGTTCGATCCAGTGGAAGGCGCGCATTCATCGTCCGAACAATTTCCCCAGCGCCTTGTTCAGCGGATCGGTGCCCTGCGCGGCTGCGCGCGTCCCGGCTTCCGGCGCCGGCGAGCTGGTGTCCTTCGCGCCAAGCGCCACGGCACAGGGGCCGGCCCCGCCGCGACCTACGGCTCCAAGCAGCGCGACGCCGATCTCGGACAATCCGCCGGTGCTGAATGCCGCGCCGATGCGCGCCGCAGTGGTGACCGACGCCATCGCGTCGATGCTCACCTGCGGGTGCCGGAACGGACCATGCAGGCGGACGAGTTCGGCGATTTGCGGGATGTCGATGGTGATTCCCTGCCGCAACTGCGGCCTGAACGTGACGTCGATCGATTCGTTGCGCAGGTCCAGCGTGCCGCTGACGGAGACGCCGACCTTCTGAGTCTCGATCGCCACGGAGCGGTCGATGCGCGCGACACCACCGGCAAGCGGCAGTCGCACCACGGCGCACTTGAGTTCGGTGGTCGGATCTTTGTCCCGGAACGGATTCGTGGCGCTGGCGACCCGGTCGAAGGCGCTGTCGGAACCGCTCTTGACGTTGACGATCGTCGCCGGACCGGCGATCGCGGTGACATTGCCGGTCGCGGACGCGGCCCAGTCATGCAGCGAGGATCCGCGCGCCGTCACGTTCGCCTTGAGCGACGACTTGCCGCCCTTCACGTCGCGGCGCACGTCGAGGGCCGCCAGTTCCATGCCCAGGTCGAGATTGCGCGCATCGATCGTGAGTGCCAACGCGGGCGCGCCTTTCGCGGGCACGTCGAGCGTCGCATGCGCGTCGACACTGCCACCGAACGTAGCGGCCTTCAGTTGCGGCACATCCAGGCGGCCGTCATGCAGCGTAAAGCGGATGTCGACCGCCGTGAATTCGCGGGTCGGCGAGACGACGAGGCGGTCGATCCTTGCTTCGCCCGTGGCGTCGGCTGCGCGCAGGAACGCGAGCGGCAGCGGCGCAGGCGAGAACATGTACGTCGACGCCGCGTTGGCGCCTGCCCCGGATTTGCCCCGCGGGCCGACCGCCGCTGCCGCGTGCGTCAGCGACAGGACAGGCGCCGTCAGGTCGACCGTGTAGCGCGACCTGCCGCCAACGGACGTCACGGCGACGCTGCCCTTGACCACGGTGGGACCGAGCACGGCCTCGAGTTCCTCCACATGCACCGATTCGCCGTCGACGCGCAGCCGCGCCGCGATCTTGGCCTTCTGGCCGTCGATCTCGCCGTCAAGCGCAAACGGATAGGGCCAGCGACGCTGGATCAGGGAATCGAACGAACCCAGTTGTCCGGCCATGGTCACGGCCGCATCGTCTAACTTGCCGCGAAATTCGGCGTTCACCGGCGATTGCGCATCGCGCGCCGACAGCGTGAGCGAATCGATCGCAACTTTCGTCTCTGCACCCGATTTCCCGTCGCGGTATGTGAGCACGCCACGGGTCATCGCGAAGTTGCCGACACCGAACGCGGCCGGATGCGCCGTGTCGCCCGCTGCTGGCGGTGCTGCGCCGGCCTTGGCGTCGAAATCCCAATTGGCGCGGCCTTGCGCGTCAGTCTCGAGCGCGATCGACGGCTCGATCAATTCCACGCGGATCACTTCGAAGCGCCTGCGCAGCAGCGGCAGCAATGCGACCTCGACGTCGAGTTGCTTCGCCGCGACCAGGGACGGCGCGCGTCCCCAGGGTGCATTGGCGAGCGCGATATCGTGGACAACGAGACGCGGAGTCAGCGACAGCTTGAGGTCGATGCTGCCGCGGATGGCGGCGTCGCGCCCGGTGACCTGCTTGATTCGCGCCTGGATCGGTGCCGCGAGTTCGTTCGGATCGACGCCCCAGACCGCGATCGCGATGGCGACGAACAGCAGCGCGACCAAGCCGCCGATGGCGGCGAGAATGATGAGAACCGTGCGACGCATCCGGCGATTCTAGCCCCCAGAGGACTCGTCCAACAGGGCGTGCAATCGGCGGCGAATACAGCCCGCTGCCCGCCGCTCGCGGGGATAAATCAACCCACCAGCAATGCCTCCTTGGCGAGCTTGGTCAGCAGCGAGTCCAACTGCGCGTGGCCGTTGGGTCCGGAAAATGTCGCTCCCATCGCCGAAATCAGGTCGTTGCGGGTACGTGTCCCGTCGAGCAGTCCGACGAGTTTGCGCACGGCGGCGTCGTTGAGGCGAAGCGGCTCCTGGTAGAGCGTCGGCACCACATCGTGCTCGCGGTTGATCCAGCGCGCGGCGGCGAATACCTCCGGACGCTCTCCGGGCATGGCGACTGCAGCCACCGGCATCGTGCGCAGCCCCACCTGACTGGCGACGTAGAGTTCCGCGAGCAGCATCTCGATGGACCGGTGGGGCTCCTTCGCGTTGGCGGGAAGCATGTGGTTGCGCCATTCCGCCAGGTCCGCCACGGGGATCGAATTCGGCCAATGCGAAAGAAGGTGCGACGTGAGGGCCGCCACTTCCGCGGCCATGCCTTCGGTCGGCGTGAGGCTCGCGGCGGCGCGCCGCAGATCCAGCGACGCGTACGCATGCATTCCCAGCACGCGGTGCGGCTGCACGACAAAGCGCGACAGCGCGTTGGCGTGGCACAGCAGCGTTTCGCGAAAGCGGCGAAAGAATATGAAGTCCAGGTACTGCTCGCGGGTCAGCCGGTCCAACGGCCCCAAGGCCTGGCGCACGGCGGGCGCAATGCCGGCGCCCATCATTTTCCCCAGGTGCGCTTCGGCGAGAAAAGCCAGACCGGCGCGCGAGGCCTCGGCCATGAATTCGTGGAAATACACAGGATCGTTCGGCTCGCTCATGTCGTCATGGGCCAGGGCGGCGTCGCCGCCTTCGCCGGCGAGCCGGACTTCCGCGCGCAACGCGGAGGGTCCGGCGTCATCGCCCGCCACCGGCGTGGCAACGAGCGCGATCAGCGAACGCGCGGCCGCGACCTTCGCCGGCTTGTCCGCAATTTCGCGCGTGTGGAACTTGAGCATTTCCCACACGGCGCGGCGCATGTGGCATCCCGGCAGCGTGTTGTAGCTGACGAACGCCACGCCACGGGGCGCCAGATGGCGCGCGATCAGCGGCAGTACGTGGGCGCGCACGTCTGCCGGTACCCACGAGTAGAGGCCGTGCGCGATGATGTAGTCGAAGCTGCCCATGTCCGCGGGAAATTCGCGCAGATCGAGCTGCAGAAGGCGGACGTTGGAGAGGCCCAAGTCGCTTGCCATGCGCGTGGCGCGCGCCACGGGACGCGCGGCGAAATCGATGCCGACGAACGTCGCGTTCGGCAGCGCGGCGGCGACCGGCACCAGGTTCGTTCCATCGCCGCATGCGAGCTCGAGGACCCGGCACGTCGCGACGGGCGCGACGTCGAGGCCGAGCAGCGTGGCTACCGTGGCCAGATGGTCGGGGTGGCTCACGGAGTCCGGATGGCTCGTATAGGCGACGTCGTTATAAGCCTTGACGAGCGCTTCCGGGTCTTGCCCGGCTTCGTGCAGCGGGGTGTCGGCCATGCGTATTGTCGCGAGGCGCGGGTGCGCCAGGATCAAGAATTGGGGGAACGGTACGAATTGTATCCTCGCGGGCCGCCCAGCCGGCGGATCCACGGCAAGGCCTGCGTTTAGCCCGTTCCGCCCAGCCGTCGCCCCAGCAGATGGTCGACGGACAATTTGCCAGGGCCGTAGAAGAAGAGGACGAGCAGCAAGCATGCCCCACAGGATGTGATCCTTGAGGCCCGCTGCCGAGAGTTCCGGATAGGAAGTCGCGGCGACAATGTTGAACGCGAACAGCGCGACTGCCGCGGCGCGGGTACCGAACCCCAGGAGCAGCAGGATCGGCAGACCCAGTTCCGCACTCGTTCCCAGCACGGCGGCGATAGCGGGCGGTAGCAAGGGCACGTGATATTCGTTGCGGAACAGTGCCAGCGTGATGTTCCAGTCGTGCAGCTTGGTAAGACCGGACAGGAAGAACACGCGCACGATGTAGACGCGAAGCGCGAGTGCGAAGAGCGGCTGCAGCCGGTCGACCAACGCGGCCAGCTTCAGGTACCCACGCGCGGCGCGCTCGGACACGGACATTGCGGCGGACTGCATGGATGCTGCTCCTGGAGATTGGGGACGCGACAGTTAGTCGGCGTTCCTCGCCAATGCTTTCAGTCACCGCGCAATTGCGAGAGCGTGCGATTGGCGATGCCTGCGCGAAGCGCCGTTCCGAGATCGAATTCCGGTTCTGCTGCGACCGCGGCATCCAGTGCCGCCGCCAGGTCGCCGCCGTCGTTGAGCGTGCGCAGCAACGCGTGATCACCTGGCGCCAATCTCTCGATGCTCACGCTGCCTGACTCGCGCCTCACGACGCAGATGGTCCGCCGTCACATCGAAGGAAACGGCGACGTCGCCTGCGAAACCCGGCTGATGGACCTGCCAGATGCGCAGCACGGGATAGGTCGAACGCAGGAAACGACAGGACGGATCGAGCGTGAAACGCTGCGAGATCACCTGCTCGGCCGGGACCTTGGCCAGCGCCGCCAGTAGTGACTCGGGCGAACCGGCAGCCTCCGCGGCGCGTCCGGCCGCATCGACGGCCCACTCGAGCCGGGCCACGTCGGGCAGGTAGGGCAGGTCGCGGGCGTGCGGATAGCCCGCGAGAAAATCAGGGAAATCGCTTCCGTAAACATTGAGATCGCCGCCCGCCGAAGGGACGGCCAGCGCGTAGGCGTCGACGGCGGCATTGAAGAAGGCCGCGCCGACCAGTTGCTTCACGACCACGAATGTCGCGCCCAGCGCGTTGCGGTAGTTCGACAACACCGTGTTGCGATAGATGGCGAAACGCTCACCCGCATCTTCGCCGCCTTCCAGAAGCGCCGTAGCGAAGCGGGTCTGGCGTTCACGCAGCGACAGCAAGCCCGGCCTCCAAATACGATTGCGCGGTCGCCGCCTCACGCTGCAGGACGGCGAATTCGGGGATGTCGGTGTCCCATTCGATCAGCGTGGGCACGCGGCCGAATCGGCGCAACGCCCGCTCATAAAGGGCCCATACGTCCGGCGCCACCGGCGCGCCGTGCGTGTCGATGAGGCATGGGCCGCTCGCGTCGAAGCCGGCCAAGTGGATCTCGGCCACCAGCTCGGGCGGAATCGCCGCCAGATAGGCGTCGGCGTCGCCGCCGTGGTTCCGCGCGTTGACGTAGATGTTGTTCACGTCGACCAACAGGCCGCAGCCCGATCGCACCGCGACTTCGACGACGAATTCGGATTCCATCATCGTGGATTCCGGAAACGTCAGGTAACTGGACACGTTCTCGACCAGGATTTTGCGGCCGAGGCAATCCTGCACCGCGGACACGCGCGCGCAAACATGGTCGAGCGCTTCGCGCGTATAGGGCAGTGGCAGCAGGTCGTTGAAGTGCCGGCCGTTGACGCTGCTCCAGCACAGGTGTTCCGACACCTGCGCCGGCGCTATGCGGTCGACGAGACGCGCAAGCTTCGCGAGATGCGCCGTGTCGAGGGCGTCGGTGGAGCCCAGCGAAAGACCGACGCCGTGCAGCGAAACGGGATAGTCCGCGCGGATCCGGCCGAGGGCCGCCAACGCCGGCCCGCCGTCGGCGAAGTAGTTTTCGCTGTGGACTTCGAACCACGGTACCGGCGGGCGCTCTGCCAGCACCTGCGCGACGTGCGGCGCGCGCAATCCGATGCCGGCGGAGTCAGGCAGAAATGAATCCATGCGGTCGTGGACGCGCGGCCGGCGGCTATCTGCCACCTGGCCGCGCGAGACCAACGGGAAACGGTTATTTCGGCGCCGTCGTCTTGCCGCCCATCTTCTCGCACGTGCCCTTGGCGACGTACTTCCACTCGTTGGGATCGTTGTCCACCTTGGCGCCCTGGGCCGCGCACGCGTGCTTGGCGGTGCCGCAGTCGTTCTGCCCGGCCTTGGCGACGCCGTAGCATTTCTCGGTACCTTCCTTGGGGGCGACGGGTTGCGCGGCGACGGCTGCTGCAAATCCGACGGCGACGAGGCCGGCGATGGCGGATTGAATCGTGGCTTGCCTGTTCATGGTGCAATGCTCCTGTGGGTTCGGGTTGAAGACGACAGGGCTATGGCCTGCCCGAAGCGTTGGTCGAAAGTCGCGACGCAAACTTACGCGCATCGACGCGAGGTACGCAACCGGGCAGGAAGGGACAGGGCCGCGATGGCCGCCCCGCGCTGGTGCAGGCTCGCAGATTCGAACCGCCCGGTCAGGCCGCAAGTGTAACGCAGGCATGCACCGCGCGCCGACACGGTCTTCCGCATGCGTCCTGCGCCAACGGGAAGCCGTTTCCCGCTAACATTGCGGAAGTGATCACCAATCGCCTTCCGCCCCCGCGATGAATTTCACCGTCGCGACATTCAATATCCACAAGGGCTTCTCGCACCTGACGCGGCGCATGGTCATCCATGAGGTCAAGGAGAAGCTGCACGGGCTGTCCGTCGACATCCTGTTCCTGCAGGAGGTGCAGGGCGCCCACCACCGCAACGCCGGCCGCTACATCGACTGGCCGGGCAAGCCGCAGCACGAATTCATCGCGGACACCGTGTGGAAGGAGGTGGCCTATGGCCGCAACGCCGTCTATCGCCAGGGGCATCACGGCAACGCCATCCTGTCGCGTTTTCCGATCATCACGCAGGAGAACGAGGACATTTCGGCGCACGTGTTCGAGAACCGCGGGCTGCTGCATTGCGAGATCAAGCTGGCCGGCGGCGCGCAGAACCTGCATTGCATCAACGTCCACCTCGGCCTGTTCGAGAGAGGCCGGCAATGGCAGATCCGGTCGCTCGCCGAGCGCATTCGCGCCACGGTCCCGAAGGATGCGCCGCTGATCATCGCCGGCGACTTCAACGACTGGCGGCGCAAGGGCGACCGCATTCTTACCGACGAGCTCGGCGTCTACGAGGTGTTCGACGAGGTAAAGGGCCGTCCGGCACGAACCTTCCCGTCCGTCTTGCCGGTATTCCGCCTCGATCGCATCTATGCCCGCAAGCTCGACGTCAAGGACGCCCGCGTCCACTACGCCTTTCCCGTCGGGCAGGCTCTCCGATCACGCGGCGCTCGCCGCGACGTTCTCGCTACCGCGCAGGCGCCGCTGAACGCGCGGTGCCGAGGACCCGACGGTGGAGCAGTTCACGACCGGCAACAGGATCGAATTGCTGCGCAATGGCGCCGAGTTCTTTCCGGCGCTGATCGACGCCATCGATGCAGCGGGTACCGAAGTGTGGCTGGAGACCTACATCTTCGCCGACGATGCATCGGGCCGGGCGGTCGCCGCCGCGATGGTGCGCGCGGCGCAGCGAGGCGTGACGGTCCGGGTGCTGGTCGACGGCTGGGGTGCGAGCCTCTACCTGACGCCATCGCTGGCGAGCATGCTCGCTGCGGGCGGCGTGCGTCTGATGAAATACCGGCCGGAGGTGGCGCCGTGGCAATTCCGCCTGCACCGGCTGCGCCGGTTGCACCGGAAGATCTGCCACGTCGACGGTCGCGTGGCCTTCGTCGGCGGCATCAACCTGATCGACGACATGAACACGCCGCGGCACAAGCCGCCGCGCGTGGACTTCGCGGTGCGCGTGGAAGGGCCCATGCTCGCGCCGATCGTCATGTCGATGCAGCGGCTGTGGGCGCTGGTCGAACTGACGCAGTTCGACCGCAGCGAGGTGCCGTTGTTTCCGGTCGCGATTTCGACCCGAGTCGCGGGAACGCAGGCGGCGTCCTTCGCCATCCGCGACAACCTGGGTCACCGCAGCGACATCGAAGCCGCCTACCTTGCCGCCCTGCTCGCGGCGGAAAAGGAAATCATCATCGCGACGGCGTATTTCTTTCCCGGTACGCAGTTCCGGCGGGCGCTGACCGCCGCGGCGCTGCGCGGCGTGCGGGTGACGCTGCTGTTGCAGGCGCGCGTCGAATACCGGCTGCTGCACTACGCGTCGCGCGCGCTGTACGGGCAGCTGCTCCAGGCCGGCGTGACGATCGAGGAATATCACCTGTCGTTCCTGCACGCCAAAGTCGCCGTGGTGGACGAGCATTGGGCCACCGTCGGGTCGTCCAACATCGATCCCTATTCGTTCCTGATGGCGCGGGAGGCCAACGTGTTCGTGCGCGATCCGCGCTTCGCGGACCAGCTGCGCGGCGAGTTGCTGCGGATGATCGCCGACGGCGCCCGTCGGGTCGCGCCGGAGAGTTGGGCGGTGCGCACCAATTTCGAAAAGGCGCTGACCTGGATAGCCTATGGCATCGTCCGGATTGGAATGGGGGTGATGGGCTACGGCGGAAACGAGTGGTTCCCGCGCGACAAGGACAGCGCTGACTGAATTTCGCGCCTCGCGGCCTGCTAAAATACCGGGTTGCCCGAAGTTGCATTGCCGGCCTTCCCGAACTCCCATACGCGTCTTCGCGTTCCGTTCCCTGACTTCTGCCGCCCATACCGATGCGCCATTCGCATTCCACCGCCCTGCCGGCTCCGGTCGAGAAGAACGTGCCGCGCACGGAGCGCGGGGACTGGCGCACGATCGGCACGCTGTTGCCCTACCTGTGGGAATACAAGTCGCGGGTGCTGGCGGCGCTGGTCTGCCTGGTGCTTGCCAAGGTCGCCAACGTCGGCGTGCCGGTGCTGCTCAAGCGCATCGTCGACAGCCTCGACTCGCAGTTGGCGCCACTCGCGGTCCCGCTGGCGCTGCTGGCCGCCTACGGCGTGCTGCGGCTGTCCACGACGTTGTTCACCGAACTGCGCGAGTTCCTGTTCGCCAAGGTGACGCAGCGCGCGACGCGCAAGATCGCGCTGCAGGTCTTCCGTCATCTGCACGCGCTGTCGCTGCGCTTCCACCTGCAGCGGCAGACGGGCGGGCTCACGCGCGACGTCGAGCGCGGCCAGCGCGGCATTTCCACGCTGATCCAGTTCACGCTGTTCTCGATCCTGCCGACGCTGGTCGAGATCGCGCTGGTCTCGGCCATCCTGATCGCGCGCTACGACTGGACGTTCATGGCGATCACCGGGGGCGCGCTGGTCGCGTACATCGCCTTCACCGTGCTGATCACCGAATGGCGCACGCATTTCCGGCGCACGATGAACGAGCTCGATTCCAAGGCCAACACCCGCGCGATCGACAGCCTGCTCAATTACGAGACCGTGAAGTACTTCGGCAACGAGGAGTGGGAAGCGCGGCGGTACGACGAAAGCCTGCAACGCTGGGAAACGGCGGCCGTGAAGAGCCAGACGTCGCTGTCGATGCTGAATGTCGGGCAGAGCGCGATCATCGCGATCGCCGTGACGCTGATCATGTGGCGCGCGACGGTGGGCGTGGTGGACGGCACGATGACCATCGGCGACCTGGTCCTCGTCAACGCGTTCATGATCCAGCTCTACATCCCGCTCAATTTCCTGGGCGTCATCTACCGCGAAATCAAGCAGGCGCTGGCCGACATGGAGCGGCTGTTCGCGCTGATCGAGGAAAACGCGGAGATCCGGGACAAGCCCGGCGCGCCGGTGCTCGCCATCCGCGGCGCCGAGGTGCGTTTCGAGCACGTGTACTTCAGCTACGAGGCCAACCGCCAGATCCTGTTCGACGTTTCGTTCACGATCCCTGCGGGCCGGACGGTGGCTATTGTCGGTCCCTCGGGGTCCGGCAAATCCACGCTCGCGCGGCTTTTGTATCGCTTCTACGACATCGGCGGCGGGCGCATCAGCATCGACGGCCAGGACATCCGCGACGTGCAGCAGACCAGCTTGCGGGCGGCGATCGGCATCGTGCCGCAGGACACCGTGCTGTTCAACGATTCGATCGAGTACAACATCGCGTATGGCAAGCCCGGCGCCACGCGCGACGAGATCGTCGCCGCGGCCAAGGCGGCGCAGATCCACAACTTCGTCGCCGGGCTGCCCGGAAGGCTATGCGACGCCGGTCGGCGAGCGCGGCCTGAAGCTATCGGGCGGCGAAAAGCAGCGCGTGGCCATCGCCCGCGCCATTCTCAAGTCGCCGCACGTGCTGATCTTCGACGAGGCGACGAGCGCCCTCGACTCGAAGGCGGAGAAGGCGATCCAGGCCGAATTGTCGGCGATCGCGCAGAACCACACGACGCTGACGATCGCCCACCGGCTGTCGACGGTCGTCGATGCCGATGAGATCCTGGTCCTGGAGCATGGCCGCATCGTGGAACGTGGGGCGCATGCCGAGCTGCTGGCCGCGAATGGCGTGTACTCGCGGATGTGGCGGCTGCAGCAGGACGAAGAGCGGCGCGCGCCGGCGCAATCGGCGCCCGAGTCAGCGAAAAGCAGCCTGCAGGCGTTGTAAAGGGTCGCGGCGCTCACAACGGGCCTAAATCCCCCCGCCCTGGGTCACGGGCATGGGGATTGCTGTGCCAATGCAACGGGGACAGGGCAACTTAAGTCCTTGATGTGGCTAAGGGATTGACTTGCGGCGTCCCGCCGTGCGATAAGGCAGTTGGATTCTTGAGGCTGGGCGTCATGACACGATCGTTACTCATTGTTTTTGCTTGCATCTTTGGACCGCTTTCGGCCACCACCGTAGCGGCGGCGCCGTTCCCCGATCCGGGCAAACTGCGCCTGGCATCGGCCAATGTGCTCGTCCTGGACGCCCAGGACGGCCGCCGGATGTACGCCAAGGCGGCAGACGAAGTGACGCCCATCGCTTCGCTGACCAAATTAATGACCGCCATGGTCGTCCTGGACGCGAACCTGTCGCTCGACGAACCCATGGCCGTGGACATGGACGACTTCGACTACATCAAGGGGAGCCATTCGCGCCTCCGTATGGGCGCCACGCTGTCGCGCGACGAGATGCTGCGCCTCGCGCTCATGTCGTCGGAAAACCGCGCGGCCTCTTCGCTGGCGCGCCATTACCCCGGCGGCAACCTCGCGTTCGTGGTGGCGATGAACGCCAAGGCGGCCGAGCTGGGTATGACGCGGACGCGATTCGAGGACCCGACCGGTCTGTCCCCGAACAACGTATCGACGGCGAACGACCTGGCCTTGATGGTCGCCGCGGCCGCGCAATATCCGCTGATCCGCGCCTATACGACGACGCCGGAGCATTTTGTCGAGGTGCAGCCTTCCGGGCAGACGCTCGGATTCAACAATTCGAACGCGCTGGTCAAGAACGTCTCGTGGGACATCCAGTTGCAGAAGACCGGCTACATCCGCGAAGCCGGCCGCTGCGTGGTGATGCTGGCGACCATCGCCAGCCGCCCGATGGTGATCGTGCTGCTCGATTCGTTGGGCAAATACACGCGCCTGGGCGATGCGCAGCGCGTCAAGCATTGGCTCGAGACCGGAGAATCGCTGCCGCCGACGGCTGCCAAGGCGGCAATGGCCAAAGCCAAGGCCAAACCGGTCAAGGGCACGTTCGCGCCAAAGCTCGCCAACGCCAGCAAGGCGCGCAAGTCCTGAACTCCCGAACCTGAAGGTCGGCCCGCGCCCCTATCTTTCCGCGGCGCGCCGGCCGGGTTTGCGCGCCGGCGCCGTGGGCCGGCTGCCGGACTCCAGCATCTCCCTGGCGTGCGCGCGCGTCTTCGCGGTGACCTCCGCGCCACCGAGCATCCGCGCCAGTTCCTCGACGCGATTCGTCGGCGCAAGCCGCGCCAGTTCACTCGTCACGCCGTCGCCCTTGCCCGTCTTGCTGACGCGGAAATGGGTATCGGCGCACGCCGCAACCTGCGGCAGGTGCGTCACGCACAGCACCTGCCGGTCGGAGCCCAAGGTTTGCAGCAGCCGTCCGACAGTGTCGGCGACCGCACCGCCAATGCCGCTGTCCACTTCGTCGAAGATCAATGTCGGAATCTGGCCCACCTCGCTTGCGACCACCTGGATGGCGAGCGCGATGCGCGACAGTTCGCCTCCCGACGCCACGCGTGCCAGTGGCGCCAGCGGTTGCTTCGGATGCGTCGCGACGCGGAACTCGACCTCGTCCAGGCCATAACTCGCGGGCGACGCGAGGGGGTCCAGCGCGATTTCGAGGCGTCCCCCCGCCATGCTCAGCGACTGCATCGCCTGCGTGACGCGATGCGCGAGTTCGGTCGCCGCGAAGCGGCGTTTCTTCGCCAGATGCTCGGCGTGCGCGCGGAACACGGCTTCCGCTTCGGCGGCCCGCCGCGCCAGGCCCTCCGCATCCGCCGACTCGGCCAGCGCGGCGAGTCGCGCCTCGGTTTCGGCGAGCAGTGCGGGCAGCGCGTCGGGCCGCGCCCGGTGCCGGCGAGCGAGATCGTGGATCGCCGAAAGGCGGCTTTCGACACGCTGCAGTTCCTGCGGATCGAGGTCCAGGCGGCGCAGGTAGTCGCGCAGCGCGCGGGCAGCTTCTTCCAGCTCCACCGCGGCGGGTTCCAATAGCGCGACGACCTCGGATAACGCCGGATCGTTTACCGCGGCCGCCTTGAGGCGCTGTGTCAGTTGGGCGAGCCGCAGCGTGAGCGCGCCATCGCCTTCGGCCAGCGTTTCGCTGCCCTGCGTCGCAGCGTCGATCAGGTCGGCCGCGTTCGCCAGCCGCGACTGCGCCGCGGAGAGGTCGGCCCATTCCGTGGGCGTGACATTGAGCGCCGCGAGCTCGCGTCGCCGCGTGTCGAGGAACTCGCGTTCGGTGGACGTCGCCTGCGCCACGTGGGCGGCCGCCGCGCATTGTTCTATGGCGGCGCGCCACGCGCGATAGCTGTCCGCTACTTCGCGCGCGAGCGTCGTGAAGCCGCCGAAGGCGTCGACGAGGTTGCGCTGCGATTCGGGTTGCGCGAGCGATTGATGCGCGTGCTGGCCGTGCAGGTCGACGAGCCTCTCGCCCAGGTCCTTCAGGTGCGCCAGCGTCGCCGGCCGGCCGTTGATCCACGCGCGGCTTCGCCCCTGCGCGTCGAGGACCCGGCGCAACAGCACTTCGTCCCCGTCGCCGGTGAGCTCCTGCTCGGCCAGCCAGGCATCGACCGCTGGTGTGTCGCTGGTGTCGAACACCGCCGCGAGTTCGGCGCGCTCGGCGCCCGGGCGCAGCTGGCGCAGTTCGAAGCGGTCGCCCAGCAGCAGCGACAGCGCGTCGAGGAGAATCGACTTGCCCGCGCCGGTCTCGCCTGTCAGGACCGTGAGGCCGCGTTCGAACTCGACGTCGAGGGAGGCAACGACGACAAAATTGCGAATCGAGAGAAGGCGCAGCATCAGTAGGCGGCAACGACCTTCACAGCGTGCCGTTCTTGTCCCGGCCGTCCGCGCGCTCATCGTGCCGCATCCCGCCCACCCGTTCGGGCGTGGCGCTCCAGTGCAGCTTCTCGCGCAGCATCGCGAAGTAGTCGTGGCCTTCGGGATGCAGGAAGCGCGCGGCCTGCGGCGCGCGGCACAATTCGACGCGGTCGCCTTCGGCCAGCGTGTAATGGCCCTGACCGTCGCAGTGGAAGCCGGCGTCGCGCGCGCTCAACACGGTGATCGAGATGTGCGCCGCGTCGGAGATCGCGATCGGACGATGCGTCAGCGCGTGCGGCGCCACCGGCACCAGCAGGAACGACGCCAGCTGCGGATCGAGGATCGGGCCGCCCGCGGAAAGCGCGTAGGCGGTCGACCCCGTGGGCGTGGCGACGATGATGCCGTCGGCGCGCATCGAATATACGAAGCGGCCGTCGATTTCCACCGCGCACTCGATCATGCTCCCCAGCGATCCGCGATTGACCACGACCTCGTTCAGCGCGAACGCGTCGTCGCGCTCGCCGTTGGCGCGCACCACCACGGCCGCCAGCAGCGTTCGGCGCTCCTCGAGATAGCGTCCTGCCAGCATGGCGTCCAGCGTGGATTCCATCCGCGTCAGCGGAATGTCGGTCAGGAAGCCCAGGCGCCCCTGGTTGATGCCGATCAGCGGCACGCCGAATGGCGCGAGCCGGCGCGCGATCGAAAGCATGGTGCCGTCGCCACCCAGCACGATCGCCAGGTCGACCGCCGTGCTCGAGTTCCTCCTGCGCGGCGACGGAATAGCCGGACAACGGTGAATGGCGCGCGGTTTCGCACTCCAGCACGACGGAGTGGCCCTTGGCGGTCAGGTAAGCGGCGACGCGGGCCAACGGCGACGCCAGGTCCGGGCTCTCGTGGCGACCGACGAGGGCAACGCGGGGAAAGACCGGCGAGGCGGCGGCTTTGAGCATGGACACGATTAAACCACAGGCCGCAGGCTCGGGACGCTAGAACGAAAGTGCAAATGCGCCAGGAGTGCCGCCCCCGAAACGATGGAGCGCTGTAAAATCGTGGCCATGCTTGAACCGCGCGCGCAGCACCTCCTCAAGACGCTGATCGAGCGGTACATCGGCGACGGGCAGCCGATAGGCTCGCGCGCGCTGTCGCGGCACTCCGGCCTCGAGCTTTCGCCGGCGACGATCCGCAACGTGATGGCGGACCTGGAGGAGATGGGTTTCATCAGCAGCCCGCATACGTCCGCGGGCCGCGTGCCGACGCCCAAAGGCTACCGCTTCTTCGTCGACAGCCTGATGGTGACCAAGCCGCTCGATCGCAGCGAGATCGACCGGCTCGAGGGCGAACTCGTCGCCGACCGGCCGCAGCAACTCGTGAGCGCGGCGGCGGGACTGCTCTCGCAGCTGACGCAATTCGCCGGCGTGGTGATGACACCCAAGCGACGCGAGGCGGCGTTTCGCCACCTGGAGTTCCTGCGCCTGTCGGAGCGGCGCGTGCTGCTCATCCTGGTGACGGCCGAAGGCGACGTGCAGAACCGCATCCTGCATACGGACCGCGCGTACTCGCAGTCGCAACTGGTCGAGGCGACCAATTTCTTCAACCTCAACTTCGCCGGGCAGCCGCTGACGACGATCCGCGCCCGGATCACCGATGAGTTGCGAACCCTGCGCGAAGACATCGCGGGCCTGATGAGCGCGGCGGTGGATGCCGGAGAAGGCGCCTACGCGGAGGGTGAATCGCTGGTCGTCACCGGAGAGCGCAACCTGATGCACGCCGACGGCCTGGCATCCAACATGGAGCGCCTGCGCCGGCTCTTCGACATGTTCGACCAGAAGACGTCGATCCTGCATCTCCTCGACGTTTCGCAGCGCGCGCAGGGCGTGCAGATTTACATCGGCGGCGAGTCGGGGCTGGCGCCGCTGGATGAATACAGCGTCGTCACCGCACCCTACGAAGCCAATGGGCAGGTGATCGGCACGCTGGGCGTGATCGGCCCGACGCGGATGGCGTACGAGCGGGTGATCCCGATCGTCGACGTCACGGCCAAGCTCCTTTCCAACGCGATGTCGGCGCAGTTGAATGAAGAATGAGGGATGACTGAGACCCATCCCAACGCGGCGCTGCTCGAACGGTTCTATTCCGCGTTCGCACGCAGGGACGGCGCGGCGATGGCCGCCTGCTATGCGCCGGATGCGCGCTTCTCGGACCCGGTGTTCGACCTGGCCGGCGCCGAGGTCGGCGCCATGTGGTCGATGCTCTGCGAGCGCGGCCGCGACCTCCGCGTCGAATGGCGCGACGTGCGTGCCGACGACGCGACCGGCGCCGCGCATTGGGAGGCCCGCTACACGTTCTCCGCCACCGGCCGTCCGGTGCACAACATCATCGATGCCGCATTCACGTTCAGCGCGGGCCGGATCGCGCGACACGTGGACACCTTCGACCTGTGGCGCTGGAGCCGCATGGCGCTCGGCGCCAAGGGCGCGCTGCTCGGATGGACGCCGTTCGTGCGCACGGCGATCCGGCGCCAGGCGCGACGCGGACTGGATGCGTGGATCGCAAGCCGCTCGCGAGCGGCAGTGGCGCAATGAAATACCGGCACAAGGCAGCGCATGGCCCACGCACCTGAACCGCCATTCGCGCACGACCGCGTGCCGCGCGTCGGTGTCCTGCTCGTCAACCTCGGTACGCCCGATCAGGCCACGCCTTCGGCGGTGCGCAGGTATCTCGCGCAATTCCTGTCCGATCCGCGCGTCATCGAAATCCCGCCGTGGCTGTGGAAGCCGATCCTGTATGGCGTGATCCTGCTGGTGCGGCCGGCCGCGTCGGCGAAAAAATATTCCGCGATCTGGACCAAGGACGGCTCGCCGCTGCTGGTGCACAGCGTGAAGCAGCGTTCGCTGTTGCTCGGTTACCTCGGGCAACGACTCAAGAGCGCGGGGTTTCCTGCCGACCAGTGTCCGGTGGAACTGGGAATGCGCTACGGCAATCCGAGCGTGGGCGCGGCGCTCGACCGCCTGCGCGCCGCGAACTGCGAACGAATTCTCGTCGTTCCGCTTTATCCGCAATACGCGGCCAGCACGACGGCGTCGGCGTTCGACGCCGTCGCCGATCACCTGCGCCAATCGCGGCGCATCCCCGGCCTGCGCCTGGTCGACACGTTCCATGCCGATCCCGCCTACATCAAGGCGCTCGCGCAGAACGTCAATGACTTCTGGGTCAAGCATGGCCGCCCGGATCGCCTCGTGATGTCGTTCCACGGCCTGCCGCAGCGCACACTGGATCGCGGCGACCCCTATCACTGCCTGTGCCTGGTGACTGGACGGCTGCTCGCCCGGGAACTGGGGCTGGAGTCCGGGCAATGGACGCTCACGTTCCAGTCCCGCTTCGGCCGCGCGCAATGGCTCAAGCCCTACACGTCGGAAGTGTTGCAGGCGCTTGGCCGCGAGGGCGTCAAACGTGTCGACGTGTTTTGCCCGGGATTCGTCGCCGACTGCCTCGAAACGCTCGAGGAAATCGGCATCGAGGCGCGGGCGACCTTCCTGGAAGCGGGTGGCAAGGAATTCAACGCGATCCCCTGCCTCAACGAGCATCCGCTGTGGATTGCGGCGCTGGCGAATCTCGTGTTCCGGGAACTGGATGGCTGGCTGGCGGAGCCGCCAGACGCCGCGTCCCGCGAGGCGACCAAGCTGCGCGCCAAGGCGTTGGGCGCAAAAGCCTGACGCCGGTCCGGCCCGCGCGCGACGCGGGTCAAACAATAAACCATTGTTTTTAAGCAATTTTCCGGCGACGTCCGGGGCAGGGGCTTGAATCGCGACGATTGACCCCAACGTGCGTGCGGATAGCAAAAACGATTCCAGGGACCCAACGCATGAAACGAACACATCCTGACCCGGAAGCAGGCACGCCGGTGCTCACGCCTGAGGCAGCGGCTGCCGGGCCGGAAGTCGTCGCCGATACGGTCGAAGTGGGCCGCGTCGCCGACGACATTGCCGCTCAGCTCGTAAAGGTCGAGACCGAGGTCGCGGAACTCAAGGACGCCTGGCTGCGCGCCAAGGCTGAAACCGAAAACGTGCGCAAGCAGGCGGAGGTCAATGTCGCCAAGGCGCACAAGTACGCGGTGGAGCGCTTCGCCGAAGACCTGCTGCCGGTGAAGGATGCGCTGGAGCAGACGCTCGCCGGAGGCGACGTTTCGCTCGAGACGCTGCGATCCGGCGCCGCATTGACGTTGAAGGCGCTGCAGGCGTCGTTCGACCGGGCGCAGGTGCTGGAAGTCAATCCGGCGGGCGAGAAGTACGACCCGCACCGCCACCAGGCGATGCAGATGGTCGACTCCGACCTGCCGGCGAACACCGTCGTGGACGTCTTTCAGAAGGGCTACCTCATCAACGATCGCGTGCTGCGGCCCGCGCTGGTGACGGTGGCAAAGGGCAAGACCGAAAACACCTAGAAAATCGTCGGCCAGGTCCCGGGTTGGGTTGATTCGCTCGAGCGAAATCCCCATCTGACGGGCAGGTTCTTCACATTCATTCGCATTCGGATCACGGAGGGCAGGACATCATGGGCAAGATCATTGGCATCGACCTGGGCACCACCAACAGTTGCGTCTCCATCATGGAGGGCGGCACCCCCAAGGTCATCGAAAACGCTGAAGGCACGCGCACGACGCCTTCGGTCGTCGCTTACCAGGAAGACGGCGAAATCCTTGTCGGCGCGTCGGCCAAGCGGCAGGCGGTCACCAATCCGAAGAACACGCTGTACGCGATCAAGCGGCTGATCGGCCGCAAGTTCGAGGAAAAGGAAGTGCAGAAGGACATCAACCTGATGCCCTACAAGATCATCAAGGCGGACAACGGCGACGCGTGGGTCGAGGTGCGCGGCAAGAAGATCGCGCCGCAGCAGGTCTCCGCGGAAATCCTGCGCAAGATGAAGAAGACCGCCGAGGACTACCTGGGCGAGGAAGTGACCGAGGCCGTCATCACGGTTCCGGCGTACTTCAACGACTCGCAGCGGCAGGCGACCAAGGACGCGGGCAAGATTGCCGGCCTCGAGGTCAAGCGCATCATCAACGAACCCACGGCGGCGGCGCTGGCGTTCGGCATGGACAAGAAGGAAGGCGACCGCAAGATCGCGGTCTATGACCTGGGTGGCGGAACGTTCGACATCTCGATCATCGAGATCGCCAATGTCGACGGCGAGCACCAGTTCGAAGTGCTGTCCACCAACGGCGATACGTTCCTGGGCGGCGAAGACTTCGACCAGCGGCTGATCGATTACATCGTCACCGAGTACAAGAAGGAATCCGGCGTCGACCTGAAGAACGACGTGCTTGCGTTGCAGCGGCTCAAGGACTCGGCCGAGAAAGCCAAGATCGAGTTGTCGTCGTCGCAGCAGACCGAGATCAACCTGCCGTACATCACGGCCGATCAGTCGGGACCGAAGCACCTGACGATGAAGATCACGCGCGCCAAGCTGGAAGCGCTGGTCGAGGAACTGATCGAGCGCACCATTGCGCCGTGCCGCGTCGCGATCAAGGACGCGGGCGTCAGCCTGTCCGATATCTCCGACGTGATCCTGGTCGGCGGGCAGACGCGCATGCCGAAGGTGCAGGACAAGGTGAAGGAGTTCTTCGCCAAGGAACCGCGCAAGGACGTGAATCCGGACGAAGCGGTTGCCGTGGGCGCGGCCATCCAGGGCGGCGTGCTGAAGGGCGACGTGAAGGACGTGCTGCTGCTCGACGTGACGCCGCTGTCGCTGGGCATCGAAACGCTGGGCAGCGTCATGACCAAGCTCATCAAGAAGAACACGACGATCCCGACCAAGGCGCAACAGGTGTTCTCGACGGCCGACGATAACCAGGGCGCGGTGACGATCCACGTGCTGCAGGGCGAGCGCGACGTCGCGGGCGGCAACAAGAGCCTTGGCCAGTTCAACCTCGAGGGCATCCCTCCGGCGCCGCGCGGCACGCCGCAGATCGAGGTCACGTTCGACATCGACGCCAACGGCATCCTGCACGTGTCGGCCAAGGACAAGGCGACCGGCAAGGAGAACAAGATCACGATCAAGGCCAATTCGGGATTGTCGGAATCCGAGATCGAGAAGATGGTGAAGGACGCCGAGGCGCACGCCGAAGACGACCGCAAGATGGTCGAGACGGTGCAGGCGCGCAACAGCCTCGACGCGCTGGTGCACAGCGTGAAGAAGTCGGTGACCGAATACGGCGACAAGGTGGGCGAAGAAGACAAGGCCAAGATCGAGGCCGCGGTGAAGGACGCCGAGGAACTGCTGAAGCAGAACGACGCGACCAAGGAACAGCTCGAAGCCAAGGCCGAGGAACTGGCCAAGACGTCGCAGAAGCTGGGCGAGGTCATGTACGCGCAGGCGCAGGCGGCGGCGAATGCGGCGGGCGCAGGCGCGGGAGCCGGTGCAGGCGCGGATGCGGCGGGCGGCGCGGGCGGACAGCATGGCGACGAGAAGGTCGTCGACGCGGAGTTCACGGAAGTCAAGGACAGCAAATGACTTCCTTGATATTCCGTCGCGGCGAAGACGTCAGGCAATTGATACCGAAGCGCGCGACGTAATATCTGGCCGGATTGGAGTGGTCGCCTCGCGGCGCCCCTCAATCCGGCCTTTGCCGTTGTGGAAACGTCAATCGTATTTGACGAGAAATTCGCCCGTGAGGGCTTCATTGGTTGCAAGGGGCAATCGGGGATCATGGCGAAGCGGGACTACTACACGACACTGGGCTTGAGCCGCGACGCGAGCGAAGAGGACATCAAGAAGTCCTATCGCAAGATGGCGATGAAGCATCATCCGGACCGCAATCCGGATGACAAGGCCTCGGAAGAGAAATTCAAGGAGGCCAAGGAAGCGTACGAGGTCCTGACCGACGCGAAGAAGCGCGCGGCCTACGACCAGTTCGGGCATGCGGGCGTGGATCCGTCGGCCGGGTTCGGCGGCCGGCCCGGCGGGCCCGAAGGCTTCGGCGGATTCGCCGACGCGTTCGGCGACATCTTCGGCGAGATCTTCGGCCAGCAGGGGCGCGGCGGCGGCAGCGGCGTGTATCGCGGCGCGGACCTGCGCTACAACCTCGAGCTGTCGCTGGAGGACGCCGCGCGCGGAACGGAAGTGAAGATCCGCATCCCGGCCATGGAGGGATGCGAGACGTGCCATGGCACGGGCGCCAAGCCGGGCACCAAGCCGACGACATGCGGCACCTGCGGCGGACGCGGCGAAGTGCGCGTGTCGCAGGGTTTCTTCTCGATCCAGCAGACGTGCCCGACCTGCCACGGCACCGGCAAGGTCATTCCCGATCCGTGCGCCACCTGTCACGGCGCGGGTCGCGTGAAAAAACACAAGACGCTGTCGGTGAAGATCCCGGCGGGCGTGGATACCGACGACCGCATCCGCCTGACGGGCGAGGGCGAGGCGGGTTTGAACGGCGGCCCGTCGGGGGATCTCTACGTCGTCGTGCACCTGAAGCCGCACCAGGTGTTCCAGCGCGATGGCGCGGACCTGCATTGCGAGATGCCGATCAGCTTCGCGACGGCCGCATTGGGCGGCGAGCTGGAGATTCCGACGCTGGACGGACACGCCACGATCAAGGTGCCGGCGGAAACGCAGTCGGGCCAGACGTTCCGCCTTCGCAACAAGGGCATTCGTCCGGTCCGCGGTTCGGTGCAGGGTGATCTGTATTGCCACGTGGCGATCGAAACGCCGATCAAGCTCACGTCGCGGCAGAAGGAACTGCTGCGTGAATTCGAGATGATCAACGAGGAAGATCCGGGCAAGCACAATCCGCGCGCCAAAGGCTGGTTCGACAAGGTCAAGGACTTCTTCGGCCAGTAGCCCGGTGGAAGCCGGGTTCGTGGGGTCTGGCCGGGAGGTCCGTCGTGCTAAGCTGATCTTTGCGCGCTGATTTACCACCTTCCTCGCCTACTTCCTTCAGGGGACCCTATGCCCGGCCTTCGCCCAGACGTCGATCCCGACGGCCTACTCGAGTATTCCGTCGTTTTCACGGACCGCTCGCTCAATCACATGTCGCAGCGCTTCCAGCGCGTCATGTGCGACATCTCAGGCATTCTCAAGCACGTCTACAACGCGCATTCGGCCATCGTGGTGCCGGGCGGCGGAACCTTCGGCATGGAAGCCGTTGCGCGGCAATTCGCCACCGGCAAGAAGTGCCTGGTCATCCGCAACGGCTGGTTCAGTTACCGCTGGTCGCAGATCTTCGACGCCGGCAGGATTCCCGCCGAGGCAACCGTGCTCAAGGCGCGCCGGATCGGAGACGGAAAGCACGCGCCGTTTGCGCCGGCCCCGATCGACGAAGTGGTCGACTCGATACGGACGAATCGACCGGACGCCGTGTTCGCGCCGCACGTCGAGACGGCATCGGGAATCCTGCTCCCGGACAGCTACCTGCGTGCCGTCGGTGACGCCGTCCACGCGGTCGGCGGACTGTTCGTCCTCGATTGCGTCGCGTCCGGTGCGCTGTGGGTCGACATGGAAGCCTGCGGTGTCGACGTCCTCATCACCGCGCCGCAAAAAGGCTGGAGCAGCACGCCGGGTTTCGCGCTGGTGATGCTGAGCCAACGCGCCCGCACCGCCATCGAGGGCACGACTTCCACCAGCTTCGCCTGCGATCTGCGCAAGTGGCTCGCGATCATGGAAGCGTACGAAAAGGGCGGCCATGCCTATCACGCGACGCTGGGAACCGATTCGCTCGCCCGCTTGCGCGACACGATGAAGGAGACCGAGCAGGCCGGATTCGAGAACATGCGCGCCGCGCAGCGGGAATTGGGAGCGAAGGTCCGCGCGCTGCTGGCGCGCCACGGCTTCGCAAGTGTTGCGGCCGAAGGTTTTCAGTCCCCCTCCGTCGTGGTGAGCTACACCGACGACAAGGACATCCAGAGCGCCAGGAAATTCGTCGACCTGGGATTGCAGGCCGCGGCCGGCGTGCCGTTGCAATGCGACGAGCCCGCGGACTTCCAGACGTTTCGCCTCGGGTTGTTCGGCCTGGACAAGTTAGGCAACGTCACTCGCAGCGTCAACAACCTGGAGCAGGTGCTGGCCAGGATTGCCTCGCCGGTGCTCGAGCAGCGCTGACGCGTCCGAACCCGGTGGCGGCCGGCCGCCACCGGAAACGTGATGGCTGACTACGACGTCGTCGTCATCGGCGCGGGCGCCGCCGGCATGATGTGCGCCGCGCAGGCCGGGCAGCGCGGGCGCCGCGTGCTGCTGCTCGAGCACTACCACCTGCTGGGGGAGAAGATCCGCATCTCTGGCGGCGGCCGCTGCAATTTCACCAACAGCGGCGCCACGGCGGCGAATTTCCTGTCCCAGAACCCCGACTTCTGCCGTTCGGCGCTCGCCCGCTACACACCGCGACATTTCATCTCGCTGGTCGAGAAGTACGGCATCGCGTATCACGAGAAGAAGCTCGGGCAGCTGTTCTGCGACGACACCGCGCAGGACATCATCCGCATGCTGAAGGACGAGTGCGACCGCGGCGACGTGCAATGGCGGATGCCGTGTCCCGTCGACGGCGTCGAGCGCACGACGGACGGATTCGAAGTCGCCACGCCGCAGGGAACCGCACGCTGCGCATCGCTCGTCATCGCCACCGGCGGGTTGTCGGTACCGAAGATCGGCGCAACGCCATTTGGCTACCGGATCGCGGAGCAATTCGGTCTGCCGGTCGTGCCGCCGCGCCCCGGACTGGTGCCGCTCGCGTTTGCGCCCGAGGCGCTGGCGCGCTACGGCGACCTGTCGGGCGTTTCCGTCGACGCCGAGGTTTCGTGCAACGGCGGACGCTTTCGCGAGAACCTGCTGTTCACGCACCGCGGATTGTCCGGGCCGGCGATCCTGCAGATTTCGTCGTATTGGGATGGCCGCACGCCGCTGTCGATCGACCTGCTGCCCGGCGAGGACGCCGCGCGATGGCTGTGCGCGCAGGCCAATTCGCAGGCGCAGCTGCCGACGCTGCTGGCGCAGCGGCTGCCCAAGCGCTTCGCGCAGCAGTGGTGCGCGGCGCACGGCGTGGCGCATGCCGATGAAGCAACTGGGCGAGGCGCAAGCTGCGCGAAGTCGCGGAACTGCTTGCGCGACTGGCGCGTGCTGCCTTCCGGCACCCTCGGATACCAGAAGGCGGAAGTGACCTGCGGCGGCGTCGCCACGAGCCACCTGTCGTCGAAGACGATGGGCGCAACCAACGTGCCCGGACTCTATTTCATCGGCGAAGTGGTCGACGTCACCGGCTGGCTCGGCGGCTACAACTTCCAGTGGGCGTGGGCGTCGGGCCACGCCGCCGGGCAATTCGCGTAGCCAAGCTGCGCCCCGCCTCGCGGCGCGTTCCCGACTTGTCCCGGACCCGCGGTTCGGCATAGCATTCCACGTTTCGTCCGTCATTCTTCCGGGAGTTCCCAGTGTCCGTTCGTCCTTCGTTCGCCGCCGTCGCGCTCCTCTGTTCCTTCGCCGCCTTCGGGCAGGTGAAGGTCGGCCTCATGGTCTCCGCCACCGGACCGACGTCGGCGATCGGCATTCCGCAGAAGAACACCGGCGACCTGCTGCCCAGGAAGGTCGGCGACGCGACGGTCGAGTACATCCAGCTCGAGGACGGCGGCGACTCCACGCGCGCCGTGCAGAACATCAAGAAGCTCATCCAGGAGAACAACATCGACGCGCTGATCGGCCCGTCGACCACGCCGAACGCGCTGGCGATCCTCGATTTCATCGCCGAGGCCAAGGTGCCGATGATGGCCACCGTGGGCACGTCGAGCGTCGTCGAGCCGCTCGATGCCAAGAAGCGCTGGGTGTTCAAGACGACGCAGAACGACGACATCATCGCCAGCGCGCTGCTGGCGCACATGATGAAGAACGGCGTCAAGACGATCGGCTTCATCGGCTTCAACGACCCGTACGGCGAGAACTGGTACAAGGTGTTCGGCGCCGATGGCCGAGAAGGCCGGCATCAGCATCGTCGCCAACGAACGCTACGCGCGCAACGACCAGAGCACGACCGGGCAGGTGCTGAAGCTGATGGCGGCGAAGCCCGATGCCGTGCTGATCGCCGCGGTCGGCGGACCCGCCGTGCTGCCGCAGGCCACGCTGTTCGACCAGGGGTACAAGGGCCGCATCTACCAGACGCACGCGGTGGCGACCGACGACTTCATCAAGCTCGGGCAAGGAAAAGGTCGAAGGCACCGTGCTTGCCGCCGGACCGATGCTGGTCATCGACGAAATTCCCGCGACCAATCCGACGAAGAAGGTCGCGCTGGCCTACATCGCCGCCTACGAGAAGCAGTTCGGCACCAAGCCCGCGACGTTCGGCGCCAATACGTGGGACGGCGGCATCCTGCTCGAGCGGGCAATGCCGGCCGCGCTCAAGGCCGGCAAGCCCGGCACGGAGGCGTTCCGCAGCGCGTTGCGCGATGCCGTGGAAAAGGAACGCGAGGTCGTCGGCACGCAGGGCGTGTTCAACATGTCGGCCACCAATCACAACGGCATGGACGACCGCGCGCGCGTGCTTATCGTCGTCAAGGACGGCAAGTTCCGGCTGCTCGCGGAATGACCGGCGCGTACCCGGCAATGCCGTTGGCTTCGATCTGACGCTCCGTGACCAAGCTGCGCGCCGATCCATGCGCCTGACCGGCATCCTGCTCGCCGCGGGCCAGGGTGCGCGCTTCGGTGGAGCGAAACTGCTCTCGCCGCTGCCGTACGACGTCGCACGGCGTCGGCGCGGGTACCGCCATCGGCGTCGCGTCCTGCCTGCATCTGCTTGTCGGCGTTGCCGGAGGTCGTGGCGGTGGTGCGCCCGGGCGATTCGATCCTCGCCGAGCCAGCTGCGCTCGGCCGGGGCGCGGGTCGTCGAATGCGCGCGGGCGAACGAAGGCATGGGCGCCAGCCTCGCGTGCGGCGTCGCTGCCGCGCGCGGACGCCGACGGCTGGATCGTGGCGCTTGCGGACATGCCATGGATCGCGCCTGCGACCGTGGCGCTGGTGGCCGACGCGCTGATGTCGGGCGCGGCAATTGTCGCCACGTCGCGCATCGGCGTGCGCGGGCATCCGGTTGGCTTTGCGTCGTCCGCATTACGCCGCGCTGGCGGCGCTGACCGGCGACGAAGGCGCCAAGTCCATCCTCTCGGCGCATCGCGACCAGCTGCAACTCATCGAGGTCGACGACGACAACGTATTGCGCGATGTCGATACGCCCGGCGACCTGGCAGGTTAGGGCCGGTCACCGGTCCCTGGTCGTCAATCGTCGGCTTCGTGCTGCCACAGGTCGGCCTGGCGGTCGCGCCCATGGCGCCGCTCTTCCTGCGTGCGCCACCACGAACGCAGCTGCGCTTCGGGCAGCGGCCGCGAGATCAGGTAACCCTGGGCTTCCTCGCACCCGTGCGAGCGCAGGAAGTTGAACTGGGCGGCGGTTTCGACGCCCTCGGCGATGCAGCGCAGGCCGAGCGAATGCGACAGCGCGATGATCGCCTGCGTGATCGCCTCGTCGTTGCGGTTCTTTTCCAGGCCGTGCACGAAGCGCTGGTCGATCTTGACGCCCTGGATGGGCAGCCGGGCGAGATACGACAGGCTCGAGTAGCCGGTGCCGAAATCGTCGATCGTGATCGACACGCCCATCTGCTTCAACTTCATCAGCGTCGCCACGGCCTTTTCGGGGTGCGTGATGATCACGCTCTCGGTGATCTCGAGGTCGAGGTGCGACGGCGCGAGGCCGCTCGCCGACAGCGCGTCCTCGACGATGCCCAGCCAGCTGTCGTGCTGCAGCTGCTGCACGGACAGGTTCACGGCCAGGCGCAGCGGCATGTCCATCCGGTGCCATTGCATGACCTGCCGGCACGCGTCACGCAGCACGCGCGCACCCAGCGCCTGGATCATCCCCGACTCCTCGGCGATCGGGAATGAACTCGGCCGGCGAGATCACGCCGCGTTCGCGGATCGCGCCAGCGCAGCAGCGCCTCCACGCCGCATGCGCGCCCGCTCTTCATCTCGATCTGCGGCTGGTAGACGAGGAAGAACTCGTCGTCCATGAGGCCGCGCCGCATGTCGGTCTCGATCTGCAGCCGCAACTGCACGCGGGCGTTCATGTCCGACGTGTAGAAACGATACGCGTTGCGGCCGGCGTCCTTCGCGGCGTACATCGCCGTGTCCGCCTGCTTGATCAGGCTGCCGCCGTCGGATGCGTCCAGCGGGTACATCGCGACGCCGATCGACGCCGTGAGCGTGGGCATCTGGTCGGATAGCCTGAACGGCGCCATGAACGATTCCCTGACGCGCGTCAGCACGGCCATCACCTCGAAGGCGGCCTGCGGCGGATTCAGTCCGGGCAGGATGATGACGAACTCGTCGCCGCCCAGGCGCGCGACGGTGTCGCTTTCGCGCACCGCGCTGATCAGACGCTGCGCGATCGACTGGAGCAGGTGGTCGCCGGCGTCGTGCCCCAGCGTGTCGTTGATGCGCTTGAAGTGGTCGAAGTCGAGGAAGAGGCACCCGACGTGCGTGCCGTCGCGCTGCGCGAGCGACAGGATCTGCTTCAGCCGCTGGTTGAGGAGCGACCGGTTCGGCAGGCCGGTCAGGATGTCGTGCTGCGCAAGCTTGTACGCGTGCGCGGTGGCGATCTCGAGTTCCTTCGTCCGCTGCGTGACCTTGTCCTCGAGCGTGCGCTGGTAGTTGGCGACCTCGGACTGGGATTCGCCGAGCTTTTGCGTCATGTGGTTGAACGTGTGGGTCAGCAGGCCCAGTTCGTCCGACGAACTCGCCGGGACATACACGTCGAGGCGGCCGGCGCCGACCGCGCGCGCGGCGCGCATCAGGCGGTGCATCGGCGCCACCAGGCGCCGCGTCAGCAGCAGCGTGGCGAGGATGGCGAACGATGAGCAGCGCCAGCACCACGGCGACGGCGCCGACCATCTGCTCGCGAAACACGCGGCGCTGCACGTCCTGGGTCATGCCGAGGCGCAGGTAGCCGATCGGGCTCGCCGGTGGCCCCGGTTTGCGGCGCGACTTCTGCCCGCCACGGCGCGCGGCTTCGCGACGGACGCGATGAGTTCGATGTAACGCTTGCCCCGATCGTGACGTCGCGGTCCGCGATGCGTCCCGGCGCCAGCGGCACCTGCGACCGTGTCGATGGGCGGCAGCTGTCTCCTTGGCGAGTCCGGCCGCGAAGCGACGCTCCACCAGCACCTCGCGCTTGCCGTCGAACACGCTGGCGTAGGCGACATCGGGATTGTTGCCCGCGCTGTCCAGCATCTGCTCGAGATAGTCCTTGTCCGAGCGTGACGATGCCGTGCTCGGCGAGCTGCGCGATCACGCCGAGCAGCGTGGCGCCCTGGCTGCGCAGTTCCTGCTTGTCGTCGCGCCATTGCTGCGCAAAATGCAGTATCGACAGCGCGGCGGCCGTCAGGAAGATGAGCCCGACGGTGAGCACGTTGAGCTTGGTGAGCAGGCCCATCCGCACCGGAGGCAGGTCCAGCGTGGACACCGTGTCGCCCGAGAGCGGGGACAGGTGCCGGCGCAGGCGGGAGGCGAACTTCATGCCCGGTTGCCGCGGGTCATCAGGCGCATCGCGTCACCACGTCCGTCATTCCACTGCGACGGGGATCTTGCCGATGCGAGCCTGCCACTCGCGCGGGCCTGTACGGTGGACGGACGTGCCCCGGGCATCGACGGCGACGGTGACCGGCATGTCCTTGACCGTGAATTCGTAGATGGCCTCCATGCCCAGGTCGCCGAACGCGACGACGCGCGACGCGCGGATCGCCTTCGACACCAGGTAGGCGGCGCCGCCGACGGCCATCAGGTACGCGGCGCGGTGCTTTGCGATGGCCTCGATCGCGACCGGACCGCGCTCCGCCTTGCCGATCATGGCGATGAGTCCGGTCTTCGCCAGCATCATCTCGGTGAACTTGTCCATGCGCGTGGCCGTCGTGGGACCGGCGGGCCCGACCACTTCGTCGCGCACCGGATCGACCGGACCGACGTAATAGATGACGCGGTTGGTGAAATCGACGCCGTCCGGCAGCGCCTCGCCGCGCGCGAAATGATCGGCGATGCGCTTGTGCGCGGCGTCGCGGCCGGTGAGCATCTTGCCGTTGAGCAGCAGCGTCTCGCCCGGCTTCCACGACGCCACTTCTTCGCGCGTCAGCGTGTCGAGATTCACGCGCTTGGCCGACGGCGACGGCGTCCAGTGCACGTCGGGCCACTTGGAAAGATCGGGCGGGTCGAGCTTCGCGACGCCGCTGCCGTCGAGCATGAAATGCGCATGGCGCGTCGCGGCGCAGTTGGGAATCATGCCGACGGGCTTGCTCGCCGCGTGCGTCGGATAGTCGAGGATCTTCACGTCGAGCACGGTCGACAGGCCGCCCAGGCCCTGCGCGCCGATGCCCAGCGCGTTGCACTTCTCGTAGAGCTCGATGCGCAGTTCCTCGGTCTTGTTCGCCGGGCCGCGCCGCAGGAGGTCGTGCATGTCGATGGGCTCCATCAGCGCTTCCTTCGCGAGCACCATCGCCTTCTCGGCCGAACCGCCGATGCCGATGCCCAGCATGCCCGGCGGACACCAGCCCGCGCCCATCGTCGGCAGCGTCTTCAGCACCCAGTCGACGATCGAGTCCGAAGGATTCAGCATCACGAACTTCGACTTGTTCTCGGAACCGCCGCCCTTGGCCGCGATCTTCACTTCGACGGTGTCGCCGGGGACCAGGTCGAAGTGAATGACGGCAGGCGTGTTGTCGCGCGTGTTCTTCCTGCGCGCCGGCCGGGTCGGCGACGATCGATGCGCGCAGGCGGTTGTCCGGGTCCATGTAGGCGAGGCGCACGCCCTCGTTGACCATTCCGGCCAGCGACATGGTGGCGCCGCTCCAGCGCACGTCCATGCCCACCTTCACGAAGGCGACGACGATGCCGGTGTCCTGGCAGATCGGCCGGTGGCCTTCCGCGCACATCCGCGAGTTGGTGAGTATCTGCGCTATCGCGTCTTTCGCCGCCGGCGACTCCTCGGCGTGATAGGCAGCGCCAAGCGCCTCGATGTAATCCTGCGGGTGATAGTAGGAGATGAATTGCAGCGCGTCGGCGACGCTCTGTATGAAGTCCTGCTGGCGGATCGTGGTCATCTTGTCGCTCCGGGTCTTCGATCAGTGCGGGGCCGGCATGCCGGAATGCCGGGCCGGGGGAGGCATCACGCGGTCCACCGCGGCGATCGCCAGCGCCGAGAACAGGAACGCGACGTGGATGACGGTCTGGTAGAACAGCGTCTTTTCCTCGTACGCGGCGGCATTGATGAATGTCTTCAGCAGATGGATCGACGAGATGCCGATGATGGCGGTGGCCAGCTTGACCTTGAGCACCGACGCGTTGACGTGCGACAGCCATTCCGGCTGGTCCGGGTGGTCGTCGAGGTTCATCCGCGACACGAACGTCTCGTAACCGCCGACGATGACCATGATCAGCAGGTTCGAGATCATGACGACGTCGATCAGGCCGAGGACCACCAGCATCACCACGGTTTCCCGCGGCGGGACCGCGCTCTGGGCGCCGGGCGGCGTCACATTCTTGAGAATGGCGTCGATGGCGTCCTGGTGCCCGAACGCAGCTTGCACCAGGTGGACAAGCTCGACCCAGAAGTAATAGACGTAGACGCCCTGGGCGATGATGAGGCCCAGATAGAGCGGCAGCTGCAGCCACCGGCTCATGAAGATCAGCCGGGAAATGGGCTGCTCCCGGAACGATGGAATCGGGCGGAGTTCGGACATCAGGTTTCCCGTGAAGGTGGAATGGCGCGGGCCTCTGGACATCGAGGTCGCCATGGCGGCTACGCGAGCCCGGAGAACCCAAAAGTCTACCATCCGCGCGGGCATCGCCCGTGCCCGGGCCGGCGGACGGCCGGACTTCGCCTAAGCGGGATCGCGCGCCGGCACGCTCCTGCATCCCTGTCGCGGGCTGCGTGCACCAGGTTTGCCCTGCGTCATTGCGTCCTCGCCCGAGCTGTGGTTAGACTCGCAGGCTCGCACGGCGCTATCAGTTCAGAGATCATTTGCGGAGGAGAATCCACATGTCGTCCGGTATCGAGTCGGTCCTGCAGGAAAACCGCGTATTCCCGCCTTCCGAGGCTTTCGTCAAGCAGGCCAACATTTCCGGCATGGCCGCCTACAAGGCGATGTGCGCGGAAGCCGAAAGCGACTTCGAGGGCTTCTGGGCCAAGCATGCGCGCGCGGAACTTCTGTGGCACAAGCCGTTCACGAAGACGCTCGACGAGTCGAACCCGCCGTTCTTCAAGTGGTTCCAGGACGGCGAACTGAACGCGTCGTACAACTGCCTCGACCGGCATCTCGCCACGCAGCCCGGCAAGGTCGCGATCATCTTCGAAGCCGACGACGGCACGATCACCCGGATCACCTACAAGGAGCTCTATCACGACGTCTGCCGCTTCGCGAACGCGCTGAAGGCGAGGGGCATCAAGAAGGGCGACCGCGTGCTGGTCTACATGCCGATGTCGATCCAGGCGGTGGTCGCCATGCAGGCGTGCGCGCGCATCGGCGCCACGCACTCGGTGGTGTTCGGCGGCTTCTCGGCGAAGAGCATCCAGGAACGCGTCGTCGACGCGGGCGCGGTGGCGATCATCGCCGCCGACGGACAGTTCCGCGGCGGCCGCGAGATTCCGCTGAAGAAGGTCGTCGACGAAGCGCTGGCGCTGGGCGGATGCGAAGGCGATCAAGACGGTATTCGTCTACAAGCGCACCGGCGCGGCGATCCCGATGCAGGCCGGGCGCGACGTGTGGTGGCACGACGCCGTCGCGAACCAGCCGGACACCTGCGAGCCGACGTGGGTGAACGCCGAGCATCCGCTGTTCATCCTCTACACGTCGGGGTCCACCGGCAAGCCGAAGGGCGTCCAGCATTCGACCGGCGGCTATCTGCTGCAGGCGATCCTGACGATGAAGTGGACGTTCGACTACAAGCCGACCGATATCTTCTGGTGCACGGCCGACGTGGGCTGGGTCACCGGACACACGTACATCGCGTACGGGCCGCTCGCCTGCGGCGCGACCGAGATCGTGTTCGAGGGCGTGCCGACGTATCCCGATGCCGGCCGCTTCTGGAAAATGATCCAGGACCACAAGGTCACGGTGTTCTATACGGCGCCCACGGCAATCCGCTCGCTGATCAAGGCCGGCGGCGACCTGCCGAAGAAGTACGACCTGTCGTCGCTGCGCATCCTTGGCACCGTCGGCGAGCCGATCAATCCGGAAGCATGGATGTGGTACTTCCAGACGGTCGGCGGATCGCGCTGCCCGATCGTCGACACGTGGTGGCAGACGGAGACCGGTGGCCACATGATCACGCCGCTTCCGGGCGCGACGCCGTTGAAGCCCGGTTCGTGCACGTTCCCGCTGCCGGGCATCATCGCGGACATCGTCGACGAGACCGGTCACACGGTCGAGTTCGGCAAGGGCGGCATCCTGGTCATCAAGCGCCCGTGGCCCGGCATGATCCGCACGATCTGGGGAGACCCCGACCGGTACAAGACCAGCTATTACCCCGAGGACTTCCACGGCAAGTATTACCTTGCCGGCGACGGCGCGTCGCGCGACCTCGAAGGCTACATCCGCATCATGGGCCGCATCGACGACGTGCTGAACGTGTCGGGACACCGGCTGGGCACGATGGAAATCGAGTCCGCATTGGTCGCCAATCCGCTGGTGGCGGAAGCCGCCGTCGTCGGCCGCCCGGATGACCTGACCGGGGAAGCCGTCTGCGCATTCGTCGTGCTGAAGCAGGTGCGGCCGGAAGGCGCCGAAGCCGACCGCATCGCCAAAGTGCTGCGCGACTGGGTGGCCAAGGAAATCGGACCGATTGCCAAGCCCAAGGACATCCGCTTCGGCGAAAACCTGCCCAAGACGCGCTCCGGCAAGATCATGCGCCGGCTGCTGCGCTCGATCGCCAAGGACGAGGAGATCAAGCAGGACACGTCGACGCTGGAAAATCCGGCGATCCTCGACCAGTTGAAGCAGGTCAACTGACGAAGCAGGTCAACTGAGAAAGCGACCGGCCGGAGATTCCGGCAGCAAAGACGCGGCGGACACCGGCCGGTGTCCGCCGCTGCCTGGTCAGGCGACGGGCGGGACGGTCTCCTGGAACGTCGGCCGCTTCGCGAGCTTGTCCGCGAGCCGGGACAGGTTCGGGTACTCGCGGCGCCAGTCGAGGTCGGGATAGCGGAGGTCGAGGTAGCCCAGCGCGCAACCGGTCGCGATGTCGGCGAGCGTGTAGGACTCGCCGTCGCACCACGCCTTCTCCTCGAGTTCGCGCGAGAGTTCGGCCACGCCGGCGCCGACCTTTTGCTGCTGGCGTTCGATCCAGGCCTTGCTCTGCTGCTTGGCCGGCCGCCGCGACTCCATCACGATCGCCTGCGTCGCGTCGCAAATGCCATCGGCCAAGCGCTTCCCAGCGCTTGACCTCGATGCGCTGGCGATTGGGTTCCGGAATGAGCCGCGAGACCGGGCTCACCGTGTCGATGTATTCGACGATCACGCGGGAATCGAACAGGCGGGTGCCGTCGTCCAGCACCAGCACCGGCACTTTCCCCAGCGGGCTCCACGCGTGCACCGGATTGCCCGGCTCATATGGGCGAGACCTCCAGCATCTGATATTCGATCTTCTTTTCGGCGAGCGCGATGCGCACCTTGCGCACATAGGGACTCGTCTTCGATGCGATCAGCTTGAGCACGGGCAGGCGTTTCTACGGAAGCGCGGGAGGAAAATTATAGCATCGCGTGCCCGGCGACAAGCCTGGCGCGACCGGGACGCGTCGAGCGTCCGGAGGCATGCACGCTGCGTGCTACACTGCGAACGCCTCCTGCGAGCGATTGCACCCGACTGCCGCGCACCCGACTGCCGCATCGTGACCGCCGAAGCTTCCATTTACGCACTGACCGCTCTGTCGCCGCTGGACGGCCGCTATGCCGCAAAGGTCGCCGCGCTGACCGGCCATTTCAGCGAATTCGGCCTGATTCGCCATCGCGTGCGCGTCGAGATCTCCTGGCTCATCGCGCTCGCCGACGAACCGGCGATCGCCGAAGTGCCGCCGTTTTCCGCCGCGGCGCGGGCGGCGCTCGACCAGGTGGCGCAGTCCTTCGCGCCGTCGGACGCCGCGCGCATCAAGGACATCGAACGCAAGACCAATCACGACGTCAAGGCCGTCGAGTACTGGCTGAAGGAGCGCTTCGCGTCCGTGCCCGAGGTGGCGCGGGTCGCGGAGTTCATTCACTTCGCCTGCACGTCCGAGGACATCAACAATCTCGCGCATGCGCTGGCTCTGGCGGCGGCGCGCAAGGACGTGCTGCTGCCGGTGCTGCGCGACATCGCGGCCGCCTTGCGCGCGCTGGCGCATGCGAATGCCGACGCACCCATGCTGTCGCGGACGCATGGCCAGCCGGCCACGCCGACCACGCTCGGCAAGGAAATCGCCAATGTCTATGCGCGCATCGAGCGGCAGATCGCCGCCATCGAGCGGGTGCCGATCAAGGGCAAGGCCAACGGCGCCGTGGGCAACTACAACGCGCACCTGGCCGCTTATCCGGACGTCGACTGGGAACGGCTTTCCGCACGCTTCGTCGCGGGACTCGGCCTGGAATTCAATCCCTACACGACGCAGATCGAGCCGCACGACTACATGGCCGAACTCTTCGACGCGATCGCGCGCGCCAACACCATCCTGATCGACTTCGACCGCGACGTCTGGGGCTACGTTTCGCTCGGCTACTTCCGGCAGCGGGTCGTGGACGGCGAAGTGGGCTCGTCCACGATGCCGCACAAGGTCAATCCGATCGACTTCGAGAATTCCGAAGGCAACCTGGGGCTGGCCAATGCGGTGCTGCGCCACCTGGCGGAGAAGCTGCCGATTTCGCGCTGGCAGCGCGACCTCACGGACTCGACGGTCCTGCGCAACATGGGCGTGGCGCTGGGTTATGCGCTGCTCGGCTGGACGTCGCTGCAGCAGGGATTGCGCAAGCTCGAGGTCGATCGCGACCGGATGGCCGCGGACCTCGACGCCAACTGGGAAGTCCTGGCCGAGCCGATCCAGACGGTCATGCGACGCTACGGCATCGCCAACCCGTACGAGCAGCTGAAGGCGCTGACGCGCGGAGTGACCGGCATGACGCGCGAATCGCTGCATGCGTTCATCGAAGGCCTGGCGTTGCCGGCGGACGCCAAGGCGCGGCTGCTTGCGCTGACGCCGTCGACCTATATCGGCAAGGCTGCCGACCTGGCCAAGCGCGTCTGATCCGGCGTCAATCGCGCCGGCGGCGCTCCTGCACGAACGTGCTGATCGCGGGGATCAGCGAGACGATGACGATCGCGATCACGATCAGCGACAGGTTCTGCTTGACCCACGGGATATTGCCGAACAGGTAGCCTGCGTAGACCAGCAGGCTGATCCACAGCACGCCGCCGACGACGTTGTACGACGAGAAACCGGCGATAGGACATCCCGGCCACGCCGGCCAGGAACGGCGCGAACGTGCGGATGATCGGAATGAAGCGCCCGATGATGATGGTCACGCCGCCGTACTTGTCGTAGAACGCCTGCGTCCTTCGCAGGTGCGCCTGCTTGAACCATCGCGAATCTGGTCTTTCGTAGACGCGGGGGCCGATGTAGTGGCCGATGGCGTAGTTCAGCGAATCGCCCAGGATCGCCGCGACGATCAGAAGCCCGACCAGCAGGTGCACGTCGAGGCCGGCCGTCGCGACCACGGTGCCGGAGATGAAGAGAATCGAGTCGCCGGGCAGGAACGGGAACACCACCAGCCCGGTTTCCGCGAAGATCACGACGAACAGCAGCGCGTAGATCCACGCGCCGTACTGCCCGGCCATGTTCGCGAGCGTCTGGTCGAGCGCGAACAGCGAATAGAACAGCGTCGTCAGCATGGGCGGCCCGAAACCGAGCGAGTCAGCGTGCGCGGCGACTCCGCTACGGCAGGATCTTTTCGCCGCCGATGCCGGCCTTCTTTTCCGGCTTGACCAGGTCCTCGCGCGAGACGCCCATCCACATCACCAGCGGCGCCATCACCAGCACCGACGAGTAGATGCCGAAGCAGATGCCGATGGTCAGCGCCAGCGCGAAATAGTGCAGCGTCTCGCCGCCGAAGAACAGGATCGACAGCACCATCATCAGCGTACAGCCGTGGGTGATGATCGTGCGCGAGATGGTGCTGGTGATCGCGTTGTCGATCACGTGCGTCACCGTGGCCTTGCGCATCTTGCGGAAATTCTCGCGGATCCGGTCGGCGATCACGACGGACTCGTTCACCGAGTAGCCCAGCACGGCGAGGATGGCCGCCAGCACCGGCAGCGAGAACTCCCACTGGAACAGCGCGAAGAAGCCCAGGATGATGATTACGTCGTGGAGGTTGGCGACGATCGCCGCGATCGCGAAGCGCCATTCGAAGCGCAGCGCCAGATACGCGACGATGCCCAGCGACACGAGCAGCAGCGCGAGCGCGCCGTTCTCGTACAGCTCGCGGCCGACCTGCGGCCCGACGAACTCGACCCGCTGCTGCGTCGCGCTGACGGGTCGTCCAGCCGCAGTTCGCCCAGCACGCGTTCGGAAAGCTGCGCGCTGGAGACGCCTTCCTTCAGCGGCAGCCGGATGAGCGCCGTGTCGGAGCGGCCGAAGCTCTGCGCCGAATATTCGCCCAGGTTGAGCTTGTCCAGCGCCGCGCGGACGCGGCCGAAGTCCACCGCATGGCCGTAGGTGACCTCGATGATCGTGCCGCCGCGGAAATCGACGCCGAGGTTCAAGCCCTTGGTGGCCAGGAAGAACACCGCCAGCAGGAACGTCACGAGCGAGATCACGTTGAACGTGAGCGCGTGCCGCATGAACGGGATGTCGCGCCTGATTCTGAAGAATTCCATCGTTTAGCCCTTATTGTCATTGACCGTGATGCGTCAGCACGCCGTCGCTGCTACGGCTCAGGTGGCTTTCGGCAGCCGTCGCGGCGTCGGGCCGCCACACCTGACCGATCGAGATCTTGTCGAGCTTCTTGCGGTTGCCGTAGATCAGCGCGACGATGCCGCGCGAAACGAAGACGGCCGAGAACATCGACGTCAGGATGCCCAGGCAATGCACGACGGCGAATCCGCGGATCGGCCCGCTGCCGAAGATCAGCAGCGCGATGCCGGCGATCAGCGTGGTCACGTTCGAGTCGAGAATGGTGCCCCATGCGCGCTCGTAGCCCGCCTGCAGCGCCGCGTGCGGCGTGGCGCCCCAGCGCAGCTCTTCGCGGATGCGCTCGTTGATCAGCACGTTGGAGTCGATCGCCATGCCCAGCGCCAGCGCGATGGCCGCGATGCCGGGCAGCGTCAGCGTCGCCTGCAGCATCGACAGGATCGCGACCAGCAGCAGCAGGTTGAACGACAGCGCGATCGTCGAGATCAGGCCCATCAGCATGTAATAGGCGCACATGAAGATCGCCAGGACGATGAAGCCGTACTTCACCGAGTTGAAGCCCTTGTCGATGTTCTCCTGGCCGAGCGACGGACCGACAGTGCGCTCCTCGATGATTTCCAGCGGCGCCGCCAGCGCGCCCGCGCGCATCAGCAGCGCGACGTCGTTCGCCTCGCGCGTGGTCATGCGGCCGCTGATCTGCACGCGGCCGCCGCCGATTTCCTCGCGGATGACCGGCGCCGTGATGACTTCCGCCTTGCCTTTTTCCACCAGCACGATCGCCATGCGCTTGCCGACGTTGTCGCGCGTCAGTTCCTTGAAGATTCGCGCGCCGCTGCCGTCCAGGTTCATGTGCACCGCGGGTTCGTTGTTGCGCTGGTCGAAGCCGGGCTGCGCGTCGTTGATGCGATCGCCGGTCAGGACCACCTGCCGCTTGACCAGCACCTTCTGGCCGCCGCGCTCGACGAAGAGGTCGCTGCCGAACGGCACGTTGCCGGCGAGCGCTGCTTCCATCGCACCGGGTTCCTCGTTGACCATCCGGATTTCGAGCGACGCGGTCCGGCCCAGGATGTCCTTGGCGCGCGCCGTGTCCTGCACGCCGGGAAGCTGTACGACGACGCGCTCGGCTCCCTGCTGCTGGATGATCGGTTCGGCCACGCCCAGTTCGTTGACGCGATTGCGCAGGATCTGGATGTTCTGCTGGACCGCGCCTTCCTGGATGCGCTTCTGCGCCTCGGGCTTCAGACCGGCGATGAGGAGCAGGTCGCCGCCGGTACCGTCGCCCTCGCGCAACGCCAGGTCCGGGTAGTTCTTCTCGATGACGGTGCGCGCCTTCGTCCTTTCAGCACCGTCCTTGAAGCGCAGTCACCACGTTGGCGCCGTCGCGCGCGATGCCGCCGTACTGGATCTTCTCGTTGCGCATCAGCGAGCGGATGTCCGTCGTGTAGCGGTCTCCGGCCTTGTCCAGCGCGGCCTTCATGTCGACCTGCAGCAGGAAATGCACGCCGCCGCGCAGGTCCAGGCCCAGGTACATCGGCAACGCGCCGATCGACGCCAGCCATTGCGGCGACGACGACAGCAGGTTGAGCGCGACGATGTAGTTGTCGCCCAGCTTCGCCTGGATGACGTCCCGCGCCTTCAACTGCGTGTCGGTGTCGGCAAAGCGCACCTTGACGCCGGTGGCATCCAGCGCCGCGCCGCGGAAGGGAATGTTGCCGGCCTTGAGCGCGTCCTCGACCATGCCGAGCAGCGCCGAGTCGGCCTTCACCTTGGGCGAGCTGACCTGCACCGCCGGCACTTCGGGAAAGAAGTTGGGCAGCGTGTACAGGACGCCGACGACCAGCGCGACGGCGATAACGACGTACTTCCAGAGCGAATAACGGTTCATGGCGGACGGCCGGTGTCGGGTGGAATGCTCAGGGCGCGATGAACTGGCGCGAGGACGTGAGCCCTGGCGTGGGGCTTGAACCTATCGCAGAGGCCTTCACAGCGCCTTGATCGTGCCCTTGGGCAGCAGCTGCGAGATGGCCGCGCGCTGCACGGTGATCTCGACGTTCGGCGCAATTTCCACTGCCGCGTACTGCTCGGTCAGCTTGCCGATCTTGCCGACCAGTCCGCCGGCGGTGACGACCTCGTCGCCCTTTTGCAGCGCCTCGAGCATCGCGCGCGTTTCCTTGGCTCGCTTCTGCTGCGGCCGGATGAGGAGGAAATAGAACACGACGAAGATGGCGATCATGGGCAGGAACGTCATCAGGTCGCCGCCGGGGAATCCGCCGGGGGCTTGTGCGTAGGCGTTGGTGATGAACACGGAAGTTCCTCCTGGGTAGTAGCGTGCGCCCGCGCCTCGCAAAGCGTCGGCAGCGGACGGGTTTCGAAGGCCTGCGGGCTTAGGTGTCCCGGGAATCCGCCACCCGTTGATTCGCCGCCGCGAAGTCAGGCTTGCGTAAAGCTCATGATTCTACCATGCGACTCCGTTCCGCCTTGAAGCGCTGGACGAAGGCGGAAAGGGCATCGGCGGCGATGGCGTCGCGCAAATCCGCCATCAGCTGGTGGTAGTAGAACAGGTTGTGAATGGTCGCCAGGCGGGCGCCGAGGATTTCGTTCACCCGGTTGAGGTGATGCAGGTAGCCGCGGGTGAAATTACGGCACGCGTGGCACCCGCAGGTTTCGTCCAGCGGCCGGGTGTCCGCCTTGTACCGGGCATTGCGGATCTTGATGTCGCCGAAGCGCGTGAACAGCCAGCCGTTGCGCGCGTTGCGCGTCGGCATCACGCAGTCGAACATGTCGATGCCCGCGACGACGCCGGCGACCAGATCCTCGGGCGTTCCGACGCCCATCAGGTAGCGCGGCCGGTCCGCAGGCAGCCGCGGTGCTACGTGGGACAGCACCCGCAGCATTTCTTCCTTGGGCTCGCCGACCGACAAGCCGCCGATCGCAAAGCCGTCGAAGCCGATTTCCGCAAGTCCCGCCAACGACTCGTCGCGCAGGTCCTCGTACATGCCGCCCTGGACGATGCCGAACAGCGCGTTCGCATTGCCCGCCGGAGTCGAACTCGCCGCGGGATCGCCGGGCCCAGCGCAGCGACAACTGCATCGAGTCGGCCGCCTCGTCGCGGGTGGCGGGATGCGGCGTGCACTCGTCGAACACCATGACGACGTCGGAGTCGAGCGTGCGCTGGATCTGCATCGACAGCTCGGGCGTGAGGAACAGCTTGTCCCCGTTCACCGGCGAAGCGAAAGCTACGCCTTCCTCGGCCACCTTGCGCAGCGGACCTAAGCTCCACACCTGGAAGCCGCCCGAGTCGGTGAGGATCGGCCGGTCCCAGCCCATGAAGCGGTGCAGTCCCCCGTGCGCGGCAATGACTTCCTGACCGGGGCGCAGCCAGAGATGGAAGGTGTTGCCCAGGACAATCTGCGCGCCGAGTTCGACCAGTTCGCGCGGCGCCATGGCCTTCACGGTGCCGTAGGTGCCCGACGGGCATGAACACGGGAGTCTCGACGACGCCGTGCGTCAGTTCCAGCCGGCCGCGGCGGGCGGAGCCCGACGTTCCGATGACGGTAAAGCGCATGAGGGCTACGCGATGCAGTCCCGCGACCTGCGGGACGCGCGTCTTTAGGTTACCGGGCGACGAAGCGGCGCCGCTGCGAAAACGCGAGCGCGACGATCAGCAGCGCGGTCAGCGCGAGGCCGCCGTCGGACAGCGTCGGAATCCCGGGCAGAGTCTCGTTCGGACTCGACGCTCCGCACGAAGTGGCCGCGAAGTCGAACGCGTTGGACCACACCCGATAGAAATCACCGGTGAAGTTGCCGTAACCGATACCGACGCCGACCGCGTAGTCAGGAGCAATGCCGATCTGGATGACGCATGCGGAACCCGTCACGCGAAAGGCGATGGCCGGATCGGCGAGGCCGCGGGCATTGGGCTCGGTCCAGTTGGCGAGGACGATGGTTCCCGCCTTGGCCTGGTTGCCGCCGGCGAACCCCGACACCGCGCCGAGCGCCGTCACGCCTTGGGTGAGCGGGTGCGCGACGATGCTCCCGGCATTCAGTTCGCGAGCGAGATTGGGCACTCCGGTCCCGTCGGTGCTGACGCCGACGCCGTCCGTCGTGTTGGGGTCGATCAATTCGAGCGCGCCCCACCCGTGGCTGGGAACGAGCAGCGCCGGGTTCACCGAATCGCTGCGATCCTGGTCGTAGAACGTCCCCAGGATCACCGCCCGGCCGGCGTTGGCAAACGCCGCCGAAACGTCGCCTACGGCGGTCGCATTGGGATACCGGCCGTCCTCGAAGACAAGCAGGATGTCGAACGCGTCCTGCAGCGATGCGAGCGTCGGCACGGCGCCGGACGTGTCGACGCCGGTAAAAACGTGGCCGGGCATCCTGGCGGCGAAGTCCGCGGCCGTAGCTACGGCGTTGTTGTTGGACAGCACGCCGACCCGCGCGGCATGGGCGGGGGACGCGGCCAGTGCCGCCACAACGATGGCGCACATTCCGCAAGCCGCGAGGAGACGGGAACAGGCAGATTTCATGGAAATACGGATTTCGTGTCCCGGAATGGAAGTCGGGGCGATTTCCGCTACGAATTCGGTTGCTCTGAGAGTAGCGCGTTGGCCCGATGTTGCCAAGACAAACCAGGCCGCCGAAGGCTTCCGCACATCGGATTTGTTGCACTAGTAATGGACTTGATCCGGATTGTCGCCAAACAGCGACGCTTATCCGCCTATGTGTCGGGGTTTGACGTCAGCCGCGGGCGGCGGGCGGGTTCCGTTCGAGCAGCATGGCATCGCCGTAGCTGAAGAAACGGTAACGGGCGGCGATCGCGTGCGCGTAGGCCGCGCGGATGTTGTCGTACCCGGCGAACGCCGAAACGAGCATCAACAGCGTCGACTGCGGGAGATGGAAGTTGGTGACAAGCGCGTCGACCACACGGAAGCGAAAGCCGGGCGTCACGAAGAGCGTGGTCTCCGCCGGCCCTGCCCGAAGTCCTTCGTCTGTAGCCGCCGACTCCAGCGCGCGCAGGCTGGTGGTGCCGACCGCGACGATGCGGCCGCCGCTGGCAATCGTCGCGGCCACTGCGTCGGCCGTCTCCTGGGGGATCCGGTACCACTCGCGGTGCATCCGGTGCAACGAAAGATCGTTCGTCTTCACCGGGTGGAAGGTGCCAGCGCCGACATGCAGCGTGACGAACGCCTGACCGATGCCGCGCGCGGCAAGTCCCGCCAGCAACGCGGCATCGAAGTGCAGGCCGGCGGTTGGCGCGGCGACCGCACCCGGCGCGCGCGCGTAGACGGTCTGGTAGCGCGCGCTGTCGTCCTGCCCGGGGCGGCGAGCGATGTAGGGCGGCAGCGGCACATCGCCGTGCGCATCGAGCCATGCCATGAGCGGACCCGTGCCGGCAAATCGCAGCCGCCAGAACCGGTCGTCGCGGTCGACGATCGTGGCGCGCGCGTTGCCCGGAAGATCGAGCACGCTGCCGATTGCCGGAGATCGGCTTGCCCGCAGCTGCACCCACGCTTCGTCGCTTCCCTCGACCCGCTCCACCAGCAGTTCGACCCTGCCGCCGGTGGCCTTGTGCGCGAAGACTCGCGCATTGATCACGCGCGTATCGTTGAAGACCAGCAGGTCGCCGGCACGCAGCAGATCAGGCAGGTCCGTGAATCCGAGGTCCTCGAGCCGCGCTCCGTCGACGTGCAGCAGCCGGCTGCCGGTCCGTGACGGCGCCGGCACCTGAGCGATCAGTTCCGGCGGCAGATCGAACGCGAAATCGGCGAGCGTGTACGAAGGCATGGGAAACGGCGGGGGCGGGACGGGTCCCGCCGCGCGGGAAAGCGCGACGGAAAAGGACGATCCGGGCGTTGCCCGTCAAACTGGTGCCCGGAGTCGGAATCGAACCGACATGACCTTGCGGCCGAGGGATTTTGAGTCCCTTGCGTCTACCAATTTCGCCATCCGGGCGGCATTGCCAAAGCGCGGTGCCGCAACCTGCACTGCTTCCGCGCACCCAAGGGCGGCATTATCCTTCGAAACGCGCCCCTTCCGCAGCAACTGATTGCGAGGCGAGGGCGAGCGCGCTCAAATGTGCGCAAACGCCAGCGCGGCGACCGCCAGGCTGCCGATGCCGGCGCCATAGGCCATCCACTGCAGCCACTTCTGGCGCGTGAGCAGCGTGATCGCCGCGAGCGCGATGGCAATCTGGATCAGCGCCATCGACTGCGCCCAGCGATGGTGGAGATGCATCGATTCCTCGCTCTTCGCGTCGGCGTCGCGACTGGCCTGTTCCAGCGCCTTGGCGTCCGCCATGATTTTTTCCTTCTCGTTCTTGTAGCGCTCGACCTCGGCGCGGTAATCGTCGGACGCCTTGCCGGTGGCGAGCGTCGCGCCCAGCTCCGCGAGATTCTGCTTGCTGCTCTTCGCCTGGTAGAAGCTCCATTGATCCGACGCCTCGGTCTTCTTGATCGCGGCCTCGTTCTTGTACAGCAGCGCAGAGTTCTGCGTGGCGCCGCCCTGATAGCTGATCAGCGCGCCAATGGTCGCGAGTATCGCGGTCATGACGGCAACGCGAGCGGCCATAGGGTCGCCCGAATGCGCCTTGTGCTCGACTTCGTGGTCGTGCGGGCCGTGCACATGGAAACCTTCCGACATGTCTGATCCTCGAGGATTGAGTTGAATTGTTGAACGGCGCGCTGGCTGTCAGCGCCGCTCGTAGGTCACGAATGCGTAGTCGAAACCTTCGGGCGCCGAATGCTGCTCCCGCGCGGTTTCGAGCCACGCCGAACGGTCGATCTCGGGGAAGCGCGTGTCGCCGGCAAATTCCCGGTCGATTTCCGTGCAATGCAGCGTGGTCGCGCGGGGCAGCGCGAGCGCATACAGTTCGCCGCCACCGATGCAGAACACCGGCGAAGGCATCGTGGCCGAGCGCAGCGCCTCGTCCAGCGAGGATGTCACGAGCGCTCCGTCGGCGACAAAGTTCCGCTGCCGGGTGACGACGATGTTCTGCCTGTGCGGCAGCGGCCGGCCGATCGACTCCCAGGTCTTGCGTCCCATGATTACCGAATGGCCCGTCGTCAACGCGCGGAAGCGCTGCATGTCCGCGGGCAGGCGCCAGGGAAGTGCGTTGCCTTCGCCGATGACGCCATTCCTTGCCACGGCGGCGATCAGCGCGAGTACTGTCATAATGCGGCGAATTATAACGGCCGCCCTCGCGGGCGCTATTCCGGTCCCCGATACGCGTGTATTACCCACGCTCATTTCTCAAGTTCATCCTGCTGGGCTTCCTGCTCGTCAGCCTGCCTTTGCTCTATGCGCTCGGCGAACTGATCTATTCGCTCGACCGCCTGGCGACCGAAAGCCGGCAGGAGGTGCTGCAGGCTGCGCAGGCCGGGCGTTCCAGCCGGTTGCTGTTCGAGCAGGCGACCACGCTCGAGCGGCTGGCGCGGCAGCAGCTGATTCTCGAGGATCCGGCGCTGCTCGAGGACTACGCGCGCGTGCGCCAGGAATTCCGCGGCACGACGAGCCAGCTTGCGCAGCTGCCGCTGGAAAGCGCGCAGGTCGCCGCGCTGACGACTCTGGGCGACAACGAGACGCATCTGCACGACCTGCTGGTGTCGCCGTCGCGCACGCCCGAGACGATCCGGACGCTGGCCGATGGTTACGCGCAACTCGTGGAACGCGCGCAGGGCATGCTCACCGCGACTAATCAGCTCACGCAAAAGGCGATCGAACGGCTGCAGGAAACGGCGGACCAGGGCCGCGAAAAATGGATCTACCTGACGCTGGCCACGGCCGCCATTGCGCTCGCGCTCGCCATCTTCTTCGCCGTGCTGATCGCGCGCCCCATCCGCCAGCTCGACCAGGCGATCCGGCGCATGGGCACGGCGGACTTCACGCACGCGATCGAGGTCAACGGTCCGCAGGATCTGCGCTATGTCGGGCAGCGACTGGAGTGGCTGCGCGGCCGGTTGCGCGAACTCGAGGAACAGCAGAACCGGTTCCTGCGCCACGTGTCGCATGAGCTGAAGACGCCGCTTACCGCCGTGCGCGAAGGCGCCGAGCTGCTGCGCGACAACGTCGGCGGGCGCCTGGCGCCGGAACAGCAGGAGATCGTGCGCATCGTGCGCGAAAACACGCTGTCGCTGCAGCGTCTGATCGAGGATCTGCTCAAGTATCACCAGACCGGCGGAATGGAACCCGCCACACTGGGGCCGGTGGCGCTTCCCGAGGTGATTCGCCGCGTCATCAAGGAACAGAAGCTCGCGGCGCTTGCGCGGATGATCACCGTCGACGTCGAGCTGAAACCGGTGATCATCGTTGGCGACGCGGACAAGCTCCGCACGGTGATCGACAACCTCGTGTCCAACGCGATCAAGTACTCGCCCCGGGGCGGCGTCATCGAAATCGCGCTGGGACCGCAGGCGGCGCATGCGGTGCTCGACGTCGTCGACGAGGGCCCGGGAATCGCCCCGGCGGACCGCGAGCGGGTGTTCGAGTCCTTCTACACCGGCAAGCCTCCGGCCGATGGCAAGGTCAAGGGATCGGGCCTCGGGCTCGCGATCGCGCGCGAATACGCGCTGGCGCACGGCGGCCGCATCGAAGTGCTGGATCGTGCCGACGGGGAGCGGGGCACGCGGTTCCGTTTGTGGCTGCCGCTCGCGGCCGGGACCGCCGACGCCGCCGAAGCGGTCGCTGGCGCCGCAAGTGGCGGCCGAGGAGCACAAGTGAGGCCGGGTCTGCGTGACGCGCTGGCCCTGCTGATGCTGGCCACGTGGCTCGCCGGCTGCGCCACGACGACCCGTCCCCAGGTGAACCTCACGCCGCTGGAAGAGCTGGAGCCCGAGGTGGTGCCCGCGCCGACGATGCTGGTCGAGTATCCGCCGATCGAAGCCGTCGAGCCGCTGCCGCCGGCGAGCACGCCGGCGGCAGTTCCGACGGCCGCGCCGGGCCAAGGTACGGTGGCCATGGCCACTCCTTCGCCGTCGCCGGCCGCCGCGCCGCCGGTCGCTGGTCCCGGAGACCAACATCGACGACCTGCAGCTGATCGCGCTGCTCGGCGACCTGCAGCGGTTCGGGAACCTTTCGCCGGACGAACTCCGACGCGAAATGGGCGTCGCGACGCAGGCGCTGGCAAGGCAGCGTACTGATGCCAACAGGGTTCGCCTGGCGGTCCTCTATTCGTTGTCGCGCGCCACTCCCCAGGACGACCAGCGGGCGATGCAGCTCCTCGACAACGTCGTGAAGGGCAATCCCGGATCGCCTTCGATCAAGCAGCTGGCCGTCGTCCTGCAGGCGCAGATCGCCGAGCGCCTGCGCGCGGTGCGCGACGAGCAGCAAAGGGCGGAGGCCGCCGTGCAGAAGCTGGAGGCGCTCCGACAGATGGAGCGCAGCCTGATGCGGGACCGGTCGCGTGGCGGCGGTGGCGGTGGTGGAGGTGGCGGCGGGGGCGGTGGTGGTGGCGGCGGCGGTGGCGGTGGTGGTTGAGGCTCGTCCCCGGAGATAGAGAATGAGTATCGGCGACATCCTTCTGGTCGATGACGATCCTGACCTGCTCAAGCTGATCAGCCTGCGCCTCACTTCGGCGGGTTACCGCATCCGGACCGCGGAGAGCGGCGAGACTGCGCTGGGGGCGATTGCCGTGCAGCGTCCGGCGCTGGTCGTCACCGACCTGCGAATGCCAGGCATCGATGGCCTGCAACTGTTCGACGCCATTCATCGACAGCACCCTGCGCTCCCGGTGCTGATCCTGACCGCGCACGGGACCATTCCGGACGCGGTCGCCGCAACGCAACGCGGCGTCTTCGGCTTCCTGACCAAGCCGTTCGACAGCCGGGAGCTGCTGCAGCTGGTTGCGTCCGCGCTGAAGCTGTCCGGCGACGATGCGGGTCCCGGCAACGCCGCTACCGGCGAATGGCGCAACGGCATCATCACGCGCAATCCGGGCATGGAAGACTTGTTGCGGCAGGCGAAACTCGTCGCCGATTCGGATGCAAGCGTGCTCATCTACGGTGATTCGGGAACCGGCAAGGAATTGCTTGCGCGCGCGATTCACCGGGCCAGCCGCCGGGAGGACCGTCCGTTCGTCGCGGTCAATTGCGGCGCGATCCCCGGGGAACTGCTCGAATCGGAGCTGTTCGGACACGCGCGCGGCGCCTTTACCGGCGCCGTGCAGGCCCACAAGGGGCTGTTCGAGGCGGCCGACGGCGGAACGCTGTTCTTGGACGAGATCGGCGACATGCCGCTGCCGCTGCAGGTCAAGCTGTTGCGGGTGCTCCAGGAAGGCGAGGTGCGCCCGGTCGGGTCGACGCAGGCGATCCCCGTGAATGTGCGCATGATCTCCGCGACGCACAGGGACTTGGACGAGCAGAAGGCATCCGGGCTGTTCCGCGAGGACCTCTATTACCGCCTCAATGTCGTGTCGCTGCGACTTCCGCGGCTGGCCGACAGGCGCGAAGACATACCGCTGCTGGCCGCATTCTTCCTGCGCAAGCTGGCGGAGCGGTACCACAAGCCGATCCCCACGTTGGCGCCCGACGCGATGGCGTTGCTCGTAGCCGCGCCCTGGCACGGCAACGTCCGTCAGCTGCTCAACCTGCTCGAACAGGCGCTGGCGCTGGCCACGACGTCGATGATCCCGGCCACGCTGGTGCAGAACGCACTGAAAGAGGACGACGCCGCGCTGATCCCCTTCGAAGAGGCGCGCAAGACGTTCGAACGCGACTACCTGGTCAGGCTACTCAAGATCACCGGGGGCAATGTGACGCAGGCGGCGCAACTGGCGAAGCGCAACCGCACGGAGTTCTACAAGCTGTTGCAACGCCACAAGCTCGAGCCATCGATGTTCAAGGAAACCAAGACCTAAGCGGTTTCTCCGCCTTCAGTGACGACAAGCGTCCGACCCTGGAGAGTTTGTCGGGAACAAACGACATGACTTCCATAATGGAATCAATGCAGTAATTCCATTGTCATATTGCGTGTCTGGTTTCCGCGACAATTGATTCCCGGCCTGACGCGGTGCAACGTCTGCAAAGGACATGCCGGTAGCGGCGTCTAGCCCGGCAAATCAAATTGAGTGCGGCGCACCGTGGCTTCGGTATTCCGGTTGGCATGGCCATTGCTTATGTGTAAGCGACGAAGGCACCTACCGACAAACAGGCACCTACCGACCACCGAGACGCGCCATGGATACGTTTGCACCGGAGTTCGCCCACTACTGGCTTGATGGTCAGGGTGGCGATGCCGATGTGACGAATGGCGAATTCGGCGCTCTCGATACACCAACCCAGCAGGCCAAATTGGTCGAGTTGGCGGAACGGGTCAGCGCCGCGCGAAGCGTGGTCTAGGAGTTTTTTGAAGCTGGCGGCGGTCGGCCGGCGGCAGTCGCGAAACCAGCAGCATGACCGGACGTGTAACGCCTGGTCGCTACAGAATCCCCCTTGCCCGCCTACCTCCTCCCGGCGGGCTTCTTTTTGCCCCAACTTGCCGTGATGCCGGCGTGACTCACACGGCGACAGGGGCTTTCAACGCGCCGTGGCAGTGATAGTCCGCAATCTCGAAATCGTCGTAGACGTAGTCGAACAGCGTCGGAGGCTTGCGCCGGATGACCAGCCTCGGCAGCGGAAAAGGCGGCCGCGCTAGCTGCGTGTCCACCTGCTCCAGATGGTTGAGATACAGGTGGCAGTCGCCGCCGGTCCAGATGAAGTCGCCCACGCCCAAGTCGCATTGCTGCGCGATCATGTGCGTCAGCAGCGCATAGGAAGCGATGTTGAACGGCACGCCCAGGAAGATATCCGCGCTGCGCTGGTACATCTGGCACGACAGGCGTCCGCCGGCGACGTAGAACTGGAACAGCAGGTGACACGGCGGCAGCTTCATGCGCGGGATTTCCGCGACGTTCCAGGCCGACACGATCAAACGCCGCGAGTCCGGATTGCGACGGATCTCGGCGAGCAGGTTGGCCATCTGGTCGACATGCGTGCCGCCGGGCGCCGGCCACGATCGCCATTGGTATCCGTAGACCGGGCCCAAATCGCCGTTGGCGTCGGCCCATTCGTCCCAGATCGACACCCCGTTGGCCTTGAGATACGCGGTATTGGTGTCGCCGGCGAGAAACCACAGCAACTCGTGAATGATCGACTTGGTGTGCACCTTCTTCGTGGTGAGCAGCGGAAAGCCGCGCGCCAGGTCGAAGCGCATCTGGTAGCCGAATACCGACAGCGTGCCGGTGCCGGTGCGGTCATCCTTGCGGTGGCCGTGTTCGCGCACATGGCGCATGAAATCGAGATAGGGCTGCATCGGCGACGTTGATTGCGGCGTGGGTTGAGCGGATTTGCGCGCGGCTCGGCACATTGTAGCGGAGCGCCGGACGATGGCGTGCCGTGGCTCGCAACCTGCGCGCCTGCCAGGCGGCCCGGCGCATCGATCCGACGAACGGTGGCTTGACAATCCATTCCCGACGTCTAGAATTCGTAACAACATAACTAGTCAAGTAGTCATATTGAGTTTCCGGAAATCATCTGCGAATGCGACCCAGCTACGCCCGAGCCATACCCCGCGCCTGGCGGCGCACCGCGCGCATGTTCGTCGCGCTGGGCGATTCGCACCGCCAGCGCATCGTCCTGATGTTCGAGCAGGATGAGCGGCTCACCGTCGGCCAGATCGTCGCCGCCTCGACGTTGTCTCGCTCCGCCGTGGCCCATCACTTGAAGGTGCTGCGCGAAGCAGGGGTGCTGCACAGCGAAAAAATCGGCAAGGAAGTCTGGTATCGGACCGATCGCGAGGCGGTGCGTGTCGCGCTCACCGACGTGCTCGATTTCCTGGGACATCACTGAACAGGAGGGTGCAATGCTTGCATGGATCCTCACCGTATTTGCCTTCTTCGTCGTACTTGAAAAGTGCCTCCCGGGCTGGCGCCTTCCAGGGGTTCGGACGTGGCCAGTGCGCATGCTGGCAATCAACGCCTGCCAACTGGGGGTTGTGGTGGTGGCCGGCCTGTCCTGGGAGAAGTGGTTCCAGACGAGCTCGCTGTTGCACCTTTCGGACCACATGTCGAAGTGGACATCCAGTCTGCTTGCCTATTTCATCGCGACCTTCATCTTTTATTGGTGGCACCGCTGGAGACACGAAAGCGACTGGCTGTGGCAGCACTTGCACCAGATCCATCACAGCCCGCGCAGACTCGAGACCGGCACGACGTTCTACAAACACCCGCTGGAGATGCTTACCAATTCGCTTATCAATGGCGCGCTCATCTATGCGGTTCTCGGCCTGTCCGTCGAGGCCGGAGCGGCTTACGTGATGATTACGGCATGTGGCGAGTTCTTCTTCCACGCCAACATACGCACGCCGCACTGGATCGGTTACGTTTACCAGCGGCCGGAAATGCATCGCGTACATCACGAAAGGGATGTACATCGGAATAATTACGGGGACATCGTTTGGTGGGACATGCTGTTCGGCACGTATGAGAATCCACGAACATGGGATGGCAAATGCGGATTTGAGCCGGCAGGCGAGGAGCGTCTTTCCGATATGCTGCGATTTCGCGATGTTCATTCGGATTGAAGGACGGCGACTTGGACGGCTTTGCGGGTATCCTGCCGCTTGCCATCCCTCCGTCACGCTGTGCAACCGGACCGCCTGACCATGCACGAGCCCAACCAGTTCGATCTCCTCAAGCAGCGCCGTTTCGCGCCATTCTTCTGGACGCAGGCGCTGGGTGCCGGTAACGACAACATCTACAAGAACGCGCTGGTGATATTCGTTGCCTATAAGGCTGCGAGCCTGACGTCGATCGACGCCAACACACTGGTCAACCTGGCTGCGGCGATCTTCATCGCGCCATTCGTGCTGTTTTCCGCCACGTCCGGCCAGGTTGCCGACAAATTCGAGAAGTCCCGCCTGATCCGTTACATCAAAGTGCTGGAAATCGCGATCATGCTGATCGGACTCGTTGGATTCTGGCAGCGCAGCCTGGCGCTGCTGTTCGTCGCGCTGGCGTTGATGGGGTTGCACTCGACGCTGTTCGGCCCGGTCAAGTACGCGATCCTGCCGCAGCACCTCAAGATCGAAGAGCTGGTCGGCGGCAATGGCCTGGTCGAAATGGGCACGTTCGTGGCAATCCTGGTCGGCACGATCGCCGGCGGCTTGCTCGTAGCGGTGGAGCCTGACGGGCCGGTGCTGGCTGGAGCGGCCGCGGTCATCGTCGCGGTCGCCGGGTGGCTTGCGAGTCGCGCGATTCCCCACACGCCCGCTGCGGCCCCCGGCCTCGCAGATCAACTGGAACCCGTTCACCGAAACCTGGAGGAACCTGAAGTTCGCGCAGGGCAACCGCGTCGTCTGGCTGTCGATGCTGGGCATCTCCTGGTTCTGGTTCTACGGCGCGACGTTCCTTACGCAGTTCCCGAACTTCGCCAAGGACGTGCTGGGCGGCGACGAACACGTCGTCACGTTCCTGCTGGCGAGCTTCTCCATCGGCATCGGCGTCGGCTCGCTCTTGTGCGAGCGGCTGTCCGGGCATCGCGTCGAACTGGGACTCGTGCCGTTCGGCTCGATCGGCCTCACGCTGTTCGCCGTCGACCTGTGGTTCGCGACGCACGCGATGCACGCCACGACGTTGTCCGGCGTCGGCGCCTTTCTCGCGCAGCCGGCCCACTGGCGAGTCACCGCGGACCTGGTGCTGATCGGCCTCTTCGGCGGCTTCTACATCGTTCCCCTCTACGCGCTGATCCAGGAGCGCTCGGAGGCCACGCACCGCTCGCGGATCATCGCTGCCAACAACATCCTGAATGCGCTGTTCATGGTCGCGTCCGCGGGCCTTGCGATCGGGTTACTGGCGGCCGGCGTGTCGATACCCGGCCTGTTCCTCGCCACCGGCATCCTCAACGCGTTCGTCGCGTTCTACATCTACACGCTCGTTCCCGAATTCCTGATGCGGTTCCTGGCCTGGCTGCTGATCCACACGATGTACCGCGTGCAGAAGGAAGGGCTCGAGAATGTTCCGGAGAAGGGCACCGTGCATCCTCGTGTGCAATCACGTGAGCTATGTCGACGCCATCGTCATCGCCGCCTGCGTGCGCCGGCCGGTGCGCTTCATCATGGACCACCGGATCTTCCGCGTACCCTTGCTCAACTGGGTGTTCCGCACGATGAACGCGATTCCGGTCGCGCCGGCCAGGGAGGATCCGGCCGTCAAGGAAGCGGCGTTCGTGACGGCCGCCGCTGCGCTGCGCGACGGCGAGATCGTCGGCATCTTTCCGGAGGGCGGCCTCACCGACAACGGCGAAATGCAGCCGTTCCGCGGCGGCATCGAGCGGATGGTGAAGGACACGCCGGTGCCGGTGGTGCCGATGGCGTTGCGCGGACTCTGGGGCAGTTTCTTCAGCCGCTCGTACGAGGGCAAGGCGATGCGCCGGTGGCGCGGCGTGTTCTCGCGCATCGCCATCGTGGTCGCGCCGCCGATTCCACCGTCGCGCGCGACGCCCGAGGCGCTGCATTCCGAGGTGCTGGCACTGCGCGGCGATGCGCGCTAGGGTGCGTTCGCGGGATGACGCGGCGCGCATCCGGTTGCGTCGCAAAATTGCCGCAGGTCGCGTGCTAAACTCGACGCAGAATTTTCATCGCGGCATCCGGTGATCAACAGGCCATGTCGGGCAACACTTTCGGCACGCTGTTCTGCGTCACGTCCTTCGGCGAATCGCATGGTCCCGCGATCGGCTGCGTCGTCGACGGCTGCCCGCCGGGGCTTGCGCTGGCCGAAGCCGATATCCAGCATGAACTCGACCGGCGACGTCCCGGGCACGTCGCGGCACGTCACGCAGCGGCGCGAGTCCGACACCGTGGAAATCCTGTCCGGCGTGTTCGAAGGCCGCACCACCGGCACGCCCATCGCGCTGCTGATCCGCAACGAGGACCAGCGCAGCAAGGACTACGCGAACATCGCCGACACGTTCCGTCCGGGTCACGCCGACTACACGTACTGGCAGAAATACGGCATCCGCGATTACCGCGGCGGCGGCCGGCAATCGGCGCGCGAGACGGCGGTGCGCGTCGCCGCCGGCGCCATCGCCAGAAAGTGGCTGTCCGAACGCTACGGCGTGAGCATTCGCGGTCACCTGACGCAATTGGGACCCAACGTCGTCGCGTTCGAGGGCTGGGAGCATGTCGCCGGCAATCCGTTCTTCGTCGCCAATGCCACGGTCGTGCCCGAACTCGAGGCGTTCATGGACCGCCTGCGCAAGTCCGGCGATTCCTGCGGCGCGCGCATCGAAGTCGTCGCCAGCGGCGTCCCGGTCGGCTGGGGCGAGCCGGTCTACGGCAAGCTCGATTCCGACCTTGCGGCCGCGATGATGAGCATCAACGCGGTCAAGGGCGTCGAGATCGGCGCGGGATTTCGCAGCCGTCGCGCAGCGCGGCACCGAACACTCCGACGAGATGACGCCGGAAGGATTCCTCTCCAATCACGCGGGCGGCATTCTGGGCGGCATTTCCACCGGGCAGGACGTGACGGTGGCGATCGCCGTGAAACCGACGTCGTCGATTCGCCTGGACCGGCACTCGATCGACAAGGCGGGCCGGCCGGTGACGGTGAACACGCACGGCCGCCACGATCCCTGCGTCGGCATTCGCGCCACGCCGATCGCGGAGGCCATGCTGGCGCTCGTGCTGATGGACCACGCGCTGCGCCATCGGGCGCAGAACGCCGACGTGCGGACCGATACGCCGCGCATTGCGGCGCAGGCGCCGGCCGACGTCGCGATGAAACACAAGCGCGCGTCGCCAGTCGACGATCCGGATCCCGACGAGGCTTAAGGCGGCCTGCTCGCGGCGCTTGCGTGATCGTGGCGTCCGCGCCGCCGCGCGCGAACGTGAGCGCGACGGCATCGCCTTCGCTCACCTGCCGCGCATCCTGCACGATGGAGCCATCGCTGGCCGCCGACGATCGCGTAGCCGCGTTCGAGCACGGCCTCCGGGTTCAAGATGCGCGAGGTTCTGCGCCAGGCCCCCCAGCCGTTCCGCCGTCGCGCAATCCACGCTCGTGCACGGCGCGCTGCCAGCCGCGCGAGCGCATGCTCCACGCGCAGCATCGGGTGCAGCGGAGCCCGCAATTCGCGCAACAGCCTCGCCTGCAGCGTCGCTGCCGCGATCGCGTTGCGCGCAAGAATCCGCGCGCCACGCATGAGCGAATTCGCCGGGCGGATTCGCGCAGGCGCTCGCGTCTCCTGCGCGATGCGCGCGGCCGGATGCACGAGGCGGCGCGTGGCGGCGTCGAGCCGTTGCGCCCGGACCGCCAACACGTGTTGCGCCGACCGGGACAGCCGCCGCGCCAGCTGCTCCACGCGGTGCGCGATCGCGATTCGGTCGGGCGTGACGGCCGCCGCCGCCGCGGTGGGCGTGGGCGCGCGCAGGTCCGCGACGAAATCGCAGATCGTGAAATCGGTTTCGTGACCGACGCCGGACACGACCGGCAGCATCGGAATCGAACACCGCCTGCGCCACGACTTCCTCGTTGAAGGCCCACAGGTCCTCGATGGAGCCGCCGCCGCGCCCGACGATCAGCACGTCGACTTCGGCGCGCGCGTTCGCCGTGCGTATCGCCCGCGCAATTTCCGCGGCGGCGCCGTCGCCTTGCACGGCGGTCGGATACAGGACGACGCGGGCGGCGGGCCAGCGGCGGCGCAACGTGGTCAGGATGTCGCGCAGCGCCGCGGCGCGCGTGGACGTCACGATGCCGATGGCGCGCGGATACGGCGGGCAGCGGACGCTTGCGCGCTTCGGCGAACCAGCCGGCGGCCTCGAGCTTCGCCTTCAGTTGCGCGAATTTTTCGTACAACGCGCCGACGCCGGCCAGGCGGACGTTCTCGACGTTGAGCTGGAATTCGCCGCGCGCCTCGTAAATCGACGGCGTCGCGCGCACCTCGACCTGCACGCCGTCGCGAAGCGCGAACTGCCACGTGCTGCGCCTTTTGCCGGAACAGCACGCAGCGCGCCTGCGCCTGCGCGTCCTTGAGGTTGAAATAGCAATGGCCGGACGCGGCACGCATGAAGTTGGAAATCTCGCCGCTGACCCAGACCAGGCCCAGGTGCCGCTCGATCAGCAGTCGCGCGGACGACAACGAGCAGCGAGACCGGCAATACCGCCCCGGGCGACAGTTCGGGCGAGGGATCGCGCGGTACGGAAGCGACGCGCGGAAACGCGTCGGCGGAAACGGCGTCTCGTTCATTCGGTTTCTGGGTTCGACAACGCAGGCGCAGCAACGCTGTTTGTCATGGACATCATGTCGGCGCGAAGTTGTAACGGCGGTGTCATCTTACGGCGTTTTCGGGTGTCCAGCCAGCCCCGCGCGACCGCCGTGGTGAAGATCGCAACCCATTGAAAAAACGATAATAAAGAGGCGGTGCTATTTTAGGCATCGCAACCTTTTTCCCTGCCCCCGCACCACTTAGCGCACCAATTTACAAGATATGCACACTTCTATCCACAGGAATTGTGGAAAACGTGGCGCGGCGGCGCGATGCACCCGCCCGGAAAGCCTTGTGGGGCGCGGCTTTCGGGGGTACGCGCGCAGTCCCCTCGTAGCGCGCGCAATGACGGGGCATCCCCTCCCGGTTAGAATGTGCGATCAGCATCGTATTGTTCATGAACAAAGCGAAATGAATGCTGCACCGCCACAAACGAATTTGAAGGACCGCACCGAGGCCGAAGCCGCGCGCGTTCCGGCGCCGCCGCGTCCCGCGCCCAAGGATGCGGCCGCCGCTCGCGTCCAATTTCCTGCGCGTCATCGTCGCCGACGACAATCGAACCGGCAAGTACGACGGCCGCGTCGTGACCCGTTTCCCGCCCGAGCCCAATGGCTACCTTCATTACGGGCACGCCAAGTCGATCATCCTCAATTTCGGACTCGCCGCCGAGAACGGCGGCACGTGCCACCTGCGCTTCGACGACACCAATCCGCTCAAGGAGGACGTCGAGTTCGAGGACACCATCGCGGACACGGTGAGGTGGCTGGGTTACGACTGGGGCGGACACCGCTATCACGCGTCCGACTACTACGATGCGCTGTACGGATTCGCCGAGTGGTTCATCGAACAGGGACTCGCCTATGTCGACAGCCAGTCTGCCGAGGAAATGCGCGGCACGCGCGGCACGCTGACGCAGCCCGGTCGCGACAGCCCGTACCGCAACCGGACGGTCGCCGAAAATCTCGAACTCTTCCGCCGCATGCGCGCGGGCGAATTTCCCGACGGCGCGCACATCCTTCGGCTGAAGATCGACATGGGCAGCGCGAACCTGAACATGCGCGATCCTGCCATCTACCGCATCCGCCACGCGTCGCACCATCGCACCGGCGACAAGTGGTGCATCTATCCGCTCTACGATTACACGCACGCCATCTCCGACGCGCTGGAGCGCATCACGCATTCGATCTGCACGCTCGAGTTCCAGGACCATCGTCCGCTGTACGACTGGGTGATCGAGAAACTCGCGGACGGCGGGCCAGCTGGCGCGCCCGCTGCCGCAGCAATACGAATTCGCCCGCCTCAACCTCACCTACGTCGTGCTGTCGAAGCGGCGCCTGGTCGAACTGGTGGAGGGAAGGCACGTCGACGGCTGGGACGATCCGCAGGATGCCCACGCTGGTCGGCGCGCGCCGCCGCGGCTTCACGCCCGAGGGATTCCGTCTGCTGGCCGAGCGGATCGGCGTGTCCAAGACCGATTCCTGGATCGACATGCGCGTCCTCGAGGACTGCATGCGCGACGACCTCAACACGCGCGCGCAGCGGCGCATCGCGGTGCTCGACCCGGTCAGGCTCGTGATCGACAACTATCCCGAAGGGACGGCGGAGGACTGCTTCGCACCCAACCACCCGCAGCAGCCCGAGCTCGGCAGGCGCGCGTTGCCGCTCACCCGCGAGTTGTGGATCGAGCGCGACGATTACACCGAAGCGCCGCCGAAGGGCTATTTCCGGCTGGCGCCCGGCGCCGAGGTGCGGCTGCGCTACGGCTACATCGTCAAATGCATCGGCGCGGACAAGGATGCCGCGGGCAACGTGACGGCCGTGCACTGCACCTACGACCCGGACACCCGCAGCGGCACGCCCGGCGCCGACGCGCGCAAGGTCAAGGGCAACATTCACTGGCTGTCCGCCGCGCACGCCGTGCCCGCGGAAGTGAGGCTCTACGACCGGCTTTTCCACGTGCCATTTCCCGGCGCGAAGAACCCGTGGGGCGTCCGCGCGGACGTCGCTGCGCCAGAGGCTCCGCTGCCCTCGCATCACGTCGTGGTCGCCGGCGACGACGACGATGCAGTCGAGGTCGCGGAGCGCGACTATCGCGACGACCTCAATCCCGACAGCAAGCGCGTGATCACCGCGTTCGTCGAGCCGGCGCTGGCGGCGGCAGCGCCGGAGGAGCGCGTGCAGTTCGAGCGGCACGGCTATTTCGTCGCCGACATGATCGATCACGCGCCGGGCAAGCCGGTCTTCAATCGCGCCGTCACGCTGCGGGACTCCTGGACCAAGCCCGCTTGACGCTTTTCGCACTCGGCCCTGGTCCACCTTCATCATTCTTCAATTTTCCTTCCGGCGCATCCGCGCTAAGATGTCGCCGCCCAATCCAGTCAGGAATTCGTCATGAAGCGAATCGCATTGTTTCTGATCACCAACATCGCGGTCATGGTGGTGCTGGGAATCGTGCTCCGCCTGTTCGGACTGGACCAGTACGCGGCTCAATCCGGGGTGAGCTTCGGCGGCCTGCTCGCGTTTTCCGCAGTCATCGGATTCGGCGGAGCGATCATTTCGCTGCTGCTGTCGAAGACAATGGCCAAGGCGTCCACGGGCGCGCAAGTCATCACGCAGCCTTCGAACGAGGCCGAGGCGTGGCTGGTGGAAACGGTGCGCCGGCTGGCCACGAAGGCCGGCATCGGCATGCCGGAAGTGGCGATCTACGAGGGCGCCGCCAACGCATTCGCGACAGGCGCTTTCAGGAATTCCGCGCTGGTCGCGGTTTCCACCGGTCTCCTGCAGTCGATGAACCGGGAAGAGGTCGAGGCGGTGCTCGGCCATGAGGTCGCGCACGTCGCGAACGGCGACATGGTGACGTTGACGCTTATCCAGGGCGTCGTGAACACGTTCGTCGTGTTCCTGTCGCGCATCGTCGGATCGATCGTCGACCGCACGGTGTTCCGCACCGAGCGCGGTACCGGACCTGGCTATTTCATCACCGTCATGGTGTGCCAGATCGTGTTCGGCGTGCTGGCGTCGATCATCGTGGCGTGGTTCTCGCGGCGGCGCGAATTCCGCGCGGACGCGGGTTCCGCTCAATACCTGGGTTCGCCGACGCCGATGGTCAACGCGCTGAAGCGCCTGGGCGGCGTCGAGCCGGGCACGCTGCCCAAGACGATGGCCGGGTTCGGCATCACGGACCGGGCCGGCATCATGGCGCTATTCTCGACGCACCCGCCGATGGAAGAACGCATCCAGGCGCTGCAGTCGCGCACTCCAGGCTGATCGCCTGTCACGGGCCGCGCCGCATGAAGTTCAAGATCGAGGTCGAAGACGACAAGGGCATCTGGAGCGACGTGTTCGACGCCGCCGGAAAGCTCCTGACGTTCGACAAGGAAGAAGACGCGCGCGCCGCGTTGGCGCAACGGTTTCCGGTGCTCGTGCAAATGGAGAAGTATGCGGGCGGCAAGCGCACGCGCGTCATTCGCATCCTCGAGGACGAGGACGACTGGCCAAAGAAGAAGTGACTCCTGTGGCGTAGAGTGGCTCGTTGGAGCGTCGCCGCAGAAATCGGCGGCGACGCTCAACTTTCGCGCGACGGACCAGGGCGCAGGCCTACATCGGTGGAACCAGCCCGTCCTTGCCGACGTTGATGCGCGTCGCGGTCAGCGTTCCGTCCGGCTGGCGGGTGGCGCCGAACATGACGTGCGCGCCTGGGACGAGCATGGCGCGATCGCCGGGCTCGAACGTCACGACGGGCACGTCCGGAGGCACCACGACCACCTGCTGACCATCCTTGTACTTGAGCGTCATCCTGCGTGCGGCATCGATCGCGACGACATCGGAGACGGTGGCATTGGTCATCATGCTCCCCGGTTCGAGATCCCATGGGTAATGGCCCTCGCCGCTGCCGCGCGCGGACTCCGGGAAGACCAGCACCTCGAGGGCCCTGAGCGTGCCGTCGGGGTTGGGCATCGTCGCCGTGCCGATGAACGTGCCGGGAACCACGGCCGCCAGGTTCCTTCGGGCGATCGCGCTCACGGCGTAGTTGTCGGCGAGCTTCACGGTCAGCGCCTCGCCGGCGCGCGTCTTGACCTGCAGCATGTTGCCGTCGAGCGCGACGACGTCGCCGCGAATGCGCTGGCTCGCCGACTGCGCGGCTGCCAACGAGGCCAGCGCCGATCGCGGCGACTGCGAAGGTCATTCTCAATGCGCCCATTGCTCGTCTCCTCAAGTGCGCCGCGGGCTCAGTGCGGCGTTTCGCGCAGCAGCCGGTACGAGCCGTACGCGCCGATTTCGACCAGCCCGGCGCGCTGCGCGTCGGACCACAGGCGCAAGTCGCCGTCGCGCACGGCGAAGAAGTCGAGATTGGGACTGGCCCGGTAACGTCGCCAGCGCATCCGGGCCTTCGACCTTCACGGCCTTGCCGCCGGCGTAGAACTCCGCGGAAATCGGACGCTGGCCGACGTAGACCAGCCGGTCGCCGTCGCTTGCCCGCGTCGCCTTGTACATTCGGACCAGCGCCTGGTGCGAGAGTTCGACGTCGAACCGGTGTCGTTGTGTGACCAGGACCGCGAAAAAGACCAGCAGCAGGCCCGTCCCGCAGCCGAGCATCAGCTTCACCGCGAAGCGCGGCGAGCGGGAATCGGCCGCTGCCGGTCGCCAGAATTCGCACAGCAATAGCGCGAACGCCGGCATGCCGGGCAGCACGTAGGTCGCCAGCACGTTGCCGGAAACCGTGAAGAACAGCATGGGCGCCAGCGTCCACAGCAGCAGGTACGAGCACCAGGGATCGCGCACCAGACGGCGGGCGCCTTCGCTGCGCTTCACCAGCGCGCGCGCGAGCCATCCGATCGCCAGCGGCGACCAGGGCAGGGCGGCCGCGATCCAGAACAGCCAGATCGTGCCGCGCGGCCGGGCGTGCGCCTGGCCATAGAGATCGCCCTTCCAGCCCGGCTCCACGAAACGCTTCCAGTGCTCGCCGACCAGGAAATAGTCGAGGAATCCCGGCGATGCTCGCTCGGCGGCCCAGTACCACGGCACGGCCAGCACGACCATCAGCAGCGTTCCGGTAAGCCACGGAAGGCGCGTCCATACGGCGCGCCACGACGCCGTCCACAGCGTCCAGGCGCCGACCGGAAGCAGCGTGAGCACGACCGCGACGGGGCCCTTGGCCAGCAGACCGACGGCGAGCCCGACGAAGAACACCAGTCCCGACGCGCGGCGCGTGGATTCGCGGCCGTGCAGGGCTTCCCAGAATCCCGCCATCGATAGCGTCGTCGCGAACACCAGCGCCGGATCGGTCATGACGGCGCCGGCGCTGATGAAGACGAGTCCGGTGGTCGCAAACGCCGTCAGCGTCCATAGCGCCGCGTCGGAGCCCGCGCGCTGTAACGCCAGCCGGTACACCAGCGCACCGCAGCCGGCCAGCAGCAGCAACGATGGCAGCCGCGCGGCGAATTCGTTGACGCCGAGCACGAACATTGCCGCGGCCGACAACCACATCGACAGCGGCGGCTTGCCCCAGAAGGGAACGCCATAGTCGACCTGCGGCACCAGCCAGTTCCCCGTCTCCAGCATCTTGCGCGCGATTTCGGCGTAGCGCGATTCCGTCGGGTCGAGCAGCGGATAGGCAGGGAGCGTGGCGAGCCGCGCGGCTACCACGACGAGCAGCAGGAGCAGAATCCAGTAGCGCTCGCGTGCCGTGAACTGCACCGCGGTCATCTGGGGGATGACGCGCCGCCTTCCGGCATCGGCAGCGGCTGCCGCGGCGGCAGGCATTGCTGGACCAGGTACAACGGTCGCTGCTTGACCTCGATGAACATGCGCGCCAGATATTCGCCGATGATGCCGAGCGCCATCAGTTGCAGCCCGCCCAGGAACAGCACGACCACGATCAGCGTCGGGTAGCCGCGGACCGGGTCGCCGAAGAGCAGCGTCTTGCCGATGACGTACACGCCATAGGCAAAGGCGACCAGCGCCGTGACGAATCCGACGTAACTCGCGGCCTTGAGCGGCACGACTGAGAACGACGTGATGCCTTCGAGCGCGAAATTCCACAGCCGCCAGTAATTCCACTTGGTCTCGCCGGCATGGCGGCCGTCCCGGTCGTAGTCGAGTTCGCGGCAGGGAAAGCCGATCCATGCGAACAGCCCCTTCATGAACCGGCTGCGTTCGGGGAAGCGGCGCAGCGCGGCGACGGCGCGGCGCGACAGCAACCGGAAATCGCCGACATTCTCCGGGATGTCGATGGTGCCCATGCGGCCGATCGCGCGATAGAAGCCGCGTGCGGTTGCTTTCTTGAACCAGCTTTCGGCCGCGCGACTGCGCCTGCGCATCAACACCACGTCGAATCCTTCCCGCCAGGCGCTCACCATGTCGGGAATGAGCTCGGGAGGATCCTGCAGGTCCGCGTCGATGACCACGACCGCGTCGCCGTGGGCGTGGTCCAGGCCGGCGCTCATCGCGATCTCCTTGCCGAAGTTGCGCGAGAGATCGATGACCGCGACACGCGCGTCGGTCTCGCGCAAGCGCCACGAGCAACGAGCGCGTGGCGTCGCTGCTGCCGTCGTTGACGTAGACGACCTCGGCCTTCATGGGCAGCGTGTCGAGCACCGCGGTGAGGCGGCGGTGGAATTCCCCCAGCACCGCTTCTTCGTTGTAGGCGGGGACCACGATGGACAGCGACGACGCTGCCACCGCAGGGACGGACACGTGGACTTCAGGCGCGCTCAGAACGTCCATGTCCGGTTGGCAAGATAGCCCGCCAGCAGCACGGCGAGTGTCGCTATGACCTGCGCGACGAGATAATGCGGGCCGGCCAGCGCCAGCACGGCAGCGAGAACCAGCGCGTTCAGTACGATGCCGGCGACGGCGATCGCCGCGAAACGCGGCAGTGCACGCCGGTGCGACCGTTCGCTCGCGAACGTGAAGCGGTGGTTGAGAAAGTAATTGATGCCGGCGCCGACGATCGCACCGGCGGTCGATGCGGCAACGGCGCCGGCCTGCGCGACCTGCACCAGCGCCACCAGCACGGCGTAGTGCGCCGCGGTTCCGATCACACCGGCGCCGGCATAGCGAGCGAACTGGGCGAACATCGTGTCGGGGGCGAGGGCCGGAGGTGACGGAGGCATGGGTTCGGGCGCCGGAACAGGCGCAAAGGCGACCGGAGCGGGCGTGCGCAAGGCATTACTCTACCGCGTATCGGGAAATCCGCCATGCGCCCCGGCAGGACGCGGCAGCAAATGAAACGGCCGGCGTTACGCTGTGCGCGTGAGGCCGGCCGTCGCGGCGCGATGTTCCGCGCCGAGCATGAGTGTGTCGCTTACCTCATCTTACTTCAGGTGATTCGAGACGAGCTTGGTCATCTCGAACATCGACACCTTGCCCTTGCCGCCGAAGACGGCGCGGAGCTTTTCGTCCGCGTTGATCAGGCGCCGGTTGACGGCATCCTGAAGCTTGTTCTTCTTGATGTAGTCCCAGATCTTCTTGGTGACTTCGGTGCGCGGCAGCGGCGAGGCTGCCGACGACCATAGCGAGCATCGCCGACGGCGTCAGCGGCTTCATGAACGCAGCGTTGGGCTTGCGCTTTGCAGCGGGCTTCTTGGCGGCGGGTTTCTTCTTCGGAGCAGCTTTCTTCGGAGCAGCCTTCTTGGCCGCGGGCTTCTTGGCGGCCGGCTTCTTCGCGGCGGGCTTTTTCGCAGCGGACTTCTTCGCGGCGGGTTTCTTCGCAGCTTTCTTGGCAGTTGCCATGGGTCTCCTTCCCTTCCTGTCGATTGATGCGAGCGGACGATGCCGTTCGGTGTGAAGCGGTCCGTCCTGTCACGGTATACCACTCCATCGGCGGCGACTATACCGCATTTTCAGAGGAAGGGAACGCTTGGCATAGAGGAATCTGCTGCACTGTTGCGTAAACACAAACGGATTCGGACGACCCTGCGCGGACGGACGTCTAGCCCCCGAGCAGCTTGACGAAGGTCTGGAGGACGATGGCGTTGGCGATATCGACGAAGAACGCACCGACCAGCGGGCACCACCAGGAACGAGCGGGGCGATGCGCCGTATTTCTTGGTCGTCGCGGTCATGATGGCGATGGCCGTCGGCGTCGCGCCCATCGCCAGCCCGAAGTATCCAGACGAGGTCACCGCAGCGTCGTAGCTGCCGCCGAGCAGGCGGAACACGACGCGCGATGATGAGCAGCCAGGCGACCAGGGTCTGGGCGGCGAGGACGACCAGCAGCGGAAGGGCGACGGCCGCCAGCGCCGCAAGGTTCAACGTCATCAAGGACATGGCGAGGAACAGGCCGAGCGCCACGTCGGCAAAGAGCGCCAGCGGCGGCGACCCGGTCGGCCAGCCCAGCCGCGGGAACAGGCGCGGCACCGTGTTCGACAGGACCATCCCGCAGAACAGCGCGGTGACGAATTTGGGCAGCGTGAGGCCGAATTTCTCCAGGACGTCGTTGAGTTCGTCGGAAACGGCAATCGCGATCGCGATGACCAGCAGCGTGGTGAGGACGCCGTTCACGTCGAGCTTGGGCTTCGTCTCCTGGTCGTAGCTGACGCCGACCGTGAGTTCCTCGGCGTTCTTGGCGGACAGGCGATGGCGCGTGATCAGCCGGTGCCCGAGCGGACCGCCCAGCAGGCCGCCCGCGACCAGCCCGAACGTCGCCGCGGCTGCGCCCAGCGCCGACGCGGCCGGCGACGCCGAACTTCTCGCCGATGATCGGTCCCCACGCGAGCACGGTGCCATGCCCGCCCGACAGTGCGGCGGAGCCGGCCAGCAATCCCGCCGCGGGCTTGTATCCCATCAGCGTCGCCAGGCCGACCGCGACGCCGTTCTGCACGACCAGGTTTGCGACTGCCACCAGCGTGAGCACGACCAGCATCACGCCACCCATGGCCAGCAGTCGCAAGTTGGCGGACAGGCCGACCGTCGTGAAGAAGACGATCAGCAGCGTGTCGCGGGCGGCGAGATCGAACTTGATCTCGGTGCCGGTCGCCAGGATCAGCAGCGTGATCGCGGTGGAGGCGATGAGGCCACCGGTCACCGGTTCGGGAATGCCGTATTCGCGCAGCCAGTGGATACGACTGTTCACCCACCGCCCGAGAAACAGGACGAGGATGGCGAGAATCAGCGTGTGGTGATTGTCGAGAGTCACGGGGGAGCCGCGGCGTTCTTCGGGGTGCCGGGAAGTGTAAAGCTAACTGAGGCCAACTGAGGCGGACCGAGGCCAGCCGAGGTTGGCCGGGGCCAAGAGGCCACCCGCGGCCAGGTGGGGCCAGGCGAGGCCAACCCGCGATTGCCCGAAGCCGCGCCCCGTGGGAAACTTTCCGCATGCTCGAGTGCCGCTGCCTGCGGGTTGCCGCGTGGATGATCGCGCTGGCGACCTGCCTGCCGTCGCGGGCGCAGGCGCCGCAGGAACTCTTCGACGCCCACCTGCATTACAACGACGAGGCGGTCGCCGCGTTTCCGGTGGCCGAGGTGCTGCAGATCTTTCGCCGCAACGGCGTCACCGCCATTCTCGCCACCAGCCGTCCGAACGACGGCACGCGCGCGTTGGTGACGGCCGCGCGCGAAGGTCCGGCGGCGGCGCCTCGCGTCGTGCCGTTCATCCGCCCATACCGTAATCACGCGGACCGGCAGACCTGGTTCAACGATCCGGAGATCTATGCGCTGATCGAGACCGAGCTCGCGCGCGGCATCGGTTATCGCGGCATAGGCGAATTCCACGTGTTCGGTGCTGCCGACGCAAGCACCGCGCAGGTGAGGAAGATCGTGGCGCTGGCCGTGGCGCGCGACCTGTGGCTGCACGCCCACTGCGACGAGGCGGCTCTGGAAGCGCTGTATGCGCATGACCCGAAGGTCAAGGTCATCTGGGCGCATTCCGGGTTCTCCACGCGGCCCGAGGTGATTGCCGCGCACATGGCGCGGCACCCGACGCTCGTCGGCGAGCTTTCCTTCCGCTACGACATCACCGAGGACGGCAAGCTGACGCCGGCGTGGCAGAGCCTGTTCGCGCGCTATCCGGAGCGATTCGTCATCGGCTCCGACACCTGGGTGAACTCGCGCTGGGCCCAGTACGGCGAGATCATGGACTGGTATCGCGGCTGGCTCGCGCTGCTGCCGGCGGACATCGCGCGGAGGATCGCGTTCAACAATGCCGCGGGACTGTTCGCCGCCGCGCCGCGCTAGGTGGCCCGGGAGTAAAATACCCGACACGGGGACGAATTGGGCGCGCAGGGACCATGGCGCCTGCGCGTGTCGTTACATGTGTGGTGCCACGGCGTTCCCTTCCGCGCTTCTCTCATTTCCTGACTTCATGACCGCCTCCGTCTCGAATCCCGCCGACCTGCGCGTCGAATACAAGCGCGCGGCGCTCGACGAGCGCGACGTCGACCGGGATCCCTTTCGCCAGTTCGCGCGCTGGTTCGACGAGGCCGTGGCCGCGCAGGTCCCCGAACCCAACGCGATGACGCTGGCGACGGTCGATGCCAACGGCGCCCCCTCAGCACGGATCGTGCTCCTGAAGGCGGCGGACGGGCGCGGGCTCACCTTCTACACGAACTATGCAAGCCGCAAGGCGCGGGAGCTGGCGTCGGGTTCCCGCGCGGCGCTGCTGTTCTTCTGGCCCGAACTCGAGCGCCAGGTCCGCGTCGAGGGCGCGGTGGAGAAGGTCGACGCCGTTACCGCGGATGCGTACTGGGTGACTCGCCCGCGCCTGTCGCGCATCGGTGCGTGGGCCTCGCCGCAAAGCGAGTTGCTGCGCAATCGCGCGGAGCTGGAGCAGCGTTTCGCGGACGCTGAGACCCGCTATCCGGGCGAGGCCGTGCCGCGTCCGCCGCATTGGGGAGGCTATCGACTGGTCCCCGAGGCGTTCGAATTCTGGCAGGGACGCGTGTCCCGGCTGCATGACCGGCTGATCTACCAACGCGGGGGCCCGACAGGCGACGCGACCTGGCGCATCGCGCGGCTCGCGCCTTGACTCCGCCGCGATTCCGCAATCCGACGCTGACGGCGCTGATCGCGCTTGGAATCGCCAACCACGCCGTCCTCACCGGCAACCGCGTCACGGTGACGCTGGAAGCCATCAAGCAGGGCCATTCCAGCGCGGTGGTCGGCGCTCTGGTCGCGCTCTACGCGTTCCTGCCGATGCTGTGCGCGGTCGCGGCCGGGCGGATTTCCGATCGCATCGGCGTGCGCAAGCCCATGCTGGCCGGCTCGCTCGGCCTCGCTGCCGGCGCGCTGATACCGGTCCTCGTTCCCGGACTTGCTCGCGTTGTTCGCGAGCGCGGCGTTGGTGGGCGTGGCGTTCATGACGTTCCAGGTCGCGGCGCAGAACGCCACCGGCGAACTCGGCGACGCGTCGCTCCGCGTCCACAATTTCAGCCTGCTGGCCGTCGGCTATTCGATCTCCGGGCTCCTCGGGCCGCTGATCGCCGGGTTCACGATCGACCACGCCGGCTTCACCGCGTCGTTTGCCATCCTGGCTGCCATCCCGCTCTTGCCGATTGCCGTGCTCGGCGGCAGGCAAGGTGGCCTTGCCCGGTCCGCATCCGGCAGCGGTCGAGCGGCGCGGCCGGGAGCGTGCTCGAGCTGGTGACCCATCGGAAACTGCGCAGGGTCTTCGCGGTCAACGTGCTGCTGTCGATGGGCTGGGACCTGCACACCATCGTGATCCCGGTCTATGGCGCGGGGATCGGGCTTTCCGCGTCGCAGATCGGACTGGTGCTGGCGTCGTTCGCCGCCGCAACGTTTGTCGTGCGCTTTTCCATGCGCTGGATCGTGCGCCGCGCGACGCCGCACCAGGTCCTGACGCTGGCGCTCTTCATCGCCGGCGCCGTGTACATGCTGTTTCCGTTCGTGCACACGGCCGGCGCGCTGATGGCGATGTCGTTCACGCTGGGACTGGGGCTGGGAATGAGCCAGCCGATGGTGATGTCGCTGCTGCACATCCACGCGCCGCCGGGGCGCACGGGCGAGGCAGCCGGCGTGCGGATGTCGCTCGTCCAGTCGATGGCGTGCGCAGTGCCGCTGGTGTTCGGCGCGCTGGGCGCCACGGTGGGATTGACGCCGGTGTTCTGGTCGGTGGGCGCGTGTCTTGCCACCGGCGGCTGGCTTACCAAGCGCGCGATATGAGCCGCGCGTAGCGTGCATCAGGCGCGAACGCGGCCCTTCAGGCGGTCGGCGAAAGCCTTGCGGAACTTCGCGACCTTGGGCGCGACCACCACCATGCAATAGGGCTGGCCGGCGTTCTGCTCGAAGTAGTCCTGGTGGTAGGTCTCCGCCGGATAGAACGCCGAGTCGGGGGCGCCTTCCGGCACGACCTCGGTCACGATCGGCCGCGCCCACAGCTTTTCCGCGGACAGCGAGGCGATCACCGCCTGCGCAGTCTCGCGCTGCTGCGCCGACTGGCAGAAGATCACCGACCGGTACTGCGTTCCGACGTCGTTGCCCTGCCGGTTCAGCGTGGTCGGATCGTGGATCGTGAAGAAGACCGTCAGCAGGTCGCGCAGCGACAGGACGGCAGGGTCGAAAGTCACCCGCACAACCTCGGCGTGGCCGGTGCGTCCGGTGCAGACGTCCTCGTAGCTCGGATTGGCGTTCTTGCCGCCTGCATACCCTGACTCGACGGCGGTCACGCCGTGCAATTCGCGGAACACCGCGTCGAGACACCAGAAGCAGCCTCCGCCCAGCAGCGCGACTTCGCGCGGCGCGGCGTCGGCAGGGGACGGTTGGGTCGGCATGTTCATCGGCGGGCTTCCTTGCGGGCTGGGCGCGGTGGACGGCGTTCGCGGCGGCGCATGTCACGTGCAAATGAGTCGCCGGAGAGTGCCGCCGCCTTACGTCTGCGATAATCGCACAACACTCCGCCTGCGGTCTTACCTAGCGCCAGCCTCCTTGGGTCCCGTCCGTTTCTTCCGCCGCACCGTCACCCGCCTGAACAGCGTCGGCTGGTTCCGCGCCGCCGGCAGCCTGTCGTTCGTCACGTTGCTGGGCCTGGTGCCGCTTGCCACGGTCGCGTTCGCGTTTGTGGCGCAGTTCCCGATCTTCCAGGATTTCCTCCAGGTGCTCGAAAGGTTCCTGCTGCGCCACCTGCTGCCGGAGTCCGCATCGGCCATCGTCCATGAATATGTCGTGGTGCTGGCCGCGGACGCCGCGAACGTGGTCGGCCGATCGATCGTATTCGTCGCTGTCACGGCGGCGCTGGCGATCGACACGATCGAGTCGGAGATCAACGAGATATGGGGAGTGCGCAAGAAGCGCCCGATCGCGCGGCGCATCCTCGTCTATCTCTTCGGCATCACCGTCGGCCCGGTGATACTCGGCGCAACCATTTCGCTGATCGGCTGGACGCTCGCGGAGGTCGTCGCGACGGTGCCGATGCAGCGGGCGCTGACCGCCGTGCTACGGGAAGTGTTGCCGACGGCGCTGGTCGATCGTCGGACTGACGCTGCTTTACCGCATTGCGCCGGCGCGCCACGTGCTTCTGGCGCTACGCCATGGCCGGTGGCGTGCTCGCCGGCATCGCGTTCGAAGTCACCAAGCGCGTCTTCACGTGGTACCTGACGAGCTTCCAGAGTTACGAGATGCTCTATGGCGCGCTGGCAGCGGTTCCGGCGCTGATGTTCTGGATCTTCCTGACCTGGTTGATCGTGCTCGCCGGCGCGGCCGTGGCGGCAACGCTCGCGGAAGCCGGCGGGCGCGCAAATGACACCGCCTGATTCGCCTCGCCTTGCCGAATCTGGACCGGCAAGCTACATTTCAAGCGTTCTTAAGCGAAGGAGTCTCATCTCGTGTGGTCCCTGATACAAGCAGCGGGTTGGCCGATATGGCCGTTGATCGCCGCGTCCGTCGTGGCGCTCGCATTGATATTCGAACGGCTGTGGTCGCTGCGGCAGTCCATCGTGGCGCCGGCGGGCATGGTGGACAAGGTCCTGGTCGACTTCCGGCAAACCGGGGCGACGCCCGAGCTGCTGACGCGGACAGCGGCGCAGGGTCCGCTCGGACGCATCCTGGCCGCGGGTCTGGCCAACGTGAAGGCGCCGCGGCCGGTGATGAAGGAGGCCATCGAGGAAGTCGGCAGGGTGGTCACGCACGACCTCGAGCGTTTCCTGACCACGCTCGGCACGATCGCCGCGATGGCGCCGCTGATGGGACTCTTCGGCACCGTCGTCGGCATGATCGAGATCTTCGGGTCGCAGGGCGCCGCGGCGTCAAACCCGATCCAGCTCGCGCAGGGCATCTCGATCGCGCTCTACAACACCGCGATGGGGCTGATCGTCGCCATTCCTTCGATGATCTTCTATCGCTATTTCCGCTCCAAGGTGGACGGGCTGGTGGTCGAGATGGAACAGCAGGCCATCAAGCTGGTCGATTTCGCGCACGGCGAACGCAAGTGACGGGGCTCGTCGCCATGAACCTGCGCGGACTGCGGGACCGGGACGACCCCGAGATCAACTTCATACCGCTGATCGACGTCCTGCTCGTCATCCTGATCTTCCTGATGGTGACCACGACGTACCAGCGCGTCGCGGAACTGCAGATCACGCTGCCGGAAGCCGACGCCGACGCGGCGAAGCAGCGTCCGCAAGGAGGTCAATGTCGGCATCGACGCGCAGGGCCGCTACGTGATCGACAAGAACGTGTTCACGTTCACGCACCGTCGGCGCGCTCGGCGAGATGTTGCGGAAGGCCGCGGGAGACACCAAGGATCCGGTGGTCATCATCAACGCCGACGCCAATGCCACGCACCAGTCGGTCATCCACGTGATGGAGGCCGCGCGCCAGGTAGGTCTCGTCCACATCACGTTCGCGACGCAGACGCCCGCGAAGTAGCGCGAGTTGGCGCGAATTGACGCGGCCGTGACTTTCGCCCAGCGTCTCGTCGCCACCTGGTATGCACCGCGCGTCACGGCGCTGGCCGCGGCGCTGTGGCCGCTGTCGATTCTCTATCGAATGCTGGTCGCCGTGCGGCGCACGCTCTTCCGCGCCGGCATCCTGCGCTCCGCACCGGCTGCCGGTCCCGGTGATCGTCGTCGGCAACATCAACGTCGGCGGCGTCGGCAAGACGCCGTTGACGCGCGCGCTGGCCGAGCAGTTGGCGCTGCGCGGACGCACAGCCGGGGATCGTCAGCCGCGGTTATGGCGGCAGCAACGTCGCGCCGCGCGCCGTCGTTCGGGGCGACGATCCCAGCGTGGTGGGCGACGAGCCGCCGCTGTACGCCGAGGCGGGGCTTCCCGTGTGGATCGGACACGACCGCGTGGAGGCCGCGCGCGGACTGCTTCGCAGCCATCCGGCGTGCGACGTGATCGTCGCCGACGATGGCCTGCAGCACTACGCGCTGGCGCGCGCGATGGAGATCGCGGTGGTCGATGCGTCCCGCGAATTCGGCAATGGCCTCATGCTGCCGGCCGGGCCGTTGCGGGAGCCGGTCTCGCGCCTGCGCAGCGTCGACGCAGTGGTGCGCCTGGTGGCGCGCGACGGGAAGACGGCCAGTGCCGATCGAACGGCCGCGAAACCGTGATGACGCACGAGCCGCTGCCGTGGCGCAACCTGAAGCAGGCGGGTCTCGCCGCGGATCCCGCGCAGTGGAAGGGGATGGAAGTCCACGCCGTTTCCGGCATCGGCAATCCGCAGCGGTTCTTCGACATGATCGCAGCACTTGGGATTGCGGCGACCTGCCATGCGTTTCCCGATCATCACGCCTTCACCGCGCGCCGATATCGCGTTTCCCGGCGCACGCGCCATACTGATGACGCAGAAGGACGCGGTAAAATGCTCGGCATTCGCCGACGAGCGCTGCTGGTACCTGCCGCTGCGCGCAATCATCGATCCGGCGCTGGTCGCTTTCGCAATGGAGAAGGTCCATGGATTCAAAGCTGCTTGAGTTGCTCGTCTGCCCGGTGACCAAGGGCCCGCTGACGTTCGATCGCGACAAGCAGGAACTCATCTCGAAGTCGGCGCGACTCGCCTATCCGGTGCGCGACGGCATCCCGGTCATGATCGAGGAAGAGGCGCGCAAGCTCACTCCCGCCGAATATGAATAGCACCGCGCGAACAGCGTAGCGGCGGCGCGCGTGGCGCTCACCACCCCGTTCACCGTCCTCATCCCCGCGCGCTACGCATCGACGCGCCTGCCGGGCAAGCCGCTGGCGGATATCGCCGGCAAGCCGATGGTCGTGCGCGTCGCGGAACGCGCGCGTGCGAGCGGCGCCGCGCGCGTGGTCGTGGCCACCGACGACATGCGCGTTCACGATGCGGTGGTCGCGCACGGCATCGATGCGTGCATGACGCGCGCCGATCACGCCGACCGGCACCGATCGCCTGGCCGAGACCGCGCAACAGCTCGGGCTGGCGGACGACGCCATCGTCGTCAACGTGCAGGGCGACGAGCCGCTGCTGGACCCTGCGCTGATCCGGGGCATGGCGGCATTGCTGGCCGCGCGGCCGGATGCGGCGATCGCCACCGCCTGTCATCCGATCGACGATGTCGCCGAAGCGTTCAATCCCAATGTCGTCAAGGTGGTGCTCGACGCCGCCGGCTACGCGCTGTATTTCAGCCGCGCGACGATTCCCTGGGCGCGCGACGCCTTTCGCGAATCCACGCAAGCACTTCCGCCGGGGCTGCCGCTGTACCGGCATTACGGACTCTATGCGTATCGCGTCTCGTTCCTGCGGGCATTTCCGGGGCTCGCGGCGGCGCCGATCGAAGCCTTCGAGGCGCTCGAGCAATTGCGCGCGCTATGGCATGGCTACCGGATCGCCGTTCAGGTCACGCACGGCACGCCGGCGCCGGGCATCGATACGCCCGAGGACCTGGCGCGCGCGCGCGCGATCTTTGCGCAGGATCAAGCTTCCCCGCGTTGACCGTCCCGCGGATAACGGCGAGAATCGGACGCGAACCGCCAACGATGCAGGACAGAACACCGCGGAGCCCGCAACACTTGGGACTCACGCGCGCGCAACCCGCCCACCTTTTCCAGCGAAGACCATGCGACTCATTCTGTTGGGCCCGCCGGGCGCCGGCAAGGGCACCCAGGCCACGTTCATCAAGGAAGCCTACGGCATTCCGCAGATTTCCACCGGGGACATGCTGCGCGGCGCCGTCAAGGCCGGGACGCCGCTCGGACTTGCGGCGAAAAAGGTGATGGACAGCGGCAGCCTCGTTTCCGACGACATCATCATCGGACTGGTCAAGGACCGCCTGACCGCGGCGGACTGCGCGAACGGCTATCTGTTCGACGGCTTTCCACGCACGATTCCGCAGGCCGATGCGATGCGCGACGCCAATGTGGCCATCGACTTCGTGCTCGAGATCGACGTGCCCGACAGCGCCATCGTCGAGCGCATGAGCGGGCGTCGCGTGCACGTGGCGTCCGGACGCACGTATCACGTCAAATTCAATCCGCCGAAGGTGGCCGGCAAGGACGACGTCACCGGCGAGGACCTGATCCAGCGCGACGACGACAAGGAGGCGACGGTGCTGAATCGCCTCGCCGTGTACCACGCGCAGACGGAGCCGCTCGTCGCCTATTACGCGAAATGGGCAGCCGCGGGCGACGCGCGCGCGCCCAGGTACCGCAAGGTGGACGGGATGGGCACCGTCGAGGCCATCCGCGACGCCGCGCTTGCGGCGCTCAAGACCTGAGCGGTCCATGACCAGGCGCAACGCGTTCTACGCGCAATCCGGCGGCGTGACCGCCGTCATCAACGTCAGCGCGGCAGGAGTGATCGAGACCGCGCGCAAGCACCGCGACCGCATCGGCCGCGTGTATGCCGGGCGCAACGGAATCATCGGCGCGCTCACCGAGGACCTGATCGACACCAGCCGCGAGTCCGCCAAGGCCATCGCGGCGCTGCGCTACACGCCCGGCGGCGCGTTCGGATCCTGCCGCTACAAGCTGAAGGGCATCGACGAGAACCGTGCGCAATACGAGCGCCTGATCGACGTCTTCCGCGCGCACGATATCGGCTACTTCTTCTACAACGGCGGCAACGATTCGGCCGATACGTGCCTCAAGGTGTCGCAGATCGCGGCGAAACTGGGCTATCCGCTGACCGCCGTGCACGTGCCCAAGACCGTCGACAACGATCTTCCGGTCACCGACAACTGCCCGGGATTCGGTTCCGTGGCGAAATATGTCGCGACATCGATGCGCGAGGCCGCGTTCGATGTGGCGTCGATGGCGAAGACGTCGACCAAGGTGTTCGTGCTGGAGGTGATGGGACGCAATGCCGGGTGGATCACCGCGGCGGTGGGCATGGCGGACAGCAAGGACACGCCGATTCCACTGGTGCTGCTGTTTCCGGAGGTTCCGTTCGACGAAGCGGCAGTGATGGCGGCCGTCGAGGCGAAGGTGAAGCGCTTCGGCTATTGCTGCATCGGCGTGTCGGAGGGCCTGCGCAATGCCGATGGCAAGCTGATGGCGGAAGCCGGGAACGAAGGATGCATTCGGTCACGCGCAACTGGGAGGCGTGGGTCCGTTGATCGCGGGCATCGTCCGCGATCGCCTCCATTACAAGTATCACTGGGCCGTCGCCGACTACCTGCAGCGTTCCGCGCGCCACGTCGCCGCGAAAATGGATGTGCTGCAATCGTATGCAGTGGGCAAGGCGGCCGTGGAATTGGCGCTGGCCGGGCGCAACGCGGTGATGCCGGCGATCCAGCGCACGTCGGACAAGCCGTACCGCTGGAAGATCGCGGTCGCTCCGCTGACCGATGTGGCCAATGTCGAGAAGAAGCTGCCGCGCCAGTACATCACCGGGGACGGCCTCGGCATCACGCCCAAGGCTCGCGCTTATCTGGGCCCGCTGATGCGCGGCGAGGACCCGCCGCCGTTCAAGGATGGCCTGCCGCAGTTCACACGCTTGAAGAACGCCGCGGTGCCGAAGAAGCTCAAGACGGACTTCGCAGTCTGACCCCGCGCGCAGGACATGCCATGACCGCAATCATCGACTACTACTTCGCCACCATCTCTCCGTACGCCTATCTCGGGCACGACCGCTTCGCCGCGATTGCGAAGAAGCATGGGGCAACGGTGGCGGTGAAGCCGATCAACCTGGGCGACGTGTTTCCAGTGTCCGGCGGCTTGCCGTTGTCGAAACGCGCGCCGCAACGCCAGGCCTATCGGCTGGTGGAGCTTTCGCGCTGGTCGCAGCATCTCAACAAGCCGATGCGCATCCAGCCAAAATTCTTTCCGGTGAACGGCGATCTCGCCGCGCACTGGATCCTCGCCGCCAACGAATTGGGCGGGACGCGCGGCCTCGACCTGGCCGGCGCCGTGGGCCGCGCAATCTGGGAGCAGGATCGCGATATCGCCGACGCCGCCACGATGCGGGCAATCGCCGCCGAGTGCGGACTGCCGGCCGACTTGGACAAGCGCGCGCAAGCCCCGGAAATCGCGGAGAAATATGCCGCGCTCACCCAGGAGGCGATCGCCCTGGGCGTGTTCGGCGCGCCGACCTATGTCGTCGCCGGCGAACTGTTCTGGGGACAGGATCGACTCGACTTCCTCGACCGCAAAATGGCAAAATAGCGTGTTTTCGACGGCCGGCTCCTTTCGAACGAGTTTCGGATCATGGGCCGGGCGATTTTTGCGAGGGGATCGGTTCGCGGCTTCCTGAACTTCGGGGCGCGAATTGCGGAATGCGTAACTGAATAAATGCAGGCCCAACTAAGGGCCGCGGCGTTCCACTGCACTTCACATTTCTTTAGGGAGTACCAAGCCATGACCACAGGCCTCATCTTCGCGCTCGTTTGCGCGGTGGTGGCGATCGTCTTCGGCGGCGTCTGGATCAACTGGATCCTCGCCAAGCCCGCGGGCAATCCACGCATGCAGGAAATATCCGCCGCTATCCAGGCCGGCGCCAAGGCATACCTCAACCGCCAGTACACGACGATCGGCATCGTGGGCGTCGTCCTGTTCGTCATCATCTGGTGGGCGCTTGGGGCGCGCACGGCGAGCGGCTTCGCGCTGGGCGCGATCCTGTCCGGCCTTACCGGCTACATCGGCATGAACGTGTCGGTGCGCGCCAACGTGCGCACGGCGGAAGCCGCGCGCAGCGGCCTCGCGCCGGCGCTCGCGGTCGCGTTCCGCGGCGGCGCCATCACGGGCATGCTGGTCGTCGGCCTGGCACTGCTGGGCGTGGCGGGCTTCTACTGGTTCCTCACGGGCTCCGCGCACTGGGCGCCCAACCTGATGGGGCAGGGACTTCATCACACGATCCAGCCGCTGGTGGGCCTCGCGTTCGGCGGTTCGCTGATCTCGATCTTCGCGCGGCTGGGCGGCGGCATCTTCACCAAAGGCGCCGACGTCGGCGCCGATCTCGTCGGCAAGGTCGAGGCGGGCATTCCCGAGGACGACCCGCGCAACCCGGCGGTGATCGCCGACAACGTGGGCGACAACGTCGGCGACTGCGCCGGCATGGCGGCCGACCTGTTCGAAACCTACGCTGTCACGATCATCGCGACGATGCTGCTGGGCGCGCTGCTGCTGCCGACGATGGCCGAAACGGCCGTCACCTATCCGCTGGTGCTCGGCGGATTCTCGATCCTGGCTTCGGTCGTCGGCTGCTATTTCGTCAAGGCGGTGCCCGGCGGCAAGATCATGAACGCGCTGTACAAAGGGCTGGCCGTCGCCGGAGGACTTTCGGCGATCGGGTTCTGGTTCATCACCGACCGCATGATGGGCGGCATTTCCGCGGCCGATCCGGCGCTGTCGACGCTGGGTCTGTTCGGCGCATCGCTGATCGGCCTGGCGCTGACCGCGGCGCTGGTGATCATCACCGAGTACTACACCGGCACGGACTTCGGCCCGGTGAAGCACGTCGCGCAGGCGTCGACGACCGGGCACGCCACCAACATCATCGCCGGCCTCGGCGTGTCGATGCGCGCCACGGCATGGCCGGTGCTCGCGGTGTGCGCGGCCATCCTCGCGTCCTACGCGCTGGCGGGCCTGTACGGCATCGCGATCGCCGCGACGGCCATGCTGTCGATGACGGGCATCATCGTCGCGCTCGACGCCTACGGTCCGATCACCGACAACGCCGGCGGCATCGCGGAGATGGCAAAGCTTCCGGATTCCGTGCGCGCAGTCACCGATCCGCTCGACGCCGTCGGCAACACGACCAAGGCCGTGACCAAGGGTTACGCGATCGGCTCGGCGGGCCTTGCGGCGCTGGTGCTGTTCGCGGACTACACGCACGCGCTCGACACGGCCGGCATCAGCCAGTCGTTCGACCTGGCGAATCCGATGGTGATCGTCGGCCTCTTCATCGGCGGCCTCATTCCCTACCTGTTCGGCGCGATGGCGATGGAAGCCGTCGGCCGCGCGGCGGGCGCCGTGGTGGTCGAAGTGCGCCGTCAGTTCAAGGAGATCAAGGGCATCATGGAAGGCACGGCCAAGCCGGAATACGGCGTGGCGGTCGACATGCTGACCAAGGCCGCGATCCGCGAAATGATCGTGCCGTCGCTGCTTCCCGTGCTCGTTCCGGTGGTCGTGGGCCTGGTGCTCGGACCGCAGGCGCTGGGTGGCCTGCTGATGGGCACGATCGTCACCGGCCTGTTCGTCGCGATCTCGATGACGACGGGTGGCGGCGCGTGGGACAACGCCAAGAAGTACATCGAGGACGGCCACCACGGCGGCAAGGGTTCCGACGCGCACAAGGCGGCGGTGACCGGCGACACGGTGGGCGACCCGTACAAGGACACGGCGGGTCCCGCGGTGAATCCGCTGATCAAGATCATCAACATCGTCGCGCTGATGATCGTGCCGCTGCTCGCCACGTGGGGCATCATGGGCCAGAAGGCGCCGGCGAAGATGTCGATCTCGACGGCCACGCCGCCGGCGATGGTCGCCGCCGCGCCGGCGCCTGCTGCAGCGCCGGTGATCGTGCGTCGACGTCGTGAAGCTCTACTTCGTCACCGGCAAGGCCGACCTGCCCGCGGATGCCGCCGCCAAGCTCGCTCCGCTGGCCGACAAGGCCAAGGCCAGCGGCAAGAAGGTGAAGGTCTCCGGGTATCACGACGCCACCGGCGACCTGGCCGCGAACCAGGAACTCGCCAAGCAGCGCGCGATCGCCGTGCGCGATCAGCTCAAGGCAGCCGGCGTGGCCGAGGACAAGGTCGAGCTGGCCAAGCCCGAGCTGACGCAAGGCTCCGGCGACAACGCGGAAGCGCGGCGCGTGGAGATCACGCTGTTGCCGTAGGACTTCGCAGTTGCAGCAGGGAAGGGGCAGCGAGCGATTCGCTGCCCCTTTTTCATGCGCGCGCCGCCTGCGGAGTTCCGCCATGCCGCGCGAGCGCGCCTGCCTCGCGGCATCGCTTCGCGGTTCGCTGCCCTTTTTTCTGATTTTCCTCGCGCCTATCGCGGCGGGGGTAAGTCATCCGCGGGCGGCATTCACAACGGCGACCATATGCGCAAAGGCTCATTCGGGCTCCGCGATCAATTTCTGCGAAGTGATCGCCGACGCGAACAGTCGAAACACCGACTGCGGTTCGAACAGCGGCTAGACGAGCGCCTCCTCGCCCCGACGTTGAGCAAGCAAGTCACATTCCGGCACATTTGACACCCGTCGCTACCGGCGTACAGTGCGGCATTCCGGCGCCAGATACCGGTCTACAGCAGGCGCTTCGAAGGGACCTCGAAGCGAACCTTGTTTCGCTACGAAGCAAAAAGTGTTCTCCTGGGGAGGCAGTCATGGCTATTCGCGCATGGCGTGTCGCACTGGTCGGGACATCGGCAATCGCAGCATTGGTTGTCGCTGTTCATGTTTCGGCAGCCGGACCGGTCACGAGGGTCGACGCAGTCCGTTCTCTCGAGTGTCAGCAAGTTACCGCCAGGTCTCGATACGACGCCGGTAACGGTGGTGGTGCTGCTCGGCGGCGATCCGGTCGCCACGGTGCAGGAGGCCGCAGGCCGCAGGCTGTCGCGCGGTGAGAAGGACGGCGTCAAGGGCCAGCGCAGGAACGAGCAGAGTTGCCGTCACCTCCCAGATTCTCGCCGCGGGCGGCAAGATCGTCGGCACGTTCCAGAGCGCGGTCAACGGCATCAAGGTGCAGATCCCGCGCCAACAAGATCGGCGCGCTGCGCCAGATTCCCGGCGTCGTCGACGTCAAGGGCGTCAACACCTACGAGCGCGACAATGTCGTCGGCGTGCCGCGCGTCCAGGCGCCTGCGCGTATGGGCCGGCGTACCGCGTTTCCGCGGCGAAGGCATCAAGGTCGCGATCATCGACACCGGGCATCGACTACACGCACGCCAACTTCGGCGGCCCGGGCACCGTCGGCGGCGTTCGATGCCGCGTTCGCGGCCAGCACGCTGCCGGCCGATCCCGCGCTGTTCGGCCCCGCCGCGCCCAAGGTCAAGGGCGGCATCGATCTGGTCGGCGACGACTACGACGCCGACCCGAAGTCGCTCGTCCTACCAGCCGATCCCGCACCCGGATCCGAATCCGCTCGACTGCAACGGCGCACGGCTCGCACGTCGCCGGCACGGCGGCGGGCTTCGGCGTCACGTCCGAACGGCACGACCTACACCGGCCCCTACGATCACGACCACGTACAGCCAATCAGCTTCCGCATCGGCCCCGGCGTCGCGCCGAAGGCCGATCTCTACGCGGTGCGCGTCTTCGGCTGCGCGGGCTCGACCGATGTCGTCGTCGAGGCGCTCGACTGGGCGGTCGACAACGACATGGACGTCGTCAACATGTCGCTCGGCTCCGACTTCGGCACGGCCGACAGCGCCGATGCCCTCGCGAGCGACAACGCGGTCGAAGGCCGGCGTCGTCGTCGTCGCCTCCGCCGGCAATGCCGGCGACCTCCGCTACATCACCGGCTCGCCGGCTTCGAGCACCCGCGCCATCTCGGTCGCCGCGACCGAAACGATCGGCCGCTGTCGCCGTCAGCGAACTATCGCGCTGCCTGCCGCTGCCGCCGGCGACTGCCGCGAGGACGATCGCGGCGATCAACGCCAACGGCGCGACTGTACGCCAGCCCGTTCAACGGCACCGTGAAGGTCGTGCGCGAGGACCGTCAACCCGGACGCGGTCAGCCTCGGCTGCAGCGTTGCCGACGTTCTAGGCGAGCGACGTCGCCGGCAAGATCGCCGTCGTGCAGCGTGGCGTTTGCGCTCGCGTCGCCAAGGCCATCTTCGGCCAGCAGGCCGGCGCCGTGGCGGTCGTCATGATCAACAACGCGCCGATGCGCTGCCGCCGTTCGAAGGGCCGATCATTTCAGAATCCCGACACGGGCGATCCGTACGACGTGACCATTCCGTTCTTCGGCGTCGAAGGGCTTACCACCGACGCAGCGACGTCGGATGGTTCGACGCTCGTCCTGCGCGACGGCATGCCGATCTCGTTCACGACCGGACTCGCGCTGCACGACCGGGATCGCGTCGTTCAGCTCCGGCGGACCGCGCAACGGCGACAGCGTACTGAAGCCCGACATCACGGCGCCGGGTAGCCCGATCGTCTCGACGCTCGGTCGGCAGCGGCAACCGCAGGCGATTCGCTTCTCGGTACGTCGATGGCCTCGCCGCATGTCGCCGGCGTCGCCGCGCTCGTGCAGCAGGCGCATCCGAAGTGGAAGCCGGCCAACGTCAAGGCGGCGATCATCAACAGCGGCGATCCTGGCACTATCGCCGACTACGCTACGCGCACGCTGCGCGGTTCGGGCTTCGTCAACGCGGCCTCGGCGGCGCACACGCAGGTGACCGCGTTCGCGGACGACAAGGCTGACGAGCATGAGCTTCGGCCTCGAGGAGTTCAGGACGAACTTCACGAAGGACCAGACGATCACGCTGCGCAACGACGGCAACGCCGGTGCGACGTTCAACGTCGCGTCAGTCAAGCCGCAGGGCTCGCCGCACACCGTATGCGCTCGACAAGACGCAGGTCAAGGTCAGGCGCGCACAATGCCACGCCGACGTGACGCGTGACGCTCAATCCCGGCCGCCACGGCGGGCAATTCGGACGCGTTCCGCGACGTCGCGGGCCTCATGGTCACGTTCACGCCGGCGTCGGCCTCCGACAACGGCGGCATCGCCTGCGCGTGCCGTACTACCTCGTGCCGCGGGTGTCGACCAACGTGGAAGCCGAAGCTCGACAAGCCGGTCAAGGCCAACAATCCGAACGGGGTGATCAACCTCAGCAACAAGGGCAGTGCCATCCCGGCAACCGCGGACTTCTACAGCTGGGGCCTCGAGGGCAAGGGTAAAGGCAGCGGCAAGAAGAACCCGATCATCAATCTCGCCAGTGCAGGGGTGCAGTCGTTCCCGATTGGCCCGACAGACCAGCTCATCGTCTTCGCCATCAACACCGAAGAGGCATGGTCGTCGCCGTCGACGCGGGAATTCGACGTCGCCATCGACCTCAACGGTGACGGCGTCCCCGACTACTACGTCGTGGCGATCGACCTGGGCTGCTTACGACGGGCTTCTTCAACGGACAGATGGTCGCGGTGGTCTTCGACGCTACGACACTCCGCAGTTCATCGATTTCTCCGCCTACGCGCCGTACGACAGCAGCACGATCCTGTTGCCCGTCCTCGCAGCGGATATCGGGATCACGCCCGCGACCCCGCGGTTCAGCTATACGGTGACTGGATACGACCTCGTCAAGACCATGGCGTCGGATTCGTTCGCGAAGTGGGCGAAGTACAACGCGTTCGGTAGCGCCATCACCGATGGGCAGTTCGTTGCCGTTGGCGCCTGAACGCGACCGCCGCCGTCCCGTTCTCGGCGAACACGACCGAATTGGCGCTGACGCCGGCGCTTGGGCTCATGGTGGTCACGCAGGACAACAAGAACGGCAGGGACGAGGCCAACCTCGTCAAGGTCGACGTCAAGAAATAGGATTCGTTCGACGACGTATCGCAGCAGAGAAATCTGTGGGCTGGCCGCCGGAAGGCGCTGGCCCATTTCATTGGGCGACCCGCTGATCGGACCGGCATTTCGATTCGACCGCGATGGCCCAACCTGCGCAGGCGGCAACTTGGTTTCGCCTCAGTCCGCCAGCCCCATCTTGCGCAGGAATGCTTCCCACCGCGGATCGGCGTGCAGCGAGCGGAGATGTGGGTTCGCTTCATCTCGGCGAGTCCCGGATCGCGCTGGTCGTACGCCCGCTCGAGCCACTCGAAGGCGAGATCTGTCTCGCCGCGCGCGGCATACACCTCCGCGATCTGGTAGGCGCCATCTTCTCGCGTACTTCGCGATCAGCTCCCGCAGCGCCGCGTCCGATTCGGCCCGGCGGCCGGCGGCGTGATGGATGATCGCCAACGCCAAGAGACGCACCCACTCCTCCGGCTCCCGCACCGCCTCCGCCAGCGCCTCGTCGCCGCGGCCCTGCGCGAGCAAGGTCAACGCGAGGGTGCCGTGCGTGCGCGTGTCTGCGGGGCGAGCTCGAGCGCCTTCCGAAACGCCTCCTCCGCCTCGACGAAGCGACCGCTCGCGCTCGAGGTACACCCCGAGGTTGTCGTAGGCGATAGGCGCTCAGCGGGTCCTGCTCCACCGCACGGCGACAAACGCGATCGCCTCGTCGAGACGACCCAGGCTCGTGGCCAGCGCGCCGGCCCGACGAGACGCCCGGGCATTGCCTCGGCGCCAGCTCCAGGGCCCGGCGGTAGGACGCCTCCGCACCGCGCCAGTCCCAGTCGTAGGACCATCTGGATCCACCCCATCACCGCGTGCCCCTCCGCCAGATCCGGCTCCAGCGCGAGCGCGCGCGCCACCGCCTCCCGCGCCCGCCGATACCCCTCGGCCACCGGGGTCCAGCCCGTATCCGCTTCGCTCGCGTACGCGCCGCCCAGCTCCGCCCAGGCGAGCGCGAACTCCGGATCCAGCTCCAGCGCCTGCTTCAGGTACTCGATCCCCTTCGCCATGTCCTCGCGGTTGACGCGATCGATGAAGTACCGAGCCTGCAGGTAGAGCCGGTGCGCCTCCGGGTCGTGCGCGGCCCTTCACCGCCGCCGCCACCTCCGCCGTCACCTCGCCGCTCGCCTTCGCGTCCGCCGCCTCGCCCAGCAGCGTCGTGCGCAGCTCCTTCACCACCGACTGCGCGATGTCGTCCTGCACCGCGAAGATGTCCTCCAGCGTCCGGTCGTAGGTCTCCGACCACAGGTGATAGCCGTCCGCCACCTTCACCAGCTGCACCGAGATCCGCACCCGGTTGCCGGCCTTGCGCACGCTGCCTTCGAGCACGGTGGCGACGTTCAGCGCCCGGCCCACCTCGGCGACGTGGTCGCCCTTGCCCTTGAACGTGAAGGCCGACGAGCGCGCCGCCACTCGCAGCCCGCGGATCTTGGCGAGCACGTTGAGCAGCTCGTCGGCGAGGCCGTCGGAGAAGTACTCGTCGTCCTCGTCGTGGCTGCGGTTCACGAACGGCAGCACCGCGATCGACGGCGGTCCGTGGCTGGAGTCAGCAGTCGCTGGCGCTGCCGCAGCGCAATGCGCGGTGGCACAGCGCCACCCGACAGCAGCCGCTGCACCTGCTCGGCGAAGGCCGCCGACGCCTCGCCCGCGGGCAGGCGCGTCCATTGCACCTCGCGGAATTTCTCCGGCACGCGCGCGGTCATCAGCGGTGGCGTCGATCACGACCGGCAGCAGGAACGCCTTGTCGTCGGCCATGACGTGCGTGCGATCGACCGCGAGTTTCCATTCCAGCCGAAAGTAGCCTTCCTCGCGGGCCTGCGTGTTCGCCGAGATGATCGGCACGAACAGCGCGCATTCCTTGATCTGCCTGCGGATCGACGCATCCCACGCGTCGCCCCCGCGCAGCTCGCTCTGGTCGAACCACACCTCGACGTCCACCGCGCGCAGCGCGTCGCAGATGCGTCGGGCTGCCTCCGCGTCCTGCGACGCGTAGCTCAGGAAAACGGCTTTGGCGACCGTGCTCACGCAGCGTCGAATCGGAAACGGAGCTCGCGAGTCATGGAGGGAAGGATAGCGGGGTCGGCGAGGGCTGCGCCGATTGTCCCCCAGTTTCCGTCGGACTAGCAATGATCTCGGGGCTGGATTCGGCGGACATCTCATTCGCACCTCTTTTTTGGGCGCCGGATGC